>NZ_JADNRN010000008.1 GCF_015595035.1 Marinibium conchae | reverse complement strand
AAAGAAGTAGTTAGTCTAACCTTCGGGAGGACGATTACCACTTTGTGTTTCATGACTGGGGTGAAGTCGTAACAAGGTAACCCTAGGGGAACCTGGGGTTGGATCACCTCCTTACTATTAGTTGCGCGTTCTTGATGTAGTGTTCACACAGATAGTCTTGTTTATATAAAGAAGAAAAGAGTAAAAGTAGTTAGGCACATATAAGCCTGCAATATAGGCTTGTAGCTCAGCTGGTTAGAGCGCACCCCTGATAAGGGTGAGGTCGGCAGTTCAAGTCTGCCCAAGCCTACCATTTTGGCGTGTATACTGCGTTGGTTGATACCTCATGTGCTGCTAGCACACATCGTCACCAACCGCCTTGTCTACGCACCAAAACGAGGATGCTTTTACTCACGATGTAAGGGGCTATAGCTCAGCTGGGAGAGCGCCTGCCTTGCACGCAGGAGGTCAGCAGTTCGATCCTGCTTAGCTCCACCACTTACATCGACAGAAACAACCTTAATGAATAGGCATGCTGTGTTTATCCATTAAGGTTTTTTAAACCTTAATGTTAAGTGCTTGCACTTAATATGTTCTTTAACAATTTGGAAAGCTGATAATTAGTAATCAATATTTAACGAAAGAGTAACTGATTAAAATAGCATCGTAAGATGCGGTTTTTTCAAGAAGCTACTCTATCTGACATTTTATTAGATTAGCAAAACTTGTCATGCATACAACAAGCACACAGCCTTTTGGTTGAGGTGCACCACAATGTTCGATTAAAAAGGCGAACGTTGAACAAATACATTTATGAAGGCTCTTGGCGGGACTGACATAAGTGGCGGTAAGTTTCTTTTCCTTGGCGGGATTCAAAAAGAAACAAGCGGCGGTCTATTTACCCAAAGTACGACTCTAACCTGGGTCAGAAAATAAAGGTAAATAGCGAGTATTTGGAGGGTAGTTGTTGCCGACTCGACGAGCGACGAAGGAGCGTATGAACAATACGTGACTGAGGAGTGAGGAGATAAAGGTAACAAATAACATTCAAAAACGAAGCTATTTTGGGTTGTATGGTTAAGTGACTAAGCGTATACGGTGGATGCCTAGGCAGTTAGAGGCGATGAAGGACGTGTAAGTCTGCGAAAAGCTGTGGTGAGTTGACAAAACGCATTTGAGCCACAGATGTCCGAATGGGGAAACCCACCGCTTCGGCGGTATCATTAAGTGAATACATAGCTTAATGAGGCAAACGAGGGGAACTGAAACATCTAAGTACCCTTAGGAAAAGAAATCAACCGAGATTCCCCAAGTAGCGGCGAGCGAACGGGGAGCAGCCGAGTAATTATGAAGTAGTGGAATGAGTTGGAAAGCTCAGCGATACAGGGTGATAGCCCCGTACATGAAGCGTCATAGTTGCCATATTAAGTAGGTCGGGACACGTGTTATCTTGACTGAAGATGGGGGGACCATCCTCCAAGGCTAAATACTCCTAACTGACCGATAGTGAACTAGTACCGTGAGGGAAAGGCGAAAA
>NZ_JADNRN010000007.1:1251-2831 GCF_015595035.1 Marinibium conchae | reverse complement strand
TTTTATACACCGAGGTGTATGCTTGAGATTACCGCTTTCGCGGTAATGACGTGCTTATATGGTAATGACGTGCTTATATTTAACGTCCGAGTATCGCTACTCTTTGACTTTTATTTGATTTGGCTACTTGTCATTCATCCACCAATGTCATCTACATGTCTTATCACGACTGCGCGTTAGCGCTATAGAGAAACTACTTTGGTGTTGTATGGTTAAGCCGCACGGGCAATTAGTACAGGTTAGCTTAACGCCTTACAACGCTTCCACACCCTGCCTATCAACGTCGTCGTCTTCAACAACCCTTCAGGACAGTTAAACTGTCTGGGATGACTCATCTCTGGGCTCGCTTCCCGCTTAGATGCTTTCAGCGGTTATCGATTCCGAACGTAGCTACCGGGCAATGCAATTGGCATCACAACCCGAACACCAGCGGTTCGTCCACTCCGGTCCTCTCGTACTAGGAGCAGCTCCCATCAATCATCCAACGCCCACACCAGATAGGGACCGAACTGTCTCACGACGTTCTAAACCCAGCTCGCGTACCACTTTAAATGGCGAACAGCCATACCCTTGGGACCGACTTCAGCCCCAGGATGTGATGAGCCGACATCGAGGTGCCAAACACCGCCGTCGATATGAACTCTTGGGCGGTATCAGCCTGTTATCCCCGGAGTACCTTTTATCCGTTGAGCGATGGCCCTTCCATTCAGAACCACCGGATCACTATGACCTACTTTCGTACCTGCTCGACGTGTCTGTCTCGCAGTTAAGCTGGCTTATGCCATTGCACTAACCTCCTGATGTCCGACCAGGATTAGCCAACCTTCGTGCTCCTCCGTTACGCTTTGGGAGGAGACCGCCCCAGTCAAACTACCCACCAGACACTGTCCACAACCCCGATTAGGGGCCAATGTTAGAACATCAAACATACAAGGGTGGTATTTCAAGGGCAGCTCCACGTCATCTGGCGACAACGCTTCATAGCCTCCCACCTATCCTACACATGTAGGGTCAATGTTCAGTGCCAAGCTGTAGTAAAGGTTCACGGGGTCTTTCCGTCTAGGTGCGGGTACACAGCATCTTCACTGCAATTTCAATTTCACTGAGTCTCGGGTGGAGACAGCGTGGCCATGGTTACACCATTCGTGCAGGTCGGAACTTACCCGACAAGGAATTTCGCTACCTTAGGACCGTTATAGTTACGGCCGCCGTTTACCGGGGCTTCGATCAAGAGCTTCGACATAAGTCTAACCCCATCAATTAACCTTCCGGCACCGGGCAGGTGTCACACCGTATACGTCATCTTTCGATTTAGCACAGTGCTGTGTTTTTAATAAACAGTCCCAGCCACCTGGTCACTGCGGCCCTCAATCGCTTAAGCAGCAAGTGCCATCACAATCAAGGGCGTACCTTCTCCCGAAGTTACGGTACAATTTTGCCGAGTTCCTTCACCCGAGTTCTCTCAAGCGCCTTAGTATTCTCTACCTGACCACCTGTGTCGGTTTGGGGTACGGTTCGCTATATCATAAGTTTAGAGGCTTTTCCTGGAAGCAGGGTATTTGCAACTTCGCGACCGTGGT
>NZ_JADNRN010000007.1:0-1156 GCF_015595035.1 Marinibium conchae | reverse complement strand
GGTTAATGTCAGTCCGGATTTACCTAAACCAACGCCCTACGCACTTTCACATGGACAACCAACGCCATGCTTGCATAACCTTCTCCGTCCCCCCTTCACTGATATAACAAGTACGGAAATATTAATCCGTTTCCCATCGACTACGCATTTCTGCCTCGCCTTAGGGGCCGACTTACCCTGCCCTGATTAGCATGGGACAGGAAACCTTGGTCTTCCGGCGTGGGGGTTTTTCACCCCCATTATCGTTACTCATGTCAGCATTCGCACTTGTGATATGTCCAGCAAGCCTCTCGACTCACCTTCAACCACTTACACAACGCTCCCCTACCACTTGACCCTAAGGTCAAATCCGCAGCTTCGGTATATTGCTTAGCCCCGTTACATCTTCCGCGCAGGCCGACTCGACTAGTGAGCTATTACGCTTTCTTTAAAGGATGGCTGCTTCTAAGCCAACCTCCTAGCTGTTTTAGCCTTCCCACTTCGTTTCCCACTTAGCAATATTTTGGGACCTTAGCTGGCGGTCTGGGTTGTTTCCCTCTTCACGACGGACGTTAGCACCCGCCGTGTGTCTCCCGGATAGCACTCATCGGTATTCGGAGTTTGCAAAGGGTTGGTAAGTCGGGATGACCCCCTAGCCTTAACAGTGCTCTACCCCCAATGGTGTTCGTCCGAGGCTCTACCTAAATAGATTTCGGGGAGAACCAGCTATCTCCCGGTTTGATTGGCCTTTCACCCCCAGCCACAAGTCATCCCCTGACTTTTCAACGTCAGTGGGTTCGGTCCTCCAGTTGATGTTACTCAACCTTCAACCTGCCCATGGCTAGATCACCGGGTTTCGGGTCTATACCTAGCAACTAAACGCGCAGTTAACACTCGCTTTCGCTACGGCTCCCCTAATCGGTTAACCTTGCTACTAAATATAAGTCGCTGACCCATTATACAAAAGGTACGCAGTCACAGAACAAGTCTGCTCCCACTGCTTGTACGTATACGGTTTCAGGTTCTATTTCACTCCCCTCACAGGGGTTCTTTTCGCCTTTCCCTCACGGTACTAGTTCACTATCGGTCAGTTAGGAGTATTTAGCCTTGGAGGATGGTCCCCCCATCTTCAGTCAAGATAACACGTGTCCCGACCTACTTAATATGGCAACTATGA
>NZ_JADNRN010000006.1 GCF_015595035.1 Marinibium conchae | reverse complement strand
ACCGTCAGGCTCCCATTCACTGCGCAAGCAGGTAGAGAAGCCCGTCCTTGAGACGGGTTTTTTTATGCCTGAAGAAAAGAGATACCGGCCTACGCCGGCATGACGCTACATTAGGCACACCGTCATTACCGCGCAGGCGGTAATCTCACGAACACACCTCGGTGTATAAAAGCAGATACCGGCCTACGCCGGCATGACGTTTCGGTGTGATACCGGCCTACGCCGGTATGACGCTACATTAGACACACCGTCATTACCGCGAAGGCGGTAATCTCACGCGCACACCTCGGTATAAAACGCAGTTAAAGTAACTCAGATGATGGCGGAGGAGGTGGATACTGAAGATTCATATGCTTTGCAAACGCGACATTAAAGGCGGCCTCTTGAAACACTTTTAAACCTGTCTCCGAAAAACTCACAGTGATAGGATTTCTTTTAATAGCCTCCTTAAAGACTTGTGGTGACATTGTGTCTACTTCTAAACCATCGATGCATTGAATGGCGGCTTCCATTTTGAAACCTAAGGCACCGCCGGCAAACTTTCCCTTTAGCGGGCGTTCTTTAATCACAACTTGTTCTACCGAGTAATCAGACATGAGCTTTTTAAAGGTTGCTTGGAAGTAACGTAGGTCGCCAGTCGAGTTACGCTTGTTAAATTCAACTTTTCTTACTCGACATTCGGGTAAAGTGAATAAGCCGTCTTGATAGTTCAGTAGACATACCACAGCTTCAGATCCTTTGATCTCAACGCCACATATCTTCATGTTGTTCTCTTTCTCGTAAATTTTACTGTTGTTTGGTTGTGGTCATGATACCTTATTTGTATCATCAAGAGTATGATTAGCGAGAGCAACAAATTTGCTATTTTAGAGCATTGTTTTTTTATGCTTGCCTTACTTACATTAATGCTACTCACATAATAATAATCTGGAACGATTTACACCGTGCATTCACTCCAACACCTCCATACTTTTGGCTTTAATGTGTCAGCTAATGAAATAGTGGTAATTAAATCAATTGCTGACTTCATATCCACTTTTAAAAAGCATAAGAATAATAATTTAGTAATACTAGGAGAGGGCAGTAACACTGTTTTTATTGATAATTACGAGGGTATCGTTTTTAAAAATGAACTTATGGGTATTGATATAACAGAGTCTTCACTCTCATATCACTGTAGAGTGCAATCAGGAGAGAACTGGCATAATTTAGTCACTTATCTATTTGAACGAGGTATATTTGGCTTAGAGAACTTAGCGCTTATCCCCGGCACAGTGGGAGCTGCCCCGATCCAAAATATTGGTGCCTATGGCCTTGAAATTGAAGCTTTTATAAAGTCAGTAGAGTATATCGACCTCGAGAGTCTTGAAACTATTACGTTAATGCATAATGACTGTAAATTTGGCTACCGTGATTCTATTTTTAAGCATGAACTCGCAGGCAAGTCCTTTATTACTTGTGTAAATTTGGTGCTTCCAAAAGATGCGTTAGTAAATGCGAGCTACAGTCCGCTGAATCAGCTAAGTCAAGCCACACCTGCCAGCATATATAAAAAGGTAATTGAGACACGAGAGTCTAAACTACCAAACCCCAAACAACTCGGAAATGCTGGTAGTTTCTTCAAGAATCCAGTTGTGTCTGTATCACAGCTAAAAGCGTTACAAGATACTTATCCAAGTCTTCCATCTTTTCCAGCCGGAGAGGGCTTGGCCAAAATCCCTGCTGCTTGGTTAATAGATAGTCTTGGTTTTAAAGGCTGTAAAAAGAATGGAGTCGAATGCTATTCAAAACAGCCTCTTGTGTTAGTGAATAGTGGAGACGGTACAGGAAGTGCGTTGTTGGCACTGGCTCGTGAAATTCGTGACAAGGTGCAGACTCAGTTTGGGATTGAGTTGGAAAATGAAGTTCGTTTGATGGGCGCAGATCAATTGATAAGGCTATGAGGGTAATACAAGGATGAGAAAGAATGCAGCGCTTGCACGAAGCTTAATAATAAATCAGCTCGCTGATGGTGAGTTTTACTCTGGTGAAGCGCTAGGCGAGCTAACCGGCCTCAGTCGAAGCGCTATTGCTAATCATATAAAATATTTGGGCTCGATTGGTCTTGATATATATAGTGTGAAAGGACGTGGCTATAAGCTAGCACAAGCAATTGAGTTATTGCGTGCCGACAAAATAGTCTCCCAGTCAAACTCTCTCACCACTGATAAGCTAGAGGTATTAAGCATAATTGATTCAACTAACACCTATATTAAAAGTCGTTTGCAAGAGCTACCTAATGGTTATATATGCCTAGCGGAAGCTCAAACGCAAGGTAGGGGAAGACGAGGCCGACCTTGGGTATCACCTTTCGGCAGCAGTATATATATGTCGATGTGCTGGACTTTTGCCGGGGGCTATCAATCAATGGTAGGCTTATCGCTATTAGTGGGTATCGGTATAAACAGAGTACTGATGAAATACGGTCTTCGAGATTGTAAGCTGAAGTGGCCGAATGACGTGTATCACAATGGTAAAAAGCTTGCGGGTGTGCTTGTTGAGGTTGAAGGGCAAGTTGGCTCTGACGCTAGCGCAATTATTGGGATAGGCATTAATGTCTTACTACCACGCCATGTCCAAGGAATAGATCAACCCTTTACTGATATATATACAGCCCTCGACAAACAAATCGATAGAAATCTATTTATTGCTGAACTAGCTGACACACTGCATTCAATGTTAAGAGAGTTTGAAAACAAAGGTTTGACGCCATTTATTCCGGAATGGAAAGCGGCTGATTTGTTTTACGATAAATACGTCTATTTACTAGCGGGTAAAAATCAAATGCATGGTGTGAGTAAGGGGATTAACGAAAGTGGTGCTTTATTGCTTGAATGCAATGGCATGATTACACCACACCATGGTGGAGAAATAAGCGTTCGACATGGCTAATCTATTCATTGACGTTGGCAATACCGCTATCAAATATTCAATAGGCACCGACAGGCTTGAACATTCACGCGATAATGTCATACGCACATCTGCATTTAACGAGATAACAGAACAACTTCATCTTGTATCGAGGATTTATATTTCTTCTGTTCGTTCCTCTGTTGCTTTAGATGACTTTCGTGCTCAGTGTTCACAGCTTCAAAAATCACTGTTTATAGCAGAAACGAAAAGTTACGAACGAGGCCTACACAATGCTTATCATCAACCTTCAAATATGGGCATTGATCGCTGGTTAGCCATGTTGGCAGCCCGGAATCAGTCTAACAAAGAAGGTCTCGTTGTTATTGATATTGGAACGGCGGTTACTATCGATTTTATCGTAAATCAACAACATTTAGGCGGCTGGATAGGTCCGGGTTTCAACCTAATGAAAAACGCTCTGTTCAATAATACCGAAAAAGTTTTTGGAAACGACAATGAAAACACTGAAATATATTTTGGTAACGACACCCCTGACTGTGTTGATTTTGGCTGTAAAGCTCAAATAATCGGTATGGGAAAACACGCTGTAGAGTTAATTTCTACCAAATCATCTGAGTTCGATGTTTTTATTACAGGTGGAAATCAAAATATTTTCAAATATGAAGACTTTTTTTCAACAGCGTTTTTTTCTGAAAACTTAGTTTTAGATGGTTTAACATTGTTTGTTGATTAAAAAACAGCAATAAAACGTGTTAAAAAAAGACATATTAAAAAAATATTCAAAAAAACACGTTTTTTTATCAATTAGCTATTGCCACATGCCGATCATTTCTTTAATATGCGCACCCACTTGATGCAGTGCCGACTTAGCTCAGTTGGTAGAGCAACTGACTTGTAATCAGTAGGTCACCAGTTCGACTCCGGTAGTCGGCACCATCAATCTCGGAGGGGTACCCAAGCGGTCAACGGGAGCAGACTGTAAATCTGCCGGCTCAGCCTTCGCAGGTTCGAATCCTGCCCCCTCCACCACTTTCTCATGAAGTGGGGACGAGAATTAGGAACGCGGGCATCGTATAATGGCTATTACCTCAGCCTTCCAAGCTGATGATGCGGGTTCGATTCCCGCTGCCCGCTCCATTAACGTTGCTGATATGGCTCAGTTGGTAGAGCGCACCCTTGGTAAGGGTGAGGTCGGCAGTTCGAATCTGCCTATCAGCACCACATCCTAATCTTCATTCCACACTAATTGAAAATAATTTTTTAATACGTTGCTGGGAATATCTAAAATGGCAAAGCAAAAGTTTGAACGTAATAAACCACACGTAAACGTTGGTACTATCGGCCACGTTGACCACGGTAAAACAACTCTTACAGCGGCAATCACGTCGGTATTAGCAAAGACTTACGGCGGTGACGCTCAAGCAT
>NZ_JADNRN010000005.1 GCF_015595035.1 Marinibium conchae | reverse complement strand
AAGCTGAAGTATATGTACTAAGCAAAGACGAAGGTGGCCGTCATACTCCTTTCTTTAAAGGTTACCGTCCACAGTTCTACTTCCGTACAACTGACGTAACAGGTGCAGTAGAGCTTCCTGAAGGCGTTGAAATGGTAATGCCTGGTGATAACTTGAAGTTCCACGTAGAACTGATTGCACCAATCGCGATGGACGAAGGTTTACGCTTCGCAATCCGTGAAGGTGGCCGTACAGTAGGTGCTGGCGTAGTAGCTAAAATCCTAGACTAATATCTTTTCGAAGATAATAAGAAGGCGCTCATTGAGCGCCTTTTTTGTTTTATCAGAGCCATCCTTAACAGTGTAAATACTTTTCAATCCTCATTTGCACCTTGTGACCGAAGTGATGAACAGTAATTTACAGTTTCGTAGCATTCCACTAGACTAAACCTCCGTCTTCTATTTCGAGAGAGTCATGCTTAGGCCTTTACCAATGAAAACAATCGGCATACTCGGTGGTATGAGCAATCAAGCGACTGCCGAATACTATCGTATGCTTAACGAAAAAGTGAACGCGCGCCTTGGCGGCTGGGAAATAGCAGAGACGTTAATTTTGGGTCTTAACTTCGGAAACATTGAATACTATGTCCGAAATGGCGCTTGGGATGAAGCAAGAGTTTATCTAGAGGGAAAGGTGTTAAACGCTTACGAGGGAGGTGCTGACATTTTGGTCTGCGTAAGTAATACCATGCACCGTGTTTTAGACAGAGTAGAAGACCTAGTTCCGATCCCTTTTATTCATATAAGCGACCCCACAGGCGCTGAAATTAGCCGCCAAGGACTCAAAAAAGTCGGGATTTTAGGAACTAAACCAGTGATGGAAGCCGATTATATAAAGTCGCGATTTATGGATAAGTTTGGTATTGAGCTTATTTCTCCGTCAGAAGAAGACCAAGTGATAGTTGATGCTATTATTTTTAATGAGTTAGTGAGGGGAGATATTCAACATAGTTCCAAAGAAGCTTATGTTGAAATTAGCCGTAAGCTATTAAAGCAGGGTGCGGAAGGTATCATTCTTGGCTGCACAGAAATATTCCTACTCTTGAAGCCTGAAGATTTGCCCGAAGCCCCGTTGTTTAATACAACTGAATTGCATGTTGATGCGATTGTGGACCTAGCTCTCAAGCAGGTGAATTAGGGCCAACAAAGGAATGACAATTACGCATACAAAAATAGCGAAAATAATATAGAGGTTTTTCTTCGACAATTCGAAGTGCCTTTTTTTCATGTGTAAACTTCCGATTTGAATTAGGACATAAATACTAATGCATCCGCATACTATTTGTCGCTCACATATAGTGCATCACAACAGAATAACCCGCAATGGTAATAGGCACAGATACTAGCGTGCTGATCGCTATAATGTGGGCTGCAAGAGTGTAATTGCCGCCAATTTTTCGAACCATTACATAGCTTGCTGCTGCTGTGGGTGCTATTGACATTAAGTAAACCACACCCAGAGCCATACCATCAATACCAAAACCAAGCGCGAAAGCAACTATCACGAATGGATAGATAAAACACTTAACAAGGATACTGATAGCGGCTGCCTTGCCGTCAGCTCTTAAACTGGAAAATCGTAGTGCAGCACCTGTACACAACAGGGCTAATGGGAGCGTTAACTGTGCAAAGTAGCCTGCACTATTAATCAGTATTGACGGTAAGTTAAGCTGAAAATTAGAGACCAGAAGGGCACTCACAATAGCCAGTATGATTGGGTTAGTGACTACGCCTTTTATCATCCGTAAATATGACGTTTTGCTGTCTAAGTAGAAGTTTAGAATAATAACGCTGATCACGTTATAGGTTATGGTTAAGGCTCCTAAATAGATTGACGCTAGCGCTAAGCCCTCTTGACCATAGGCATTTGCGCAATAAGCTAAACCGATAATACCCATATTTGACCTAAAAGCACCCTGAATAACGACCCCTCTATCAGCTCTTTTAGTAACAATATACGGAGCGATGAGCATGAGTACTAAGCAAATACCCAGCGTACCGAGCACACCAATTACCAACATGTTTTTATCAGAAATAGTGCTTATGTCACTCTTTGCAATTGTTGTAAAAAGAAGCGCAGGTAAAGCGAAATTAAAGATGAGCCTACTTGCTCTTTCAACAAAGTCATCTGTCATTAGCCCTGTTTTATAAAGTGCGTAGCCAAAGGCTATTAATAATACAACAGGGCCTATAACGGAAAGAGCAAAATTAAGCATCAACGAAGTTCACGGCGGAGTATCTTACCAACGGTCGATTTAGGTAATTCGTCAATAATGTTGACTTCTTTGGGTATTTTATAAGCGGTTAGCATCTGCTTACAATGCTCTTGAACTTCCTCGGTGCTGATGGTTTTTGCCACGGTAATAAACGCGCATACTTTTTCACCGGTTTTGTCATCAGGTTTACCAACAACGGCTGCCTCGAGAATATCAGGGTGCTGTGTTAGTGCATCTTCAATTTCATTGGGGTAAACATTAAAGCCCGACACAATTACCATGTCCTTTAATCGGTCTACAATTTTAATGCAACCGTTTGGGAGTCTTACCCCAATATCTCCGGTTTTGAAATAGCCGTTTGCAGTCATCACTTTTGCCGTTTCATCTGGACGTTGCCAATAACCTTTCATTACTTGAGGGCCTTTTGCTGCTATTTGACCTTCTTGACCATCTGCGACCGGTTGGTCATTTGGATCAAGTAACTGAATATCGGTGTCGATCAACGGTAGACCCACAGTACCTAAATGTTCGTTACCGGGTTCGTTGAAGGCCAATACAGGGGCTGTCTCAGACAGGCCGTAGCCTTCGGTTACGGAGCAACCTGTAGTTTTAGTCCATAATTCTGCGGCTGATTTAGTTAGTGCTGTACCACCCGACATAGTGAGTGTTAATTTGCTAAAATCGAGGCTAGGGAACTCTGGGTGAGCGCAAAGTCCCATAAATAAGGTGTTTAGACCGGCAAAGGAAGTAAATTTGTGTGGCTTGATCGCTTGTACAAAGGCATCCATATCTCGCGGGTTAGGTATTAGCAGGCAAGTTGCCCCTTTTGCGAATAAGGTCATCATGCAAACAGTAAAGGCATATATATGATAAAGCGGCAGTGGGCATACTATGATTTCTTCACCATCTTTAAACTTTTTACCCAAGCGCTCGAGGGTTTGAATACTGTTGGCCAATACATTTCTGTGAGTGAGCTCAGCACCCTTAGACACGCCAGTCGTGCCACCAGTGTATTGTAATATGCACCCGTCATCGAGCGAGATTTCAGGACGTTGAGGCAATGTTAGTTCTTGAGCTTGCTCGAATACTTGCATAAAACAAGGATAGGCCGACTCACAAGCTTTCTGAGTAAGCATTTGTGTTGCGCTGGTGATGATTACCGTTTCGATCGCGGTGCTATCTTTTATTGCCTCATACTTAGGTACAAAGTCTTCAAGTATCACCAAAGCTTTTGCACCAGAATCAGCAAATTGATGTGACATTTCCGTCGGTGTATACAAAGGGTTTGTATTCACGACTACTAGGCCAGCGCGTAGCGCGCCATATACAGCGATGGGATTTTGCAATAAATTCGGCAATTGTATCGCAATTCTGTCGCCAGGCTGCAATTTTCCGTGATGTAAAAGCCATGAAGCAAACTTTGCTGATAATGCCTCGGCTTCTGCAAAACTCAAGGCTTGACCCAAAGCGTTATATGCCGGTTTATCACCATACTTTGCAAAGGTATGTTCTATGTAATCAGCTAAGGACTTGATGTTTGAAGGGATATTCACTGCCTGGCTCATGTTAGATCCTTTATGTTTGTTAGTGCTGTAGGCTTAAAGATAATGGGAAGCGTGCAAAATTTACAATCAGTTTACATTATAGCTATTAATTCACGATTTGGATTGATTTAATTTAAGCGCTTCGACCGCTTTACGCCGGTGCAAGTAACCAAATAAGGCACCACCGAAGGCTCCGGCGATGCACTGGGCAGTTAAGCCCCAAGTGCCCCTAGCACCTGAGATTATAGTAACGTTTAATATAGGTTGCATTGCCATAAGCGTCACAGCCATTGCAACCGCGCCAGCCAATGCAAATACCCAAATGTTGTTAGCTTGTGTTCTCTGCAGTAAACGCAGTAGCATTAGCGTCACTAGCATAGCAATTAACAGTGCAAATAAAATAATAAGCCCATAAGTAGGAAGTAAGCCCACAAAGTCTTGCGCGACGGTAGTTAGTCTTGATTTCAAAGGAATATCCACACCAACTGCAATTAGCTTACTCAAGGTCATTTGAGAGTGTAGCAAGCTGGCTATGCAAAATGTGAGCGTGCCAGCTAACACTAGCTTGAGTGAGAAATCCATGAGTGATTTGAGTGTGTTCATTCGTCTTTGTCCTTACTATCTAAATTGTCTTTTATTTTATCGATTCACACTTATTGAAAATTTCGCTTAAGCAAAATACATGCAGTGACAGGAGCAACTGTCGTGTTGAGGTCTACTTAGTCTATACTACAAACACGAAAAGCGGATCTAATATGTAAAAAAGCTTAGAGAAGCAAAAAAAACGATATTTACTATCAAGGAGTTAAGATGTTTGGGGAAGTAAATTTAGCCCAGTCTCGGGCGAATGTCTTAGGTAGATTAGGAGGCGCTCTCGTGCTTTTTACTATGCTTTTTGTATGTACTCAGTTCGAGGCGAACGCGCGCTCTCAAGAAGTCACAAATAAGACCTACAGCACCGAAATGCTTTATGACGATTTACCCGCATCGTGGTCAATTAATGTGTCACCAAAAGATGAACTGTTTGTCACAGAGCGTGATGGGGCAGTGTGGGTTGCAAGTGCTACTGGCAAGTTTACTCGCTTTACTTTGCCTATTACAGATATGTATCGACCTGGGCAAGGAGGCTATCTCGACATCGAGTTCCATCCAAATTATGCTAAAAACGCTTGGGTTTACCTTAGCTATAGTTTTGGAAGTGCTGAGGCTAACGGTCTGGCTATTGTGCGCTTTAAACTACCTGTCGATGGTACTTTAGTCGAGGTGCTTGAGCCGATCTTTCGCCAACGCTCGCTTCGCAATACGCCTGTGCACTACGGTGGAAGAATGGTGTTTGATAAAAACAGTTTGCTTTACGTGACCACAGGCGATGGTTTTGATTATCGTGAGCAAGCTCAAGTGTTGACATCTGATATGGGCAAAACGCTGCGTATGAATGACACCGGCGAAGCGCTTAGCGATAATCCCTTTTATTCTGAGTCTACGCCCGATAGTAATTATGTATATACTTCTGGGCATCGCAATCCACAAGCTCTCATTGGCATCACTCTTAATAGTCAATTCATTCTACTAGGAAATGAGCATGGTCCTGATGGCGGCGATGAAATTAACATCCTGCAAAAAGGCAAAAATTATGGATGGCCCGTGATTACTGAGGGTAAAGATTACTCTGGCGCCGTCATTACACCCTTTAAAGAATATGCTGGGATGGAACAAGCCGATTATAATTGGACACCATCCATCGCTCCGTCGTCGATGGCTTATTACTCCGCTAGCCAATTCCCAGAATTGAAGGGGCATGTTTTGGTGCCATCCTTAAAGGACCGTGACTTGCGAGCGCTGAACTTCGATGGTAAGCGCTTATATAATGAGCAAAGTCTACTTACCAAGCTAAATAAGAGGCTAAGAGATATTGAGCTAACAGCTGATGGTGATGTGCTGCTGCTAACCGATGGTGATAATGCGCAAATACTTCGTCTTGTAAGACAATGATGATGGTTGTAGGTATTAGCTAAATCCATTAACAATAATAAAACAATTAGTTTGCTGAATATTGGCTATAATTAAGCCGAAAGCTTTTAGCATTCAAATTCTTATCGTTAAGCGCTATAATGTGCGACGCAAAAAGTACATCCCAAAAATGTGGGGGGTGCTTTACTATACTTTGTTCCTGCTGGATGTCCCACTTGATGGTTACAAATCAAGTTAAGACCAAACGCCCAGCACCTAAAAGAGGGTTAAATAGTGTTAGAAAATTATCGTAAGCATGTAGAAGAGCGTGCAGCTGAGGGCATTCCACCGAAGCCACTCAATCCAGAGCAGGTTGCTGCTTTAGTAGAACTATTAAAAAACCCGCCAGCAGGCGAAGAAGAATTCCTGTTAGAGCTCATTTCTGAGCGAGTACCTCCCGGTGTAGATGAAGCGGCTTATGTAAAAGCAGGCTTCCTGAGCGCGATCGCCAAGGGTGACGAAAAGTGTGACCTAATCAGTCCCGATGCTGCAGTCCAGTTACTAGGAAACATGCACGGTGGTTACAACATAGAAACATTAGTAAGCTTGCTTGATAATGATGATTTAGCTGAACTTGCAGCAGAAGAATTAAAGCACACTTTATTGATGTTTGATGCTTTCCACGATGTCGATGAGAAGCACAAAGCGGGCAATAAATTCGCGACCGACGTGATGAACTCTTGGGCTGAAGGTGAATGGTTCACTTCGCGTCCAGATCTTGCCGAAAAAATCACTTACTCGGTTTTCAAAGTTACCGGTGAAACCAATACCGATGACTTATCACCAGCGCCAGACGCGTGGTCTCGTCCAGATATTCCATTACATGCTCGTGCGATGTTAAAAATGACACGCGACGGCTTAACACCTGAAGTTCACGGTGAAGTTGGTCCACTAGCGCAAATTGAAGAAATCAAAGCGAAAGGCCATCCTGTTGCTTACGTTGGTGATGTAGTAGGTACAGGGTCTTCTCGTAAATCAGCCACCAACTCTGTTCTATGGTTTTTCGGTGAAGATCTACCTGGCGTGCCAAACAAGCGTGGCGGTGGTGTGTGCATTGGCGGCAAAGTTGCTCCCATTTTCTTCAATACGATGGAAGATGCTGGTGCTTTAGTTTTTGAAGCCGACGTTGACAAGTTAAACATGGGTGATGTCATCGACATCTATCCTTTCGCTGGTGAAGTAAAAAATGCTGAAACAGGCGAGGTTCTCTCTACTTTCGAATACAAATCTGACGTGCTACTTGATGAAGTGCGTGCAGGCGGCCGTATCAACTTGATCATAGGCCGTGGCTTAACCGAGAGAGCGCGTGAAGCATTAGGTTTAGGGGCAACTGACTTATTCAGATTACCAGAAGTACCTGCTAGTTCAGATAAAGGCTTTACGCTTGCACAGAAAATGGTGGGCAAGGCTTGTGGTGTGGAAGGCATGCGCCCTGGCACATACTGTGAGCCAAAAATGACGACGGTCGGCTCTCAAGACACCACTGGGCCGATGACACGAGACGAACTCAAAGACTTAGCGTGCCTAGGCTTTACAGCTGATTTAACCATGCAGTCTTTTTGTCATACCGCGGCTTATCCAAAGCCAGTCGATATTGACACTCAGCATACTCTTCCTGATTTTATTATGAACCGCGGCGGTGTCTCACTTCGCCCAGGTGACGGTATTATCCATTCATGGTTAAACCGCATGTTATTGCCAGATACAGTAGGTACTGGTGGTGACTCACATACGCGCTTCCCGATGGGGATATCCTTCCCAGCCGGTTCTGGCCTAGTGGCCTTTGCCGCCGCAACGGGTGTTATGCCACTCGACATGCCTGAATCAGTACTTGTTCGCTTTAAAGGTAAAATGAAGCCGGGTATTACGCTTCGTGACTTGGTACATGCAATTCCACTGTACGCAATAAAACAAGGTTTATTAACTGTTGCGAAGAAAGGTAAGGTGAACGCTTTTTCCGGCAGAATCCTTGAAATTGAAGGCCTTGAAGACTTAACAGTTGAACAAGCCTTTGAATTGTCAGACGCATCAGCAGAGCGTTCCGCGGCAGGCTGTACTATTAAACTTTCTGAAGAGTCGGTTGCAGAGTACTTAAATTCAAACATCACTATGCTTCGTTGGATGATAAACGAAGGCTACGGTGACCCAAGAACGCTTGAGCGTCGTGCGCGCAAGATGGAAGAATGGCTAGCAGAGCCTTCGTTAATGCAGGCTGATGCCGACGCAGAGTATGCTGAAGTTATTGAAATTGATCTCGATGAAATCAACGAACCCATTCTTTGCTGTCCAAACGATCCCGATGACGCTAAAACGTTATCAGAGGTAGCGGGCGACAAAGTCGATGAAGTATTTATCGGTTCTTGTATGACAAACATCGGTCACTTCCGCGCCGCTGGTAAGTTGCTTGAGCAGTTCAAAGGAACACTACCTACTCGTTTATGGATGTCGCCACCGACGAAGATGGACGAAGCCCAGCTGATGGAAGAGGGATATTTCAGTATTTACGGGAAAGCTGGCGTAAGAATGGAAATGTCAGGTTGTTCTCTGTGTATGGGTAACCAAGCACGTGTACTTGCTGGCGCGACAGTGCTGTCCACGTCAACTCGTAACTTCCCGAATCGTCTAGGTGATGGCGCAAATGTTTACTTGTGCTCGGCTGAGATGGCCGCAGTAGGTGCAATTGTTGGTCGTATCCCAACTGCTGAAGAGTACATGGAATATGCTAGCAAAATTGAGTCGATGAGTGGCGAAGTATTCAAATACTTAAACTTTGATCGCATGCCGAAATTCAGTGAAGCAGCTACAAAAGCGAAAGAGAACATCATTCCGACGCTAAATATTGCGTAAGAAGGTTCGCAAAAGCTTAGGTCTTTCATGAAATCATGAAGTCGTATTTAAGCACTGAACTTTTCTTAGCAAGTTAATCAAAGCCGGTAGTATAGAGCAATCTTTACTATCGGTTTTTTGTTTTATGATGTAACCAAAAAGTCATTAACAATTACCCTGTTCCGTTAGATACTATCAATATTAGTCATATATCTAACCCATATTTGAGATCAGATAAACACCCTAAAAGTAGCTGTAAAAACTATAAATATTTAAGTGAGACACACCATGTTGAACAAACGCGGGACAAAAACAGCTGTATTGCTAAAAACTGCCGGATTAGCGCTAGTGGCTTTTCTTTCCTTACAGGCTTGTGCCCAATCCTCTAGTGATATCGACGATTTCGCTGATTTAACTGAGGAAGAAAAAGCGCTTTTGCAAGACGATAACACCATAAATATTGAATTTGCCAATATTGCACTGAGCGTAGAGTTTGCAGATAGCTTTGACGAAAGAGCCTTAGGGCTAATGCATCGCAGAAGTCTGTGCGATGACTGTGGCATGTTGTTCCAATTTGATGATGAACGAATCGCCAGTATTTGGATGAAGAATACATTCATTCCGTTAGATTTGGCATATATTACCGTTGACGGCACGATTGTTGACATAAAGCAGCTAAAACCCCACGATTTAACGTCGGTGAAGTCGTCGAAACCGGTTCTTTTTGCGCTTGAAATGAACCAAGGTTGGTTTGCCAAGCAGGGTATAAAAGAAGGCGATAAAATATCAATTGAAGGGCGTGTAAAGCAGCCTAAAAGTGTTAAAAAGTAGTAGATAGGAAATAAAATGACAACTAGCTTAAACGTTGCAAAATTCGGCGGAACCAGCGTCGCAAACTACGAGACCATGCAGAACTGTGCTCGTATTATTGCGGGAAATAAACAAACTAAAGTGGTTGTGGTAAGCGCTTCTGCTGGCGTAACGAATCATCTAGTAACGCTGGCAAATACCGCCTTAACGAGCAAGCAAATTCACGATATCGTTGATAATATACGTGCAATTGAGCATGCTATTGTAGCAAAGCTAACACACCCAGAAGAAGTTTCTGAGAAGTTAGAGACTAAGCTGGAAGAACTGACGCGACTGGCAACAAATGAAGAGATCAATTTTCGAGATGACTTAAAGGATGCCCTTTTATCCATGGGGGAGCGCATGTCTTCGCTGTTGTTTAGCGCGGTGCTTCGAGAGTTTGGCGTTGCGGCGGTTAATTTTGACGTTAGAAAAGTATTAAGAACCGATTCAACCTTCACTGATGCATCGCCTGAAGTTGCTACCATACGGCAATTGTCTCAAGCCTTGTTAGTGCCTGAGTTAAGCAACTCAGTGGTCGTTACACAGGGTTTTGTAGGGGCTGATGAACAAGGACGAACAACGACCTTAGGCAGAGGTGGTTCAGACTTTACTGCTGCGCTTTTAGCCGAAGCTATTGATGCAGAAACCTGCGAAATATGGACTGATGTAATCGGGGTTTATACCACTGATCCGCGCATCACTGACAAAGCAAAACCTTTGGCAGAGCTTAGCTTTGAAGAAGCGGCAGAAATGGCGACCTTTGGTGCTAAAGTGCTTCACCCTGCAACAATGGAGCCAGCACTTAGAAAAAACATAAAGGTATTCGTAGGGTCAAGTAAAGAGCCAGAAAAAGGCGGTACATGGATTGTACGCGACTGTGAAGTTGAACCATCATATAGAGCTATAACAAGACGAAAAGATCAAGTTATGGTAACGGTGAAAACGCCAAAAATGATGTACGCTCAGGGCTTCCTACAACGAGTTTTTACCATTATCGCTAAGCATAAATTATCGGTTGATTTGGTTACTACGTCGGAAATTTCAGTTTCATTCACCCTCGACAACCCACCTAATACTGTTTCTGAAAAAATGAATAAAGAGACTTTGGCTGAGTTAACAACGATATGTGATGTTACTGTTGAGCAAGGCTTCGACGTGGTCACTGTTGTTGGAAATAATATGCACAGTGCTGCGGGCGTATCGAGTAAAATATTTGCTGCTATTTCAGATTTTAATTTACGTATGATTTGCTTTGGCGCTAATCCGCATAACTTGTCGTTTGTAGTGAACAATCAAGATAGTGAAAGTGTTGTTAAAGTATTACATAAAGCGCTGTTTGAGTAGGTTAAGAAAACCGAAGTGCCGGCGGAGCTTAACGCTGCCGGCACTCTAAGCAATAACTGATTATCTGCATTATCTCACACTTATACTTTTATACCTTGAATTCGCCAATAGACTCTTGCAGTTCGTCTGCGAGTCTTGCTACTTCTGCACTTGATTGCGTGGTCTGCTGCGCACCTAGTGTCGTTTCTTCAGCAATTCCGACGATGTTTTCTAGTTTCTCGCTTATTTCAGCAGACACTTGGTTCTGTTCCCGTGCGGCATGTTCAATTCGTGTACTCACTTCATGCGCTCTGTGGACGGCATCGGTAATAAGGTCGAGCGCTTGAGAAGCTTTCTCGGTTTGCTCTACACAGGCTTCGGTTTGTTGTTTACCCTGAGTCATTACTGCAACCGCTTTTTCTGCGCCAGCCTGCAATACTTCAATCATGGAGTTAATCTCTTGAGTCGACTCTTGCGTTCTGCTTGCAAGGGTTCTTACTTCATCAGCAACGACAGCAAAGCCTCGACCCTGTTCACCTGCTCGAGCTGCTTCTATTGCCGCATTTAGCGCTAATAAGTTAGTTTGGTCTGCAACGCCCCTAATTACGTCCAGAATACCACCGATACTAGCGCTATCTTGATGCAATTTATTGATAACATCTGCCGCTTCTTGAACGTCTTTAGCCAGCACCTCAATAGTGTGTTTGTTGTCTAGCGATATTTGCTTCACCTTCTCGGCTTCTTGGTCAGCATTCCCTATTTCATGCAATGTGTCATCAGCGCTTTGTGAAACAAGCTGTGATGTACTGTGCATTTCGGTCGTAGCAGCGGCAATTTGAGAGATTTGTGATTTTTGCTCTTGGATCGAATTAGTCGTTTGTTCGGTAACCGAAGAGGTCTCACCCGAGGCTGCGGCAAGCTGTTCCGCTCGGCGATGGATGCCGTCGATGAGCGCTTTTAAATTATCGATGAGCTTATTACAGTTTTTCGATAGTATACCGAATTCATCATTCGAGGAATCATCTAGGCGATGCGTGAGATCACCGGAGGATGCAATATTGAGTAAGTCGTTAACCTTCGCTAATGGCTCTGTGATTGCTCTCACACTTTTGTAAGTCGTAAATACTGCAATCGCGATAGAAATCAAAACCATCACTCCGATGGTTTGCATGCTCGAACTCACTTGGTCAGTAACGCCTTCCTTTAAATCACTCGCTCTTTGATTCGCTAGCTTAAGAAGCTCACTAAGGGCGTCCAAACCTTTGTTGATGTCGCTGTCTGATTCGTCCAAAAATTGTTTTGCTGCTAATGCGCGCTCGAGCATATTAATTTGTGAGCTGACAACACCGCTTGAACCTAAGAGTTGTTCTTTGATGGAATCGATAAGTTCGCCAACCTCATCAAGGGTGCCGGTATCGTCTTCGCCATTGGCTTTGCTCACCATAGCGGCATATTTGTCTTCTGCTTGTGTCATTAACACGTTGAGCTCTTGACGTCGAATTTCGGCACGTTGCAAGGTTTCTGTTTTAGCGTACTCTGAAGCGGCACTAAGCACAGATAAAATACTTGATTCTAATGAACTACCGTCTTCCGCTACTTCACTAAGCACCTCAGACTCGATAACTTCATCCAAGTCAGCAAAATCGAGCAGTAAGGATGAAGCATCGTCTGCACTTTCCTCGATGACCGAAAATTTTTCTTGTACTGCTTGTTTTAAGTTTAACTCTTGAAGGTGATTGTCGAACACTGAGTTTGCATTACTGATGTAACTATCATAAACGACTTCGACGGAAGATAATGCGCTGCGGAGGACTTTTTGTTCCTTTACAACTGTGCGCAGTATTTCAAGCTGCGAATAAAAGTTAGCAGTACTCGCTTGAAACTCCTTGTTCTTATCACCTAATACCGATTCCTCTTGGGTAAGGTAACCTTCAAAGGTAAGTCGACCAAGATTTAGAAATGAGGCTTTGAGCTCGTTACTTCCTCCAACAGTAGGAAGGGCTAACTGACTTACCTCGCTTGTTGCGTCTTCTACCTCGCTGAGGTTATATAAGGAAATTCCGCTTAGCATCACGAGTAATAAACTGATCACCGAAAACCCGACGATAACTCGCATTGCGACTGTTAAATTCATTTCCAATATCCTCATTAAGACTGTTTGCTGAATTTCTTGTACGAAATCAAGAATCATTCATGATACTTGAGTATGTTGACTAAACAGGTACGTAAAATAATAACTATGTACAAGCTCTATCGGAAGTAGGGAGAAAATCTTTATGCGGAATGGCGAATTATTTGTTGAGATTCGATATGGTAAAGGCTCATTTCTTTGCCCCATACAAAGCCAGTGTCTAGCCCAATGATATTGCTTTTATTGGTCTTACCCATCAAGGATGCCCAGTGGCCGAAAATAAGCGTTTTATTTTCTTTTAGTTTTTTATTGTGAACATCGAACCAAGGCTTGAGTTCTTGCGGCGCTAGGCTAGGAGCACATTTGGTTTTGAACTCTAATGCCATGCCATTCAGGTAGCGCATGCGAGTAAAGGCATTTACGACAAAACGACGTCTCATTTTTAGCTTGAGATCGTCACTCCACGTGTCGGGAGTGTTACCGTACATTTCTTTTAAGAAGCTTAAAGCGTTGTCGCTTTGCAAGGTAGCTTGTATGTCTTCGGAAAGCGCCAATCCTTTACTTATCGACCATGCGGGATAAAGACCCGCATGACTAATGAGTATATTTTTACTTGGCTTGATAGCGAGCGGTTTTTTCATGAGCCAATCAACAAGGATAGGGAAAGACTTATGATTCATTAGTTTTGTGAGCTTATCAGCTGGTTTTGGCTCACCAATGCCGTGAGCCATAGCTATGAGATGTAGGTCGTGGTTACCCAACACGGTGTCGAAATGCTCGCCTAAATCATAAAGGTATTTTAAGCTTTCTAGTGAGTTCGGGCCGCGAGCAATTAAGTCTCCTACAGCCCATAACTTGTCTTGCTGAGGGTTAAATCTTGCTTTATTTAATAACGATTTTAAGCCTTTGTAACAGCCCTGAATGTCACCAACAACAAAATTATTCATGCCAATTAATGAACACTATTTGGAATCGCTAATGTAAACACAGGAATGGCTTCACGATGCAATTGGCCGTCAGCCATCTCAAATTCGTAATAACCTTCCATAGTGCCCACTTGGGTTTTTAACATTGATGCACTGGTATACTCAAAGCTCAAGTTTGGTTTAATGAAAGGTTGCTCTCCAATGACACCAGGCCCCTTCACTTCAACCTTTTCACCGTCACCGTTAGTGATTAACCAGTAGCGATTTTTCAACTGAGCAGTTTGTTGTGAGAGGTTAGTGATAGTGACGGTATAGCTGAACACAAATACCGACTCTAGGTCAGCATTATTTTGTTTTCCGATAAATTGAGTACTAGTCGTTATTTTTAGTAAGGCTTCCATACTTCAGTTGCTCATTTTTTAAAGAGTAGAATGAACCTTGTTTGCAAGCAATGCAAAGTCTTGCAAAGACAGCGCTTCGGCGCGTAGTTCGGGCTTAATACCCAGATCGCTTATGTCGTCAGAGCTGAGTAAGTCTTTCAAACTATTTCTAATGGTTTTTCTACGCTGATTGAAAGCGGTTGTTACTACGCGCTGTAGGATGTTTATGTCTTTCACGTCTGCCGGTGGTGTTTTGTGAGGTACTAATCTTACCACGGCTGAATCAACCTTAGGCGCGGGTTTAAATGCGCTAGGAGGAACGGCTACAACAGGACTTGCATCGCAATAGTATTGAGCCATCACTGATAAGCGGCCGTACAGTTTGTCGCCGTGAGTAGCGCAAAGTCGCTTTACTACTTCATTCTGCAGCATAAAGTGCATATCTTTCACTTGTGTTGAAAAAGAGAACAAGTGAAACATGAGCGGTGTCGATATATTGTAGGGTAAATTTCCAAATATGCGTAAATCACCGGGTTCCTTTATTAGGCTAGAGAAATCGAATTTAAGCGCATCCTGTTCAATCACAGTGAGTTTTTTATTTAAAAAGGGATGATGGATCAGTCTCTTGGCAAGATCGCGGTCGAGCTCTACCACGGTTAAGTGGTCAATATATTCTGCCACCGGCTCGGTAAGCGCACCCAAACCAGGCCCTATTTCGACAAGGTTTTCACCTGGCTGCGGGTTGATGGCGGAGACTATTTTGTCGATAACATATTGATCATGTAAAAAGTTCTGCCCAAAACGTTTTCTGGCCGTGTGGCCTAAATGCTTTTGGCTCATGATTTTTTCTTCGCTAGTTTTATTGCTTTGTTGATAGCTTTCTCGAAACTACCGCAATCGATGTTACCTGAGCCCGCTAGGTCTGCTGCTGTGCCGTGGTCAACAGAAGTACGAATAAAGGGTAGCCCCAAGGTAATATTGACTGATGCTCCGAAGCCCTTGTATTTCAAAACGGGTAGGCCTTGGTCGTGATACATCGCCAATACTGCATCGGCTTGGTCTAAATATTTTGGTTGGAAGATGGTGTCAGCCGGTAGAGGCCCAATTAGGTTGATGCCCTGTTCTCGCAATTCATTAAGCTTTGGCGTAATGACTAAAATCTCTTCGTTACCTAAATGACCGTCCTCTCCCGCATGCGGATTGAGGCCGCATACGTAAATTTTTGGTGACTCGATACCGAATTTTAACTTCATGTCGGTATGAATAATGTGTATGACTTTGTCGAGTCTTTCAGGAGTGATTGCTTTTGATACATATTGAAGAGGAATGTGAGTAGTTGCTAAACACACCCGCAAACCGTCGGTTGCCAGCATCATCACAACATCGCTACAGTTGGATTGATTTGCGAAGAACTCGGTATGCCCGCTAAATGAAATTCCCGCCTTATTGATTATACCTTTGTGAACTGGGCCCGTGACGACTGCATCAAAAGCACCTTCAATATTGGCATCGCAAGCTTGCCTGAGAGTTTCAACTACGTAGTGTCCATTCTCACTGTTCAGCTCACCAGCAAAAACTGGCACCGCAGTAGGAATATGCTTAACCAATAACTGCTTTGGCTTTTGGATATAAGTCGAGTCGTCTTCATACGGAATAAGATCAACCTCAATACCGAGTTGTGCAGCGCGTTGCTCCAACATAGTGCTATCAGCATACACCACTAATTGGCAATCCCAATGTTGCTGCGACAGGGTCAGAATGAGATCCGGACCAATACCTGCCGGTTCGCCTGGAGTAACCGCAATCTTTAAAAATTTTGCCATTATAGGTCTTTCTTATCGAGCAGTTCGATATACGCTGCATCTCTCATTTCACGCAACCAAGTATCTGTTTCTTCGGTAAACTTACGATTAAACAGTAATTGATATGCGCGATCTTCTTTACGTTTTTCTGTCGCATCGTCTATCCGGCGGTCGATTAACTGAATCAAATGCCAACCATGAACAGAGCGAATAGGTTGGCTGTATTCGTCTTTATCTAGCTGCGCAAGTGCTTCTTTGAATTCAGGGACATATACATTGGGGTCGTTCCAGCCTAAAACACCGCCTTTAAGCGCTGAGCCTGGGTCTTCTGAGTGCTCTTTTGCAAGGGCAGCAAAGTCAGCTTCACCAGCTAATAAATCAGCTCTGAAATCAAGCAACATTTGCTCGGCTTTTTGGTCGCTTAGTATAATTGAAGGCTTAACAAGAATATGACGGGCGTTGACTTCTTCTACTTCAATGATTTCCACACCGCGAGAATCGATAACCTTCAAAATATGAAAACCTGCACCGCTTCGCAACGGACCCACCAGAGCATCTTTCTTCTTACTTTGTACTGCTTCAGCAAACAGCGTTGGCATTGAGTTAACATTCATCCAACCAAGATCACCGCCTTCCAAGGCTTTAGGGCCAGATGATGAAGCAATCGCAATTTTGGTAAAATCTGAGCCAGTCGATAGCAATTCATACACTCTATCTGCTGTTTCCCGCGCTTTGTTAACATCCTCTTCTGTAGCTCCGGATGGCAGGGCAATTAGGATATGGCCAAGACGATACTCTGCTTGCTCAGCGCCTTGCTGGTTGATAAGACCAACCAAGGTGTCGATTTCTTGTGGTGTTATATATATTCGACGTCTTACGTTCGCGCGGGTAACTTCACCGGTGATGAGTTCTTCTCTTACTTTTTCACGGTAAGTGTCGTAGGTCATTCCGTCTGCTTCAATTCTGCTGCGTAATTGCTCGATGCTGATGTTGTCACGTTTGGCAATGTTTGCAATGGTTTGCTCTAGTTGCGGGTCGCTAACTTGAATCCCCATTCTCTCGGCCATCTGCATTTGCAGGCTCTTCAATATTAAACGTTCGATAGCTTGTGTTCTTAACGCTCGATCCGAGGGTAGGGCTTGTCCTTGGGTAACAGCACCTTGCTTAACACCACTTACGAGCTCAACAATTTCACTTTCGAGAATAACGCCTTGGTCGACAATTACTGATACTTTGTCAAGACTTTGTTCGGCTGCACCCGCCCACATTGTCATGGTCATAGTGATGCTCAAAATGCTAGCTTTTATCAATCTATATTTCATATTTTCTCTAGTTTTCTTGTATTCTTTAAATTATTTAATTCAAAACGTAAGGTTGGCGATAACCAAACATCCCCTGTTCTAAAATATCGGAATTTCGTTTACGGCTGCCAATCCCCTTAATGATGAACTGCAGCCCAAAGCCTGAATCGAATTCATTAGTTGAGCGGAACCCTGCATCATCGAAGCGATTGCTTAAGTTGCGCTGGTAGGTGACTCTTAATGCCCAGCAACAGCTCTCGTACTGCAAACCCATAAAGCTCTCTGTTGTTCTGGATAGCTCCGCATCTCGATACCAACGTCCAACCCAATGCCAGTTGTTGGTAATGGGCCAACTTGCTGAAACGCCGAACTGATTGATTTCTTCACCCGACAAATCACGAATATATCGATGATTTAACTGAATGAGTCTATTATCGTCAATACGGTATTCAGTCGCAACACTGCTACGTTCAACTTTTTTCGTTTGTGTAGCAACTTGAATATCAGAGTGTAAAAACCAGCGTTGGTTCACTTGCCAATCAAATTCTGCTGCAAGTGCAGAGCGGTCATTGTCACGAATGCTACTGTTTAGTTCAGCATCTCTTAAGTAAAATATCTGCCCAATACTCACTACCAACTTTTCTCGGTTTTGCGCATCAATCAGTCGGGCCGTGGCACCAAGGGTGAACTGATTATTATCATTAATTCTATCTAAGCCGGTAAACTCCTGACCTCTGAATAAGTTACTGAAAGTCGTTAGCAACGGCGTGGTATCGTAAAAACCAATGTTGTCTTGCTCTTCAAAACTTGTAAAAAGATATTGTGCTTTTGGCTCTACGCTAACTAAGAATTCGCTATCTTGCAGTAATTCAGCATTTTCAAATATGAGTGAGCCAAAAAGGCGACCCTGACCAATTGTTCTGCTTACCCGTTCTTCTAAACTACCCACATAGCCATCGGGTAACTCTTGTTCGTAGTTGGTCTGCAGTACACTTATCTCCGCAAGTAATTCCCCCCAAGCACGCTGATAAGGAATCGACAAGCTCGGCTCAACATGAACCCTAAAAGCACTCGGTTGAGTGTTCAAAGAGTTTTCAAAGTAGGCAGCTTCAGAGGCTAGATTAAAATCAATAACACTTCCTAAATCTGCGGCATAATTTAATTTCATCTCTGGTAAAGCGCGATACACGTCTGGATGATCGCCAACCACATCAAAATCTCTGAATTGAAGGCTAAAGTCGAGACTTTCAGAATAGTAACTGACACCTAATTGTCGATATAGGTGTGTGTCGGCGCGATTGTAATAGTCAGAACCCAAGTCAACAATGTAGTTGTCGTCACTGATACCACTGAAATCAATATTTAGATTCCAATTATCGCTAAGTTTACCTTGATGCATATAACGATAAAAGTAACGCTCGTCTTGACTTGCCGTGTCGATATCCTTAGGCAAATACTCCAATTGGAGCTCACCTTGATTTTGAGCGAAGAGATATCTAAATTCTGTTTTTAGTTGCACGCCTCTGTTAGTCATTATTCGAGGCGAAAAAGTGGCATCATAATTGGGCGCAATGTTCCAATAAAGTGGTTGTTCGTATTCAATACCCGTACGGGTTGAGCTACCAATATTCGGAAAAAGAAGGCCGCTCTGACGCTCAGCTGTTACTGGAAAGGCAAAGTATGGTAACCAAAAAACAGGGACACCGCCCAGAAAGAACTTTGTGTTGTAAGCTTCGCCAAAGGGGGAGTCTTTGCCGATTAAAATCTCGCTAGCCGACATTTTCCAATCTTCGCCTCCTTTCGGACAGGTAGTAAAGGTAACGTCTTCCAGACGCAAACCTTGTTCACCAGATAAGGAAAGTAAATCGGCTGATCCACGCCCTGCGATGCCTTTAAGTTGATATTCGGTATCTTGCATCTGTAGTAATCGAAGCTGTGAATTAATTTCCACACCTTGGCTTTGTACTTCTAATTCTGAGTCGCGATAAAGAACATCTCCGTTTGCTTTTACGAGCCGGCCGTTATCGTCAATTTGCGCCAAATCAGCGTTAATAATTGCGTCTGAGCTGGTAATAACGACATCGCCATTAAACAGTGCGGTTTGATTTTGAATAAGTTGGGCATTTAAAGAGCTAACGGCAATTTTATTATCGCTAGTTAGTAAAGCACTATCAAAAGTATCAACAGGAGCAATACATAGCTCAACAGACTGGGCGTTTGCGCCTAGAGTCAATATTAATAACGCTGCTGTGGAGAACACTTTGATCATGAATGACTTTTTTTGATAACCTTTACTTAGAGCCTCCGGCTTAAGGTGACGGAGTAGCTTTGCGACGAAGCCTAACACCTTGAGAACACGTATTTGACCTAACGTTCATTAAAAATCGACGCAATATTGTGAATTTTAATCTTTTGGCGCGTAATAACCAACTTAATATTGCGAAAACCTCCAATTAATATGGTTTTTGGGCATAAATGCGGAAATTTCGTGCAGTTTTAGTCCGTACAATGACTATTTCGTACTTGCATCAATGACGCAGTATGAAATGATGGCTGCCTACAAGGTTCAAACCAACAAAAAGGAAATGACAATCATGCAAGTATGGGGAAAAGTTGTAGGTACGCTTTTCGGCTTCATGTTTGGCAGGGTAACTGGCGCTTTACTAGGGCTTGTTGTGGGTCATATTTTTGATACGACTTACAGCAAAGACTTTTCAGAAAAAGGTGGGTTTAGTCGCTTTTTTTCTTCAAGCTCAGAAATACAACAACAAGCTGTTTTTTTTCACTCTTTGTTTTCAGCGCTAGGCCACATAGCAAAAGCTGACGGCAAGGTAACCGAGCAAGACATCAAAATCGCGTCAGCTCTTATGGATCAAATGAACCTTGCTGGCGATGTTAGAAGTGAGGCCCAACAAGCATTCAGAGATGGAAAGCAGCGTGATTTTGCCTTAACCGAAATGCTGAAAGAGTTTAAGGAACAATGCCACGCTAGGCGTGACGTTATGCAAATCTTTTTAGAAATCCTTATCCAAGCGGCATGTGCGAACCAGCGCTTAAGCACACCACAGTATAATATTTTGCTCAACGTTGCTAAAACACTCGGCTTTAAGAAAGAGGAGATGATTTTTCTTCTGCATGGCTTTGAGGCTGAACAGCGTTTTCGTCAATCTAGTTCGCGAGCAAAAACAAGTTCCAATAAGCATCATTCTGGGCAAGGACAGCGAAAGAGAGCTTACGCTAACCATGGCAATGAGCCTTACTCTGCATCAGCCAAACTCAATGATGCATTCAAAATTTTAGGCATAGCCAGTACAAATGATGTAAAGCGCATTAAAAAAGCTTACAGAAAACAAATGTCATTGCATCACCCAGATAAATTAGTATCAAAAGGTTTACCTGAACAGGCTTTATTGTTATCGAAAAAGAAAACGCAAGATATTCAGGCTGCTTATGAGTTACTGCGTCAAAGTAAGAAATTCTAATGACTACGGAATATTTGAGTGACGCTAATGAGCAAGCACTTAACGACTTTATCAGCATGCTGTGGATAGAAAAAGGGCTAAGCACGAATACCGCCAGCGCTTATAGAACTGATCTAACAAAGTTCTGTTTGTTTTTGCAAAAACACTCAAAGTACAGTTCTGAATTGGTGTATGTTGCAGAAACAGACATTCAGGCCTATCTAAGCTACCGCTTCGAAAAAAGGCTATCGCAACGTTCGACAAGCCGCTTCCTCAGTTCTACTCGTGCTTTTTACAAATATGCGATTGCAAAAAAATGGCGTGAAGATAATCCTACGCAAGGCCTAGTTAACCCGAAATTGCCCTCTCAACTACCCGGGACTTTATCCGAGCAGCAAGTTGATGATCTGCTCGCCTGCCCAGAAACTGATGACCCAATTCAGGTTCGTGATAAAGCGATGTTGGAGCTGCTTTATGCGACTGGTGTTAGGGTATCAGAACTGGTTAATTTACAAATGAATGAGCTTAGTTTGTTACAGGGCGTGATTCGTGTAACGGGTAAAGGAAATAAGGAAAGGCTCGTTCCTTTAGGTGAAATTGCGGTCGATTGTTTAGCTGATTATATTAAAAACTGGCGGCCTCAGTTATTAACTAAGCCAAGCAATACGGTATTCCCAAGTAAGCGTGGAACGACCATGACAAGGCAAACCTTTTGGCATCGTATTAAGTTTTATGCAAAACAGGCTGGCATCAATTGTCACTTGTCGCCACATACCCTTAGGCACGCCTTTGCTACGCATTTGTTAAACCATGGGGCTGATTTACGCGTTGTGCAAATGTTATTAGGCCATAGCGATCTATCAACAACACAAATCTATACCCATGTTGCGACGGAGAGACTTCAGTCTTTAGTTAAAAACCATCATCCTAGAGGCTAATGTCGATGCACAGAATTTTCTTGCGACTTTTACGGTCTGTTGCTCGTATAGTACTAGTATATATGCACAATTGAGACAATAAGGATAACTAGCCCCATGACACGTTCTACAAATGCTCACAGTAAATCTTCGAGTTTGAGTTTTCAATCCACTATCATTGAAAAGTCTATTATTAAGGCTCTTTCGGTTCTGCTTTTACTGCTAAGTCTATTTTGGGTGAGTGTTGCCAATGCAGAGCCACTTCCTCAAAATCTTGAAAAGGTAGAATCGAGCAGTGATCAAGACTATTCGGCCTTGCTGTCTCGCTTTGAAGAACGCTTGAATATAAAAATATTGTCGATTGCAGATGCACCAGTGCCCGGCTTACTGCAAATTAATGCGACAACGGGTTTGTTTTATGGGAGTGAAGATGGAGAGTACTTTCTCACTGCTCGCATCTACAAAGTCGGCAACCAGATCGTTGATGAAACCGGTGAGGCGCTAAAGCGTTATCGCCTTGACGGACTAAAAACCTTTACGCAGTCGGTAATTGAATATAAAGCCGAAAAAGAAAAATATGCCGTCACCGTATTCACTGATGCTACCTGTGGTTTTTGTCGTAAATTGCACAACGAGATGGACATTTTGAATAGCCTGGGCATTACTGTTCGCTACTTAGCGTTCCCGAGGGCCGGTATCAATTCACGCGTATACAATGATACGGTTTCAATTTGGTGCTCGGCTGATCCCAATAAAGCAATGGATGATGCAAAAGCGGGTCAGAGAGTAGCCAGAGCGGCTTGCGAAAATGAAGTAGCCGAGCAATACAATTTCGGCCAGGCCATTGGCGTTAATGGTACACCCAACATCGTTCTTCCTGACGGTTCAATAGTGAATGGTTATCAGCCGGCTCAAACTTTATTAAAGACCATTGAAGACGCGGTTAAAGCCTAGACATACCAACTTTCGTGGCATGCCTAGACTCTTTTGGCTTTGAATAACAAGCATTAGTGTTCGCTTAAGGTTTTTATATCAGCTCAGCCTTTACGATATAGCGTTGGCTTGGGTTTGGGTCGATACTGTCGAATGGGTAACAAGTAATGAGTGTTAGGGTACTCGTTGACGTTTCTTGAAGCACATCAATGTTTTTTTCATCAACTATTTTAATGTCGCTAACACGGAATACTTGTTTTACAAGCTTGTCTTCTTGTCTGCTGGTCAGATAGATTAAGTCGCCAAGCTTCGATGTTTTTAACTGTTCAAAATGCGTATCACGATGACCCGCGATGGCTGCATTGCCCTCACTGCCCAAGCTTGCTGTGTTGGCCAAATGAGCAGGCCCAAAGGCGAGGTTTCTGCCGCTAGCCCCTGAAAGTATGAAGTGCGACGTGTCTTGTATCGACAACTCGGCTATCGGGAAAGTGTCAGCCCACGGCCACGGTTTTTGAATTTCACCCGTATTGGCATAGTATTGCCAGGAATTCCCAATTAAGTATTGCGCGTATTGCGCCTTGGTTTTAATGTAAAAGCTGTCGCCTAATAACACTAATGCAAAGACAAAAATGGCATAGATAAAGATAGTTTCAACACTGATTGTATGGTGCATTATTGTAAAGACCTTGTTGTTTCGACGCTTACTATCATTGCTATTCACAGCCACTTCTGTTTTAGATTTCATCGTGCTTTCTCCTCCAAAGCATCAATACAGCCATCGTCAATAAGAGAAGGGCAATCAACATGTTAAGTTGTGCTCGCGTGGCAGTTTGTGGAAGTAAACCTTGTTGACTTAATCCGTGGGCTTGAGCAATTGCCAATTGTGCTCTCTTGAGTTCAGCTTCTGCCAGCATTGCCTCTTGCGATTGTTGATTTTGTATATTTTTCTCAGGTGCAGTTTGCTCTGTGTCTACGGCAACTAAGCTGGTGTATTGGCTTACGATATGATGCGCCAGTGCTGTTTGTGTGATTTCTGTTACTAAGCTGTCGATCTGCTCTTTGCTTTCAACAGGTTGCACTTCTAACTTGCGTTTATCACGACTTAACTGCGCTATCTTTTCCCTTGCCCACAGCACGTTGATGCCTTGTGCACGCGTAGCGATTGTCCCCAAGGTTGTTTCTGAATTTAAGGCGCTATTATCAGGCTTATTCTGTTGATATTGCTTGATGCTTTTTCCGCTCAACTCTTGAGTTAAGCTAAACTGCCATGGGTTATTGTTATACCTTCCGACTAATAGTGGGGCATTTATATCTGCGAAATCATCAGTATTTTCGTGAGCATGTTGATTAGAAGCGGTAGCTGAAGCGTTTTTTTTATAGCTCAATACCATAGGTTCTTCGTGATATAAATCGCCAATAGTATCGGGGTACATCTCTATACTCTCATTTGGCCCAAGTGCTTTGAGGTTAAATTGAATATTTGTAAGCGCAGGTGCTTTTATTTTCTCTAAGAGCGTTTGCATTTTTTCATTGACTTGGCTGGTGTCGGCAATGAAGGTAAAGCTACCTTTGCCCATCTTAGCGGCCTCGGTCATAAAGTAAGTATTGGGTGCAGCACCAATACCAATGGTAAAAAGTCTCTGCGAGCCAAGTCTGGTACTTATTAATTGCATCAATGAATGTTCATTCGACACACTGCCGTCGGTGATGAACAAAATTTGTTTGAAGAAGCGATCGTCTTCGTTTTCTGCTTTCGCTTTGTCTGCGCTATCGAAGGCGACTGAAAGCGCAGAATGCATCTCTGTGCCACCGTTGGCTGTTAAGCTAGCAATGAAATCGAAGGCATCGGCTTTATTAGTTGAGTCGGCGAACTTGGCTGTTCTCCACAACTGCTCTGCATGACTATTGAATTGAATAATATTGAATTTGTCGGATGCGGCTAAATCGTCCACTGCAAAAGCAAGTGCTTGCTTTGCCTGTTTGATTGCGTCACCAGCCATTGAGCCTGAGGTATCCAAGATGAAGGTAATTTCTCTATCCTGATCCAAGTTTTCGTCTGGAAGTGGCGGGTAAATCATGACTAAGCCATACTCTTCGCCATTCACCCATTGCGAGAAATGACTGGTTTGCGGTTGACTTCCCAATTCAGGTTGCCATCTGAGGACAAAATCCTTTTGTAGTACGTACTCATCGGCTAAGCTGATTTCGTACTGACTAGCACCGCTACCTATCTGATTTGCTGACGAATGGGTAACAATAGGGTGATTTTCACTTGTAATATTGTTTAGGTGAGTTCCCGACGCTAGGTTAACTCTCAGTGTTAAGGCTTTTCTGCGAAAGTTTGATTTTTCAACACTATCCTCGTTGCTACTCTGTGGCTGATAGCGCTCTTTTATATCAAGTGGATATCGAAGTGAGTACTCGCCATCTGCAAATCTTAATGTTTGTTGGTACTCTATGCTAACTTCTATTTCTTCACCTGGCCCAATGTTGGCGACTTCATTCGTGAAAATATTTGGACGATGTTGAACAACTAAACTGGCTTTCTTACCCTCTTGCTTGGCTTTTTCAAATATTTTTTTTGCTTCTTGTTTTTGCTTAATCTGGCCTTCAATAATGCGGTTACCGACTTTCAATAACAGGTGGTCGACGGCGGCATTTTCGGGCAGTGGAAAAGCGTAAACACCGTCTTGCCATGTATCGCTGTTATTTTTGAAAGTTTGGCTAACGCGTGTTCGTGCGATCATGCCAGTGACATTAATGTCAACTTCGGTACTTAACTCGCTGCTATTCTTGAAAGCTGGCTTTCCTTGTTCGTCAACTGCCCTAATAAACAGTCCTGATGAACTTAAGTTGGCAAGTGGATCGGTATAAAATATGTTGGTTTCTTGAACGTTTATCTCGTTTACAGTGCCCGTTTTCGTCAGCAAACTAAATTGCGTTTTCACTTCATTTTTAATAGAAGATTCACTTTCAGCGCTGCTTGGATATTGTCGCTGATTGTCAAACAGGCTTGTATAAGCAGGTGTGAACATGTTTGGGGCTGCTGCATGAATGAGCCCAAAGACACAGAGTCCGGTAACGACAATGAGCGAGCGTTGTAGGATGGCCATATTAGTTTTCTACCTTTAAAGTTATTAGGAGTGAGCATCTACTATTGGTGAGTAAAAGGGTGTAGCAGCCTATTGATTGGCTGCTGTCATTTCTGCTATTTCGCTACTCACTTTTACATGCACGCGACGGTCAAAAAAGTCCTCTTCGAAGCTACTGTTTGAGCTTGCCAAATTTGACTCGCCAAAGGCTTGAGCGATAATCTGATTGTCATTCACAAATTGACTTAGCAAATAGTCTTTAACAGCCTTTGTGCGCTGCTCAGATAGCACTTGGTTGTATGCTGACTCCCCACGTTGGTCTGCAAAGCCTGATAGTTCAATTTTGAGCCCCGGATTTTTTCTCAATTCTGAAGCCAAACCATCTAGTTGCGTTTTGTAGTGGTCTTCAATGAGGTAAGACGCAGTTTTGAACTGAATATTAGTCTCTAAATGCGGGCTTACTTGTTGAATGGCCTTGGTCATCGCGCTGTCCATCGCGGCAATTTGCTCGTTCGCCTTCGACATTGAGCTTTCATAGTCTTTTTGCAAAGCAACAAGCTCTTCGGAAGTGCTATTTAATTCAGTTTTCGTCAGTTCCAGACGATTTTCATCGTTTATGTCGTCAGCAATAAATAAACCAAATAGCCCTGCTACAGCTGCGCCCACCGGCCCTGCAACAGCCGCGCCAAACACGACGCCAGTACCAAAACCTACGGCATTATTGGTATTTTCTTGTTTCTTTAATTCCTTCTCATCAATACTTTGATTGGCGGATGCAAAGGCTGATGCGCTCATTAAACAAGTGAACGCGATTACGCTTGTGATTTTATTAAATGCAGGCTTAGTTGTTGTTTTCATCATTCTCTCCAAAGAGTGTTGTGTTTAAAAAGGAACAGTGGGATGGAGGAATCTCTGTACTTCGCATCACCACTGTTCAAAAGCTACGATGCTATTAAACACAAGCTTTATGGCGTTAACGGGGAGATAAAATGGCAATGTTGAGATGAATTGTGGCGAAATTATGGAAATTAGGCCTATACGCTTTCACCACGCGCTTTTTTGTATATAGTGAGAGCTAATTAAAAAAGAGTACAAAGTTTGTTGAGGGAATAATGAAAACAATTGCGTTAGTTGAAGACGACATGGCGCTGCGCGAGAACTATGTTTCGGCCTTGAGTAGTCAGGGCTATCACGTTGATACTTACTCTAATAGAATTGAGGCAGAGAATGCTTTTGAGCGCGCGCTTCCCGATCTCGCCATTATCGACATTGGCTTAGAAAATGAAATTGATGGAGGGTTTTCGGTATGCCAAAGCCTCAGAGCCCTTTCAAAAACTCTTCCAATTATATTCTTTACTGCAAGAGACAACGATTTTGACACTATTTGCGGTTTGCGGATGGGTGCCGATGATTATCTGACTAAAGATATCAGTTTGCCCCATTTGCTCGCCAGAATTGCTGCCCTTTTTCGCCGAACTGAAGTGATGCAATCGCCACAAGAAGCTTCCGATTTAATAAAAAACGGGCAGTTGAGTATGGATGTAAAGCGTATGACAGTTGCTTGGCGTGAAGAGCTTATCGAATTAACCGTAACAGAGTTTTGGATGTTACATGCAATTGCTAAAAATCCGGGGCACGTAAAAAGTCGCCAACAATTAATGGATGAATCCAAAATGGTGGTTGATGACACCACTATTACGTCACACATTAAAAGAGTGCGTAAAAAGTTTGTGCAACTCGACTCTAATTTCGACCGCATTGAAACCGTTTACGGTATGGGCTACCGCTGGAAGGCGGCATAAAAATGAGAAACTGGCGCATTGGCTTACGTTTAAAACTATTGTTTTTTTCGTCCTTCCTGTTTGCTATTCCTTATTTGGGTTATCAATACGTATGGGAACTCGAGGCCTATCTTCGTATCGGGCAAGAACAAACTATGTTGGGCACAGCAAGGGCTGTAGCCACGACGTTGCACGAGCGCCCGAAACTGTTCGATGCACAATCTTCATTTCAAAGCAGCGTCGTGACGGGGCGCGATTTGTATGCTCATAAAGTAACGGCACCGATACAACTAGATGGTCAACTCGATGATTGGGATGATTACCTTACTGCTACCATCGAATATGCTCAAGAAAGTTTGCTGATATTGCGCCAACCATATTCAGCTTCAAGTTTGAAATTCACGCATCTGCTTGGTGAATATGAAGACTACGTTTATGCCATGTTTAAGGTCACCGACGACAATCTCGTATTCCGAGGTCGCAATAGTTTGCGTATCGATCGCAATGATTTCCTTCAAATATCGATGTTGAACCCTCAAGGTGAGTTCAAGCGCTACATCGTCGCGCCAATGCAAGAAGGTTGGGTTAATGCCTATTTGTTAAAAAATAACATTGAAAGAGTAATACCTGAGAAACTCGATACTCGAATTCAGGGGTATTGGAAGCCAAGTGAAGAAGGCTACATCATCGAACTTCGCTTTCCTGCAGGCATGATGCAGGACCGAATTGCTTTTGCGATTTCAGACGTAGATGACGAACAGTCGCGTTTTATAAAATACTCAATAGGTACAGCCAATCCTGAACAGCAAGACGAACTTGGCACTTTATTAATACCATCGCCTGAAATTGAAAGTATATTACGAGGCCTAGAATATGCGAATGCGCGAGTCTGGGTTATTGACAAGCACAAAAGAGTGTTGGCGAAGTCAGGAGACATTCAAAATGCTGATGGCATGCAAGCTAGCTCCGCAAGTTTTGATTTAGCGCGTGTTGATAATGTGCTGGCTGTTAACACCCCAAACCGCCTCAGAACTGAATATGATGAAACACAAAAACTTGCTGTTAGTGCTCCCGCCGATACGAATACACATACATCTGAAGAGAAACGAGCGTGGTGGCAAGTGATTGAAGAGGAATGGCTTATTCCTCTGTACTATCAAATTCTGACGCGCCCGCCAGAAGAGTTTGTCGATGATCTTGAGAAAGCGTCGGCACTGCAAGGTCAAGAGGTGGATGAAGCCTTGCAGGGCGAAGCTAGCTCATTATGGCGTTTGAGTTCTGACAGTAAAGCAGTGATTTTGTCGGCTGCTCATCCTATTTTCATCGAAGGTGAAGTGATGGGAGCGGTGGTCGTAGAACAGACTACAAATGGTATCAGGACTCTCCGCAATAATGCTTTGGAAAAGCAATTCCACTTCTTTCTAGCGGTTATTGTATTAGGCACCTTAGCACTGTTTTTGCTGGCATCACGCATATCAACGAGGATTAGAAAGTTACGTAACGACACTGAGCAGGCTATTGATAAATCAGGAAAAATTATATCTGGAATAGAAGCATCAACTACACAAGACGAAATTGGCGATCTGAGTCGAACTTTCAGTACGGTATTGGGAAGACTAAGCCAATATAATGCTTACCTAGAGAATATGGCTTCTCGGCTCTCTCACGAATTGCGAACACCTGTGGCGATTGTAAACTCTTCATTGGATAATTTGTTACTTGAATCTCAAGCTACCAAGTTAGCAGCTCAGGATACAAGCCATCAAATAAGCCCATCCGATAAAACTGATGGCGCATTGGTATATGTAGAGCGTGCCAAGCAAGGAATAAATAGGCTGAGTAAAATCTTAAATAACATGAGTGAAGCCACTCGTTTAGAGCAAGCTATTCAGAGTAGCGAACAAGAGACTTTTGATGTGCTTGATGTGCTCGGGGGCTGTGTTGAGGGCTATCGACTTGCCTATAGTGAGCATCAATTCGATTATGCATCGTCGTTAGAACGAGCCGAACTTGTAGGCTCCCCCGAGCTATTTGCACAAATGTTAGATAAAATTGTCGCGAATGCCGCGGAATTTAGTAACGCAGGTGATACTATTCGGTTTAGTTGCGACGGAATATCAAAAGACTTCTGTATAGAAGTGAGTAATAAGGGGCCTTTGCTTCCCGAGAACATGCAACAAGAGTTGCTGGATTCTATGATTTCTGTTCGCAATACTGCTTCCGGCTCTAGTACTAGCGAGCAAGTACATTTGGGACTCGGCTTATATATTGCAAAGATGATCGTGCTATTTCATCGCGGGAGTATTAAGATTAATAACCTAGCTGATGGTTCTGGTGTTGTGGTGAGCTTGCACTTTAAGACCTAGTGTAACTGCCGATACCCTTCATAACGGAAGAATAAGATGTCTTATTCCACAGCTAAAAGTTATTTTAAAATATACGCAAGGTGCTTTCGCGCTATTTTTAACTTTCCTTGCAGGCGTTACCTTGTCTGCTAGGATATTATTTATTTCTATTGGATATGACAAACATGCTTCAGCAGCTATCGGCTTCACTTTCCGTTTTCAAGCGCTCTTTCTTTTTCGTGCTAATTGTTATTAGCCCTACTTGCTTTGCTTTTGGCGGTAAACTCTCCCGTCAGGATGAGGGCACGCTATCTCTTTTGGCCTATGCAAGCATCGGCGTGATGATTGTCCTCGCGATTTTAGCTATATCTGCCTTCATAATGATGAAGAAAAAGGATAAGCAACTTGAGATACATGATGAAGTTATTCGTAACCGAAACGAAGTGTTAGATAAAACGAGCTCTGGCATACTCACGGTTGGCTTGCGTGGTAATATTATCGAAATTAATCAAACTGCCGCTCGATTGCTGGGTAGAGAGGCAAGTCGAGTTATCACACAACCGCTTAATAAATTTTTCGGAGAAGAACCGAAAGACGACATCAATCAAGCCCTAGATAGCAATGAAAGCACTGTTTTAGTTGTTAAAGCCCCAAGTTCTGGCTTTACACTGAGGTTAACGATCACAAAAAACCTCAGCATGTACGATGGCGTAGCTTATGTAGCTACAATAGAAGATGTCGACCATTACGAAAGTATCATTAATGTCGCAAGCACTAGTTTGAAAGAACTAGACGACCTTGTTGGGCGTCTTAACTTAGGTCAAGTGACTGTTGATTTTGACAACGAGAAGTTTGAAGGTAACCAAAGTTTTGCGCACTTATTAGGGCATGATGAGTCGCTAAGTGGTGATTTCGAAGCACTTGAAAAGTTGATTTGCCCAGATAATTTAAGTTTCTGGAATCAATCATTCGAGCTTGCTAAAGAACATCATGAATGCGATTTCAAGACTGTACTGAATGGTGCAGAGAATAAAGTGCCTGTTCGTATTTTGGGTGTAAGCTCGGGTAAAAATAAAAAAGGCAAGTCAGTTCAATTTAAGCTGTTAGTCATAAACGAAACACAATCGCGTCAAAATGAACGTCGACAATATTTAAGTGAGCAGAAGGTTAAAGCCATGCTCACTGTTTCTACCCAACCAATATATGTTCTTGATGAAGAGTGCCGCGTTGTTTTGGTTAATTCTTCTTTTGAAAAATTATTTGGTGTGAGGCTGCAAGAGATTAAAAACAAGCGTTTTGATCTCTTGAATCTGATGCCCGAGGATATTAACGTACTGCATAATCCCGACGAAACCCCGCTTACTATTGGCAGGGCTTTAAATCGTGAGTTTAGTGGTAAAATAGGTAAACAAGCTCAAAACAGTGATGAGCTCCCAGTTGCATTGAGGGATTCGGAAGAGTCTCGACATAGCAATTCTACAGTACATCTGCGCTTAACCTTGCAAGCTTTCGGCGACGATAAGAATAATCGCGCAGGCTTTACAGGCATGGTCCAAGATTTAACTTTACTTACCGACACCAAGCGTCAGTTAGACTATGAAAGAGCTCACTTCTCCAATCTGCTTGATATAGCCCCGATTGCAGTGGCGACAGTTGATGCTGATGATAAAATTGTACACGCTAATACCGCGATGACGGAGCGTTTAGGTCTCAATGAAAAAGAGCTAAGGAAAGGCACCTTTTATCAACTCTTCAACGATGGCGATGATGCAGGCAGAGCAGCACGACAACTTCATCAAACTGGTCGCTTGAGAGCCTTCCACACCAGCCTTCGTGGTAAAAACGATGTAATACACCCGAGTGAACTTCATATTGACCTGCTCGACAAAGTAAAAGAACAATATGTTTGCTGGATATCCGACCGTTCTGGTGAGTCCTTCCAGCAACAAAAATTCCAAGGCTTGTTAGAGCACAGCAGCATGCCAATGGGCATTTTAGATGAAAACGGATTCACTCGTTTAAATCCATCTGCTTGTGAATTCTTCGGTGTTGAAAGTGAAGAAGACTTGTGGGGTGAGTCACCTTATGCCTTGAGTTTGAATAAAGATGATGGAGATGCATACGAGTTAGAGCGCATCCTTAATCGAGTGAAATACGATGGCAGAGCTAAAACAATCAACTGGGAACATAAAGTTGATTCTGAAATACGAGCGTGTCAGGCCACCTACATTCCAATCTACAAGGGAAAAGAGTTCGATTCAATTCTATGTTTATGGACTGATCTAACTGAAATTATTCAAGCAGACCAAGCACGGCTAGAGGCAATCACGGCGCACAAAGAAGCTGAGCGTGAAGTTGCAGAAAATCAACAGCTTCTTCGCACAAGTCACGAGCAATTAGCAAGTAAACTCAAAGACTTGCGCGACACTGAAACTAAGCTTCAAGAAGCTCACGATGAAATATCTGAAGCGAAAATTGAATACATCAATTTGCAAGAAAAGCACAAAAGTGTCACCGAAAACCTGCAACAGGTTCAGCAGGATTACAGTAAAAGCAGAGAAATGCTTAATGAAGCGAAAGAGGCCAATAATGCACTCACTGAGCAACTAGAAATATCAACACGGAAAGTGAATAAGCTGCAAGGGCAACGAAATGAGATATCTGAGCAACTCAAGCGAAGTGAAGAGAATTACAAACAAGCACAAGAAAAACTCGCTGCAAGCCAAGCTCATAGTCAAAAGTTAGAGCAGGAGCAAGCAGAACAGTCTCAAAAAATGCATGCTTATGTTACTCAAATTGACTCGCTTAAAGCGTCTATCCAAGACAAAGATGCTGAAATCAGCGAAGTTGGTTCTCAAATTAATGAATTACAGGGCCAACTCCAAAGTAGTGACGATACTAGTGCTAAGTTAAAACAAGCACTGATTAGCCAGCGTAAGGCGAGTGAGGAAGCTGAGCGTCAGCGTCGTGAAATTGAAAATACTTACAAACTTGCACAGTCGGAATTAACAAACAAAGTTCGCCATGTTGAACATTTACAGAACGAAATGCAGAAGTTCGAGGAAATGTCGAAGCAAGAAAAAGGTGATATGGCGGCTCAACAAAGCAAGCTGATGCAAGAGCTAGAAGCGAAGCAAAAAGTACTTCAAGAAACGCAAAATGCACTTGACGAAGCCAAACAAGCCGCGGAAAAAGAAAAGCAAGAAAAGCAGCGTCAACAAGAAGACATGCAGCGTTTGCAAAACGAACTTGCTGAGGCTGAGAAACATGCCGAAGAGAAGCTTGCGGAGATGAAGCGAGCGGAACAAGAGCGACTAGAACAACAACAACGTTTGCAGGAAGAGTTAAAAGCGAAGCAGAAAGCGCTGCAGGAAACTGAAAGTATATTGAGTGAAGCGAAACAGCAGACCAAAGCAGAAAAAGCAGAGAAGCTGCGTCAACAAGAACTGTTCGATAAGCTCCAAGCTGAGTTGGCCGAAATGGAGCAACAAAGTGCTGAGCAAGCGGCTAAGCTAGAGCAGTCTGGTAAGCAATGGGAGGCGCATCAGGAAGAGCTTAGACGCGAGGTTGAAGCTAAACGTGAGCAATTAGAAAGTTCACAAAGCAAACTTGATGAAATTCAACAGCAAGCAGAAGCTGAAAAACTTGCCCGTCTTGAGAAAGAACAAAAACTCGAACAGCTTTCCGTGGAATTGTCAGATGTTGAGAGTCGAGCAGCCAAGCAACGTGAGATGTTAGAGGGAAGTGAAGAACAATGGAGTGCCCAACAGCAACAAATTGAAGAGCAGAAGAAGCAACTACAACAAGCCCTGCGTGAAGCGGAAGAGCAAAATCAGCAACTGCAGCAAAAACTCGAAGGTAACCTAGAGGAGCTTCAGCAAGCAGAATCTGAAGCTAACGAGACTAAATCAGTTGAGAACAAGTTAACTGAAGAACTAAACGCGGCGAAAGCACAGCAAGAAGAGCTTGAGTCTAGGATTAGGCAGCAAGAAGAGCAGGAATTGGCACTCAAGAAGCAGGTTGAGGAACAACAAGCTGCACTAGAGGGGCGAGAAGAGAGCATTCAAGCACTTCAGGAAATGCAAGAAAAGCTGACCGCCGAACTCCAAGCCGTTCGAGAGGAATACTCGCAGAGTAAGCAAACCTTAACTGAGCAGCAGGACAACCAATCAGGTTTAGCCAACCAACTCGCGACACTCGAGCAAGAGTTGCAAGCGAGTAAAGCGCAGCTTGACGATAAAGAACAAGCATTGCAAAGTGCTCAAAAACAGTTGGAAAGCAACGAAGCAATTCTTGTTGAGCAAGAAAATGCGCTTGTTGCTGCTCATAAAGAAGAGTTGCAACAGGTTCAAGAGCAAAAGCAAATTGAACAGCAGGCTAGCTCTGAGCCAGTTGAAGAGTCGCCGATTGCGCAGATGGAGATGCCAGAAAGCCCCAGTACTTGGTTCGATTTATTACCCTACCTTCAACAGCAAGGGCAAGTCGATTCTTTATCAACCGCCCTGAACGAGCTGATTGAAGAGTTAAGCGAGGGCATCCAAATGACTGACGATGGCATTATGCAAGACGATAACAGTGCAATTTTACGCGGCGCCAGACGTCTTGTGCAAACGGGCAAGAAAGTAAATGCAGACGCCTTATTTGATGTTATCAGCCGTTTGGAAGTTGATTGTGGCACTGGCATGGTAGATAACATCTCTATCGCATGGCCAAATACAAAGCGTGCGTTAAATAATACTCTCAGAGTGATTTACGAGAACTTAAACGGCTGAGTCATGTCAGTCGTTAACATTCGGGCATAAGACGCGATAGTGATAGCTTTATAAGCTCCAAATGGGCTTAGTGCCCAGATATCGCTTCAGTGATGAGTTCCTTCGCTTTTTCGATAATGGGTAAGTCCAATGGTGAAGGAAGCTCGCATTGCCAACCTCTGATATTTGCAAACACGTGCATAGCCCTGTACCCAGTGTATTGCTTCATTAACGCGTAAATGGGTTGATTGGCCTGATTTAAGGCTCTCGCTTTCGTGATATCACCATCTTTAATGGCCTTTACTACCGGAACTAATAATTCGGGTAGTGTGCCTGCTAATGTTGAATACCAAGCGCTGGCTCCGCCAATCATTGCCTCACAGCAGTTGGCGTCTACAGCATAACCTGCCTGCCAGTCAAGCAATGCTAATGCTTTGTGTTGCTCGGTATTGTTTTCTTTGGCAAACATTTTTGTTGCCTTGATGTTTGGATGCTTTGCCAATATTGCTAATATATCGTGCGTGAGTTTTTGCCCAGTGGTTATCGGATTATCATAAACACATACAGGAAGTTCGCTAGCATCAGCAATACGCAAAAAATAATGGCTAAGCTCATTGTTCGTCAGAGGGACATAGGCGAAGGCATTAGCAATTACCGCAGAGGCACCATTTTGTTGAGCTATCTTGCATGTAGCAAGTGCTTCCTTCGTGCTAGTAGCACTAACTCCTGCAATCCATGGTGTTTTAGCTTCGCTCCAGCACTCGAACACCGTTGCTCGCTGACTTGCTGTTAAATAAGCAAAGCTTCCAGTGCTGCCGAGAACACCAATGGAGTCCAGCCCTGATGAGTCAATACATGCTCTTATTTTTTTGAGTGCATCGAGGTTTAATTCATTGCCGAGCAGAGGTGTTATTGGGAAGCCGCTTAGGCCAGTAAATATATCTGCCATGGCACTTGGTTTCCTATATTTAAATATTAAGTATTAGCGACAGTCTAAAAGTCCATCTCTAAATGCCACATTGCGCCGGCCTTTCTCGTCTTTTCAAGCACTTCACGATACTCTTGAAGTTCATCAAGTAGCGCTTGTGATGAAAATGCGGGCTGTTCACTGTTAAGTTTAGTTCTTAATGAATCCAACCAATCAAGCCCTTGTTGTGGATCAAACCACACTTGTTCGTCCTCTGGAGCGTCGGCAATGTTTTGGTCGCTTTGAGCGTATTGATCATCTTCATCGCCCTCGTGTTCGCTATCCCCGAGATCCTCATCCAAAAAGTCCGAAAAATCTTGGTATAGAAAGAAATCAACGGTGCGAAGCCCATGTGAAGCGCAGAACTGATTGAGTTGCCCTGCATACTTAGCAATGTTTTTTCCAGACACATAGGTGTCGTATTCTATGTCATCATTAATGATTATAAAGTATGCAGTGCTCATGGCGTAATCTCTTGCGTTGTGAGTAGTAACAATAACACTAGCGTAGGTAACAATAAAAACATCTTTTTATTTAATTGGCTCAGGTTTAGATGAACAAATTCGGCACTAGTGCTAATATTATCGGCGTGTGTAATAAACAAACATATATTCAATAAGGATTTTAAATGAAAGGCGCAGGTGGTAGTTCAGGTGGTATCGGTCACTTTTTTATTGGTTTAATAATGATGAGCGGCGGCTTCTATATGTTGTTCAATGCTATAACGGTCAGCTCTAACTTCGGCCTTGGATCTCGTATGTTTGGCTTTTCGGGCTTTGGCACCAGCATCGGTATAACAGGCGGCATGATAATGATCCCCTTTATTTTTGGCGTGGGCATCATTTTTTATAACAGCAAAAACCTATTGGGCTGGCTACTGTCGATAGGCTCACTCACTGCGCTAATCTTCGGGGTTATTTCGTCCGTCCGCTTTAATTTGAGAACAATGACTTCTTTTGAGCTCATCGTAATCTTAATACTGGCTATTGGTGGTTTAGGCTTATTTTTGCGTTCGCTTAAAAAATTAGACGCCAAGGTAAGTTAAGTTTCGATAAGTGCTCTTTGACACAGATAGGCAAGTCAGTAAAGCCTATTCGCGAGAGCGCTAAATATGCTAATATTTGCTGTCGTATGAAAACATAAGAAAGAGTCCAAATCTTGCAGATTCAACATCGACAGCCTATTTTGTCTCACGTCATTGATAACTCTCTTCCTCCGTTGCTTGATAGGCTATATAGAAATCGCGGTATTACCGATGTCGCTCAAATTCAAACGCAATTAAAAGAGCTACATCACTACAATACTATGAAAGGTATTGATTTAGCTGTGAAAGTTGTTGCCGACGCAATGGAAATCAATAAACGCATTTGTATTATCGGTGATTTTGATGCCGACGGGGCAACCAGCACAGCCTTATGCATTTTAGCTATGCGAGACTTTGGTTTTAGCAATATCAGCTATCTAGTACCAAACCGCTTCGATTTCGGTTATGGCTTAAGCCCCGAGATTGTCGATGTCGCGAAGCAAGAAAAGGCAGAGTTGCTAATTACAGTCGATAACGGAATTTCTTGTATTGCCGGGGTTGAACACGCGAAATCTCTTGGCATGCAGGTGGTGGTCACAGATCATCACTTGCCAGGCGCCACCTTGCCCCAAGCCGATGCAATAGTAAATCCGAATCAAGCAGACTGTGCTTTTCTGTCGAAAAACTTAGCCGGTGTAGGCGTTGCTTTTTATCTTATGCTAGCTCTTAAAACGGAGCTTGAAAAACGGCACTGGTTTGCTTCTAAGGAGCTAGCAAAACCGAACCTAGCAAAGTATTTGGATATTGTGGCCCTTGGCACAGTCGCTGATGTTGTACCCCTTGATAATAATAATCGAGTGTTGGTGCACCAAGGTCTACAACGAATTCGCAGTGGCGTTGCAAGGCCTGGTATTAAGGCAATTTTAGATGTTGCTTCAAGGCCTTGCCATAAACTCTCATCAACTGACCTTGGATTTGTAATAGGGCCTCGATTAAACGCCGCGGGCCGCTTGGATGATATGGCTTTAGGAATAGAATGCTTATTGTGTGAAGACCCACAGCAAGCGCGCCAAATGGCGGCAAGGCTCGACGCGTTAAATCTAGAACGCAGGGAAATAGAAAGTTCAATGCAAGAAGAAGCGATAAAAGCGCTCGACTCGGTAGCGTTCTCGAAAGGCGATATTCCATCCGGCGTCGTACTTTATAAAGACGACTATCATCAGGGTGTTATAGGTATCTTGGCCGGAAGAATAAAAGAAAAATATTTCCGCCCAACGATTGTTTTTGCGGAGCAAGACGACAACAGCGTGAAGGGCTCTGCGCGATCGATTCCCGGCGTCCACATTCGCGATATTTTGGAATATATTAGTAGTCAACATCCTGGGTTGATTGCCAAATTTGGTGGCCATGCGATGGCAGCAGGTTTAAGTTTAGAGAAAAACAAACTAGCGACTTTTAAAAAAGCCTTTGAAGAAGCTGTTTTGGAGGCAACCAAGGGGCTGGGAAGTGAGCCCATCTTATTATCTGATGGCAGTCTGCCAAGCCACGAAATCAATGTCGAAAACGCCAGCTTACTTAAACTCGCTGTACCGTGGGGGCAAACGTTTGAAGAACCTCTATTTGATGGTGTTTTTATGCTCAAGACTCAACGCATCGTAGGTAAAAAACACTTAAAGATGATCGTTGCTCAAGGTGGGGTTGAGTTCGACGCGATCGCATTTAATATTGATACTCAGCAGTGGCCTAATAAGCAAATAAGAGAAGTGGAATTAGCTTATAAGCTCGACATTAATGAATTTCGAGGGCAAATCAGTGTACAATTACTGGTTCAAGATTTAACACCATACAATACGGGCACATAATGGCAAGAAAAACAGCTTTGCAAAAACTACTGGAAACCCATCCTAACTTGGTTCATACCGAGCTATGCAAAGTAACGTCTCATGTTCAGCGTGAAGAAGATGGCTGGTTCATTAATACATTGCTGATTGAAGGTACCGATGTGCCCTTTATTTTTAAACGCAAGAAAAAATACAAGAACTTAGAGTCGGGCGTAGTCAATCTTACTTATTATCCTGAGATGAAAGAAATCGCTGGCATGGAGTTTGAAACAATGAAAGTGGTTAGAATTAAAGCGAGTTAAGGTGAACAAAGAAACCTATGATGGTTACGTGTTACACCGACGTCCTTATAGAGAGACGAGCTTACTGGTCGATTTTTTTACCGAACAAAATGGCAGAGTGAGCGCTGTAGCAAAAGGGGCCCGAGGCGGAAAGTCCGACAGAAAGAGTCTCTTACAACCTATGCAGAACCTCAATTTTGAACTGAGTGGGCGTTCTGCACTGCGTAATCTTGGCAGAGTAGAGAGCAATGCACGACCGAAAGCACTTGCACAACAGGCCTTATTTTGCGCTTTTTATCTTAACGAAGTACTTAATAGAGCCTTGCCAGAAGCTGAGCCTTTCAAACGATTGTATGCGCAATACGAATTGTCTTTGGATAATTTGCAGTCGCAATCAACTACGGCGGCCTTATTTCAACTAGAGCCTATATTGCGAAACTTTGAATTCGTGCTGCTTGAAGAGTTAGGTTATGCCCCTGACTTCCTATACGATACTCAAAATGAATCTGAGATTAAGCCTGAAAAAAGCTACACCTTGCTAAATGAAATCGGTTTTTGCGAGGCAAGTCCTCAGCAAGCGCATGCCATCCGTGGCAAAGACATTCTTAACATTCATAGCCAAGACTGGGATAGCGATGCTTTGAAAGCTGCCAAGAAGATAAGTCGTATTGCATTGCGTCCAATTCTGGGAGAAAAACCCATTAAGAGTCGTGAACTATTTATGGCGAAGCCAACTATTCAACATCAAACTTAGTTTAATAGCTTATTGATATATTTGGAGAAATACATGCAGGATATTTTACTTGGTGTGAACATAGATCACATTGCAACACTCCGGAATGCTCGGGGTACTGATTATCCAAACCCGGTTCATGCCGCAGACCTAGCGGAAAGAGCGGGAGCAGATGGCATAACAGTGCATTTACGTGAAGATCGTAGGCATATCAAAGACAAAGATGTATTTCTTTTAAAAGAAACAATTAATACTCGTATGAATCTGGAAATGGCCGTTACCGAGGAAATGCTCAATATTGCAGCCAAGGTCTCGCCTGAGTTTTGTTGTTTGGTTCCTGAAAAACGCGAAGAACTTACCACCGAAGGTGGGCTTGACGTGGCAGGTAACATCGACAAAATGGTCGATGCCTGTGCTCGTTTAGCGGAACAAAACACATTGGCATCGCTATTCATCGACGCAGACAAAAAGCAAATAGACGCGGCTGCTGAAGCCAAAGCCCCATATATTGAGATTCACACCGGGCAGTATGCTGAGGCGAAAAACGAAGCAGAAGCTTCTATTGAATTAGCAAAGCTAGTTGAGGGTATTCAATATGCTCATAGTTTGGGAATCAAGGTAAATGCAGGGCATGGCTTGCATTATCACAACGTCAAGCCCATCGCCGCGATAGCTGAGTTAATCGAATTAAACATAGGCCATGCAATTATTGCCCGCGCCGCCTTCGACGGTTTAGAAAAAGCTGTCAGAGACATGCGAGCATTGATGCAAGAAGCGAGAAATGCTAACTATTAGCTAGCCTCACACGTTTGAAGTGATGTCGAGTGAGCAAACACCATTTACACAGGAAAGCAGATGTCAATTATTGGAGTTGGTACCGATATTGTAGAAATTGCACGTTTACAGGCAAGTGTGGATCGTTCTGATTCAATGGCCCAGCGCATTCTTACTCCGAAAGAATACGAGGATTATCTTGCACTCAATGAATTAGCGAGAATACGTCCTCGTCAACAAGTTGAGGTAGGCAGCGACAACAGCAATGTGGAAATTAGTGCGCAAGCTCGCTTTCTCGCTAAGCGTTTTGCTGCCAAAGAAGCTGCAGTGAAAGCAATCGGTAACGGTATCGGAAATGGTGTAAGTTGGCAGCAAATTGAAGTGTCACACCACCAAACAGGGCAACCCTATTTGATTGTAAGTGGTCACTTACAAAGTCTGTTTGATGATAAAGGTGTGGTGAACTCTCACATTTCAATTTCCGATGAAAAGCACTACGCAGTAGCCACTGTGATCCTTGAGAGTTAGCAATCATGGCTCAGTTCTTTTCCGCAAAGCGCAGTAGAAATAAAGCAGTAAATGATAAACTGCCGAAAATTGAAGTATCGGTAGATACTATCGACCACCACGGCAATGGTATTTATTTGTCACATAAACCGATAATCGTAATTGCCGGTGGCTTGTTAGGAGAGCGCTATTTAGTTCAGGTAAAATCACAAAAGTCTGGAGTGTGGCACGCGGATGTAGTTACGGTCTTTCATGAAAATGCCGAGCTTCGGGCATTACCCTTTTGCAAATACTTTAAAGAATGCGGTGGCTGTTCTCATCAGCACATCAGGCCTCAAGCTTTTTTGCAAGCTAAGCAGAGTAGTTTACGTAGCTACATTTATAAGCATGTCGCCCAGCACCGTCTAAACAAATGCGTTTGGGAAGACCCTTTGAATAGTCTTGTCGACGGGCAAAGTTCTGAGCTAACAGGCGAAAAACCGATTGAATATAGAAGGCGGGCGCGCTTAGCTATCGATGCCCGAAATAAATCAAATCCTAAAATCGGTTTCCGAAAGTCAAAATCAAATAAAGTCGTCGATGTAGATTCGTGTCCTGTGTTCTCGAGCGGTTTGCAAAAAGTTCAATCTGCTATTATTTCGCTATTAAAACAGTTACCCGACTTGTCACATATAGGCCACATTATTCTCACCGAGGGTGTATACGCAGTACAAGTTAGTCTACATCTCACAAAAGCGCTGAGTCGAAGCTCAGTTGGAGAACTCCGCAAGTTTCAAAGTAGCTTTACTAACGATGCTCTTGAAATTGTTTACCAGGTAAAAAATGGGGCAATAGTAGAAGTCAGTTCCGCTGAATTGCCAGATGTAGAGGAACAAAATACCAGCGCTGCACTGGAGGTATCTGACTTAACCAGTTATCGCACGTGGGTGAAGCCAACACAATTTATCCAGGTTAACAAAGTCGTTAATCAAAAGATGCTCAGTAAAGTCAGCGAATGGTTAGCGCTTGATGGAAGCGAACATGTCATCGATTTGTTTTCGGGGGTTGGTAACTTCGGCCTAGCACTCGCTCCAATGGCAAAACGGGTGGTTGGCTATGAGGGAATTGCCAGCATGGTGCAACAAGCGCGCATGAATGCACAGCGCAGTGGCATAGATAATATTGAGTTTGAACATGTAGACCTCACCCAAGCCAATATTATTGAGCAAGTTAGCATTACGGAAAATTCGATATTAGTTATCGACCCCTCGCGAGAAGGGGCATTGGCCGTGGCAACGCAATTATCCGATCGCGAGAATGTCAAACAGAAAGGAGCGCAAAATAAGCATCACATTTTGCCAAAGAAAATCGTGTACGTTTCTTGCAATCCTACTAGCTTTATTCGTGATTTAAATGCGATGCCCGCAGCTTATGCAGTGACTAAGTTGTGCGCCTTAGACATGTTTCCCTATACAAAGCATCTTGAGTTAATGGCTTTGTTAGAGATTCAGCCCTAATACCTAAAAGGCTAGTTTTTTTAAAAAAACTAGCATTAACAATGATTTACAAAGTTGTGAGTTTTTGTGACTGTTAATTCAATATACCTATAAACGGAATAAGAAAGTATGGTTTCTATTCGAAGTGTTCATCAAGATACGCGCCCAGATTTCAATTCATGGCTGCGCGATCTTCAAGTGTCAGATACGACAAAAAGTAAACTAGAATCTATTTCCGATCGACCAGAGGATTTGCTTATTGGCCAAGAAATGGTCGAAATACTCCATGAACTTCACATGGATGATGAAACGCTTCAAGCCGCACTCGTTTTTCCTTTTTGTCAGCATCACAAGCTAAGCCAAGACGAGGTGTGTGAGCGATTTGGCGATGAGATCGCCGCACTTATTGGTGGCGTGCGTCGAATGGATGCGATTAAAACACTCCAGTCAAGAAATCGCCAAGATGAAAGTCACGTAGATGGACTACGTAAAATGCTCTTGAGTATGGTTGAGGATGTCCGCGCCGTCGTCATAAAAATGGCTGAAAGAATCTGTGCATTGCACGCCGTTAAAGCTGAAGACGAAGAAACACGCGTAATTGTCGCGCATGAATGCGCCAGTATCTACGCTCCCTTAGCGAACCGCTTAGGTATCGGGCAACTAAAATGGGAGCTCGAAGACCTTTCGTTTCGTTACTTGCACCCGAACACCTATAAGCGTATCGCAAGTATGCTAGATGAGAAACGAAGTGATCGTGAACAATATATTATTGATATTGTCGCGAATATTCAGGCGCTACTCGACAAAGAGGATATCAAAGCTGAGGTTATTGGCCGCCCAAAACACATCTTTAGTATTTGGAAAAAAATGCAAAAAAAGCAACTGTCTTTTGAGGAGCTTTTTGACATACGTGCACTACGTATAGTTGCCGATCGCCTGCAAGACTGTTATGCAGCTCTAGGCGTAGTACATACTAACTGGAAGCATATTCCAAAAGAGTTTGATGACTACATAGCTACACCGAAGCAAAATGGCTATCAAAGCATACATACTGTTATTGTCGGCCCACGTGGTAAATCAATCGAAATACAAATTCGCACCCATCAGATGCATCAAGATGCTGAGTTGGGTGTTGCCGCGCATTGGAAATACAAAGAGGGTACGACTGGCAAAACTGCAGGCTCAGAAGAACGCTTGAATTGGTTGCGTAAAATACTGCAATGGCAAGAGGAAATGGCTGAGTCCGGTAATTTGGTAGAAGAGCTAAGAAGCCAAGTTTTCGATGATAGGGTTTATGTTTTTACGCCAAAGGGAGACGTAATCGATCTTCCCTTGGGATCAACACCGCTGGATTTTGCCTATTATGTGCATAGTAATGTGGGTCATCGCTGTAATGGCGCGAAAGTAAATAAACGTATCGTTCCTTTCACTTACAAGCTACAAAGCGGCGACCAAGTAGAGGTGCTCACAGGGAAACAAGCATCTCCAAGTCGTGATTGGATGCATCCCGGTCTGGGTTATGTGCATTCAGCGCGGGCGCGAGCCACTATTCATTCGTTTTTTAAAAAGCAAGACAAAGGGAAAAATGCCGACGCGGGCCGAGAATTACTTGAGAGAGAGTTAGCTAAAGTTGATTTACCAATCAAAGTAGCTCACGACGCGATGTCGAAATTTAATGCCAATACTATTGACGACCTGTTTGCGGCTGTTGGCGTCGGCGATTTGAGAGTAATGAGTGTGGTTCATTATCTTGTGCAATTGCATACACCGCCTGAGCCCGAGCCTGAAGTCGTGCCGATTAAGCAGCGTAAAGCATCGCGTAAAAACAGTGGTCAACCTATTATTGCTGAGGGAGTTGGAAATCTGCTCAGCCAAATTGCTAAATGCTGTCAGCCCGTCGCCGGCGAGGCCATACTTGGTTACATCACTCAAGGAAAAGGCGTGAGCGTACATAAAGAGTCGTGTGCTCAGTTAGCTAATCTATTGGAACAACATCCTGAGCGTCAGATTGATGTGAGCTGGTCTATACAGCATCAAACGAGTTTTCAAACAGAAATAACCGTTTATTGCTCAGATCGCAGCGGGATCTTGCGCGATATTACAACCGTTCTGTCAAACTTAAAGGTTGGCCTACTTGGCGTGAACAGCATCAGCAATAAAGCTCAGAATTCGGCAACGATCAAATTGACCCTTGAAGTGCAAGATGCAGAAGACATTGTAAAAGTTTCGGATAAACTCAAGCAGTTGCCCGACGTCGTAGATGTCAATAGAGCGTGATTTAATTGAAGACTGTCAAAGCCAACAAGGGCGCTTATTCAAACTTAATTGAGGCTTTATCGATTCAGCGAGCCTGCGCTGAAGATGGTTTTGACTGGGATGAGGTCTTGCCTGTGTTCGCCAAGATAGAAGAGGAGCTTCTTGAAGTAAGGGAGGAATACGGTAAAGATATTGTCGACAAATCCGCCATTAAAGAAGAGCTGGGTGATTTGTTGTTTGCCGTTGTGAACCTATGCCGGCATCTCGATGTGAATCCCGATGAGGCAATGGCTTTGGCTAACCTGAAATTTCAAGGGCGCTATTCCGAGCTTCAATCGTTGGCAGAAAAGCAAGGAAAAGTACTTGTTAATTTGAACATGGAAGAAAAAGAAGCGCTTTGGCAACGAGTCAAGCAACTTGAATTAAAAAGTGAACGATGACTTAGCGATGTGATTCGACGCTTGGCTCAAAAATTCAGTAATACTTGCTTCTAACCGAGTTCAAATCTAGAAAACTTCCAGAAAATACTTCGCTTTTTGTCTAAAGTCTGTATAATTCGCGACCTGCCCAGTTGCACCCACCTTTGGGAAGGTGGAAGATTGACCAGCTCGAAGGGGCTAACAGGTTGATATATTTACACTTTAAGTAGGAAAGCTGCTTTTTGTGAACTTAACTGATAATTTCGGGTGACGAATATAATGAAAACTTTTGTTGCAAAGCCAGAAAGCGTAGAACGCGACTGGTATGTGGTAGACGCCGCAGACAAAACTTTAGGTCGTTTAGCGACTGAAATCGCGCTAAGATTGCGCGGTAAGCATAAGCCAGAATACACGCCTCACGTCGATACTGGTGACTACATCGTAGTTATTAATGCTGAAAAAATAACAGTAACTGGAAACAAAGCGAAGAACAAAATGTACTACGCTCACTCTGGTTATCCAGGTGGTCTTAAAGACACTACTTTTGAAAAGCTTATCGCTAAAAAGCCAGAAATGGTTATCGAGAAGGCCGTGAAAGGTATGTTACCAAAAGGTCCATTAGGCCGTGCTATGTTCCGCAAAATGAAAGTTTTTGCTGGCCCAGAGCACACGCATTCAGCACAACAGCCACAAGTATTGGACATTTAAGGAGCGAGCAAAATGGCAGATACACAATATTACGGCACAGGCCGTCGCAAAAGCTCAACAGCTCGTGTGTTCTTACGTCCAGGTACAGGTACAATTACTGTTAACAAACGTCCACTCGACGTATTCTTTGGTCGTGAAACAGCACGTATGATTGTTAAGCAACCATTAGAGTTAGTTGAACTAACTGAGAAATTCGACTTATACATCACTGTTTCTGGCGGTGGTATCAGCGGTCAAGCTGGCGCGATTCGCCACGGTATCACTCGTGCGCTTATGGAGTATGATGAAGCACTTCGTCCTGCACTTCGTAAAGCCGGTTTTGTTACTCGCGATGCACGTAAAGTTGAGCGTAAGAAAGTGGGTCTACACAAAGCACGTAAGCGTCCACAGTTCTCAAAACGTTAATTCGTTTCGAGTTTACGAACTCTTTCAAAAAACCCAGCATTTGCTGGGTTTTTTATTGGGCGGAAAAAACCTTCTGAATAACAGAAATTGGTCGATAAAAGACTTCAAGGTGAAAAAAATAGCAAGATGTAGAGATTTCTTGACTTATAACTACAAAAACAATCAATTTTTATCACTAAATCCTTGTGTTTGTTAAGGGTTTTCTTTTAACATACGCTGTTAATATTAATAGAGTAATTTTGATCATAGCTAACGGCTTAAAACGAAGTTTTGTAACTTTTTACTGAGCTGAGATTTATGATTAAAACCTATCTTTCCAACCCCGGAGAAAAGTTGATGAGCGATGTATCAGTAGATACCAATAAGTCAACAGCAGACAATAACCAACCTCAAAGCAGCGATCGTCGCAAGTTTTTGACCGTTGGTACCTGTGTTGTTGGTGCCGTTGGTGCTGTAGGTGCTGCAGTTCCTTTTGTTGGCTCTTGGCAGCCAAGCGCAAAAGCCAAAGCGGCTGGCGCTGATGTCGAAGTTGATATCAGTGGTATACAGCCTGGCCAAATGATTCGAGTAAAATGGCGCAGTAAACCAGTATGGATAGTGCGCCGCACTCCAGAGTTGCTAGCGTCATTGAGTGCTCACGAAGACCAACTTCGAGATCCAGATTCTGAAGTTGAGCAGCAGCCTGCATTTGCTCAAAACAAACATCGTTCACTAAAAGAAGAGTACCTTGTGTTGGTCGGCATTTGTACTCACCTTGGATGTTCACCACAACACCTTATCGATGGTAACTTTGCCCAGTATGCAGAGGGCGTCGCGGAAGGCTTCTTCTGCCCATGTCATGGTTCAAAATTCGATATGGCGGGTAGAGTGTTCGCTGGCGTGCCAGCGCCTTCGAATTTGGTTGTTCCTCCTTATCAATACGTTGATGACAATACCATCATCATCGGCTCAGAAGCGGAGGTTTCGTAATGAACGCTTTAATGAACTGGATTGAGCAGAGAATACCTATGATGCGTGTAGCTAACATGCATGCTATTCAGTATCCTGCTCCTAAAAATATGAACTTTTGGTACGTTTTTGGCTTTTTAGCTACAATCGTACTCGTTAATCAGATAGTAACCGGCATCTGGTTGACGATGAGCTTTGAACCATCTGCAGAGCGCGCATTCGCCTCTGTTGAATATATTATGCGTGAGGTAGATTACGGCTACATCATTAGATATATGCACAGCACAGGTGCATCTGCCTTTTTCATCGTAGTATATATGCATATGTTCCGAGGTATGATGTATGGTTCTTATCAAAAACCACGCGAGTTGTTGTGGGTCTTTGGTATGTTAATTTACTTGGCGCTCATGGCGGAAGCCTTTATGGGTTATGTATTACCATGGGGACAAATGTCCTATTGGGGAGCACAAGTTATTGTTTCTCTGTTTGGTGCGATCCCAGTGATTGGCCCCGACCTAGTGATATGGATACAGGGCGACTATGTTATATCTGGCGCAACGCTTAACCGTTTCTTTGCTCTGCACGTAATTGCTCTACCTTTAGTCATCGTAATTTTGGTGTTTCTGCATATTATTGCATTACATGAGGTGGGTTCCAACAACCCCGATGGCGTGAATATCAAGCACAAGAAAGGCTCGTTGCCAGAAGATCAAAAAACGTCATATAAGATTCATGAGTATTACACTGATAAGTACGATATCGTAGACGATGTAGTACCGTTCTTCCCTCACATCGTGCTAAAAGATTTGGTCGCATTTAGTGTTTTCTTATTCGGTTTTTGCTATGTCATGTTCTTTATGCCTGAAATGGGTGGTTACTTCCTCGAACGTCCGAATTTTGAAATCGCAAACCCTTATAAAACACCTGAGCATATCTTCCCTGTTTGGTATTTCACGCCCTTCTATGCAATTTTGAAGGCTGTACCTGACAAACTATTTGGTGTACTCACTATGTTTGCGGCAATCGCAGTGCTCTTTGCGCTACCATGGGTCGATCGTGGTAAAGTTCGCTCTTGGCGCTACAGATGTGGCTTGCATAAAGTGAACTTACTCGTGTTTGCTGTTGTGTTTATCTTCTTAGGCTATTTAGGTGGCACGCCACAAGAAAATTGGAAGATTGTTGCTTCACAAATTGCAACTATCATGTATTTCGGCTTCTTTGTTTTGCTCTGGATTTATTCAGGAAAAGAGAAGACTAAGCCAGTACCTGAGAGGATCACACTATGAAGAAGTGGTTAGCGATATTACTACTTGTACCTACATTTGCTTTCGCTGCCGGGTCAAAATACCCGTTGGATAAAGCTGAGATCAATCTGAATGATCAAGCTTCGCTGCAGCGCGGTGCGCAAACCTTTATGAACTATTGTCTGGGTTGCCATCAAATGCAGTATCAACGCTATCAGCGTACATTCGAAGATATTGGTGTTCCCTTAGATATTGGTGCTCAGTACCTTCAGTTTACTGGCGAAAAAGTAAGTGATTACATTACAACGCCTATGCCACAAGAATCAGCGGCGACTTGGTTTGGTGCTCCACCACCCGATCTAACTCTGGTTAACAGGGTAAGAGGTGCTGATTGGATCTATACCTATTTACGTACATTCTATGTAGATGAAAGCCGCCCATTTGGGGTTAACAACCTAACTTTTGAAAATGTTGGGATGCCACATGTTTTGCAAGGTTTGCAGGGCACAACACGCAAAGCTACTGAAATGCGTATGATTGACGGTGAGCAAAAAGAAGTAAATATTGGTTTGCGTTCTGATGGTGACGGAAAATTAACACCCGAAGAATACGACCAAACCATACTCGACCTGGTAAATTTCTTAGCCTACACTGGCGAGCCAGCTAGATTGCAAGCAGAAAAAATTGGTAAAGGCGTATTAATCTTTATATTAATATTCTTCGTGTTTGCCTATTTACTGAAGAAAGATTATTGGAAAGACGTTAAGAAATAAGCGTTTACCGTGATTTGTAAATAAAAGGGGCAGTGCGCCCCTTTTAGTGTTTTTAATTGTTATATTTTGTAATTCTCTCGGATAGAGAATTCGGAGGTTTTAATGGCTGTAGCCACAAACAAGCGTTCTATCATGACGATGTTTTCTGACAATATCGATATATATAGTCACCAAGTACGCATCGTACTTGCAGAAAAAGGAGTGGGCGTAGAAATTAGCTTTATCGACCCAACTCAATTAAGCGAAGATCTGCTTGAATTGAACCCCTATGGTACAGTGCCAACCTTAGTTGATCGCGAACTTGTATTGTATAAATCTCACATCATCATGGAATACCTAGATGAGCGTTTCCCTCATCCACCATTAATGCCAGTGTATCCAGTGTCTCGTGGAGAGAGCCGATTAATGATGCACCGTATAGAGCATGATTGGTATGCTTTGGCTGCGAAAATTTTCCGTAATGAACCTGGTGCAGATGAAGCCCGTCATGAACTACGAGAATCACTACTTGCTCTAGGCCCAATTTTTGCCGAGAAGCCGTACTTTATGAGCGATGAGTTTAGCCTTGTTGACTGCTATTTAGCACCTTTACTATGGCGTTTACCAGCTTTGAACATCACCTTGAGTGGTGCTGGTAGTAAAGATGTAGTCGCCTACATGAATCGGATATTCGATCGGGCGTCTTTTAAAGCCTCTCTAACCGATCAAGAACGTGAGATACATAACCCGCTTTAAGCAACAATTGTTTAATGAAAAAAGCGCGAAAGCGCTTTTTTCATTTTGTTCAATCATATTGTAATACGTTTGATTAAGCATATAAGAGACTACCAATGGAAAACATGACGCCGAATCAACCCTACCTGTTAAAAGCCTTTTATGATTGGATTGTCGATAATGGACTTACACCATATATTGTTGTTGACGCATTTATTACTGGTGTTGAGGTTCCTCAACAATTTGTGAAGGATGGCCAGATTGTATTGAATGTATCTCCCAGCGCATGTGTCAATTTCAGCATAGAATTAGATGCAATATCATTCCAAGCTAGGTTTTCTGGGCAACCAATGTTGGTATATGTTCCTTGTATCGCTGTGTCAGCGATATATGCTCGTGAAAACGGTGCAGGTACTGTTTTTACCAGAAGTGATGAGGAATTGCAGGCATTCGAGGCACAGTTTACTGGAAGCAGTCCTGAGAGTGATATATCGGCATCTCAAAAGAATAAACTTGCATCTGTGGCTGATGGCACGCCTGCTAGCGATGCAGCTAAAGACAAAAGCAAGATAAGCGCTGATACTGATAATGCAGCAAAGAAGAACAAGGCGACGCGCCCGAGCCTCAAGGTAGTAAAGTAACTCAGGGTTTAACAAAATCTGGAAAAGTCAGTACTCCTGTGAGCACAGGAGTACAACGCCTCTATCAATTTAGAATAATTCAGTATCCGCAGGCGGAGTCGGTTGTTGCGGAAGTTCAATAACAAGCTTGGGTTGAGTGTCTACTACACAGCCTCCTGCAACTACACCCCCGACAACTTCGCTCAATTCTCTTATGTTTAACGCTTCAGTATCTAATATCATTATATCTTCCTTTTTAATTCACCTGCTTCATTGCAGAAAACAAGGATATAAGCTTGCCGGAAGGAATATAACTGTACGCTGTGTGTGTATGTTAAAAAGGGGGAGCTACCACTCTTACACGAAGTAGGCAGCGGCCAATGCTTATTTGCAGCTAGCCGCTGTTCAAACTGGGAATGATAATAGCAATGACCTTAGTTTTCGTTTACTAGTTCCATCACTCTAATAACTTTGGTGACGCCTTCCACATTGCGTGCAGCTTCTACGGCTGCTGCAGCTTCGGTTTTTGTTAATAAGCCCATGATGAAAACTTCGCTGTCTTCTACCACAATATCCAGCTTGAATAGTGGCACATCGTTATCTGCTATCATTATCGTTTTAATCTTTGATGATAACCAAACGTCGTTCATGGTGGAGGAGGCCGGGATCGGTGCAGCTAGCCTTATCTGATTGTGAACCTTGACCACATTAGGAATTGACTTGCTAGCGCTTTCAACGGCAGTGATCATTGCTTGCGTAGGCGCTTGCCCTGTAAGCAGCACCTGACCATTATAAACATCAACGCTAACGGCCGCGTCGTCCTTTATTCCGGCAATATCGTTTATTGCACTCCTAACACGGCTTTGTGTCGTTTTGTCGTCAATTTGTGTCCCTACAGTTCGCCTATCATTCGCTGATACTGTTGCGGCGGTTCCTACTGTGCCAACAGCAACTAAAGTGCAGCCCGACTGCAAAATCAGTGTTGCGAGTATGCTTAGGCCAAGAATTCTTCCTTTTCTTAACATGTTCAAAATCTCTTATTCAGTATTACTGACTGGGAATAGCGCGTTATCGATCGCTTCACATAAGTTGTGAATAACGAGTAAATGTACTTCTTGAATACGTGCCGTTCGGGAGGAAGGCACGCGTATTTCAACGTCGTTTTCACCAAAGAAGCCTGCCATTTCACCACCATCTTTTCCAGTGAGAGCAACGATTGTCATATCGCGCGCTAGAGCAGCCTCCATTGCGTTTATTACATTGCGACTATTACCGCTAGTAGAAATAGCTAAAAGGATGTCTCCAGGCTGGCCTAGGGCTTTTATTTGCTTGGAGAAAATTTCGTCATAACTATAGTCATTCGCTATTGAAGTGATTGTTGATGTATCGGTAGTGAGTGCCATGGCAGGAAGAGAGGGGCGGTCACGTTCGTATCGATTTAGTAATTCGGACGAGAAATGCTGTGCGTCACCAGCCGAACCACCATTGCCACAACTTAAAATCTTGTTTCCACGAATGAGGGCTTGTACCATCATATTAGCTGCTTTTTCAATATGAACAGGGAGCTCTTCCGCCGCTGCTATTTTGGTCTGAATACTTTCTGTGAAGTTCTTTTTAATGTTTTCAAGCATGAATAGCCCTTATTGGCCCAAGCACGGGCGATTAATATTTCTTGATTTCAGCGTGCACTACACGTTCTTTATCCAGTTTACCTTTTCTGCATCTATCGCGACAACATCTATTCTAAAACTTGTATGAAAAGCATTGAGTTTATTTTTTAATAAATAATAGTAAATGGCCTTTTCGAGCTTATTTCGCTTACTTTTTGTGAACTGTTCTGCAGCGCTGCCATGACTTGCGTTCTTTCGAAATTTCACTTCCACAAAAACAAGTTGCTCTTGGTCTCTCATAATGAGGTCTATTTCTGAGACTTTTGATTTGAAATTTTGTTCAATAAAGACCAATGAATGTTGTTCTAAGTAGCTTTTTGCTTTTTGTTCTGCAGTGTAGCCTCTGTTACTAGCCAAGTACTGATTTGAAAGCATCAGTTTGCCTTAGTTGCTTCAATGATGCTGCTCTCGGATATCGTTGCGTTTGGTAACTGCCTCTCAACTTGAAAATCCGCATTGACGGTTAATGTCCCAGACATACCATCTAGTGCTGTGTGACTAAAAAATGCCAATTGTTGTATTTGCGAAGAAAACTGAAAGGCGTCAAAACCAAACGCGAATAGACGCAGGAAACTACTAGGGGGTTCATTCCAAAGCTTATCAATATCAGTCGCTAACTGGCTTTCTCTTTGAGTAGGCATCAAGAAGGGCATATCCACAAATACGACGTTTCTTAAGTCACGAATAGTATTTTTATTTAATTTATGCTGATAACTGTATGAACTTGCAAAAACCGGAATAGTTCGCTCGCTAAATAAACTGATACTTGACTCAATAATTGGATTGAGTAACTCCAGCTCTTGCGGCCTTGCAAACACAACAAAAGCGTCAACATCCCTACGATTTCTTGTCACGCTGTGAACCACGTCACTTGAAAGATTGGATATTTGACGTATGCGACGCTGGCTTTGTAGGACATCGAGTGCAGCCGTAATTCCAACACGTAAGCTTTTGTTATCAGTAAAATTAACTAACTTAGGGCGTTCAATGTTTCGCTCGGCGTTCAATGCTAGCCATTGTTCGTTAAAACTATCTACCATGCGTTGGCTTAATGCACTTTGATTACTTATTAATATTGGGGTGCTTACACCGCGTTCCATCATTAAGTTGGCGAGTTGTTTGGCTTCATCTTCGGGAGCAAGGGCGAAAAAGACCTCAGCCTTTGTCGGTGCAGTTGATGTTAGCGCAGTTGATGTTAGTTCAGTTGATGTTAGTTCAGTTGATGTTAGTGCAGTCGATGTTGGCGCAGTTGAATCTAGCGTGGGAGTGTCACTTTGTGATTCGCTTACTTGAAAGGACGGTGTTTCAAGTCTATTCAGGTAAACAATCATCGATTCTGGTAGTTCGAATGTGTTGACGGCCGCGACATGTTCACGAAGGAGGGGGCCAACAATAATGTCGTATTCCGAAAGCTTGTCTTGCGTGATGTCATCACTAGCGAAAGTGTTAGCGTCGGAACCCGTATCAATGAAGTCGATGCTCGGTAGTAGAGCACTTGGATTAGAGCGTTGAATCTCCTGAAGCTGAGAAAAGAAAGACGCCATAATGCCTTCCTTTATTGCCCTTCCTTGAGCTTCCACTCGTCCAGAAAGGGGCAGCAAAACGGCGATTTTCTCTAAGGCTTGTATATTTTGGTTCAAATAATTTGCGACACCTTGGGGTAATTCCAAGGCCAAGGGATGCTCAGCGTTTTGACTCAGCCAAAAGCGTAATGACTGTTGTCTGTCAGCATCACTTAAGTTGACGTCCTCTATGATTTGAGACAGTGCACGGTAGCCGCTTAACACCGTGTTGCTGTCACCTAAGCTTTGCTGCGTACTTTTACTTGCCTTTAAATACCAGCGCCAGAGATTTTGATGAACTTGGGTGTTCAGTGGTGAATCGGCTTCGAGCTGACCAGCCATTACTGTAGATGCTAAATCCCAACGCTCATGCAGTGCAGCTAAGTGGGCAATGAGTACTTCTTTTCTATTGGTAAAACGAGAGTCAGAAATCTTGCCGAGCCAAGTTATCATGGTGTCGATTGAGGGTTGGATGAGCTTGTCGTCGGCACCCGATGAATAGTGTAATAAAATAGCGCATTCGGCTTTTATCAGCGTGGCATATTGGGCTTGAAAGGGGAGCTCTAAAAAGGGTTCAATATTTGCAATAATGATATTGCTTCGAGCGCATTCATTTACCGACTGATAATCTTGAGCCGCTTGCAATAGCAAAGCATTACGTTGTTGAATGTTGCCATTTGCCTGCCACTCTAGCTCTGCTCGCTGTATAGCAGCTTCAGCATTATTTAAGATGAGCTCAGGTGTTTGCTCAACCTCAACAGGCTTGGTATTAACTGCAATCGGTTTCTGTTGATTGGCACAGCCAGAAACCACTAGAATGCTCATGCAAATGATATAAAAACGTAGGCTCACAAATACTCTCTTCTTGTCATTGTATTGTTAGTTTACTAGAGCGTGAATAAATATCTATCTACTTTCACATATTCTATTCTAAAGTCGGTGTAGAATAGTACTGAATGGCATACACATCGACTGTAAAAAATAGGAATAAATCAAATAATGTCTGAAGGTCAACGCATGACTAGCTCATATGAAGATGAAGCGCGCTCTCAAATGAGTATGAGTGGTACACTTTTCATAGTGCCCACGCCAATAGGTAACTTATCCGACATCAGCAGTCGAGCTCTACAGATCCTTAATGATGTTGATATTATTGCTGCAGAGGACACGAGGCACTCAGGGCGGCTTTTATCGCATTATGCGATTCAAACCGCAACCCTGTCGCTGCATGATCACAACGAAAGTGCACGTGCTCAACAGCTCATTGAAAAGTTGAAGCAGGGTAAGTCTATTGCTTTGATTTCTGATGCTGGAACACCACTGATTAGTGATCCGGGCTACGTTTTTGTTAGGGAGTGTCGACTTGCTAAGCTGCATGTTGTGGCCCTACCGGGACCGTGTGCATTAACAACAGCCTTAAGCGCTTCAGGCTTACCTACAGACCGTTTTACCTTTCGCGGCTTTTTACCAATAAAGCAAATGGCAAAAGGTGATATTCTTCAAAGCCTTTCAAATAGTGGAACGACAACCATCTTTTATGAAGCGCCGCGTCGCATACGAGATACTATCGAAGCATGTAGCAAGTACTTACAAACGAATCATCAGATAGTGCTTGCAAAAGAGCTGACAAAAACCTTCGAAACTTTTAAATATGGTTGTGCTGATGAAATCTTAGCATGGCTAGACGCTGATCCAGTGCATCAAAAAGGGGAATTTGTGATCATGATATATTGCCCCAACAACTTACAAAAAGGGGATGTATCACCCGAGGCTATCGCTTTGTTAAAGAGTTTAGCTGAAGAATTACCTCTCAAAAAGGCCGCAGCCATTACCGCTAAGCATTATGGCTTGAAGAAGAATACTCTATATAACCTAGGTTTAGACTTAAAGGGCGATTAAGCTTTGCAATACTTAGTTTGTGAGCCCATTAGTTATCGCTATCAATAGCGCTAGGGTCAGCTAATAAGTCTTGATTTCTAAGCCCTCGGGTGAGATCTGTCAGTGAAAGAGGCTCAGAATATAAATAGCCTTGGATCAAATCGCAGCCTGCACCCTCTAGAAAATAAAATTGGTCGAGGTTTTCAACGCCTTCAGCGGTAATTTTAAGGTCGTATTCATTCGCGATGTTAATAATTGAACGGATCAGCGTTTCACCTTTTTTCGTGAAGTTCATGTTGTTCGTTTCTATCAGCAAATCGGTAAAACTCTTATCTATTTTTAATCCGTTGATTGGATAGCTAATAAGCTGATTGAGTGCAGTATAACCCGTGCCAAAATTATCCAAGACAATTGAGATACCCATGTCACTCAACTCATTGAGTGACGAAATGGATGCCTTTTGATGACTTTCAAACGCGGTTTCGGTTATCTCTAATGCGAACCAATCAGCTTTGATATTATGCTTTTGCATTTGTGATATGACGGTTTGACTGAAGCCTTTGTCTTGCAGGTCAATCGTTGATACGTTGATGCAAAAACATAAGCCAAGTTGTTCAACGATATCTCTATTTTTATCGATAACGGAAAAGGTTGTTTTCATTACCCAAGCGTCTAGTAACTGAATAAGACCAAATTCCTCTGCTATCGGAACGAACTCTCTGGGGCCAAGATGTGTTAATTCTTCAGAGCGAGTTCGTAGCAATACTTCTACATTTTTGACTTGGCGACTTTCAATGTCGAAAATCGGCATGTATTGTAAGTCGAGTAGGTCGTTTTCGATGGCTTCTCGTATCGCTCTGGCGATTTCTCTGCGGTTTTCGGCCTCTTTTTCTACCTCGGCATTGTAAATTTTGTATCTATTTTTACCTCTTACTTTCGCGTAATACATGGCCATGTCGGCCTTATCGGATAAGTCAGCAGTGTCGCTAGAGACAACATCGTTTGACGCTATACCCATACTGATTGATATAGTTAATTCGGCATTATCGAGTACTACAGGCTGTTCTAATTCTTTGTAGAGAAGCTTTGCAAGTTGAGTTGCTTGCGTTTCGCTATAGTTTGCTGCGTAAATGACAAATTCATCACCCGAGAGTCGACTAAAAATGCAGTGCTTAGCAGAAGCTTTTTTCATCGTACTTTTTACCGCTTTACAGAAACTAGTAAGAATGATGTCGCCGGCACTATGGCCGTAAGTGTCATTTACTTTTTTAAAATCATCTATGTCGATGTAGAACATCGTTAGCGGCACCGGGCGATTTGCTGAGGCGCTTAAACTGTCTATCCACTCTTGCAGCCCGTTTCGATTTGGGATGCCAGTGAGATGATCTCTTGTTGCTCGCTCGTGCAATAGGATGCGGTTGCGAGCTACCAGTAAAACAATGATAGAAAGCCAAAGGGCGGCAACGAGGCTGAGAAGTTGGGTAATGTTTATCGCTTCTCCGAAGAACTTGATAGAGCTGACTTCAATAATATAAGTACCGTCAATGCTCATGTCGTTATTAATGAGGTCAAAGGCGACAATGTTGGTGAAGTCAAGTTGAGCGTCTTCAAATTCAACACCAAATTCACGAACCCACCAACTTTCAACCTGAAAATAACTTAGGGGGATTTTTTGACTTACACTACCGCTGCTGTCTTTGAGGACGACACTATTATATTTGTGTGAGTCCGGTTGGTCTCGTAAAGAATAAGCCTCATTGTTATTTCGGAGCGAGAATTTCACTTTCGACACCTCGAGGGGGTTTTCTGTCGAAAAGGTTAACAATAGGCTGTCGTAGCTGCTGAGGTCTATGCCATTACCGTAGCTTTTTTCGATAATAAAACTAGCGCCGCAAACGTCGTACTTGCCAGCGGCCACGACTTCGCAGGTTGTCCTTGCTCTTTGGTTGTCAAAAGTTTCTGAGTGCTGGGCATCGCCATTGACTGCGCGAACAGCATATTGAGGGAAGTTGTCTTCGAGTAATTCAAGCTCGGTGGCAAATAAACCCAAGGAAAAGGCTGTGATTAGTAATAAGGACAGAGCAAATAACAGGGCAATAAGTTTGTTAATTAGCTTTGGTTTATTTTTCATAAGACTCTTACGTGGCTGAATGCGTCATCCACCGGTTTCAGGTGCGAGACTCATCTACCTTGAATTTGATTCGAGTTACCTTTATCGACCATACCAAGTGTTTTTTGAATGTAAAGTAGCGACATAAACAAAACGTATTTTAATAAATAACTAATAATGAAAATGAAGTCTTACCGCGCAGTGATAGATATTAGGCAATGCTCGATAGATGGATAGGAAAATCAAAGTAGCACTACACGCTTTCAAATAGGTCTTCAACTCTTTGACGAAGTTCTTCGATCTGTGTGATGTCGGCGGGTGCAATGAAGATGGTATCATCACCAGCGATTGTACCTAGCACACCATCGGTGTGGCTAAGCGAGTCAAGTAGCCGAGCAATAAGCTGAGCGGCTCCTGGACTCGTTCTTATAATTACCATCACATTATTGTGCACGATGTCTAAAACCAATTGTTTTAGCGGACTTTTTGCCGTTGGCATACCTAGCTCTGGCGGCAGGCAATAGACCATATCTCCGCGCGCATTGCGCGTGCGTACAGCGCCGAATTTACTTAACATACGCGACACTTTTGACTGACTTATATTGTCAAAGCCGTTGTCTTTGAGTGCGTTGACAATTTCACCCTGCGAGCCATAGCTTTCGGTTTTCAGTAGCTCTTTAAATGATTTTACGAGGGCGTCTTGCTTAGCATTCGACATTAATTAATCCGTAATAAAGAAATTTTTGTATATTTTGCATCACAGCTAGGGATTTCGCAAACGAATGACTCAATTAGCTGTGATCAAAATGTTAACCACGTAAAATAACTGTGAACCTAAACTAATTTCGTCTATATAAGACCATACGATGATTGAGATTTAGGCGTATTTACATTAAGGTGTCGTGCGAAAATTACAGGTTTTTTTAATCAGGAGATTCTTATGAAGGTTGCTGTATTAGGTGCCGCTGGTGGTATTGGTCAAGCGTTATCGTTATTACTTAAAACTCAATTGCCAGCGGGTTCAGCGCTTGCGTTGTACGACGTAGCGCCGGTCGTTCCGGGTGTCGCAGTTGATTTAAGCCATATCCCAACGGATGTAGATGTTACAGGTCATGGAAAAGATGATTTGGCAGAAGCACTTACCGGCTGCGATATTGTTCTTATCCCAGCAGGCGTTCCAAGAAAGCCAGGTATGGACCGTTCGGACCTTTTCAATATCAATGCCGGTATTGTTAAAAACTTGATTGAAGCTGTTGCTGATAATTGTCCTCAAGCATGCGTTGGTGTGATCACTAACCCAGTGAATACAACTGTTGCTATAGCGGCTGAAACGCTCAAAGCAAAAGGCGTTTACGATAAAAACAAATTGTTCGGTGTGACTACCTTGGATGTTATCCGAGCTGAAACATTTGTGGCTAACCTTAAAGGTTTGAACACAACAGATGTGCACGTTCCGGTTATTGGTGGCCACTCGGGAACAACTATTCTTCCTCTTCTTTCACAGGTTGAAGGTGTGTCTTTCAGTGATGAAGAAGTGGCGAGCCTAACAACTCGCATTCAAAATGCAGGAACGGAAGTGGTTGAAGCAAAAGCGGGTGGTGGTTCAGCTACTTTATCAATGGGGCAGGCGGCAGCTCGTTTTTGTTTGTCACTCGTTGCTGCAATGAAAGGCGAGGCGGTTGTTGAATATACTTACGTACAAGTAGATGACTCTGATGATGCCGCTTTCTTCGCTCACCCAGTGCGCTTAGGCGTAAATGGCGTAGAAGAGATTCTACCGTATGGTGATCTGAGCGCCTTTGAAGAAAAAGCGAAAAATGACATGCTTGAAGGTTTGCGTGGCGATATCAAGCTTGGTGTTGATTTCGTAAATAGCTAGTTCTATGAGCGCTTAAGCGCGTTGCTTTAAAAGCAAAAATGCTAAAATTTGCAAGCTAAAAATAAAAAAACGCTTCTCTCTGTATGAGGAAGCGTTTTTTTGTCACTAAAGTTGCCTATATTTCAGGTCTTAACCGGTGTTTCTCAGTCCTATAGCTATGCCTGTAATAGTAACCATCATGGCCATTTCTAAGGTCGCAATGTCATTGTCACTATATTCCGACGTACCTTCCTTGCGAATTCTGTCTAACAGCTCGATTTGCAGATAGTGCAAAGGCTCTAAGTAGCCGCCGCGTATATCCATTGAAAGCCTGCCATGGGGGTCGTCTTCCATCATGTCGGTGTGATCCAATATGCGCAAAATCGAAGCGATACTCTCTTTCAACTCAGCTCGTAAACCTTCACCGAAATGTTTTAGGTTTTCAGGAACAAGACGTGCATCGTAAGCTGCGCTAATGTGCGGTTCAGCCTTTTTGAACACCATATCCAGCATCGATAAACGCGAGTTGAAGAAAGGCCAATTGTCTATCATGTCTTTCACAAGTGCATCGTTACCGTCGTTCTTGACCGACTCAACTGCCTTCATCACACCTAGCCAAGAGGGCAATACCATGCGAGTTTGTGCCCATGCAAAAATCCATGGTATGGCGCGTAAGCTCTCTATTCCGCCTTGAGGGTTTCGTTTTGCTGGTCGGCTACCTAGGGGCAACTTACCTAGTTCTTGCTCAGGTGTTGCGACTCGGAAATACGGCACAAACTCTGGATCGGTGCGCACAACACCTCGGTAATTATCGCGTGCTAAGGCAGCCATTTTAGTAATTGTTTCGCGCCATTCGCTTTTTGGCGCGGGCGGCGGTGACAACATCGCTTCTACGACGGCTGCGGCGTATATAGACAAACTGCGCTTGGCTAACTGCGGCATACCGAATTTGTAGCGGATTGTTTCGCCCTGCTCGGTTACTCGAAAACCACCGCTGAGTGAGCCTGGAGGTTGTGAATGAATGGCTGCTTTGGCCGGTAAGCCACCACGGCCGATAGTACCACCTCGACCGTGGAACAAGGTAAGCGTTACATCTTTATCGTCAGCCAGCGCCACTAAGGCTTCTTGGCTTTCATACTGAGCCCAGCCAGCAGCTAATGAACCGGCATCTTTGGCTGAATCAGAGTAGCCTATCATGACGTATTGTCGCCCAGAGATGTAACCACGATACCAGTCAATATCGAGCAGATTGCGCATCACTTTTGGAGAATTGTTAAGGTCGTCGAGGGTTTCGAATAAAGGAGCAACTGGCATTGGCCAATCAACGCCACATTCTTTCAAGAGTAACTGCACGGCAAGCACGTCAGATGCTTCGCTTGCCATTGAAATGATGTAAATACCAAAGCCTTCTTTACTGTGGCGAGAAATGACTCGGCAAGTATCAATGACTTCTTGTACATCTTCACTTGGCTCCCATTTTGCGGGGATCAATGGGCGTTTTGAACTAAGCTCTCTGAGTAAGAAGGCTTGCTTATCTTCCTCATTCCATTGTCCGTAATCACCAATACCAAGATAACGGGTCAATTCACTGAAAACATCCGCATGACGCTCTGAATCTTGTCTGACGTCTAGTTTAAGTAGATGCACTCCAAAGCTGTGAACTCGTCGGATAGTGTCTTTGAGGGCAGCTTCAGCAATAACACTCATGCCACACTTGTGTAGAGAGTTGTAACAAGCCATTAAGGGCTTTAATAATTCTTCATCGCTAGAAACCCATTCCTCGATGGGAATTTTACCATCTCTGGTGAGCTCAAGTTTTTCGCGCACGCTCTTAAGAGCTGCACGATAAGGTTCTTTAGTATCGCCCACTAGTTCACGCAATTCCGGGCTACAATCATTCATTGATAATTCAATGTATAAATTGTCGAGGTCGAGTGAAAACAACTTTGCGGCGCGTCGACGAGCTCTTTTTAATACTTCTTCTGTGACTTTGGACGTAACAAAAGGGTTACCGTCTCTGTCCCCACCCATCCATGAACTAAATTGCACGGTGTTAGCATTAAGCGGCAACTCTATATCAAATTGATTCTGTAAGTATTCATCGAGCTCTCGGAGGAATTCTGGTACGGCCTCCCAAAGCGAGGTTTCGATAACGGAAAATCCCCAGCGAGCTTCATCAACTGGAGTAGGGCGAACCGAGCGTATTTCTTCGGTGTGCCAGGCCTGACTAATTAAGCCTGCAATACGCGTTTTAATTCGTTTTTCATCGTGAGCACTTAAGTCAGACGCATGCAGTTCCTGGAGTTGCGCCGCCAGTTGACGATGCTTGTGAATTAAAGTGCGGCGAGTAACTTCGGTGGGGTGAGCAGTAAGCACTAAATCAATATTGAGGTTTTTTACCGCCTCAAGTACTTTTTCTTTATCGGCACCTAGTGCTTTTATTTTCTCTAATGAAACGGCTAGAGACTCGTCGCGTTGTGTTGCACTGTTGTATTCTTGCTCGGCAATATTTGCAAGATTTAAAAATTGTGCAAAGGCACGGCCAATAGATAAAAGAGATGGATTATCAAGTGACGAGAATAACGCGGTCAAACGAGTTGTGCTCTCTTCTTCGCCAGCATAAGAGTCACGTCCATCTTGTCTGATTTGCTCTATTTTTTGCAACCATTCGCTGCCTAACTCAGCTTCAATTGTTTCCCCAAGTGTTGCGCCTAAGTAACGTACAGTATCCTTCAGTTGTGCGTTGAGCGAATCATTCATATTTTGCTTTTTCCTCGAAAAAATAGACCTAGTAACACGATATACATGATTCAGCCTAAAGTCTAATTTCAAGCCTTATATCATAATGCTAATGCTCATAAGGACACATGTAAAACGGTGAGGATATATGCTAAGCTACGCCACCAGTTTTGGAGTATCTAAGCTCCAAACCCTTTTTTAACTTAAGATTTTGGAGACCACGTGTCAGATAAATACTCAACAGTAGAAGCACAGGCAAGTTACGGTATTGGTTATCAAATGGGTGAGCAGTTAGCTTCAAACCCATTCGACGGCCTTGATGTGGAAACGGTACTTACCGGTTTAACCGACGGTTTCAGCCGCATAGAGCCACAAGTTGATAGCAACGATCTTCGTGCTGCTTTCACTGAGATTCATGAGCGTATGCAAGCCGCTAAGCAAGAGCAATTTGCTGGTGCAGTTGAAGAAGGCGCTAAGTTTTTAGAAGACAATGCTAAACGTGAAGAGGTTGTTACGACTGATTCAGGTCTTCAATACGAAATTCTCACGGCGGGTAATGGTGATAAGCCATCAGCTGCATCGACAGTTCGCACACATTACCATGGCACATTAATCAACGGTGACGTTTTCGATAGTTCTTATGACCGTGGTCAACCGGCTGAGTTTCCTGTAGGTGGCGTGATCAAAGGTTGGACCGAAGCACTTCAAATGATGCCTGTTGGCTCAAAGTGGCGTTTGTATGTTCCTCACGACCTAGCTTATGGTGAACAAGGTGCCGGTGGTGCGATTGGTCCATACTCAACTCTTGTGTTTGACGTAGAGCTTCTTGATATCGTTGCGTAGTCGATAGTGTCACTAAGTTAACTAGCACTTCTTCATCGAATTGATGATGAAACGAAAGCCGCATTTTATTGCGGCTTTTTTGTTTTTAATCTATCTTAGCGTTTTCGACGAAAAGCGACTGTGAGTAACAGTTAGACACCTTGCAACTACATAAGTAACCATACATTTCTTCTAGGGGTACATACACTATGCACAACGAGCTGCATCTTAACGTTAGGAATTTAGAGAGTAGCGATTATCCTCAATTAAAGGTATTGATGGATAAGGTGTATGTTGATATTGGTGGCGCATGGTCTGAATTTACCATCAAGGGTTTGATTGAGGACTTTGCTGAGGGCCAAATTGTCATCGTTGATCGCGACAAAGTGATTGGTGCCGCATTAACCGTTCAAGTTGATTATGACCGCTTTAGTAATCCACATACCTACGACGATCTAATTGGTCACCGCGAAGCGATACACAATAATCCGAATGGCGATGCGCTCTATGGTCTCGACTTACTAATAGATCCTGAGTATAGGGGATATCGCCTTGGCAGGCGTTTATATGAAGCTAGAAAGGAGTTGTGTAAAAAAGCGAATTTGAAAGCGATTCTTGCCGGCGGGCGCATTCCTGGTTACCAAGCTCAAGCTGACAAAATATCGGCAAGTGAATACTTGCAGGCTGTAGCACGCCGAGAACTTTACGACCCCATCCTTACTTTTCAGTTATCAAATGATTTTCAGGTAAAACGCTTACTTCATAAATACCTGCCAGAAGACGAGAAGTCATTAGGTTACGCAACCTTATTAGAGTGGAATAATTATCTGTACGAGTCTTCAGAAACAGTCATTGATAGTCGTAAAGCCATTGTAAGGGTGGGAGCGGTTCAATGGATGATGAGGGAGGTTGAGTCAGTAGACGATGTGCTTCAACAGGTTGAGTATTTTATCGACGCCTTATCGAGTTACAAAAGCGATTTTGCGGTGTTTCCAGAGTTTTTCAATGCCTCATTAATGGGTCTGTGCCCCGATCAAAGCCAACAAGTTGAAGCTATTCGATTCTTGGCAAGTTTCACTGAACGTTTCAGAATTGAAATGTCGAAGCTGGCGGTGAGTTACAACATTAACGTGATCACAGGCTCCTTGCCCCTTTTAGTGGGCGATGAAGTATATAACGCCAGCTACTTGTGCCGAAGAGACGGTACCGTGGAATGCCAATACAAAATACATATTACTCCACATGAGCGTCGAGATTGGGTTATTCGAGGTGGTAATGAAATAAGCGTATTTGAAACGGATGCCGGTAGAGTGGGTATCTTAATATGTTACGACATCGAATTTCCTGAGCTTTCTAGGCTCATGTCTGAAAAGGATTTGGACATCATTTTCGTACCATTTTGGACTGATACTAAAAATGGCTACCTTAGAGTCAGACACTGCGCTCAAGCCAGAGCAATCGAAAATGAGTGTTATGTGGTTATTTGTGGAAGCTGCGGAAACTTACCATCGGTTGAAAATCTCGATGTTCAGTATGCGCAGTCGGCGGTTTTTTCGCCTTCAGATTTCGCCTTTCCTCACGATGCAATAGTCAGCGAGACAACCGCGAACACCGAGATGATCATGTTTTCTGATCTCGACCTAGATAAACTCAAGCATGTGAGAAGCGAAGGCTCTGTTAATAATCTCAAAGACCGCCGCACTGAGCTTTATACTTTGAAATGGAATTCTCAGTAACTGTTTCTCACGATGAAAATTCATCGTTTTGCATAAACTGAATAAGCTCTTCGATTCCCGTGTTATTTACTTTCTTTAGTTTATGGAGGTATACCACTGCCTTTATATTGAGCTTATCAGGACTTTGCTTAAAGCTTTGCATAGTGTTGCGCAGGCGCTGGTCAATATGTTCATGATTAGCGCTTGGGAGAATCAAGCGGCATGCGCGTTGACTCGCTATTGAGGTTGCAACATCAATTGATGACGTTCTAAATCGCGCTTTTCTTAATTCAGGTAAGCGCTCATATATATCGTCGTTGATATGGCTCGCCCATTCTACATTTATGTCTTGTAATTCTTGGCTATCAGCCGCGTCGGTTGAGCTTGACTCAAACACACTTAACGGGAACTCGAGTAATGGAATATCTACAATGTCATCAGCTTTCAGTTTATTGGTTGACAATGCAAAGTCGATACGATGTTCGTGAAGATGTCGAGTAAGTTGCTCACTTGATGACACTTCATGCCTAAAGCTCATCTGTGAAAAACTCGACAATAAAGTGGGCAACATTGATGACATGAACAAAGCGAAAGCGTTTTGCGTTGAGGCGCAGCTCACGTGCTGACATTCCTCCTCGGCTAAGAGTTTTCTTGCGTCGGTTAAAGTATCTGCAAGACGACGAGCAAAAGGGAGTAACTTTTCACCGGCAGGCGTAATTTGGATACTGTTTCGGTGCCGAATGAAGAGTACGGTGTTGAAGTATTCTTCTAATAGTTTAATGCGAGCACTTACTGCAGACTGCGTTAAAAACAAGTTGTCGGCAGCTCTTCCAAAATGGCGAGTTTCTGCTACTTCTAAAAATGTGGTTAAAAATCTGACGTCCATAAAAAAACCAGTAAACATTTTTACTGGTTTATAAACATTTTTTGCGTAAAGCGCAATCAGTTCAGCGACTTAATTAGCTAATCTTTACTCGCTTAGAATTGGCTAAGAGAATTCTCAATGCTTCCCTTAGCCCTTACCTCGGTAAGGCACTTACTTGCTCTCTTTTTCTGGGCAATGTGTGCTTTGGTTTTTTTTGCAGTCAAACCTGCCTTCCCCTTTTGTTTTAACATCGTGGGATATTCATCATCGTCGTAATCGTGCTCATCTTTTTGAAAGCGAAAGTCTTTGCTCATCGTTTTGTTACTTAGTTAAGTTTAACACTGCCGTATTAAATGCGAGCTAAATGTGGCTGTAAAGCAAATAAATGTGACCGTGAAGACAAAAATAAATGATGGCATCTAGTCTGACATACAGGGCTATCGTAAAACTTTATGGATAAGACAAAAATATTTTGTTGTTACTCAGCGTGTTTTTCATTTAAAAGTCAGTTTCAACATTATTTTGCGTTATGTATGAGGTAGCATCATGATTTCTACAAATATCAGAGTAGGTAGTAAAGCCTTTAGAGATGATAAACGCTTTCCCTACGGCTTTGCTAAGTCCGGCGATTTTAGTATAGCGGAGGCTAATGCCCTCAGCACCTTCGGTGCTACTCTTGCGGGCTTGGAAGATGGGAGCTTGTTGCCTGAGACCGACGAAGAGCGTCACTTTGTTAGCGTAGTAAATGGCTTCGAAGAGGTAAGCAATGGGATAGAAAAAGCCTGGATGAAATACATTCGCTTGGCGCGTCAGCGCAGAAACTTTTTCTCGGTACATAGCACTGCAGCAAGCGCCTTACTTGATGGTGACGACGATTATGCTCAGGATGACGACTCACTAGCCCCTTAAATCTTGTCTACTGCTTTGGGCTTTCTAAATTGAAAGCCCAGCCACCCAGCAGTAGCGGATGACGCAGTTAAGAATATTCCCCAGCTCCAATCGACTAGCATTATTTTGAGTGTGAATCCTTCAAGAATACTATAATTGGTGAGATTGTAGGCGCCGTAACTTGCTAAACCTAAAAGCGCACCGTCGATGCTTGCATAAAACCAAGGCTTGTCACGATTAGCGACAACTGCTAACACAAAGGTAACGAAACCATACATGAGGTAAAAAATTAGCCACGGCCACCGGATAAAATCCTCTCGAAGCATGCCTTTCATTTCGGTTTGATAAGTGTCAACTGAAAACCACCCCAACCAAAATGCGTCAAGCAGTGCAAACGTAATAAAAACCGCAATTAAAGACAGGCCGATGTTAGTTGCATATTTTTTTATATTATTGATCATGTTTACCTCAGTCTGAACTTGGGTTTTCAGGCGTTTGTATTGCTCCGACTTCTAACATAGGAGCTGCATCAAGCTCTTCAGCGTCCATCATCAGCGCTACACGTTGCATTGTTGCAACAAGTTGTGTCTGCTCCCACTCTTCTAATTTTTCGAAGCGATCGATGAAATGCTCTTGCAGAGGTTTAGGAGCGCTCTCAAGCACGTCTTGGCCTACCGATGTTAGGTGAACGGCCACTTTTCGCTTATCGACGGTTGAACGCTCTCGAACTACAAATTGTTTAGACTCTAAGCGGTCTAAAATTGTGGTGACGGTTGCAGAGCTAAGATTGATGCTACTGGCAATATCTTTGACCATTGCACCATCATGCTGATTGATTTCTTGCATGACGAGCAGTTGCGGACTAGTTAGGCCCGAGTCTTTGCTTAGCTTCTTTGAATAAAGATCGATGGCCCTAATCACTTTGCGCAATGATACCAATAATTCTTCATACTTTTCCAAAGCTTACACTCCAATTAGCTAGCTATTTATAAGGTGCTGCGAACACTCAAGCTTTCGCATCAGTCTGTATTTATGATCACTCAATGGGCAGAGTAAGGCTCTAGGCAAAAATAAGTGATATATGTTATTACGTTGAACTCTATCAAAAAATATCGCTAAACGCTATGCCTGTTTATGAGCTACATAGCTGATGACGACAGACACTCAAGGGTCATTTTAATCCATGGTTAATGCCATTATGAGCATAGTTGTATGCTCGATATATGGATGTTTATTAGAATTTGGGTTGTTCTCAATGCATTTGATCTCTAGTGTTTTTCTTGACATTGGTATTTTTTACGGCAAAAAGTAGTGCTTACTTGCTTTCATAATAGGTTTTGATCAATAATATAGTTAGATGTCTAATTAATTGAGTTGAATGTAAGTGGCTTAAGCATATTCTTGGCTGGGCAGTGAATATAAGTCTACATTTCCTGCGTTTGCATACGCAATGTTTTATAATTCTTCAAGGTAAGATAGTAAATGAATATTTCAAGTTGGAAGCGTATCGTTATTAAAGTCGGTAGCGCTCTTATAGCGCCCAAGCAGAACGGATGTAGTAGTCGCTATTTGCTTGGTATTGCACAATTTATTGTGCGCTGCAAAAGTATGGGTATTGAGGTGGTTTTAGTATCGTCAGGCAGCGTTGCCGCAGGGTCACATCTTTTTGATGACAAAAAAGAAGTGAATATGGCGATGAAAAAGGCAATGGCGGCTGCAGGACAAATGGAAATGATGGCTACCTGGGACAAACTCTTTGACTTCCCAACTGCGCAAATACTGGTTACGCATGGCGATCTTCGCGATCGTGAGCGTTACGTGAGTATCAAAGAGACTATTTTGGCATTATTGAAAAATGACATTTTGCCAGTGCTAAACGAAAACGACACGGTTACCACCGATAAACTAAAGGTAGGGGATAACGACAACCTGTCTGCAATGATTGCAGCCGCAGCAGACGCCGATACCTTAATTATATGCTCTGACGTAGATGGCTTGTACGATAGTAACCCGCATGAAAACCCAGATGCGAAACTGATAGCCAAGGTGAATCATATCGATGCCAGTATTTTTTCGATGGCAGGCGGTGCATCCAGCGCTGTAGGAACAGGTGGAATGAAGACAAAAGTTCAAGCTGCGCAAAAAGCAGTGGCGCATGGCATAGATACTTTTTTAATCAATGGATTTACTGAGCAGTCATTTAATGCGTTAATATCGGGGAAAAATCCAGGGACGCATTTCCCGTCTAGTCAGCAACCCATGAAAGAGCATTTGCATTGGATGACCCACACGTCAACAGCTCAGGGGGAAGTGGTTGTTGATAACGGCTTTAATGCTGGGCTGGAGGACGATAGCGACCAATTAACTAGCGACGAAATTGTTGAGGTAAATGGTGATTTCTCGGTTGGTGATACCATTTTGGTGCGTAAGGACGACGGCACGCGATTAGCAAAAGCAAAGTCTAACTACAGTAGTTGCTTGCTTAGTTTCATCGCCGAACAAGACGATAAAAGCTTCGCCAGTAAGCTTCAAAATACAACTGGCCCTATAATATCTGAAAATAACATCGCCGTACTGGAGGAAAAATGAGTTTAATTAAAACACTATCGAAGAAAGCAGCCGAAGCTGCGCGAGTCCTCAGCGTCGTTGATGAAGCACAAAAAAACGCAGTTTTGTTGGATATGGCTAAGGCTTTACGCGCGAATTCAAATGCCATTGTTACAGCAAATAAAGCAGACTTAGTAGCTGCCAACGAAAACGGCTTAGGTGCTGCAATGATAGACCGCTTAACCTTGGACGAAGAGCGCATTGAAGCAATGGCGGAAGGCTTAGATACGGTCGCTTCCTTGCAAGATCCTGTTGGTATAGAGCGAGAGATTAGCACGCGGCCCAACGGCTTGAAGATAAAAAAAATGCGTGTGCCTTTAGGCGTTGTGTGTATGATTTATGAGGCCCGTCCAAACGTGACCGCGGATGCGGCAGGACTTTGCTTTAAGTCTGGTAACGCAGCCATACTTCGCGGTGGTAAAGAAGCACTCACTACCAGTAAATTCATTGCCGGGCTTATGCATACTGTATTGGAAGCTCATAATTTACCAAAAGAACTTATTTCCGTCGTGCCAGACCCAGACCGTGCCTTAATGCAAGAATTAATGGAGCAGAAAGAGTATATCGACGTAATCATTCCTCGCGGTGGAGAAGGGCTAATTAACTACGTTACTGAAAATAGTAAGGTGCCAGTAATTCAGCATTTTAAAGGAGTGTGTCACCTTTATGTCGATAAAGATGCTGATTTGGAAACCGCCCTTAACCTATTGGTAAATGGCAAAACTCAACGAACCGGCGTGTGTAATGCGCTAGAGGGCTTAATTGTTCATAAAGAAATAGCCTCTGAATTTTTATCAATCGCAGGCCCAGTATTACAGGAACATTCTGTTGTAATAAACACCTGTAAGAAAGGTGCAGCTTATTTCAATGATGCCAAGGTGATAGCTGATGACGAATTTGGTGAGGAGTATCTTGATTTAGAAATAGCGATAAAAATTGTTGATGATGCCGATGAGGCTATACAACATATTGCTCGCTTCGGAAGTAATCATACTGAAGTCATCTGCACAAGAGATGATGTTTTAGCCAAACGATTCCAGCGTTCTGTTGATGCATCTGTCGTAATGGTAAATGCAAGCTCTCGCTTTTCCGACGGCAGCCAACTCGGTCTAGGTGCCGAGATCGGTATTGCAACTACTAAGTTGCATGCTTATGGCCCTATGGGATTGGAGTCACTGACCACTGAAAAATACTTAGTTGAGGGGAGCGGACAAGTTCGCGCCTAGCCTAAGCTCGCGTCTAGCCTAAGCCCGCGTGTAGCCCAAGCTTGCGACTAGAGAGCGCTGCACACACAATACTGCACGCAATAATCTGCGTATAAACCATAATGGCGCAGGCGCTCATCTTGTTCACGATGACCGCGCCTGCGATTAATTACAGCACGATTCTCTTGTTTTTCGCCACTGACTCAAATGCTGCTTGTACGATGTGAATATCTTTTAGGCCCTCTTCTCCATTCACTAATATAGGCCCCTTACCAAGTATTGCCAGAGCGTCGTTGTCCATCTGAAGACTTTGCTGCATACCACGTATTGCAGTTAATATTTCTCCATCACTTGTTTTACCACTCACCCCGCTGTAGTTCGACATGGGTTCTAATTCGTACCAACCCTCGCTAGCCTTCACCCGTGCTAGATTATAATTTTTAACGACCGACGTGGCGCAATCTGCTGTAACACCGTTTGGAAACTCAAGGGTAAAATTAGTTGTTTCGTCTACTTCCTTGAATATGTGCGGGTGCGACTTGTCATGAGTTGCGGTTATGGCGATGGGTTCCATTGCTGACAAAAAGCGAGCGCCATTCACAGGATATACCCCCATATCGTACATCGCTCCGCCCCCCATTGCTTTTTGCATTCGCCAGTTATCTTGTGGGAAACCTTTTCCGGCGTAGCCAGCCCGAGTAATGATCGACTCAGTTTGGCCAAACTTTTTCTCAAGCGCATAGCTGTTTAGTTTTCGGGTGTTGGGTTCATGCTGCATTCTGTAACCGACAGTCAGTTGCACTTTATTTTTCCGGCAGACATTGATCATCTGTTGGCACTGGGCTACGGTCATCGCCATCGGTTTTTCACACCACACATGTTTGCCCGCATTGGCTCCAATTTCGGCATATTTTAAATGTAGGCTTGTAGGTACTACAACATATACAACATCAATATCAGGGTTATTGGCGAGCTCATGCATATTGTCGTAGGTATAAGTGTTTTTATCTGGAATGCTGTAAGCTTTTTGCCATTTTGGTATTTTTGACGGGCTGCCAGTAACAATTCCTTTTAGCTCACAGTATTTAGTTGCTTGCAGGGCTGGCGCTAGAATTGTCTCGCTGTAATTTCCCAAACCAACTAATGCTACTCCCACTTTTCGTTGCGAGGATGCCAGAGCGATGCCGTGTTGTCCCATGGAGGATAGCAGAATTCCCGCGCCTAAGGATTTGATGAAGTGACGACGGTCAAGTTTATTTTGACGATTTAGTGTGTTGGTCATTTTTGTATTACCTCGGCTTATTGCTTTGCACTATGAAACTTTCCCAAGAAATTAAGTGTGCCACCTTTTGATGGTTTTTACATATGATTAACAAAATAAGACCTTAAGTAATAGATAAAATGTGCAAAAAAGCATAAAAAAGGTGTAACGAAGCTAAATTTTCTGTGCAAGAATATGATGATAGGGTGTTGTTGGGTTAATCAGGCGAGGATAGGCCATGTCGTTAATGAAGGCTCTGTTGGTTGTGTCGACAGCGATCGATTTAGTTAACAAAAAGTTAGGCGAGTGGATCAGCTATTTTACCTTTCTCATGGCTTTGATCACATTTGTCGTTGTTATTTTGCGTTATGGTTTCAATATGGGCTGGATTGCGATGCAGGAATCTGTCACCTACCTTCACGCGGCCGTGTTTCTCTTGGGCAGTGCTTATACTTTGCAGCACGATGGGCATGTTCGTGTTGATGTGTTCTATCGTCGTTTTAATGCAAAACGCAAAGCAGTGGTAAATCTGATAGGCAGTCTATTTTTGCTTATCCCTGTAATGGCGTTTATAAGTATCGTTAGTTGGCACTATGTAGCCGAATCCTGGCAAACACTTGAAGGTTCTATGGAATCGGGTGGTCTGCCATTTCTCTATGTACTCAAATCATTTATTCTTGTTTTTTCACTCACCATGCTCTTGCAAGGTATCTCCGAAGTCATAAAGCAGGTACTCGTATTGGTAGGCATTAATTCCAATAAGGCTGAACTCAACGCAAGCCAGGATGAGGCAAACTAATGGAAATATTGTCTCTTGTCTTATTCTTAGTTGTTTGCATTTTCTTACTGGTTGGTTATCCGGTGGCGCTCACCTTGGCCGGCGTGTCTTTATTATTTGCTTGGCTTGGCATTCTCTTTGGTGCATTTGATGCAAGTTACTTATTGGCAACGCCCAGTCGTCTTTTTGGGATTGTGAACAATCAAACGCTCATTGCCGTGCCATTGTTTGTTTTTATGGGAGTGGTACTTGAACGATCAAAAATCGCAGAGGACCTCCTTATTGCTATGTCGGGTTTGTTAGGGCGCTTTAAGACTGGTCTTGGAGTGTCTGTCATTCTTGTAGGTATGTTACTAGCGGCTAGTACAGGCATAGTGGGTGCTACAGTAGTGACAATGGGGTTATTATCATTGCCCACTATGCTCAAACGAGGCTATTCGCCTGAGTTAGCGACTGGGACCATATGCGCGACAGGTACGCTCGGGCAAATTATTCCCCCCTCTATCGCTTTGGTATTATTAGGGGATGTGCTGTCGAGTGCCTATCAAAAAGCGCAACTCGATATGGGTATTTTCTCACCTGAAAGTGTTTCTGTAGGTGATTTATTTGTGGGGGCGTTAATTCCCGGCCTCGTCTTAGTTGTACTTTACTTACTGTATTTGTGGGGTGTGAGCAAATTCAGTCCATCTCAAGTGCCTAAGCATGGACAGCTAAGTGAACATGCCAAGTTATCTGGTTTACTCAAGGCATTGTTACCGCCACTTATTCTTATTGTGGCTGTATTAGGGTCGATACTCTCGGGTAAAGCAACGCCTACTGAGGCGGCCGGCGTGGGCGCGATAGGAGCGGTGTTACTCGCACTGATGAAGCGGCAGCTTAGTCTGAGTAATACAAAATACGTGGTGCGTGAAACGACTAAAGTGACTTGTATGGTGTTTCTGATACTCATAGGGGCTTCGGTTTTCTCCTTGGTATTTAGAGGTTTCGGTGGTGAAGAATTGCTGAATGACTTTTTCTCGGATTTACCGGGCGGGGCTTTCACCGCAATGCTGTTGGTAATGGTCGTTATCTTTTTATTGGGCTTTATATTAGATTTTATTGAAATTACTTTCGTGGTCGTACCTATCATTGCACCTATCTTGATTATGATGGGCATGGACCCAGTGTGGCTCGGCATTATGATTGCTGTTAATTTGCAAACGAGTTTCTTAACACCACCGTTTGGATTTGCGCTTTTCTATTTGCGTGGCGTAACACAAGACTCGGTTAAAACCGAGCAGATGTATAAGGGAGTAATTCCCTTTATAATCATACAACTCATTGTGTTAGTGCTGATGGCGATATGGCCAGAATTAATTACTTGGTTACCAAATTTGGTTTATGGCAATAGTGACTAATTATTGTACTTTTAAGGAGAAATGATGAAAAAGATCTTGGCTAGTCTATGCCTTGCAGTAAGTATGTTGGCGCTTTCATCTTGTGGTGGTAAATCTCAAGACAATTCAACTGACAATAACGCAGCTCCAGCAGAAAAAATAAAATGGAAGTTGGTGACCTCATGGCCAAAGAATTTTCCCGGTTTGGGCAAAGGGCCAGAAACTTTTGCAAATTATGTCAATGAAATGTCTGGCGGTCGCTTAGAAGTGCGTGTTTATGGTGCGGGTGAGCTTGTTCCTGGCTTTGAGGTTTTCGATGCAGTCTCTAGCGGAAGCGTACAAATGGGGCATGCTGGTGCTTATTATTGGAAGGGGAAAATGCCTGCGGCTCCTATATTTACGACTATCCCTTTTGGTATGAATGCCACAGAAATGAATGCTTGGTTGCACTATGGCGATGGTTTGAAGCTTTGGCGTGAGTTGTACGAGCCCTATGGTGTAATTCCCTTTGCAGGTGGTAGTTCAGGTACTCAGATGGCGGGTTGGTTTAAAAAGGAAATTAACAGCTTGGAAGATTTCCAAGGCTTGAAAATGCGAATTCCCGGTCTCGGTGGTGAGGTGTTCAAAGAAGTGGGGGGATTGCCAGTTACCCTAACCGGTGGTGAGTTATTCACAGCACTGCAAACCGGCGCAATAGACGCAACCGAGTGGGTCGGGCCATATAATGATTTAGCATTTGGCCTACACAAAGCGGCAAAATTTTACTATCACAGTGGATGGCACGAACCCGGCACTATGCTTGAATTCACAGTGAATAAGCAAGCCTATGAAGCTTTACCTCAAGACTTACAAAAGATCGTTGAAGTAGCTGCGCGTGCTGCAAATCAAGACATGCTAGATGAGTATACTGCTCGAAACCCAAATGCGATGAGGCAGTTACTTGAGGAGCATGGAATTGAGATGCGCCCCTTACCGAAAGACGTTATAGACGCTCTTAAAGTCGCTACTGCAAAAGTGATAAAAGAAAAACGTGCATCAGATGAAGACTTTGACCGAATTTATGCGTCTTATGATGCTTTCTATCAGGACGCGAAGGCTTACCATAAAATTTCGGAGCAAGAGTATTTCGACAATCGCGAGTAAGTTTTAGCTGCTCTGATTTGTTATTCGAGCACAAAGCATTAGAATGCGCGCCATTAGTCGATTTATCATTTTCTCGGTGTCCACATTATTGCGCGCTGCTTTATGCGTGCTAACAAAGGAAGTTATTTATGGTTATTAAGCCAAAAGTTCGAGGTTTTATTTGCACAAACGCCCACCCAGTAGGCTGTGCGAAAAGTGTAGAAAATCAAATTGCATACGTTAAATCACAAAATATTGCAGACAAAGCTGAGATAGGCGCACCAAAGAACGTGTTAGTAATTGGTTGCTCGACTGGCTATGGCCTAGCATCGAGAATTACATCAGCGTTCGGTTATGGCGCAAAAACGCTTGGTATTTGCTTTGAAAAGCAACCAACAGAAAGAAAAACAGGCACAGCTGGCTGGTACAACACCGCTGCTTTTCATGAACAGGCGAAGGCTGAAGGCCTTTATGCAGAATCGATGAACGGTGACGCCTTCTCTGATGAGATGAAAAAAGCGACTATCGAAAAAATCCAACAAGATTTGGGTAGCGTCGATCTCGTTATATACAGTCTTGCGTCACCAAGACGTACTGATCCAGATAGCGGCGAAACCTTTAAGTCGACGCTCAAGCCGGTGGGGCAAGCCTATACAACGAAAACCTACGATACCGACAAAGACAAAGTGCACGAAATTACACTTGAGCCAGCAAGCCAAGAGGAAATTGACCACACAGTGAAAGTGATGGGCGGTGAGGATTGGGAGCGTTGGTTAACAATGCTGGGTGATGCAGGTGTGTTGGCAGATAATGCCAAAACGACAGCTTACACATATATTGGTAAAGAGCTTACTTGGCCTATTTACGGTCAAGCAACGATAGGTCTAGCGAAAGAAGATTTAGATAGAGCGGCTAGCGCCATTGAAAGTAAGCTGGCTTCGCAGCATGTAAAAGCGAATGTAAGTTCATTGAAGGCTTTGGTGACGCAAGCAAGCTCGGCTATTCCTGTGATGCCACTTTACATCTCGTTAATTTATAAAGTAATGAAGGAAGAGGGTACGCATGAAGGTTGCATTGAGCAGATAGTAGGTCTATTTTCAGAACGGCTTTACGTGGCAAACCCACCAGTAGATGATATGAATAGGTTTCACATGGAAGGTAAAGAAACTAATGAGGCAACGCAAGCCAAAATCAAAGCTTTGTGGGACCAAGTGACGCAAGAAAATTTCCATCAATTGAGTGACTATGCGGGCTATAACAGAGAGTTCCTTAACTTATTCGGTTTCGAAATTAAGGATGTTGATTATGAGGCTGATATTAATCCGGTAGTTGAATGGTCCTAAATGTCGCGAAACTAGACTTATAAGTAAATATTTATACCTTAGGCCTTCAACGCAAGTGTTACATTGCGTTGCAAGGCGCTAAGTGGAAGATTTTGTTCACATTAGGGCGATATATTTAGCCGATTTAGCACTTTTGGCATAGCCTTTTTACCCTCATTAGTGCTAAAATCCGCCCGATCATTTACTAGGTGGAAGAAGAGAATGTCGTTTTCTTCATAAATTCCACAAAATGTAATGCACAAACACATAATAATAAAATAACCACGGATGTTCGTAGACCTTCTGATTTGCAGGCCTACCTTTGAACTTATGTGTCGTTTTATCGTTATAAGTGTGGTCGGTGCCTTACTTGCGTGTGAGTGGTAGCGCGCTAGAGGCAAATTTTAATCGGCTTTCAGGTAGACAAGCCGATAGGCTGATTAAAATTGGTATCTTAAATTAGAGTAGTCAATTACGTATGATAAAAATCAAGAAAGGCTTAGATCTTCCTATCGAAGGCGCCCCCGAGCAGAAAGTCCTAGACGGACCAGCTGTTACGAAGGTTGCAGTCCTTGGTGAAGAATATAATGGCATGCGGCCAACTATGCATGTTCAGGTTGGTGATACGGTCAAAAAAGGGCAATTGCTTTTTGAAGACAAAAAGAACCCGGGTGTTAAATTTACCGCTCCTGCAGCAGGTGAAGTCATTGAGATTAATCGCGGTGCAAGACGTGTCTTGCAATCGGTGGTTATCAGTATTAAAGGCGACGAGGCTGTCACCTTTGCTACCTTTGATGAAGCATCTCTAGCCTCTGCTGAGCGTGATACGATTGCTCAGTTGCTAGTCGATTCTGGTGCTTGGACAGCTATTCGTACCCGTCCATTTAGTAAAAACCCAGCGGTCGGTTCTAGTCCATCATCGATATTCGTATCAGCGATGGACACAAATCCACTTGCCGTTGACCCACAAATAGTCATTTCTGAACGCAAAGACGACTTTGCATTTGGTTTGAAAGTGCTTGGAAAGCTCACCGACGGTAAAGTATTTGTGTCTAAAGCACCGAATGCTGATATCCCTACTGGTGATGCAAGTGTTGATGTAAACGAGTTTGCCGGGCCCCATCCAGCGGGTTTAGTGGGAACGCATATTCATCATCTTGATCCCGTTGGTGCTAATAAATTTGTTTGGCATGTTGGCTATCAAGACGTCATCGCTTTCGGCGTCCTGTTCAAAACGGGCCAACTAGATACAACCAAAGTTATTTCACTTGCTGGTCCGGCGGCTAAGGCTCCTAAAATAATCAAAACTGTTCTGGGCGCTAGCATCGACGAGATATCAGCTGGTGAGACCATCGAGGGTCCAGTACGTGCGGTTTCTGGTTCTGTATTAAACGGCACTAATGCGAGCGGCCCTCATGCCTACCTAGGGCGCTATCACACTCAGGTATCCTTGCTTGTAGAAGATAAGGAAAAACGTTTGTTCGGTTGGATTATGCCTGGCTCAAATCAGCATTCTGTCACACGCGCCTATTTAGGGCACTTGTCTCCGAAAAAATTATTTAATATGACCACGCAGACCAACGGGTCTGACCGTTCAATGGTTCCTATTGGTAACTACGAGCGCATCATGCCGTTGGATATAATTCCAACGCTATTACTTCGTGACATCATTTCAGGTGATACCGAAGGTGCCGCCAGCTTGGGCGCATTGGAGCTTGATGAGGAAGATTTGTCATTATGTACCTACGTTTGCCCCGGCAAATATAACTACGGGCCAATCTTGAGAGAGTGTTTAACCAAGATAGAAGAAGAGGGTTAAGTCATGGGTTTAAAAGCATTAATTGAAAAAGTCGAACCTGATTTTGAACCAGGCGGCAAGTATGAAAAATTCTACGCCTTGTATGAAGCGGCAGCTACTATCTTCTACACACCAGGCAAAGTAAACAAAGCCAATACTCACGTTAAAGACAGTATTGACCTTAAACGCATCATGATCATGGTTTGGATGGCAACCTTCCCAGCTATGTTTTATGGTATGTACAACGTAGGTGTGCAGGCTCAGGACGCGATCATCGCTGGTGGAGCTATGTATGATGGTTGGCAAACTGCTTTATTTCAGTTTTTCGGTGGTAATTTAACAGCCGACTCTGGTGCACTGGGCATGATGTTCTACGGTGCATGCTTCTTCATTCCAATCTATGCCACTACCTTTGTTGTTGGTGGATTCTGGGAAGTATTATTTGCGTCGGTAAGAAAACATGAAGTTAACGAAGGTTTCTTTGTTACTTCGGTGTTGTTTGCTCTTACACTACCTGCAACTATTCCGCTATGGCAAGTAGCACTGGGTATCACTTTTGGTGTGGTTATCGCTAAGGAAATCTTTGGCGGTACGGGTCGAAACTTCCTTAATCCGGCACTTTCAGGCCGTGCTTTCCTATACTTCGCCTATCCTGCGCAAATTTCTGGTGACCAACCATGGATTGCCGCTGAATTAGCTGATGGCTACTCAGGTGCAACATGGTTAAGTAACGCCGCAAACGGCGAAATGGATTACACCGATATGGACCTTTGGATGAACTCGTTCTTGGGTAACATTCCAGGTTCTGTTGGTGAAGTGTCAAGCTTGATGATTATGCTTGGTGGCTTATTCATTATTTACTTAGGCATCGCCAGCTGGCGAATTGTGTTGGGTGTAGCGCTTGGCGTAACTTTCTTCAGCACCTTACTAAACTTCTTTGCTCCCGATGCAAGTTCGATTTACGCAATGCCTTTCTACTGGCACTTCGTAATAGGCGGTTTGGCATTTGGTATGTTTTTCATGGCAACCGATCCTGTGTCGGCTTCATTTACCAATCAAGGTAAATGGATGTATGGCTTCTTTATCGGTTTAATGACCGTGTTGGTTCGTGTTATTAACCCAGCTTTCCCTGAGGGGATTATGCTTGCGATATTGTTCGCTAATCTTTGGGCGCCACTGTTTGATTACTTCGTAGCGCAAAGCAACATTAAACGGAGGCTTGCACGTGTCGGCTAAAAAAGAAACTTTAGGAAAAACAATTCTAATCGTTGTTGCCGTTTGTCTGGCATGTTCAATTGTTGTGTCTGGTTCTGCTGTTGGTTTACGCTCTTTGCAGCAAACCAATGCTGCTCTCGACAGACAATCTAATATTCTTGCTGCTGCAGGTTTGTTAGGCGAAGCGAAAACTAAGCAAGAAATTGCAGACATTTATGAAGCGAAAGTCGAAGAACGTTTTGTCGACTTAGAAACGGGTGCTTATGTTGAGAACCCTGCAAAGGGCACGGGCAAAGCTTACGACATGTATGGTCGTGTATCTAAAGCGGCTGACACAAGTGTTGCTGTTGATGGAAGCCCTGCTGGTTTCTCGCGCAGAGCGAAAGTAGCAAGCGTATTCCACATTAAAGGCGAATCAGGAAATGTTGAGCGTTTAGTGCTTCCTGTTCACGGCAGTGGCTTATGGGACTTGATGTATGGCTTTCTTGCCTTGGATTCTGACGGTAAAACTATCCGTGAATTGATTTATTACCAACACAAAGAAACGCCAGGATTGGGTGGTGAGATTCAAAACCCAGATTGGCAGGAGCAGTGGGATGGTAAGAAACTTTTCGAAAATGGCGACGTCGCAATCGAAGTACGCAAAGGTGGAACCGAGGGCGACCAATACGCTGTTGATGCACTATCTGGTGCAACCTTAACCAGTAACGGTGTCGAAAATACATTGCAATACTGGGCAGGTAAAGACGGTTACGGTACATACCTTTCAAAGCAATCTTGGAAATCATAAGGCATAACAATGGCTGACACAAAAGAAATGAAAAAAGCCCTGTTAGGGCCCATATTAGATAGCAATCCAATTGCTTTACACGTACTTGGTATATGTTCTGCATTGGCGATTACAACCAAGCTAGAGACGGCATTAGTTATGTCGTTGGCACTTACTGCGGTATGTGCTTTCTCTAATTTGTTTATCTCGTTAATTCGCAACCAAATTCCATCTAGTGTGCGAATTATTATTCAAATGACGATCATTGCATCATTGGTGATCGTGGTTGACCAAATCCTAAAGGCTTATTCCTACGAAATATCTAAGCAGTTGTCGGTATTCGTTGGTTTGATCATTACAAATTGTATAGTAATGGGTCGTGCTGAAGCTTATGCGATGAAGTCACCTCCAGGCATGAGTTTCTTAGATGGCCTAGGTAATGGTCTGGGCTACTCTTTCATCCTAATCGTGATTGGCACCATCAAAGAGCTTTTTGGCTTCGGTACTATCTTAGGTTTTGAAATTCTGCCTCTAGTTACTAATGGTGGTTGGTATCAAGGTAACGGTCTTCTAATTCTTCCGTTCAGCTCATTCTTCCTGATTGGCGGTATGATCTGGTTTATCCGTACTATCCGTCCTGAACAAGTAGAGCCTAAGGAATAACCATGGAACATTACGCAGCATTATTTATTAGAGCCGTTTTCGTAGAAAATATGGCATTGTCTCTGTTTTTGGGAATGTGTACTTTCTTAGCGGTATCGAAAAAAGTAGCTACCTCAATGGGTTTGGGCGTAGCAGTTATCGTGGTATTGGGTATTTCTGTACCAGTTAACCAACTTATCTATGTAAATTTACTTGCCCCAGGTGCGCTTGCATGGGCCGGACTTCCAGATGCTGATCTCAGCTTCTTGAGTTTCCTTACTTTCATTGGTGTTATAGCGGCACTTGTGCAGATACTGGAAATGACACTGGACAAGTTTTTCCCAGCTTTATACAACGCACTAGGGATCTTCTTACCGCTTATCACCGTAAACTGTGCAATATTCGGTGGTGTTGCGTTTGCTGTTCAGCGCGAATACAACTTTACTGAAAGTATCGTATATGGAATTGGCAGCGGCGCTGGTTGGGCCATTGCTATCATTCTGTTAGCTGCGGTTAGAGAGAAGTTGAAGTATGCTGATATGCCAGATGGTATTCGCGGATTGGGTTCTGTGTTTATGATTGCTGGCTTGATGGCATTGGGCTTCCAATCATTCACAGGTATATCGCTGTAAAGCGATTAGGAGTATAGATAATGAATCAAATAGAAATCTATCTCGGTGTAGGCATGTTCATCGCTATCGTTTTAGCGCTGGTTTTTATCATCATGTTTGCAAAATCGAAATTAGTACCAGAGGGTGATGTAAGAATCACTATCAACGGCGACCCAGATAAAGCAATTACAACCTCGCCAGGTGGCAAGTTACTTGGCGCACTGGCTGAATCAGGTATATTTGTATCATCAGCATGTGGCGGTGGTGGTTCTTGCGGACAGTGTACTGTAGATGTTAAGTCTGGTGGTGGTGAAATATTACCAACTGAACTTGACCACATCTCTAAGCGCGAAGCTAAAAGTGGTTGCCGCTTGTCATGTCAAGTATCTATCAAGCAAGATATGGACATTGAATTGCCTGAAGAAGTATTTGGTATCAAAAAATGGGACTGTGAAGTTATTTCTAACAATAACGAAGCAACCTTCATTAAAGAGCTTAAACTAGCCATTCCTGACGGTGAAAGTGTTCCTTTCCGCGCTGGTGGTTATATTCAGATTGAAGCTCCACCCCATCACGTTAAGTATAAAGATTTTGATGTGCCAGATGAATATCGTAAAGATTGGGAACACTTTGGCTTCTTTGACGTTGAGTCAAAGGTAGACGAAGAAACAATCCGCGCCTATTCAATGGCAAACTATCCTGAAGAAGAAGGTATTATTATGTTGAACGTGCGTATTGCTACGCCGCCACCTAATAATCTCAGCCTTCCTGCAGGTAAAATGTCGTCGTTTATTTGGTCTTTGAAAAAAGGTGACAAAGTAACGATATCGGGGCCTTTCGGTGAGTTCTTTGCAAAAGAAACTGACGCAGAGATGGTATTCGTTGGTGGTGGTGCAGGCATGGCTCCTATGCGTTCACACATATTCGACCAACTTCGTCGCATTAAGACTGATCGCAAAATGACATTTTGGTACGGTGCGCGCTCTTTAAGAGAAATGTTCTATGTTGAAGATTTCGACATGCTACAAAAAGAAAACGATAACTTTACTTGGCATGTCGCATTATCGGATCCGCAACCTGAAGATAACTGGGAAGGCGATACTGGATTTATCCATAACGTGCTTTTGGAAAATTATCTGAAAGATCACCCGGCGCCAGAAGATTGTGAGTTCTACATGTGTGGTCCACCTATGATGAACGCAGCAGTGATAAATATGCTCAAAGAGCTAGGTGTTGAAGACGAAAACATCATGCTTGATGACTTCGGTGGCTAAATTAGTCACTCATAGGAAAAGGCGCTAAGGGAATGTTTAGCGCCTTTTTTGTTGGCAGATAGTGAGCGTCGATTTGTTGTTGTCTTATACTACTATCGTCAGTGTGCAGTTGTGCCACATTACTTAAGCTAACCATTTGAGAGGAAGCAAGGTGTTTCAAACTATTCGACGTGTTTTGTTGTTGCTTGTTGTATCGACTCTTATGCTAGGGTGTTCGGGCCCAACCCTACGAGAACATGCTGTACAGGGCAAAACAATGGGCACTACCTATACGGTAAAATTTGTTGAACAAGAAGGCCTAAACATAGTCATTCCTGCCCTGAAAGTGAAAATTGATGATGCCCTGATTGAAGTAAACGCGCTTATGTCGACGTATGACCCAGAGTCGGAGCTTTCACGTTTGAATAGGGCACAAGACAATGAAGCTTTTTCTATTTCTCCGGAAACTGAAGTCGTATTACTAGAAGCGATGCGTTTGGGGCGATTCAGCGATGGTCGGCTGGATGTAACAGTGGGTCCCTTGGTCAACCTATGGGGTTTTGGCCCAGATAAGCGGCCAGAGCTTATTCCTTCAGATGAGGAACTACAAGCCATACGCGAATATGTTGGCCTAGACAAGTTTACTGTTGCGGATGGCACTGTCACTAAGCAACACAGCAATGTGTACATTGATTTATCGACTATTGCCAAAGGATATGGGGTTGATGTGCTTGCAGAGTTACTCGAAGCTCAGGGAATCGAAAACTACTTGGTAGAAATTGGTGGTGAGATGCGAGTGAAAGGGACTAAGCTTAATAACAAACCTTGGCGCATTGCTATTGAGAAACCTATTGAAGGCAAACGAAACGCCCAAATAGGCGTCGTTATTGGCGATAATGCCATTGCTACTTCAGGCGATTATCGAAATTATTTTGAAGTGGATGGTAAGCGATTTAGTCATTTAATCGACCCCGCAACCGGTTTTCCCATTAAGCATAACCTCGTGTCGGTGTCGGTTATTCATCCTTCCTCTATGACCGCTGATGGCTTAGCAACAGCATTAAATGTTATGGGGCCTGATGATGCAAAAAGATTGGCTGAGCGAAATGATTTAGCCGTTTATATGGTCATTAAAGAAGGCGAAGAATTTGTGGAATATGCTTCACCTGCTTTTGATAAACAGGTGCAATACTTATAAAGTCTTGTTCATACAAGCCCTGATATATTATTTGGAGATACTGTGAGTACTTTTATCTTAGCGTTTGGTTTTTTTCTGTTAATGGTTGCGGCAATGGCTATTGGCTACATTCTTCAGAAGAAGACTATTGCCGGTAGTTGTGGTGGTTTGGGAGCTTTAGGTATTTCGAAGGCCTGTGATTGTCCAGAGCCTTGTGATCGTAAAAAGGCACGCATGGAGCGCGAGGAAGCAAGGCAAAAGAAGATCAAAGAGTGGCAAGATAACAAGATTCTATAGCTCTAGTTTTCAAAACTTATTGCTTAGGCGTTTTTTGTACTTTATCAAATAATGAGACCAGAAAGTCATGCTTGTCGGAGGCCTTACTGATTGCATAGAAGGTGGGTACCGCGAGTAGCTTTTTGGTTTCAACAGAGTTTGGCGTAAGCCGAGCCTTGTGTTTTAGAAAGTTTTTATCATTCTCAATAAAAGCAATATATGGCCCTTCATATGACATTAGGTATCTTGTGCGTTTGTTGAAAAATAAACGAATTGCATCGCTTGTATTGGGAACGTCTACGAAAATATAACCTTGCTTCGTAAATGCTTCTCTTTGTCCGTTGTAATCATAGCCGCGAACTGATGCTACTGTTTTAGGCCCCTCTGTAACGTTTGCCACAGAATAAAAGTTAATTGCAAGCTCATCCATTGGGTAGCTGCTAAAAGTAACCGCGCCTGCAATCGCTGCTGTTGACTTAATATTAACTGAAAGATCGACAATACCATCTTTTACATTCCTGTAGGTTCTTGCAGGTGCGGCGCATACAGGAATAAAACTGACCTTTTCATCTTTAAAAAGCTCTCTCACGTTTTCAAGTGCTGTACCAGTGCATTCGCCAGTAACAGGGTCTATTTTGCTGTGCGGCGCAAAGCCCATTAAGCCAAACCTCACCGATACTTGCTCTTCAGCAACAGTTAGCGGGTGCGTCACCATGAGTATCATGACGGTGATTACATAGATTAACTTCAAAATAAACTCCGGTGCGATTTTTTACAGTATTCTAGCATTCTAATAAAAGTTTTATTTGAATATAAACAATATCGGCTTGAGTTTCTCATTTCTTAGGCCTTATCCGAGAATGCCCAACAGCGAGCAGGGCATTGCTGCAAAAGCTTGTGGAATCACTATAGGTAACTGTATTAATATACAGTGATTTTTGCTATTCTTTCTAAGCTATTGTAATTAACCTAGACAGTTAACCACTTATCTATGCGAAAATTTATACATATCGATATGGATTGTTTTTATGCTGCTGTTGAAATGCGCGACAATCCTGAATTAAGAGGAATTCCGATTGCTATTGGCGGCAGTGCTGATCGCAGGGGGGTGGTTTCTACATGTAATTATGAAGCAAGAGCTTTCGGAGTGCGGTCAGCAATGGCGACAGCGACTGCACTTAGGCTTTGTCCGAAGCTCACCTTAGTGCGCGGTAGAATGGATGTATACAAGGAAGTCTCCGATCAAATTAAATCGATATTTTTACGCTACACCGATGAAATCGAACCATTATCCTTAGACGAAGCGTTTCTTGATGTTACGGATTCCGACCTATTTGAAGGCAGTGCAACCCTTATCGCCAATGATATACGTCAAGCAATAGAGCGAGAAACAGGGCTTACGGCCTCCGCTGGTGTTGCGCCAATAAAATTTGTTGCTAAGGTAGCAAGTGACGAAAACAAACCAAATGGTATTTGCGTTATTACGCCAAATGACTTAGATGATTTTGTTCGGCGCTTACCTTTAAAGAAAATTCCTGGTGTTGGCAAGGTAACACTTGAGAAGCTCAATAAGTTTGGTTTGTTTAAGTGCGAAGATATTCGCCATTTCCCTATTGAAAAACTACACAAGCACTTTGGAAAGTTTGGTGCGTCGTTGTGGAAACGCGCCCATGCCATCGACGAAAGAAGGTTATCAACAAATCGTAAGCGAAAATCAATTGGTGTCGAGCGTACCCTGGATCATGACCTCAGCTCGCTTGAGGAATGTCAGCAGGTTAGCAGGAAATTACTGCCTACTTTATATGAAAGGATGAATACCAAAAAGCGTCGTCCGATAAAGTCGATTGGTGTGAAACTCAAGTTCAGCGATTTTCAGCAAACAACGGTTGAACAACAAGCTACAGAGCTTGATGAGCAAAAATTATTCGACTTACTCAGCACCGCATTCGAACGTGGGCAAGGGAAAAAAGTCCGTTTGGTTGGCATGCACGTATCATTGGCAGAAAAAGTGAACACTGACCAATTAGTGCTACCTTTGTTTACTGAGGAATAAGTCTTATACTTCCGGCTAAATAATTATCATAACAATTACCTGTACTACGGAGTCCAATATGTCATTTCCAAAGGCTATTCATGAAAGCGATTTAACAGAACTATCGCAACATTACGACGCCTACGTGCTGATAAGTAATAGCCTAAGTAGTCTATATTATCCTTCACTTGCTGAATCCTTGTCTGCCTATAAAGCAATAGATGCAAGACTAGGCTCACAAGCTATATTACTAGCAAACGATTCAGTTGCTGGGAAACGCTTAATTGTTGCTGGCGTGGGTATGCTCGATCGGGATTATGACGATGTGCGAAGAGTCTTCGATGCTGCAAAGCACACAGCCTCTTTAATGCTAGAAGCTGGTATTAGACAGCCTTTGCTCGAGCTTAATCTTGTCGGTTTGAACGAGGAACAACAGCACATTTTTGGAAATGCGATTGAAGCTGCATTTTTGGGGTTATGCCAAGGGCTTTGGCAACCGCTTGAAGCAAGACAAGCCTTGGGTGAAGATCAGGTAGAACCAATCAAAACAGTGGGAATTCTAACTCGGTCTGATGGCGTTGATGTGCGCAGATTAAATGCTATCGAAGCAGGAAAGCGCGTCGCGCGAGACTTATGCGGTACTGAACCTGAAAGAATGGCACCTCCAGGTTTTGCTGATTATTGTGTAGAGACCTTTGCTGGTTCGAATGTGTCAGTAGAGGTTATCGACGACCACCACCAAATTGAAAACGAGTATCCTTTACTTCATGCAGTGGCACGAGCGTCAATAGAAGTCGTTAGGCACCGTCCACGGATTATTCGCATGGAATACCAAGGTGAAGGTGAAATTGAACAAACGCTGATGTTTGCCGGCAAGGGAATCACTTTTGATACCGGTGGCGCAGACTTGAAAGTTAACGGTCATATGGCAGGTATGAGCCGCGATAAAGGCGGTGCTGCAGGCGTTGCAGGTTTCATGAAAACAGTATCTTTGCTAGCTCCCACAAATTTAAAAGTTGTTGTAGAAATTGGTGCAGTGAGAAATAGTATCGGCGCTGAGGCTTTTATCCCTGATGAGATTATTACTTCCCATGCTGGTATTCGCGTAAGAGTCGGAAATACAGATGCTGAGGGGCGCATGCTACTAGCTGATCTCTTATCTCACTTGCGTGAAAAGGCAATTAATGAGATTAATCCGCAGTTGTTTTCGGTTGCGACCCTAACAGGTCATGCTGCAATGGCTTTTGGGCCCTATTCTGCGCTCGTTGAAAATAAGGTGGCTAAGCAACAAGGTGTTGCTAGTGCCTTGTTCGAGCAAGGTGAGCGCTGTGCTGATCCTGTTGAACCATCGCTATCGAGACGAGAGGATTTTGACTTTGTAAAGCCACGTACAAAAGCGGACGATGTATTATCGTCCAATAACGCTCCCTCAGTAACAACGGTTCGTGGTCATCAATTTCCAATGGCGTTTTTAAGTATTGCGTCGGGTTTAGACCAGCATCAAGCTAGCTCACCTCATCCACTTGCGTACACTCACGTTGATATCGCAGGCAGTGGTGTAGAAAATCTCGATTGGCAACACGGTAAACCTACTGGTGCACCGGTGAATGTATTTGTTAATACCTACTTATAAGTGATTGAAATGAATAAACTTAATCAGAATCAACACAATGTCGACCTGCCGCCAGGTAAATATCAACACTATAAAGGTAATTTCTATGAGTTAATTGGCATTGCTAAGCATTCCGAGGATGAAAGCGAATTGGTCGTTTATCGCCCACTTTATGGAGAGGGACGTTTGTGGGTGCGCCCCTTGTCAATGTTCATCGAGACTGTGCAGGTAGATGACAAAAGCCTTCCGCGTTTTAAATTCGTTGGCTGAGCTTTTTTATCAAATAAGCCGGTCTATTTTTTGTCATAAGCAGACGAATTAAAAAAGTGAGCTATACTCTTTTTACGCGATTTGTACATAAGTCGCCTGTTTCAATAACAAGTATAAAAAACACCCAAAGAAAATGCTAGCTAGCAGCACTGAACGCTTATTAGCTCGTGTTCGAGGATGAAAAAGGACAGAAAATGAAAAAAACAACAATAAAATCAATATCACGCAGTTTACTGGCGCTATCTATCACGGGTTTGATGGCAAGTAGCGTATTCGCCCAAGACCGCTTTGCAAAGATAGAGGTTAAAGCGGAACCAGTAAGGGGCTCTGTGCATATGTTGGTCGGTGCTGGCGGAAATATAGGCGTGTCTGCGGGGCCAGATGGTTTGCTCATTGTTGACGATCAATACGCAGGACTTGCTGATAAGATAGCGGCAGCGCTGTCGACCATTAGCGACAAACAAACTCGTTACGTGATCAATACTCACTTCCACGGTGATCACACTGGTTCTAATGCCTTCTTTTCGAAAAATAAGAATGCGACGATATTTGCCCACGAAAACGTGCGGGTTCGTTTGGCGGCAGGAGACGACACTGATCCTGCAAGTTTACCTGTAGTGACTTACGAAAAAGGCGTTAAGTTTCACATGAATGGTGAAACCGTGCATGTTTATCACCTTTCAAATGCTCACACCGACGGCGACAGCGCAGTATGGTTCGAGCAACCTGATGTATTGCATACCGGAGATCTGTTTTTCAAAGATTGGTTTCCGTTTATTGACTTAAATTCAGGTGGGTCGGTAGCCGGTTATATCACCGCAGTAGAAACCTTAATTTCCATGATCGATGACGATACTAAAATCATTCCTGGTCACGGTTCGATGGCAAATAAGGCCGATTATCAACGTTTTGTCGATATGATTAAAGAGACTTATGCCTACGTTCAAGCTAAAAAAGCCCAAGGAATGAGCGAAGATGACGTAGTAGCGGCAGGCTTGGAAGATAAATGGGATAGCTGGGCTTGGCAATTTATTGGTGAAGAACGTTGGATAAGAACCCTTTACAAATAAATTCAAACTCTCAATTTAGTTTTGGCAAAGCTCAAGAATCGGATTTCTTGACTTTGCCAAAGTGGTTCAAAACACCGGCTTTATTGCGAGAGTGGGGCGGGCCTAAGCTTAATTATCCTCTCAATGCTGAGCAGTTTTTTAAAGACAATGAGCAAGCTACGCATTATCAAAGCTATGCGCTGAAATCCCAAGAACATTTAGTCGCCTTCGGACAAGTGAATATTGTCAAGCAGAGGGCTCATTTAGCCCGTCTATGCGTGAATCCTTCCATGCGAGGGCAAGGCCATAGCAAAACCTTGATTCATTCTTTAGTAAGGCAAGCGACATCCCAAGGAAGCATTAATCTCATTTCGTTGTTTGTTTACGAAAGCAATCACCTTGCTATTCGTTGTTACCAAAAATTGGGTTTTATACAATTGCCAGCCCCCAGAAACATCAATATTCCTGAAGGCTGTATTTATATGCTATTGCACAGAGCCGATGCGCCCACCAAACAATAGATGAGGCTGCTATTGCTGCTCATACACCTTCTTGCCATTAATCCATGTTTGTAGCACCTGAGTATCTCGAATATCGCTAGCTGGAATTGTAAACAAGTCGCGATCGATGACGATGAAGTCTGCACGTTTTCCTACCTCAATCGTGCCTAGGCTATCGTCTTGGAAAGCTGAATAGGCGGCGTCAAGAGTGAAGCCACGCAGCGCTTGCACTAAGGATACTTTTTCTTCAGGTATCCAGCCGTTGTCAGGCTCATTCATACCACTTTGACGAGTGACTGCAGCATGCAAACCATGAAAAGCATTTGCTAGCTCAACTGGAAAATCCGACCCAAAGGCAATTCGAGAACCCTGGCGAAGAAATGTTTGCCATGCATAGGCACCCTTCAAACGTTTTTTACCGATGCGGTCTTCAGCCATATTCATATCGCTGGTTGCATGTGTTGGTTGCATTGATGGAATGATACCGAGTTGCTTAAACTGAGGAATATCCTCTACAGCGACTACTTGTGCGTGCTCTATTCGATGTCTTTCCTTGTTATCTGGAAATTGAGTAAAGCTTTTAGCAAATTGTTGTAACGCTAAACGATTGGCGCGATCACCAATTGCATGAAAGTTAAGTTGAAAGCCGGAGCCAAGTACTTTTGCAAATAAGATTGGCAGCTCTTCTTGCGGTGTCACTAATAAGCCATGGTTATCTTTGTCATCTGAATAAGGCTTGATAAGCGCTGCGCCACGGCTACCAAGCGCCCCGTCACCATAAGCTTTCACGCTTCTTATACTTAGCATTTCGTCAGCGGTGTTGACGTGCCCAGCACTTAGCATTTTATCAATATTTGGATCAGTGGCTGAAAGCATCGCATATATTCGCACTCTCAGTTTATTGCTATCTGCTTGTTTGTTGTAAAACTGATAGACCTGCTCACTGATACCAGCGTCGTGAACACTGGTGATACCAAGCGAGAGTAGATGGTCAGATGCGGCTTGCAACTGCTCATCGAGTTGCGCCTCGTTAGCTTGTGGAATGAGTTTTGTGACTAAGTATTCAGCATTGTCAATTAGCAGGCCTGTAGGTTGGCCGTTTTCATCTTTAACTATTTCACCACCTGAAGGTGACGGAGTATTTGCATCAATTCCCGCCAACTCCAAAGCGACTGAGTTCACCCAGACTGCATGACCATCTACACGAGATAGTACGACAGGACGCGTCTTTATAGCGGCATCTAAACTGGCTTTAGTCGGAAACGCTTTATTGTCCCAAAGTACTTGATTCCAACCTCTGCCAATCAACCATGCTTGGCTATCGGATGTTTTACCAGACTTTTCAGTCATAGGGTGAGCGCTGACGAAAGATTGCACGCGCTTCACTGCTTCAGCCTCGCTGCTTGTTCCTCTTAAGTCAATTTCCAATAGATTTTGGCCCAAACCCAAAATGTGTCCGTGGGCGTCGATGATGCCGGGTAACACAACTTGACCTTTACCGTCGACAATGGTCACATCGTCACCGCTTGGAAGAACCTTCAGGTTCACCGCACTTATCTTTTGGTCTTCTATTGCAAAGTTATTAAAGGTGATTAGTTCGCCATCGTTATTCAAGCTATAACCTTTAACATTGCTAATAACAGTTGTTTGAGCTTGCAGTGCAAAAACGCTCATTAAAGCGATACCTGCGGTGGTAATTTTTGAAATCATTTTCATAAATATTCCTTTTTACGCGTCGGGGTTCATGATGGGGGGGTGTTGTAAGTAGTCGGTCTGCCAAATTTTACTCATAGTCGCTTGGCTAATGTTGCCGCCTGAAAGCAGCACCAACACATGTTGATTTGGCGATTTGTTGCTGATCCAAGCTGCAACAGCAGCCATTGTCATCGCACAGGTCGGCTCAATATGCAGCTTTAACAAGTGGTGAAGCCACTGAGTCCAATAGGCAATTTGAATTTCATCTACTTCATAGAAATCGTCAACTGATTGTACTATTTTAAAGGTGTGTGGGCCAAGCGAAGGCGTTGCCGCGCCGTCTGCAAGAGTATCTGGTGTGCCCTCGAGAACCTCAATAACCCCACTTTGCAAGCTCCGAGCCGCATCATTAGCGTTTAGTGGTTCAGCGCCAATGACTTCAGTATTATCAAGTAAACCTTGTTCTTTATAGGCGGCATTTGTCACTATCGCTCCTGAAAGCAGTCCACCACCACCGCAGGGAGCAACAATGGCATCTGCTTTCACGTTCATTTCTTGTAATTGTTGGAGTGACTCAAGCGTCACAGTGCCTTGGCCAGCGATAATGTCAGGGTGATTAAAGGGTGGGATCCATAAAACTCCCTCCTCTTTGCTTGCATCCTCTACAGCCTTATCGGCTAAGGTTCTAGAGCTAAAGGTACTAAGTTCAGCGCCATAAAATTCAGTTGCCGCCGCTTTTATCGGTGATACTGCATCAGAGCAAAATATATGAGCCGGAATACCAAATTGTGCCGCTGCAAAAGCGACAGCTTGTGCATGATTACCCGACGAATTTGCAACAACTTTACGTGGTAATTTTCCTAATTCATGACATTTTGCAAGCACATTCATAGCGCCTCTGAGCTTAAAGGCACCCGTGCGCTGCAAACACTCAGCTTTGAAGTAAATATTATGACCGAGCCAATGGTTTAGCAACCTGCTCTGAAATATAGGGGTGGTTTTCACGATAGAGCTAATACGTTTTTGAGCTTGCTCTATGTCGCTAAAAGTCGTCATTAACAGCCTTTCCTTGAATATGTTAGTTATTTTGCCGTGCTTTTTACTCAGACACGTTAAGAGTGCGTCGCTGTACTATAAGTCAATAATATTGATACGCAAACTCTTAGCCCAATGAACTAGTAAATTTATGTAAATTTGTTATTGTTACAAAGACATAAGTTATAAAAAGGAACAAAAGATGGGCTTATTAGATGGACTGCTTGGTAATGCTTCTGAAGTGGATGTAGCGTCGGTAAATGAAGAGCTCATGCCGATTCTTGCGAGTAACGAGAATGTGGTAGAGGCCTACAAGTTAATACGCGATTTGTTGGTATTCACGAATAAACGATTACTCTACATTGATAAACAAGGAATGACGGGCAAGAAAGTTGATTATCACTCTATTCCATATCGCGCCATCACTCAGTTAAAAGTCGAAACTGCAGGGCATTTCGATTTAGATTGTGATCTTAAAATTTGGGTGTCGGGACAATCAGAGCCTATCGAGACTAAGCTTAAGTCAGACCTGGCCCAACAAGTACAGAAGACACTCGCCGACCATATGTTTGCCTAATGCAGCAAGGGTTAATGCGCTTCTCCCTCTTAAGCTATGTTGGCTGAACCCAAATGCTGTAGTTTGTGTATCTATCACTACACACTTTGTACTTTATTTAACGAGCGCTGAAAAATAAGATGACACGAAAGTTTAAAGCATTAGTACTCGGCGCCTCGGGGCTCGTTGGAAAAGCTCTGGTGAACCAACTATGCAGAGATGACCGCTATGCGCAGGTAACATGTTTAGTGAGAACGCCCTTACAACAACGTGACTATTACGATCCTGAGGGTAAGATTCAGGCAATTGTGATCGACTTTGACTATCTGCAAGATTTTCAAGGTTATTTCTCTGTCGACCATGTGTATTGCTGTTTAGGCACAACGATTAAGCAGGCAGGGTCACAATCTGCTTTTCGAAGGGTTGATTTCCAATTTGTACATGTTGCTGCGCAACTCACTCGCGGGCAACGAGCAAAGAGTTTTGTTTGGATTTCATCAGTGGGTGCAAATGCAAAGAGCAAAAATTTCTATTTGCGAGTGAAAGGCGAGCTAGAAAATGCCATATTAAGTATGCCACAACTTGATAACGCGGCGGCAGTAAGACCGAGTCTGCTAATAGGGGAAAGAGCGGAAACGCGATTTGCAGAAAATATGGGAATATCGTTTGCTAAATTTCTTTCACCCATCATGAGAGGCCCTTTGGCTAAGTACCGACCAGTCAGCGCTGCTCAAGTCGCGCGGCAAATGATTGAATTGCAAGTGTTTGAGAAGACCGAGCATTGAGCACCAAAGCTAGTGAGTGCGTGTTCAGTTCATAGCAAATAAATTTAGCTGGTGCATAATGGTGTTTATCTTTATACTCGCGGCGTTTTTTAGCTAAAGTTTATTTTATTTGCTTTGATAACCTATATAAGGATGGATATTCGATCTGTTTTTAAACAAGATTATAAGGCGGTTATTATGACGACAGCTTTACCGACAATTGTTGAAACACTGATAGAAAATATAAAAATTGAACAGTTCTGGTGGGATGGGGTGCAAATCAAAATGCCATTTCACTGTATCTACGCTTGTATTCCAAATCCTGTAGCCGATGACTGGAAGGTGATTAATGGTGTAAAAGTGCCGTTGATCAAGGTTGATAGATATCATATCCCTCTTTGGGATCCCTTCCATCAAGACATTCACAACATGCCAAAACACGCTATTGTGATCTCTCATCATAAGGGAAACCAGTTTGGTTTATTTGCCTATCCTGCAGACCACATCGACGAGCCCTTTATGATGTCGTGGAGCGACTGGTTAGAAACACAGTCGTCACTGCAGTAAAACCGGAATGCGTTAGTTAGAGTATTTTGGCAGTGTTTCTTTTTTGATTACTTGCAACATCATTGGGAGAGCACATGCCAATATTGGCTGAAGCATTTGGCGCGGTCGCCGTGATTTTCAATTTCATCGGTTACCGCCAAACAGATATCAATAGATACCGGCTAATTTCAGCGGTTGCATTACTTAGTGTTAGCGTCCACTTTTTTCTACTGGGTAATGCTTATGCAGCTGGCATCGGTTGCTTGCTAGCGTGCATCAGAAATGTGGTTGCAACTCGCTATACCGGCTTGCCAGTTCTGTTTACCTTTGTCGGTCTTAATATTGCTTTTTTTATCTTTGAGCTAATCTATTTAGACAGTAGCGGTATTATTATCATTGCTTATGCATCGTCACTCATATTTACTGTGGGCTCTATTTCACTGAAAAGTGCAACAGCCATTCGTCAATGGTTCATACTTGCAGAGCTATTGGGATTAATCTTTGCTGTATTGGTTGGCAGTATATTTGGCACCATATTTAACATCACAAACTTGTGCAGTATTCTTTTTACTCTGTATCAGGAAAGACGCCGGAAGTCTTAGGCATCGGTCGCAAAGTGTAACTTATAAAAGGTGATTGGTTTTTACCAGGCATAAAAAAAACGCTGCGATTGCAGCGTTTTTTGTTTCGCTTTCGATCTTAGTCTTCTTTCACTAATACCGATACTTTTTCTATACCAGCGAGTTTAACTTGGTCCATTACCTCAACCACGATGCCATGCTCAGTGTCTTCGTGAGCTTGAATAGCGGCAGTTTTGGTATCGTTGTTTGCTAAGTAAGTTTGTGCATTCGCAACCACTCGACGAATATCAACAATACGGCCAGCCATGAGTATTTGGCCCTGAGCATCGATACGAATCGACAATGACTTACTAGGATTTGGGTTTTCAGGCTGGTTTTTAGGCGGCCTAGTTGGCTCTAAACCCTTTTCCGATGAAAACGTTGTGGTTACGATAAAAAATATTAACATGATGAAGACGATGTCGAGCATTGGCGTCATGTCTACTGCTGCATCTTCATCACCGGCGGTATGTTTTTTTCTTTTCATTGTACATTCATTCCTTCTAATATTACCCCTAGTATAATGACTCAGCAGAAAAAGCATAGGCCTTTGTAAATGAAATTAACAAAAAAGTGTCATCGCTATCGTCATTTCCACCCATAAACCCATTTATTTTGGTCTTTCAGGCTAAGCCAATCAATTTCCGCGTTTATTTTTACCCTTATAGATGAAATATATTCTTCATCTGGCTTAAGCTGTTATCATTGCCAGCAACACTTCACAACACAAAGTCTTTATTATTTTTTCTCGTCGCTTTTCCGATCCCATTTTCTCAGGCATTGTTTTAGCTTTAATAGGCACTTTCTTATTTTCGCTAAAACCCATCGTCATCAAATATGCTTATGCGCTGGCCTTAACTAGCGAACAAGTTATTACTTTGAGAATGCTGATAGCGCTTCCGATATACCTGATTATTGCGTTGCTTGCTTGGCAAAGAAAGCCCCAGAGAAGGAAAGAAACACTATCGTCTTTACCTATCATTTGTGTATTGGGTGTGTTGGGTTACTTTCTCGCCAGCTACCTTGATTTGCTTGGTTTACAATATATTAGTGCGCAGCTAGAACGTGTGGTGCTATTTAGTTTTCCGACGATTGTCGTCGTGATGTCTTGGATATTTTTTAAGACACCGATGCAGAAGAAGACTTGGTTGCTGCTAGCCATGTCCTATGCAGGGATTTTGGTTATTTTTGGGCATGATTTATCAGTGCTCGGTAGCCAAGTTTCGTGGGGCACTTTGCTGGTTTTTATCAGCGCTGTGTGTTTCGCTGTTTATGTTCTTTGGAGCAAGCCGGTGATTAGCAAAGTGGGAAGTCAAATGTTCACCAGCATTGCCATGTTGGCCGCAAGCCTTGTGATTATTGTCTTATTCCTAACAAATTACTCAGTTGCAGATTTGCATGTAAGTAATCATGCCTATTTAATTATTACGATACTTTCGGTGTTTTGTACGGTGATCCCCTCATTATTAGTGGCGGAAGCAATCCATCGGATAGGACCGGAGCGCACTAGTATTGTTGGTACTTGTGGCCCAGCGATGACCTCTGTTATCGCGGTATTTGTGCTCAATGAAGCTTTCACCATTTTTCACGGCATCGGCTTGGTGTTAGTTATGCTAGCAGTGGGTTTGATGATGAAGAAGCCAAAAGAATCACAAGAATGTGACGCTAAAGCAGTGAATTAGGTGTCGGTTTAGCATTATCAGTTTTTCTTGATGAATATCTATAAGTATAAAAGATGTAAATAAGTTGGGTGTTTTTTGTTAATTGTGCTGTACTAAGCACTCGAGTCAAGCAAAAAACGAGAACAATAATATGCTTTCAAAACGACCTGATGGTGGTGTACAGCCTGGTATTAAATGGGGCCCGTTCACTATGCGGATCCCTCTTATTCACTTACGTTTTTCTCTTGCTGATATGCTACAAGGATTTGCAGTTGCTGGTGCAACTGGTCTAGCGCTAGTGCCGTATTTTATGGGTTTGTTGGGGCTGAGCTTTGAAGAAGCCGTTGTAATGGCGATGTTTCACAGCATGCTCATTTCATTTTCATGGATGTTTTTTGGCGACCCCTATGCGCCGGGCTGGTTAACACCTGCGATCCCTTTTGTAGTCGCTTTCATAACGGCGCCAGCCTATATGGGAGATCACACCGCTCAATTTCAGGCGATGACCGCGCTATCGCTCAATTTTGCCTTCATTCTTATCTTCCTCGGGATCACTGGATTAGGGGCTAAACTGATTAATATTGTCCCTAACGTATTTAAAGGCGGCATTATACTTGGCGCAGCGCTTGCTGCATTTTTGCGCGTAACCAAAGATGGTGATCCAGCAAACGTATTTCAATCAGCACCGCTCGCCGGCACTATTGGCGTTGTGGTATGTTTAGTGTTCGCTTTTTCAAAGCCGCTCCAAGCTCTGGCATTAAAAAATAAGTTGCTAGCTGTTATTCTTGGCTTCGGTTTACTACCTGGCTTCATCATTGCGGGTACAGTGGGATATTTCAGCGGTGAGTTTAACTACAATATTCGCTGGGAAATCCTTGATGTTGGTGCTGCTGCTACCTCGCTGTGGGCTAAAGCTTCTCCATTTGCTATCGGATGGCCTCCAATATCTACTTTTGTTGCATCTTTTCCGCTAGCTCTTATTACTTATATTCTGTTCTTTGGCGATGTAGTCACCGGCAATGAAATGATTGAAGAGGCGCAAAAGGCGCGTAGCGATGAAATTTTAGAACTTAATGGCAGCCGTGCTCATATGGCGACGGGTGCGCGGAATATTATGATGGGCATTATCGCACCTTTTTTCACCACGCAAGGGGTGCTGTGGACAGGTATTCAAGTCATTTTGTTAAAACGTTGGGCACAAGGGCGTGACAAAGTTGATTCGATTTTTGACAGCATCGGCAGTTTCTATGCGTTTGGTTTGCCATTTTTGTTTATATTTTTACCGTTGGTAACGTTGTTGCAACCTTTATTGCCTGTTGCGTTGGCGGTTACGTTAATTTTGACTGCTTTCGCCTGTGCCACCTTGGCTTTATCGTTGGTAAATGACGCGACCGAGCGCGGTGCCATGGTAATTACGGCAATGGCTTTTAGCGTGTTTGAGCCATGGTTGGGCTTGATGATAGGTGTGGTTACAATAGCAGCACTTTGCGGGCCACGTGTTTTCATGCCTAAGAAAGAGAAGTAGTTAAAGAGGGGATAGATAGTTCCCCTCTTTACATAAAGTTATTTATACTGCTACAGAGTGCCGTTGTTTATTTTATTTACTCTCGACAACTTAAATACGAAACCTTGATTGCTCTGCACTCAGTGTTGTCTATGCAGGCTGAACCACTGCGTTCTACTATCTTACAGCCGGCAAGGTTGGTCCATTCTCCTGCCGGTGGTATCAGTGAGCCACCGTTTGTAGGCCCATCTCCAACCACATCAATCAGGCTGCCATCACCGCCTGCACCGCCAATTACTACTTCATCACCCAAAATTTCGTCTAATTTACGTGACAAGCATAATGAAATTGGCAAATTAGTTAAATCAACAATCCCCCGTACTATGGTGCTCACTGGCATACCATCTATACGGGAAGCTCCTGGTATAAATGAGTATGAGAGATTCAGAAAGCGTTCGGTTGTTAACCTTCCTCTACCAGACCTACCTATTGGTCGAGTGTTTTTAGTGTCTCCGCGATATGAGACTTGAAACACAAGCTTGTCTCCATTTTCGTTTCTACGCGTTACGAAATAGTTGCGTTCAGTAGTTGAAAAATTCACTGTTATGCCAATACCCCCAGTTCCAATCGATACTCCATCACCCACAGGCGCAGTGGATGTAAAGTTTTCCCATGCTTGTTTTAATCCCAGCGCTCCTGTTATACGTGAACTAAATGTGTCTTTAAGTTGATTAGCGAATGAAGGGTCGTTTGATAGGATATTTGATGCGTGCTCTGAACAATCTACATCATCGCTTTGTGCATATTGGCTGGCATATACACCCTTTAACGGACTATTTTTTGGAGTGAAAGCTATCGTTTGAATCTCTTCCACTGTGCTCCTAAAGTCATCGTCGATGTCAAAAAAAGACTCAAGTGCCTCCGACTCCCTCGCCAAAAAGGGTGTATCACTGGCATTAATCGTGTAAGCGGGGCTAAATGTAGACTGTTGGCGTGCGCTAACAGAGAATTTGAAGGCTCGTCTATCAATCGGATTGGCAATAATTAAATCGACAGAGGTTTCGTTACAATCGAATATGGTTGAACTCTGAGACAATAAACCATCATCAAGCCCTCTTGTGTGGCATACAATTGGTTCGTGTCGAGAGATGGCTAGCTCGAGTGCACTATCATAATCGCAGTTGTCACATACATAGGTAGTCGTTAGCTGGAGCTGGTTTGTCTGAGCATGAAGATTGAAAACTGCAAGCGTCATTAACACTATCAGTGGTAAAATTGAACGATACATAGAAATCCTTATCTGGTAAAAGTTAAATTGATCAATTGTATAACGACCTTACAATATAAAAATTAAAAAAAACAATAGTTTGTGATGAATAATATTATTGAGCATTGAATTTGTCTTCAAACTCGCTACATTTCTAAGTTGTTAATATTCTTCAATCTAGCTGGTCTTTAATTACCTTCCAACGCCGCCCCTAACCAATGAAAATAAGTAAATATCGCTTGAGATATCTCCTTCCTTATTTCGCCACTGGGGTAAATCCCCAGTTTTGCTTCTGCGCTTTGCATAGTGCCTTGAACTAAAAAAGCATTTTTGATGGGGGGGGGGTACGCTAATTCATTTGGACTCAACTCCTTTTTCGTCAAAGAATTATTGCTTTCTTTAGGCTCTGCCCTTATGTCAATTTTTTTTAATATGCTTCCTGCGTACTTAAACGTATCACCATCTGTTCGAACAAAAAGTTTTTGGAGCCTGTGATAGAACCGAGCAACTAAGCGTTAATCCAATACACCATACTAGTAATTTATTCACAATTATTTTCGCAATTATCAATCAAGTCTTGTGTTCCTTTTTGTTGACTTGGCTTCAATAAAATCCAAAGCATCTTTTATCTCATTAAATACATAAACAAAAGGCTCAATTTGAATAGCTTCATTTAACTTTTTCTTAAGTAACATATTCCATTCTACTTTCCAAAGGCTCCAAACTCCCCCTGCTACATTAGCCCTAACCAATCCATTTTCATGATTTAAGAATTCAAGCCACGTACCAAAATAAGAACTATCACCCAATCGGATGCGGGCCTGCAAATATCGAACTTTTTCTAAATCTGAACCTTTTTCATAATTATAGGCATTAAGCTGAGCAAGAGATCCTTCATCGCCAATCTCTCCAAGAGCATATAGTGCATCTAGTCTTACAAGCTCAGACTTATCAACTAAACACTCCCCAATCAAAAAAACGCTGCTGATGTCTTTCCTATCCCCCAAAATACAGATGGCTTCGGCTCGTACATCTTCACACTCGTCGGTAACGAGCATTTTTATATGATTCAAAAAGGGATATTGGATGTCAGGCAAATCCTTTTTATTAGGTTTTGCTCCAGTTCCCAATAGGCCTAATGCTCTAAATCGAACGGAAGCATCAGTATTGTTAAAAAAGCTCAATATTCGCTCTAAGTCAACTTGATTGCTAGGGTTTAAACCTTCTAGCTCAGCAAATAATTTATTCCTCGTAACATTTAATTCAAAGTCTTCTAACTCTACTAGTAACTCAGAGTTATAGGATGATTGCACACGTGCTCTAAGATAAGGAATAATAGGAGTAAAATCATAATGGTCAGCCAAAGTATATAAGCATTCGAGTAAACTAATTAAAGGCTTCTCTCCAAAAGTAGAGGCGATTACTTCTATTTTGCTTATTAATTCAGTTTGTCCAAGTCGTAAAAGTGAGGCAAGCGCATTGACTACTAACAGTTCATTAGTGTCACCATCTAACAAAGACATTAATAACTTCTTATCTACATCTTCACCTATATATCCCAAGCAACAAACTGCTTCCTCCCTGATTGCTAGATCAGAATGAGCAAGCATATTTAAAGAATGCACTCGTGCTAATTTCTTATCTATATATGTTAGCCCTGACAAGCCTTCAGTAATTTCATCAACGTCTACAGAAGTGACCGCGCGTTTGAATAAGTCGATGACCGAATTGAAAGGGTAGCTTTTTTGAACAAACCTTTCTGGATTAAAGTCGCTAGATATTTTGTCAAGCACAGCCAATCGTACTCTCAAATCATTACACTCATACAGACTAAGTAAGGTTTCCAAATTATCAAACTTGTGAGGGCACAAATCCAATATTTGATTAGGTTTTAGAAAACCACTTTCATTCATAATAACTTCTCACTATATTTCCAATGGAGCCGAGATTTATTAACGCCATAGTCAGTCTTGTTTAGGCTTCAATTGATTGTCTTTTGTTGCCAGGTGTTGTGGTTGAATTAGCCGGACACTTCAAGAAAGGAAAAACTCCTACTCGAGGTGGAAGATGACTAAACGAGAGTATAAACGCTATTCAGCATTACCACATATAAAAAGAAAGTCATACGCAATTAAAGAGCGAATGCGTTTCTTTAATCCGATTTTCAGCTGGCATGATGCGTTGGATGCACGCTCGGGCATGTCAATTTTGATACAGACTTATATGGTATCGATTCATTCGGCAACATTGTCCTTTTAATGCAAACACCAAATTTTGAAAACGTAAGGCTACTTGCGGTATCTCGCAATTTGTTGATATCCGAAGAAGGCTTGTTGCTGAACGCATCTTTATTACAGCCTTTATTAGAGTCCTTGCAGAAAGAAGTTAAGCAAATTAGATTTGAGAGGGAAATTTATTCGATCTTCGACTCCCTTCTTCAATAATAGGCAATATCGCGATTTTACTAGGCACCTGGTGCCGGTTTTAAGTGGCAGATCTAAAAAGCCGAGCTAGTCAAATTGACTGGTGTCACCACCTAGTGACGCTGGGACAAAATGCTAGTCGAACTTAATTCTCCTGCCTACCCAAACCAGAAACAGTTGCCCACTTCAGCGATGATTATGCTCAGTGCATATTAGGTATTATTGACGGTTGCTATATGTATGATTTTAAATTAGAGAGCTGAAATCGAAAACAAAAAATCCTACCACTTCCTTAAAAGCTAGCCGGCATTTGTGGGTTTATCGCTATGCCAGTTGGAGTGAGAAGTACACTTTATGACCAACTTGAGAGTAATTGTTGGTAATGATAGGCATTCTAATTAGCCCTTACAGTAAGGAGCTCTTAACGTGTTTTACGTTTAAATTACCTAAAAGTCCGGCCAAAGTCTCATAGACACCAGAGTGCCATTCATAATTTGAAATAGTCACCCTGCGCTGCACATTTTTGTAAAGTGTCAAAATCAAAGTTAACTTACAATTAATTCAAATTTCCCTGATATATGGTTACGTTCGACTTCAACTGGATAATCAAGTGACAAATATTGAATAACATCTGGCTCAATATCTACAATTGTAGAAACGTTATATAATAAAAAGTTATTTTCATCGTCAGCAAAATCTTGACTTTCGTCTCCAGAAAAAAATCTCCATCCGCTATCATCTGGTGATTCCGGCTCTTCCCTGTAAAAGTACCCTATGCTTTTTTTCAATTTAATTATTTCGTTGCTTATTACAACGAAGCCTAGTAAAGGTGAACTATTTATCTTTTTCTTCATATTTATGACTTCTATTGGTTGAGCGATCTTCTAATTGGTATAGGTCAGGATCATTTTCTTCCTCAATTACCTCTTCTCTCGTGTTAGCCTTTTTCTTGTGCATTTTCTTTCGTTTTTTCCACTCATTTCCTGGCTTATGGCCAATGTCAACCTGACCTGGTTTTAGGGGCTTTTTAGTATTAGGGTCTATCATATTCCCATCAGAATCTCGTGGCTGTTTATCTTTAATTTTCTTCAATGTCCCCTTACGTATCTTAACTCTATTCTTCACTGCACCGTCTGTTAATTGATCAAGAGCTATTGCATTGACTCTTGAAGCATGAGTATGAACGGCTGATCCCGGGGTCGAGTTCTCCATAATATAGCCGGAAATAATAAAATTTATTGAGGCTCCGGTCATTTTTGATGAATGTTTTCGCGACCGACCATCAGGATCTATATAAATATATGGGTTGTTACCCACATAAGAATAACGATTGAATGTGGTTATATCGCCTGTAAACCCAACCGGATCATTTGAGTAGAAACGCCCAATCACTGGATCATAATATCGTGCCTGCATATAGCTTAATCCAACATCGGTATCAAACTTATGCCCAGTATATCCTACTGCATCTTTTTCGCCTTCGATTACGCTACCAAACGGTGCATAGTGCTGGCTAGAACTTGAAGGGCTTTCACTTTTCCCAATTTTAGAGATTAACTTACCACCAAGGTAGATGTAACTTATTTTTCCTTTATTTGTCTCTCTCAGCAGTAAGGTACCCGACTGTGAGTAAACGCTATAGCTAGTACCTTTTGCGTCAGTCTGTTTCACGCGTCGGTTAAAACCATCGTACAAATAGGAGTTGCTACCTTTCGCACTAGTCATCTGATTCGCAAGGTTGTACTCCATTTCTTGGTGACTGTTGTGCGTCACGTTGCCGCGATTATCATAGCTGAAAGAAGTATAGTCTTTTTGTTTGATACCTGAACTGGCAACGGCTGTTAACCGGTTGCTATTGTAACTGTAGTTATAATGATTAATTCGGTCTTTCGATTTATAGTATGTGATATTACCAAAGCTATCATAGCGCATGACGCTGCTGCCAATACCGCTGCCACCAGTGGTTTGTATTAATCTATCGAGTCCATCGTATCTTAGGTTGGTTAACGAATAAGCACTATTAACCTTATCGACAATCGCCGTTACATTAGTATTATCATCATAGCTATAAGCTAGTTCAACAATTGCGTTACCTCCATTCGCGTACTTTAAAGAAGAGGGAAGTGCAGAACTACTATGTTGTCCTTGTGTATGACGTATACCGTTACCATAGGTAAATGAGCGCATTTGTCCATTTGCGTAGTACTTTACATCGTGGGCAAACTTGTAAGGCAAACTGCCAGAAACCGGTGGAATTTCTGCGGTGGTGGCTTGCCCAAAGCCGTTAGGTGCGTAGCTGACTTTCATGCCTCCTGGGTAGGTAATGCTTTCGGGGAATTTTTGTGCGCTATACCCATGTTCGAATTGATAGACTGATTTACCGGGTATTCTCACTGTTTCTCTGGTGAGTAAGTTTTGGTTGTTATACCTATAAGTTTGAACGATATTCCCTGCAGTGAGCATTGTAAGATTACCGTTATTATCTCGCAGATGCACAACGTCGGGCGTAGCATTGCTTGTTGGATAAGTTGCTGAATATAAGTCACCCAAATTATCATATGTCATGGTTACGGCGAGGTTGTTCGGTTTCGATATACATGCTCGCGTTTTTGGGTTGTATGCCACGCCTTGCGCTTGCCATATCAATTCACCCATACTATTGTGATTTAATGCGGTTGCACCCACGTCGCTTCGCACTATTAAGCAAAGATTGTTGTTTGCATCATAGCTGCGATACTCAGTTTGTGTTACCGCTTGATTAGCTTTTCCTAAACCGGACTGAGTTATTGTTTCTATGTTGCCCCACAAGTTGTAGTCCATTTCGGTAGTAACGCTCTCAGGGGAGGTTATAGTTAACGCATTTTGATAGCTAGGGCGATCATACGCCAAATACTGAGTAGTGGTTTGATTGCCATTGCCATCAGTAACGCGCTTAGTGTTATTACCTAAGTATTCTTCATACACAGTATTAAAGCCGGTAGACTTTGTACTCGCCATGCGTCCTAGTGCATCGAAATTAACGGTAGTGCCTTTAGTTTCACTACTATTGATACTGGGGCGTGAGGAGAAGGTGGTTTGATTTCTAAAATTGTACTCAAATCGTTGGTAACGACTATTACTATTTGTAACCAAATCATCGCTCTTACTCTTAACAAGGCGGTAAAAACCGTCATAGTTTTCAGTCGTTCGCATTTTTAAAGAAGAGCAAGCAGTTCTTTCCGCATTCAGCTCACAATGCTCAACGATACGCTTTGGTTCATCTTCCGAAATCCAAGTAAAACGTAAATCGCTCCAGTTTTCGTCGGCACTTGCATCATTTTCATAGTCGATGTAGGCGATATTGCCCATTTCATCATAGCCGTAATGAGTGTGAGTGCCATTAAAGTCGGTTGTGCGTGTGATCCATCCATTGTCATCCACTATTTTTGATAGGTGCATGTTATGGGCAGTGTAGCGTTGGGGGACGAACACATTAGTAGCGTGACCGCGCTTGTAATCGCTAAACAATACCCAGCGTTTTACATGTTTATTCGAATACATACCTACATTCATTTCTACTTTCTTTAACTTACCATTTTTTCCAATATTACTCATATGGTAGCTTTTAAAGGTTTTACGCAATTCTCCAAGCCAATGTTCTTGATAAGGCATCGAAGGGTAAGAGGCATGAGAGTTACTGTAATACTTTATCTCAGATAACAATGTACCGTCCGTTGCTGAGTTCATTTCACTATCACTGACATACACCTTTGATGGCTGATTTAACAACCACTGATTTGTGTCATGAATAAATGTTTTACCAATATATCGTTCAGCGACATCAGATTTCTGAGAAAAGCGCGTAGGTACATCGTAGTCGTTATAGCCGTCTATTGTTTCTGAATAAGTGGAGTTACTGTTGCCATCGTAATAGATAGTGGAAACAGCCGCGATATTTTGATTTTGCACAGCGCCATGGGCTTGTTCAAACCTTTCCCAACCCGGACACGGGGTTGATTTCACCCAACTTTTTTGAACTGGTGAAGTGAGCTGACTACTAAATCCGTATTTTCTGATTGCTGGTCTAGTAGTGCAATGTGTAACTTCATGGTAATCATATCGCTTACTCATTTTGATGTTTTCGTTTTCATCAAAAATTGCAGAATAACGAAGTTGACCATCGGTGAACCCGTAGCGCCTATCATAGTATTTGACCTCTACCGCGCCATCGGGATGCGTAATAAAAGTGGCATTCATGTGTTCAGGCTTATCTTTAGTTTCCAATGGAATAAATGGGCCACTTGGGTTTGTGAAGTTACTCAGTTTATTTCGCTCCGTTATGAGGGGATTGTCCCCTAAGAAGTAACCCTTATTGGTTGAGTACTTATAGCTCCATGTATACTCTTTACCATCAGCGAAAGTGAGTGTTTTTGAATGAAGTGCAAATAGCTGTACATGAATTGGCAATACATATGACTGAAAAGCTTTTCCTTGCCCAAACGGGTTGAAGTTTTCTACTTTAGGGATTTCAGCTTTTCCCATACAGCGCTCGCTTAGCACAAACTCGCCACTTACTTTACTTGGGTGCGTTATAGTAATGAAACTACCAAATCCAAGGCTACTGCATGAGTATGGCATCAATGGATTGGTTTGGGTATGTAGCCCTAGAAGAGACCAGAATCTTAAGCTCCCGGGCTTACCATAATCAAACTCCCAATTAAGTTGGTCAGGTTGAATCACTTTTGCTAGCATGTGGAGGCTTAGATCACTGTCTCTTTCATATTCGTATATCCATGTTCGCCCGTTAGCTTCAGCTGATGTGAGTCTTCCGCTGGTAAATGTAAGGTCGATTTCTCGGCCATCTGTGGAAGTAATTTTGTCTAGGTCGCCATTGCTATCATAACTATAATTTACTTTGTTGCCGTAGCGGTCTTCTATTTCAGTTACTTGTAAAAAAGCATGAATGTTGTCCATCTTTGCGTTTTGATTTCTACGCAGCGCCTCAAAAGCTGTTACAGCCTCGTCATTTGGAGCGTGCAAGGGAAATTCACAATAAGCGTTTCTATCGCTTCCACAGCGCCATTCTTCTTTTGTTAAATAATGATGTTTGCGGCTCTTTATTTCTCTTTTATGCCTAAATTTATACTTAGTACCGTCGGTAGTTGTTACCAAGAAGCCTTCGTTTCTGCTTCCTTTGTTTAGGCAGTCTACTTTCCAGTTTTTACTATTAGTGAGAACGCCATTTTTAATAGTAATCTGAGCCGAACCTTTTCCAGGGATGGAGATCGTTCTAATGTTTGAGTAGTCGTGACTCCCTGTTGTGTAGAGCCTCTTATCTCCAAACACTTTACCAATGACTTTAGAGAAACTGGGGCGGTGAGTTTTTGAGCAAGCCATGCCCATTAGCCAAGGTGAATTATCTCCAACCTGTGAAACCGGAATACCAGCTATGGGCCGAATATAGCTGCCGCGAACATGAGGAATGGCTAAACTCCAATTTCCTACTTCTAACGATTCTTTATACCAATTATCGGGGTCTGACATAGTTCGCTGTAATGCAACAGGTATATCAAAGTTGCCAGGAATACTGATATCAGTGTGAGTGAAACTTACTGTGCCTGTGTTCGGATCGATGCTGTCGCCCATCAAAGCAGTGGTAAGTGTGGTAACGTCTGTTTGTACGTTATTCATTTCACCATAGTTGTAGGTAAAAGCACTCGGCGGGACAAAAGGGTCTCCGTCTTGTTGTGACTCGTTAATCTCTTTATCAATAAGTTGCTGTGCGCTTATGCTACTTACAAATAAAGCGGACAAAATACCTAGTGAGCAAATCCTTTTAAATGCGAATTTGAATCCTTTCATTACTTTTTATCTCCGTTTTCGTCTGTTTCTGCAACGGGGCTACCGAGCAAATCAGTGTGAACAAAAGTTAGATTTGCAGGTGGTAAACCATTCGTAAAGTTTCCTGAATCGTCGTCTTCGCCACTCCCATTCCCTCCTGAAGTTCCGCTAGCGCTTATCGTTATAAGCGCGCTACCTGCGAAAATATAACTACCACCACCGAACGAATTGCACGTGTATGCGTAAACGCGATATGTGTATTGGGTGTCGGAACTTACATTGGTATTAATGTATACGTCGAGTGAGCGCCCATAAGCATAAGCTGTCGACACCTTAGAACCATTTGCATTATAGCCGTCAATTCTAAACGGGCTCATTTCGTTGCCACCGAAAAAGCTGAACGAGTAGCTACCTGAATTACAAGAAGTTGCGCCATATGCTTTCCAGGCCACGGTATGATTCGGTGCATTATTCAGGTGGCTAATAACCTGCATGGGAGTAATAGTTACGTTGGCTCTCGCAATAAATGGCATGCATACTAAAAAGCAGCAGATGATTGTCTTTCTAAATAGGTGTTTGAGTATCATAATAATGGCTCTGTTCCTTCGGGTGAATTCGCTGCTCTTTGTTCAAATAAAAAGCTTTCAGCAGGCTGTAAAATAGGATTGTTTTGATTAGTGATTACTTGCTTATTGAGTGCATTAATAAGTGTATGCTGTGTTAGTTGTGCTAATGGTAAAGTGTGTTTTGAATAAGGATCGTGATTAATAACGAGTAAAAATTGCCTTTTTTCATGAGTGAAAGACAAGCCAAATAATAAGCCTGCGTCGCGCACTTCCAAGGCAGAAATACGAGAACTGAGTATATGACTAAACTTGTTCAATGGAGTGTTTTGGTCTGTAACATATTCGCTATCACGCCCATAGTTTTGCGCTGAGTTATTTACAACCGAAGATAGTAAAAACGAAAAGATAGAATATATACGGTCTTGGCTTGCACTTTTTGACTGGGTCTCAATTGCTGGCCGTGATAGGCATGATGAATCATCTTTATTTTTTATGGCATTGCCAACAATGCCAGATAATACCTCGAGAGATTGGTGTGCACCGCCACGAGCCAAATAAATACGCCGATTAGCGGTATAGATGGTATTTCTCAAAGCTACTGCTGTGTCAGAGCAAATACGGTTTTTGGTATCTGTAACTAATTTGTGTGAACTTTTAGGTAAGGTAGAAGCTTGTTGGTTTGATTGTGCAACTGCTTCGCTTGCAAAAAGCAAGCAGCCAGCGGCAAACAGAACATGCCGCTTTTTGAGGTGATAAGAGTTGCAAATCATATTGCATTCCTTTGCTTGTGCTTATTATATTTAAACGTCGAAAACGAGCGCCACTAACTGTATTACTTTGTTATATGAGACCATTTCGACATGCGCTTATTCCATAAAGCGCGTGGAAGTTAATGTTTTAAATAGCGATTGTCAAAGAATTTATGTAGGAAAGTTAGTTTTAGTTATATTTTTAAACTTTAGTAGTGAAATAAAAGTCTAGTGTTGCTCCGTGCTCAATGCGTACCCAAGCATCCTTACCATCAATTTTTGTACCTAACAATATCGGCATACGTACAAATGGCAGGTAAGGCAAGAATGCTCGAACTAATTCAGCTATAAAGACGCGGTGAGTTATGTTGGTAGATACTTTGTGCTTGAAACTGTATTAAAACAAGACAGGCTTTTATTACTTATCTCATTACCTATTTTCCAACGCCGCCCCTAGCCAATGAAAATAAGTAAATATCGCTTGAGATATCTCTTCACGTATTTCGCCATTGGGGTAAATTCCCAGTTTTGCTTCTGCGCTTTGCATAGTGCCTTGGACTAAAAAAGCATTTTTGATGGGGTGGTTTTGTACGCACGCTTCAAAGGCTCGGGCTCCCACTTCTTGTGGCCGTGCATAATAGAAAGACTTCATTTTTTGATCAACAAACACGCTAGAGCGAACTAATTCGCTCGGTTCACTGTTGCTATTCTGTAGAAATATAAGCTCGAAGGCTTTTGCTAGTTGCTGATTTAGTGGATGCTGCACAGCTTGCTGTTGTTCATTGATCCATATTTCTGTAGCGAAGAGGTTACTGCCGCGAAGCGAATACATTTTTTTCGCTATGTAATGGTCAAAAGCATGAAACCATTCATGAGCCAGTGCCCCGGCTCCAGCATTTTTTGCCAAAGACAATTGTTTCTTAGCACTGTTGTAATGTGCGCTTGCGAACTTCTGGCCACCAACACCAAAGCCTAAGGAAAGTGAACCGTTCAACGAAATGACATTCTCTGGAACTTGAAGGATATCCATGAGATCGCACAAGGCATCAAAAAAAAGATTGGCGGCAATACGCTTTTCTTCTTCTGTTACCCATTTTCCAATTTCGATTGAGCGAAAGTGGAATAATCGAATGATATCTTGGAAGTTAACATCAGCGCCTGCTCTGTGATCATCGCCGTTACGATAGAAGGTCTTGTGTAGTCTGCCTTTTTTGGGCGTTAACGCGTGTTGTTGGCTAGTCATATTACTGACTGTCGCTTTCCCATTCCTCAACCAACTGCTTACACCATTGCTCTATGCGTTGGTCGCTAAGCTCGAATTGATTTTCGTCATCTAGCGACAAACCTACAAAAAAGGCTTCATCTTCACTAAGTGCTTTTGAGGCGGTGAACTCATAACCTTCATTTGGCCAATAGCCGATAATGTTACAATCAAGAATAATAAGCTCGTCGTGCAGCATGCCTAATGCATCTTGAAACCAATCAGCGTAACCGAGTTGGTCGCCAAGGCCGAACAATGCCACTGTTTTGTCTGCGAGCCTGAGGGTTTTGATGTCTTCCCATGTCGATTCCCAGTCTTCTTGTAGTTCACCAAAATCCCATGTTGAAATACCGTAAATGACAAGATCGTAGTGAGTCGACTTTTCAAGTGAATGTTCTTTAATATCAAACATGGCAACATCTACACTCTGATCGGCTTGGCTGAATAGCTTTTCGAGTTGCAGTTGAATTTTTTCACTAGCCATTTCGGTATAGCAGGTGGTTGAACCATAAAAAATAGCTACTTGCTTTGTACTCATTATTATTTGCTTGCCTTGGTTTTCTTAAAGTGGATGTCGCGACCATCGCTGCACAATAGCCGGCAGTCTACTTCACTTGCATCTTCGTTCAAGCTTAGTAGGCCAATGTTGCATTGATTCACTAATTTGCCCTTTTTACCCTCTGGCTGACGCTGGCGAACAGACATGTTTCGTCGCTTAGTTAACCAATTTAGTGGTGAATTATGCCCATAGAACCAGCGATTTAAATTGTCGAACCAGCGTAATAGTGGTGCCGGGAATTCGTTATGAATGCCACTACTGGTAAATTGAGTGATCTTAGGACTGTTGCGCCTAAAGCGGAGTTTAACATCGTACACGAAGGAATAATGCACATCGCCCGACAAAATAATGAAGTTTGGCGGTGTTTTAATGTGACGAAAGATATTTAGCATCACACTTGCAGTGCCTCTGTGTGCCATCCAGTTTTCTGCATCGACGGTAAGCGCACCGCCAAAAATAGTAAATATTTTTTGCACCATTTCAATAAACTTAACGCCATAAACAGGCGCCGCCGACACCATTATTACCGATTCTTTGCCAATGATACTCTGTTGTAATTCGCACAGCGCCTCCCAATCCATTAGGCCAGAGGGTTTATTTAGCGACGATTCAGAACGCCATCGCTGCGTGCGGGTATCTAACACATGAATGGGCGGGCTAGTATCCAGTTGATAATGCCATTGGTCAAAATCGAAAATGAACTCTATGAGGTCCTCGTGCTTTACCGCACATAATTGCTTGGTGTTAGCATCAACTATGCTTGATGAAAAAACCTCATCGAAACGACGAAACATCTCACTCATTTTCTCTTTAGGGTTTCCGCAACCTTGGCATAGAAAATATGCGGCCATCGCATTTCCGATAATGCGCTTGGAAAATTTGTGACCATACACTTGTTCTTCCCAGCCTCGGGTGAGGTTCCAATCATCCGTTACGTCATGATCATCAAATATCATGTATTGCGGCACATGCGCTAGAGCCCGACGAACTTGACCTAAGGTGTCAACAAACTGCTGTATTAATTTGCTTTCTTTGTGATAAATATCTGCATGTTTCTGCGCTAAGTTCTTTTTCTCGAGTGATACATGTCGCCAAAGCACAGGTGACCAACATAGCAAGTACATTGCAAGCATTTCGCTTAAAGCGATGAGGTGGTTTTTCGCATTCACTGAGGTGAATACGGGCTTTCTTTTCGCTGAAAAAAAAGCTTTTTCTAACTTGTCATTGCCATCAATTGCGGGCAGGAGTTGCTCGCGTTGATAATAACCGTCGGGGTGTTCGATTAAATCCTCGAGATTATCTACGGTAGCACCTTCAAAGTTTTCAGTGTGCAAGCCTAATAGTTCAATTACTTGGTGGATAGCATGCAGCATAGGCCCCGCCACATCATCAACGTAAACTTGGTCACCAGTCATCAGCATCATATCGGGGCGATGTTGCAGGTCGTTATCATTGTTTTTATCGCACTGTAGCGCAGCGAGTTCCTGCTCTACAAGTGTATCGAGTCGTACAAGAGCATCTTTACCATCAAAGTGTGGCTTTCTGCACGAGCCTTGTGCAAGATTACGAATTTGCTTTTTCAGGCGAAAATTTGGTAGCGCACAATTCTTGTAAAGAATTTCGCTAAGCTCTGACAACAGGCTTTTTTCTTGTGATTCAGATTCATCAGCACTCATGTCGACTAAGTCGTAGAAATATAGCTTATCTGGATTGAGTATAGCGTCGCCGCTGATTGATATTAAATGGATATAGCAGTGTTTTCCTACACAAAATGTACGTTGGGAGTGCTCAGCTTTATCGAGTAAAACGCTGTCTTGCTGCTCGTCGAATAAACGAGCTTCTATATTCATATTTGACTTGCTGGCAAGCCACAAGACAAGCTCGTTGGCACACGTATGACGAAGAATTGGACCAGCAATAATTGTTGGCAGTGATGCTTTCAAGATTAGGTGTTCCCTGTTTTATACAGCTGGACATAATTCTTATGCTTAGCGGCGCTGTGCATATGCCCATAAGCGATATATACTTTGATATATATGCTAGCGATATCAACATTTTAGTTTCTTTTTAAAAGCTTCGCTAGCGATGCTCAAAAAAACGTGAAATTTGCCAAAACAAGGCGCTAAATTCGGATTACATCAGACACAATATGAACAGAACTAAATCGAGCTCAAAGACCCATTCCGCCAAGCTGCCAGCCCTCAGTATTTCGCTTGTTATTTTAACTATTTTCTTTATACAGGCTTGTGAAAGTGATAGTTCAACTATTCATAGTCAGATTGCGCAAAGTATCGAAAACACTGAGTCTGTGGAGCCTATGCGGCTTGATGGACAGTGGTTGCTAGAGCCTTACGGTGATGTGATGCTCAATCCTCAAACCTCAGGTTTAAAATATCACAACGGCAAACTTTATAGTTTATCAGATGCTAGTGCCGACAGGAGTCAGATTAAACGTTTGCATGAGATTGATATGGATTCTGCTAAAATCACTCAGAAATTTGGACCAAGTAGTGTGCATGAGCGCGTTCAAAATAGCTGTTTTTATGACTATTTACAAAACGCGCCAGATTATGAAGCTTTAGTACCCGTTCACGACAATTTAGCAAGTGCCAATGCTCAAAGTACATGGGTTTTTGTCACTGAAGATGCGAGTCGGGTAGCGCCACTCAGCCCAGCTTGTCAAACCAAATTTGCCGCCACTGGCTCTACTCTTTATCCGACCTTGCTAGTAAGAATGGAAGTTAACGGGGCCTCTTTGGAGTTAACTCATGTTCGGGCTGTTCAATTTCCCACGAAAAAAAACCTCGGTAACAACAGTTTCGTAGAAGTGGGCGATTTTCCAAACGATGGTATTGAAGGCTTAGCGCTCACCCGCGATGGTAAATTATTATTAGGCTTGGAAAAGGACGCTGCCGGTCAGCCGAGAGTCTTTTCAATAAACATGAATGAAGACTTTTGGTTGCAAGATGGCTTTGCGGTTGCAAAAGACACTGAGTTACTTTTACCTAAATTTGAGAGTGGAAATCACCCAATTAATGGCATGGATGTGTATTACCCCGATGATGAAAGTCGCGGTTACTTGTTAGCTGCGGCGCGAAACGATAATGAGCTTTGGGTAATCGACTTAGCGAAAGAAAAAGCAACGAAACGTATCAAGCTAGCGTTTACTGCACCCTCTCGTTTTGCTGATAATCCTGACTCTCGGTGTGAAGCTCGGTATCTAATGAATAATGCCTCTATAGAGGGCTTAGCAGTAGCAAATGGCAGTATATGGATGGTGAACGACCCATGGAAAATTAATTACATGAAGAATGTACAGTGTGAAGCCGACGCTGCCACCTTTGAAAAGATGGCACCGCTTATTTTCCAAATGCCGGTGGCAAGCTTAGGACTGTAAACAGCTGAGCTATTAGTCTGCGGTCTTAAGTTTACTGGCAAAGGTTTTTTTGAATTTTGCTAATTTAGGCGCAACCACCATATTACAATATTGATTTTGTGGATTGTTTGAAAAATAGTCTTGATGATAGTCCTCGGCCTGAGAGTAATTATCGACAGGAAGAACTTCGGTCACTACGGGGTTTGGCCAAATTTTCGTATCTTCGATTTCTTTTAAAATTTCTTCGGCCGCTCTTTTTTGCTCACTATTGTGATAATAAATGCCACTGCGATATTGGGTACCCACATCGTTTCCTTGTCGATTTAGTTGCGTCGGATCGTGCAAGGCGAAGAATATTTCTAATACTTGTCGCAGACTAATGCTGTCGGTATCAAAGGTAACTTGAACCACTTCATTGTGACCAGTAGTACCGCTGCAAACTTCCTCATAACTGGGATTGATTGCGTGTCCATTTGAATAACCCGAGTATGCCGAAACAACCCCTTCAACGGTATTAAATGCAGTTTCTAAACACCAAAAACAACCACCACCTAGGGTAATTACATCATGTTTCATTTCTATTCCTATTGATTTATATAATGCATTATTGATATGCGTAAACTGGCTTTATTAGTTAAGTATATGCGTTTTTCAGGATAACGGATTTCCACAGCTTTCTACACAACTCTTCCTCGGGCACAACACTTAATCACTTACTACAAGCATTTTCGCTTCAACTACAAAAGCTTCGTGACAAAAGTACGCGACAAAGGCCTTTAAGCGTTTGTCATCTATTATGGATTAATCATCGTACTAATTGACTGATTCAGCAAGATGATGAAGGAATAACTTAGCATTTATGGCTTTCACACTATTTTACGATGGGCTATGTCCTTTATGTGAAAAAGAGATATCACATCTAAAAAAACGCGACCTTAAGGGGCTGATTGCTTTTGAAGACATTTCGCTACCAGATTTTCAACAGCGCTTTCCTCACCTCGATGTCAACGATTTGGAAGCTATGATACACGGGCAACTTGAAGATGGCAGCATGATCACCGGTTTGGATGTCACGCACAAAGCCTGGAGCCTTGTTGGGGTAGGGTGGTTATATGCACCTTTAAGATGGCCAGTGATTCGCTGGTTTGCAGATAAAGGTTATTTGTTCTTCGCAAAACATCGCCACAGCATTTCTTATTATTTAACGGGTAAACGTCGCTGTGACCCGGGGCGTTGCAATCTGAAATAACCCAGTTTAGCCCATACCGGAACGTCATGATTATTTGGTAGGAAAACCTCGGTAGCAAACAACTAACATAGAGAAAGATATGACTAAAAATGCATTAGTGATAGGCGCAAACGGCGGCATTGGCAATGAGGTCTTGAGGCAATTAGTGCAAGATGAGCACTACGAAACAGTGTTTAGTGTTGCTCGTTCAGCACTTGTTGGTAACCATGCCAATAACAGTAAAGTGCAGCATAAATCAATGGACACTGCAGACGAAGGGGAGGTGAAGAGCTATGTTGATGAACTTCGTTCTGCGGGTAAAAAGCTAGACCTAGTTATTTGTACAACAGGTATATTGCATCAAAAAGGCGAGGGCGAGACGCCGCTAAAACCTGAAAAGCGCTTGGAAGATATGAATAGTGCCCAGCTAGCTGAGTATTTTCGGATAAATAGTATTTTGCCTGCAATTTGGTTACAGCACTTAGTAAAAGTGGTTGCCAAAGAAAAAGCTGCAATTGTTTTTTTAAGTGCACGCGTTGGCAGTATTACCGATAACTCCTTGGGTGGCTGGTACGGCTATCGTGCGTCGAAGGCTGCATTAAATATGTTGTTGAAAACGGCAAGTATTGAGTACAAACGACGCGCAGCCAACACGTCTTTGATGTGTTACCACCCAGGTACGGTAGATACTGGCCTATCAAAACCCTTTCAAGCTAACGTTAAACCTGAAAAGCTCTTTACTCCAGAGTTCACCGTAAGCCAGTTGCTTTCAATCACCGCCGAATTAGATGCAGAAGAAAGCCCATTCTACCTAGATTGGCAGGGGCATACTATTCCTTGGTAAGCTAATCTGCGTTGGCTAATTGCGCTTTGGCTCAAGACTTTTTATTATTAGGCTGTTAACATCGGTGCAACAACACTGAGAAAAATAATAAAAAGAAGGATTGTTATGAGTGGTTCAAGGGAGCAATTTGGCTCAAAGTTAGGATTTGTGCTTGCTGCGGCGGGATCGGCGGTAGGAATTGGAAACCTTGTTGGTTTTCCAGTTGGGGCAGCAAAGAACGGCGGTGGTGCTTTCTTGCTGATGTACGCAATTTTCGTTGTGTTCATTTGTTTACCGGTTATGATGGCCGAGATGGCGGTAGGGCGTAATAGTCAAAAGGACCCATTGGGTGCCTATACTTCACTTTCGGGCAATTCACGCCCATGGCGTATCGCAGGGTGGTTATCCGTAATAACGCCCTTTATGATTGCCGTTTTCTACCTTGTTATCACCGTTTGGATCTTCGGTTACCTCTATCAGTCTGTTACCGGAAACCTTGACCAACTTGTCCTGGCCAATACCTTTGGCGACTTCATTAGTGGAAATACCATTTTCGTTTATATGGTGGGCGTACTTGCGATTGTCTATTTGATTTTGCAAGGTGGAGTCAAACAAGGTATCGAGAAGGCAGCTAAAGTACTCATGCCAGCTTTGTTAATCATGCTCATTGGTTTGGTTATCTTTGTGCTGACTCGCGACAATGCTATGGCGGGTGTTGAGTTTTATCTCGTTCCAGACTTCTCAAAAATAGATGCTGGCGTTGTTAATGGCGCTTTATCTCAAGCCTTCTTTTCTTTGTCGCTGGGAATGGGAATTATGATCACTTACGGCAGTTATATTGATAGCAGAGCCAACGTGCCGAGTTCGGCTAAATTAGTCGCACTTACTGATACCGCTGTTGCTTTCACTGCAGGTTTGATGATTCTACCGGCAATTTTCTCGTTCAATCCGGAGGTAAATACCGAAGAGTTAACCGATCAGTCGATTGGCATGATATTTTCTTACCTTCCACAAATTTTCTTAGAGCTACAATCAAGCATTAGCTACGTTGGAGCAAGCATTGTTGCTAGTCTGTTTTTCTTACTCGTGTTTTTTGCCGCTATTACATCCTTGGTCTCAATCTTTGAAGTGCCCGTTGCTTCTCTTATGAGTGAAAAAGGAATGGGACGAAAGCCCTCTCTGTTGCTATGTGGAGCCTTGTTAGTGGTTTTCTCGGTGGTTTGCGCTCTATCGTTCGGACACACTGAATTTTTCACGAAGTTCGTGGTTTATGCTGGCGCTGATAAGTCATTCTTTGATGTTGTATATGATGTTTTTTATGACACCATTTTGCCACTAAACGGCTTCCTAATTTGCATTTTCGTGATGCATCGCTGGAAGAAACATAATTTTAATGAAGAACTCGATAAAGGGGCGCCAGAGTTTAAAAAGAGCTTGTTTGAACGTTATGTGAACTTCTCGGTAAGCACTTTTATTCCTGTTTTACTCTTGGCTATTTTTATTAATACTGTGGCCCTGAAGTACTTCGCTTACTCTTTCTTCGGATAAAGCATATCAAAGGGCGAAGGGAAGTCTAAATCAAGCGCCAAGGAGGCTAAGGTATCCTTGGCGTTTATCCATTTACCATCTGCCACTTGCCTGTCATCTAAGGTAAAGCTCGGTTGAGTAATACCCAACTCTTTAGCGCACCAAGTGTAATATTCCTGCCGGCTTGGGTGAGAAAGGCTGCACAAGTTCATCGCTGAGAAACCTGTTATGTGCTTACGAGATAGCAGCGCCTTGATACATTTTATGACATCGTTTTTGTGAACTAGGTTGACTGGGTTTTTCCCCAAGCTAATATCATTTTTCTTTGCAAGGCTATGCACAGGATGACGCTCATTATCCACTAAACCTGCCAAGCGGAGCACATCTAACCGGAGGTCTTTGCTTTTAGCATGAGACCTCAAGTAGCGTTCGATGTCTGCATGCGCGTTTCCAGACTCCGTTTTGGGCGATAATTCAGTTAAATTGTTGACCTCACCTAATACCTTTCCAAAAACAGCAGTCGTGCTGATAAAAATGATATGCCTAACACCACATTTAATCGCGTAGTTGATTAGCTCTTTCATTTTGTTGACGAATTGCTGAGGATCGAAGTGTTTCCTGCCAGGTGGAATGTTGAGTATTAGGCTTGCATTGGAAAAATAGCTATCGTTAAGCTCATTTGTTGAACTTGTGTACAGATCAAAAAAGAAGGTGGAAATACCTTCTTTTTTTAATAGTTGGGCTTTCTCTGTATTGCGCGTGCTACCCGATACCGAGTTTCCGCAATCTAATAATTGCGTCGCAAGAGGGCTGCCTAACCAGCCCAAGCCCATTATTACCTGTTTATGCCTTGTCATTGAATGTGATTAAATCCAAATCCGATAAGCCTCGTATTTTTTGTATATTACTCTCTGTCGCATCGATAGTACTAATCATTTCACATAGTTTTTCTGTTTCACGTTTCAGCATTTCGCCTTGACCTTCCACCTTAGTTTCTATTGCTTCACCCATTTTTTCCATACGTGCTTCAAACGAAGTCATCGATGTGTCGCCTTCTCCACTCAACATATTTTTACCCATCTGAATGAAAAACTCCCCCATGGCTTGTTCAATAATTTCTGAAACGAACTGGTCTATTTCTTCATCAAAATTAGCACCTAAGCCTAAGTCATCTTCAATAACTTGGGTGTCAAAAGTAAGGTAATCAGGGTTTTTGTATACATGGCTTTTTAACCCTGTGTAAAGGCTATCTAATTTATCTTCCATGTTTGTAGCGGCTAGGCTATCTTCGCCTAAAAAGCCGCGTAGTACTTCGGATACGGCAAAGTTGGCTATTTTTACGCCTTCAGCAGCTACAGTCATTACCTGAGGAATGCTATCTTGAATTTCGTTATAGTATTGCGCTACCCATTTTTGCTCTTGCGCGGATAAGCTAACGGCTTTGCCATCTAAATATAGCGAATAATCAGGAGTTATTTTAACTATTCGTTCACTCTTGGTCTTTAGACTGAGAATTTTTTCTGAAAACTTGATGTCTCCGTTTAAATCTACGTTGCACTGCTCATTGTTGAAGTCGTAGGCTTGTGCGTTAAATGCGAAGAGGCTTGTGAAGGCAATAGTTGTTACGAGTGTTTTTTTCATGATGAAATCCTTTGTAAGTGGTGTTTTTTGCAATGACTAAAGTGTTAATAGCAATGCTTGTTCCATTATTTAATATTCAATTAAAACAGTAACTTGTATTTTTGCCTTGGCTTTTAGTACGGTATTTTTTAATTTTTTTAAGCAAATTGCTTAAGTGTTAGCAATATTGACCAAGATCAACTTCAATAAAAAAACAGCATACTCCCCTGTGACTCTGACGCGCTTTAGTGCATAATACCGCCGATTTTTACTTTCAATGGGAACAGGTATGAACGGTATTCTTAGTGGTTTATTATTTGGTGCGACTATACTGGCACTGGTTTTGGGATTATCTTGCATTGTTATGGCTGTTTTAAGTGGAAAATCGGGCGCTGAAGGAATGCGTGAAAAAATTGAATATGGATTTATGGGTGTTTCTGGTTTGACGATAACCGCATTGCTCGGCTATGCAGCCGCATAAAAGATAGCAGTAACAAATAGCTTTAAAAAAAACGCGCCTTAGCGCGTTTTTTGCTCTAGACCAGACACTCTTTGGTAGGCTCTTAGTTTGAATACAGGTAATATCGCGAGCACGTGGTCAAATATATCAGCCTGTATAGCTTCGTACTTTGTCCATTCTTTTTCTGCGCTAAAGCAGTAAATTTCTAGTGCTACCCCTAATTCGCTTGGCTTTAACTGCCTTACCATACACGTTAAGTCATGATTGATTAATTTGTGATGTTTCAAATACTCACTTAAGTAAGCTCTAAAGGTGCCTAGGTTGGTTAAACGCCGGCAATTGAGGATGTCTTCGTTAGACAATTGGCGTGAATTTCGGTCGTTCTCTAATTCGCACTTCTTACTCGCGAGGTAGTCAGTTAACAGTTGCATTTTTTGCCACTCTCCTAGTAAGGCTTCATCCGCAAAGCAAACTGAATGCACGTCAATGAATATAGAGCGCTTTATGCGCCGTCCACCAGATTCAGACATTCCACGCCAATTTTTTACGGCATCGCTGGTTAACGCGTAAGTGGGAAGGGTTGAAATTGTTTTATCCCAATTTTGCACTTTCACAACGTTTAAGCCAATTTCTAGAATTTCGCCGTCGACGCCATATTTCTGCATTACAATCCAGTCACCGGTGTTGAACATGCGATTTGCAGCTATCTGAATGCCAGCCACAAAGCCTAAAATGGTATCTCTGAAAATCAATAACAAGACGGCTGCAATAGCAGTTAATCCAGACAGCAAATAAATGGGGCTTTTACCAATGAGTACCGAAAGTAATAGGAAAATAAGCACCAGAGTGAGCAGGAGCTTGCTTACTTGTACGAAACCAGTAATAGGGGCCTTTTTAGCTAATTGACTTCGGCTATAGATATCTTCAATGGCGTTTAGTACAGCACTTAGCGTTAACCATATTGTAATTAACAGGTATATAGCACTAAGCGTGTCCAGTGCTTTGTATATGCTTTGTTCACTGTCGAAGTATAAAGCAATCGACGAATAGACGATGAGGCCCGGAACGATGTGAGAAAAACGACGAAAAACCCCGTTTTCAAGTAAGCTGTCGTCCCAAGTATTATTTGATCTGGCAACAAAGCGCATTACTTTGAAATGTAAAATAAAGCGTGCAATTGCCAAACCAACAAAGGCACTTAAGGCAATCAGAGTGAGAGCAACTAAATCAAAGGTAAAACTGTTTTGTTCAAGCACGAAACCTAGTTTTTGAGATAGCTCTACGATAGTCGATACCAATGATGGGGTAGTATCCGCGACAATGCTTTGTGTGTTGTCTAGGTTTAAATTTTGCATTTAATCACCCATCCACGCTTTCATTCGTTGATTTTTATTTGTCCAAAGCTCATTCAACCAAATTTGGAAACCATTTCTGAACTTTTCATTTTCAAAATAATTACCAATAATCTCTTCCGACACCGGCAGTACTTTTACATCAATAACGATGTGGGTCATATCACCACACAGCATGTCGGTCATTGGGTGACCTGAATTGCTTGGGTAGGCTAAAGTAATATCTAGCAATGAGCTAAACTGCTCACCCATTGCGGCCAGAGTAAATGCGATACCGCCAGCTTTTGGACGCAATAAGTGCGAAAAAGGGCTGTTTCTTTGCTGGGCTTTTATAGGCGTAAAACGTGTGCCCTCTACAAAATTGATAACTGACGTTGGGCTATCAATAAACTTTTCGCAGGATTTCTTCGTTGTTTCTATGTCTTTACCTTTAAGGTGAGGGTTTTTGGCAACAAATTCTTGCGTATATCTTCGCATGAAAGGCATATCAAGCGCCCATGCGGCAATACCAACAAAGGGCAACCAAATCAGTTCTTTTTTTAAGAAGAATTTTGGTGGAGAGGTATGCATGGCACAAAATCTAATTAGCAATATGATATCTAAATAACTGATATGATTTGCGATAATTAAATACCACTTGTCTTTGCTCAGAGCCTCATCCATTTTAATTTCTATCTTGATATTATTGAATAACTTAATCAGTCCGACACTAATCACGCTAAAGGTGAAATAAAACCAATGCATTAGTCGGAGCAGTGCTTTACTGACAAAAGGAATAGGAAGGATGAAACGAACAATGCCAAAACCAAAAATAAGTAATCCCCACAGTCCTAAGTTGGTCATCTGTAAGACAAAATGTATAGGGAAGATGATGTAGGGTTTAAGTGACTTCATTGTTTTGCCTTTCCATGAGTTCTAATTCCTTGTTTTTGTTTTCCCACATAGTATTTAACCACGACTGGAAACGTTTCTTTTGTTCAGGGTCGTCAAAGTAGTTACTCGAAAATACGCCCTTTTCAAACAGCTCTTCAATCAACACTGTCTTGATCGACACGTGAATTTCGACAACTTTACCACTTACGAAATCCCAGTAAGATGGGATACCCTTCGGGTAATATATGGTTACATCGACCAGTTTGTTTAGCCGCTTCCCCATTGCACTTAGGACAAAGGCAATACCTCCTGCTCGGGGCGGAAGAAGCTTGCTGTATTGTTTTCCCGACTTTTCCCATTTATGTGTGTTAAAGCGCGTACCTTCAATAAAATTCATGACACTTACGGGTTTATGTTCAAATTTTTCACATGCGGCCTTTGTTGTCTCTAGATCTTTGCCTTTCAGGTGTGGATTTTTCGCTAGGAAAGCCTTCGAGTATCGGCGCATAAAGGGGAAGTCGAGTGCCCACCAAGCAATCCCAAGAAAAGGTACCCAAATAAGCTCCTTCTTAAGAAAGAATTTTAAAAATGGTATCTTGTGATTAAAAATGCGTTGTAAGACTAAAATATCTACCCAAGACTGGTGATTTGATGTTACCAAGTACCAGTCTTTGGTGCTTAAGTCTTCAAGCCCCTTAACTACGAACTGAGTTCGCGAAAACACTCTTTGATTCATATTGTTAATTGAAATCCAAGCGCTTGCACATCCATCAAGGGGAAAAGATACCGCTTTCTGCCATATCTTGATCGGTATTACTTTTAAGAAAGAGAGTATGAGGATAGGGATTACCCAGAAAACGGTATTTACAAAGTACCCTAAAACTGACAGGGTGCCATTGAATAGATGAAATATAGTGCTCATTGGTCCAAATCAAAAGCCATTACTTAAAACCACAATTATATACCAAGATAGCCTATTTGCTTGTTTTATTATTACTAAAACAGGCTTGTTAAGCGGAATTTGTATTGAGTGATGTTTTTTTGTGCAGAGTAAGGGAGCTAGTGCTTACTCAGGATCGATGGTGACGATTGACAATTGGTTTTTGCCATTGCGTTTGCTTTTGTAAAGCTCCTCATCAGCAATGTTAATAACCTCATGCAAACCTAATTGACTGCGGCCTAATAAGCTGCATAAACCAATGCTGATCGTAAAAGAGATAGGTTTCTGAAGTTCTTCCACTTCAACTAGCATGTCCTGAGTTTGGACTCGAATATTATGCATCAATTGATGATGCGCATGCACATCGACTCCAGCCATAAGAATGACAAACTCTTCACCTCCATATCGACCAATGATATCCGTTTCACGTTTGCAGTTGGTTTGCATTAACTCAGAAAATGCACGCAGACACTTGTCACCGACAGGGTGACCATAACTATCATTGATGAGTTTAAAGTCGTCGATGTCTATCAAGGCCAAGCTCACAGGTTGTTGCAAGCGATAGCTGGTTTTTATGGCGTTATTGGCTATTTCATCGAAGCCATTTCTATTCAGTAGGTGAGTTAGCCCATCTTCTCGTGCTTGCGCAGCTAATTGCAGATTCATTTGCTTGAGCTGGGTTGTTTTTTCATGCACTTGTTGTTGCAGTTGGTCTTCAAAATCCCTGAGTAGGCGATGAGACTTCTTAAGCTTGGCTGCAACATCATTAATTTCTTTGCTGGAGGTCGCATTCTGGGCAACCTCAAAATTCGATATGTAGGCCTCAGAGTTGTTATCAAGTAAAGCCACAAGCGGAGACGTGATTCTTTTTGATAGCTTATACGCAATGAAAAGGAAAAGCAGTATAACTGTCATTACTGTGAACCAGAGCACTAAAATGTGTTGGCTAAAAAGCTCGACTAATTCCGACGACGGTTTGATCACGTAAACGGTCCATCCATAACTATTCGTCTGGGTATGGTAAGGGTAACTTGTGTTGTTGAGAACAAGCATCGGAAAATCAGCGATGAAACTACTTTGGGTGTAGCGAGGGCTAAACTGCTTTAAATTATCTAGTTGTAAAGGGGCCGATGCGTAAATAACTCGTTTGCTGGCATCAGTAATGACAATACTATCGGTTTGTAACTCACTTTGAAGGTTAGCGTGTAAGGTTTTTACGTAAGACAGATTCATTGCTCCCAAAATGGCGCCCGAAAACTGACCATCAATGATGATTGGGCTCGACATTGCGATCATGGGAGCGGCAATAACGCCTCGGCTCATTAACGCCTCAGAAACAAAGGGCTCAAGTTTAGTTTTTGCATGTATGAAATACATTCTATCGTTCACATAACGCAGACGCTCAGGTAGCTTTTTCAATTCTTCGTTATAGCGTTCGGGCGCGAAAAATGCAGTGTAGCCATCTTTTTCGATGAGCGTTATATTGAAGAAATCAGGGTAATTTTTCTGTGCTTGTACTAAGACTTGCTTCGTAGCGTTCTGGTCTTGAACTATGGAAAGCGTTGTTGCGAGCTGCTTCACGACGGTAAAGTGCTGGTTAATGAAGTCTTCAGTTGCCAGGCTAATACTTTGGCTCTGCGCTTTAAAGATTTTCTCTAGTTGCTCTTGGTTTCTGGTACTTGCAGTACTGGCTAGCACTAATGAAACCGTTACTAGTGGTAAGATTAAGGTCAGAGCACTAAGAGCAAAAATGTTAGATGAGAGCTTTTTGTTTAAGCGTATATTTTTGTCGTTTAACCATGAACTGGGTGTAAGCAAGTAAAGAAGGGCGGCAAATGAAGCATTGAAGAGTCCATTTAAACCAGCAGATGCGGCAAATACTAACTCGAAGTTTTGTCCGTAGCCATTCTCAGAAAAAAGGTAGGCACTTGCTAATAAAAAGGGACTGCCAATAAATAACCAAAAACAGAGTGCAGCCATGACAATGAAAAAACTTTTTCGTAGCAGTAAGGAAATAACCACGAACTCTGCTACTGTTGCAATAATGTAATACCACTCTGATTCACCAATGGCTAGCGACAACAAACACAGAGCTAAGGCAATAAAGGCGGGTAACTGACCAAAGGTAATAAGCGCAAACAGCACGAAGCCCATGCCCCACGAGAGGTGCTCAGTGCCAAAAATAGGAATATTTAAGAACAGATTGGCTACGCATGCGAATCCACCTAAAAGTAAGCCCTTTAGTATGTCTATTTGCGTTGCATTAGTCGTTATTTGTGCAGCGTTTTGAAGCATCAACTGGCGCTTGTTATTCTTATTTTATTTATTCACTAACACTAGCTTTAATCAAAATGAAAGTCTAGAAATTGCTGTATAAATGAGCGTTATTTGATCTTATTCCGTGGTGGCCTAATATTCTACCTATAATCTATTTTTGGAGACAACAAATGAGCAACACCACACAGCCAATAAAAACAATAAAGTCAAAAGCTGCTGTAGCATGGGGGCCTAATAAACCCCTTACAATCGAAGAGGTGGATGTTCAGCTTCCACAACAAGGTGAGGTGTTAATTCGAGTCGTTGCCAGCGGTGTTTGCCACACAGATGCGTTCACACTTTCTGGCGAGGATCCTGAAGGTATTTTTCCTGCCATACTTGGTCATGAGGGTGGTGGCATAGTTGAACAAGTAGGCGAGGGCGTTACCAGTGTTAAAGTAGGTGACCACGTAATTCCACTTTACACGCCAGAATGCGGTGAATGTAAATTCTGCCTTTCTGGCAAAACCAACCTGTGTCAAAAGATTAGAGAAACCCAAGGTAAAGGGCTAATGCCTGATGGCACGAGTCGATTTTCAAAGGATGGTGAAACTATTTATCATTATATGGGTTGCTCAACATTTTCTGAATACACTGTATTACCAGAAATCTCTCTAGCTAAAGTCAATAAAAAAGCGGCTCTGGACGAAGTGTGTCTGTTTGGTTGCGGTGTAACCACTGGTATCGGTGCGGTAATGAATACTGCAAAAGTGCAGGAAGGTGATACGGTTGCGATTTTTGGGTTGGGTGGCATTGGTTTATCGGCTGTAATAGGTGCAGTTATGGCCAAAGCTAGCCGTATACTGGTAATTGATATAAACGAGAGTAAATTTGAACTTGCTAAAAAGCTAGGCGCCACAGACTGTATTAACCCAAAAACCATTGATAAGCCGATTCAAGAACATATAGTGGCAATTACTGATGGCGGAGTTGATTTCTCGTTTGAGTGCATCGGTAATGTCGATGTTATGAGAAGCGCGCTTGAGTGTTGTCATAAAGGCTGGGGTGAGTCTGTGATCATAGGTGTTGCAGGTGCTGGCCAGGAGATTTCCACCAGACCATTTCAATTAGTCACAGGCAGAGTATGGCGAGGTACAGCATTCGGAGGTGTGAAAGGGCGTACAGAACTTCCAGACTATGTTGAAAAGTACCTTAACGGCGAGATATTGCTCGACGACTTCATCACTCACAATATGGATATAAAAGATATAAACGAAGCTTTTCATCTGATGCATGAAGGTAAAAGTATCCGCAGCGTCGTGCACTTTCGAGCAAGCGACAAGGTTGCACGGTAACTTTCACGCAAAAAAGGACGACTAAGAATTATGACGGCACTTACTAAGGTATCAGAGAATCAAGCTTTTGGTGGCTTTCACACGCAATATAAGCATCAATCTGTGGTGAATAACTGCGAAATGACGTTTGCTATTTATCTACCGCCCGTTGTTTATAACTCTCAAGCCAGTGCAGAGGTGCCAGTGCTGTATTGGCTATCGGGCTTAACCTGCAATGATCAGAACTTCATGCAAAAAGCCGGGGCCTTAAAAGCCGCAGCAGATTTAGGTATCGCAATAGTTTGCCCAGATACCAGCCCAAGAGGTGATGGTGTGCCAGATGATCCTGAAGCCGCTTACGATTTTGGTCTAGGCGCTGGTTTTTACGTTAATGCCACAGAATCACCATGGAGTGAGCACTACAATATGTACGATTATATTGTAAAAGAACTTGTTGATTTAATCGAAGCGCAATTCCCAGTGTCAAATAAAAAAGCAATATCTGGGCATTCGATGGGTGGGCATGGTGCCTTAACTATTGGATTGAAGCATCCCGACTTATTCAGCTCTATTTCGGCTTTTGCGCCTATTGCGAACCCCGTAAACTGCCCTTGGGGAGAAAAAGCGCTTGCCAATTATTTAGGGCAAGATAAAGCTGAATGGAGGCAGTATGATGCAAGCTATTTATTGTCTCAATATGCGAATCATGCTCCGATATTGGTTGATCAAGGCAGCGCCGATGACTTTTTAGAAGAGCAGCTTAAGCCCGAAGCTTTAGTCAAGAGTGCGCAATTGTCGAACAGTGAGTTCACATTAAATATGCGCAGTGGTTATGATCACAGTTATTTTTTCATAAGTAGCTTTATTGACAAGCACTTAGCTTTTCATGCCGAGCACTTTAGCGATTAAGCACTATTTTATGCTGGGTATCAAAGCTGATATCACCTTGATATTGGCTATACCTAATCTCTTACAAATCGATACTTTCATACTGTAAGCTTTCTTCATTAAGAAAATTTAATGAGTGTATATGAAAGCTATTGCCCAAAAAATCGCGATATCAACTGCAGTGTTATTCTGCAGCGCGACCCTATGGGCAGCTGATTTTTCATCGACTCATGTCGTGGCGCAATCAGGTAGTGCGCAACACATCTTCTCTGCATCTACTGCATTTAGGCAACACGCACGTTCTGACAGTTATTCAGGTCTACCTCTAATTCCTGATTTTCAACTTGTTGGAGGCAGTTTTACTAACACTAATACCTATTCGTTAAACTTGCTCAATGCTTCTCTTGGACTGAGCGTTCCACAAGACAGCAGCGGTTATTTCACGGCAATTGAATTTGCAATTCAAGATGATTTAACGCTTTCAGGTCAATGGTCTAGGTATCAAGTCAGCTTTAGCGACGCGCACCGAGATAATAAGTTTTTTAAAGCGCTCGATACGAGTCTTCTCGAAGAAGCGCGAAATACCACATCAAGAGTGGTGGGTTTGAATTGGAACATGAGTAAAGGTTGGCGAGCCTACGCTAAGGTGCAAACTGTTGCTGGTTCTGTATGGCTTCCTCAAGTAACGATCCCACGCTTTGTGACTCAAGACTCCGAGCATTGGACTTTGGCTGCGATTGAGGTGGTTTATACTTTTTAATCTCTGCCTACTGATTGCCAGTTCACGTCACCTATATAAATAGCAATAAGCAGAAACCCACAATAATTCTCCTCGCTCATTTCCGCCATTTGATCCACTTCTTCCATTGCTGTCTGCGCTCAACTTAATAAACTGGTGGTTCGCCTCGGAAGCGTTTTTTGCTAAGATAGGCGACCAAAGAAAGCCCTCTGATTTTATCAGCCCATTTGTTACTCCATTTGCCAATTCATTTGCCAGTTCATTTGTAGGTCAGGAGGATGAAAATTGATCAAAAACAGCGGAAATCACCGATATTTTGAAGGTAATTGTTTTGCAAAAAAAGACGTTAAAACTATATAAATCAGTAGATGTAGCCTCATGACTGATAAAACGATAGACCACCAATTTTCGGTAGCCCCCATGCTCGATTGGACCGATAAACATTGTCGATACTTTTTGCGTTTGCTTTCAAAAAATACAGTTTTGTATACAGAAATGGTAACAACCGGCGCTATCATCTATGGCAAAGGCGATTACTTGTCGTACAACGATGAAGAGCACCCTGTGGTGCTGCAACTTGGTGGTAGCGATGCTAAGGCCATGGCTCATTGCGCGGCCATTGCCGAAGAAAGAGGCTATGATGAGGTTAATATCAACGTGGGTTGCCCGTCGGACAGGGTGAAGAACGGGAGCTTCGGTGCTTGCCTCATGGCGATGCCTGAGACTGTCGCCGAATGCGTTGAGGCAATGCAAAGCGCTGTAAATATTCCGGTTAGCGTGAAGTGTCGCATCGGTATAGATGATATGGATGATTACGAAGGTTTATCGACCTTTGTGAAAACGGTGGAGCAAGCTGGGTGTGATAACTTTACGGTACACGCAAGAAAGGCTTGGCTTAAAGGCTTAAGTCCGAAGGAAAACAGAGATGTTCCTCCTCTTAATTACCAGCGCGTTTATGATTTAAAAAAGGAATTTTCCCAATTAAATATCTCAATTAACGGCGGCATTACGAGCCTAGAACAGACTCAAGAGCACTTGGAGCATGTTGATGGCGTGATGATGGGGCGCGAAGTATATTCTAACCCTTATATCCTTTCAAAAGTAGATAGTCTCATTTACGGCACTCAACACCCACAAATAAGTCGTGAGCAAGTTGTGTTGCAGATGAATGAGTATATTAAAGCGCAGGTGGAGCAAGGAGCGCGAGTTTGGCATGTAGCGCGTCATGTACTTGGTTTATTTCAGGCGCAAACGGGTGGTAGGATTTGGCGACGTTACTTGAGCCAAAATGGCACGAAGCGTGATGTTTCTCCAAATTTGTTACTTGAAGCCTATGATCAGGTCTTGGCTGCTCAACAAAAAGCGGATGAGTTTTTGGAGCAAAACCCCAAACTTAAAGCGCAAAACTAAAAAATAGTGAAAACCACCAAGTATGGTGGTTTTTTTCACCACTTTAAAATTAATACTCCCTACCAATTTCATATTATTTTATGGCTTAAGTGTTTAAGTTGTTGATTGTTATAGCTATATTTATTTTCTTAAAACTTGGCACAACTATCGCTATAGCTTAAGTGTACCGCCGCTAAGGCATCTATTAATCGGTTTTGTAGCAGTTAACGAAACCAAATTGTTAAACACTTAAGGAAATATCATGACTATTAAAAAAACAGTTTTATCAACACTTTTCGTTTCTGCTATGGCTTTTGCCGGTTCAACTCAAGCACAAGAGTCGCATGTTGAGCAAATGATTAACCAAATGCTAAATGTTGCAATGACTCAGGTTGCTGCAGAAATAAATGAAGAAGTTGAAGCATCAATCTTAGTAGCAACTTCAAACTTTGATTTTGCAAAAGTTCAAGATCCAACATTGCCGGCAACAACGGTCACTATTACTGATATTGCTACGGTAACGCCTAAGGTTGATGTAAACCTTACAGAGCAGAGCGACGACTAATAGGTGATTAGTCGCCTCGCGACCGCTTATTGAATCAAGGAGTTACTATGTTAGAACATGTAAGTTTGATTAGTTTATTTGCTACCCCAATTATTTTGTATGTGGGTAGCGCAAGCTTAATAATGTGTTTGGATTACTTCAAAATATTGCCCAATAGCTGAGACATGAGCTTGAAAAGTAGCTGCAAACACCACCACATAAAATAGTGTAAAGAGAGAAAAATGATGAAAACAGTATTGAATGAAAAGCGTTTATTTAGAGACCCAAGCAAGGCTATTATTTCTGGTGTGTGTGCGGGTGTAGCAAAATACTTTGATGTTGATCCCTTGTGGGTTCGTGCAGGTGCTGTAGCAGCGATGATAACTCTTCCTTTCGTAACAGCATTGGCTTACGTACTCGCCGTACTTTTGCTAAAATATAAATAGTTGTCTAAAAATGCCTAGCTTCTCTATAATAGAGAGGAGCATGAGATAGAATATTCCACAAAAAAGTCGTTTCATGCGTAAATATGCGAGAAACGGCTTTTACTTTTTAAAAATGTATCAAAGGATAGGTATGACACAGTTTCTTACTACTAAGTCAATTTCAGCTGGGATCGGACTCATCATTCTTCTTTTCGCCTTACTGGGCTTTTGGTGGAGTTTTGCACCTAGTACTTTTAATGTAAAAGATAACGCACAAAGTATGGCTGAGGAGAATGGCCATCAAATAGTTACCGGCTACACTACCACCGCGACTTTAATCAAAGTAACCGAAACCATGCTCTATAAAAACGGCGGATACATCACGAACGATGTCACTCCTCCGGGTATATTTATGGATAATATTCCAGCTTGGGAATTTGGTGTGTTGGAGATGAGCCGTGATCTCGTTTTATCTATGCGAAAAGACTTCAGTCGCTCGCAGTCTCAATCGCTTGAAAATCCTAAACTCGTTGAAGCCCAGCCTTATTATAACAATGACAGTAATCGCTGGATTTTACCCAGTTCAGAGTCGCGATATGAAAAGGCGGTTGAACAACTGTATCTTTATCAAGCCGAGCTGGGTCAGCTTGGTGCAACAAATACGCAATTTTATGCTCGCGCCGATAATCTTAGAGATTGGTTGAAGCAAGTAGAGAAGCGTTTGGGCTCGATGTCGCAAAAATTAAGTGCAAGTGTCGGCTCTGAGGTTATTAATACAGAATTGGCCGGCGATAGCAGCGCTACTCAGTCAACACCTCAGAACTCGGTTGTTACAAACAAGACTAGTTGGTTCAAACTCGACGACAATTTTTATGAAGCTCGCGGCGCTAGCTGGGCTTTACTGCATTTTTTGAAGGCCATCGAAGTTGATTTTAAAGATGTTCTTGAAAAGAAAAATGCAAGCGTGAGTCTGCGCCAAATAATACGAGAACTTGAAGCAACTCAAGAAACTATTTTTACGCCCGTTATACTCAATGGAGATGGCTTTGGTATGCTTGCTAATCACTCGTTAGTGATGGCGAACTATATTTCCAGAGCAAATGCTGCTCTAATTGAGCTATCTGAATTACTAAACCAAGGATAAATTATGAAGAAGTCACTTTTAGGCTGTGCAATTTTAGCTGCAGTTGCCACAGCTCCGGCGCAAGCCGACACGCTATTAGGCGCTTATGTTGGAGCGCAAGGATGGAATATGGGCGTTGAAGGTGGTTTTTCGAGCGATGCCTCATTAACCGAATTCGCGTACGACGACTCAACTAATAGTTCTCTGTATGTCGCGCTTGAACACCCAGTGCCATTTGTGCCTAACGCCAAAGTGGCGAGAACCACTTTAGATACCTCTGGTGTAACCAATTTGAACGCACAATTTGAGTTTAATGGTGAGCTGTATTCTGCAAATACAAACGTCGAAACTGAATTTGAAGTAACTGCAACCGACTTTATTTTGTATTACGAAATACTCGACAATGACTTAGTCAGCATTGATGTAGGCATTAACGGTAAATATATCGATGGTACTATCATGGTTGCTGAATCAGACGGCGGTAACGCTACGACAGAAGACTTTTCGGCAGTTATTCCTATGGCTTATGCTAAAGCTGAGGTTGGCTTACCTTTTACTGGCCTTGGTGTTTATGCCGAAGGTAGTTTTTTAGCTATTGGCGATCATAGCGTTTCAGATCTGCAAGCAGCGCTTACCTATAGCTTTGTTGAATCGCTCGCATTGGATATGACAATACAAGCTGGTTACCGTGTGATGAACGTGGAAGTTGAAGACTTGGATGATTTATATGCCAATTTAGACTTCACCGGTGCCTTTATTGGTTTGGAATTTGATTTTTAATTAGTTCTTTCAGTCTAAAAAGTAATAAAAAATCTGATTTAATTCTTTCAAGTTATGCTAAAAAGTCGCTAACCTTAGCAAGTACACAACTAAGGCTAGCGATAAATGACAGCAAATAACGACAAAAGCAATTTTTCTGCATTGAATGAGCAACAACTCCAGTTGCTCTCTTCTGCCGCTTCGGCGCTAAATAAAGACCAACTCATCTGGGCAAGTGGCTACTTTGCAGGCATGGCTTCACATGCTAGCGGTGTCGCTAGTGCAGTTCCTAGCACATCTACTTCGGTGGCCGAACAACCGACACTTACCATCTTATATGGTTCGCAAACCGGCAACGCGAAAGGCGTTGCGCAAAGCTACTCAACGGCGGCAACTGAAAAAGGCTTTCAAACCAAAGTCGTCAGCATGGCAGATTACAAGCCTCGTCAGCTAAAAAATGAAACCCACTTGGTGGTTGTCGTGAGCACACACGGTGAAGGCGACGCACCCGATGATGCTGTTGAATTACATGAGTTTCTAGCCAGTAAAAAAGCACCTAAAGTAACAAAACTCAAATATGCAGTGGTTGGTTTAGGCGACACTAGTTACGAGTTCTTTTGTCAAACGGCCAAAGATTTCGATTCAAGACTCTCTGCTTTGGGGGCTACTGCATTAGTCGACCGTCTGGACTGCGATGTTGATTATGAAGAAGCAATTGCGGCATGGTCTGTTGCTATAAATGATAAGCTCGAAAATGAACTGAAGCCCGTAGTTACTGAACAAATTACTCAATTAAGGCCGGCTGCCAATGCGGTTGCTGAATCCTTATATAATAAAAAGAATCCTTTTGAAGCGAGTTTAAGTGATGCGCTAAAAATTACGGGGCGGGATTCAATCAAGGATATCAGACACATAGAAATATCCTTGGAAGACAGTGGCATTGAATATGCGCCCGGGGATGCTCTTGGTGTCTGGTTTAGCAACGATGAACAAGTCGCGGCCAGAATCATTGAGGCAACTGGTACAGAAGCCGACACTGAAGTGAGCATTGGCGATGCCAAATTTAGCCTGCTCGATGCTTTAGTTAACAAACTAGAGTTAACGTTGAGTTATCCCGGCTTTGTAAAGGCTTATCAAGAGGCAACTCAGCAAGCTGAGCTAGGCAAATTGATGCAAGATAAAACGGCGCTTAGAGAGTTTTTGTCGGTATCACAAATAGTTGATGTTGTTCTAAAGTACCCTGCTAAGATTACGGCACAAGCTTTAGTTGATGCACTAAGACCAATCACTCCACGCCTTTATTCAATTGCGTCTAGCCAAGCTGAAGTTGAAGATGAAGTTCATTTAACTGTTGCTCATGTTGAATACGAAGCAAATGGTTTTACTCATCAGGGGGGCGCTTCCGGCTTTTTGTCTTCTCGCTTAGAAGAAGGCCAACAAGTTAAGGTTTACGTTGAAAGTAATGATAATTTCCGACTTCCTGCTGATCCGAGTTTACCAATAATAATGGTTGGTCCGGGTACTGGTATAGCCCCGTTTAGAGCATTTATGCAAGAGCGCGATGCGACAGAAGCAGAAGGTAAAAATTGGCTGTTTTTTGGTAACCCAAACTTTACCCAAGATTTCCTTTATCAAACTGAATGGCAAGCTTATTTAAAATCGGGCTTGTTAAGCAAAATTAGTTTGGCATTTTCACGCGACCAAGCGAATAAAATATATGTGCAAGATCGTATTCGAGAAAATGGCAAAGAAATATTTGAATGGCTTGAAAATGGTGCGCATTTCTATGTTTGTGGTGATGCTTTAAGAATGGCTAAAGACGTTGAGTCGGCACTACTAGAGCTTGTTGCTAAGCACGGTAATAAGTCTGAAAGTGAAGCGAAAGAATATGTCACTAACCTTAGAAAGTCGAAACGTTATCAGAAGGATGTTTACTAATGAATAATGACAACAAATTTGTCGTAGAAGGCAAGCTATCTGATAACGAACGCTTAAAAGGCCAGAGTCGTCTGTTACGAGGCACGATTACTGAGGATTTAAGTGATGACGTTACCGGTGGTTTTACGGCTGACAATTTCCAGCTTATACGTTTTCATGGAATGTATCAGCAAGACGATCGCGATATCAGAGCTGAGCGCATTAAACAAAAGCTTGAGCCTTTGCACAATGTCATGCTACGAGCTCGTCTGCCTGGTGGAATAATCAAACCGGACCAATGGTTAGTTATTGATAAGTTCGCGGCCGACTACACTATGTACGGCAGTATTCGCCTTACTACCCGTCAAACTTTTCAGTTTCATGGTGTGCTCAAGCCTAATATTAAGTTAATGCACCAAACGTTGAACAAAGCCGGCATTGACTCTATTGCGACTGCTGGTGATGTTAACCGCAACGTTTTGTGTACATCTAATCCGGTTGAATCTGAGTTGCATCAGGAAGCTTACGAATGGGCAACAAAAATAAGTGAACACTTATTGCCTAAAACAAAAGCTTATGCAGAGATTTGGTTAGACGGCGAAAAGATTGAAAGTACGCAAGAAGACGAACCTATACTCGGTAATAATTATTTACCGCGTAAGTTCAAGACAACCGTTGTAGTGCCACCTAATAATGATGTTGACGTGCATGCGAATGACCTTAACTTTGTTGCCATTGCAGAGAATGGAAGATTGATAGGGTTTAACGTACTCGTAGGGGGGGGGTTAGCCATGACACATGGCGATAAATCAACTTTTCCTCGAAAGGCAGATGACTTTGGTTTCATACCCTTGGATAAAACACTTGATGTGGCCGCTGGAGTATTAACAACTCAGCGTGATTGGGGTAACCGAGTTAATCGTAAAAATGCTAAAACAAAATATACTCTTGAGCGCGTTGGCGTTGAAAACTTTAAAGCCGAAGTTGAGAAACGAGCAGGTGTTAAGTTCGGTGAAAGCCGTCCTTATGAATTTACCAGTCGTGGCGATCGCTTTGGTTGGGTTGAAGGAGTTGATGGCAAGCACCACCTAACAGTATTCATCGAAAATGGCCGAATATTGGATTATCCCAATAAGACACTAAAGTCGGGTTGTGCTGAAATCGCTAAAATACACAAAGGCGACTTCCGCATGACTGCTAATCAAAATTTGATTATTGCAGGTGTGCCAAGCGAACAAAAAGAGACAATCGAATCCTTGGCAGTAAAACACGGCTTGATTGAAGCTTCGGTGTCAAATCAGCGAAAAGACTCAATGGCCTGCGTGTCGTTGCCAACGTGTCCGCTTGCAATGGCGGAAGCCGAACGTTACTTACCGAGTGCAGTTACTGAAGTAGAGGCGCTGTTGGCTAAGCACGGTATGGAGCAAGAAAGTATTATCTACCGCATTACCGGTTGCCCGAATGGTTGTGGTAGGGCAATGCTTGCCGAAGTTGGCTTGGTTGGCAAAGGGCCGGGCAAATATAACTTCCACATCGGTGGTGATCGAGAAGGGACTCGCATTCCAAAAATGTATAAGGAAAATATCACCGATACCGAAATAATGGGGCATCTTGATGAGCTCATTGGGCGTTGGTCGAAGGAGCGAAACGATAAAGAGGCCTTTGGTGATTTTGTTATCAGAGCTGGCATTGTAGCGCCTGTCATCGACTCAGCTAAGGATTTCTATGAGTAACTTAGCGCAAAGAGTCACACAGGAATCGCCAATTAATTTCTCGGTGGAATCAGCAGAGCTCGAGCAGCTCAATGAGCAACTTGAAAAAAAATCGGTGATACAGCGAGTTGAGTGGGCTTTAGAACACTTGCCCGCAAACCATATGTTGTCTTCTAGCTTTGGAGCGCAGTCGGCGGTCATGTTGCACTTGTTAAACGAGGTTGCGCCAGGCATACCAGTAGTGCTCACCGATACGGGTTATTTATTCCCCGAAACTTACCAATTTATTGATGAGTTAACAGAGCGTCTGAACTTAAATGTAAAGGTGTTTACTGCGCCAATTACACCAGCATGGCAAGAAGCTAAATACGGAAAGTTGTGGGAACAAGGCGTTGAGGGTATTGAGAAATACAACAAGCTCAATAAAGTTGAACCCATGAAACAGGCATTAGCTGACTTACAAGTTGGGACGTGGTTTGCTGGCCTACGTCGAGATCAATCGGATTCTCGTGGCAAGCTCAAGGTACTGCAAAAGCAAGCAAAACAGTTCAAAGTACATCCTATTATTGATCAGTCCAATAAACAGTTGCACGAGTATCTCAAGGCTAAGAAGCTGCCGTATCATCCTTTGTGGGACGAAGGTTATGTTTCAATTGGCGATTGGCACACTACAGTTGCACTGAAAGATGGTATGAGCGAACAAGATACTCGTTTCTTCGGATTAAAGCGCGAGTGCGGTTTGCACGAGTTCGGTGACGGCGATGGCATCTAAATAGCAAAACAGGACAATTGATTAAAAATAAACCAGCTTTTAGCTGGTTTTTTTACGTTGAGGCAGCTATTGTATCTAATTAGAGACAGTTCTGTTTTATGCTTCTCATATCAATCGTGTAATTATCTTATATACAGGTGAATCGGTGACGATGAATAATCGTTTAATAGAAGGCCTTTCGACCATAAATGACACTACGCTTAGCCCCTTTGCGAGTGACTCAGTCGAAGCTCTCTTAAATTATTATCTACAAAAATTATCAAGCATTTTGGCACTCGAGCATGATGCACTATGCATTGCGCGCGCTGCGTTTTTACTTGGCCAAGAAGGAGATGAACTCCTCGTTTTGGGTGGCAATGATAATGCTGCTGAACAAGTAGGCAAAAATGCTAATACTTGTGTTAGTTCTCAGATATTAACCATGTACAACCATTGCATAGACGCTAAGGCAAATTACTACAGCGGGCAATATAACTTTTTGTATATGTGTCATGGCGGTATCGAAGGGGCGATTTATTTTCGTACTCGGGAAGCTATTGGCGCTGATGCTAGGGCCTTAGCAGAAACCCTAGCGAGTCAAATGAGTATTGCACTAGAGAACATCAACCTATATAGAAAGCTAAAGAAAACATCATTCAACGATTGGCTGACCAGGCTTCCCAATCGTAATGAATTTATAAACCTCATAAGTCAATCGAAGCTTACGGCGCTCTCTCAAAATATTGCTTTAGTCGATTTAAAACACTTTTCAGATGTGAACGACGGCCTAGGCCAAGATATCGGTAACTCTCTTTTAATTGCGGTTGCCAACCGTTTGAAAAATTCTTTCGATAGCGATGTTCACATTGGCAGGGTAACCGCCGATGTATTTGGAATTGTAGGCGACGCCAATTTTGTCGACCCATTTATCATTAATGACCTGTTTAGAACGCCTTTCTCGATTGGCGTACACACCTTACAAGTAAATGTTAGCGTAGGTATGCATAGTGTTGCACCGAATATTGATGCCATATTTCAATTGCGCTGCGCGAATGTCGCACTAAACCATGCAAAACAATCGCTAACTTCTAATTATAGCTTTTACTCGCCAGCGATGGACGAGGAAACCAAAGAACGATTAGAGATAATTCGAAACTTACAACACGATTTTGATAAAGAGAAATTGGAAGTGTGGTATCAACCGCAAGTTAATTTACATAGCGGAGAATTGATAGGTCTTGAGGCTTTACTACGATGGAGAAATGCAAAAGGAGAATTCGTTTCTCCTGAGGTATTTGTGCCACTGGCTGAGTATTCAGGCAGTATTGTTGACATTGGTAAATGGGTATTAGCCGAAGCAATTAGGCGAATGAAAATGTTGGCTACTACCGAGAATAAACCACTAAGAATGGCGGTAAATGTATCGTTACTACAGTTTAGAGATCCTGAGTTTGTCCCATACGTTAAGTATATTCTCGACATCCATGGTGTAACACCCAGTTTACTAGAGTTAGAGGTGACAGAAAGTGTTGTGATGGATGAACCCGAAATCGTTATTCAATCGCTTAATGAACTAAAAAATTACGGAATATCTATCGCAATTGATGATTTTGGTACTGGCTTCTCATCTCTTAGTTATATTCAACAAATGCCACTTGATCGCCTCAAGATTGATAAGTCCTTTGTGCAGGAGTGTGGCAATAGAAAAAATGAGGTCATATCCCAAGTGATAGTGAATCTTGGGCAGCAACTAGGCTTAACGACGATTGCAGAAGGCGTTGAAAATAAAGAGCAAGTTCGCAAAATGATTGCGCTTGGTGCTCAAGAGGCTCAGGGCTATTACTTCGCTCGGCCAATGAGTTTTGATAAGCTGCGAAGCTATTTAGCGAGTTCAATGTCTGCTGAAATTAGCAAGGCGGTTAATCAGTAGTGTCATGATTTTTTAGCATTACTGTAATATTACTGTCATATTTCTGTGATTTGCATTGCTATTTGTCTTATAATTGCGTATAGTTGACGCACGTTTAATCACCAAGGCTCAAGAAATGACGTTAACTATTTCTCGAAAATCAGTTGCAACAGCAACGTTTATCGCTAGCGCTTACGTTCTATCTACTGGCATGGCAGCAGCAGAGGCCGGTGATGCAAAGTTATTTAACTGTATGGATAAAAAAACGCTCACTATGAATAGTGAGTGTATGAGCAAGCAGATTTCTTCCAACATCGCTTTCAAAAAAGTGGAAGAGTCACTTATTCAAAATGCAAATCAAGTTAGTGACAGAGCTATCGCCACCATGACCTTTGATCCAAAAACATTGTCGATCGAAGTTGTTGCCCACCGAGATGCTCAATTAGCTAGAAACTAGTGGCATAAGTTGTAGTGCAAAGCCAGTATTTATCGGCTAGTTAAGCATAATAAACAACATTATACTTGCTATATCAAAAGCCTCCTTTTGGAGGCTTTGTTGTATTTGAGACTAAAAATCAGCAAAACAGTCAATTTTCATTAAAAAAGGTGATATATTCACCACTTAAATAAAAATGCTGCGATGGACGCTGCATTTCAATTCTACAAGGGTCGTTTCAATGAAGAATCTCATTATAATCTTAGTGCTTGTTGCTCTAGGTGTAGGTGCGTATCAATTTTTAGGGTCAGGTTCTGCCTCAAAAATGGAGAGGCTGGACTATGTGCCGGCTGATACGGTTGTATTGTCAGCGCAAGTTGAGCCGCTTGATATGAAAACTTATCTTGCTTCCTTAGGGCTTCAGCCAGGTCAATATGGTGACTTGAGCACTATGCTAGAGCAAGAGCTCGAATATGAAACCGATGAAAGCGCTAAGTTTGCAATGAGTCTTTTTGCTTCATTCATTGATGCTGTGTCTACGCCAGATCAGATGGAAGCTAAGACAGGTATCAAAAATCAACTTCGCTCGCTTTTGTTTATGAATGGCGTCGCTCCTGTTATTCATTTCGAGTTGCAAGACGAAGCTAAGTTTTTGGCTTTTTTCGCTGAAGCGCAACAGGCATCAAATATTGCTTTTAGCGATGAGCTGCTTGACGGACAAAGTTATGTTCGCTACGTGCTAGATGAAAATGAACAGATTGATCTGCTAGTACGCGCAGCGGATGGCTGGGGTGTGGTTGCACTGCACAGTCCTAAGTTAGGCGAAGAACATTTAAAAACAACAATGGCTTTTGCAAAGCAACAAAACCCTCTTGTTGGTAGCGAGATATACAAAAAATTGACTAAAGACTACGGTATGGGCTCTCAAGGTTTCGGCTTCATAAGTACTGAGCAAATTGGGCTTATGTTTACTAGTCTTGACGGTAACTCACTTGCGAAGGACTTGAATTTGCTTGCTGGCGATGAGCTTGCTCAAGAGTTCGAAATGTTTAGAGAGCCTGCATGCAAGGCTGATATCGGCATGCTTACGGCGCTGTGGCCAGGCTTGTTCATCGACAGCAAAGTGAACATGAAGGGTGACGCAGGAGTAGAAGTACAAGGCTCAATGTTAATCCCGACTAATAGCCAAGTTGCAATCGATGGCTTAAAGGCGCTTAGAGGCTTCATTCCAGGTTATGTAAAAAATAATAACAGCATCATGTCGATCGGTGTTGGGCTTGAAGTAGCTGAATTGAGTGGCAGTGTTAACTCAATGTTTAATGCAATGGCAAACCTACCGTTATCATGTGAACCCTTAGTAATGGCTCAAGAAGAGCTTAAGCAAAATAATCCAACGGGCGCTTTTGCTATGGCTGGTGTTGCCAACGGTTTCTTCGGTACGGCAGCGGCTATAAATGAGTTTGTATTTGACATGTCTGGTGAATCGATGGCGATAGACGCGGTTGTGTCAGTTTCAGCTAAGAATATTTCAGCTTTATACGGCAGCTTACAAACTTTCGTCCCTTTCCTTGGTGCGCAACCATTGCCAGCTGCGGGTGAAGAGTTGTCTTTGAATCAACTTGTGCCAATGCTAGATCAGTTTGGCATTCAAGTGATGGCGCAAGCGAACCAAGAGCACTTGGTCATTTATGCTGGTGAAAAAGCGAAAGCACAAGCTGAATCAGTGCTTAGCGAAAGTGTTGAAGCAAATGGCTTGCAAGCAATAACCATAGACTATGGGCAGTTCTTTAAGCAGTTGTTGCCTATCATGCAAATGTCGGGTCAGCCAATGCCACCTGAGCTAGAATCAATGATGGAAACTGATATGGTTTTGTCGGTGGATGTTAATGTTAATGATAAAGGCATAGTGATGGATTCAACGGTGCTTGTTAAATAAGCGCTAGCCTGTTTTAGAAATAAAAAAAGCGCCTTCGCTATTGTAGCTTAGGCGCTTTTTTCCATCTTAATGAAATTAAAAGACTCTATTTAAGCCATTCAAGGCGGCTACCCGATATGCCTCAGCCATTGTCGGATAATTAAAAGTAGTGTTAACAAAATACTCTATTGTATTGCCTTTACCTTCTTGCTGCATAATCGCCTGACCGATATGGACGATCTCACTAGCACGTTCTCCAAAGCAGTGTATACCTAATAATTCCTTTGTTTCACGATGGAAGAGAAGCTTCAAACTGCCCACCACTGTGTCTGCTATTTGTGCTCTCGCAAGGTGCTTGAATTGAGCTCTTCCTACTTCATAAGGGATCCGTAATTCGGTAAGTTGCTGCTCTGTTTTTCCCACTGAGCTAATTTCCGGCAAGGTATAAATGCCTGTTGGTATATCCTCTACAAGTGCTTTGTGACACTCTCCTGACAGCATAGCCTCTGCTGCAAATCGGCCTTGATTATATGCTGCAGATGCAAGACTAGGGTAGCCTACTACATCGCCGACAGCATAGATGTTTTCTACGTCAGTTTGGTAGTTGCCATTTACTTTTACCTGGCCACGACTATCAGCTTTCAAACCAACATTTTTAAGTTCAAGTTCAGCTGTATTACCCGATCTTCCATTTGCAAAAAGAAGACAATCTGCTTTCATTCGCTTACCTGATTTTAGGTTTAGAACAACATAATCGTCATGAGCTTCAACAGACTCGTATTCTTCATTATGGCGAATAACCACACCGTTATTCCACAAGTGATAGCTCAACGCATCAGATATTTCAGTATCTAAGAAGGAAAGTAAGCGATCACGCATATTTACCAGATCGACTTTCACTCCCATACCTCTAAATATCGAAGCGTATTCACTTCCAATTACACCAGCACCATAGACAATGACACTTTTGGGGTGATGCTTCAAAGAAAGTAAAGTATCGCTGTTATATATGCGAGGGTGCGTGAAATCGATATCTTTTGGTTTATATGGGCTTGAGCCAACAGCAAGCACAAACTGCTTTGCAGTGATTGTTTCAACTGAGCCGTCAATACGACTGACACTCAGTGTATTATTATCGATAAAGCTTGCTTCACCAGTAATAACAGGTACTCCGTTTCTATCATAAAAACTAGAGCGTAGTCTTGATTGCTTTCTGATAACACCACTAGCATGCTGCATAATATCGGCGAAGGTTAAACTTCTTGAGGAATTGTTATCGTTAAATAGCGGATTTTGGTTATATTCAACCAAGCGACTCACTGAATGGCGCAAAGCCTTAGAAGGAATTGTGCCCCAATGAGTGCAACCTCCACCTACCGACTCGTATCTTTCGATGGCTGCTACACGCTTTCCTGCTTTTGAAAGCTGCATTGAGACCCCTTCACCGGCAGGGCCTGTGCCAATGACAACAGCATCGAAATCGAAGTCTTGGTTTGATTTTTTTCTATGTGGCATATGCTATTTCCAATCTAATTTTCAATAGTTTATCAATATTTGACGAATAAAAAAGGATGCCAAAGCATCCTTTCATATTAAATATCCCTGTTTAAGCAGTTTGCTGCTCGAAATAGAAGCTATACACCGATCGCCATTTTTGCTTTTGTATTTCAAAGTTCTTTTTCAGTTCTTTGCATTTAAAGTCGAGCTCAAGGCTTTCATAGGTCTTCTGGAGGTTCTTTTTCTTCGCGTTCATTAAGCGTTTCTTAGCCGCGTAAAAGTCGGACATTCTTTGCACTAGCTCCTCATATTCCTTTTCCATTCTCGCAATAATCTCCTCAGTATTTGGTAAGAGTATTGCCTTGTCTTGGGCATATTTGAGTTGCATTTCTAATTTTGCTTTTTCAATTCGTTCTTCTGGGCAGGTACGAAGTTTAGAGGTTAAGCCTAGATATGATAAGCCTTTAATCATCCATTTTGTCGGATCAAATTGCCACCATTTAATGCCGTTTCGATAATCATATTCAAAAATATGGTGGTAGTTATGATAGCCCTCACCGAAAGTGAAGAAAGCAAGAAGATGATTATCTCGCGCAGTGTTTGTATCAGTATAAGGTCTTGAGCCCCAAATATGAGCTAAAGAATTGATAAAAAAGGTTACATGATGGACCAATACAATCCGCGTGACTCCAGCAAGCAGCACCATAGAAAGAATGTCACCATTTAGCCAGCCAAGAAAACCGGTGATTCCAAAATTTGCAATAAGAACAATAGGTAGGTAATGGTTGTGTTGCCACATTACCACTTTGTCTTTCTGTAGGTCTTTACAATTACTGTAGTCAACAAAGCGCTTTGCTTTGTGCTCTCGAAGCATCCAGCCCATATGTGAATACCAGAAGCCCTTTTTCGCTGAATAGGGGTCCTCGTCGTTTACATCAACGTGGCGATGATGAACGCGGTGGTCAGATGACCAGTGTAAAATGCTATTCTGCACTGTCATTGCGCCACCAACTGCAAGAATGCAGCGTATTACAGGATGAGCATCATAGGTTTTGTGAGACCACAAGCGGTGATAGCCTGCCGTTATTGACATGCCTGTAAAATAAAAAAGAAAAATAGCAGTGCCGATTTCGATCCAATCGAAACCGTACATAATTGCCCATATTGGTGTCCCTACCAAAGCAAGTAATGTTAGTGCGCTAAAGACAATAACGTTGGTAATAATAAGGGGAGGTTTATTCAAAGGATGACCTAAATTTCAGCTTACAACTGTACGCTAATTTAACTTTAGTTGTCATTTTTGGCAAGAAATAAACTTCTTTATCTTTCTGTTTTTGTTGTATTCTATTTACATGAACCGACAAGAACAAAAACTTCAAACTCGACAACGCATAGTTGATGCCGCTTTCAGTCTACTCGACGAAGATAAAAGTTTATCCGCTATGAGCTTAAGAGAGGTCGCCCGCGAGGCGGGAATTGCACCAACTTCTTTTTATCGGCACTTTGGCGATATTAATGAGCTCGGCTTAACCTTGGTTGATGAGGCCGGTTTGGCGCTGCGACAACTGATGCGTCAAGCACGTCAGCGTATTGAAGCTGGTGGTGGAGTTATTGACATCTCGGTAGATACATTTATGGAGTTTATTACAGCAAATAAAAATGTTTTTCGTCTTCTGTTACGTGAACACACCGGTACATCAGCTGCGTTTCGAGCAGCGGTGGTTAGAGAGATCCAGCATTTTATAGAGGAGCTTACTGACTACGTAATTTTACAATTAAAGTTACCACGTAATATAGCAACGATGCAGGCGGAGGCAATGGTCAAACTGGTTTTCAGTGCTGGTGCAGAAGCCCTAGATTCCGACGACATCGCCAGGCGTGATATTGCTGCCAGCGTGAAGCTCCAACTGCGTTTTGTACAATATGGAGCGGTGAAGTACGCTTCTCGATAAGGCGTCCAAAGCATATTGCACCGCTTATATTTTACCCTCTTTTATCTTCGACTTAAAAATACGCCACTTTCTATATGAGAAGTGAATGGGAACTGATCGAAGATAGCTGCACGTTTTACTTCATGTGTGGTGGTTAGTGTCGTTAAGTTATCTGCAAGGGTTACTGGGTTGCACGATATATAAATGATATTGTCGAACTGTTGAATTAACTTAATGGTCTCGCTATCAAGCCCAGCCCTTGGGGGGTCAACAAGCACTGTTGAGAAAGCGTAATCGTTTAACTCGATATCCTTGAGACGAACAAACTTGCGTTCTCCTTTCATCGCTTCGACAAATTCTTCACTTGAGAACCTCACGATTTTTAAGTTAGAAATTGCGTTTCTGTCAATATTGAACTGAGCTGCATTCACAGATGTTTTCGAGATTTCAGTAGCGAGTACCTTGTCAAAAATCGAAGCCATAGGGATCGAAAAGTTGCCTGCACCGCAATAGAGCTCAAGTAAATCTCCATCAGACTGCTTAGTCTGCGTCATTGCCCACTCAATCATTTTACAATTAACTAGTGCGTTTGGCTGAGTAAAGCTGTTTTCAATTTGCTTAAATTCGTAGTGTTTATCAAAAATTGGAAGACGCTCAATCACATAATCTCTGTCGGGCACTAGCTTTTGTTTCTTTGAGCGCCCAATGAATTCAACTTTCATTTCTGGCGCTAGACCTTGCTGTAACTTAGCGATTTCCTCTAACCATTCATCATCAAGGGGACGATGATATACCATCGTTACCAATATCTCATCGGTAAGTGTACTGAGATAATCAATCTGAAACAGTTTTTTTCTCAACACCTCATTACCAACAAGTGCATTGCAAACTGCAGTCATTGCCTTGTTGATTAGAAGACTTGCCGCAGGAAGGTAATCAACGCGGTATTGTTGCTTAGAATTCTGGTCAAACATGATGTGATAGCTATCAGAGCCCTCGTGCCAGATCCTAAACTCAGCACGCATTCTAAAGTTTTCGGGTTTTGATGGGTAAGAATCGATTGCTAGGGTATAAAAGGGAGAAAGCAAATCTTTGATTTTCTTCTCTTTGTCTTGTAGTTGCTCTGCATAGGCTTGAGTTAATTCAAGTGCCATAAGTACGCCATTTCTCTCGTTAATATAGGTGGATTGTAAGGTTTTTGAAAAAATTACCAAGTTAAAGCTTAAGGTTTTGCATTCTGCAGTCGATAAGGTTGTTGAGGATAGTGAGGTATCTGAAATGAATATAGTAGAAGTAAAAACATACCAAGGCGAAAAGCAACAAGTTGTTCGCCCTGATGAAGTATTGAATAAGAAGCTCCAACAAGACGGCCTGCAACAGGCTAGAGAGTTGCAGCAGTCATTCATTGCACCTAATGAATCTATATCTGACGGGCGTTCTATTGCTGCCCGAGTATTGGGAGGTGCCATCAATGATGCCCTCGAGTTACGTGAAGAAAGTGAAGAGGGTAGCGAGAAAAACCCTAAATCAAAAGCCACGGACAACACGCAACTTTTCGACTTTGAAGAAGTCGCAAAAAATGTGCTCAATTTTGTTGGCGGCGTGATTAATAAAGCAGCATCATCAGGTTCGTCGGATGAAAAGCTAAATTCTCTTTTTGAGCAAGCGCGCTTTGGTGTCGACAAAGGTATCGCACTTGCTCGCCAGGAGTTAAGTAACTCGATAAATGATGATATTGAAAAAGGCATTAATGCAAGTCGAGATACGATTTTTGATGGCATTGATAAGCTAGAAAATAACATCTTCCCAGTTGCCGAGGACGAGCAGATAGGTCTCAACACAGCCTTAGAAGCAAAACGCAGTGAACTAAGTGAGTTTTACGTACGGACGCGCGACGGCGATGAGGTAACAATTCAGTTCGGGCTATCGCAAAGCTTAGATAGTCGGTCATTTATCTCAACCGAATCAGGAGTATCCAACACTATACTGAAAGAGAGCCAAAGTTTCTCGTTAGCAATATCTGGGGAGCTAGATGACGAAGAGCTCAAGGCTATCGGAGATTTAGTTGCTCAGGCAGATGATATAGCAAATAGTTTTTACAGAGGAGATATTGAAAAGGCTTTTGAAGACTCTTTGAATGTTGGCTTCGATAACAAAGAGCTGGCTTCTTTCGCTTTTCAACTCACTCAAGCTGAAAGCTATCAGAAGGTACAGAAGTATGGAGAAATTCAACAGTACTCAAACGATGATACCGATTTGAAAGCACCGAAGGCGGTAGCTCAGTATCTGAATAAGTTATTAGATGGCTTAGATCAAGCGCAAGAGACATTAGAAAGTCAGGGTGATTTTAAATCAGTCATAAATAGCTTAGTTAATGAATTGAAAGATGTTCAAGTTCCCGATATTTTAACGGCAATTAATCGCTTTCATTCTTTCAACGCAAAGCTTCTTGAAGGTATAGAGCCAAAACCGGACTACTAATTGGTGGATATGCGGCATTAGCAATAATGCGCCAACACGCATAAAAAGCAAAGATATCCCCGTCTAAAAGAAAGTGCCAGCCAGTTCATAACTAGCTGGCACTATAGCTTGCAGTGGACTTTTACTTTATTGGTGTAGATATATCTAAGCGACTTTGTCTTTTGCAGGACGAACTTTTATTGTTCTTTCCTGAAATTCAGAATCATTCAGTTTTTCTATCATGGTCTCTGCTTCAGCTGAGCCAACTTCTACAAAGCCGAAGCCTTTTCGTTTTCCAGTTCGCTTGTCCTTCATTAAACGAACCGATTTTACAAAGCCGAAGCTTTCAAAATGTTCTTTCACAACTTGCTCGTTAGCTCTATATGGAAGATTACCGACATACAAAGTTGCTATGTCATCATTATCTGTATCTATAGAAGCACCTGAAGATGTTGAACTTGAGCTTGGCGTTGATGTTCCTTTTGTTTTCGTAAGACTGCCTAATAATACAAATGTGACAGCGGTAGCTAAAACACCGATTGAGAATGTAGACTTTTGAATAATGGAAGCATCAGTGGGTGAAACTGAAGATGTAACTATATAACCAATCACAGCAAGTATGATTGATGCCACCACAATTAGCGGCATTTTTATGGATACCATAACCTTTCCTTATCTTTTTTTGTTAATGTTATGTAAAAGGCACCTACAATATGACGCTTTTAAGCGACATTTGCCAGTTTTCAATCGTTTGAATAGGAAAAATATTGCAATTTGATGGAATATTAGTCGTTTTGAGTGAATAAAGAGCAGTGAAACAAGTTTTTTTAGGATTTTTCAGTTTTTTTGATAAAAGTACTTGCACAAAAACATTTAATCTCTAAAATGCGCGCTCACTTCAACGGAGACATCCAAACGCAAGTTTAGAGCTAAGTTGAAGTGGCAAGTGTTTTACAATTTGTGTTGGGTTTTACATCGACTTCGGTCAAAAATAAATTCAAATAAATTTGCAAAATGGCTTGACAATAAATTGGATGTAGGTAGTATACGCATCCCGCTTGAGACGGCACGAAACGT
>NZ_JADNRN010000004.1 GCF_015595035.1 Marinibium conchae | reverse complement strand
CGATGGTAGTGTGAGGTTTCCTCATGCGAGAGTAGCACACCGTCAGGCTCCCATTCACTGCGCAAGCAGGTAGAGAAGCCCGTCCTTGAGACGGGTTTTTTTATGCCTGAAGAAAAGAGATACCGGCTTTCGCCGGCATGACGTTTCGGTGTGATACCGGCCTACGCCGGTATGACGGTTCGGTGTATTTAATGAGCGTGAGCTAACAGGAATACAATAGTCTGTGTTTTGTTAAATCTTTGTGACACTTTAGTTAGAACTGCCATTTATATTATTCCTTGTAGTCCAAACACTCTAATTAACATATCGAGGAAGATATAATATGAAATTCAACAAATTGGCGCTTGCCGCATTCATCGGTTTATCTGCATCTGGTTATTCTCAAGCAGTTGAGGTTGAGCTGAGTATCACTAACCTTACTCATGCTAACTATATGACACCACGTTTAGCCATTGCACACGATGCAAGCGTTGATGCATTTGAAGTGGGTACTGAAGCCAGTACAGCTCTCGCATGGTTAGCAGAAGCTGGTGTGATTGATGATGCTCAAAATCCCGATTCAACAGGTATGAACTTTGAAGCGGCACTAGGTCCAGTTGATACCGACAACGGCAGCAATACTTGGCACCGCTTTGGTGGTCTATTAGCGCCTTCAACAACGCTTACATACTCATTTGATACTATGGATAAGCCACTGTTTTCATTGCTTACGATGTTAATTCCAACGAACGATGCTTTTGCAGGTTTAGACTCAATCACCATTCCAACAGAGCCCGGCACCTATACATACTATCTTAATGCATACGATGCGGGTACAGAGTTGAATGACGAACTTAACAGCACTCGTACGGACATTACAGAAGAAGGTGGCGCTGCGCTAGGCGGTTATGGCGTTCCGGGTGTGGCTGGTGCTGGTGCACCGCCAATTGCCCCAACAATGGGAACAGGTGGCACCGGTGTCGCAGTAACAGTTGGCTTTGACCAAGATGGCAATGAACTAGCAAGCCCTACAGAAGTTGTGGATGGAACAGATGGTCCAGTACATATTCACAGAAATACCTTAGGAGATTCAAGCGCAACTGGGGGCACAAGTGATTTGGATTCTTCAGTTCATCGCTGGTTAAACCCTGTTGCAAAAGTCACCATCGTTGTTCCAGCAGCATAATCGGAGGTATACACAATGTTATCTAAAGTATTAAAACTAAGCACATTGGCGCTACTTGTTGCTCTAGCAGCTGGTTGTGGCGACGATGGTGCTACCGGACCCGCAGGCCCACAAGGGATTGCAGGACAAGACGGCGCTGACGGCCAAGACGGTGTCGACGGGCAAGATGGTGCTGATGGTCAAGATGGTGCCGACGGAAACAACGGTCAAAATGGTAATTTAGCAGTTTACACAGTTACGATTACTAACTTGACCTATGGTCAGCCATTTTCTCCCGCGTCTGTTGTCGCGCATGAGCCGGGTTACTATGCCTTCCAAGCTGGTCAAACTGCCAGTGTTGCCCTAGAGATGTTGGCCGAGGGCGGAAGTGCAGCTGGGCTTATTGATGAGGCTACGGCCGACACATCATTCCTCGACGCACAACTGAGTACAGGAACAGCGCCTAGAAGTATAGGTGAAGAAACTACATTGGTTGTACCAAAACTAGACACAGATAATTTGCGACTGACTGCCCTGACCATGCTTGTCGATACTAACGATGCGTTTACGGGAGTAAATGCCATGGATATTTCAAACATGGAAGTAGGAGACTCAAAGTCCTTTATGACGATCAGCTGGGATTCAGGTACAGAGGCAAATACTGAAACTGCGGCAACTATGCCTGGACCTGCTGCTCAAGCGGCTGGCGGCGGTGGTGCTGCAGCAGGATTCTCGGAAGTTAGAGATGACCTTTTTGATGTTGTACATGTCCACAGAGGTGTTGTTACGAACGCAAATGCTAGTGATGCTAGTATGGAAGGTTTGGAAAGCTCAGTATTAACAGAGGGTGACCGTTGGGATAACCCTACAGCAAAGATCACAGTAGTCAGAACTCGATAAATCCTACTATTTACTGGGCCCTACGTAATGGGGGCCTAGTTTTTTCGGTGTTTAGGCGCTGCAACTTTACTAATTGAACTGAGTGCATTTCCTAAAAATGTGCTATGGGCAATATCTAACATCTCAGCAACTTCGGAAAGTAATTGCACCATTCTTTCGTCACCTAATTCGCTACACTTTTCAATTAAATCATTTGTTTCAGATTTTAAAAACGATAATTTACTGTCTACTTGTTTCATTTATCTTCGCTCTACTTTGGACGCAACATTCTATTAAAGGCCTTATCACTGCACAATCAATTAATATTTGTCAAAAAAAATAAGATGATCGATTAATGTTGATTAGCTGGCTATTTGGATTGTGATGTTCGACATATACACTTATCATTCGGTTTTTATTTCACAGGGCTTACAATGACAAATTTTTCTGGGAACATTTCAAAGATGCGTGTGAGCGTGAGTCGAAGCAATGTAGCACAGTATCAACTCCCGATCGGGGAAAGTACTGTGCAAATGAACGATCTCATCGGTCACAACATATCGGTAGACTATCGGTCCCAAATTAACTGTATCCATTGCGGCCGACAGACTAATAAAAGTTTCAGTCAAGGATATTGCTACCCCTGCATGACAAGTTTAGCTCAATGCGACACATGCATTATTAAGCCTGAGCAATGTCATTACGACCAAGGCACCTGCAGAGAGCCAAGCTGGGGGGAGGAAAACTGCTTAACGGGTCACTTTGTATATCTATCAAATACTGGGAATACAAAGGTAGGCATCACTCGACACGTTTCCGATGGCGTATCTTCTCGCTGGATAGATCAAGGTGCGTCGCAAGCCCTTCCAATCTTGAGGGTAGAAAACAGGTTGATGAGTGGTTTGGTAGAAACGGCTTTGAAATCACAAATAGCCGACAAAACCAATTGGCGTAAAATGTTGCAGGGTGAGCCCGAGCTATTTGATCTTACAGCACTGAGGGATGAGCTATTGGCGAATGCCGAACCTGAACTGGAAGCGATTAAACAACAATACGGCTTGCAGTCTGTTCAAAGCATTGATAGCAAAGTATTAAATATTCACTACCCTGTATTAGCTTATCCTGAAAAAATCAAGTCAATTAACTTGGATAAGGAACTTGGCTTTAGCGGAAAATTAATGGGCATTAAAGGGCAATACTTATTACTCGATGAAAATAGAGTAATTAATATCCGAAAATATTCTGGTTATGAACTCAGTTTAAACCTAACTTAGTTGATGTTTAGCTCAGTCGCTCAGATTGTCTATTGTACAGGGCGTCACTATTTGCTCAATTGGCTTGACTACGGTATTGAATTCTTCATTGTTGAGTGAAAATATACGGCGATTTTGGAGCGCTGCTTTTTTTATCGAGGTTTTGAAAAACTTGTCGGTCAATGCGGAAAGGTCGCCATTTAAATTCATAGCGTGTAGCCCTGAGTTTAAACGCTGATAAATACGAGGTTGTTTGTGACTCACAAACATGTAGCTTGTCGAAGGGATATGGAGTGCGATGCCAGGAACAATGGCTAAGCCGTCTTGTCTGGGTTTATACAGTTCAATTTCATCATAGATTTCATTTATAGCACGAGGTATATAATCGAACCTTTCCAGTTCAAGCATGTTGTACATTGTTTTGTATACTGGCGCGTCGACGATATCAAAGCCTTCATCTTTCATAATCTTATATGTAGCCCAAGCGGGGCTTAAGCCTACTCGAAGCTTCTTCAGGTCATCAAGGCTTTCTATACTTTCAAACAGCAATTCCCTTCCTTTCTTAACAACAAGCAGTCGATAAGCGTCTACTCCTTGACGGATTGGTACTCTAACTGGGAATGCTCTGTCCTCAAACTCCTTCCTAGTATGAGCAAAGGTAAGCGATAAATTAGTGCCTATTTCTAGTTCACGAAAAGCCCTGTTAATGTTCATTCGCATGGGATTAGCAACTATCTTATACTCTCCATACTCTTCTTTGGTTATTTCTAACGCTTGCCTTACTAGTTCATTTTTGAACAGTATTCGTTTGTCGGTTTCTGATTCGCCCACATTTACTGTTACTACATCAACAGCAATTGTATTGAAGGCGCAAATGCTTAACATAGCAAAAGCGAATAGCCTTGTGTTATTACAGAACAAACGAGTCATAATCTACTTTTTCTTTTGGTTTTCATGATTGGCCAAAACACTTGCTCGGGCCATTCTGATTTTAGCATCCCTTTTACACCGTAGTGTTGGGGATAGCATCTGGTTATTTTGGCTGTACCGAACAATACATCCCAAAAAAATAGGAGGTTACCGTAGTTACCTTTGTAGGTTGTTACGCCATCTTCTGGCTCGTAGCCATGATGAGCGCTATGGGTAGAGGGGGTGGAGATTATCCTCTCAACAAACCACATTATTGAACGAGTGTGTCTGTTTTTGTAAAGGGGTCTATCCCATTTCCACTCTGAGTGCGCCCCAGTGATAATAGTAAGCTTCACTACCAAGTAAGCAGCGTAGGTCCAGCCTAGCCCTAAATAAATAAGCACACCAGACATCCACAAGGAAGGCATCATCAGATAGTAGAAAAAATTGTTCCTGTAAACAATGCGCACGCTCATATATTTAGCATTGTGGTGAGCGCGATGGAGTTTGTAGAGCCACCTATAAGAATGGCAAGCTCTATGCCACCAATACTGGAGCATGTCGTCTAAAACAAGTAAGAGTGCAATTTGCAACCATATGGAGCTGTGCGCTAATACTCCTTCATATTGAGGGGCAAGAATAGACATCACTACTGCAGCGGAGAAGAGAATAAAGGGTTGTGATACGGTAAAAAGTAATAAGGTACTTAGAAATTCTACAATACCGTCATCTTTGACTTCGCTACGCTTTTTGAACAGCTGCCCGCTTCGAGCTTCTTTTAATGCAAAGAGAAAGAATACTGTAAGAATGATGAGTTGATAATTCATATCGGTGTTTTTTGCTGACAATAGCTGAAAGATACACCATATGTATGCGAAAGTTAACTACAGCCTGATTAGATATTTGAAGATGTTTAAAGGCCGTAAGTTATCAATAAGCAAGGACTGTTTGAAAAACAAAAAAACCTATTGCTAAACAATAGGTTTATGTTCTCAAAAGAGATGGTACCAGAGGCCGGACTTGAACCGGCACAGTATTACTACCGGCGGATTTTGAATCCGCTGCGTCTACCAATTTCGCCACTCTGGCACAGAGTGAACCTGACTTGGCGTCAAGTGCAGAGCATTATAGCCATCTAAGTTGATGTATCAAGTGTTATTTAAGCTATGAGTAGAAAAGATTAACGAAACGATTAGATAAGTTCTATCTTGGATGCTTTTACTAGCCTAATAAGTGATAATATTCGTATACATATTGTATGGGAAACTAAACGGAGAGAAATTAGACTTGGCGAAGAGTAATAAAAAGCATTCGAGAAATGAGACGACTGATCAATCTTCTGGCTCAAGTGCTATTGAATCGATACCAGTATTAAACGATAGCTTTCAGCGTGCTAGCTTCTTTCGTCGTCTTGCAGCTATGGTATATGATGCCTTAGTCGCAACTGCTGTTGGTATGTGTGCGGGTTTAGTGATTCAGGTAATGATGTTAATACTATTTGAAGTTCAGCTTATCAACAATCAAGGCTTTGAAAACTACATGGACTTGTTTACACAGTCTGATTCTTTGAAGTTAATTGCAAATATCTGGGTGGGGTTTTGGATAAGTGGCTTTTTCCTATGGTTTTGGAAAAATGGCGGTCAAACTTTAGGCATGCGTGCCTGGCGCTTGAAAATCTTTAATTTGAAAAATGAAGCAACGATAGGTTATCCAAGGTTGGCCCTTCGTATGTTTACCTCCTTTTTAGGTTTAGGAACTTTGTTGGTGTTAATTGACTATAAAAATAAGTTGTCGCTACAAGATAGAATAGCGCAAACTGAAGTACTGTTTTTATCAAAGGAAGCAAACGATCACAAATCTTGGTAGCTGACGTTTTTCGCACAGTGAGTGTGCTACAGCTACTGTCTTCATTGCCTTCGTAGAAGTAGAATCGCGATAAACGCAAAAGCAATGCTTGGTAATGTTGCACCCACTATTGCTGGAAGTTGGAATACTAGACTAAACTGCCCGAATACCTGATTGGCTATAAAGAAGCTGAAACCAACCATTACCCCCATTATTGTCCGGGCTCCCATTGTTACACTTCTGAGCGGACCAAATATAAACGACAAGGCCATGAGCAACATCACAGCCACGGACAATGGTTGCAGCACCTTCCGCCAGAAGGCTAATCGATACTTTTCGGCGTCTTGATCACTATTCTCTAGGTAATTTACATAGCTAATTAAGCCACGAATAGAAAGCGCTTCTGGTTTGATAGCAACAATGCCTAATTTGTCTGGGGTGAGGGTGCTGTTCCACTCTAGGTTTCCAGTCTCATATTTATCAATCTGCGTTTCGGAAAAGCTGAGCGAACTTACTTGTTGTAACATCCAACTGTCGTTTTTAAACATGGCTGCTTCAGCCGAGATAATACTATTGAGTTCTAAATTTTCGTCAAACTTATAAATGGTAATGTTTCTAAGGCTTTCTTTCGTGAGTACCTCTGAAATACTTACAAAGTCGTTGCCGTCTTTCGCCCAAAACAGTTCGTCAGATAAAATTAGACTACCCCCCGACAATGCTTGGGTTCTAAGCTCTTTTGCTTTTGATTCGCTTTTAGGAGTAACAAATTCCCCAAGCAGCATCACTGCGACGATCAAAATGATAAGTGATTTCATTGCAGAATTAATTATATTCCAGCGACTCAGGCCTGCCGATTGCATCACCACCAATTCACTATTTTGGGCAAGTAAGCCCATTCCAATGAGCCCACCAAGCAGTGTTGCCATCGGTAAAAATTGTTCTATTTCTCGAGGAAGGCTCAGCAGCACGTAGAGTGCGGCAAGTGTCATGTCGTAGTCGCCTTGACCCACACGCCGTAACTGTTCTACAAATTTTATCAACGCACTTAAGCCAATGAGTACCGAAAGAGTAACCGTGACGGTGCTTAATAGCGTTCGGGCAACATATAAATCGAGGAGCTTAAACATCTTTTTTCCTCAAAAACAGTTGGCGTAAAATAACGCCAGTTTTGCGGTCGCGGGCGATTAAGCCAATCCCAACAAGTAACATCACAAAATGCACCCACCACAACCCTAACCACACTGGTAACTTCCCATCTTCTAACACTCGCCTGCTTGCCAGTAATAACAAGAAGTAACCGAGGTAAAGAAGCAGCGCCGGAAACATTTTACCAAAACGTCCTTGCCTCGGATCGACGGCACTCAGAGGAACAGCAATAAGTACTAAAAAAGGCAGTGACAGGGGAATGGCAATTCTCCATTGTAACTCTGCGATAGCCTCGATGCTGTCTAGTTTCATGAGCTCATTAGTCGGTAAGGCAACGAGTTTTCTTCGTTTTTGTTCTTGGTCTTTTGGCGCAATGGTTACACGATATTCATCGAAGTTAATTATTTGAAAGGCCTTCTCTTGGTTTTCGCCTTCGTATTGGTTACCGTTAAATAGTACAAGTTGCTGGTCACCAATTTCGCTTTTTTCAATTGTGCCCGTTTGCGCATAAATAAGATGAGTTCGGTTATCTTCTTTGTTTCGCTGCGACAAAAATACTTTTTGTAGTTTGTTGCTTTCGTTATCAACATCGTGAACAAATATCACTGCTCGTTTATCACCGGTTTGCTGAAAACGGCCAGGAATCACTGAGGCTAAACCTGATTTTGCTTGAGCTTGCTCTTGAAGCTGATACTCTTTCTCCGCTGCAGCAGGAGCTAAATACATTGTTACCACACCTGTGACTAAGGCCATTACAATACCGAAAGCAAGTGTTACTCTCGTTACATACCACTCACTTACACCACAAGCTTTCAATACGGTTATTTCACTGTCGACATATAGTCGCCCATGCGCGAGCATGATCCCTAAAAACAGACTGATGGGCAGTACCAAAGAGGCAAGTATTGGGCTATAAAGTGTAATAAAACCGAGTACTAACTCAGCAGGTACATCACCATCGGTGGCATCGCCTAAAACACGCGCAAAACGCAGCGTAATAAAAATTGCCATGAGAATAAAGAACACGGCAATTTGTGATTTGAATGTTTCGCGTAATAAGTATCGGAAAATTAGCATTTAGCAACTGATGAAAAACATAGGTTTTAGTGGAAAGGTGCAGATATTTCAGTAAACTTAGCGTTTCTGACAGTTTTATGCACACAGCGTTTTTAAATCACGTTAAGTTTAGCATAAACCAAACTTTTGCTACCAGACAATACATATTTTTTCCTATAGTAAATTTAGCTTTCACTGTAGTTTGTATTGACTGCTAGTGCTCATCCTCACTTTTAAGGAAACAGAATGGAATTTAGCGTAAAGAGCGGAAGTCCTGAAAAACAACGTAGCGCCTGCATCGTAGTTGGTGTTTTCGAACCACGTCGACTTACTCATGTTGCTGAACAGCTTGATCAAATCAGCGAAGGCTACATTAGTAATTTGTTGCGCCGTGGCGATCTTGAGGGTAAAGCTGGCCAAATGCTGCTGTTACATCACGTGCCAAACGTGCTAAGTGAGCGAGTATTGCTGGTTGGTTGTGGTAAAGAACGCGAATTAAATGAACGTCAATATAAGCAGATTATTGCCAAAACTATTCAAACCTTGAACGAAACGGGTTCGATGGAAGCGGTTTGTTTCCTTACCGAACTGCACGTTAAAGGCAGAGATACTTATTGGAAAGTTCGTCAAGCGGTTGAAGCAGCAAATGATTCGTTGTACACCTTTTTACAATTGAAGACTAAAAAAGGTGAGCCAAGACGCCCTTTGCGTAAAATGGTATTTAATGTTCCCACTCGGAAAGAATTGACCTCAGGAGAGCGTGCAGTTGAGCATGGTTCTGCCGTAAGCAAAGGTGTCGTAGTTGCCAAAGATGTAAGCAATATGCCCCCCAATATTTGCAACCCTAAATATCTTAACGAGCAAAGTGCTGAATTAGTTGATCGTTACGATTCGCTTAGCCTTGAGACCGTTGGCGAAAAAGAAATGGCTGAGCTGAAAATGGATAGTTATCTTGCCGTAGGCCGCGGCTCTCATAATGAATCCATCATGAGTATCATTCATCACAAAGGTGGTGAAGAAAGCCAAGCCCCAATTGTACTTGTTGGCAAAGGCCTTACCTTTGATTCTGGCGGTATTTCAATTAAGCCCAGTGCAAATATGGATGAAATGAAGTACGACATGTGTGGCGCAAGCTCTGTGTTGGGTGTGATGCATACTGTTGCGGAACTGAATCTACCTATTAATGTGATAGGTGTTATTGCAGGCTGCGAGAACATGCCTGATGCTAACGCTTATCGCCCTGGCGATATTTTAACAACGATGTCGGGCCAGACTGTTGAAGTACTCAATACTGATGCGGAAGGGCGATTAGTGCTTTGTGATGCGCTGACCTACGTCGAGCGTTATGAGCCTGAGGCAGTGATTGATATAGCGACGCTTACCGGTGCCTGTGTTATTGCTCTTGGCCCTCATGCGACAGCCGTACTCAGTACTCATAATCCGCTTTCCCATGAGTTAATTAATGCCTCGGAACAGAGCTCCGATCGCGCTTGGCGTATGCCTCTATGGGACGAATATCAAGAACTTATTGAAAGTCCCTTTGCCGATATGGCAAACATTGGCGGTCGTCCGGCTGGTACTATCACTGCCGGATGCTTTTTGTCGCGCTTTACGAAAAAATACAATTGGGCTCACCTCGATATTGCAGGAACAGCTTGGGTTGGCGGAGCACGCAAAGGCGCAACAGGGCGACCAGTACCTATGTTGTCGCAGTACTTGTTTAATAAAGCTGGCTTGGTAAGTGAAGATTAAGCCAACATTAATCTTTTTATATTAAACCTGCACTGAGCGAGACGTAAATATAATGACCATGGTGACTTTTTATCAACTGACTGACAATGAAGAAGGGCAAGAGCAGAGTATGCTTTCAACTTGTTCTGATTCACTTAAGTCCATTTACAAGAAGCGCAAATGGTCGACTATTCTCTGCAAGAATAAAAAGCAAGCTGAAGCCTTTGATGAGTTAGTTTGGAATTACCATGTTGATGATTTTATTCCACATAATTTATACGGTGAAGGCCCTAAGCAAGGCACTCCTGCAGAAATAACATGGGAAGGTCAGAGGGTGAATACGCGTCATACTCTGATCAACTTGTCCCAAACCATGATAGAGAATCACCGGGCATTTCAACATATCATCGACTTCGTGCCTGTAGATGAAGAACAAAAACAAGCTGCGCGTGAGCGCTATAAGCTTTATAAGTTAGCGGGGTGCAATATGCAGTTCACGCCAGCCAACCACCTATAAACGAGAGTAATTAATGGATAAGACATTCGACCCCCACAAAATTGAAAAAGATTGTTATGTAAAGTGGGAGCAACAAGGCTATTTCAAAGCATCTGGTGACGGTGATCCTTACTGTATTTTATTACCACCACCAAACGTGACCGGAAGCTTGCACATGGGGCATGCTTTTCAACATACCATCATGGATTCATTAATTCGTTATAAGCGCATGAAAGGCAACAATACCCTATGGCAGTGTGGTACTGACCATGCGGGTATCGCCACACAAATGGTTGTAGAGCGCAAACTGAATGCACAAAAGCTTACCCGCCACGACTTAGGTAGGGAAGACTTTGTTAAAAAAATCTGGGAGTGGAAAGAAGAGTCCGGTGGCACGATCACGCAACAAATGCGTCGTTTAGGTACCTCTCCAGATTGGGATCGCGAAGTATTCACCATGGACGACAATCTGTCTGAAGCGGTACAAGAAGTGTTTGTTAAGCTTTATGAAGAGGGCTTGATTTATCGCGGTAAACGCTTGGTAAACTGGGATCCAGTATTGCTTACTGCAGTGTCCGATCTTGAAGTGGTTAACGAAGAAGAAAATGGCCACATGTGGCACATGCAATATCCACTCAGCGATGGCTCTGGGCACATAGTTGTTGCAACGACTCGTCCTGAAACTATGCTTGGCGATACTGCCGTAGCGGTGCATCCAGATGACGAGCGTTATGCGTCATTAATCGGCAAAACAATAAGACTTCCGCTCACTGACCGAGAAATACCTATTATTGCCGATGACTATGTTGACCAAGATTTCGGCACCGGTTGCGTAAAAATTACGCCTGCGCACGATTTCAACGATTATGAGATGGGCAAGCGCCATGATCTGGAGATGATAAATATTCTTACAGACGAAGCTAAGATCAACGATGTTGCTCCGCAAAAGTATCAAGGCCTAGACCGTTTTGACGCGCGTAAAGTCATCGTTGATGATCTTGAGGCCCTTGGTGTGCTGATTAAAGTTGAAGAGCATAAACTGAAGGTTCCTAGAGGCGATAGAACAGGCGAAGTCATAGAACCTTATCTTACCAATCAATGGTACGTTGCGGTGGAATCGCTTGCGAAACCAGCAATAGACGCAGTTGAGAGCGGCGAAATTCGTTTTGTACCTGAAAACTGGAACAAAACCTATTATCAATGGATGCACAATATTCAAGACTGGTGTATTTCTCGCCAATTATGGTGGGGGCACCGCATTCCAGCATACTTCGATAATGACGGAAACATTTACGTTGGCAGAAGTGAAGCGGAAGTAAGAGAAAAGCATAAGTTAGCTGACTCAGTTTCCTTAAAGCAAGATGAAGATGTGCTCGATACTTGGTTTTCGTCGGCTTTGTGGCCTTTCGCAACAATGGGTTGGCCTAAAGAAACGCCAGAACTTGAAACCTTTGTGCCAAGCTCAGTACTGGTTACCGGCTTTGATATTATTTTCTTCTGGGTAGCCAGAATGATAATGATGACGAAAAAGTTCACGGGCAAAATTCCATTCAAAGATATCTATATCACCGGCCTAATTCGCGATGAAAACGGCGACAAAATGTCGAAGTCAAAAGGCAATGTGCTAGATCCAATCGATTTGATTGATGGTATCGACCTTGATGCTCTTATGACCAAGCGCACCTCTGGAATGATGCAGCCAAAAATGGCAGAGAAAATAGGGAAAGCAACCAAGAAACAATTCTCTGACGGTATTAATGCCTACGGCACAGATGCTTTACGATTTACCTTTGCAGCCATGGCATCTACTAGTCGAGATATTAATTTCGATATGGGCAGAGTTGAAGGATACCGAAATTTCTGTAATAAAATTTGGAACGCCACTCGATTTGTATTAATGAATACAGAAGAGTTTGACGCAGGTCGAGAAGGTGGAGAAATGAGCTTGAGTGTATTCGATCGTTGGATTTGGTCTCAGTTTCAAGACACTCTCAACGCGTATGAGCAAGCTATTGAACAATATCGCTTCGATATCGCAGCTCAACATTTGTATGAGTTTACTTGGAATCAATTCTGTGATTGGTATCTTGAATTATCGAAGCCGGTTCTAAATTCTGAGCAAAGTAGTGACGCTGAAAAGCGCGGTACTAGGCATACCTTAATAAATGTTTTAGAGCACATGATGCGTCTACTTCATCCATTTATGCCTTTCATCACTGATGAAATATGGCAAAAGGTGAAGCCTCTTTCTACGAATAACACCGACGCAGCGAGTATTATGGTTGATGCTTTCCCAATTGTGGATGAGAGCAAGCATGACCAAAGCGCAATTGACGACATCGAGTGGGTTAAGGCCTTTATCGTTGGTATTCGAAATATTCGTGGTGAGATGGATATACCACCTTCGAAGCCGCTGCCGGTGTTACTGAAAAATGTGTCGGCTAGCGATCAATCCAAATTAGATAGTTGCGGCACTTACGTTGCTAAATTGGCCAAGCTGGAGTCGGTTACCAAGCTTGAAGCAGGCGAGCAAGCACCTGCCTCTGCGACCGCGATGGTGGGGGAAATGGAAATACTGATCCCCATGGCGGGGCTTATCGATAAAGATGCTGAGTTGGCCCGTTTGAGTAAAGCGGCTGAGAAAATTGAAAAGGATGCTCAACGTACCAAAGGTAAGTTGAGTAATGAAAATTTTGTAAGTAAAGCGCCGGAAGCTGTCATTGAAAAAGAACGCGCCAAGCTTGCAGATATGGAAATGCAGTTAAGCAAAATAGAAGCGCAGAAAGCTGAAATAGAAGCTATCTAGCATCATAAAAAGGACAGGGATATGAAACTAACCACGTTAATTCCAGCTATTGTAGTTGCGAGTTCAATCGGCATGCTCGGGTGTTCACCATCAACTGAGTCAGAAAATAAAGAGGCAGAATCGATGGCAAAAGTAGCGCCACAAGAATTCGAAAGGTTGAAGGCTTTGGACATGCCGGCACCGGTGGCAAAAAAAATTGCCTTTACGGCCGAGTACCATGGCAAAACCTTAAGCGACCCATACAACTGGTTGAAGGACCAAGGGTACCCAGAGGTAAATGATCAGCCCGTTATTGATTATCTGAATCAAGAAAATGCCTATTTTAATGCATTTTTAGCACCGCATAGCGCGTTTGTCGACACACTCTTTGAAGAGTTCAAAGGTCGCACAAATGATGAGGACAAGTCTGTACCTTATGTATCCAACGGTTATGAATATAAGCGTTATTACAATAAAGGCGACGAGTACCCAACTTACAGTCGTAGAAAGTTAGATTCAGATACCTTTGAGGTGTATTTAAGCGTGCCTGACATAGCTAAGCCTTATGATTACTTCAGCATGGGTAGTGCGAGTATTAGCCCTGATAACCGGTATTTAGCCTATGCCTATAATACCAATGGTGACGAGCGTTATAAGATAGTAATCAAAGACTTAGTGAGCGGTGACATGCTAAGCGATGAAATTACCGATACCAGCGGTAGCATAACTTTTGGTGCCGACAGTGAGACCTTGGTTTATGGTCGCTTAGATGATGAACGTTGGTTCACCAAAAGCGTAAATGTACACAAGTTAGGCAGTAAGCAAGCTGACGATAAGGTGATTTTTACTGAAAATGATGATGGCTTTTTTATTGGCTTCGGTAAAACGAGCAGCGAAGAGTACATCGTGATAAGCAGTGGCCAAAGCGACAAGTCTGAAACTTACGTGGTGCCAGCAAACGACCTTTATGCCACACCAATAAAAATGGTATCGAGAGAGCAGGGTTTTAATAACTCTGTTGATCATGCGAATGGCTATTTTTACATCGTTACGAACGACACTCACGTGAATTCTCGCTTAGCGAAAGTAGCCGATACGGACCCAAGCTACGAGAAGTGGGAAACAGTAATTGCAGGCTCCGACAAGAGTTATTTACAAGGTGTCGCTTTGTTCAAAGACTTTATGGTTGCTTCAATTCGCGAGAACGGCATTGAGCGCATGATGGTAAGCGATTACAAAGGTGCAAGTCATGACATTGCTTTTCCCGAAAACGTATTCTCGGTTGGATTCAATAACAACCCAGAGTTCAGTCAAGACTTTATCCGTTTGAGTTACACGTCGATGATCACGCCTAATACGGTATTCGATTACAAGCTAGCTGATAAGACGCTTGAAACTAAGAAGGTTCAAGAGATCCCATCAGGCTACGATAAGACTAACTACCGTACCGAGCGCATCATGGCACCAGCACGAGATGGTGTTGAAGTGCCTGTGACTTTGGTTTATCACAAAGACTTTAAAAAAGATGGTAGCCAACCTATGATGTTGTATGGTTACGGCGCATACGGTTCCACCGTTGATCCGCGCTTCTCAACGCTTCGCTTAAGTATGCTCGACCGTGGAATGTCTTATGCCATCGCTCATGTCCGCGGCAGCGACATGCTAGGGTATCAATGGTATCTCGACGGCAAGCTTACTAAGAGAACTAATACCTTTAACGACTTTGTTGACGTGGCTCGCCACTTAATTGACGAAAAGTATGTTGCTAAAGGAAATATCAGTATTTCAGGTAGAAGTGCCGGTGGTGAGCTTATGGGGGCTGTCACCATTCAAGCTCCTGAATTATGGAGTTCAGTGAATTTAGGTGTTCCTTTCGTAGATGTATTGAACACCATGTTAGACGCTACACTGCCTCTTACACCGCCTGAGTGGACTGAATGGGGTAATCCTATTGAAGATCCTGTTGCCTATGATTACATCCAGAGTTATTCTCCTTACGACAATATAGAAGCCCGAGAGTATCCTCCTATGCTGGTAACCGGCGGCTTAAATGATCCTCGAGTAACGTATTGGGAGCCTGCAAAGTGGACTGCAAAAATGCGTGATCTGAAAACTGATGACAACCTATTAGTTATGCGCATAAATATGGGCGCCGGGCACTTTGCAAACAGCGGTCGTTATGGTCGTTTGCGCGATTATGCCGAAGAGTATGCATTTACCTTACTTTCTCATGGAATAAGCGAATAAAGCGGTCTTATGTTTGAAGATTCTTTAGCTTAGCAATCAATATTAGCTTGCTAAAACATTCAAAACGCCCTTTACTGTGATTCAGTGTTGGGCGTTTTTTTATCCTTCATTTGCCCTATTAGATTTTGATGATATACGAATAATATAACAGGTGGAAACCTATCAGATTAAAGGAATATTTGATGTTAAAAAGTATATTTGCGATAGTTATTGTTTTATTTTTGATTGCTTCTACCAGTGCACATGCAAGTTTGCGGGGGGAATCGAAACTCGACAGTTTACCGTCTAAGATATTAGGCGAAAAGCGCGAACTGATAGTGCGCCTGCCAAATAATTATTATCAAAATACTGACTTGAGTTACCCCGTACTTTATCTTTTGGATGGCCAGAGAAACTTTAGTCATACCGCAGGTACTCTTGATTTTCTGAATCAAGATGGAAAGTCGCAAGAAATGATCATTATTGCGATCAAAAATACTCATAGATCGAGAGATTATACGCCCACCTATGATGAAAACTACAATCGATGGGGCACTTCTGGTGGTGCTGATAACTTTTTGGATTTTATCGAAAAAGAGTTAGTTCCATATGTTAATAAAAATTACCGCGCTAACAACTTTAAAATACTATCTGGTCATTCTTTGGGAGGTTTATTGGCACTGTACTCGTTGCAGTCAAGGCCGCACCTTTTTCAAGCGCATTTTGCTTTCAGCCCAAGTATATGGTGGCACAATCAGGTCATCATGGAAAATGCAAAGACTTTCTTTGGTACTGATACTGCATTAAATAACTTCTTGTATATAAACTTAGGAAATGAAACCGGAAATATGCTCACCGCATTTGAGGTATATACCGAAATATTGAAAACAAATGCTCGTAGCGAATTTAGTTATCACGCAGATATTGACGTTAACGAATCTCACGGAACTACAGCCCTTATTGGACAAACACACGCTTTTCGTCATCTTTATAGGTCATTGCAATGCCCCGACGAGATAATTGCTCAGGGCTTACCCGCGATCAATGCCTATTATAAAAAGCAGTCGGATAAATTTGGTTACCCAATACAAGCTTCCTACCGTGCAATAAATAGTGCTGGTTACAACGCACTAAAAGCCAAAAACTTCGCCAAAGCGATTGAAATATTTAGAATCAATGTAGAAAATTATTCATATAAGGCTGATGCATATGACAGTTTGGCAGATGGCCTTGAAGCAAATGGTCAGCTCAATGAAGCGCTTAAGATGAGAGAGATGACTATTCAAAAAAGCCTCATTGAAAATGTCGAAAATAACGCTTATAAAACTCGTCTTATTAATTTAAAAGCCCTGATCAGCCAACAATCGTCAATGTGAAAGAGTATCGGCATTGATCTTGGCCATTAGCGGAAAGATCAATGCTCTTAGCTTTTATTAGACAGCCCTGATGATCGCTCTTCTAAGCAAAGTGGCAAGTGTTAGGCTTACTAGCAGCCAAACGCCTGTCGACCCTCCACGCTCAACAACCACAACATCCACTGGCTCGACATACTCATAGTTTTCACTTTCTAAACTAATAAAAGCTAAGTCGGCATCATCAGTACCGTCAGACACAGCGACAACTTCATCGGTGTCGGCATCATAAACGACCACCATCAGCTCATAATCATTGCTGGGAAAGCCGGAAAGTAACGTGTTCTCTATGACTATTGAATCATTTGTGCTATCGCTGTTGATTCGATAAATGTCAGTTGTATAAAACAGTGAAAACACATCAGTTGTCGTCGAGTAAACTTCAGCATATATTGCTGCTTGGTTATAAATGGTGTCAACATCGAACTCTAAGGTGAAGGCCGAGTAGTAACCATCGTAGTCGATGTCAGCATCAAGAGTGATATAGCTGTCGTAGATCCAAAAATCTGGGTCATCACTTGCTCTCGCCATTTCCCTACTGAGTGAAATCGTTTTGTTTTGGCTTGACTTGGGTGTTGCAATAAGGTCGTTTTTAGCCTTGTTCGAAGAGCTGCTACTTAGCTTGCGTTGTTTACCATCACTCAGTGACTTCGCTGTAATGAAAGGATTACCTTCGGCATCAATGAGGCTCGGTTGATACTCTTTAGCACTTACTTGCTTTTGCTCAGTGTTGCGGGGTTCAACTTTTTGCGTTGCCGCCTCTGAAGAGTTATTCGCATTAGCAATTGAAGCACCAGAAAATAATGTGAGTGCAAAAGAAGCAAGCAGTGTTTTGGTGAATTGGATAGCCATAATCTACAACCTTTAGTTTAAAACTTGTTGTAGAGTATGGCTCAGTGAAGCTGAACAGAATCTGAAAATTAGCTGAACCTTAGCTGACTAAGTTAGCGACTCTAGTCATCGTACTCGTCAAAGTTGTCGCTATTATCGATCTGGTCTGGGCCTAGTGCGCCATCGCCTATGAAATAAGTTCCCCAGCCATCGTAGAAGACTTTGTGTTTATCAGCAATTGCGATTAGTTTGTCTGAATCAGCATTAAAAACATCTAGCGATAGTTTTTTTTCAACAATTGCGTCGAAGCAAAATACCGTTTCACCATCATCCAACATTAGCTCTTCCGCATCAGTTACCTCGAAACCTGCTTTAAAAGCGTCGACGGCGGCTTTCTCTAATGCGTCAAAATCACTGCTAGCTATGTGATGCTCTATCTGATGTGGCTTCGATATATCAGTGCCATCAGCAGTCAATGCCTCGATAGTCTCTTTATTAAATTCATACCACTGTGATGCATCATGTTGACTCATAATTCGTCCTGTTTGTCCTGTTTTTGTTGCAATGTGCTATTGGCTTATACGCTTCGATGTTGCCCATCAATATTCTGGGCTTCAATATTGAGCTCAGCGATTTTTTTAGCCATTATTTCGTGGTAATACACTGACAATTCTTTTGCACTCATACCTTCAGGCATTTCGATTGGTGCTAAGGCTTCTATGACCACTGTACCGTTATTCCACCGATTTAATTTGACCTTGTTGTGTAATTCACTTGCGCACACCGGCACAATAGCCTCTTTCGCTGCAAGGGCAAGTCTAAATGCACCCGTCTTAAATGGCAGTAAACCTCGTCCATAACTGCGAGTGCCTTCAGGGAAAAACCAAATGCTCAATTTATTTGCACGCATCTTCTCTAGCGTTGCGGTGAGCGTGTCGCGTGCTCGCCCGGTATTTTTTCGGTCTATCATGATATTAGCCGACAGCCAGTATATGACACCAAAAATGGGGATCCACTTCAGGCTCTTTTTGCCAACAGTGACAACACCTGGAAGCGCAGCTTTGCATATAGTAATGAGGTCATAGCTATTTTGATGGTTCGCTATAAATATATAATTTTTGTTCGGATCAATTTGCTTAGATACCCGCAGTTCAATTTTGAGCCCAACGATAGTGGCCATGGTCGCATACATCTTGCCGCATAGGTTCACGTTATTTCTGTGAAACGGGCGAAATAGAAATATAACGAACAACACGGCGTTAACACCGATAAAATAAGCAAGAAGTGCAATGAAACGAATAATAGCTAGCACAGAAATTCCAAATTACTGACAGTATCGGTAATTATACGGACATTTCTCACTGATGATAGCGCAGCAATTAATTTAATACATGAAATCTGTCTATTAGCCGATATACTTATCATTGGAATAGACATTAAAAGAGCAGTTACATGCCAGTATTTAAGCATGAAGAATTGGAAGACGACATTCTACACGACTTAATGGATGAAATTAACGAGCTATATGAAGCGAGTGAGCAAACTCTCATTGAGTTAGAGTTAACACCCAAAGACAATGAGTTGCAGCGAGCTCTTTTTAGGTCTGTACATACCATAAAAGGTGATCTTGGTTTGGTCTCGTTCACGCCGATGATCGCCATACTGCAGCATTTAGAAGACCTTCTGGATTTGCTTCGTAAAGGTGAAATTGATTACACCAGTAATATGAGTGATTTAGTCTTGTTACTGATGGATAAAGTAAAGGTCTTTGTTGAAAGCTGCATGGAAAATGGATATGCAGAATACGATGAGCAACTCAACAATTCAGTCATCGACGTTATTAGCAAAATCAATCCAAGTAATAAAAACCGTCACGAGTTCTTATTTGCTAACGCAGTCAATTTGATTGATCCCAGTCGAAATTTAGAACAAGGCGAAGAAGGGTTTGCTGAAGCTCCAATTCGTCTAGCACGAACAGGTATCCCACAAAATTTAAGTCCTGAGCAGCAAGTCGACTTATTGTTTTTTCGCGAATTAATGAAACCTATTGAAAAAAGAGTGGGTTATGAGGAAGGTCGAGGCGATCGAATTGCTAAATTAGCATTTTATATCAACAAGTTAAGCGACCAGCCAATTGATGAAGCGCAATTAGCAGTTGCGTGCTATGTACATGATTTTGGGATGTCTTTTATGCCGGCCGAAGTGGTCAATAAAAAAGAGGCTCTGAGCAGTTTAGAGCAAAATTTAATGCGTTCTCATGTTTATAAGAGCGCTAGATTACTCGAAAACCTATCATTGTGGGATGAAGCCAGAAAAATCGTGATGGAACATCATGAGTGCATGGATGGTAGCGGTTATCCATTGGGCCTCAAGCGTGAGCAAATATGCGAAGGTGCTAAGTTACTTGGTATACTTGATCGCTACGACAGCATGATAAACCCAAGATCAACTGAAAAAATATCGAAAAAAGATGCTGTTATTGCACTAAATAAGAACTTTAAAGGCCAAGTAAGCGGCACATGGTTAAGATTGTTTAACCAAGCAATGACTAAACTACTCAGTCAGTCAGCTTAGATTCAGTTTCGTCATGCTACTTTATTACCAATAAAATGTGATACGTTGACTATAGCCACTACTAAGCAGGTCGTATTTATCAACTATCCTAATTGAGCAAATTTACCGAGTGATAACATGAATTATTTTAAGCTTATAGCAAAATTATCAACCTTCTTAATCGTCCTGGCTGTAAGTCAAAATCTGTTGTCAAAGGAAGCGGTTGTCAAGCAAAACCCTGCACCTTCAGTGTCTAAGCAGTCATATGAGCAAGGTACTAAAGCGAACAAATGGAAGTTAGACAAAAAGTTCGCTGAGATTGCTAAGTGGCAACACCGTCAGTATTCAGCCTGCAACACAGTAGAGACAAATTGCAAAAGTAGTTGTTCGCGCGAAGTGCCTGAATTGTTCGACAGCTGCATTCAGTTTTGTGATAGTCCTGTGCCTTGCCAACAAAAGGGAAGTGAGTTAGCGCAGCAATACAGAGATGAGGCAAAGCTTGATTACACAGAATCTGTGATGATAGATAAACAAAATATCGCGATTAATACTGGAACGATAGAGGCTGAAGAATGTGTAAGCGGAGTAGATGTTGGAAGCCGTCTCAAAAATGAGATATTGGCAAGTGTCAGTGCAGAAGCTAAAACAGAAAAGGAAGCAATAAAAGATTTTAGTTTTAAGTCGCATAATGCTTCATCTAGCATAGCCAATGTAAACAAAGCTGATACAAAAGTCTTGTGTCAGTAATGTAAGCTGATTCTCACAGCGACTAAAATAAGCTGATATTGATACTATTGTTAACCAATATTGTTCTAAATACGCTAGCACTTCACTCTTAATTCCTAATAATCCCTGCATTCATCTCCTTTTATATAATCCAAATGAAAAATTAAATTGTTAATTGCAAGTAAATTGGATAACATTGAGCTTAACAATGTATAGTGAAATTGTATTACCAAAAATCATTTTTTGGTAATTGCATTGGTGCTGTGGTTCTTAGCAGCATTGCTCGCATGCCAAATAGTTAATTGGACTATCGCACCAGCAGTAAATAGGGATATATTAATGAAAATAAGTAAAGTGCTATCAGTTAACATCACCGTATTGTTAATAATGATGTCCTCAGCGGTATTTTCCCAAAACTCCAGACCAAGTGAGCATGGTCCACATGCTAATCTTGAGCAGGGGCGCTTGCTTGGCGATTTATCAACACTTGACCCTAGAAAAAAACCAAGCCAAAACTTCGATCTACAAGACTGGTCGCTCACCCTGCCAACTGATATTAATAAAGACAAAAAAGCAGACATTATCTATGAGCCAGCTTTAGATAAGGGCTTTGAACTTAAACCTTTTTTTTATACTGGCGGTGATGGGGGGCTTGTTATGGCCTGTCCCAATATTGGCTCTACACCTTCATTGAATGCAAAGTACTCACGAACAGAATTGCGTGAGATGCTGCGTCGAGGCAACCCGAGAGTTAAAGTCAGTGGCGTTAACAAAAATAATTGGGTTTTTGGGTCCGCACATGGCTCCATGAAAAGAAAAGCGGGTGGTATCGATGGGAGTTTGGAAGGGACTCTTGCGGTAAATCGAGTGTCAACCAGCGGTGACGAAGACATGATTGGACGCGTCGCTATCGCACAGATCAACGCCACAAAACATGAACCGCTTCGTTTGTATTATCGAAAATTGCCAGGTAACTCTAAAGGCTCGGTGTACTTTATTCATGAGGTAAATGGCGTATTGGATGCAACTGTCAGGTTAGTTGGTTCTAAGTCAAATACACTAGAGAATCCTGCCGATGGCATAGAGTTGAACGAAAAATTTTCCTATAAAGTGTCGGTAGAAAATGAAATATTATATGTTACCTTGATTAGAGAGGGTAAGAAAAACATTACTGGTAGTTATAATATGTCGAGAAGCGGTTACGACGGTGGTGATCAATTTATGTATTTTAAAGCTGGTGTGTATAACCAAAATAACGGTGGTGTGAAAGGGGACTACGCCCAAGCCACATATTATCACCTTAAAAATTCTCATGCTGGTTACAAGTACTAATTATTATAGTGTCTCGCTCAGAGAGCAATTACACTAGTGAAGTCTTTCCACTACTAATTTCAGCTCGTCAAGGCTGCTATCGCCTTTCACCAAATAATCGCTCACGCAGTCGAAGCTGAGCGCCCGCTCTTTATCTTCTTCTAAACTGGAAGACGAATAGATGACTACTTTGCAGCGTTGGTATGCTTTTTCTTTAGCCATTTCAACAAAACGCTCAAGAAAGTCAAAGCCATTAACAATAGGCATGTTTATGTCGAGGAATATAATGGTTGGAGGGAACTTTTCTTTAAGTGTGCGCATGTTTTCTTCAAGCGCAGAGAGAAAGGATAGGGCGCTACTACCATCGTCGTTCTCAAAAATATGCTCTATACCCACAAGCTTCAGTTGCCTATTAAGTATGTAGCGATTTATTTCACTATCATCAATGATGAGTGCGCTTATGTTGTTCATTAATTTCTCGTTTTGCATATGCTTATTCAACTACCGTATTGTTAGGTGCTGGTATATTAATCTCAATAACAGACCCTAGTGATTCCGTGCTTGCTTGTGAGGGCGATATGCTTATCGAGCCTCCCATTAATTCTATATGTTTTTTTACTATTGCTAGGCCCAAACCTGATCCTGAGCTTAAGGAGCTATGAAAGCGAGTAAACATCTCGAACGCTTCTTTTTCTCTATTTTCAGGAAAGCCTACACCATTATCCTCGAAGCATAAATTGAGGCTGTTTTTATCAATATTTGCGCTTATAGTTAACCAACTTGTTAAACGCCTGTCACGGTATTTAACGGCATTGCTTAGCAGATTATCAACTACTTGTTGCAATCTCACCTTATTTGCCTCGAAAAATAACTTATCGTCGGCAGTCATTCTGATATCAAGCTTGGGCTCTGTCGACCGCCTCTCTAAAACAGCGATCCTTTCTCTTAGGAGTTCCGCGACATTGATGATATTGGATGAGTCTTCAATTTCTGTCGCTTTAGTCAATGACAAAATACCACTTATATGGGCTTCTAGATCTTTCATTTGCAACTCTACCTTCATTGCATCGGCTTTTGCTGCCGTATAGTTGCCTGCATCAATATCTTGTTGAATGAACTGGGCAAGGCTTTTAGAAGCAGAGACCGGTCCCTTTAAGTCATGTGATGTTCTGTAAGCAAATCTAGTGAGTTCGTCATTAGCGTGACTCAGCGATTCGGTCCGCTTGAATACAAGTTGCTCAAGTTTTTCATTAATCTCTTCTTGCAATACCGTCTCCCGTGCTCGCTCACTTGCTACGATCAAAAGTTCCCGTAACTCACCCGTAGTCGTCGCAAAAATATCCTCTTGAGAGAGAGACGAATTCTTTTCCTTCATTACCCGAATGGTGCTGCCAATTGATTGGGTAATATTCCTCGACAAGAAGGTAATAAGTAAAATGTTTAACAGTGAAATAATAACAACTAAAGGAATGAAAACCGCTAAGAGAAAATTAACTGTTTGCGTGATGGGTTTTTCAAACAGAGCTGAATTTTCTGTAAATATTATTGCGGATGCTTCCATGTTACTTAGAAAGGCTGGCAGACTAAGTTTCTGCGCTCTAAACTGGTCAATGCTATCCAAAGCTTTATCCACATCCTTAATGTCTTTTTCGCAAAGCAGATAAGCTTCATAAGTGCCAATAGCTTTCATTATGATGATATTTAGTGCATTTACGATATCTAAGCAGTCCAAAGGTTGCTGTTTTATTTCTAGTACGGTCTTTTCCATCGAATTCACTTTTGTGTCAATGTCAGTATCAATGTCACTAACAAAATCACTGACTTGCCGAGAAAAGATAGCACTGTTTTTAAGATGTAAAGAATTTAGTTGATGCAAGGTCGCACCTTTTGAGAGCTCTACAACAGACCAAAGAGTGATGCTAATTTCGATGAGCGTTAATACAACGATAAACATCAATTTATAGGAAATTCTCAAATCCTTGCTCCATTATTGAACTGACTGACAATTAATTTATCTGGATTAGGTGTTTTGTTGATGGAAGCCATTGATAGTAGCCATAGATGGTAAATACATGTGTATTGTTCAAGAGTCACACAGAAAGACGCTTGATGAATATGCTAAGTGTGAGTCACTAAAGTGTATTTCTCAATTAAACTTTAGTGCTAAATTCGACCGGAATAACTCACTTTATCGCCATTTGATAGTGAACGCTAGTAACCTCGCTCGAAATTGATGATCCCTTCCGGTGTACCGCCGTTGACGAAACAATTAAGGTTTTGTTCAAAAAATTCCCACACCAAGGTGTGCTGACTAGATGCAGCGGTATGGTTTGTTACCAAAAGGTTCTTCGTTTCCCAATATACATGGCTCGATGGCAAAGGCTCAGTTTTAAATACGTCGAGTACAGCGCCGCATAAACGTCCGTCATCAAGTGCTGCCACGATATCATCGTCGTTTGCAATGACATTTCCTCTCCCTGCATTAATGAAAAGCGTAGCAGGATTGAGGGCCTCAAAAAAGGCCTTGTCACATAGTCCGTTGGTTGTGTCTGTGTGGGGAAGCAAGTTCAGTATAACATCGCAGTGTTGCACAAAGCTCTGAACGTCATTTAGAAAGAAGTGTTGGTTTGCGACGCTCGGACGAGAACGGGCATTTAGACTATATACTTTCATATCAAAGGCTTTAGCTGCAATTGCCACTTCGTAACCAATATTGCCAAGGCCCATAATGCCAAGACGTTTTCCTTTGAGCGTGGGGAGCGTTTGCTGCTGCCAGTTTTTTTGTTGCTGATAGGTGCCGAAATCTCCAATTTTGCGCTGAAAGTATAGAATATAAGCCATCACATATTCGCGCATTTGACCACCAAAAACATCTTTTAAGCCGCTTAGATGATAGTCTCTTTTAGTGACGTCAATAAGCGGTTTAACGCCTGCCCATGTTGACTGAAGCCAGCGTAGCTTATCGCAATGATGGACAAACTGAGCGGCAATGTTCGGATTCGCCAAGATGAGTTCTACATCTGCAAGGCCCGAAAAGCCCTCTACACTAGCACCAGACCAAAGTAGCTCGACATTCTCAAATGCTCCAAGACACTTTTTCGCAGTAAATGCCCGCTCATATTCTTTGTGATCTCTTGAAACTATAGCAAGTTTGAACATACAAAAAGTCTTAATTTTAGGTGAAGAAAATCAGAAAATAGCCGATATAATTTTTAACACAAGTAACAATAAAAAGTGAAGTAGATACCATGTATGATTTTACCATCAACGGGACATTGAACGCCGGTCTAAACGATGTTTATAGTGCGTTTCATGACCCCAACGTATTAGTACGGTGGTTTGCACCGGGAAACATGATGGTATCTCAGTTCATGTCTAACTTTACTGAAGGTGGCAATTACCGCTTAATTTTGCAATCACCTGACGGTTTCCAACAAACCATTATCGGCAGTTACGAATCGATCAATCAAAACGAGGAGCTTTGCTTCACATGGCGATGGGAAGATACTAACGATATTACCAAAGTGAGTATAGCGTTTACTTGTGACAATGACACAACAACCTCAATTCGCTTAAGTCAAAGTGGTTTCAAGCGAGAAGAGGACATGCTTCATCAACAGTATGGTTGGATTGCCTCGTTAGAAAAGCTCAGCCTCGTCACACGTAAACAAGCTATGGTTGCCTAGTTGTTACTCGGCAACATGCATGGCGAGCATGATTCGTTTGTTGTTGTCCAACATAGCAACTTTTTTATCTGCAATAATTGCAAATTTAGCCGCCTCAGACTTAGCAATAGGTTCGGCTTGAGGTAGCTTGACTGTTCGTGGATTCCTGTGAACACCATTAACCAAAAATTCATAATGTAGATGCGGCCCTGTGACCATACCAGTGGCTCCTAAGTATCCGATCGTTTGCCCTTGCTTTACAGTGTCACCTTTCTTAACCGCGCGCTTGGAAAAATGCAGGTACTTTGTCGTATATTTTTCGCCATGTTGAATGAATACATGATGGCCATTATAACGGTCGTAAGCTGCCTTGATGACTTTTCCATCGCCTGCAGCCATAACGGGCGTTCCTACTTTTGCAGCATAGTCGACACCGCGATGAGCCTTCCAGCGCTTTTGAACAGGATGGAATCTGCGCTTTTTGAAGCTAGAGCTTATATATTTGAAAGACACCGGTGCACGTAGAAAGCTCTTGCGCATGCTTCGGCCGTCGGGTGTGTAGAAATTGCCATCTTCATATTTAATGGCTTGAAACACGTCGCCTTGGTTAATAAACTCCGCTGCGACTATATCACCGAAACCAACAAATTCACCGTCGATATACTGCTCTTCAAAAATGACATTGAAGGTGTCGCCCTGACGTATCTCTTGGCCAAAATCAATATCCCATCCAAAAATGCCAGCAAGGCGCATAATTTGATTATAAGTAAGCCCTGAGTCGATACCTGCATTCCAAAAGCTACTCTTTATTTCACCTTGGGCGAAGTTCAGTACTGTTTCGACTTGCTGCACCAATATGTCACTTTCGAGCTTATCATTCGCATTTTTCTTTATACTGAGGGTTTCCGTTTTCGATAAGGGGTAACGCAATGATTGAAACTGCTTGTTTTCGTCAATTTGAATATAAAGTAGGTCACCGGGTTTAATCTTAGTTAAGTTTTTGGCTAACTTGCCGGCGCTGCTAACATTGTGTGTATCGGTAGGCGATAAGCCTAGGTTAGAAAAAATGCGAGCAAGGGTGTCGCCGCTGCTTACTTTATGCGTCGTCCAATTTTCCGTCTCGTCGTGAAGCGACTTAGGAACATCACTGGACCTTAACTGAGGAAGAGTAATGTCGTATTTGACCCCCGGAACTAGCTGTTTTACCTCAAGATTCCGCGACGCCTTAACAGAGTCAGACGGAAACAAGGCTAAGACCACTAATATCGCAGCAACGCACGCTAAGGTTAAACGATGTGGTTTTGGGAGTTGTTTTATTGTATTCGTAATCATACGACCGTAAAATAGCACCAATTCAAAACACCAGAATATAATGATTTTAGTCTTGAATCCAGCGTAAAGGTTCAAAATCGCTGCTATTTAATTTGCAATTAATGGTAGGTTTAGAGCAAGTAAAATGTTGGCTCAATTAAAACTCAATTAATTTAGTAGGTTATGAAGCTCGACAACAGTGTCAGTTTTAATACCTTCAGTATCACAGGAATAAGTAATGACAGATTGGCAAGCAGCATTCGCGGAAATAAAACGCGGATCAGACGAGATTTTAATTGAAGAAGAGCTTATTGATAGGCTAAAAGCTGGAAAGCCTTTAAAAATAAAAGCAGGCTTCGATCCTACCGCGCCAGACCTACATTTAGGACATACAGTTTTAATAAATAAGCTACGTACCTTTCAGAACTTAGGACATGAAGTTATCTTTTTAATTGGCGACTTCACTGGTTTAATCGGTGATCCAACCGGTAAAAACGTGACTCGTAAGCCATTAACCAAAGAACAAGTTCTTGAAAATGCTAAAACCTATCAGGAACAAGTATTTAAGATATTAGACCCAGCAAAGACAACGATTCGTTTTAATTCAGAGTGGTTTGATAAAATTGGTGCCGACGGCATGATTCGCTTGGCAGCGAGTCAGACGGTGGCTCGCATGTTGGAAAGGGACGACTTCAAGAAGCGCTATGCTAATGGACAACCCATCGCAATACATGAATTTCTCTACCCCTTGGTTCAGGGGTGGGATTCAGTGGCACTTGAAGCAGACGTGGAACTTGGTGGCACTGATCAGCGCTTTAACTTGTTGATGGGTAGAGAACTGCAAAAAAATCAGGGTCAAAAACAGCAAACCGTTCTTATGATGCCGCTTCTTGAAGGCTTAGATGGTGTTCAAAAAATGTCTAAGTCTTTAGACAATTACATTGGCATCACCGATTCGCCAACCGACATGTTTGGCAAAGTGATGTCGATTTCTGACGAATTAATGTGGCGTTATTACGAATTATTGAGCTTTAAACCCATTGACGACATTCAGCAACTTAAACGCGATGTTGAGGGTGGCAAAAATCCGCGAGATGTAAAAATTGCCTTAGCTCAGGAACTTATTGCTCGTTTTCATAGCGAAAGTGATGCAGATGCTGCTTTGCAAGATTTTATTCAGCGCTTCCAAAAAAATGCGATACCTGATGATATGCCTGAGTTGGAAATTGACGCAGGAGAAGGAATTGCAATTGGCAACCTCCTGAAGCAAGCAAATTTGGTCGCTTCAACGTCGGATGCAATGCGCATGATCAAGCAAGGCGCAGTCAAGATTGATGGCGAAAAAGTGGACGATACGCGCTTGGTATTAAATGAAAAGGGTGTGGCCGTATATCAAGTAGGTAAGCGCAAATTTGCACGCATTACACTAATCTAGTTTAAATACTTTTAAGCTACTGCCACTGCGGCGCGTTCGCTTAGTCTTTGCCGAGCGCGCTCAATAGCAATACAAAAAAGCAAAGTACTAGGTTAAATAATGGCAATTGCAGACTTGAAGGCATGGTGTATATAAGGACCACCGCTGGAAGCCATACACACCAAGTGCTGACAATGGTTGCGGGGAGTCTATGAAATAAATAGTTGCTTCGCAAATTGTCGATGCACTCACTAAAATTAAATTCTGTTTCTCTCCACATATACAGCAAGGTTATCAAGGGGCTAGTAATAAAAACGCTAAAAATAAACTGATCGGTGAGGGTCTTTTTTAACACTGTTTGCCATTCATTGTTATTGCCAAACCAATCGCTTTGAAGCACGTAAAAACTATCAATAAGCCAGCCCATAAAAGCCCAGACGACAATGAAAAAGAGCAAATGGTACAGCCAGTTTTTGAGCACTTTTCCTTTTATTATTAGAAATAGATATGGCAGCAAACCACCAAATATTGAGGTTGATACAATAGCAAAAACACTCGGGTATTGAAGTTTGAGCTCAGCGGCGAACAGAAATGCAGGTGCAGTTGCTGGCACTTTGAAATAGAGAAAAACAATTAATAGGGCAAAGGATTGAAGAATAAGGCCTGGTATGAGATTCGTTTTTGCAGCGCTTTTGACTTCAGACAGCAGAGACGACATTAATGAAGCAGCCTTTATTTTTAATTCAACGAGTTAACTGCCCGTTGTTCTCTCGTCCACTCTAACATATCTCCTTGAAGATGTTTAACGTTGGTAAAGCCATTATTTACGAGCATTGTGATCGCTTTACTTGCGCGTTCGCCGTGTTCGCAGTAGACAATAATGGGGAAGTCTTTGAATTCCGAGAGCCGCTCTATGCTGCTTGTAATTTCTTCAAGTGGCATGTTTACCGAACTAGGAATATGTCCTTTACTGTATTCTTTAACACTTCGCACATCCAGAAGAAGACGCTTACTTGTAGGTAAGTTTTCGAAACTTTCTGTACTGATATGATCATCAGCATATGTGACCGAAGACAAGAGTGCACAACATAGGAGGGTGCTTAGGAGCAGAATAAAACGGTTGCCTAGTGTTTTGACTTGCATGGAGCCCACCTTTGTATCAATTACTTAAGATATTACATTGTGATGCTCTAAATATAGTAGAAGAAAATAGATAGTCAAAGATAGGCTTGTTCGCATAGCTTTTCTAGTGCTGGAAGCACTCTTGGGGTAAAGCGGTGTAATGCGTCTGGATTTACTTGCAGTAATTTAGGGGAAAGCACACTTTCGTGCATATTCCAAAATGTCTCTATGTTTGCTTTATTATCATTTAAGGCGGCAATAATTAATTCGGGTTGTTTTCGAATAATATCGGCTAGGGAAAACTGCACAAAGCCAGCTGTTAAGTCTTGGTAAACATTGCTGATCCCGCAGCTTGCAAGTAGGGAGTTGAGCCATGGGTCGTTTGCTACGCCACTCAATGGCTGGCTATTCATGTAATAGACGGCGCTTTTATGCTTGCCAATATGGCTTTCTTTTATGCGACTAAATTGAGTGCGTAATGACTTTAGCAAAGTAGCGCCCTCGCTTTTAGCATGTAAAAGTAAAGCAATATCTTCTATTTCCTCGAGTAAATCACTCACATTTTTAGGTGCAGATCGATAAACAGTGAATCCTAGTTGCTCCAAACGAGCAAGGTCTTGGGCCTTATTGCCGCCATCCCATGCTAGGATATGAGTAGGTTGTAGGCGAACGATTTGAGCAATGTCAGCTCCTTGATAACTTGCTACAGACGGTGCTTTAATTGAGCAAGCTTGGTTTAAGCAACCTTGGCCGAAGGGGTAGTCACTGTAATCGCTCACAGCCACTAAATTTGTTTGCCTATTCAAAGCAAAGACGATTTCGCTCAGATGGGGGGAGAGAGAAACAACACGTAACTCTTCGGTTTGTGAGCTCTTATTGGGTTCGAATAATGTCGTGTCATCAGCTGCAACACTTGCTGTCGAAAACAAGCTAATAAGAACGAAGCAAAAGGCGTTAATAAGCATAGGCTGAATATATGAGTGAATGACTTAAATGACTAAAGTGATTGTTTGAATGATAACGCACAAAAGTAATAAGACGAAGATATATAGAATGGTCACGCGATTCAGTATCGAAATTGCCATGGGCATAAACGACGCATTCGGCTCAGCTCTTCCCAAGTAGTTACTCCGCCGGTATTTTGTTTTTCCATAGTAAAGCGCACCACTTAAATGAGTATTTAATGCAAAGTGGCTAGCTCTTAATAATATTGCGCCCTTAGTTTCACGAAAAGAGCGACTAATTCGATGTTTTTTCAGGTAGATAAAAAGCCCAAAACCTCTACCGCTGATGATTGCTAAAACGGCAAGTAGTCGAACGGGTAGCCACTGTAAAAAGGAGCATATTTTAGCCACAACGAGGCCGAAATATCGATATTTCACCACTTTTGTATTCCAACTGTGATGTAATTCATAGCAACAGCGGTACGAGAGTGCAGCAAATGGGCCAAGAAGAGCAAACCAAAAAAGGGTTACTCCTAGCTGATAATAGTATCGTAAGCTTACGGCCTCGATAGCTGCTTTACTTACTCCTATTGTCGATAAAACCTTAGTGTCTCGCAGCACCATAGGTTGTAGAAGCTCACGAGCCAATGTCTTTTTTTCTAATAGTAGTGCCTTTCGAACTTGTAAGAAGCGAGCAGAATTACGACTGAATTGAATGCTAATGTAAAGCAACAAGGCGTCGAAGAGTTGAGGGTAATAAACAAATTCACGGAAGATGACGAGTATAACAAGAAAAGGCACAATGATAAGGAATGCGCCAAGGGCTCCAGATATTATGTGCTGTTGACTGCTGGCACTTTTAGCTGGGAGCACTTTTATGGCCATTCGCTGGCCCAAAAAGTTCACGAAAGCCATTGGGTCCATCCTGACTGGAATTTGTATACTGCGCTCAAAGGCCAATACAGCAACAAGTATCAGCCAATTTTGGATCGAGGTGAGGGATATGAGGTTGAGAAAAGTATCCAAAATCCTAACTTAACTCTTTGAGCATTCCCATTACTAATTCTGCGCTATTTTTCGCGGCTTTCTCCAAATACGCCTCAAATGATACTGTTGAGGTTTTTCCGGCAATATCGGATAAGCTTCTAATTACTAAAAAAGGAATACCCAACAAGTAGGCGGTTTGCGCAATTGCGGCTCCTTCCATTTCAACAGCGGTCATTTGTGGGAATTTAGCTTGTAGGTCTGAAGCGGCCTCATCACTGCCGATAAAGCTATCACCAGTGCACACCAGTCCTGATTTTGTTTTTATACCACTTATTTTACTTGCGGAGGCTTCTGCTGCGGCAATAAGACTTTCATTGCAAACGTAGGTTTCGGGCATGCCAGCACATTGTCCCAAGGCATAACCAAAGTGAGTAATATCAACGTCGTGATGGGTCACACTTTGGCTGATAACCAAGTCGCCAATATTCAGCTCCTTATCGAAGCCGCCGGCTGAGCCTGTATTGACCACGTAATCGGGCGAGAATTTATCGATGATGAGGGTTGTCGCAATAGCTGCAGCGACTTTACCTATTCCACATTTCACTATAACCACTTCTTTGCCGTGAAGTTCACCAGTGTAAAAGCTAAGGTGAGCATGATTGATTTCAGCTAGATTATGAAGGGATGCTTTCAGTAAGGCGACTTCTTCATCCATTGCGCCTAATATTGCTATTTTCATGTGTTTTCTCTTAGGTATTTATGCTGAGTTTAACTAGCACAAAGTAAAACGCAAGTACTCATGGAGTGCCTTGCGTTTGGAGGTAGTGTTTAATCTGTCTTGTTTCGTTTGAATAACTTACGTCAGCTCTTAGCGATTATGCTGCCACTTGTCGAGATGTTTTCACTGGGCGCGTAGGACGCTTCGTTGGTGTAAACAAGCTTGACTGATTATCAGCCGCTGGGAGAGGGAGTTTGCCTTGCTGTCGGCGCAGAGCAACCAACTTTGCTTCGATACAGGCTCTTATATCCTCTACTTTGTATCCGTGTCTAGCTTTGATGCGAGCGTGAGGTATACCAGCAGAGTCTAAAGCTCCGGTCACAAAAAAGTCTTTTTTGGTTTTGTGTCCTTCTTTCCCTAAATTATGAACGATATCAAGAGCAAGCACGGGCGTCATGTCTTCCTTGTTTACCAATACGTAATCGATTTGTTTTCTGCCAGCCCTTAAAAGTGCGGTTTTAGCGACTTTCTTATTTGTATTTCTTCGCAACGAGAGAATATCAGTAAGCTTAACCCTAGAAACCACTCGGAATTCGTGTCCCACCGCTTTTTCAATCATATCTAAGAACTGATGCTCAACGGGCGAAAATAAGGTGTTTCTACGCATGAAGGGAAAATCGACTTCATCTTCGCTTAGTTTAATTGCGGCAACCGCGACCACAATTAATATCATGATTAATATAATGGCAAATTCCATAACAACTCCTAATGTAAAAACGTCAATAATTTGTATCGTTGACAAGCTATATGAACTAAAGCAAAGCTTGTGCCACAATCGTTTTGTGTTTCACAGTAAGATGGAAAAAAGCGTAAACGTGAAATATAAGGAAAATGAAGAAATAGGGGAGCTGTAAGTAAAAAAGCAGTTCAAAGTAACTAACTCCGAACTGCTTAAATTTTGTTGCTTGTAAAGCTACGTTATTGTAAGTATTAGATAATTGGTTGCTTAACCAATATGTCAACCTGTGTGCCGTTTCCATCTTTTGAGATGATCAGGGTGGTGTTGTTATCCACACTTTTGAGCATTGTGCGGCTCTTGATTGTTTTTGGCTCAACAAACTTATCAGAAGACGCTAAATAGTAATTCACCACTTCTTCCGGCGTTTGTGGAATATGCAATATCATCGACGCCGGAAAATCTGCGGCAAAGATTTGGCATAGCTTTCCGTTTACCGGAATATCGATGTTATTGAAGCTTTCTGGGCAACCTTCGGCTCGTATGGCTACTTCAACCTTGGCACCAATTTGGTCTTGAGGCTCGGCAGATACTGCTGGTGTATTGTCTGTAGCTTTATTGTCAGCGTCTATTTTCTCAGTGCTCGAAGGCTCGTTCGCAATGAACTCATTGTTTTCAGTCAATACAGCCTCTACAACTTCTGCTTCTATCTCAGAGGCAAGCTCCTGTGCAGCCGCTTCTTGGCTTTCGGCTTTAGCAGCAAGCTCTTGTGCAGCTGCTTCTTTTCTCTTTGCTTCAGCAGCAAGGGCTTGTGCAGCGGCCTCTTGTCTTTCTGTTTCAACAGCAAGGGCTTGTGCGGCGGCCTCTTGTCTCTCTGTTTCAGCAGCAAGGGCTTGTGCAGCGGTCTCTTGTCTTTCTGTTTCAGCAGCAAGGGCTTGTGCAGCGGTCTCTTGTCTTTCTGTTTCAGCAGCAAGGGCTTGTGCAGCCGCTTCTTGGCTTTCAACTTCAGCAGCCAGCGCTTGTGCATCAGCTTCTTGGCTTTCGACTTCAGCAGCGAGTGCTTGTGCATCAGCTTCTTGGCTTTCGACTTCAGCAGCGAGTGCTTGTGCATCAGCTTCTTGGCTTTCTACTTCAGCAGCGAGTGCCTTTGCGTCAGCTTCTTGGGCTTCGACTTCGGTAACTAGTTCTTCAACTGCAAGTGTTTCCTTTGCTTTTTCCAGTTCTTTTTCTTTGGCTTGCGCTTCTAGTATAGGTGCAGGCAATGCAGGAAGTTCAGGTGCAGTTTCTTCCGCCATGTCGTCACTTTTTTGTTCTTCAGCTTTCTTTGCAACGATTTCCTCTTTTTCCGTACTCTCGTCGTCCTTCGAAGCTTCATCCTTTGCTACTGCCTCGTCAGCGACTTCATCTTCAGATGCTTCATCTTTTTCTACTTCATCTTTCTCGTCTTGGTCTTCTTGAACTGCGGTCTCTAGTGCAGATGACATTTGCATTTCTACGTCGTCGCTCAGTTGAGAAACAGATGTGATATCTTCTACTGCGTAATCACGCATTACTTCAGGGGCAGGCGTTGCTTCTTGAGGTATTGCAAGATCTGTAGAGGCTTGCTCTTCGGATAATTCGCTCTTTGCTTCGCTTGTAATAGCAAGGCCAGCCATGATCAATTCAGAAACCGACTTTTCTGAATGGTCTTGTGATTTAGGTGCAATCGCATCTTCAGTCGAGATGAGCATAGTCGTCGCTGTAGGAACTTGCTTGGCTGGTGCAGGCTTTTCATCCGTACTTTTTGTGGTCAACAGTGACGATAGAGCTTTTTCTACTTGCTCAGGTGTTTTCTCTTTGGTGTCGGTGTCATTGGCAATGGCGGCAGATGATATTCCAACAGCAAGCATACCGGCAGTTAAGCCAAGTAACGCCTGAGATTTAGAAATACGATAATTTGAGGGCTTGTTATTCACGTTACTGTTGTTCCTGTGAGTCTCTTGTCGATTTTTCATTTCACTGCCTGTTGTTTTCTTTGTTGGCCAAGGTATGGATTCAGCATCCCTAATATAAGTCATTGACGGCAGAATACTAGCTGTATTGTGCGATTGGAGTCTATTTACTAATAGCTAAGTATATTAAAAAATAACCAATCTACAAAATAAAGCCCAATTACCTTTTGTCGATAATTGGGCTTTCTGCTTATGTATTATTTCAAAAAAATTAGATTTTGGCTATACGCCCATATAATCTAATATGCCTTCAGCAGCTTTTCTGCCCTCGTCAATGGCAGTAACTACGAGATCTGAACCTCTCACCATGTCTCCACCACTGAATATTTTGGGGTTAGATGTCTGGAAAGCATAACGTCCTTGTGCAGGAGCACGGACTCTTCCTTTTTCATCAAGTATGATGCCATAGTCTGCAAACCATGGTGCTGGACTTGGCTGAAAACCAAAGGCAATGATAACAGCGTCGGCTTCAAGTATATGCTCTGAACCTTCTATTTCTACTGGGCGGCGGCGACCCGCATTGTCTGGCTCACCCATCGTTGTTTTGATCACCCGAACACCAATTGTTCGGCCTTTTTCGTCAACAGCAATATCGATAGGTTGAAGATTGAATTGAAACTCCACACCTTCTTCTTTTGCGTTTACAACTTCTCGGCGTGACCCAGGCATGCTTTCTTCATCGCGGCGATAAGCACAAGTTACGCTTTGTGCGCCTTGTCTAATAGAAGTGCGCACACAATCCATAGTGGTGTCTCCGCCACCTAAAACGACCACTTTTTTACCTTTCATATCGATGAAATCAGCGGGGTCTTTTTCTATTCCCATTACGCGGTTGATGTTAGCGATTAAGAAGGGGAGTGCCTCAAAAACGCCAGGTGCATTCTCATTATCGAATCCACCTTTCATCGATTTGTAGGTGCCCATTCCTAAAAACACAGCATCGTAATCATTGATCAAGCTTTGAAACGCTATGTCCTTGCCTACTTCGGTGTTAAGAACGAATTCAACACCCATGTCGCTGAAGATTTGACGTCGTAGTTTGATGACTTCTTTTTCTAATTTAAACGACGGAATACCAAAGGTAAGCAAACCACCGATTTCTTCATATTTGTCGAATACAACAGGTTTTACGCCATTGCGTACTAATATATCAGCGCAGGCTAATCCTGCTGGCCCCGCACCTACAATGGCAACTTTCTTATCGGTCGCGACAACATCAGACATGTCTGGTCGCCAACCCATTTTAAATGCTGTGTCAGTGATGTATTTTTCAATACTACCTATCGTGACTGCACCGAAGTCATCATTGAGAGTGCATGCGCCTTCACATAGTCTGTCTTGTGGACAAACACGACCACATACTTCTGGCAAACTATTCGTTTTGTGAGATAGTTCTGCAGCCTCGATGATCTTCCCTTCATTAGCTAAATCAAGCCATTGAGGAATAAAGTTGTGTACCGGACATTTCCATTCACAATACGGGTTACCACAGTCTAAACAACGGTCAGCTTGGCCCTCAGTTTGAGACTGTGTGAGAGGCTGGTATATTTCACCAAAGTCCTCTTTTCTCACCATAATGGGTTTTTTGGGTGGGTCGATTCTTTCAACATCAACAAATTGATATACATTTTTAGCCATAATACTTCTCCCTTTTCCTATTGCGCTTGAACGCGAAGTTCCGCGCTGGAACGGCTAATATGACCAAGCAAATTTTTAACATCACTGGTTTTCGGTTTAATTAACCTAAACTTCTTACTTTCTTCTGCAAAGTTGGTAAGTAGAGCTAAAGAGTGTTCACTCGCAGTTTCTTCGTAGTGACCATTTATTAAGCCACGTAAGTGCTCAGACAAGATCACTTTGTCGTTAACGCTCATTACATCAACGAGTTCTATATTCACTCTGTGCTCAATGTCACCAAACTCATCATAGAGATAGGCAAAGCCGCCGGTCATACCGGCACCGAAATTCACACCAACACTGCCCAACGACGCAACAATACCACCAGTCATGTATTCACAGCCGTTATCGCCCATGCCCTCGACTACTGCAACAGCTCCCGAGTTTCTGACGGCAAAACGTTCACCTGCTCTGCCTGCAGCATAGAGCTTGCCGCCGGTGGCACCATACAAGCAAGTATTTCCCATAATGGCGCTGGAATGAGTGTCGAAACTGATATTGCGCGGTGGATGAATTACCAGCTTGCCACCTGTCATACCCTTACCCACGTAATCATTTGCATCGCCAATCAGACGCATATTTAAACCGCCTGCATTCCAAACCCCGAAGCTTTGACCAACGGTACCAGTTAAGGTTAGGTTAATAGGCTTGTCTTCCATTCCAGTATTACCATGAATACTTGCTATGTAGCCAGATAAGGTCGCTCCTACGCTGCGGTCTGTATTGCGCACTGCATAAGACCTATTTGCGCCGCTTGATTTGTCGACAGCTTGCTGAGTGTCTGCAAGTATTTGTTTATTGAGAACACCCTTATCAATCGGTTCATTTGTCGTCTCTGAACAAAATAAGCGAGTGTGCTTTCCTGCTTCTGGTTTCTCAAGTAAAGGTGATAGGTCTAAGCGTTGCTGCTTCGCGGTTTGACCGTCTAAAAGCGTTAACAGCTCTGTTCTACCGACTAAGTCCTCGAACTTAGTCACGCCAATACTCGCCATTATTTCTCTGACTTCCTGTGCCACAAATTTAAAGTAATTCATGACCATGTCTGGAAGACCAATGAAATAGTTGTCGCGCAAGGATTTGTCTTGTGTTGCAACACCTGTTGCACAATTATTCAAATGGCATATGCGGAGGTATTTACAACCCAATGCAACCATTGGTCCGGTACCAAAACCAAAGCTTTCAGCACCTAAAATTCCTGCTTTAACCACATCTAAACCCGTTTTCAAACCGCCGTCGGTCTGAACACGTACTTTATGACGCAAACCATTTTCAACAAGCGCTTGCTGTGTTTCCGCCAAGCCTAACTCAAATGGGCTTCCTGCGTATTTCACCGACGTAAGTGGGCTTGCACCGGTGCCACCGTCGTAGCCGCTGATCGTAATCAGGTCGGCGTAAGCCTTTGCTACACCAGTAGCGATCGTACCTACACCTGGTTCAGATACTAATTTCACCGATATAAGCGCTTTCGGATTCACTTGTTTTAAATCGAAAATAAGCTGGGCTAAATCTTCAATAGAATAAATATCATGATGTGGTGGTGGTGAAATAAGTGTTACACCGGGAACAGAGAAGCGTAGCTCGGCAATGTATTTGTTAACTTTATCGCCAGGAAGTTGGCCGCCTTCACCGGGTTTTGCCCCTTGTGCGACTTTTATTTGAATAACGTTTGCATTCATTAGGTAATGTGGTGTAACGCCAAAGCGACCTGATGCAACTTGCTTGATTTTGCTGTTTTTCTCGGTATTGAATCTAGCTGGATCTTCTCCACCCTCACCCGAGTTCGACTGACCGCCCAAGCGATTCATTGCAATAGCCAGCGCTTCGTGCGCTTCGGGGCTTAATGCGCCTATCGACATGGCTGCGGTGTCGAAACGTGGGAATAAATTCTCAGCAGGCTCCACTTGGTCTACATGAATCGCTTCTTTGAAGCTCTTTATTTCCATTAAATCGCGCAGATGCGACGGCGCTCTTCCATTTACAAGATTACTGTAAACTTTATAGTCATCGTAGTCGCCACTAACGACTGCTTTTTGTAGTGATGTAACCACATCTGGATTATATGCATGGTATTCCCCACCATGAACATATTTTAGCAAGCCTCCGTGCGATATAGACTTGCGCTTAAGCCAAGCTATGCGAGCCAAATTAAGAATATCTTGCTCGAAGTCTTCAAATGCAGCGCCTTGTATACGTGAAGGTACTCCACGGAAGCATAGCGATATCACTTCTCTGTTAATACCGACAGCTTCAAATAGTTTTGAGCTACGGTAGCTAGCGATTGTACTGATGCCCATTTTAGACATGATTTTGTACAAGCCTTTATTGATGCCTTTACGATAATTCAGTACCGCCTGCATTGGAGTAATATCTAGCTCATTGTTATCTACCATTTGCTCAATGGTCTCATAAGCCAAGAAAGGATATACAGCAGTAGCACCAAGGCCGATTAACACTGCAAAATGATGAGGGTCTCTCGCCGATGCTGTTTCAACCACAATGTTTGCATCACAGCGAAGCTGGCTGTCAACCAGTCTGCGTTGAACGGCACCCACAGCCATTGCCGCAGGAATGGGCAGCATGTCTGGTGATATTTTACGGTCAGTTAATACAACGAAAACCGCAGAACGCTCGCGAACAGCATCCTCAACCTCATTACAAACGCGCTCAATAGCGGTCGCTAGGCCTTCACTAGGCTTGTAGTTTAGTTGAATGGTTTCATGGTGGTAGTGTTCGCTGTCTAGCTCGCGAAGTTGTTTTAAATCGGTATACATTAATACTGGTGATTCAAACAACACTCGGTTGGCATAGCCACTGGTTTCATTAAATACGTTTTGTTCGCGGCCTATGCAGGTTGCTAGCGACATAACATGGTTTTCACGCAAAGAATCGATTGGCGGGTTAGTTACTTGAGCAAACTGCTGTCTAAAATAATCATAAACAGTGCGACTCTTCGACGACATCACAGCCATTGGAGTGTCGTCGCCCATCGAACCTACAGCTTCTTGACCGTCTTTAGCAAGCACTTTTATTACTTGCTGCATTTCTTCGTAACTGTAGCCAAACAGCTTGTGATAGGTCGCCATTGTGGTGTCGTCAAAAGAGCGTTTGCCAATCAACTCTGCCTCTGTTTGATCGAAGGGCACAAGATGTTTTATATGACTGTCTAACCACTCTTTGTATGGGTGACGTGATTGTAAATCTTCGTCGATCTCGTTAGTTCGCCATATCTTGCCAGTATAGGTATCAACAGCCAGCATTTCACCTGGCCCAACACGACCTTTTTCAATCACATCTTCTTGTTTGTAGTCCCAAATACCAATTTCGGAAGCAAGCGTGATCAAGCCGTCTTTGGTGATCACATAACGTGCAGGACGTAAGCCATTTCTATCAAGGTTACACGCCACATGTCGGCCATTGGTTAGTACGATACCCGCAGGGCCATCCCATGGTTCCATGTGCATTGAATTGAATTCATAAAATGAACGCAGGTCGTCGCCCATTGTCTCATTGTTTTGATAAGCGGGTGGCACTAGTAGACGCATCGCGCGGAATAAGTCCATACCGCCGGCAAGAAAGAGTTCAAGCATGTTGTCGAGAGAGCTTGAGTCAGAACCTTCGGTATTAACAAAAGGCGCAGCTTGCATCAAATCTGGTATTAGTGGCGTGGCAAACTTACCCGCACGAGCCATAGCCCAGTCACGATTACCCTTAATCGTGTTAATCTCACCATTATGCGCAAGAAAACGAAAGGGCTGTGCCAGTGGCCATTTTGGAAGTGTATTCGTTGAAAAGCGCTGATGGAATACGCAGATGCTTGATTCAAGCTCAGGGTTCGCTAAGTCGAGGTAGAAGCTTGGCAGATCCTTCGGCATAACCAAGCCTTTATAGACCGTTACTAAACCCGATAGACAGGCTACGTAGAAGTCGGGGTCGTCGGCTAAGCGTTTTTCAGCTCTGCGACGGGCCATGTAAAGTCGACGCTCGAGATCCTCGGGGCGCCAGCCGGTTGGGCTATTCACGAAAATTTGTTCTATCTGCGGCACGCCCGTTTTAGCCAACTCACCTAGTACGGTTTTATCAACTGGAACCTCACGCCAGCCCAATACGGGTAGCATTTCTCTTTCAATTTCTTCGCTTAATATATCGCGAGACTGTTGGGCTAGGGTCGGATTTTGGCTAAGAAAAATCATCCCCACACCGTAATTTTTGCTAAGCTTCCAGCCCTTATCATCCGCAATTTTTTGATAGAAGGAGTCGGGTTTTTGTAGCAGTAAGCCACAGCCATCGCCGGTTTTTCCATCCGCAGCAACACCGCCGCGGTGCTGCATTCGGTCTAAACCTTCAATAGCAGTCAATACAAGTTGATGACTCGCGTCGCCATGGGTATGGGCAATAAGACCAAATCCGCAGTTATCTTTTGAATCATTTGGGTGATATAAACTCATTTGTTCTCCTTCTACAGCAAGCATGCCGTAGTGCGCCCCGTAATAATGTTGACTGTTAAAGGCCGCGTTATCTACATTTTCTATTAGCGCGATATTTTGCGCGCATTTTTATGCAATTTTTAGCAGGCGATAAAGATACCCATTTAGCTAGCCAAAATCAATTATAAACACGATTAATATCATTATTTATTTGGTGAATGATTCATATATAAAAGCGCTTTTAAGATTATATCCCTGTATTTTAGAACCATGTAGCGATGGTCTTATGTAGCTACTTTGCGACATTTTGAGATTTTTTTGTGATTTTTTTACGTGAAAAAATGCTTGGTGAGAACTGAAAATATGAATGAACATTCACCAATTGCTGCATATTTATAGAATTGACCACCGCTACATTCAGCTTTTACATGACTTTCTATAAAAAACAATATTATTGATATATCTTTTCCTATTTCTACTTCAAGCGCTTTACTGGTAGCATAGCGGCATTGAAAGACAAAGAAATCTAAGTTAATGCAATCAAAATCATCAAACGAATCATGGGCTATCAGGTTTGCTAAATTTGTCGACCGTATCGGAACCTTGAAAGTCAGCATTTTATTCGTTGTATTTACTTTATTGTTTACCCTAGCAGGTTCGTTTCTTATCAGAACAAGTATGGGAAGCGAGATTGAATTCGACGACTTCATAAGCGCTATTATACTTACCTTATTGAGTGCGCCTTGGGTTTTGTACTTTTTTAGCGAATTGATAAAGCAGCTCGAGCATAGCAGAATTAATCTTGAGGATGCCGTGAGTCAGCTCGAGAGGTTAAGAAAGCATGATGTGATACTCAACCGCGAACTTCAAAACAATATACGCCAATTAAACTATGAAATAGAACAAAGACGCCATGCCCAGCTAGAGCGTGAAAGTGTATTTGAAGAGTTGGAAAAAGAAATCAAGGAGAAGTCGGAACAGGAGATGCAAGCTCGTCGTCTGTCCACACTCACGCGATCTATCATCGATGCGTCTCCTGATCTCATTTACTATCGAAACGAAGAAGGACGATTTGCTGGCTGTAACCGAGTTGCCGAGCAGGTCACTGGAAAGACCGAAGACGAACTTTTAGGCTTAACGCCACACCAAGTATACGATGAATCCCTTGCTCGCCAAGTTGCTGCCAGCGACAATGAAGTATTGGAAACAAATGCAAGCCTTACCGAAGAGCTGTGGCTAAAGTTCGCCGATGGACGCAGGCGTTATTTTGAGATGCGCAAGGTACCTTTCTTCGATAAGGAAGGTCATCGCTTGGGTTTGTTGGCATTTGGTCGTGACATGACTGAACGAAAGCAGGCTGAAAGTGCAGTTGAACAAGCCAGTAAGGATAAAACCAAGTTCATTGCCACAATAAGCCATGAACTGCGAACGCCCTTGAATGGCATTGTTGGCTTGAGCAGAATGTTACGAGATACAAAGCTTTCAAAAGAACAATTTGAGTGGGTGAGTACCATTTATGCTAGTGCGATAACTCTCGGAAATATTTTCAACGATATTATTGACTTAGATAAACTTGACCGCGATAAGATTGAAATTGAACTCAAAACAGTCAATTTACGAGACTTCACTAATGAGATAAGCAGCATTATCCGCCTGCTAGCGCAAGACCAGAATCTTACTTTCCATTCTGAAATTATTGAACCCATTCCTGTTGCAATTGAAGCAGATGGTACTCGTTTGCGCCAGGTATTATGGAACATATTGTTTAACGCGCTTAAGTTTACCCAAAAGGGTGAGGTGAAGCTGACAGTCGAAGCCAAGGTAGAGAGTGCCGACCATGCCAAAGTAACCTTTAGAATTAACGACACTGGCGTAGGCATTCCTGAGGAAGACTTAGAAAAAATATTTGCGATGTATTATCAGGTCGATCACCCCGATCATCAATCTGCGACGGGAACAGGTATCGGTTTGGCTATTTGTAAACAAATGGTCGATAAGATGGATGGCGATATTCTGGTCAATAGTGTCGTTGGTCAAGGCACTTGTTTTGAAATTATTTTGCCTGTGGCTATCAGCAAGCAACAGGCTCGCATGGCTGAGCTTGAAGTAAATAACTTGAATATTTTATTAGTTGAAGATATCGAGTTGAATGTAATGGTGGCTAAGGCCTTGCTTGAAAAGTTAGGCCAGCGAGTTGAGGTGGCGATGACAGGTACCGCTGCCATAGAAATGGCGAGGAAGACCCAATATGATCTTATCCTACTAGATATTCAATTGCCCGACATGACTGGCTTTGATGTCGCTAGAACTTTACATGAAGAAGAGCTAGTTTTACAAACCCCTATCGTCGCACTTACTGCCAACGTAATCAAAAAGCGCGAAGAATATTTGCAAAACGGAATGGATGATATTATTGCGAAGCCAATTAAGAAAAGCCGAGTGATAGAGGTATTCAATGAACTGTTTTCGGCTGAGCAGCCTAAGTCAGAAAGACCCGCAGCGAGTGAAGTAGTGAGCATACCAAAGGTAGACAAGATATTAGATATTGAAATGCTTCAGATGCTTATTGACACTATTGGTGAAGATATGGTCCGCACTAGTTTGGGTGTCTTTCAGGAGAAAATCCCAGAATATGTCGAGCTTCTAAAAGTATCCCTTGCCGCCGACGAAAAAGCAGACGTATGCTCTCAGGCGCATAAAATTAAAGGTGCAGCGGGCTCGGTAGGGCTTCAGCGCGTGCAGAAAACTGCAAATAAAATACAACAGGGTGACCATCCTGCATGGTGGGAAAATGTGCACGACTGGGTTGAAGAGTTAGATATGGCCATAGAGCAGGATGTGGAACATCTATTAGAGTGGGTTAATGCCAACAAAATAGATGATTGATGAAAGAACGGCTCCGCAACAAGAAGACGAAAATATTAAAAAAAATGGAGCCAAATTGGCTCCATTTTTAGTTTGTATTTATTTCTACTTTCGCTTGAATTTTGAAGCAAAGAGTAAAGGCAGAAAAAGGGCAAAGAACAACACAACTTGTGGAGCATTAACAGAAGTTAATCGTGCGTTACCTAATCCTTCAGTTCCAGTATCAACAACAATGAAGGCGAGACCTGTTCTATCGTTAATATTAAGTCCAGAAATAGCTTCGCTAGTTGAAAAGCCGAAGTCAGAAATTGCGGCGACGTAAAATCCGATCGACAGGCTGATTTCACTGATTAATGAGTTGTTAAAAGCACCCGATGGACCGCATACACTACTCGAACAACCGTCGTCGTTAGTTTCGATGAAATCATCTGTGCTTAAGTCACCATCATCGATAAACAAAAAGAGAACTGGATCTATTGTTGGGCCCATCGTATATATGTCGAAAACACCACTTTCGGTAACTTCGAAAAACGTATAGCCGATAGAGCCTTCGCCTGAGGCAGTGATGTCGTGCGATTGACTAATAAGTGCTGCATGACTTGAGCCCGCCATAATTATCAGTATGAAAGCGATTAGCTTTTTCATTTTTGATTCCTAATTACTGTCTAAAAAGCACGGCGCCTTTTAGTTTTTATCAGGGTTGCAATTATCACACCGTTTCTTAAGGCGTTGATTATGTGATGAATAAATTTGTGTTTTTTGTATGATGTAAAAATTATGGACACTTTCTCTTTGCTTGGAGAGCAGTAAACGTAAACCGGTCGAATGTGGTCAAGACTTATCTAACAAAAATGTAATGCAATACTTGCATTAAACAAAACCCAAAGCCTAGTTTACTACGTAATCTTTGTAACGAAATTGTTATGAGCTTTTGTGAATTATTTCACAGCAAGGATTACCATGAGTACAACATCAGAACAACAGGCCAGTTACAACAAAAAGGTGAACTGGGTAGCGCATTTCTTTGTGACCGTCGTTATCTTAATTATTACCGCCGCAGTGCTTAGCGCTTTATTTAGCAGCAAGCCCGAAGCGAGACGTTGGGGTGGTGACCGTCCTGCGCCAAGTGTGGCCGTAGATATTGCAGATATAGAAGTTCGTGATTTCGAGGTATGGGTTGATTCATACGGAACAGCTGAACCTTTGACTCAAACTGGGTTGGTTGCAGAGGTTAGTGGCCGCGTCAATTCGGTATCAGAGAAAATCCGCGCAGGGGCTAGCTTTAAAAAGGGTGATGTACTGGTGTCGCTCGACAGTCGTGACTATGAAGTTGAAGTAGATATAGCTGCCTCTGCTGAGGCCGACGCTCAATTGCGTTACCTTCAAGAAGTTGCCGAGGCAGAGTTAGCAGCTCAACAATGGAATAAACAACCTACTACTGAAGCGGCCCGCTTATTGGCATTAAGAAAGCCTCAAGTGGCTGCAGCCGAAAGCGCTTTGCGAGCTGCGAAGGCACGTTTGGAGAGAGCAAAACTTAACCTTGAACGAACCACCATTGTGGCGCCTTTTGATGGGCGAGTATTAACTCAAATGGTCGATGTTGGACAAGTAGTGAGTCCCTCACAGATGATTGCAAATATTTATAGCACTGATGCCATAGAAGTGCGCTTACCTGTGAAAATAGCAGACTTAGAGCATCTATATTTACCAAGTGAATCAGGTTCGCAGCTAGCTGACGATGCAGAACAACCTAGAGTGCGTCTATTAGGTGAACTTGGTAGTCAAACATATCAATGGGATGGCATTATTGTTCGTAGTGAAGGGGCTTTTGATCCGTCAACCAGAATGCTGTATTTGGTAGCTCAGGTAGATAGACCTTTTGAAAATACTGATTCAAGACCAGCCATTAGGGTCGGTCAATTTTTACGTGCGCAGGTGCAAGGCTCCACTTTAAGAGACGTCATTGTTATTCCCCGCAGAGCGGTATCACAAGACAACATGGTAAGCGTTGCCGATGAAGGCGTGTTGAGAAAGCGGCGGATTGAGCCGCTGTGGACAGATGCCAGCTCCGTGGTTGTTGCCAGTAACCCCCTGCCGTCTAAAGAGAGTGTTTACCCTCAAGACAGTTTTCGAAGCGCTTTATCAGCTAGCGATAAATTAATACTTACGCCAACGGCAAACTTGCCAGATGGTACTAAAGTGAAAGCAATCTTGACTGAACAAGACACGCCACCATCGCCTGCAAAAGAGATCAACACAGCGGTGAATGCCGTCGCTGCAAACTAGGTCTGAGGGAGAATACAATGATAGCATGGTTTGCAAAAAACGACGTTGCCGCGAATATCCTTCTTTTCGTGATAATGATAAGTGGCATTTATGTCGCGACAACAAAAATTCCCGTCGATTTGTTTCCTGAGTTCGAACAACGAAATGTACAAATATCGATGACCCTGCCTGGAGCTTCTCCGCAGGAGGTTGAAGAGGGCATCACGATAAAAATTGAAGAAGCCATTCAAGATCTTGAAGGAATTCGCCAAATAACTTCTTCCAGTCGTGAGGGCGGCGCGTCGGTGACAGTTCAAGTCGAGGAGGGCTATGATGTCAGAGCGATGCTCGATGAAGTGAAAATTCGGGTAGATGCGGTTAATAATTTCCCAATTGAGGCTGAGAACTTACTCATTCAAGTTCCTCAATGGCGAAGAGATGCTATCGGTGTGGTGTTATATGGTGATTACGATGCGTTAACGCTGCGTCGCTACGCGGATAATATTCGCGATGAAATAGCAAGTCTGAGCGAAGTATCGCAGGTGGAGGTTGAAAATGTACTCCCTTACGAAATTTCTATTGAAATACCTGAATGGGCCCTTCGTCAATATGATATCAGTCTTGAGCAGATAGCTGGCGTATTAAGACAGAACTCTAATGATGTATCTGCCGGCAACCTTAAAACAGATGGCGGTGACATCTTCATTAGAAGTCGGGGACAAGCCTATCGAGCTGATGATTTTGCGGATATTCCGATAATCACTACTCAAGATGGCACAATGGTGCGCCTAGGTGACGTTGCTAACTTACGTGATGAGTTTGAAGAAACACCTCTACGAATGAGATTTAACGGTGTCTCGGCGATTGAAGTCGAGATTTTCAGAACGGGTGACGAGAGCATCATTGATGTTACGACCGCTGTTCGCAATTATATAGAAGATAAACAGTCGCAAATGCCACAAGGAATGAGTATCGACTTTTGGCGGGATAGAAGTGAACCGATAAAGGCTAGGTTACAGACTCTCTCTACCAGTGCTTGGCAGGGCATGTTACTGGTTATTATCTTGTTGGCCCTATTTCTGCGGCCTTCAGTGGCATTTTGGGTGTGTTTAGGCATTCCAATGTGTTTTATGGGGGCTTTTTTATTCATGCCCCTGTTTGGGGTAACGCTGAATTTGATGAGTCTGTTTGCTTTTATTTTGGTGCTGGGTATTGTGGTCGATGACGCTATTGTTACTGGCGAGAATGTGTATTCGCATTTGCAGCGTGGAGCAACACCTTTAGATGCCGCTATAAACGGTACACGAGAGGTTGCAGTCCCTGTTACTTTTGGGATTTTAACTACCGCAGCAGCGTTTCTTCCTCTGGCTTTTCAAACCGGCAGAGGCAGTTGGTATGCTGCTATTCCTTACGTAATCATTCCTGTTTTGCTGTTCTCTTTGATTGAGTCAAAATTCATCCTGCCCGCTCACCTAAAGCATGTGAAAGCGAGAAGTGACAAAAAGCCGGGTCGACTCTTGAGACTACAACAAAAAATAGCAAATTCTTTGGAGTTGCTTATTGAACGGGTTTATCAACCTGCGTTAGCACAAGCCATGCGGTGGCGTTATGCATCTTGGATGACGATGTTTGCTTGTTTGGTGATTATCATAGGAACGATTGCAGCAGGACAAACAAAATTTGTCTTCTTTCCAAGAGTGCAAAGTGAAGTGGCGACTGCGAACTTAGTGATGCCAGCGGGTACTGCATTTGAGAGCACTGATCGCATAGTGTCTAGCATTACTAAACACGCCAAAGACTTGCAAGAAGAGTATCGCGATGACGATACCGGCGAGTCAATCATCCGTAATATTTATTCTATAAGCGGTGGAAGAAATTCGACCACTGGCCGTGTACAGATCGATATGATCCCGCCAGAAAAAAGAAGTATTGATATTACTACCCGAGAAGTGGTCAATGAATGGCGCAAGCGAGTTGGGCAAGTTGCTGGCGCTGAGCAGCTAAATTACCGAGCAGAAATCGGTGGCTGGGGCGGGTCAGCTATTAATATCGAGTTAAAAGGGCGAGACACCGAAGCATTGGCGGCCTTAGGCGAGCGTTTAAAAACTCAGTTGGCAACTTACTCTGCGGTTTCCGATATTGAAGATACACTGTCTGATGGCAAAGAAGAATTGCAACTTGAATTGAAACCAGAAGCCCGCTTGCTCGGATTAGACTTGAACACTGTTGCAAGACAAGTTCGTCAAGCCGTGTTTGGATTTGAAGTACAAAGAGTTCAGCGTGGACGTGAAGAAGTGCGCGTAATGGTGCGTTATCCTCTTGAAGCACGACAATCCATCGAGACCTTAGAGCAAATGACTATTCGCATCGGACCGAACACCGAAGTGCCCTTGTGGCAAGTTGCAAATGTGTTCCCAGGTCTAAGCCCAGATAATATTTTGCGCGTTGACCGCCAGCGAACGCTATCTGTTAGCGCTGATTTCGATAAACAGGGAGGCGATTTATCATTAGTACAAGAAGAATTAAGAGAGTGGTTAGCACAAGAAGTCAGTGCTTTCCCGGGCACAAACTTTGAAATGGCTGGTGAAGCCAGAGACCAAGCAGAGTCATCGCAGGGTTTGATGGTTGGGGCAGTGGCATTGCTAATATTGATATATATACTCTTGGCCATTCCGTTTAAATCTTATTCTCAGCCAATCATTGTTATGTCGGTCATTCCATTTGGCCTAGTTGGTGCGGTAATAGGGCATTGGATCATGGGAATGGATCTCACTCTACTCAGTTTCATGGGGATGTTGGCGTTATCAGGTGTGGTTGTAAACGACTCTTTGGTATTAGTCGACTATATCAATCAGCGAAGAAAAGAAGGCGTTGCCCTAAAAGATGCTGTTTTTAATGCGGGTGGTAGACGCTTCAGACCAGTCTTGTTGACCTCTCTTACGACTTTTGCTGGGTTAATCCCCTTGTTATTCGAAAAATCGACGCAAGCACAATTCCTTATCCCAATGGCTATTAGCTTGGGCTTTGGTATCCTGTTTGCGACCCTTATTACCCTGTTTATTGTGCCAATTAACTATCTTATCTTAGAGGATATTAAGGCATATTTTAGACGCTATAAGTCAGATATGATGAGCTTATTTGCTTCGAAAAAGCAGAATGTATAGGGAAAGCATCAGCTTGAAACGCACACTAACTTAGGTGTGCGTCTTTTGGCTCTGCTTGTTACGTAGACGCAAATCAGCAGAATCTTCCTCGGTGTTACCTTCCTTGGTGTTAGATGAGCTTAAGACGCGTTGCAGTTGCAGCGTTTCGTTCTCGCTGAACATACTGTCGAAATTGTCATGCTTCACATTAATTCTGCGTTTATTTTCAGGTGCGATAGCTAAATTCGCTTTTTTTATTTCAACCAAGAATTGTGGAACTGAAACATTATAGTATGTCGATACCCCTTTTTTTCTTGGGCCCGAAGCCGACAGTACATCGTCATGTTCTAACATAAAGTCTTGTTTAAATACGGCTTGTGAATGCGTGAAATCTATATCGGTGCTGCGTAACAAGGCGGCGTCGGCTACTGCTTTTATTCTTGTACTTTCTCCCTTGGTTTGCCATGTAACCGCGCAAAGGCTAATGTTAAATGCAATCTTCTGACCTGCGATAGCGCTTTGTTTTAAATAATCATGTTCATTTTTACGAATATCCTTAAGCACTTCAGATAAAGACGAAAAGTTCAGTTCCTCAAACGTTACCTTTCCGTGCTTTGATTGATAGCTCAACTTTAAGGTATTTTCGAGATAATAGACTTCTCCAGTATCTTGCCACTGGTCTTCATTACTCTGTTCTGGAGTTGATGATCTCTGGTGACAGGTTTGCTTGCGAGACTTGTTAATATGCCTATTGTAGGAAAGTAAAGAAGATAAACTGCGTATTACGGAAAGCATATATAGCCTCAGCATGATTCTAAATGGTATGAAGCCCAAAAGGATGAGCTAAACACAAAATAAGGGTGACAGTATATATATGCCGTAATGACAACGAAGGTTTAGTTATTTGTGAGCTTTGAGAAGAAAATTAGTTTTTCTTTCGGTATTGTTCAAAAATGGCCAAGGTCCATGGCCGCATGGCAACAACCAGAGCAGTGCCGAATTTATCGTCAAAGTCTACTACCTGATCTTTATCGAGAGCAGTATTAAACGCGGAACCTAATCGCTCTATTCTGTTAATTAAATCGGCTGAACTAGCTTTGCTAAGCATTCCCGAGAGAAACAAACGAATTTCTGAGTTGGCTGTAAATTTGCTACGAAAAAAATCAGACTGCACATGTTGCTTGTAAAACTGCTCAATTGGGCCATTTTCTATCCACTTGAAATCACGGCTTACCTTCAATTTTACTCTGTTTCCCGGAAGAAGGTCGATGATCTTCATTTTGTCGAGTTGAGCAAGACAACGTGTGAGCTCGTGCTCGCTATAATCATATTGTGCGATAACATCGCTGCATGACCAATGGCTCATTAACAGGTGGCTTAACATGAGCAATTTTGTATTGCTAATCAAGCTACTCTCCTGTTCAAGACTCAAACGTTCTGTAAGCGGTTTATCTTCAAGCATAATTGTTGTGAGGTCTGAAATCTCTATTCCTAATAGTGTGCATAAACTCTCTAAACGAGATAAGGAGAAGTCATTATTGGCAAACATGCGTTTTATTGCGGCTTCGGATAGGTCTAAGTGCATAGCCACTTTCTTATAGGTGAAGCCTTGGGTTTTGAGTAGTTTTTTTAAGGTGTTTAGTAATGCTATCTTTTGGCTCAAAAATCGACTCCTGTACTGGCAACTGACAGCAAACTATTTACAGTAAAAATAAGGTGGCCGTACCTAAGAAAGCGAAGATACCAACAACATCTGTAATGGTGGTTAAGATAACACTGCCAGCAAGCGCGGGGTCAATATTATACTTTTTCATAATAATGGGGAGCGTTGCCCCTGCAAGACCTGCTGCTATCATGTTCATCATCATCGCAAAGGCAATAACTGCGCCCAGCATGAAGTCCTGTTTCCACAATGCTATTACCGACGCAATCAAGCTTGCCCAGATCACACCATTTAAAAAACCAATCGCTAACTCTTTCCTTACTAGCCAAACTGAGTTACTCGGGCTGACATGCCCCAGTGCCATGCCTCGAATGACTAGCGTGAGAGTTTGGTTTCCAGCTACGCCACCCATACTAGGAACAATGGTGTTAAGAATCGCCAACACCGCTAACTGGCTAAGCGTCGCTTCAAATAGGTCGCTTACTGCGGCTGCTAGCAACGCAGTAACTAGGTTAACACCTAACCATATCGAGCGGCGTTTGGTACTCTGGCCTACCGGTGCGAAGGTATCTTCCTCATCATCAAGACCGGCCATACTCATCATACTGTGCTCTGCGTCTTCACGAATAATATCAACCACGTCGTCAATCGTAATTCGTCCTACCAAGGTTTGTTGTGCATCTACTACTGGCGCTGAGAGCCAATCATAGCGCTCAAACATACTTGCCACTTCGCTGTCACTCATATCTACGGGAATGGTTTCAGCTTCTTCGTTCATAATATCACTCACACTCATGTCAGGAAGTGAGGTGAGTAGTTTGGTGACCAATACAGTGCCGATGAGGTTGTCGTAGCGATTAACAACATATAGCGTGTCGGTGTTTTCCGGTAAGTTACCTTTTAAGCGCAAATAGCGCAACACCACGTCGACCGTCACGTCGGGCCTTAGTGTAATGGTGTCGGTATTCATGATGAAACCAGCCGTGTCTTCACCATAAGAAAGTGCTTTTTCGGCGCGTTGACGGTCTTGAGTATCCATCGATTTCAGAATGCTTTGCAAGACTGTGTCTGGAAGTGTGCTGAGGGTTTCGGCTAAGTCATCGGTATCCATGTCCTCAAGTGCGTCAACCACACTTGAAGGAACCATTTTCGTGATAATACCGTTACGCACATCCTCTGAGAGCTCTTCAAGTACATCACCATGGAAATCTGCGTCAAGCAATTCCCAAAGCTCGATACGTGTCTTTGTAGGGCTAGATTCAAGGAGTAGGGCGACGTCACTTGAGGGGAGGTCGTGCAGAAGTTTTCGAACTTGCACAAAAGTACCATCGTTAAGCGATTCACTTATCGATGATAATTGGCTTTGAACGTTGCTCGATTCTAATGTTTCTGCCATAACACCCTTTAGCATTTCTAAATTAGTAGCACCTTTGAGGCGTAAACTAAGTTGTGTTGATGCAGCTAGTATAACACTAGATTGCTCTAGTGTTATTTGTCTTGTTGATTTTATTGAAATTTATGTATTTTGCTTAGTCGCAATTTTACCGGGTACGCCCCCTTTGTTGCTGCGACTACTATTCGTCTTCGTTGAATTTATTGCTTATAAGATGTTCGATCGCATCAAGGGCATTTTGCGCGTCAGGGCCATCACACTTAAGCAATACTTCTTTCCCCTGGCTACTTTCTAGCATCATAAGAGCAAGGACACTGTTGGCAAACGCTTCTTTTTCACCTTGATGGAGAGTAATAGTGGCATCAAATTGATTGGCCAGCTTTGCAAGTTGTGTTGCAGCTCGAGCGTGTAAACCAAGTTTATTAACAATTGTCAGTTTTTTCTCTAAGGTCATTTGCTAGTGTCCGCATTTTCACTACTTTTACTCGCCATAATATGTTTAAGCTCACGATGGCGTATTTGAACGTCTCCATGACTTGATTTGAAGCTGGTTGCAAGCGACTCTGCAACGAATACCGAACGGTGTTGTCCGCCAGTGCATCCAATTGCAACGGTAACATAGCTTCTATTATTACGTTCAAGATGCGGCAGCCAAGTGCTGATGAGATTTTGAATCTGCCATATAAATTTAGTAACTAAAGGCTGCCCGCTGAGAAACACTTGAACAGGGCCGTCTAATCCGGTAAGCGGTTTTAGGTCGGGCTCCCAATGGGGATTTGGTAGAAAGCGTGCGTCAAAAACATAATCTGCATCTTTGGGGATACCATACTTAAATCCAAAAGATTCAAATACAATAACCAAGTTTGTACTTTTTTTGCCAAGTACTCGTTCTCGGATGAGCTCAGACAATTCATGTAATGAGAGGTTATCTGTATTAATATGCAGGTCGGCTTTTTCTGAAACCGGAATGAGGATCTCACGCTCTGCTTCTACAGATTCTGACAGCGATTTCCCCAGTTTATTCAAAGGGTGAAGGCGTCGTGTTTCACTATAACGCTTAATCAAAACGTCATCACTTGCGTCTAAGTATAATATGGTCACTTCCCAAATTTTAGGGAGAAAGTCGACAATTTCAGATACCTCGGTCGCCATTTTAGGAATATTTCGAACATCGATACTGACGGCAACATTTTCGTGTTCGTCTGCTAGAGCATGAGTGAGCGTTGGCAGTAAGCTAACTGGAATATTATCTACGCAGTAATAGCCGAGATCTTCAAGAGAGCGTAAGGCAATAGATTTGCCTGAGCCTGAGCGTCCACTAATTATCAAAAGATTCATTTCTCGGGCCTACTGGTAATGGGCTTAATGCAAGGCTGCAATGATTTGGTCTTTCGTTGAGGCTTTTCGCAGTGCCTTAACAATACTTTTATCACTCAGTTTTTGTGCAATGGATGATAGGGTTTGCAAATGCGCGTCGGTTTGTTCGGCGGGCACTAATAATGCAAAAAAGATATCGACAGGTTTGTCGTCAATAGCGTCAAAGTTGATGGGATCTTCACTTGTAACAACAACTGCAATAATGTCATTAATACCTTCTATACGACCGTGGGGAATAGCGATACCGTTCCCAATACCAGTGCTACCCACTTTTTCTCGGTTAAGCATGCTAGCAAGTACGGTATCGATATCTAAGTCGGGGCGCTGTTTAACAGCAATTTCACTAATAACTTCAAAGATTCGTTTTTTGCTTTGGCAATCGACCGCACATTCAGTGCGGTCTAAAGATACTATATCGGATATAATCATAACGAACTGACGACTAGTGTCGTTTTAGTTTTTCCTTGTGCTTAATAACTTGTCTGTCGAGCTTATCAATCAAGCCATCTATGGCTGCATACATATCGGTATGCTCGGCATTGGCATGCACAACATCGCCTTTGAGATGCACTGTTGCTTCAGCTCTCTGATTTATTTTTTCCACGTTTAGCACAACGTGTACGTTGCTAATATGATCGAAGTGCCGTTCTAGTTTTTCAAATTTTGTATCGACGTATGCTCTGAGTGAATCGGTAATATCAACGTGGTGACCAGTTAGGTTAATTTGCATAATGTTACGTCCTCTAGTTTCGTCTTATAACAGACTTTTTCTTTGGTTCGACGGGGGAATCGAGAGAGACTCTCGATATTTTGCAATTGTCCGCCGTGCAACTTGAATGCCTTGCTCGGCTAACAATTGCGCAATTTTGCTATCACTTAGGGGCTTAGCAGGCAGTTCTGCCGCCACTAATTTTTTAATAAGCGCCCTGATCGCAGTAGATGAGCACTCTCCGCCAGATTCCGTGGAAACGTGGCTGGAAAAAAAGTACTTAAGTTCATAAATACCACGAGGCGTATGCATGTATTTCTGAGTAGTCACCCGCGATATTGTTGACTCATGCATGTCGACCATTTCGGCCACATCATTTAATACCATTGGTTTCATCATTTCAGGGCCATGTTCGAAGAAGCCCATCTGCTGCTGTACGATACAGTGCGATACCTTCATAAGTGTTTCGTTACGACTCTCCAAACTCTTTATAAACCATTTAGCTTCTTGTAAATGAGACTTAATAAATTGCGAATCGTTCGAATTTTTTGTTGTTTTACTCAGTGCAGCATATTCTTTATTGACTACAAGAGGTGGTAAAGAATCATTATTTAGCTCAACTACCCAGCGACCATTTTTCTTAGATACGCTTACGTCAGGAATAACATACTCAGCTTCTTTTTGTGATATCGCCGACCCAGGACGCGGATTCAGTGTTTTCAACAAACGCATGACTTCTCGCAGCTGGTCTTCCTTCAGTTTTGTTTTGCGCATCAAAGTACGGTAGTCTTTGCTACTAATTAAATCGCTGTGCTCAGTTAATAGCATTTTAGTTTCCGCAACCCAAGGTGTGTCGGGGGCGAACTGATTAAGTTGCACCATCAGACATTCTTGAGGATTGCGCGAACCCGAACCGATTGGGTCGAACATTTGAATGCGCTTCAATACACACTCCACTTCGTCGAGCTCAATTTCCTCATTTTGCAGGCTATCGAGTATTTCTTCGCAACTTACTGTCAGATAACCAGATTCGTCGATACTGTCGATAATGGATATTGCAATCGAGCGATCGATATCCGAAAAGGGTGTGAGTTCCATTTGCCACAACAAATGATCCTGAATATTTTCGCTAGTTTCGCCCTGAAATACATAATCATCATCGGGGCTGGCGCCACCTGTCATGGTTGCGGGGGCAGATGATGAACTTAAATATTCTTCCCATGAACTATCGATGGGGAGGTCATCGGGAATTTCATTATTCTCGAGTGCATCGTGGCTGTCGACGTTGTCAGAGTTTTCAGCATTCAACGATGTGTTATCGAGATAGTCACCATCGCTTTCGTCGCTGCCGTCATTACTGGATTTATCCGACAATTGTTTGTCGTCTGATTTATCTGCATGACTGTCGCTTTCGTCCAGCTCTAAGAGAGGATTTGAATCCAGTGCTTCTTGAATTTCTTGCTGTAAATCAAGGGTGGAAAGTTGTAAGAGTTTGATCGCCTGCTGAAGTTGCGGCGTCATGGTAAGTTGTTGACTGAATTTTAACTGTAATGAAGGCTTCATTGATGTCCTTCTCTCGTAACATCCAAACTCGACATAACTGAGCGAGTAAAGCCAGTCATTTGAGAATGCAGGGAGTCTTGAGTAAGACGATACTGCCGAATTTTGAACATAATCAATAATTACCTATTAAAACGATTTGACTACAGAACGAATTGCTCACCAAGATACACATCTCTCACCTTTTGGTTTTCGAGAACTTCTTCTGCGCTACCTGACGCGATTAACTCACCGTGACTCACTATATAAGCTTGTTCACATACATCTAAAGTTTCTCGAACATTGTGATCGGTGATCAATACACCAATATCTCGTTCTTTTAGTTGCTGTATTATCTTCTTTATATCATTAACAGAAATTGGGTCAACACCGGCGAAGGGTTCATCGAGTAAAATAAATTTCGGATTCGCTGCTAAAGCGCGAGCAATTTCGACTCTACGCCGCTCTCCACCTGATAAACTCATGCCTAAATTATTTCTAATATGATTCACATTAAACTCATCCATTAAATCATCAGCTTGCTGTTCGCGCTGATCTTTTGTGAGTTCTTTGCGGGTTTGCAAAATTGCCATTAGATTTTCATAAACGGTGAGTTTGCGAAAAATTGAAGCTTCTTGAGGTAGATAGCCTATGCCGTGTCGTGCTCTCTCATGCATCGGTTGCACCGATAAGTTGAGTTGGTCGATGGATATTTCGCCTTTATCGAGGGGCACTAAGCCTACTATCATGTAAAAGGTGGTTGTTTTACCTGCACCATTTGGGCCCAATAAACCCACAATCTGCCCAGTGGATACTTCCAAGCTAACATCTCGCACAACTTGGCGTGACTTGTATGATTTTGCTAAATGGCTGGCAACAAGTTTACTCACGCTCACTGACCCTCATTATCTTGTTGCTTATTGTTTTCGATGCTTTCTTTGGTTTTTTTGATGCTTTCAGGATTAAAGATAGTTACTACTTGAGAGTCGCTGTTTTCATTAGTGTTTGCCAGTACTTGCTCTTTTTCCATGTCGAAAATGATAGAATCACCCTCAATCGAAAAGGCATTCTGTAACAACTCAGCATTACCTTTTAAAGAAATTGTTCGGTCTATCTTCACGTATTTGATTTCATTTGCTCGCGCTGTAACCATACTACCGTCGGCAAGTTGCTGGGTATACGAAGCTGGGTTACCAGTAGCTATAAATACTTCGCGGCCTTGGCCTTCGCCAGCAACTATCTGTACTTTATTCGCTTCAATTGACAAAGACCCTTGAGTGATTTTTACATTGCCCTCATACAAGCCTGTTTTCTCTTTACCATCCGCAAAGTTTTTATCTGAGGCTAGTCGCAGCGGTTGCTCAAAGTCACTTTTTTTCACCAACTCTTGACTTAGTGATTGACCAGAAAAAATAAGAAAGAAAGCGCTAACGAGCAGGTAAATATTCAGTTTGTACATGTTTTGATAACTCATATTGTTGTGTGGCTATATTACCTTCGAAGCCAATACTATTGATAATAAAGTTTGCACCAGAAATAACAACAGGTTGGTCTGATGAGAGACTTTTCGTTTGTAATTGTATTTCGATAAATTCGGTGGAAATGGTTTGTACATAATCGTCGACTTGCAGACTGGTAATAGTGACGTCGTCACTCAGTTGTATTCGATCACCTTCGATAAAAGTACCCTCACTGGCATTGAGTTGCCAGCGCTTACCCGATTCCTCGAGGTAAATAGTGTACTGCGGATCGATAAAGTTAACGTAGTCTAGTTGGTCGAAATGTTCCATTTTTGCTGCATTAACTCGATGAGTTAGGCGGCCGTTTTTATCGAATATCTTGGTTCTTAAATTTTTAGCTTCGTAGTTTGGAATAAGTGCTTCATCGGTGTCGCTAAAAATGACTTGCTCTTCCTCTTCCAACCAAACCGGAAGATAGAGCGCGATAGCAGCACCAAAAATAAGCGTAATACTCCATGCTAAGCGGTTCATACACTAGCACCGTGTATGGTTTCCAGTTCGCCCTTGGCTTCAAGGATTAAGTCACAGACTTCACGCACAGCGCCTCGGCCACCCTTGAGCTGAGTGCAAAAGGAGGCTGTGTTTTTTACCATCGGATGGGCATCCGCAACCGCTATCCCGATTGCGCTTGAGGCAAACATACCAAGGTCGGGCATATCGTCACCAATACTGGCAATTTGGTCGACTGAATAGTCATGCTGACTAATTAACTCATTCAACGCGTCTAGTTTATCTTCTCGGCCTTGCATGATGTATTTCACATTAAGCGAGGTCATTCTATTGTGAACAATTTTTGACTCTCGGCCGGTGATAACGGCAACATCAACGCCTATTCTTGAGAGAGCTTTTATTCCATAACCGTCTTTTGTGTTGAAGGCTTTGAGCTCCTCGCCGTTATTTCCGAGTAATATGGTGCCGTCGGAAAACACACCATCAACATCACAGACAAAAAGTTTGATGTTAGCGAATTTTGCGAATAATTCTGCGTCAATATCGCCATAAAGTGTGCTCACTGTCGGCATGTTAAACAACTCCTGCTTTGAGTAGCGTATGCATCTTTACTGCTCCGACTGGCTTATTTTCTGTGTTAATGACAAAAAGTGCGTTAATTTTTTTGTCCTGCATCGTGTTAAGTGCATCTACCGCAAGGCGACCTTTTTCAAAGGTAATGCTTCCATGAGTCATAAGCTCAGACACGAGTGATTGATGAATATCGATATGTTTGTCTAGCGCCCGACGCAGATCACCGTCGGTAAATACACCAAGTAAGTTACCTTGTTGATTCGTTACACCAGTCATGCCTAAGCCTTTATCTGAAATTTCAAATAGGGCATCGGTGACCTTGGCATCTTCATTTACCAATGGTAGCTCGTCTCCGGTAGCCATCACGTCATCAACAGTTAGCAACAACCTGCGACCAAGTGAGCCTCCTGGATGCGATAAAGCAAAATCTGTTGCAGTGAAGCCTTTGGCCTCAAGAAGTGCAACTGCCAGCGCATCGCCTAACACCAAGGTGGAGGTGGTGCTGGTGGTTGGAGCCAATCCAAGCGAGCAAGCCTCTTGGTCAACATGAATGTTGAGCACAACATCTGAAAATTTCGCGAGAGTGCTTGTTGGATTATTCGTAATAGAGATAATCGGCACTTCAACGCGCTTTACGACAGGCAATAAATTATTTAATTCAAAGGTTTCACCAGAGTTAGATATGCCAATCAGCACATCTCCCTTACTAAGCATGCCTAGGTCGCCATGGTTAGCTTCGCCTGGGTGCATGAAAAATGCCGGTGAGCCAGTACTGGCAAGTGTTGCTGCAATTTTATTACCGATGTGCCCCGATTTTCCCATGCCACACACAACAACTTTTCCTGTGCAATTCATGATAAGTTCACAAGCATTATCAAAGCTATCGTCCAACTGAGACTGTAGACTTGAAAGTGCGTTTATTTCGTTCTCAAAAACGGTATGTGCGGTTTTTAAAAAGCTCATCGGGTTCCCGTATTATGGATAATCAAACCAATCTTTAGCAGTATAGTAAGCATTCAATGAATGTATTCTGAACATAGCTGTGAGTATTTTTAGCTTCACACCGTGAGTTCACTGTCATATTGAATATTCTTTCCAAGTGACTAACTCTTTAGCTTACTGAAATAGCCAAAATTGGTAGGCACAAAAAGCCACCACTAACAAACCACCTTCATAGCGGTTTATTTGTCGGGTGCCACGAAGGTTGAAGCAAAATACAAAAAGTATCACGGTGAGGCCAAGCATAACGTAAGAGTCACGTGTTGAAGCATTAATGTCGATTGCACCCGGTGCGATCAAGCCTGGCATTGCTAGTACCGCTAGGATATTGAATATATTTGAACCAATAATGTTACCTAATGCAAGGTCATCCTCACCTCTGCGAACCCCTGCGATACTCGCTGCAAGCTCTGGCAGACTGGTACCCAGTGCAATGATAGTTAGACCAATAACTAAGTCACTTACTCCAAAGTACTCAGCGATAACTACAGCGCTCTCAACAAGAAAGTGAGCACTCAGCGGAAGCATAACAAGGCCGATTATCACCCACATCACCGCGTTGATAGTAGGCACATTACTTGGTATTTCATCTTCGGTTTCGGCGATTAATGGGTCGTTCTTCTCAACTTTAAATGATAACCAAGCCATACCTGCCAAAACCAGTACAAATAGGGTGATGAGGGTAACCCCTTCAATTTGAGTGAGTTGGTTATCGGACAGGAAAATCACCGCAATAAGGGTAATGACCAATAGAATAGGGAGTTCGCGTTTAAGCGTAGTAGAAGACACTAGCAAAGGCTTCAGCAGTGCAGTAAGCCCTAACACTAATGCAATATTAGTAATATTTGAGCCCAAAGAGTTTCCGACCGCGGTATCAGGATTTCCCGCAAGTGACGCAGTAGCCGACACTACAATTTCGGGAGCGCTAGAACCCATAGCAACTATCGTTAAACCAATCATCATCGGCGATACGCCAAGATTTTTGGCCAAGGCAGAAGCACCATAAACGAATTTGTCAGCGCTCCAGCTTAAAACGGCTAGCCCAATTAAAAAGATAATGATCTGTGTTAACACTAATTTATTCTCTACTGGCAAATGAGCGATGCGCTCAAAGATGCTCAAAATAAGTATAGGCTCAAAATGAACCTACTGCCCTTCATTGTCGCAAAAAGTATATCTTTTTAACACCAAAAAAAGTGAAAGTTGGTAATCTATCAACATTTTAGGCGCTAAAATATAGCGCATGGAACAAACTTTCAATTGAATTGAAGATGTAACTCAACATTCTTTTCGCATTTGCAAGATATTAGCCTTGAAAATCAACAAACAATGACTACATTGCACTTCTTAATACGCTATAATCCACCATTGTGAGCATATTTTGATCGAATTGCGCGATAAAAAATGCTTGTGTGAATAAAAGTTGAAAAATAACGGTCTTGTTCAGCTAGCAGTCATTAATTATTCGTAATATATAAATATGAACCGTTTGAGACGTATTTTCGTCTAACATAGCAATTGCGAATGGCTTAGCAGCCAACGCAAATAATAACTTAAGCTTGCGCTATAGTCGCAAACCTAAAATAGAGCCTATCAGGAAATATAACAGAACTAATGTCCAATATTTTAGTTGATATCAAAGACATGCATTTTGAACGCGGTGAACGTGTCATTTATGACAGCATATCGATGCAGGTCAAAAAAGGCGGCATTACAGCTGTGATGGGCCCAAGTGGAATAGGCAAGACAACTCTGTTGAAGCTTATTGGTGGGCAACTTACACCAGAGCGCGGCGAAGTCCTGTTTCAAGACGAGAATATCCACGCCATGAGTAGAAAGCGTTTGTACGATGTACGACGCAAAATGAGTATGCTATTTCAAAGCGGCGCTTTGTTTACCAATATATCCGTTTTCGACAACGTCGCATTTCCGCTCCGTGAGCACACCGAATTGTCAGAGTCGCTTATCGAAACTGTGGTGATGCTAAAGCTTGAAGCCGTTGGGTTACGAGGGGCTGCGCACCTTATGCCCAGTGAATTATCGGGAGGTATGGCAAGGCGAGCAGCACTTGCTCGAGCTATTGCTCTTGACCCCGAATTGATAATGTACGACGAGCCTTTTGCTGGCCAAGACCCTATTTCAATGGGCGTTTTAGTGAAATTAATTCGTGAATTAAATACTGCATTGGGTCTCACTAGTATTGTCGTAACACACGACGTAACAGAAGTGCTTACCATTGCTGACTACGCCTACATTCTTGCTGATAAACGTATTATTGGTGCTGGCACACCAGATGAGATAAGAGAATCTAAGTCGGAACTAGTGCAGCAGTTTCTTCGTGGGAATGCCGATGGCCCAGTACCTTTTCACTTCCCTGCTAACTCTGTAAAAGAAGCATTTATAGGGGCATCATCTTGAATTGGTTAATAAATTTAGGTGCTGGAACCTTAGCAAAATTATCGGCTATCGGTAATGCGTCATTGATGTTATGGGGCGCCCTTGTTGCTTTTCCTCGCTTTAAAAATATTCCGCTAATCATCCATCAGATCTACATAGTGGGCGTGCAGAGTTTACTAATTATAATAGTCTCAGGGCTATTCATCGGCATGGTGATGGCACTTCAGGGCTATACTATTTTAGTCAATTACGGGGCTGAAGGCTCGCTTGGACCAATGGTTGCTTTATCTTTATTGCGCGAATTGGGCCCTGTAGTTACAGCGCTGTTATTTGCTGGTCGAGCGGGCTCAGCACTCACCGCGGAAATTGGTTTGATGAAAGCCACCGAACAACTCAGCAGCCTTGAGATGATGGCTGTTGACCCACTTCGCCGAGTAATAGCACCGCGTTTTTGGGCCGGTGTGATTTCAATGCCACTGCTTGCCATTATTTTCAGTGCGATTGGCATTTTGGGTGGGCACTTAGTCGGTGTAGATTGGCTTGGTGTTGATGCCGGAAGTTACTGGTCAATTATGCAGGCCACTGTTGATTGGGATAAAGATGTTGTTAATGGCATTATTAAGAGCTTAGTGTTTGCGCTCGTTGTTGTATGGATAGCTTTGTACAAAGGCTATGCGGCTATTCCTACATCAGAAGGTATTAGTAAGGCGACAACTGAAACGGTCGTATTTTCGTCACTCACTATATTAGGTTTAGATTTCGTGCTAACAGCACTGATGTTCGGTATTAATTAGGATAAAAAATGACAAGCAAGAAAACAGAATTGATGGTTGGTATCTTTGTCGCCTTGGCCATTGCAGCTACCTTGTTGCTAGCGTTACAAGTTGCCAATAAAGGCATGAGTGGAAGCGGTGAAACTTATACTGTCCATGCTAAGTTCGATAATATTGGTGGACTTAAGCCTCGTTCATCAGTGAAAGTCGGCGGAGTAGTGATTGGACGTGTATCTGATATTTATTTAGATGAACAAGAACTGATTCCTGTGGTCGTAATGGAGATATCTGACGAATATGCAGAAACATTTCCTGAAACGAGTTCTGTGTCGATACTCACCGCTGGCCTCTTAGGTGAGCAATATATCGGTTTAACGCCGGGCTTTATCTTTCCAGGAGAGGAGCCTATTTATCTTGGTGACAAGGATGGCGAAACCAAATTTATCGTCGATACGAAATCAGCATTAGTGCTTGAAGACCTGATAGGTCAATTCTTATTCGGCAAAGATTCAGATTAATAATCATCGCAACTACTAGGAGTAAAGCGTGAACAACATTTTTAAACAAGCAAGCAAGTGGTTAGTATCCGTTATTGCCGCGATGACATTTTTTCTTAGCACTCAAAGCGTTATTGCTGCTGAACAAAATGATCCGTATGTAATGATCAAAGAAGTTGCAGGCCTCACTTTTGAGCGAATGAAAACCGAGAAAGACGCTATAAAACAAGACCCTGAGCTATTGCGAAAAGTAATGGAAGAAGAGCTCTTGCCCTATATCGACTATAAGTTTTCTGCATTTAAAGTGTTAGGCAAGCAAGCTAATCAAATACCCCGTGAAAAGCTATTAGAGTTTATTTCGGTATTTCGTGAGTACTTAATCACAAGCTATGCAGTTGCTTTGGGCTACTATGACGATCAAGTCGTTGAATTTGCCCCTGCAGTGGATTTTTCTGGTCGTGCTGACGTGACCGTTCGAGCCGTTATTAAAGATGATGTACGTCCTGATATAAAAGTCGCTTTTAAGGTTCGTAAAGATAGAAAATCGGACAAATGGCAAGCCTACGATATGGTAGCTGAAGGTATTAGCTTACTTTCTAGTAAGCGCAGTGAGTTCGAGTCTATTTTGCGTACCGAAGGTGTTGATAAAGTTATCGAGCTGATGCGTGAAAGCATCGATCAACCTATTGTGTTAGAAGCTAATGACTAAGTCTCTAGAGTTAGTCACTACGCTACAGGAAAAGGATGGCGACTACGTGTTGAGCATTGCTGGTGAACTAAGCCAGCTTTCGCTGAAAAAAGACTATTGGTTAGCCTTAAATAAACAAGACAAAGATGCCCTGATTCAGAAAAAGCAACTAGTGGTTGATCTAAGCAAAGTTCAACGAGCCGACAGCGCCGGTTTGGCGTGGCTACTTAATTTGAAACGTGATTTAAATGCACATACTATTAATGCTACTATTTGCCATTCGCCTGAAAAGCTGATTAATTTGGCACGCTTGAGTAATACCGAGGCTCTTCTGGCCTAATATTCAAGTCAGTTCGCTAATGGTGAGCCAAGTCTCACTTATCGTGATGCTTGGCCTAGCGCCATCATCTACAAAACAGATATTGAGTTTACAGAGTAAAACATGACAAACGAAGAAATTGCTGAGTTATTAAAATCAGAGCTTTCGCTACACGATGTGAAAGTGAAAAGCGAAGGGTCACATTTTCAAATAATTGCCGTAGATTCGCGTTTTGAAAACATGAGTCGCGTGAAAAAACAACAGCTTATATACGGGCCACTTTCAGATAAGATTGCCGATGGCACTATGCATGCAATCACCATAAAAACTTTTACTGAAGAGCAGTGGCAGCGCGAGAAACTTTTTCACTCGTAAAGAGTCAATAACACTACCCAAAGCAAACAAGCATTTGCGCAACAATTAATAATAAGAGAGTCCCCTTGGATAAACTAGTCATTAAAAAAAGCCCACCGTTGGCTGGCAACGTTACTATTTCGGGGGCAAAAAATGCTGCGCTTCCACTATTGATCGCAAGCTTGTTAGCCGATTCCACAGCGTCATTTGAAAACGTGCCAGCACTTCGTGATATCAATACCACTTTATTATTGTTGAAGGACTTTGGTGCCAAGATCAATCAAGTGTCGAAAAACCATGTTGAAATTGATGCGAGCAAACTCAATAGCGTCACAGCCTCCTACGACTTAGTAAGAACTATGCGCGCTTCAATTCTCGTGTTAGGCCCGCTACTTGCCAAACATGGAAAGGCTAACGTGTCTCTGCCCGGTGGTTGTGCTATCGGTGCTCGTCCGGTCAATTTGCATTTGTCGGGGCTTGAGAAAATGGGCGCTAAAATTGAAGTTGATGAAGGCTACATCAGAGCTGAAGTGGACGGTAGATTAAAAGGCGCTAGGATATTCATGGACATGGTGAGTGTTGGAGCTACTGAGAATTTGATGATGGCGGCAGCGTTGGCTGATGGCGAAACCATACTCGAGAACGCTGCACGAGAGCCTGAAATTGTTGATTTAGCAAATTGTTTGAACCGCATGGGGGCCAAAGTTGAAGGTGCTGGTAACGATAGCATTAAAATAACGGGTGTCGAAAGCTTAAAAGGTTGTCACTATTCGGTGTTACCAGACCGTATCGAAACGGGTACTTTTTTGGTTGCTGCGGCAGTATCCGGTGGTAGTGTGCGCTGTGAAAAAGCCGATCCATCTACACTCGATGCCGTGCTTAGTAAGCTCGAGCAAGCGGGTGCTTCAATAAAGGTAGGCGAAGATTGGATCGAGTTAGATATGCAGGGGGCTCGGCCTAAAGCTGTTAACTTAAAAACTGTGCCACATCCTGGTTTTCCGACTGATATGCAAGCGCAGTTCATGACCTTAAATGCGGTTGCAGAGGGCTCTGGTGTTATTACTGAGACCATTTTTGAGAACCGATTTATGCATGTGCCTGAATTGCAAAGAATGGGTGCTGAAATAGAACTTGAAGGCAATAGTGCTCTTTCTAAAGGCAACTCTAAATTAAACGGCGCTCAAGTGATGGCAACAGATTTACGCGCATCGGCAAGTTTGGTTATTGCAGGTTTGGTAGCCGAAGGCGAAACCACCGTCAACCGTATCTATCATCTTGATAGAGGTTATGAAGCAATAGAGCACAAGCTAGGTGGCTTGGGTGCTAACATTAAAAGAGTATCGGAATAAGTCTCTACTAACTAGCCACAGCACCAACGACGACGCTCATGACGATAAGCTGGTTATTTCGCATTACCTCCAGTGTGAGCTCCGTCCCCGGGGTGCTGTCGGCAACGAAAGCAAGTGCTTTTTCGGCGTCGCTTAATGAAATGCCGTTAATTGATAATAAAATATCGTTCTCTCTCAAGCCCGCTCGGGCTGCACCACCATTGCGAAATACTTCAGTTATTACCATGCTCGAACCATCATCGGCCAAGCTCACTTCGAAGCCTAATTCGCCGCGAATAACGGTACCTGACATTATGATCTCGTCCATGACGCGCTTGGCTAACTCGTAAGGCACTGCAAAATTAACGCCGTCTACAGAAGTGATAACGCGTCGGTTTTGATCGATGCGTTTAAATTCAGCGTTGGTTATACCCATTAAAAAGCCATTACTATCAACTAAGGCGCCACCTGAGTTTCCTTGGTTGAGTACGGCATCAGTCTGTATGTAGTCAAAGTAATTTGCTAAACCATTTCTGCCCATACGGCTAACAATGCCTTGAGTGAAGGTTTGGCCTAAATTAAGTGGGTTACCAATTGCAATAACAACATCACCCACGCGCAAGTCTGTGCGCTCTACTTGCGGCATAACCGGTAGGTTTTCTGCATCCACTTTAAGCACAGCTAGGTCGGTGATCCTATCAAAGCCAACGATACGAGCCTCTAGTCTTCTGCTATCTTGCAGAGTGACGTAGATGAGATCGGCATCTTTGATTACATGATAACAAGTCAGTAAGTGTCCATCCTCGGTCATGACAACACCTGAGCCCAGGTTAGTTCTTTCAGAAACACCACCTCGCAGTGCATTTCGGTTATCCATACTAATACTGTAAATATTGACTACAGAAGGGGCGCTTCTAGTTAATGCGCCAAAGTAGCTCTCTCGCTCAGGTGCTTTACTCTCTTTTTGGAACCAAGTGATATTGATACCACTACCTTGTCGGAATTCAGGAATAAATACCAATAGAATGGCAGCAACGGTGACCCCTAAAATGATAGGTTTGAGTAGGGCGATGAAAAATCGTTGCAGTTTAGACATAAAAAGTTATCAGATTCAATATAGTATCGAAATGGTAGCAAATTTTGCGCTTTTTTCACAGGCACAAATACAAAAAGCCCCCCGATAAACTGACGCTCAACGAGGGGCTTTTCACGCGCGCGTTTTACTGCGGTCGAATAACTACATAAATAGCAGAGTTGCCTCGCTTAACATTCAAGGCGATTACGTTACCTTTACTCTCCTCTACTAGGCGTCGAAGGTCGCTAACGTTGTTAACGCGCTGACGGTTCAGTCCGATAATCACATCGTCGTCGCGCAAGCCTATTCTCGCCGCTGGTGAGCGTGGCTCAACACTTGAGACAACAACGCCTGCATTACCTGCAGCATCTTGACCATTGCTTAATTCGCTGCCTTCAAAAGCAGGGTGCATTTCTTTCGCTTGTTCTGGCGGCAAACCAGCGTCACCAAGCGTGACATTGATCTTTTGTTCTTTACCTTCTCGCACTATTGTAAGCTCAACTTCAGCTCCAGCGCCCATGCTTCCTACTTTAGCGCGCAGTTCGTCAAAACTTGAAAGCGCCTTACCATTTATTTCGGTGATAATATCACCTGCACTCAAGCCTGCTTTATCTGCGGCTGAGTCGTCGACTACTTCGTCAACGAATGCGCCTTTATTGCTTGGTGAACGCATTGCTTCGGCTAAACCAGCGTCAACATTACTGCCCAATATGCCAAGTAGGCCTCTTCGCACCTCACCGAACTCAATTATTTGTTTAACAAGATTGTCCATCATGGTGCTGGGTATTGCGAAACCGATCCCAACGTTTCCGCCATTCGGACCAAAAATAGCGGTATTGATACCCACTAACTCACCGCGTAGGTTTACCAAAGCCCCACCAGAATTACCACGGTTAATCGCCGCATCAGTCTGTATGAAATCTTCTAGCCCACCGATGTTTAAGCCCGAGCGACCAAGAGCGCTGACGATGCCCGATGTAACCGTTTGGCCCAAACCAAATGGATTACCGATTGCGACAACAAAGTCACCGACGCGCAGCTCATCTGAATCGGCTAATGGCACTTCAATTAGGTCGTCGGCTTCTATTTGCAATAAAGCCACGTCGCTCTGTTCATCTGCGCCTAACTTTTTAGCAATCAACTCACGCCCATCAATTAATTTAACCGTGATTTCATTGGCGTTATCGACTACATGGTTATTCGTTACCACATAGCCTTTTTCCGCGTCAATTATCACGCCCGAGCCCATTCCTCGGAAGGGACGTTCGCGAACTTGTTCGTTTGGAGCACCAAAAAACTCACGAAACATTTCAGGTACTTGCTGGCGGGTTACTTGTACCCCTTCAACGGAAATACTTACCACCGCAGGAGACGCTTTTTCGATCATTGGAGCGAGTGAAGGTACTTCGTCCTTACTGCTCGAGAAAAAAGGTATTGATGCTGATGCTGTTGTTACTGTTCCGAAAGCGAGAGCTCCGGCGGTAACACAGACCGCGATTTGACGATAGATTGCTTTCATTAATCTCCATACTCCATTGTATATATCTAAGTTAAATACCTACAAGAGACTAATGAAAAGCGAGTTTAGTTCATTAGCCCTATGATTTATTCTCTTCTTTCGCGCCAGCTTCAGAGCCAACGAATACACCAGAGCCACTATTTGCAAAGTCTCTAGGTTGAGCGTCGGGCTGTGCTAATGCAAGGTCCTGTTTGTCGTTTTTTAAGTTGTTACGTAAAAACAAGCTTGCATGTTCACCAAAGAAGGTATCTTTGCTTTCTTCACCACTAGTTGTAGCTTGAGTGAGTGAATTTTCATATTCCGTTAATTGCTTCGCTAATTCTTCTGATTTAAGTTGAATATCAGCTAAAGCGTTGCGCGATACATCAAGATGCTGACGCGCTTGTATTGCAAGCAAGGCTTTTAATTCTTGCTCAGTGTGACTCATTTTTTGGTCAGAGGCGTTTGCTGCGCTTTTCATTAATACGTAAGCTACAAGAGCGCCAGTTGCAATACCAACTACAAGGCCTATGATGATTCCTACTACGAGTGTCCCGATTTCCATGATAACTCCAAAATGAGAAAGACTTCTCGAGTATGATCTGTCATTCAAACCATCCATGCAAGCGCTACTTTCGATAAAATTGTAATAAGACTTTAATCTTGATTTTCAAGCACTCTCGCAGCCTGTATACTATTACTACATTTGGTTGCTCATTTATTTTTTCAACCCACCTTTTTGACGTTTTTTGAGAAACTTTCATGACTCCATGGGAAAAATACCAAGACGATCTATCCTTGATAGATTTTCAATACGATGCCGCACAAGAAAATGCTGTTAAAGAGCTTCAACGCTTATACGACGAACTTACTCATCCTGAAATAAAACCGTCATGGCGCTTGAAACTAAAGCAAGCGTTTGGCAAAGGAATGGTAAGGCCAAGTATTCAAGGTATTTACTTTTGGGGAGGCGTTGGGCGTGGAAAAACCTATTTAGTCGACACTTTCTACGACTGCCTTCCTTTCAATAACAAGATGCGCGTGCATTTTCATCGCTTCATGCACAGAGTTCACAGCGAGCTCAAAGTGCTAGCGGGTAAGCAAGATCCGCTAAAAATTATTGCGAAAAAACTGTCGGAAGAAGCACGAGTTATCTGTTTTGACGAGTTTTTTGTGTCCGATATCACTGATGCAATGATATTAGGCACCCTGATGGAAGAATTATTCAGGCATGGCATCGTACTCGTGGCAACCTCCAATATCATTCCTGATGAGCTCTATCGAAATGGATTGCAACGCTCTCGGTTTTTGCCTGCCATTGAGTTGATTAATCAAAATACGCGGATTGTAAATGTAGACAGCGGTGTTGATTATCGCCTGCGAACCTTAGAACAGGCTGAAATTTATCACTTTCCACTCGACGATGATGCTACAAGTAATCTTAAAACCTATTTTACAAAATTAGCGCCTGAAGAAGGTCGAGAAAATATCAGAATTAGCGTTGAAGGACGCGAAATTCCAGCGTTACGCGATGCCGATGGCGTGGTTATGTTCTCCTTTCGCGATATTTGTGATGGCCCGCGAAGCCAACGTGATTACATTGAGATTAGCCGTTGTTACCATACTGTCTTGATTGCTGATGTTGAGCAGATGAGCGCAAGCACCGACGATATTGCAAGACGATTTATCGCCATGGTAGATGAGTTCTACGAGCGTAAAGTAAAATTGATTATGTCAGCTGAGGTTGCGCTGGAAGAATTATACAGCGAAGGGCGTTTGAACTTTGAGTTTCAACGATGTTTGAGTCGCCTGCAGGAAATGCAATCACGAGAATATCTCGGGCTGCAGCATATCGCTTAAGCCAATAATGTGACTTTGAAGTGTTAAACGCGGCTCTGTGATATCGGCTTGTCGGAATTGCAAGCTGGCAAAGTGAGCTAAAAACAGTACAATCACAGCATTAAGGTAGTATTTATCAAATCCATCATGAAGAGTAGAAGAAATGGGTAGAAAGTTTGAAGTAAGAAAAGTAGCAATGGCGAAAACGGCAGGGGCCAAAACTAAGGTTTATTCGCGCTACGGTAAAGAGATTTATGTTGTCGCAAAAAATGGCGGCACTGATCCAGAAGCAAACCTGCAATTGCGTCGCCTGATTGAAAAAGCCAAAAAGGACCAAGTACCTAGCCATGTTATCGACAAAGCAATTGATAAAGCAGCGGGTGGCGCAGGTGAAGATTTCGTGCCCATGCGCTACGAGGGCTTCGGGCCAGGCGGCTGCATGGTTATCGTAGATTGCCTTTCTGATAATGCAAATCGCACCATAACCGATGTGCGCAACTGCTTCACTAAGACCAACTGTAAAATTGGTGCGCAAGGCTCTGCTGCTTTTATGTTTGACCACTTTGCTATTTTCAGTTTTGCAGGCGACGATGATGAGACTATTCTTGAAGCCTTAATGGAAGCCGATGTAGATGTGTCGGATGTTGAAGTTGATGATGGTACGGTTACTGTGTTTGTTCCACATACTGAATTCTTTAAGTGTAAGACAGCGTTAAGTGATGCTTTCCCAGAGCTTACAATAGACGTAGAAGAAATTACTTGGGTACCTCAAGACACCAAAGATATCAGTGAAGAAGATATGCCGATGTACGAAAAATTCATGGATATGTTAAACGACTGCGACGACGTTCAAAACGTATATCACAACGCTAACGTTTAGTGTAAACTGCGCCCTGAGTTGGCCAGGCAATCGCCGCTCTATTCATGCTCGCATGTTTTAGAGGGGAGGAAAGTCCGGGCTCCACAGGGCAGGGTGCCAGATAACGTCTGGGCGGTGTAAACCGACGACAAGTGCAGCAGAGAGAAGACCGCCAGTTTCGACTGGTAAGGGTGAAAGGGTGCGGTAAGAGCGCACCGCGTTGCTGGTAACAGTTAACGGCAAGGTAAACTCCACCCGGAGCAAGACCAAATAGGTTCCCTTACGGCGCGGCCCGCGTTGGGAACGGGTAGGTTGCTTGAGCCAATGAGTGATTGTTGGCCTAGACGAATGATTGCCCTAGACAGAACCCGGCTTATCGGCCAACTCAACTTTCTTTTTCTTCAAATATTTATTGTAAAAGCAAAGCATCCTGCGGATACTTGAATATTATGGAGAAAAGCTTATGCATTCGTTAAATTCCACCCTTAATACTAGAGTAACTACTGTCTTTGTTTGTCTGTTATTGATGACGGCTTGCTCGGTGTTTACGGCCCCATCGGAATTCGCTGACAATAAGGTAATCAAAACCTCACTCGACCCACTTGTTGCTAATACAGGGCAGCCCTTTTCTGAAGTGGCGAGAAAAACCGACGTGATTGCATATGAAATTGATTTAGAGCTATTTCCCGGCAGTAAAAGTATTTCAGGCTTTGGCTCTGCAACCTTCACTATGCTTGAACCTTCCTCACAACTAGAGTTAAAGCTCGATCCGCGTTACTTGATATCTCGGGTTGAAGTTGACGGCGAGCCTGCGTCTTATGTAGCTAAGAATGGCAGTATATTAATCAAGCTAAAAGACGAAGCTTCTCCCAAACAAAGAGTTAAAGCTTCGGTTTTTTACTCTGGACAGCCTCACATTGCACTTAATGCCCCTTGGGATGGTGGTTTTGTGTGGGATAAAACGCCAAGTGGCGAAGACTGGATTGCAACGGCGGTGCAAGGCGAAGGTTGCGATGTATTTTGGCCTTGCAAAGACCATTTTGCTGACAAAGCAGACAGTACATCTATTAAACTCACAGTGCCGTCGAATCTAACAGCCGTTACCAACGGGAAATTACAAAAAACCATAGCGCTAGCTAATAACAGAACGCGTTTTGAATGGTTATTATCTGTGCCAGCAAGTGATTACAACATTGCTCTCAATGTTGGCCCCTATGGCTATATCAAACGAGATTATAAAAGCAGCAATGGGCAAACGGTGCCGATTGAATTCTGGCCTTTGAAAGAAAATCAAAAAAAGGCGGAAAGTCTTGTTGAAGACGACCTAGTCCAGCAGCTTGCATTTTTTGAAAAGCACCTTGGGCCTTACCCGTGGGGAACTGAAAAGCTCGGTTTTGTTGAGACTCCCCATTTGGGTATGGAACATCAAACCGTCAATGCTTATGGTAGAAACTACAAACGCGATAAACACGGCTTTGATTGGCTATTGCATCATGAGTTGGCACACGAGTGGTTTGGTAATCTGATGACTCACGAGCGTTTAAATGATGCGTGGTTGCATGAGGGTTTCGGTTGGTACATGCAACCTGCTTATAGTTTATACAAGGATGGCGAGGCAGCTTACCAACACCGTATGTATGAGTCATATTTGCGGTTAAAAAACTGTAAGGCGATTGTACTTGATGGTGACATAAGCTCCGACGACGCCTTTAACTCTGATATTTACGGTAAAGGAGGTTGGGTTTTGCATACTCTCCGATGGCTTATTGGTGATGAGTTATTTTGGCAAGCATCTCGCGAGCTCGTTTATGGGCAGGCTGATAAGGTAAATACCTTGCTCTCGCCAATAACACCGCGTTATCGAAATACTCAAGACTTCATCGATATCGTGAATAAAATGACCAATGAAGATTATAGCTGGCTATTCGATGTGTATATGAAACAAGCAAGCTTGCCTGAGCTAATTGTTCACAGAGATGAGTCGCACTTAGCACTTAGTTGGAAGACACCTAATCAATTACCTTTCCCTATGCCAGTGCCTGTTTCAATAGATGGCGATACTCTCATAGTAAAAATCGACCCGCAGGCTCAGAATACGTCACTGCCGGTGTCAACATCAAGCCATGTCATTATCGATCCGCAAATGAGCGTATTACGCAAACTACCAATTATTCCCACCTGCGAGGAGAGAATTGCTGAGGAAGCGACACAAAGCCCTCATTAGCGACTCACTTCGCATAAGTGCTACATCGGTTTTTACTGCGTTAAATACAAAGCAAATTCATCATGCCCAAATAACAAAAAAAGTATGCTTTTATGTTAATTTGATGTAATGTAAACGTTTACATATGAAAAGTTAGACCATTGAAAAGGACGCTTATTTTGAAATTTCGTAAACATCTTCCCTTGCTGTGTTTGGTCTTAGGCGCTACTACAGCATGTACTAGTGAAAAAGAGACTGCCGCTATGGATAAACCAAAACAAGAAGTTGCCGCAAAAAGCGGTATTGATATCTGGCCAGTACTAGATATAGAGGTTAAACAAACTAAAGAAGTTGAAGATCGCATCAAAAGCATTATGTCAACGATGACGCTTGAGCAAAAAGTTGCTCAGATGATTCAGCCCGAAATACGTGATATTACGGTTGAGGACATGCGCAAATATGGTTTTGGAAGCTTCTTAAATGGTGGTGGCGCATTTCCAAACAATAACAAACAGTCTACTCCACAAGACTGGATAAAGTTGGCCGAAGATTTATACCAAGCTTCAATCGACGATAGTCTCGATGGTTCTACTATTCCGACAATGTGGGGCACCGACGCAGTTCACGGGCATAACAATGTTATTGGTGCCACACTTTTCCCGCACAATATTGGCTTAGGTGCGGCAAATAATCCTGACTTGATCGAAAAAATTGCGAATGCAACGGCTACCGAGGTAATGGTAACGGGCATAGACTGGGTGTTTGCACCCACTGTGGCGACGGTGAGAGACGACCGATGGGGCCGAACTTACGAATCCTATTCCGAAGATCCTGAAATTGTTAGAACATATGCCGCAGCAATTGTTCATGGTTTACAAGGACATGCCGGCAAAGACTTCTTAAGTGATAATCGCGTTATAAGCACCGTTAAGCATTTCGTCGGCGACGGCGGCACTGTAGGGGGCGACGATCAAGGCGATAATATTGCACGTGAGCAAGAACTATTTGAAATTCATGCTCAAGGTTATGTGGGCGGACTAGAAGCTGGCGCACAATCTGTTATGGCCTCTTTTAATAGTTGGCATGGCGAGAAGATTCATGGCCATAAGTATCTTTTGAATGACGTGCTGAAAGATAAAATGGGCTTTGACGGATTTATTGTAGGTGACTGGAACGGTCATGGCCAAGTAAAGGGCTGCACTAACGGAGATTGTGCTCAGGCCGCTAATGCTGGTTTGGACATTTACATGGTACCAACGGATGCGTGGAAGCCCCTTTACGAAAACCTAATCAAACAGGTGAATGAGGGAATTATTCCTATGGCGCGCATTGATGATGCCGTAAGCCGAATTCTTCGCGTCAAAATCCGTGCCGGTCTATTTGAAAAACCGAGCCCGGCGAATCGCAAATTCTCTGGTAAAACCGAGCTAATTGGGCAAGAGAGTCATCGAGATATTGCAAAACAAGCCGTTCGTGAGTCTCTTGTGTTACTTAAAAATAAAAACGCGTTATTGCCACTTAATCCTAAGGCTCATGTTTTGGTGGCCGGAGACGGCGCAGATAACATCGGTAAGCAATCGGGCGGATGGACGATTACTTGGCAAGGAACAAATAACACAAATGATGACTTTCCGGGCGGCACTAGCATTTACGATGGAATAAAAGCACACGTTGAAGCCGCTGATGGTAGCGTTGAACTCAATGAAAGTGGTTCTTATGAGAAAAAGCCCGATGTAGCTATTGTTGTGTTTGGTGAGGAACCCTATGCCGAAGGGCATGGAGATCGTGAACATCTTGATTATCAACGTGGTGTCAAGTCCGATTTAGCAATGCTTAAAAAGTTGAAGGCTGAGGGCATCCCAGTGGTTTCTTTGTTTATCAGCGGTCGCCCTTTGTGGATGAATCAAGAGCTTAACGCCAGTGATGCTTTCGTTGCTGTCTGGCTACCTGGCTCAGAAGGCAGTGCTGTCGCCGATGTGTTGTTTACCGATAAAGAGGGTCAAAGACAATATGATACTACTGGTCGACTGTCGTTTTCGTGGCCAAATTCGCCATACGATGCAGTGTTAAACAAGGGCGATGAGGATTACTCACCACTGTTTGCCTATGGCTATGGTTTAAGTTACGACGATAAAGATAGCCTTGGTGATGATTTGTCGGAAACATACGAAGACTTGGCCGCAAACGCCGAAGCTAAGAAAATTTTCACTGGCACCTTACAAAAACCGTGGGTTTTGCTGCTTAACGAGGGCGCAACAGATCAATTCGTCGTTGCTAGCACTGCAGAGCTTGGGGCGGTCAGCTATAGAACGGTTGACAGAAATGTACAAGAAGACGCCTTTCGATTAACTGTAAGCAATGCAACTGAAGCTGCTGGTGTAAAAATTGCTGCAAAAAGCTTTTTCAGAGAAGACCTGAGTAATGAGCTACTGCGTAAATCTGCAATCACTTTTATGGTGAAACCTGAATCTGCAATAGAGGGAAGTGTTTCTCTGACGATGAGCTGTGAAAGCGAAGGGGATGCGCCTGGCAGTTGCACTGGTTCCGTTGATTTAACTGAACAGTTGAAATCAGTCGAGCAGGGCAGTTGGGCTACATTAAGTGTTGATTTACAGTGCTTTAGCAAGCAAGGTGTTGATTTCACCGGTTTGGTGGTGCCCTTTAACCTAACTGCAACGGGTTCGGTAACAATGAGCATCAGCGATATCGCTTTTGATTTTGATGCTGCTGAAACTGCGACGGTCAGCTGTAACTAGTCTTACATTTAACTTAGGCTCTTAATCCAGGAGCCAAGTTCGCTTCTTAATATAAGCCCGACCATCATAGTTGATGTCGGGCTTTTCTATGTTCTTTATTCAGCCTTTGTTCAGTCTATAGGCTATAATATGCCTCGGTGTAATAACGCTAGCGCAATTAAAGCGCTTGTTTTCAAACAAGTATTAAAGGAATAACATGTTTTCAAAAACGACACTGAGTTTAGCAACTCTTGCAGCAATCGCATTTTCTCAAAACGCCTTCGCTGACGATTATCAAACCTTTTTCGGTGCATCAGTCACCAGTAACAAAACAACGGTAAAAGGAGCGGGAAGCTCTACTTCAGAATCGCGCGAGGCTTGGAATCTGAATATGCAGTATTATTTTGACCCGCGTCCAACACTCGGGCCTTTGGCGGAGTTTGATTTCATTAATCAACAAAGCCGCATATCAGCAGGCCTGTTTGGTGCAAGTGGTAATCGTCAATATAGTCTGGCTGGCGAGTACATCATGGATAGCTTGGTATTCTCCGGAACGACCGTATACGATAATGATAGTGATACTGAGTTCACCAACATTGGCCTTGCTTATTTCATCAACAAGGACATAAAGCTTTCGATTTCGCGTGAGAGCAGTGATGGCTTGGGTGGGTTATTCGACTCTGATGAATCAGTGTTTAGCTTTGGTGCCGACTACGTCCACCAAATGCAGGGTAATGATTACGTAGGTGTGTCATATCGCACTGATGAAGACTTCCTCCAGCAAATTGTCAATACGAAGTACTTCACCGCACTGTCGGGTGGGCGTTATTTAACCGTTGATGCAACACTTAACGTGTTTGACGACGACTTTTTCTCCGACGAACGCCTAGATTTGGGAGCATCCTACTACTTCAATGATTACACTAGCATTGGCGCCGGATTTAACCTTATCGGTGATGATGACAGCTATAGCCTTTTTGCTCGTCATTTCTTCAATAAGCGTTCTTCGATTTTACTCAGTTACGCAAATAGCGAAAGCGAGTTTGTAAGTTTCGGGGACGAGAAGATAAAGATTAAAAATGACTCTTGGAACCTAAGTTACGTGTACCAATATTAGGCTAAAAAGGCTTTGTTTTTTAAAAGACGAACAAAATTGATTCGTTAACAAAACGCGCTTAATAATGTATACATTATGAGCGCGTTTTTTTGTGCTGTACTAAAGTGTCAGTTATATTTACACGTCACTAAAATTTTGAGTGTAAATATATGATTAAAAAGGGTATTTTTTTTGGAGCGAAAATTGCAAATGGATCATTGAATTTTAAACGCTTTTCAATAAAAGGAATATTTGATGTTTAAAGCACTATCAAAAAAACTCACTCTTCTATCTCTTGTGTTAAGTGCGAATGCATTAATAGCTATCACCGCAAACGCAGAACTCATACTTTCTAATAATGGAACCGTTGTTACCAGTGAAGATACATTTGGTAAAAATGTTGATCTTAACGGCGACGGCATCGACGACCTAAACTTTATTGTCATTAATGGCTTCAATCAATTTGAAGAGCAAACACAGTTCGCTGGTTTTACGAGCTTGTTTAACGCTGTAGAATTTGACGAAGGCTACACCCAAAGCGCATTGCGTTTTTCGGCTCTTGATTACGAATCACTAAGCGCTTATCAAGTAGGTGACGTGATTGGTGAGTCTACCTTTTCTGAAGGTGGTTCTTTAACTGAAGGAGTTCTTTATAGTGTTGACGAGTGGGACGAGTTTGGTAGCTTTGGTGAGGTAATTCCAAACGTTGGTGATTCAGCATTTTTAGGCTTTATGCTAACTGTTGAAACAACACTTTTTGAAGAAGAGTCGCGAACAACTGAAAATTTCTTTGGTTTCTTGCAAGTTACTCACGGTAGTATCAATGTAGGTACTGTAGGTATACAGACCATCGCGGGTGCATCTGCAACAGTGCAACTAGTTGAAGCATCTGCCCCAGCAGCAGTATCAATTATATTGCTCGCGTTTGCTTCGATGCTATTCAGACCTAAGCTTGGTAAATAATAATTGGTGAATAATCACTAGTTGACTGCTGGCTGAAAAAGCAAGTAGCTAACCATATTCAAAACGCTCAATGCAGTTCGTATTGAGCGTTTTTTATTACCTTATATTAGGTGAATTTAGGAAGCTGCAAATACTCAGTGCATCACTACAACGTTAAATCATACCTAGCTCAATAGCTTTTAGCACTGCTCTAGTGCGGTCTCGTACACCGAGCTTCGCAAGAATAGACGATACTTGATTTTTGATAGTGCCTTCAGATTTAAAAAGGCTCTCAGCCATTTCTCGGTTACTACAACCTGCTGCCATCAGGCGCAATATTTCTGTCTCTCTTGTTGATAAATTTTCAGGAAGCGCACTAGATTCGAAGTCACCCTTTACACCTTGCAAGCCTTGAATAAGGCGTTCAGTTATAGCAGGCTGTATGAGCGTATCACCTGCATGAACGGTTTCGATTGCTTCAACAAGTGTTTCAAGTGATACATCTTTAAGTAAATAGCCCTTTGCGCCTGCCTGAAGAGCTTGCATCACGGATTCATGATCGTCAAAAGTGGTCAGCATCACAACGGGTACATGCATATTTTGTTCCTTTAACTTTTGAAGCGTTTCAATCCCGTTAAGGTTGGGCATGCGAATATCCATCAACACAACATCGACCTGAAGTGTGCTATCTGCTAAACAAGCAAGCGCTTCATTGCCATCGCTTGCTTGTGCGACTACGTCAACTTGTTCGGCAAGTGCGAGAAGGCTATTTATGCCTTGTCTCACCAATGTTTGATCATCTACTAATAATATTTTAATCATATGTCGCCATAGGTAATGAAAGGTGAGTAACAAAGCCTTTATCATTTAAGAAAAAGTCCGCTTTACCTTTAAGAAGACTCACCCGCTCAACAATCCCTGTTAGTCCATTACCCGCCTTGAAGCCACGAGTAGGGTTAACCGTGTGTTTTGCTTTCTTCTTCACTTCGTTGCCGTTATCTTGAATGATTACTTCCACAAGACCATTAATTTTCTTAAATTGTACTTCTACATTTGTGGCCTTGCTATGTTTAAGAGAATTAGTGAAGCTTTCTTGAATACAGCGTATCAGTACATCAGCCATGTTGACATCGTCGATATTGATGTCGTTTGCATAATCCACTTTTATGTCGAGGTTTGGGAGACGCTCACTAATGGCCTTGATAGCGCTCACTAACTCTATCGATGATTTACTTCTGATGTCAGAAACAGCCTCTCTCACATCACTAAGAAGGAGTTTTGCCAAGCTATGACATTGTTCGATAGACTCTTTTATTTGTTGTTTGTTGCTCTGGCTGCTTTCGTCAACCTGTAAAGTGTCGGTTTGTCTACTTGCTACCTGTAGGTTGATTGTTAGCGCAGTAAGATGGTGCCCTAATAAATCATGAATATTTCTAGCAATGCGAACTCTTTCAGCCTGTTCAGCAGCTTGGTTAAGAAGCTGTTGCGTAGATACTAACTCACGATTAATCGTTTCTACCGTTTCTCTGCTTTTCTTCTCTTTAATTGTGGTGTTTACCATCACTAAGGCAAATAAATTGAAGGTCCAGAACAACACGGCTGACACTGCCATGTTATTGAAACCCCAATAAAATTCAAAAACGAAGTACAAAATACTCGACCATAGTGGTGATAAAAGGAATGCCCACTTAATGTTAATTAGATAAGGAAGAATGGCGCTCCAAATAACCATGAATATGGCAACGTAGGGGAACGGAACTGTGAAATAAATACCAACTATCACCAAAAATAAGGCCACTGTGAGGCTTCTTCTCACCACTCTCTCGTTTTCATAATGTTCATCACGGGATGCAAATAACCAAAGTACTAAATAGAGAACAAACAGGGCGAGCGCGGAGTAAGTTTGATTCATGCTGATAGAGTCGGCTCTAAGCATGAAATATATCGCACTTCCGCTTACCGCAAACCAAGTGATGATGGCAGAGAACGATTCGATTTTGATGGGGCTCGAATTGCCAAAATTGATGCCTTTAATTCTTTCTTGGTTGGGATGAACAGTCTGCATTGTGATACTTACCTGGTGTTTTGCGATTTGCGCAGAATAACAGTGTTTGTTGTGAAAAGGCGATAGGTAAAAAGTCACTTTTTCGAAAATGACTTCTGGCACTAAAGTCTTCTCATATACTTCAGTAAAGTGCTATCAACTGATAATTAGCGGCGGCAATGGCAATTTGTGAGATACTCTCACAGTCAGTAGCTCGCCCTACACTTTTGAAAACGAGATAGCTTATGACTTATTTACACAGCGGCCTGTTTGCTTCACATATTTTATTTGGCTCACTGGCTTTAATCCTATTTTGGGTACCATTGTTTACCAAGAAAGGGCAGTTGAACCACACCAGATTTGGCAATCATTATAAAGTGTCAATGTATTTGGTCGCTCTGTCTGGTGCAATCATGGCGCTGATGGTGTTGGCCTTCCCGGTAGTAATAAAAGGAGAGTACATTAATAATGCAAGCAATCCTGAACGAGCAACTTATGTCATCCGTTTATTTTGGGCTTTTCTGTTGTATCTAAGCTTACTTAGCTTCACTGTAACACGCCACGCTACTGCAGTTATTGCAGCAAAGCAAAACCGAAAGTCACTTCAAAAACTCAGCTACCTTCTACCAATAATAGCTCTGATTACGGCTGCGCCTGTGCTCTTTTACTACGGATTTATAGCGTCACAAACATTACTTATGGTCTTTGCTGTGTTAGGGCTAGTAGTCGGCTTCGGTATGCTTCGTTATTGCATAAAGGCACAGGTAGCAGAGCGTCAATGGTTATTTGAGCACATTGGCTCGTTCATCGGATCAGGTATAGGTGCCTACACAGCGTTTATCGCCTTTGGCGCAAGAACCGTCTTCGAGGGTTTAGGTGCATGGCAAATCATATTTTGGATTGCGCCTGGGCTTATAGGCAGTATCGCTTCCGCTTTCCTATGCAAAAAGTATGGAAAGCTTTATGGAATAAAGCCCGTGATCACTAGCAAATCCGCACAGGCCTAGATCCTAATACAATAGCAATCGCTGTTTAGGCAACAAGCCCTTTGGCTAAAACACGATTAGCAAGAAGCGCAAGGAGCTCTACTTCTTCTTCGCTTCTTTCGCCGTCAGCTTTCGTGATCGCCATTGCTACTTCTAGGGTTTTAGCAGCATCGATATTGAGTTCGTCGGATAGGGCACGGATAAAGTCAGGTGCTTTAAGGCTGTCAATTGCTGCACGCGCTTGATGAATTGCGTCGTTGATAAAAGCTTCTTTTGAAATACCACTATGCCAAGGCATGTTGTCGACCAATTCCTGAAAATAGTCTTGTTCAGTAAGCGTGACTATTCCGTCTATCTGATAGAGTAATACCGTTAACTTAATGAGTGCTTCGTTATGTTGTTGGCTTTGCTGATCGTTCAATCTATGGATTTGTGCATGAGACATAGGTTTCACCTTTTAAAATCAAAAACGATATGCTTAGGGATATATGAAGACCAGCGAAAGCCCTAAAAAGTTCCCCTAAGTTTGTATGGCTTGTTTTTTCGCAATCAAAGTGCGTAGCCAGGCGCTAAGCTTGGATTCTCGATGCGTCGTAACACATCAAGGTTCTCTAAAGCCAGTTGACACCCTTGCCCGGTAATTCTTGCACCTTCAGAGCAATCAACCTGCCATTGGCGCAGGATATATGCAGCCAGTGCTGCTCTGGTATGCATTACCTTACGTCCATTTTGCATGTCAAAATCCATCTCGATGGCGCGAGGATTTTTAATACTAGGGTGGGGAACTAAGACAACATCAATAATTTGATGAAATTGACTATCTGCGGCTGCCATTTGATGGCTCTCAATTGCTGTGCTTGAGCTTGTTATTGACGTAAAACGTGTACATACAAAATCTCTAAAACCTTGATTTTTGCAATCGAAGCCACGTACATGCCATCGATGACCGTTGTTAACGAGAGCATGTGGTACAAATTCACGGATTGTCTCACCAGAAGAGACCGAAACATACCCCACCTCGCATACTTCTTGATTGTGTATAGCCCTCATTAGCGCTGCAATGATGCTGCTATCAGGATGAATGAGTTGCACTGCGTCAAAGCATTGCTCAGAAGGTTGCGTAACATGTGAAATGCCATTGCCAAAGCCTCGACTTAAGGAGTGTAGAATGATGTCAGGCTCGTATTTAAATAAAGGAACAAACTCTGGTGTTCGATAATATTGTTTTGTAGAGTGATCAAGCACAAGATTACTGTTTGCTAAGTCGCGATAAGCTGCAAAATCTCTTGTGCATGCCGCCAACCCAGTTTGGAAACGACTCACTAAATCATTGCGTGTAATGTGACCAAAAAATTGAAGGCAAAAATCAATAAAAGCTAGGCGTTCTCGCTGTGCATGTGGCATCTCATTGATGATTTCAGTGATTTTCACAGTAGTACTCTCCGATATTATTATTATTTTTTATTGGCATTAAACTGTCTTGCTGCACTGTCATTTAGCAGTGCTAGAATAGTGTATAAATACTCAGTGTGCAATCAAAATGATGCGGTGTATTGACTTGTTATTTGATGGCTAAGCCCTTAGTGCTAGGCCTTTAGCGTTAGGTGTAGGCACCCGCTGCTTTAAATAGTTGAAGATGCACCTTAACCAAGGCATCAATGTCTCGCTGATAACCTCCACCAATAACCGCCGCTACGGGAATGCCGAGTTTTTCGCACTGTTCGAATACAAAGCGGTCTCGCTGAAGTACACCGTCGGTGCTGATGTGTAGATGGCCTAAATCGTCGTCGACATGAATATCAACGCCCGCATCGTAGATAACTGCGTCGGGTTGGAAATAAGTCATAGCCATGTGCCACGCTTGTTCTACGGTAGATAAAAACTCATCATCTTCGGTTGCTTTTGCCAAGCCGAAGTCAAGGTTGCTGGCTTGTTTGCGATAAGGAAAGTTTTTTTCCCCATGTATCGACACAGTATAAATAGCCTCATTATTCTCTGCTAGTTTTGCTGTGCCATCACCCTGATGCACATCACAATCAAAAATTAATACACGGTCAATATTTTTAGCTTGCAGCATGTTGAGTGCGGCGAGATATAGGTCGTTTATCATGCAAAAACCAGAGCCAAAGTTAGCAAATGCATGATGGTAGCCACCGGTAAGATTTAAGGCCTTGCCGTGTTCTAATGCTAAGGACGATGTGAGTACTGTGCCGCCTGCGGCTGTGAGTGTTCTTTCCACCAATTGTTGAGACCACGGGAAACCGATGCGGCGCATGGCTTTCGGAGAAAGCTCGCCACTACATAGCTGCCCAATATAATTGGGGTCATAAATACTGGAAATTGTTGATGGCTTGAGCGCGTCGGGACGTCGAAAGTGCGCTTCGCTAACCCCGAGCCCAACGAGTGCATCGTGGATACCAACGTACTTTTCAATTGGGAATCGATGTCTTACTGGCAGATCGAGTTGACTGTAAATAGGGTGAAAAACCAAAGGTGGCAAAGCGACTCCATAACGACTATTGGTTGGGCATTGTGTATTTAACGCAGCTTTAGACTAAACGGTTCTTTTCGTATTAGCCGGTTTATGCTTAAACCGCGTTCTTACTGGAGAAACCTTTGAACACCGATATCAATACTATTTTAATATCTAAGCCTATCGACCATCTATGAATATAGTCCAGATCGTATTCCACGCGCTTTACCATTTTATTTATTGTATTGGTTTCACCTCGGAAACCGTTTATTTGCGCCCAGCCAGTTATGCCGGGCTTTACTTTATGACGCAGCATATAACCTTGGATAAGTTCACGATATTGCTCGTTATGCGCAACGGCATGGGGACGAGGACCAACCACCGACATTTTCCCTTGCAACACATTAAAAAACTGGGGAAGCTCATCTAGCGAACGACGCCGTAAAAATGCACCAAATGGGGTAATGCGCTGATCATTCTTGGTTGCTTGTTTTACATGCTCACCATTATCCATAGTAGTCATAGTGCGGAACTTGCAAATACTAATTTTTTTGCCGTCCAAGCCATAGCGGTCCTGCTTGAATATTACGGGGCCGTCTGAACTGGCTTTGATTTTCAAGGCGATAATAAGCATAGGTATGGCTATCACCAATAATATTAACGAGGCAAGAATAATGTCTTCAATACGCTTGAGAACATTGTTTGCGCCTTGAAATGGGGTGTCAAACACACTGAGTGTTTGCACTGAGCCTACGCTTTGCCATCTTGCATGAAGCAAGTTGTAAATAAGAAAATTAGGAATGATGTATACCGAGCAGGTTGTATCGCTGCAGCGATTAAGGATATCCATGATGCGCTTCTCTGCACTCATGGGCATAGCAATGTAAATGTAGTCGATGCTACCTTCTTTGGCTCTTGCAATCGCTAACTCGATGTCACCTTCAAGGTATTCAAGAAATTCAGTCGATAAACGAGATGGCTCTCTGTCGTCGAAAAGGCCGGCTAATTTAATGCCAAGATGTGAGTTATCGTTAATTTGCATGGCGAGGTTATAGCCAGCAGGAGTGGCACCTATGATCGCTGCCTGCCGGGTATTTCTGCCCTGACGCCTGAGCATAAACAACAATTCCCGAAACACGATACGCCATATCGCAAGTGCAGGATAGGTCGACAAAATCCAAAACAATACAAGCTGTTGCTCATACACAATAAGATTCGGCAAAAAGTACGAGCACACAGTTAGCACAGCACTAGCGATACTCCACGCTATTGCTGTATATTTTATTAAAATGGACGTGGATTGAGTGCGCCAAGAACGATATAAGTCTAAGGATTCGGCGCATACATTAAACACAGTCATGCTAATCGCCAGTACAACCCAAGCATTATTGTCGAAGATAACCTGCTGTGAAAAAAGAATGAGGGCGAACATCACTGCAATAATAGAGAGGTCTACTAAGCGATATAGAGTTGAAAAACTACTCTTGTTCGACTGTATGATTCCGTGGCGATGATTAGTTGACTGCGTTTTCTTCATTTACTCTGCTTTACAACAATTAAAAATTTGGCGTGGGTGTGCGACTTTGCTTATTCGCAAAGTCTATTCAAATTCACGTCACTGGCAAGTATTTTGCCTGTCGAAAAGCCTAAAATCAGGCTTTTCATTTCATATTGGTGAATAATACGCTAAAAAGCTGCTTTGTGTTGCATTTCAACCACATTTAATTACTTGTTTTGCAATAAAATGTTGATTGTCTAACTACCTCTAATTGCGTTACAATCGGCGGGTATTTGTTGTTCGTTAATACCGCGATAAGTCATTATTTTAAAAGTGTTCAAATAACGAAAAGTAAACAAGGCAATGGAATGAAATTATTTCAATTAGGGCTGCTAAGTGTGTTAACTCTCAGCGTAAGCTTAGTTCAGGCACAACAATTTGAAGATGCAGCTAGTATTCCGGTAGCGGGTTTCGACCTAACACCAAGCGTGGATGTCGGTTTTCGCTATGACGATAACGTTATCCGTTCGTCACAAGACGAGATTTCCAGTTGGTCGCAGATCATTTCACCACAAGTTGTGATGTTAACTAATTTTGGTTCTAGCCAAGTGAATTTTGGCTATCGCCTGCGTAACGAGCGCTTTTACAGTAGCCCAGCCGATAACTACACAGACCATTTTTTAAGCGCTGGCGTTGATTATGAGCTTAATGCACGCCATCGTATGGATATTGCTGTTGATTATACTGATGGTCACGAGGACCGTGGTACGGGTTTTTCGATTGGCCGCGGTGAGCTTTTAACCACGCCGGATAAGTTCAAACAGGCCGAACTGGATTTGTTGTATTCTTATGGCGCATTCAACGCTGATGGCCGCTTGGAAGTGAATTTCAACATCACAAATCGCGATTACGATCTAACACTCCCAAGCTACAGAGCTAGAGACCGAGTTTTTACTGGGATTGGCGGGGCATTTTATTACCGAGTAGGGGCAACAACTGATTTGGTAATCGACATTATTTACACCGATGTTGATTATAATTTTGCCCTTAATTCCGAGTCGCCCCTCGATAGTACGCAAGTCTCTTATCTTATCGGCCTAGACTGGGAAGCAACCGCACAAACATCGGGCTACGCTAAAGTAGGGTATCAAGAAAAGGACTTTGAGAGTGAACTGCGTGATGATTTTGATGGTGTTGACTGGGAAGCTGGCGTGATATGGGAACCTGTCGAATATTCAAGTGTCGAACTAACAACGGGCGCCAGTACTAACGAAACCAATGGCGAAGGAGACTTCATTCGTGGTCGTGATCATCAAGTTGAATGGCGGCACGAGTGGCTAGAGCGTCTTCGCACCCGAGTAAGCTACACTTGGGGCAACGACAGGTACGAAGGTAGGCTTGTAAACAATCTTGCTGTTCGTGACGACGATCTAGCTCGCTTTAGAGCTTCTGCTTATTACCAATTTCGTCGCTGGATTAACGTTGAACTAAGTTACATAAGAGACGAGCGTGATAGTAACCGTGACATTATCAGTTACGATAGAAATCAGCTTTTCTTCAATATGCTGTTCACACTGTAATAACCATACTGTGAGGAAAAAAATTGCGAGTTAAACAAAGCGGTCTAGCACATACGTATCAACTTTCTTCATTATGGAAGTCGGCTTGCTCTCTCATTTTAATTATGTTGTTGGCACTTTCTAGCTCTCAATCTTTAGCGCAAATTAATAACGACCTTGAGCAATATCGCTTGGGTTCGGGTGATTTTGTTAAAATAACTGTTTTCGGACAAGACGACCTTATGGTTGAAACTCGCCTGTCGAATGTAGGCGTTATAAATTATCCTTTTTTAGGCGACATCAATTTAGTTGGCTTAACTCTCAATGAGGTTGAGTCACTGATTGATAAAGGACTCCGTGGTGACTATTTAGTTAATCCATCAGTATCCGTTACGGTTTTAGAGTATCGACCTTTCTTCATTGATGGTGCTGTAAAAAAACCAGGTGGCTATCCTTACCAGCCCGGGCTTTCAATAAGTAAAGCGGCCGCATTAGCCGGTGGGTTTACAGAGAGAGCAAATAGAGGCAATGTCATTATTGTGCGAAAACTCGCCGGTAAAGAAACTGAAATAGAGGCTACAGAAGTAGATACCATACTTCCTGGCGATATTGTTACCGTTAATGAGCGCTTTTTTTAATTTTGGAGTTTAGTCTTGGGCATTGAAGGATTTTGTAGAGTATTCGTTGTATGACGCAAATGACACCAGAACAAATAGAAGCAAAATTGCTCGACAGCGACATTATCGACTTTGGTCAATATTGGCTTACCGTAAGGCGATATATCTGGCGTATATTGGCTCTCGCATTTTCTCTTACCCTACTTGCGACTCTATTGGTGTTGTCCGTAACACCGCGATACATTGCTACAACCTCACTTTTGATAGAAGCAGAACAAGCGAATGTGCTCAGTATTGAAGAAGTGTATGGCTTAGATTCAAGCCGCAAAGAATACTTCGAAACACAGTATGAGATATTACGCTCAAGACAAATTGCAAAGCGAGTTGTAGAAGAACTGCAATTACAAGACAACATACTGTTCAGTTTAGATGCTGCAAGTGACAAGAAAACAGGCTTACAAAGCGTACTTTCTTCTGTAAAGGAGAGCCTAAAGTCAATGTTGCCGTTTTTGCCTCAGCGTCCAAAGCTCGCACTTTCAGAACAAGAATTACAGGAAAAGCGCCTAAACTATGCAATTTTAGAGGTAATGAAGTCGGTTAAGATCAGTCCTCTTAAAAACACGCAAGTTGTCGAGATTTCCTTTGAAAGCGAATCAGCTCAACTCTCTGCTATCATCGCGAATACCTTTGCAGAGGTGTATATTGAAAGCTATCTCGAAGCAAAACTCGATATGACTTCTAAGGCAACATCTTGGTTAAACGAAAGCTTGCAAGGTTTACGTCTAAAGCTCAGCACAGCGGAAAAAAATCTTGCTGATTTCTACGAGCGTGAACAACTCGTAGACATCGACGGTGTCGTTGGATTGGCTTCAGAGCAATTGCAACAGCTCAGCGATCAGCTCATTGACGCTCAGGTCACACTGCAACGCAGCGGCGCTATATTTGAACAAGTAAACCAGAGCAATGTTACCCTTTCTGAACTCTCTAGTTTGCCTGAAGTGTTGAATCATCCTTCAATCCAAACGATAAAACGCGAAGAGGTGATTGCACAAAGCAAAGTGTCGGAATTGAAAGAAGTCTACGGCCCGAAGCATCCTAAAATGATTGCCGCTCAGGCAGAACTTTTGTCGATAGAGCAGAGCATCGAAAAGCAAATCTCTCGCCTTATTGCTGGTATCAACACAGAATACAGAAGCGCGCAAACAAAGGTAAGAAAGTTAACAGCCGACGTGGAGTTAGCTAAAGCTGAATTCCGTAAGCTATCCAATCTGGAGAATCGACGAAAAGCGCTGCAGCGTGAAGTAGACACCAACCAACAACTCTACAATAGTTTCTTTACGCGCCTTAAAGAGACTGATCAACTAGGTGGTTTTGAATCTGCGAATGCCCGAATATTAGACAGTGCATTAGTACCAAATCAGCCAGCAAAGCCTAAAAAAACCTTAATTATCGCCGCTGCTTTTGTCTTGAGTTTTGGCTTGGGTGTGTTCTTGGCTCTAGTGTTAGAGGCGCTGAACGCCGGAGTACGCTCGGTTGATGATGTCGAAAGAAAATTAGGCCAACGCATGCTTGGCATCATTCCTTGGCAAGCTCATAAGAAGCGTGAAAACTTAGCGCTGAGGCACTTTTTTGATAAAAGCCACCATGTATTTAGTGAGTCGGTTAGAACCCTCAGAACAAGCTTGCAGTTATTGAATTTAGATAAACCATCACAAAGCATTCTAATAACGTCGAGTGTGCCAAAAGAAGGCAAAAGCACCGTATCAATAAACTTAGCTTTTGCAATAGGTCAGTTGAGCAAGGTATTGCTGCTCGATACAGACCTTCGAAGACCTTCTTTAGGCAAGCAGTTTGATCTTCCGGGTTTCCAGCCTGGCGTAGCGAACTTAATTGCTGGCACGCATACCCTCGATGAGTGTATCGTGACTGATCAGGCTTCGGGCATCGATTTGCTGTGCGCCGGCTCAATTCCGCCAAACCCCCAAGAATTACTGGCATCCGATAAATTTCGAGACTTAATGAGCTCTCTTAAAGCCAGTTACGACTATATTATTGTCGACAGCGCTCCTACACAAGCAGTGAGCGACGCAGTAGTCGTTTCCAAACTCTGTGACTCAATTGTTTATGTAGTGAGAGCCGACAGCACGAACATGAAAGTTATCAACATGGGGCTTAGTCGCTTTTTACAAATGGGCAATAGAGTTGACGGTGTTGTACTTAATCAGGTGGATTTGAAGAAAGCAAAGAAAAGCGGCGAGTACGGCGGCTTCTATGATCAATATGGCTACAATAGTTATTCGACCGACACTACGGACGATAATAAGCGTTGATAGACCTGCATAGTCATATTCTTGCTGGTATCGACGATGGCGCAAAATCACTTAGCGAATCAATTGCTATGGCGCAACAAAGCCTTGAAAGTGGTGTTAGCTATATGGTGTGTACCCCACATATACATCAAGGCGTTTTTAATAATAAGTTAGAAACGATCAAGCCCGTTTTCGATGTTTTGGTCGCTGAAATGAAAAAGATATCGCTGCCTCTTAAACTGGCTTATTCTTGTGAAGTAAGGCTTTGCCCAGAAGTGTTACAGTGGGTGACCGATATTCAATTGCCATATTTGGGACAATGGGACAGAAAAGCTTTATTGCTTTTAGAGCTTCCTCATAGCCATGTTCCCCCGGGTGCCGAAAACCTCATTAAATGGTTGTTAAAAAACCGCATCCAACCGGTTATTCCTCATCCAGAGCGCAACCGCGATATCATTGCAGACTACCGAAAAGCGGAATTCTTGAAAAAGCTCGGTTGCTTGTTTCAAATAACCGCAGGCGCATTTACTGGGCGTTTTAGTGACAAAGTAGCTGCTACCGCGCACAGACTATTAAAAGATGGTTACATTGATTACATTGCTTCCGATATGCATAGTTTGAACCGCAGACCGAATGATATGGGCGAGGCTTTTAAGGTGATTGAGAAAACTGAAGGTAAAGGCACGGCGATGAAACTCACTACGGATGTTCCTGCACTAATCACTAAAAATACTAGATGGTTCTCGGAATGAGAATTTGTAGGCTAGCGTGGTAAAGTGCTAATGAGAAAGCAAAGTAAACTAGTGGTGACTACCGCAAAAACCTTATTGTTTATTGTGGCTTTAATTGGCCTAGTGCTTAGCTCAAGAAATGGCCTGGCAAGTTTGGAGTTTTATTCAGTTAACAATATGCTCGAGCAGTGGCAAGAAGACGAAAGTAAGGCGGAAAAACAACTCAATGAGGCCTTGTTAAATACCCTCAAAGCAAACAGCTTGCACCCTAGTCACCCAATGTATATTGATATTCTTGGGCAGCTAAATGAATGGACTGCTTTGTCTGTACATTCAGGAGACGAGCAATTAAATGATAAAAACGAACAACTCGAGAAGGCCAAAACCTTCTATCGTTCGGCTATTTTGCAACGCCCAACTTGGCCGGTTACCCATGCGTCTTTACTGATTGTTAAGTGGCGAATGGCTGAGTTCGATGAAGAAATGGTCTCGGCAATTTCTAACGCAATTAAGTTTGGCCCTAAAAAGCCTGAGGTGCACTTAGCGTTAATACAATTCGGTTTGGCTAGCTATCAATCAAACCATCCATTCTATGCGCACGTGCGTGCGGTGTTGCCCGAATACATAGAATTAGGCATGAGAAATAAGCTCATCAAGGCTCAAGTGTTATCGACTATTCAACGTTATGATGCAAAACGTACGAGCTGTCGCTGGTTAAGCAAACTAGCCAATACAGATCGCTTTCCCCGAATGGTCTCGTTAAGGGAGCTTAACTGCGAGGCCTAAGTTTTAAGCTGCTAGATATTACTGCTAGGGCAATAAACAACACAAAATAGCAGGCATTCGCATAGGCCTGAAGTGGAAAGTCAACACTGGTGTGCATTGCCATTCCAATAAATACCATTACGCAGGCGAAAGCACTTCCCTTAAAAATTGAATTCTTGCGATTACGCATGGCGTGTAAGGATTTATAAGCAGCGTATAGGCATATTAACAAAAGTATTGAAAAGCCAAGTAATCCGTATTCAATTGCGAACTGCAGATAATCGTTATGTGTATGATCGTAGAAGGGCAACACATCTGCATTTTGATAACCTGGGAAGACCGAATAGAAACTGCCTGCTCCAGAGCCACTTATGGGGAAGTCCTTGATCATTGGCAAAGCGTCAACTATCACTTCATCTCGACTTTCCTGAGCTAAACTTGTTTCGCCTAGTCGACTTTTCACCTTATCAAGTCCAAAGTAAGCACTAACAATGAGCAGATCAACAATAAACATCGAAATGATCAGAAGCGTCAGTCCTCGGCTTCGCTTCTTAATTAGGAAGAGTGCCAAAACACCGGTAACAGTCATCGCAACGAAAAAAGCTGTATTCCCCATGCGCGAGCGACTCATTACAAGACCGATAACCATAATTGCCAAGCAAACACGAAACAGTGCTTTACTGCTGAGCAGAGTAGATGCAACTGAGCGCAACAGGTCGCGCGGAGAGCGCATTTGGTCTTTTTGCAAACTGGTAACTAATAGGCCGATACCCGCTGCTAAGCATAGCATTAAGAAATTGGCATAGTGATTTTTGTATACAAAGCTACCTGTGGCGATTTGCTCTGTCTCGATGTTAAAGATCCAACTGTGTTCTAGCTTTAACAGTACTTCAAGGCTGCCATAGGTAGCTTGGAAGGTGCCTGCCGCGAGCATGGTCATTAACAATGCTTTTATGCGTTGTTCGGAATTAAGCAGTAAAAGAGCTGATAGAAACAGACAAAAGAAGGAAAGCAGCTTTTGAAGGCTTATGGCACTTTGTCCTGGGTCGAGCGACAAGCTAAACTCCAAAAGGCCTACGTTGCGCTGCAATTCGTAAGCCACTGGAGAAAGCCATTCGACTACGCCCTCGGGCAGATGGACAATTTGCATGCATGCTAGCACTATCATAGCAATCCACAATGCAATAATGACTGTGTATTTTTTTAGCGAATAAATTTGTTGGCTTGTCGAGTTGATGCATAAGATGATGGTTAACGCAAAAATTGCAATTTGAAATAAATTCCAAGCCCATGGTCGGTTGGCACCTAAGGGGATAGGCAGCAAAAATACAATCAAGAGTAGTGACGAGAATAGGAAGGAATTAACTTTCGTCTTCATTTGCGAGCTTTGTTGGCTAGCATTTTCAATATGCAACATTTGCATTCATGCGGTGCATGATTGGGTGCGAATATTAGTTGGTTGAGGCTGTAGTGTCGCCACCGCCACCGCCGCCAGCACCAATACCAATACCTACAGGAGAAATTGGCCCTGTTTCAATTGCTGCACCAGCCGCTGTTGCAGTAGAAACCGTTGAAGGGTCAGCGCCAGCTTGAAGTGCGGCAACTAAGGCATCTTCAGGTGTGATTGCACCGGTAATAGCTGCACCATCTAGGACCTCTTGGGCAAAGTCGGGGTAAAGCACAATACCAAGCGTAATAATTTCTATGGTTTTTGCTGGGCTCTCTTCGATTAATACTTTAGTAACATCGATAAGGCTATTTACTTGAACCATTTCACGATAAAAGTCGTTGGAGAGCGGGACGTTAAATGCCACGGCCGATTTCGCGTCGGGACTTAGAGTTGTGTCGTCTTCCGTCATGGAAGAGGCGATAGCTAGGCTGATGGCTTGATCAGTTGACTCACCTTGTTCAACAAGCAGTATCACGTTTTCATGCAAACGGTTACCTGGTTGCACATCGTCACCAAAAATAGTGGATGTTGCGATTGTCTGAGCAGCGGCACCCGCTAGGGTGACTAAGCAAAGAAAACAGGTTATCGCAAATTTTTGCATCGTCGGTTCCGTTGGTGGTTGATATTAACTTTTTCGCTTTGCATTTAGCAGACCGAAAATCTTTTATTACTAGCGCCGTTAGTTTACTCAATATTGTCGTTTTTGGCAACTTAACTTAGGTCAAGTTTTACGATCCTCGGCGCGTCAATGAAATATCCTTGCTGGAAGTCAACGCCAGCATTGGCAAGCCATTCAGATTCCAATGCACTTTCTACCATTTCGGCAATAACCTTGATATTTAGGCCATGTGCTATCGAAATTAATGATTCTACAAAGAATTGATTATCTTGCTCATCATGGATATTTCTCACATAGCGACCATCAATCTTTAAGTAATCAGGTTTTATCGCTTTGAGGTGCATAATGCTAGCAAGTTGAGCGCCAAACCGTTCAACGGTAATTCGAATGCCAAAGCCTTTGAGTTGTTTAATAAAAACTGAAATAGCATCCGAACCATTGATTAATGCTCGCTCAGGTATTTCGAGGGTTAGTCTTTCACAGACTTTCTCGTAAAGATGAAGGTGGCTGAGCAGCCATTGCTGGAATTCGGCGTCGAGAAGAGAGCTACGAGAAATATTGAGTGCAAATTTATCCTGTGTTACCGAAGCAATCTGCAATGCATTGGTCATTAGCATTTTGTCTAACTCGCATGCGTAGTCTAAACGAAGTGATGCCGGTATAAGCTGTGACATTGGCATCATTTCTGTGTTTTCGGGATTTTTAATTCGAGCAAACCATTCATAATACTCAACAGTCATTTGTGTACTTTTGATTGGTTGTGCGGCAAAGTCAGCATGGTTTTCACTAATAAGTGTTGAAATTTGCTCTCGCCACTGGGTGTTGCTCTGGCTAAGTGCAATATTAGCAGAAAACTGCCATTGCTCAGGTAAGGTGGCCGCTATTGCGAGTGCGCTATCAGCTCTCTCTAAACAACTCGGCATTGCATCTTTATAACTGAATTCGGTAGCGCCTATGTGAGCTGTGCCCTGTGTATATTCTGATTTCTCGATACGTTTGAAGTTTGTGCCGAGTTCCTCAACGATACGTTGGCATTTACCCTTATCAATATCCTCTAGTATGAGGCCAAAATCAGCTCCTGCTATCCTGTACAGCGAAAAATGTGCCAAGTGCTTAGCACAAACCTGTTTAATCTCAGAGCATAGGGTTTGCAGATAATTATCTCCTTCATTTATACCGATATGTTCGTTAATTGAAGAAAGGCTGCTTGCTCTTACAAATACTAGAAAACCATGAGGGTGATGCTGTTCGTCTCGCAAGAGTTGCTCGAAAGCGAGCTCAAATGATCGCCGATTACCCACTGCCGTTAGCATGTCGGAGTAAGCTAACTTACGATACTGTTCTGATTGTTTACTAATTTGTTGAAACATTGCAGACAATTTGGATGACAAGGTATTCATTGCGATAACAAAAACGCTAAGCTCTGGCGTGTTGGGGATGTGTTCAATTTTATCGAAATGGTTATTGCTCATGCTTTGAGCCTGGCTCACTACATCTTTAATTGGCCGTGTGATCATTTTTACCAACGCATAAACAAAGAATAGGCCAATAATAAAAATCACAGTGATAATCGAAAATATGTTGGTTGCGTTTTTCCAAAGTTGAATATAGCCAAAACCTGGATTGCTTCTCACTTCTAGTCGGCCTGCAATGTTCCAGCCGGTATTGAGCTCGGTTGAGGAGGTTGGCGTTGTGATAGGAAATAGGCTGATAAACCACGCAGGCACCTTATCGACTGAGCTAGGATTGGTTTTCTCTACTAGTATATTTCCCTTGGCATCAAATAAGACAATAGATTGATAGTAGCCTCTATCGAAGATAGCGTTGGTCATAGTGTCAATAATGGGCAGGGCCGCTTCGTCGCCCAGATGGGGCATTATTGCCAAACCCAAGGAAGTCGCAGTATCTTGAGAGTGAGAGCTTAATTGCTGCTCTAGGTAAGCTTGCGTATTGCTAATATTGACCCACATTGTTGATAGGAAGACGATCAGTAATACAAGAAAAAAACCGAGTCCTAGTTGTTTGGATAAAGTCATACTTGCTCCCTTAGCACGATGAACAATGAATCACCGCGTAGATAATCTAAAATTATATGTTCAAAAGATTTAAAAACCACTTTTCATTCTCTCATTAAGGTCTAACCATAGACTGTTATTGCCTTTTCCTTGCATCTGTCTACCTCTTCCTTGTGCCTTCGCTAACCATAAACCGTCACCATTAAAACTGTATATCGGGATTAAGTCACTGCGTCTATTGGCAGGTAAAATGCGCTTGTTGAGGTTGTCGAGTACAAGTGGAATAGCATCTTTGCTTTCGTAATAAGCCAATACCATATGTGCTTGTGGAGGTTTAGTTGCTGTGACATACATGAGCCGCAATTTTGATTTGTCGACTCCCAACTCAACTAGAGTGAAATATTTTGCTATCGTAAAGTCTTCGCAATCACCGGCATTGCTCGACAAAAACTCGATAGGGGTGGCCCAGTAATCTTCTTTGCCCCAAAGGGTTTTATCATCAACGAAATCAAGTTTGTTGAAAAAGTCGTTTACGCTCTGTAGCTTTTCGTCTTCAGCTTCGTTATTCAAATCACTGAGTAAGCTCTGCCATCGCTCTATGCGTTGTAAAGCTTTTGCGCCGTAGGTATCAACAATGCCTTGTTTGTCGATCTTGTCAAATGCTAAATTTGACCAAGCAAGATAAGGTAAAAGTAGCAAAAAAAGACTGCTGCCTAGCCAAATGCTTGCTCTCATAAACAATATTATCTCAACACCTGATGATGAAGCCGCGCATAAATAGGGGCTTTTGAGTAGTTAAGTTCTTTCATTATCAACGTGTTCATTATATTATTCATGGGCATCGCCGACGAAGTTCAGATATGCGCCTTTCGCCGAATATTCGGAAGATAGCTTAGTATTATTATCGGGTGCAACATTTCTATTTTTTAACACGTTTAATCTCTGTTTTGGCACTTTTATCAAGGAACTCGAGTCTTTTGCCTACTGATAGCCAACAATTTACATATATTGCCGGAATAAAGATAGCATGCATAAATCGCTTGGGGATGGTCAGTGTAATCCTTGATAGGGTAAAAAGCTATTCTCGCGGGGACAGCCCTTTTGTCATTTTCGATGCTAACGGCCACGCAATTTCTCTGGCCAATAGCTCTACGACATTTATGCATAGCCTTAATCAAGCAGATTTAGTGCATGCTGATGGCCAAAGTGTGGTTCGCTTTTCTCAATGGATAGACGGGCATGAAATACCCGAACGCACGGCAACCACAGATACTATTACCGACTTACCTGAGTTGTCAGAACATAGCTTACGCCATTTCTTGTTGGGTGGAAGCGAAGAGACGGTTTCAAACTGTGCTCAAATTTTAAACTCTACATATCACAACTTTCATATCGCAGGTGCTTTGCATGGTTACTTCGATAAGTCTAAGTCTGATGAAGTTATTGCACACATAAATGCATCGAATGCAGATGTGCTATGGGTCGGCTTTGGCAAACCGATTGAACAATATTGGATAATGGAAAATAAAAGCAAGTTGCGGGTACCGGTTATCATCAGTTGCGGTGGTTGTTTTAACTACGTAACAGGTGACTATAAACGCGCCCCTTTATGGATGCAGAATAGGGGCTTGGAGTGGGCTCACCGAATGCTCACCGAGCCTAAAAAGCTCTTTTGGCGCTATTTAACAACTAACCCACACGCAGTGTATTGTGTATTGAAACATAAATTTTTTGGCAAAAAGAAATATGACTAAACGCGTTTTGTTTCTACTCAAGGAATATAAAGCCGACGGAGGAATTGAGCGCGTGAGCAGAAATCTCGCAAATGAGTTTCTTGCTCAAGATTTGGTCGTTTTTTTTCATTTGTTGCAAGGTGCTGAACTTCAAGATCCGCGTTTGGGCTCAACATTCAAGGTCACTCATACAGAAGCTGATTCTTCTGCCCTAAAACGCATTCGCCAAATGCTGGCACTGATAAAGCGTGAGCAAATAGATACAATCATAGCGGCAACTGAAACAGCTAATATTGCTGCTCTTATATGTAAATGCTGCTATCCCCAATTGAAGATAGTATTTACTCGGCATTGTGCTTTTGACGTATCGGGGCAAAATTTAAGTCCTCGGCAAATTAAATTACTTTATTGCCTTTATGTGTGTTTCGGGAAGGTTGTAGCGGTCTCGAAAGCCTTACAGAAAGAACTGATTAAGACTGTTCCCTTGTTCAAAAACCGTATTGCGTACTTGGCAAATCCTTCTGTGGTAAAGGAAATGAAGCAACTGGCTCAGCAAACGATTGAGGGCTGGACTAGGGAAAATTATTTCGTTGCAATAGGAAGGTTGGAGCAACAGAAAGGCTTTGACTTACTTTTGCAAGCTTATGCTTTAGCTTTGAAGGCTAACGCGCAACTACCACTGTTAGTTGTTGTTGGTGACGGTTCACAAAAAAATCAGCTTCTAACGCTTAGCAAGACATTGAATATAGATCATGCAGTGGTTTTCACCGGGTTTGTGCCAAACCCTTATTATATTCTGTCGAAAGCCTGCTGTTTTGTTTTGTCGTCTCGTCACGAGGGGATGCCAACCGTTTTGATTGAAGCGCTATCATTAAATATACCCAGCATTGCCTTTGCTTGCCCGACCGGGCCGGCTGAAATTATTCAGCATAAGGTGAATGGATATTTGCTTAACAACGGCGATATTCATGCTTTGTCTCAGGCGATGTTGAGTTACGATGAATTGCCTTGCGAAAACCTTGAGCAAAGCGTCTCTCAGTTTCACTCCGAACAGGCCGCTCGGGCATATTTAACACTCATCGGTGGTGAGCACTAATGGCGTCGATTTGTATCGTATTACATGACCTTCGCGGCGGTGGCGCAGAGAAAATGATGCTGAGGTTGGCAAACCAAATGAGCGAAATGGGTCATCAGCTTAGTTTTGTACTCGTAGGTAAAGGGGGGGAGAATAGCGTTTTTTTATCGGCCGACATTGCTGTGATTGAATTAGACTGTGAACGCACGCTACACGCTTTCTGGCCTCTTCGTAAAGCTATTAAAAGACTGAATCCTGATGCAATATTATCCGCATTAACTCACATCAATGTGATCGCGTACTTAACTTGTTTGTCATTGGGCTGGCAAAAGCGCTTGAGTATGAGTGAGCGCAACACCTTTTCAAGAGACAGAAGCGTTAATAACAATGCTACTATGAAGTTAGCATACGCCATCGCCCCTTTCGTTTATCGAAGAAGCGTTAAGCCGATTATTGCTGTATCTCAAGGTGTTAAAGAGGATTTAATTAGTGAAACAAATTTGCGCGAGCAACAAATTGCAGTTGCTCCTAATCCGGTTTTAGCAAAAGATTTATATTCTCAACTTTCGCAGCCTCCATCACACGATTGGCTGGTGAATAAAGAAACAAAGGTCATTGTTGCCGTTGGCAGACTGGCTCCGCAAAAAGGCTTTGATTTATTGCTGGAGGCGCTGTCAAAAGTAAATAAGCACGTTAAGTGTCGGCTAATCATTTTTGGCGAGGGAGAACTCAGAGCCGAGTTGGCTGAGCAAGCGCAAAAGTTAGATTTAGAAAAGCTTGTGTCTTTTGCAGGATATTGTTCTGCGCCTATGTCTGAAGTGGCAGCGGCAGATTTGTTCGTGCTATCCTCTCGTTTTGAGGGAAGCCCCAATGTGCTAGTTGAGGCTATGGCTTGCAATACGCCTGTCTTGGCTTTTGATTGTCCTCATGGCCCAAAAGAAATACTGGTAGAACAAAAACACTTGTTGGTAGCTTACTTAGATGTGGATGAGTTATATCGAAAAATAGTTAGCTCCTTGGAAAAAGAGCACAGTGCAGAGTCATACAAAAATACGGTTGCACGTTTTGATGTGAAGCTTTCAACATCACGCTATTTGGAGCTTATGCTGTAGCTATGACAATAACAAAGCATCAGTTTTATTCTACATTTTTGCTCATTGCTTTGGCTTTTTACATGGGCTTTATTCGTTTTTTTGCTAGCTTGTTAAGCGGCGACGATCAGCGCTCTGCATTTGAGAGTGGGGTGAGCGGAAATATAATAAATCAAATTGTAGGCTTGGGTTTATTAGCCGTTAGCCTGTTTTTTCTTATTCAACAACACAAAACTAAGCTAAGACAGCTGTGGTTATTTGGTTGGCCATTGTTACTTTTATGTGGCTTGTTTATATTGTCGATATCATGGTCGGATGTTAGCTCGGTATCCCTCAGGCGTTGTGTAGCGTTTGTAACCTTAGTGCTAGTTTGTTACACCATTGCTCAAGTTTTCACTCCTATTTCCTTGTTAAATCTATTAGCTAATCTTGTTTGTGCCACCGTCGTTATAGGCTTTGCTTACACTTTTATAAGTGGGAGCGAATTATCATTAGGCTTAAGTGATCGCGAGGCAGGTTTTAGAGGCATGTTCGATAACAAAAATGGGGCAGCCAGAGTGTATGCATATGGCCTTCTGCTTTTTATAGCGCTAAAACGCTATCGCAGTTTTGTTGATAAAATATTATTGTCTATGCTCATACTTGCTGTTTTGCTCTCTCAATCCGCGTCTGCCGTAATGATGTGTATAATTGGGGGCTCTATCATCCTTGCTTTGAACTTGTTGCGAGGGCGAAATAAAATACATACGCTACAACGTTTATTTGTACTTTCTTTCGTGAGTGCTCTGTTTGGATTTATCGCCTACTACAGTTACGACTTTATTCTGTCGTTATTGGGAAGGGACAGTAACCTGACAAACCGAGCAATAATTTGGGAGTTACTTACACCTTACGCCCAAGACAAGTGGTTACTAGGTTATGGTTTTGGTGCCTTTTGGGCTAGTAGTACAGTAGCTGATTTTATTCAACGCTGGGATTTTATTGGCAATGCGCACAGTGGTTATTTTGAAGTCGTGTTGCATTCAGGTGTGATTGGTTTTGTGCTACTTTGTTTGATGATTTTTGTTGCGGTTCAGCGCGGTTTCGCCGTTTACATTCGAACATCGCCTCAGCGCAAGTATGAAACCGTTTTTTGTTCCGCGCTATTCCTTGTTCAAGCTATTACCAATTACATTGCGTATATTATTCTTAATCACAACAGTTTTGATATGTTCTTATTTACTCTCAGCTTCTTCATTATAGCTAGACTATACTTTCTAGGGAAAACAAATGCTTAGTGGGCTAGAACAGCGTTCAACGCTTTCCTTTTCGGTTATCATAACAAGCTTCGAAAGGCCTTTGTTTTTACTTGAGTCTCTCACTAGCGTTCTCTCTCAAGAGCTTGCTCCTGTCGAGATTATTGTTGTTAATGATAGTCCTAGCTTTGATTATTCAGCTTGTGAGACGCTTTTATCGAATCCACTTTGTAAGACACTATTCACACAGGGGCAGGAAGGTGCAAATAGAGCCAGGAACATCGGCCTATCCGAAGCTAAAGGCGATATCGTCGCTTTCTTAGATGACGATGACGTGTGGTTCCCAAGCTACCTTCGCAGAATTAGTGAGGTTTACCAGGCTTTCAGTAATGTCTCGTCGACGGTTTGTGGAAAACAAATATTAGGTAGCGAGCTTATCAGCGTAAATAAGGCAAACTATGTTAGCGACGCTGAACTCAAAAAGGGCAATACTTTCTGTGGCTTCAGCGGCTTTACCTGTGAGGCTGAGCTGTTAAAAAAACATTGTTTGGATGAGTCTTTGTCAAATGCGCAAGATTGGGATCTGTATATTCGACTACTATGTTCAGGTGCGCTAATCAAAAATATTCCTGAACCTTTGTTCTTTTATCGGGCAATGGTGGAATCGGGTATCACCTATAAAAATCATATATATAACGAGAAGAATGCCAGTTTAATACTAAAGGCCAGTATTAAACACAAGGAATGGTTGGGAGAGCAAGCTTTCAGACGCAGAGTCAGTTGGATGACACTGAATAACCTAAAGCGTAAACAACACAAACTAAAGTGGCTTGCATTGTGTGCAAAGCACATAGGTTATTGGGAAACGCTCAAAGCTATTCTTATAAAAACAAAGCACATGGAAAAATCATGAGTATTCGATATGAGTAGCAATGCTATCGCTCGGCTGCAGCGTCTTGCATGGATATTTACTGAGAAGTTTGGCTTAATTTTTCTCTCCATTTTTTCATTTTTCGTGTTTTCGTATTTCCTCACGCCTTATGAACTCGGGATCGCAGTGCTCATGTTAGCGATTGCGGAACTCGTTTCACTCTTTTTTTCTTCAATGATTGATAACTCATATATTTCGAAAAAAGACATAACGCCGCGAGACGATGGTACGCTTTTTTGGGTCGGGCTTCTATTAAGCACGGCCATCGCTTTTGTTTTGGCTTTGCTGTTAGCTCGCTTCACCTTTGACGACATCTATTTTTGGCACATTATGTTGGCAATGACTTATTTGCCTCTACAAGCGCTAGCGAGAGTTCATATCGTTCATCTCAGAAGGGACGGAGACTTTAAGTCCTTGGCCCTGCGCACACTCTTAGGAAAAGTTGTTGGTTTGTTGGCTGGTTGTGCTCTGGCAGTTGTCGGTTTAGGAGTGCTCGGTTTTATCGTGCAGTCGATATTCATGGCGGCGATTTCCTCTTTTTTGATTTTACTCAAACACCGCCGACACTTACCTCTGAGTTTCGATATTAACCTACTTAAAGAAACCTTCATTCTTGGCTTTCCTGCAGCGCTTAAATCATTAAGTGAAAATGCGGTAGATAAGGGAATAATATTTGCGCTGAGCATATTCAGTGGCCCAAGTGCAGTAGGTTTATTTAACTTTGCTAATAGATTGGTGCAATTGCCAGCCAAGGCGTTTAGTAGCGCGGTAATGACTTACGGTCATCCTGTGCTTTCTAGGAAAGTAAATAATAAACTTGCTGTGAGTGATTTTTTCCTGGGTTTAACTCAAGTCTGCTTTATGGTTATCAGTCCTTTGTTTGTAGTGTTTAGCGCGTTAGGGGACTCCATTGTTGAATTGATTTTTCTTGAACGCTGGTGGCCCGCAGGCGAATTGCTTCAAGCTTTAGCATTAATTGCTGCCTGCTCTTTTACTTACGTTTTGGTGCCCAGCTTGCTGGTGGCCTATAAAAGCACTCACAGGGCTTTGTATGCAGAGCTTATTTCAACTGCTATTGCCATTTTAGTGTGTTTGTATTTTGCCTCGTCGCTCGGTGCATTCGCTGGCGTAGTGAGCATTGGCGTAAAATTGGCAATCATGTTGCCAGTAAATCTTTTTGTAGCACAATCAATCACTCAGGGGGCTTGGAAATTAACGATGGCCTTGTCTCGGCCTTTTATTTATAACGCTGTGATCTTTTATCTCTTGCATGTGCTGAAAGGGTCGTTCGGTCAGGTTGGTATATTAGAAATATTGGCTCTATCAGTCATTGCGCTTTCAAGTTACCTTGTATTGTTCTTTCTTTTTGAACGAAGAACGCTTTCTGCCTTTTGGCAACTATTCAAAGCCAGTTAAATAATTCGTAGACATAAAAAAGCCGTCACATCGGTGACGGCTTTTTGTTCGAAAAATTGAGTTACTTGCGTTTGCGTATCGCGATAAGCCCTGCAATAAGCAATAGACTTAACACAGCTGGCGCACTCACTTCCTGAATAGACAGTTGAAACTCTCTTAATTCAGCTTCACCTTCTCTTTCTATGCCGCTAATCACAAAAGTAAGTCTGTCGACGCCGCCGATAAAGGTAGAGCCACCTAACAGTACCATTTCATCAAATCTTCCCTCACGATGAGAAGCTGATAAGTTCGTGAACAGCTGAGTGAAAAGAGTCTCAACGCCACCAAATAGTGTCAGTTCCAACTCGCTGATCTCTTCGTTCGAGTTGGTCTTTGCGTCATTAAATAATGAAAACGAGCGAATGTCGACGATTCTGTTCAGCAATACATCAATAATGAGACTGTTTGTAGCCGAAATTGGCACTTTCTCTGCGTCAGATAGGCCTTCTATCTGGCTAAGTCTGAAGATAGTGTCGATGTCACCACTGATACCTCTTTGGCGACCGATGTCTTCATCAAAAAGAAAACTGCCTGCAATGCCAACATTGCTCAACTCGTAGCTCTCTGGAACGGTGATGATAATGCTATCTATATCGTCGTTTGTGATAAAGGCCGCTTGCGCTGCACCACACCCAGCGATGAGAAGGATCGTACTTATGAGCTTTTTAAATTTCATTGCTACCTCTACAGAAAATATTTTAAAACATACGCTACTTATATTGTTTGAGCAGTCTGTTTTATTTGCTAACGCTGTCGCATCATTGCGTCGCGTTATTTTTACTATTCGAACTCACTTTTCGAAGTCCATCTAGCAAAAAGCGCTTTTGCAATAAAAAAGCAATATTCATACCAAGTAAAAGCAGCTAGGTGATTACTGCGTTTTAGCGATGATATAGATTATTTATGAGAGCTTTGTAAATATTATCGACACTAAATATGTAAGCAATTTATATTCACATTTGGGGGCAAAAGCAAATTTATTTGTAAAGCATTTGGTCACGCGTTTGCGCCATTTCTTTTAGTAAACGATTTTGAAGAGGGTGTGAAATGCCAGCTTTGGTCATTGCAGCAATAAAAAGGTCGACTGTTCGATTGAAATCGCGTTCAGTAATGTTCATGCCAGTGTGAACTTGTTCCATCGTGTCACCGCTGTATTGACAAGGGCCTTCGCTCATCACACAAAGTTGTTCAACAAGCTTGTTCTTAAAGCGTTTTATGTTTGAGTTTGCAAAATACGGATATATTTGTGCGTCGAAGGAAATCTCATCTACAAAATTATCAGCTATTTCCTCAAGTTTGTTCTGCCCACCCAACTGTTCATATAGCGTACTATTCTTATTCATTCCTTGTGAAGAGTTAATTGTGCAAGCACTAAATAGAAGTGTAAAAAATGCTGACAGTATTAGCTGAAGGCACCTTGCGTTAACACTATGTCTTTCATTTACTCTTGTCATTACTATAGGTGCCCATTAAGTGAAATGTATAGACCGTCCTGCTTTGCTGCGCCCGCTATGCTGCCAAGTTCAGTCCATGCTACTGTTAATGATAAGTTTTTATTAGGAATGTAGCTAAAGAAAACGTCGAACCAGTCGTCTTCGCCCAAGTTTAGGTTGTCGGGTTTTTGTCGATATTCGACACCTATCACCAAATTTCGCGAAAGTAGTATGCCCGCAGAAGCTTCTACCATGAGTTCGTAGCGATCGTTACTCGGGCCTCCAAATCCCAAAATGCCGAGCTCATTCGCTTTAGTTGCTCGGGCAGTCAAATTCCAGACTGTGTTGTAGCCACTAATGGCGCCAAGGTGAACCTTGGTTGCCGCAAAGTAAATATCGGTGCCAGAAGAGCTCGCTGCGCCTAAAGCATTAGGGATGGTAGCATCTTCATTTTTCTTATGTTGTAAACCAAGGCTCAATTGAGGGGAGTATCCATATACAGCATCGCCATAAAGTTTGTATTTTAGCCCAATGATATGCTGCTTAATATCAACCCCCGAGGTTTTTAAATCAAAACGCTGCTGAGCAACACTCACTTCCACTCTATCGTAAAATGAGGCACTTAGTGTTTGTACGGCAAGTCTGTAATCGTTTAGTTCGGCTGAGCTCACGCTTACTGATAGTGATAATTCGTCGTGGCTATCATATCCTGATAGCGTCGCCCAAGGCACTAGTCCACCACCACCAGAGCCTTCAACTTGGCTAAGACCTGCGGTGGCAAGCAGTTTTCCTTCAGCGCCTAAGCTCAGGCTATGGTTACTAAATATAGCGATACAAAATAAGAATTTGGCTGTGAACAATAGGGGATGCTTGTGCATGATTAAGAAGCCGCCGTTAGAGTCTATATAATCGATTTTATGAATGTTGAGGCGATGCAGCATAGTCTTTATGCCAACTGATATATTTTTGTGCATCAATCGGGCGACAAATATGATAACCCTGTGCAAACTCGCAGCCGTAGTCTGTGAGGAGTTTAAGAGACGCTTCATTTTCAACGCCTTCAGCAACCACTTCCATATTAAAATCATGAGCCAGCTTAACTACGGTTTTTACGATTGTTTGATCAGATTGCTGTTCATCCAGTTTCAATACAAAGCTCTTGTCCACTTTAAGGATATCGGCTGGTAGTCTGCTTAAATAGGAGAGTGATGAGTAACCTGTACCAAAATCGTCAATCGCAATTTTGAAGCCGGCATCACGCATGATGGCTAACTGTGTTACTGCTTTTTGTAAGTTCCTTACCAGTTGCCCTTCGGTCATTTCGAAGGATAAGACACTGGTGGGCAGGGAATTCTCTTTTAGCAGCTTGAGCACCATTGACAGCAACTCAGGATTCATGACGTCTTGAGCTGATATGTTGATAGCGACAGTAATATCTATGTTCTCTTCTTTGAAAGATAAAATATCATCAATTGCACGTTTGAAAACCCAGTTTGTTACTTCTCCGATGAAGCCTGCGTGTTCAGCAACAGCAATGAAGTCCTCTGGCGATACAAAACCTAGAGCTTTGTTGTTCCACCTAATCAGTGCCTCGACGGTTTCAACTTTATTGCTATGTAAACTCAGTTTAGGTTGATAGAACAGGGCTAGTTCGTCGCTGTCCTCAGCAAGTGCCTTTTTGAGCTCGGTAATAATGGCAAGGCGTCGGGTGTACTTCTCTTCAAGCTCATTAGAGAATGGCAGAATAAACTGGCGAGAAATTTGTGCCTCATCAATCACAATATTCATTTTTCTAAATAATTCGCTAGGCGAGTGGGTATCGGAAGGGCAATTTATAATGCCCATAGCTACCTTCATCGGAATATTTAGGCCAGGGGCAGTTACATCTCCGTCAAGGGATTGCTTTATGCGTTCAAGTTCCGCTAGGGAAACCTCTTCGTTGGGCACCCATAATAATTCACCTCCGGTCAGGCGCGCAGATAAGCCACCCAAGCTAGCAACCCGTTCTGCAAGTGTTTCCAAGCAGATATCACCATTGTCGTAACCAAAGGTATCGTTTATACCGCGAAAGCCAAATATGTTGATCCCGATCGCTTGAAAGCACTCGTTGTTCTCAAATTTTTCGTTGAGTAGTTTTTCTACGTGGTTTCGATTATAAAGTGTTGTGAGTAAATCATGTTGAGCTTGATAAATGACCTTGTCTTCGCGGTCTTTAATATTAGTTTGCATAGTATTAAAGGCGTCAGAGAGTGTACTAAGCTCAGATGAATGTCCTACAACCGCTGTGTAAGCTTCGTAATTACCACTCGCTATTTTCTTAGCATGTTGGGTGAGTGTTTGGATTGGCTGTACTAGTTTTTTTGATAGCAGGGCACCGAAAAAGATGGCAACTACCACAGCGGAAACGGCGATCAAACCAATACTGAGTTGTAAGCTAACAAAGTCGCTGAGTATGGCGTTGACGTTGTTCGATAGAATAAAGTCTACCCGTAGATCTTCTTTTTCAATCAACACAAAGGAAGTTGATATGTAGTCATGGCTGGATGATATCGCCAGAATAGGCCATGAAAGCGTATTGAGTTCCTCAATTGCTTTACTCTTTGCAAGATCGTCTTTACTCAAGGTACTTATGGCATAGGTGCGTTTGTCGGTATTTACCGATATTGTGGTATCGAGTTGTGTGATGTTTTTCAGTTGTTCGGCGATACTCTGATCAATTTTAAAACCCATCATAGCAACGGCGATGGTTCGCGGTGCTCTAACATCGGCAAAAAATACTTGATATAACTGGCCGTCCAGAGAAAGTATCGAACTTGACACGCCTTTATCGATAGCTTCTTGAATTAGGTCGGGGTACACAAACACGGAGTTAGCTTCGAGCTTGGCCGGCACACTTGTGATCACCTCATTGGATAGCGTGAAAAGAGTGATTAGGTCAGCATTGATGCGCTTGCCATGGTTAGCTAATAAGCTTTCTATCGTTGCTTTGTCTCTGCTGGCAACAACTTGTTTGAAGCCAAAGTCGGAAGTGAGCAAAGACGTAGAGGTTTCAAGCAAGGCTTCCTTGTCGTCCAACACTTTGGTGAGAATGTTTTGGGCTACCTGCAGGTCTCTTGAAAGCTGAGCTGTCGCCTGATCGCTCGTCGATTTCCAAATGAACACCAGCAGGCTTATCGTAGTGAGCACTACAATATTGATAATGAGGCGATTTATGCGTTGATTTAGTGATTTTTGCATCATTTAGCGACCAAACTTCCTCTTAAATCCTGTTTGCTCTTTTGTGACTTGCTCTGGCTCCAAAATAAATGGAATTGTCACCCTGTGAAAACTTGTATCGGCAGGGATGCTGATTTCTATTATTTGATCTTGCATAACTGACAATTGTGGATGCCAAACTGATGCCTTAATACTCGTCGTTTCACTCACCTCGGACAGAAACTGAACATTTCCATTTACATCGCTTAAGTAGCTAGGCTGGCCATTGCTCACGTAAATGTAGCCAATCATGTTATCGTGAATGTTACAGCCAAGCACAACGACACCATGATTTTCAAACGATATAGTCTTAGTGTCTTGCCCGCTAAATAGCTTTATTTCGAACTGATTAGGGTGTGAAAAGCTATATACATGATGTCTGATTTCGTCGCTGTTGGGGAAAGAGACTTGTTGGCCTTGTTCTACAATGAGCACCGTTGGAGAAAACTGTTCATTGATTTGGTCCATCACAGCGGCTTTTTCTTCTATTGTCGGGTTCAGCACAGTTTTTACATCTGGCGATGTGATACTTAGCACTGCGTTGGGCACCGGTGCATTGTTTTGGTCTACAATAGTGACTGTTATTTGTTTTGCACCAGCATTGAAAGTGAGTGCTAATACAGAGAGGCAAGAAAGGACGATACGAGCTTTTAGTGACAAATTTGATAAAAAAATAGAAGTCTGCGCCAAGATAAAAGCTCTTTAATGATAACCGATACGGCATTTTATCAAGGAGCACATTTTGTTCCGTTTAAGTCATTATAATTAAGTCTAACTATTCATACTTTATTCTAAAGCGTAAACGCATACTCTAGGTGCGAAAGGTAGTTCCATGGAAGCAAGTGACACATAATATTGAGCTTTACGGTAACAAGGAGGGTTTTTCTTCACTTTTACAAGGTAACGCAATGAAAGGTATCGTTTTTACTGAGTTTTCACAGATGGTTGAAGCCGCGTTTGGCGAGGATATGTTAGACGACTTGATTGACGCAACAAATCCTAAGTCTGGTGGGGCTTATACGTCGGTAGGAACCTACGACCATGTAGAGCTAGTCGACATGGTGGTTGAATTGAGCGCTAAAGTTGATATTCCCGTACCAAAGCTGATACACACCTTTGGCGTGCATCTTGGAAAGGTGTTTACCGAGAAGTTTGAGAGTTTTTTTAAAGAAGCCGGCTCTACGTTAGAATTACTTAAGCAAATAGATAAACACATTCATGTTGAAGTTCGAAAACTTTATCCCGATGCCGAGCTTCCCCATTTTTCCTATCAAGACGCGCTTACTGATGATGACGGTTTTAAACTTCATTATCAATCAACCAGAGGCTTTGCTGATTTAGCCGAAGGATTAATTGCATCCACATCTTCGTATTATGGGGAGTCTTTCACGGTTGAACGTAAAGACTGGGTTGAGCAAGATATTCACAATACTATTTTTACACTCAGATCCGAGGGCCAGTAATGCCCAGCGACCTCATCCGCTTGGAAAAGCGACTGGCCAGGGAGCAATTAGCAAGAAAGGAAGCTGAAGATTTACTCGAGATAAATAGTAAACAGCTGTTTCAAAAGAACCGGGAGCTGTCAAAGCTCAGCGAAAGTTTGGAAAAGCTAGTCGCAAAACGCACCTCACAAATGCAAAAGGCCCGCGATGACGCCTTACTTGCCCTGCAGGTTAAATCTGATTTCATCGCAAATATGAGCCATGAGCTAAGAACACCAATGAATGGTGTGTTGGGCGTATTAACCTTGCTTTCTGACGAGGAACTTACCCTAGAGCAGCAAGAATTAGTCTCGGTGGCGCTTACGTCTGGCAAGCATTTGTTAGGTGTCATAAATGATATTCTTGATTTTTCTAAGATTGAAGCAAAAAAAGTAGAGCTAGAGTTATCACCGGTTAATGTAAAAACCTATTTCCAATCGGTTTGCGCCCCGTTCATTTTAGATGCTAAAAACAAAGGCATAGAATTTCGTTTCAACATTGATGCGGCCGTTCCAAATGTGTTGATAACTGATCCACTTCGGCTGACCCAAATTATCAGCAACTTATTATCCAACGCCATTAAATTTACCGACAACGGCGGCGTGTTTCTCTCATTCACACCTTTCAATTCAAAAGGTGTGTATCGTTTAACCGTTGCTGATTCCGGAATAGGCATTAGCAAGGAGCACATCAGTACTGTTTTTGCGGCTTTTGAGCAAGCCGATACCAGCATAACCCGTGATTTTGGTGGTACTGGCTTGGGTATGAACATCACTAAAAATTTGGTTGAAATGTTCAATGGCGAAATTACCGTTGAGAGTGAGTTGGGTGAGGGCACTACCTTTCATGTAGACATTTGTTTTAAAACAAGTGACGCCGCCTTAGAAGATATGACTTTGGTTCGTACTGTTAACACAGCAGATGAAGCAAGCCTAACTAATAGTCGTATTTTGCTGGTTGAAGATAACCCTGTAAACCAGATGATAGCAATGAAAATGCTATCCAAATGGGATTGTCATGTTGAGCTAGCAGACGATGGCAAAAAAGCGATAGATATGCTGGAGATGAACGACTATCACCTGGTACTGATGGACCTGCAAATGCCTGTGATGGGAGGGATCGAAGCAACTCAATTGATAAGAGCTTCTAATAAGGCTTATGCTGATGTACCGATCGTCGCCATGACCGCTCACAACTCTACCGAGCACGTTGAAGAGTGCTATAGCGTAGGAATGCAAGATCATATTTCAAAGCCCATCGAGCGTGAGAGCTTAAGAGCAGTTGTATTAAAGTATTTAAGTGCAGTGACAGAGGGAGAAACTGACAGTCAGGATGTAGAAATAGAGACGGTGCTGATTGATGGTATCGACACCCAGAGTAGTCTTGACCGACTTGGTGGAGACTGGCCCCTTCTGTATTCTCTAATCGAGCGCTTTTTGCAAGAGCATGCAGACTTCGCAGCGAAAGTTAGTGAGTTAAAACAAAGTGATGACAGCACGAACGCTATTATTTTATTACATAAGGTAAAAGGTGGTGCTGGCAACTTAGGTATCACTGAACTTGCGGATTGGGCGGGTGAATATGAAGCTTCGTTAATCAATCACGATAGTTGGCCCAAACAGCAGGCGATAATAAAAGTACAGCGCTTTCTAGAAGGGCTTAATAAAAACTTTGCTGCAGTCGATAACCCCATTAAGACAACAAGTACTACCGACTTGAGAAAAGAAAGCTTAGACTATATCAAATCTGGGTTGGAAGAGCTTTTAACGTTAGTAAACAAAGACTTATTTGCTGCTGAAGACATACTTAACGACATTCTTGAATGCGAACTGTCTCCTCAGCTTCACGAAGAGTTACTGCATGCCAAAGATTCAATGCTTAAATTTGATACAGCGGCCGTTTCAGCTTCAATTAACACTGCGATCACGCTGATAGGATAAAGAATGAACAAGAATAGAATTCTACTTGTTGACGACTCTCCAAATGAACTTCGCATTTTGATGGAAGTATTGAAAGATAAGTACGCGATAGTCGCCGCTACAAGTGGTTTTCAAGCCGTGCAAATGGTGAAAGATGACCCCGATATTGAGCTTGTCTTGCTCGATGTTGTTATGCCCGATATGGACGGCTACGAAACATGTAAACAAATTCTTGAAACAGCCCCGCAAATGCCAGTGATGTTTGTATCGGGTAATACGCACACCGAGGAGATTTTGCGTGGTTTCGACGTGGGTGGCCTTGACTACCTGACTAAACCTATCGATGCCACACTAGTTGCAAGAAAAGTAAAAGTAGTGATTGAGGATAGAGCTCGTATTGCCGAATTATCCGACGAAAACCGTGAAACTACCGATATGGTGATGTCGGTAATTGCGAGCGCTGGTCATCTAGGGACGGTACTGGGATTCTTACGCAGTGGCTTGAAGATACGAACACCAGAGGCACTGATTAGCGCTTTGTTCGATGTTTTTGACGGCCTAAATATTGATGCTTGTGTGCAATTACGCACTGATAAACGCATAATAAATCGTTCATCTCAAATGATGATTACTCCATTAGAGCAAGACTTGTTAAATAGAGCTGCTTCAATGACAGCGAGATTTTTGGAGAAGGGTAGCCGATACATTGTCAATTTTGAAAGTGTGTCGGTGATCATAAAAAATATGCCCGATGACGAAATGGAGAGAGGCGACTTACGCGACAATCTGATGATGATCATTGAGGATACCGACGCTCTAAATAAGAAAATATCTGGAAGTTTAGATGATGCTCCAGCGAGCAATGTTGCCAATAGCGACCTCAGCATCAATAACCTTCGCGACGAACTTCAAGATATTCAATCCACAATGGAAATGATCATCCAAATGCAAACCCAGCATAAGCAAAAAACCATGCATATTATGGAAGACATGCAAAGTGAACTCGACGATTGTTTCTTTAAACTGGGGTTAATTGAAACTCAAGAGCAAACCATTTCCACCACAGTTAACAGCAAGGCATCGGAAATGATATTGCACATAGATGAGGGGATGCATGTAGAAGACAATCTAACTACCTTACGAGACCGCTTGGTTGTGCTTACTTTTGACTTAGAAGGGTAGTGAATAAAACGTGAAAATACTTTGCAAATACACCCCGCAGTATGTTGCCAAGATATGTAGTTATGGATTATGTATTCTTGCGCTCGCATTGGCGTCATTGCCTAGCCTAGCCGATGATAGTAGTTTTGAGTTTAGCGGCTTTGGCAGAATAGTAAGCGGCGCGATCGACGATGACAGCCTCAGTTTTGTAGGCTATGACAATGAGCTTTCGTTTTCAGAGCAGAGCTTACTCGCGATTCGTGGTGATTTTAGCTACTCCGAGAAATTATCTGTGGTCGCTCAGGTGTTAGGCCACAGTGGAGAAAGCAGAAAAAGTGGCGTGCAGTGGCTGTATTTACAATACGAGCCGACAACTAATTTGTCATTTAAACTAGGACGTCAACGCATTCCTTTTTTTAATTACAGCGATGTAATAGATGTGGGCTTTGCCTACGATTGGATTTCACCTCCTATACAAGTTTATACAAATTACGTATTTTCTGATTTCGATGGCTTAACAAGTCGATACAAGTATTCAGCGTCTTCAATCACGGGGTCTCTAAATGCATATTATGGCTTTTTTGAGGGCGAACTTGTCGTTTCTGGCGATCGCCGCGAGGCTGATGTTCAATACGTTTTCGGGCTTGCAGGCGACGCTCAGTGGAGAAATTTCCTCTTTTCCGCGGCTTATCATGAGGGCTCGGTTTCCGTAATAAACCAAGAGTTGAGTGGATTTCAAGATGTCTTACGGCAGTTGAATTTCTTGCAAAGCGCCAATTCACTTGATATCGATGGTAATGCAAGCTTCTACAAGCTGGGTTTATCATACGAGACTATCGACTATTATATTCGTTCTGAATTTACGGCTATTCGCTCGGATATTCTCTTCGTTCCTGATTTGGACGCGGGTTATTTGAGTATGGGGTATCATTTTCCCGCAGTATTGCTCCATGCAACACTGGCCAGCAGCGATGCGCAATATGGCAGCTTTCCAAGCGAAATTCCCTTTGGTGTTAATCCGCAGTTAGATGCTCTAGGTTTTGGTTATCAACAAGTTATAAACTCTTTGCCTGTTGATAGCTTAGATAGTTTTACCGTGGGAATACGTTATGATTACACTATTAACATAGCACTTAAGGCAGAGCTAAGTTTCCTTAGTGGCAAGCAGGGCGATCGAGCATTTTTCGATGTTATAGACAGCACATCGCAAAAACCAGAAGCGCTCTTATATCAATTTGCTGTGGAGTGGATATTCTAATGAAGAATAATTTGCTCGCGTCAATCAACAACAATAAGTCATTTGGTAGAAGGGTGGGCTTGGGTTTGTCTCTTGCTATATTATGGACAACGCCGATATCTACCGCTTTTGCAAAAGTAAAACTGATAGCCAACGTCGATGAAGAAATTAGCCTCAGCCGCCAAGAGGTGAAGTCCTTATTTTTAGGCGGGGCTGTTCAATATGAGCTTAGCGCGGTTGCGCTAGAGCCAGATCATCGTACTCGTTTGCAGTTTAATACGCACGTGCTGGGCTTAACCGAATCACGTATACAAAGCTACTGGGCTCAAATGCGTTTCTCTGGTAAAAGTAAGCCACCGCGAGAGTTGGCATCTGAACAAAGCGCCATTGCTTACGTCATGAATAATAAAGGTGCAGTGACTTATGTGGATGAAGCTACGGAGCTTCCCGATTCATTAAAAGTAGTGTTTGAAACCAAATAGTCTATTTGGCAGCAAGTACTAGCAACGTATAAATGGGTAAAAACTCAGCAATGGCTGAGTTTTTTATTGCTAAAAAATACTAGGAGTGAAACGAAGCGTGCCTGAAACCAGCTTATTTGGTGCCAAAGGTTTTTAATATGGCTTCTAACGGCGCTGGTTTGCCGAACAAGTAACCTTGAAGTTGTTGGCAACCACTCTCTACCAAGAAATCGCGCTGCTCTCTCGTTTCCACTCCCTCGGCACATATATTCAAGTTCAACTGTTTTGCCATTTCGACGATGGTTGTCGTTACTAGTGTACTGCGTTTTGACACTCCCAAATTATCAACGAATTGTTTATCGATTTTTAAGGTGTGTAATTCTATTTGTGTTAAGTAAGACAACGACGAGTATCCGGTTCCAAAGTCATCTAATGCGATGCTAGAGCCAATTTCGCGTATGTCTCGAAAGAACTCATTTGCCATATCGAAGTTTTCTAAATACGTTGATTCGGTTACTTCAAACTCTATATTTTGTGGGCGAAGTTGGTATTTAGCGAACAGGTTTTGAATATCTTCGAATAGATTGCTATTGCGTAGGTCGTGAGCGGATAGGTTAAGCGATACAACAGTTTCATCTCCAAAGGCTTCAATCAAAGTTGGTGTATCTTGCATTACTTGATCCATCACCCAGTAGGTGATTTCACTGATCTTACCGCTTTGTTCCGCTATACCAATGAACTCGACAGGCGACACAAAGCCAAATTCACTGCTATTCCAGCGAAGCAGTGCTTCAAAACCAACGATTTCCTCTTGCTGATCAACTTTAGGTTGGTAATACAGTTCAAACTCACCGTTTTTCAAGCCCGGCATAAGGTTATTTGCCAGCATGAGTTTACGTTTGTTGTCTTCCATCATTTCATGCACAAATATGGTGTGGGTATTTTTCCCTTCCAATTTTGATTTATACATCGCAACATCTGCATTGCTAACAAAGTCACTGAGATTGTAGCTAGCGTCTTTTGCGCGAGTAAGGCCAATGCTTGCGCTAATAAGGATTTCCCATTCGAGAATATCAAAGGGCTTGCTGATTTCTTTAATAATGCGTTGGGCGATATCGCTTACAACGAAGTCGTTAGGATTGTTGTAGAGTAAAATCAGAAATTCGTCTCCACCCAAGCGCGCTATCAGATCGCCATGACGCAAAAAGCGCTGAGTACGCTTACTCGCTTCAATGAGGAGTTTGTCGCCAACTTCGTGGCCATAAGTGTCGTTTACGCCTTTAAACCCGTCGAGGTCAAAATACATCAACACTAAGTCGTCATCTTCACGTTGCGCAATGCTGAGCGATTTTCTTAGCGTTTCCATGAAATATTGGCGATTAGGCAAACCCGTTAAACTATCAAAATTCGCCAATCGCTCCATGTCTTTGCGTTGTTGCATTAACTGCTTGGTATAGCGTTTGTTTTTAATTTCTTCGTTATGAATGGTATCCATCATGCCGCTAAATTCGCTGCTTAGGTCGAGCACCTCTTGTTTACCATGCACTTTAATATCAATCGAGTAGTCGTTAGTTTCTTTGATTTTATGCGCCAGCTTTGCCAGTTTTTGCAGTGGAAACAACAATCGGCTGTTCAGCCATAATGATAATGCGATGCCTATAGCTATAACGATGAAGGTGAGTGGCAATACTTTCAGCAACAACGATAACTTGCTTCGAACAAGTGGTTTCTCGAGGTCGTTGACAATTAGCAAATAGCCAACTTCAGCTATATTGGCCTGACCGACACGCTTATAGGCGTATAACTCTCCATTTTTACTCGACATGCCGAACGGAATATCCATCAATTGTTCGCGGTCTACCGTCATGTCGATTTTACCGTCAACCTGTAAGGTGTTTCCGGCGTGCACATCAATTTGTTGGTAGTTTTTGTCGAAAACAACCGCAAACTTTACATTTTCATACTCTTCTAAACGCAACAGTAGTGTTCGAATGTCGATTAGGTCAGCTTCATCGCCACTTAAATATGGAACGAGATCTTGAGAAAGGTTATTTGAAAGGGCGTCGAGATCGCTCGTTACCGCCTCACTGTATAGATCTTCGTGCGTTAATATTGAAAAGGTGAGCACCGCCGCGCACAAGCCTGCGATTGCAAGACTGTTGAATGTCGTTAGGGTTGAGCGAATCGTTTTAAATAACATTCGGTGAATTATAGTCTTGCCAAGTTTGATTGAAAGCCTTTGTGCATAATTGAGGGTATGAATAAATAGAAGCAGGTATATTTTTTGACAATAGAAATTCTTACACATTTCTCTTATTCATCCGCTGACTAATTGCGTACACTAATGCTTGTGAAACTAGTCAACTTCGCTAACATGCCTTATTTGCGTATATGAGGCAGTTAAAGTAGCAGCAAATTGAGGACAATAAAGACATGACAGACATCAGTTCAAACCAGCAGATCCATCTACAGAGCCTACCCCAGGTGGAAGAGATGGACTTACAGTCTTTATCGCCGCGATACAGAGTATTGAACATACAAATATCCCTCATTCTATGGGGAGCGCTCGCGCTTATTTCCGCAATCGTTCATTGGCAGCCACTTTTCGAGTTGTCGAGTACAGTGGCGGATGTGAGTTTTTTTGCTACCTTTTGCTTAATTTTTATTAGCATCAGTGGGGCGACTTATCACTTCTTTGCCGACCCTAAAAAACAATATGCTATTCGAGAACACGACGTGCATTTTCACTCGGGATTATTTTTTCGACGCTTAGTTAGCCAGCCTATTATGCGCATTCAACATATTGAAATAGCACGCGGGCCTATTGAGAGAAGCGCGGGGCTTGCTACTTTGCAAGTGTATAGTGCCGGTGGTGCAAACCACGCTTTTCAAATTCCTGGTTTGGTACATGAACAAGCCATTCAACTACGACAGTACATTCTCGACCATAAGGATGTGAAAGAGAATGGATGAGTTGAATAAAGCACTAAATGACGGCAATGAACTTGGCCAAGATCTCGAGTTAAACAGCGCTAGCGATGAATGGCAGCGCTTGTCGCCCATCAGTATTTTGTATTTTACCGTGCGTTCCTTGTTTCTGATCGCCAACAATTTTATTTATCTTGTTCCTATCGTCGCAGTTAATTTTTCGACCTTCAAAGACCAACCACTGTTGGTCGTTTTTATTGTACTTGCGCTGCTGATGGTGCTCGCGCTTATCGGTTTTTTACAGTTCCTTTTCTATCGCTTTAGAGTGCAGGGGCAACGTGTAGAAATTAAGCAAGGGGTCATTAAAAAGTCGCATATCGATTTGCCCTTCGAACGTATACAAAACGTAAAACTAGAGCAACCTCTGTATTATCGTTTTAATAATTTTGCTTGCGTAGAGCTTGATACTGCAGGCAGTGCCAAACAGGAAGCAAAAATTATTGCGCTAAAAATGGATTTAGCGCAAGCCTTTAGAAAAACGGTTATAGAAACTAACTACGAAAATAAACTAAACGAAGAGCAGGGTAATGAAGGGCAGGTTGAGTCAGCCTCTTCAGCTCCAGCTGTGAATGAAGTTGAACTTAACCGACGCTCTATGAAGGACCTTGTGATACATGGTGTATCAAATAACCGAGTGTGGATATTTCTTGGGGCACTAGCGCCATTTTACGCCTCGATATCCGACGCTTTGTCACAATTATTCGTATCAATCGGTTTTGATGTTGAAGCTTACTTTAGTATACAAACACTTGCTTGGTGGGAGTTTGCTTTACATGTGCTATCGCTAGCCATGTTGCTGATGCTTATCATCGTGTTGTTTTCTGTTGTTGGCTCGATCTTAATGTTCTACGGCTACACTTTATGCAAGTCTGATGATCGCTATATTCGCCGTTCAGGATTACTCACCAAACAAGAGGTGAGCATGAAGCAAAGTCGCATTCAGTTAATGGTGCAGCAGCAAGACTGGCTCGACATATTGCTAAAACGAGTGAATTTGTATTTCGAACAAAACAAAACCGGCTCAGTCAATCAAAATCAACCGGGTCAGCATCTGGCTAACAAGCTTTTGGTTCCGTCGGTAACTCCGCAAGAATCTGCAGAGCTAATGCACGATGTGATGCCGGAGCAAGCACTTCCTAGTCAAAATTTTGCTGCTATATCTAAACGCTTTATTTTAAAAAATGCAGCGTTATTTGCTTTGCCTTTGGCGGGATTGATAGGCGCTACATTGCAACATAAAAACGATTGGGGCTGGCTGGCTGGATTGGGTATTTTTGCCTTTTTTATAGCAATTATTACGCTGCGCTGGTGGCGCTGGGGCTATAGCTTCGACAGTGATTTTGCTTACATACGAAAGGGCTTCTTAGGTGTTAATTATTACTGCTTCCCAATAAATAAAGTGCAGCAAATACACTTTAAACAAAACTCGTTTATGCGCCCATATAAACTGGCGACATTGAGAGTGGTTCTGGCTTCAGGGGCTTTATCCGTGCCCTACATGGACGAGTATATTGTGCGCAAGCAAATAAACCGAGTGCTGGATGTTTTGGTAAGTGATAAAAGGAGTTGGATGTAATATCCGATTCTGAAAATGTGTTGTTGCTAGACTAGAAGGCGTTCGCAGATTAGCAGTATTGGGTGCGCTACTCTATAAATTTGTCTATAACGTAAGTTACTATCCTAATGATTAGATTAAAGAGATGATACTTTAGGCGATTTTGATGCTAAAGAATATCGTGATAAGGCCTACGGAGACTTCCTCAATATTCAAGAAACTGACGGCGGCTCGGAAGAAAGAGAAGAGCAGGTAGAAGAGGATGATAAAGAGGAAGTTAAAGTGACTGATTACACAGATCTTGAATTTGCGGCGGATCAAATTCGAAAGGATAAGATTAGTATTCAACAGTTCGCAAAAAACATCGACTCTCAAGGTAAACGAGAGCAAATATTGGAGCAGTTGCATAATAGACTATCGGATAGAACATTCATTTCCGAGAGAAGTTTATATTGTAGTTTGATCAAAGAATTTAACTGTAAAGAATCGCTACCCATTCTGTGGGAAATGATTGGGAGAGATGAAACTAAAGGGAGACGTGGAAGTTTAGTATATGCAATGGAGAATATGAATCCAATTGACTATTTGGAAAAACTAGTTGATTTAGCAATAGTTGATAATTATGAAGTCCTTTGTAACGCCATTGGCGTTATTGACGGTATTGAAGGTTTTATAGACCAAATGATACTGAGTAATTGCCGTAATAAAATTATCAATGCATTAGCTAAACCTATGCCCGAGTGGAGAAGAGCGGCCTTGGAACTCTTGCTCGAAGAGTTTCAAGAGTAATTTTGCTGAAACGGGCAAGGTCATCAGCGCAAAGGGAAGCTCTTTTCGGTTGGATTGGTCACTCGTTGCCAGTTGGCTAAGTTATTTGTTCCCGCGCCACTAGCTGAAGGTAAAGGTTACTAATAAACAATAGAGGACGAACAGAAAAATGAATAGCAAAACAGTAACCTCAATCGTGTTGCCTGTCATTTTCTTAACAATAATAGTTTCGATTTTTTTAAAACTCTCAGAAGTATTGCTCATAGAGTTAGGGATAAATAGTTTTTTAATTGATGTTTTTGATGTAGCTGTTATCGCAACGGTTTTTATTATTTTTTATCAATGGAGATTAAAATAATATTTAAATTCAACCACAACAGGTAAACATTTTATGAAAATAGCAATGATTTTTATGCTCATAACTGTCGTGAGTTTTGATTCTAAGGAAAAAGGGTGTTTGGAAAACGCTTGGAACCTATTGCCTGATAGTTATGCTCACAAAAAATTCGATATTGAACATGATTTAAATAAAAATGGGCGATACTTCTCTTGTGACTCTTTTCTTACTCCATTTGAAATAAGTAGTTTTTTAAAGCAGATTAAATATTTAATTGCAAATGGTAATAAAACCGCGACAGCCGAAATCTTTGACTATCCATTAGAAGTTAGCTTTAAAAATGAGAGCATGCTGGTAGAGGATTATGAGTTGACTATAAGTACAGAAGAAGAACTCATCGATAATTTTAACGAAATATTTACTGGTAGGTTTGGCGCATTATTAAGTTGCGCAAATATTCAGAATGTATTCTCTGTGCCTTCTCAAGGTGTGTTTTTAGGACATGGTGAGTTGATATTTAGCCTGGATTTCGACTCTACGGAAAGGAGTATTAAGATAACTAAAATTTCAGTTAATAAGAATTCAATTGATAAGTGGTTATCTAAGAATTCCTGTGAATCCATAACAGTACAATAGCCATTCATTTACGCCATTTCTTAACAAGAGCAAGTAATTGCGTCCGGCAACGCACAGCAGGTAATAAGAGGTAGCGACGGTACTAGCTCCGACATATGCAGTGCAGTTGCTATTGGGAAACTCTGCTATCCACAAATCATTGTTGTCACCGCACCGTATGATACTCACCAGTGCGATACCTGCATCAGCAAACAGTTTACAAGCAACCTTGCTCCCGCGTTGTCCAATAGTAATCGTGTTTCAGCATAACAATATTCGGTGATTTGTTTAGGAATAGTTGCTTATTCATAATGGTAAGAATCAACCCTAAATATATCAATTAAATACAAACTGACTATAAACATGCTCCTGGCCAGCAGCCAAATCTAGGTAAGTCACTTTGTTGCCTTGACTATGATTTAACTTATATTCCGCGCTATACATGGCCATAATTAAGTCATTTTGAACTAGCACCCAGCTTCCTACCTTATTTGTCGTTGCCAAGATGTCGCAGACAGCAAATTTGCATTCAATTTTCTGTATTGTGATCGACTCTGCATTTGGACTCAATTGAATTGCATCTTGAATCAGTTGTTGTGTTGCATAAGCCCATGACTCATCAAACTCTGCTTCATTTAATAGATTACCTGAGTCTAAAGCAGGGTTATCAAACATTATTTTTTCAAGAAAAGGTTTAACTATATTATCCGGTGCGCTTTCTTCAACCAGAGCTTCAATTTCTTGTTTATGCTTTTCTATCCAACGGATGTGTTCCTTTGTTTCCAAGGATAGTTGCTGTGCTCTTTCAATATTTGTTAACTCGTTATCAAGTTTACTAAAAGGAGTTTGCTCAATTGTCGGCTTAATGTTGGAGTCAGCCTGCTGCGATAAAGTATCATGACTTGGGCTTACTTTGTCTTCCAAAGGTTTTATACCTTGAGCGCTGACTACATTTATATCGCATGTATCCTGATGACTTTCGTGCAAACTTATTTCATTAGTTAAATGAGTTGTCACTTCTTTTGAAGGAAAAGTGCCGGAGTTAAGGATTGGATAAACTATATACCCTATCAAGGCTGAGAGCCCCGACAAGGCTATCAGTGTTAAGCCAGTTTTCATCTTTTATCCTTTATAAAATATAAAAGCTATAAAGCCTTTTTTAGCTCTTGGCTTTGTATTTCTTGCTCACAAAAAAGGCTTGCGTCGGCTTCTGAACAGGGCGAATTAATACTATGTAATTCAGGCTCTAGTAGAGCCATCATTCGATAGTCCATGGCATGTCTTTCACCACGTTCAATCAAATACTGAGTAACTAGCTGACGTTGCTGCGCACTTTGCTGCTCGTTCATACGATAATCGTTAACTTGCTTGTGTACGTGAAAAGTAAGCACAATAACAAAGGCAGCAGCGCATGCAGCCAAAGATTGATTTGTTAGAAAACCTTGAGCTCTGCGCTGAAGCCAAGAGGCGCTAGAATGCCTTCTTGCCGTCATTCCTTCAGCAGTAATTCGCTGTTGTAACTTTTTACTGAAATCATCGCTTAAACTAAGCAATTTAAGCGCTTTAATACCAGCTTTAAGTTCTTCTGTAGTGGCTAGGAATTGTTGACACTCTTCGCAGTGCTGCAAGTGGGTAGTCATGTCTGGGCCTAGCGCCAGCCTCTCGTTAGTATGCTCACCAACACACTCTTGTATTTGTTTACATATCATCATCTGGATCTCGTAATTCATGGCTTAACTTTTTCCGAATTGCATGCAGGCGCGAGCGTATCGTGCCTATTTTTATGTTCAGAATATGACTTATTTGCTGGTAGCTAAAGTTTTCGCGGTCGGCTAAGAATATGAGCTGCCTATCATCAACCGATAAGGCACTTATAGCCTTGCTAAGCATCTCAGTAGTGAGCTTCTTCGTTACGACTAATTCCAAAGATGGTGAAGCGTCTATATCACTATGCTCAATAAGTAAGGTGCTATGAGCGGGCTCGTCATCAGCGTCCTTTTTAAAAATACCGAGTAGTCGTATGCGTCTATTTTTAGTGCGAAAGAAATTAAAAACAAGGTTCTTGGCAATTGAATACAGAAAAGTACTAAATTTGGAATCACCGCGAAACAAGTCTGCCTTCCTAAATAATTGTATGAAGGTTTCCTGCGTTAGATCTTCCGCATCTTGGCGCTGCTTAACTTGAAAGTATACAAACTCAAAAATTTTGTGCTTATAGCGTTCCACCAGCTGGTTATAAGAATTGTGATTGCCTGACAAAAACTGTGATAGAAGTTGTTCGTCGCTAAAAGTAAGAATCGATGGTTTATGTAGCTCCTCATCGAAGCTACATAAATGCTTAACCGACATATCCTTTGTCATTTTGTCCACCTAAAGGCCATAAAGATATAAATAAGACGCTACTGAACAAAGCTTTATTCAATATCGAAACTTAGATTGACAGGCTGTTCTACCTTTTTCGGCCATTGCGCTGTTACCGGTGTGTAATCGTCTACGGTATCAATTTCGAAATTATCCATCCACACTTTACCTCTTCCTTGCAGCAAGACACCATAGTTGAGTGTTGTGGCATTATCCGGAACATCTACAACCATTTCGTATCGATTCCATTGTGTGCTTTCTAATAATGGACGATCCGACATATTATCCATTGATAACATTGTGCTTTTACCAGCAACTAGGCCATCAACCCTAATCCATGCTCCCGCCCAATTATCAAGTTCGTGACTTTTAAGGCTAACGGAAATTTTTACCTTTTTCCCAATATAAGCGCTTGCTTCAACGTGTTGCATGAGGGTAGCAAACTTTTCACCAGCATTTGCTTTTGATTCAATAAAGGCAACCTGAGTTCCGTCTAAACTGCCTTCAAGCTCTATACCAACTCTATATCCGTCTGGCTGACTACCTGCTTTGTACCACCCTTTTGGCACATATTCTTGCTCAAGATTTGCGTCGATGGCAGACGCAGAAAAGGAATAAAAGCAAATAACGGTGCTAGCTAATAGTTTGTTGAACGTCATGTTAAGTCCTACCTTCTTGTTAATGTTCACCTCTCAGTAACCACTTATCAAAGATAGTTCGAAAATAGCCTGTTTTTTTACGTCCGTTAATTTAGTAGGGTGGGTACCTCGGCAGTTTTTAGTTCTGCCCTTGAGGTATTTTTACGCTGAAATGGCGCGTCATGAAAATCGCAAATAGAATTGAAAAAGCCGCGCAAGCTAGGCTTATAGTCCATAACGATAACTCAGGTCTTGCAAATAAAATACATATAGCAGATGAAAGCGACATCGCATTAATTGCCATAACATAAAAAAGAGATTTATCGTTTTGCTGAGTTTGCACCTTGTTGTCTCGTATCAGGATGCTAAAGAATCTTAAAATCGGCAAACGCTCGGCCTCTAGCACCAATGCATTCCCTGTAAAGTGCTTATAGGCATGTGCAGATACATAACTGGCGATAAGTAACAAACAGATACTTAAAGTAACGTACGCATTATTTGCTGCCGTAAATGCAAAGTTGTAGCAAGAGAGTATCGCTATATAAAAATATGTTTTCTTCATTATGTCTTCCTTGATAATTTTTGTTTAGGTCGGCTTACGAAATAAGCCGACCCAAATAATAGCAGTTTTAAGAAACGTTGCCACCATCAGCTTGGATTTGATCAACGACGTTGTCTACGCCAAACGCCACAGCGCCAACCAAACCACCGATAACAGCACCAAAACCTGCTCCAACTGGCCCACCTAAAACGCTGCCAATAGCGGCTCCTGTGCCTGCTCCAGCTAATGCACCTGCGCCGGCCGACTCTACAGCATCACCACCGGAAACGCCTGAGCCAGATACTTCCGCCAACTCATATGTAGTTAATTCTTTCATTTTTAGTTCCTTCTAGTCTGTTAAAAATTCATAAGTGGCACCAGCAACAGCAGCAACCGCAATAACACCAATGGTAACTGGCGCTGTTACTGTTGCGCCAATGGCAACAGCGATGCCAATCGCACCAGCACCGTATGCACCGCCAGCAACAGCTCCTTGAGCAGCGTCTGCAATGTCACCAGCGCCACTAATTAATTCAATTTCAACTTCATTAATTTCTCTCATTTTTACTTCCTTGTTATTGGTAAAGACTTAGTTATGAATTACCAAGTCAGGTAAAGTTAAGAATAAAACAACAGCTATTTCTTAACTCGGATTTCAAGCTTGAGAGCATAGTGTGCAATGAAAAAGTAGAGGAAACTACTGTAGTGAGGACTAGTTTTTTGACATAAACATTAGCCTTGATATTTAATTAAATAATAATGATTATCATTTGTATTTACTTATTTATGAAGCTTTATTACAATCGCTCCTGAAATGACAACACAAACAATAATCCAAGGATCGATATTCAATATGTCTTCGCAAAAAAACACACTTTCTACACTGGGTTCTGGTGCGCTATTAACCACCTTAGCAATTGGAATGAACACTGCTTTTGCTAATGAAATTACCGAAAAATGTGAATCTCTTGACTCACAATGTTCTGAAGAAGCAATAGAGCTTATTCGTATTCACGGTGTTCGTAATTCACTTTACAACGTGAAAAACTCTGGCGATGTACGCCGTCTTGCAGAGTTGTTAGATACACCTCAAACAATTACGGTATTAACTAAAGATCAAATTGAAGAGTCTGGAAAGACAGATCTAAAAGAAATTTTAGCTGCTCAAGCGGGCGTAACCCTAGGAACAGGCGAGAATGGTAACGCCTTTGGTGACCGCTATATTATACGTGGCCATGAGGCTCGTTCTGATGTATTCGTAGATGGTTTACGCGACCCCGGAATGACCACGCGTGAGAGCTTTGCGACAGAACAAATTGAAATAACCAAAGGACCTAGTTCGACCTTTGCTGGTCGCGGCTCATCAGGTGGTGCAGTGAATAGTATTTCTAAAAAAGCATCAACAGCTTACGACTTTGGTCGTGTTGATGCCAGCCTTGGAACAGATGATTTTTATCGCTTAGGGTTAGACTATAACACACCTGTTTCAGCTAATTTTGCGACTCGAATTAATGTACTAAGCGCACAAGAAGATGCTCCTGGTCGAGAAGGGATAAGTCGAAGTCGACATGGCATTTTACTATCAGGTTTATATGACAACTTAGATGATCTTAGAGTATCTACTGACTTTTATTATTTAAATGCAGAAGATACGCCAGATTTAGGGAGTTATTTTGATTCAGATACTCGGTCTCCGGTGGAAGACATTCCTGTATATGCTCAAAATGAAGACTTTCTTGATTCAGACGTTTTCGCCTTAACTATTCGAACTGAATACGACATTAATGAAAATCTAACCTTTCATAATTCAACACGCTATGGTGAAACGAGTAATGGCTATATCTCTACCGGTGCTCGTGGAACACTAAGAGATAGCACTGACTCAATTGCGCCCGGTACAGAAACGATTAACTTGAGTACTCACCAAGGTTGGCAAGAGGTTGAATATTTTGCGACTCAGTTTAACTTTATCTATGAGCTTGATGCAGCGGGCATCGAACACAAGTTACTTTTTGGCTTTGAATTTACTGACGAAGAAGTAGACAACGGCGTTTATAGTGTATCGGGAACGAACGACTTTAACTGTGTAACCAGCGGTCGTCGTGGTGCTAGTGATTCATATTGTCTATTAGATGGAACTGGCAATGTATTTGACAACCCAAGCAGCATTATTGGGCGTGCGTTCACACGCGGAGATTCTGACGCATTGTTTCAAGCTCAAACAGTAGCTTTTTATGTCATGGATACAGCCACTATTAATGACAACTGGCAAGTCTTTGCTGGATTACGCTTCGATAGTATTGATTACAGCAACGATGTCGTCAGCCGAGGTACTGAACTTGATTATGCCTATAAAGATGACTTCTACAACGGTCACTTCGGAGTAGTCTATAGCATCACAGATGATGCGAATGTATATGCTACCTACTCAACCGCAACGAATATTAATGGCGGAGAGTCGGATCTTGGTGCTAATTGCGGTTACGGTGGTTTATGTGGAGACCCAGAACAGGCGTCAGTTGCCGACCCAGAACTAGTCGAAAATATTGAGTTTGGTACGAAATGGTCGGTGCTCGATGACAAACTATTCATAGCTGCAGCTTGGTTTCAGTTGACCAAATCTGATGTTATGGAAAGTGTTGGCGACGCCTACTCAACGCTTGGCTCACTCAATACAGGTAAAAATAGAGTCGATGGTTTTGAGTTTGCAATGAACGGCAATATAAGCGACAAATTAAGCCTACAAATTAGCGCTGCTGTAATGGATTCAGAAGTACTCGATTCGTACGATGAAAGTAATATTGGTCTTGAACTAAGTAACTTCTCGGGTAGCAGTTTTTATGCTCAGTTGCGTTACCAACTAACGGAAAATTTTGCGTTTGGCGGTGACTTTACTCGCAAAGGTGAAATGTACGGTGGACAGCCAGACAGCGCTGCAGGTTACGATGCTGACAACAGTCGCTATAGTATTGTTGTGCCGAGCTATAATGTCGCAAATTTATTCGCCAATTATAGCTTTAACGAGTCGACTACTTTACGCGTGAACATTGGGAATGTGACTGATACAGAGTATTGGACGGCCGCCTATCGCTCTGGAGCGTTTATGTACTTAGGTGATGCTCGTTCAGCACGTGCGACGCTAACCTACGAATTTTAAATAAAGAGATACAGGAAACAAAGCTATGGTCTTGATTGAGCAATTGTTAAGTAAAGTCGAAGTTAGTCAGTATCGCAATGTGCTTAATCAAGTACCATGGAATGATGGAAAAGAGACAGCGATGGGCATGGCCTCAAGCGTTAAGCAAAATGGTCAAGCAGACGCTAGTGATAAGCAAGTGCAAGCTCTCGCAAATGCCTTGCTCGGTGTTTTTGGGAATTCTGCGAAGCTAGTTTCTGCTGCGTTGCCACATCGCATCTTTCCACCGTGCTTTAATCGTTATTCTGGTGGAGAAACTTATGGTTTTCATGTTGATGCAGCCATTATGCGTATGCCACATAACAACGAGGTTTTGCGTTCTGATATGTCGATGACAACATTTTTGTCTGAGCCTGATGAGTACGAAGGCGGTGAGCTGATCATTCAAACAGAGTTTGGTGAGCAGAAAGTAAAACTGAATGCGGGTGATGCGGTATTGTATCCATCAAGTAGCTTGCACAAAGTTACGCCAGTGACAGACGGTAAGCGTGTGGCTGCAATTACGTGGATGCAAAGCTTAGTGCCTGATATTCTTATGCGACAAACTTTGTATGAATTAGACCAAAGCATTCAGGCTTTGCTTCAAAACCCCAGTATCGCGCGAGAGGAGTTAGATCGTTTGCACCATGTGTATCACAACCTAATTCGTCAGGCATCCCAAGTGTAAGATACTAAAACTTATATTTTCATTCTCAACTCTCGAAACCTTGCATATTATCAATTCATGAATTACAGTTATTTCTGTAAGTACAGAAATAACTGAATGAGTGAGTCGAAACGCAATGAATAACAACATAATCAATGGCAATGACATTCGCATTACACCGTTAATGGAAACCTACATATTACACTGGGGAGAAATGGGAACACGGTGGGGAGTTAATCGTACTGTCTCACAAATTCATGCGCTCTTATATTTACTTAAAGCCCCGGTTAATGCTGAACAAATAGCAGCAGCCTTATCAGTCGCGCGTTCAAACGTCAGTACTAGCATTAAAGAATTACAAAGTTGGGATTTGATTAAAACCCACTCAGTGCTTGGCGATCGTCGAGATCATTTCTGCGTAAAAGGTGATACTTGGTCAATGTTTCTGACTATTGTTGAGGGTAGAAAGAAACGTGAAATTGACCCAATTCTAAGCATGCTTCGACAATGTGAGCTCGACATGCAAAATGATGAAGAGACGCCAAAGCAAGTCAAAGCGCAAATTAGCGAAATGCTGACCTTCATGAACACACTCACAGAGTGGTATGAGCAAATAAGGCGTTTACCAACTAGTAGTTTGGTTTCTTTGATGAAAATGGGCACCAAGATCACGCGCTTCCTTCCTAGTAAAAAAAGCTAAGCTTGCACGCTCAAAGTCAATGCTTTGAGCTTTCGCTTAATGTGGAGTAAAGAACAATGAAAGACACTGTAAAGCCCCTCGGCCAAAGCCTGACCGCCAGTCCAAATATTGGTTTAAATGCTAATTATCAGTTCGATGCAAGCCAAGTTTCTCAAGATATTATTCAATACTACTCTCAAGTTGGGCTCGACTACGAACCGTGGAGTGCTAACTACAACATGCATTTCGGCTACTATCGCACGGGCATGAATCCTTTCAAACGCGAACCCTTGCTTGTCGAAATGAATAATCAGGTACTGTCCAGACTCAAACTCGACACCGATAACTTGAATCAAGTTATTGATCTCGGTTGTGGAGTCGGGGCGACGGCTCGCTACTGCGCTCATAACTACGATAATACCTATATTACTGGCGCGACAGTGGTTCCTTGGCAAATTGAGAAAGCCAATATATTCACCGAGCAGGCTAAGCTGCAGAATCGTGCGAGTTTTCACTTAATCGATTACCGAAACACGCCATTTCCGGACAATAGCTTCAATGGCGCTTATGCTGTTGAAAGTAGTTGCTACGCTGATGGCACCAGCAAGGCAACATTTATCAATGAAGCTTTTCGGATCCTAAAACCAGGCGCTCGACTAGTGGTCGCCGATGGATTTAGAAAGCGCATAAAATCAAATCCACTTTTTGAAAAAGCGTTTCGCCTTGTATGCAAAGGTTGGTCAGTCGATACCTTCGCAAACATTCATGATTTTACCCAAGCACTGCGTGACGCCGGTTTTGTCGATATAGAAGTGAAAGACGCCTCATGGCGAGCGCTACCCAGTGTGTTGCATGTACCTTGGGTATCAATGAAATATTTTTTTAGCAATATTGCCATGAAGAAGGGCGAACGGACGATGCAGAAAATGCATTTTATAGCGCCCGTGATGGGCATGGTGATCGGCATGCATCGACGTGACTTTGCCTACTACCTTGTGAGTGCAAGAAAACCTGAATAATGAGCTTGATGATCTAATGGATAAGGCTCGAATGGGCAAAGCCTTGAATGGAGAAAAACTCGAATGGAGACAACTTGGTAATTTATTTCCGCTTAGCACGAGGCTAGAAAGTGGTAGAAATGGTGGCCCCTCCCAGACTTGAACTGGGGACCTACCGATTATGAGTCGGGTGCTCTAACCAACTGAGCTAAAGGGCCATCACTAAAGCGGCGTGCAGTATAAATTTTTTTTTGTGGGTTGTCATCCATGAGGTAAACATTTTTTAAAAAAAGCCGATAAATACTCCACAAGCCGTTAAAATGAACAATGTTGGCTTGCAAACGTGCAAATATATGCTGTGTTTGCTATATTTCACATAAGATAACGTTTTTTACTCGTTGGGAGTTGTAAATGGCTGACGCACCATACTTAATTAGTGGTCGAAATACGATAATACATAAATTGAGAAAGCTTGATTTATTGATAGTCAACAGTCGTCGCGATCCTGTTTTGTTGGTTATGCACAACGATATTGAAGTTTACGAAGGCAAAATTCCAGAGAATAAACTAGAAGCTAAGCGTATGGATATGGCTAAAGTTGATATTGCCTCGTCGGATAACTTCAGTGATTATCGCTCTATGCTTTTTATTCAAACACTGAACAACAAAGAGTATAAAATCGATTACAGCAAAGCAGGCACTCCTTTCTTCATTACTATTCACCAAGACAGCACTTTTTAGTTATCTCCTATGTTAAAGCTCACTTTCTCTTTTGTTGTGGGCTTCGTGATATTGTGTGCCATCTCGCTTTTATCTCAGTTTTTGTTTTATCACTTTTCCATCCCTATTCCTCCAGCGCTTATCGGTATTTTATTACTATTGATTCTTCTTGTGCTGCTTAAGAAAGTGCCGCGTGCTATTTCAAACGCAGCGCGCCCGATGCTTTCACATATGGCTTTATTTCTGATACCTGCAATGGTGTCGGTACTTCTGTATATGGAGGTGTTCGCGGAGCAAGCTCTAGCGCTATTGCTTGCTATTGTTGTGAGCACAGCGTTGAGTTTAGCACTAACGCTTTGGGCCGGGCATAAGTTGCTTAGTCGAGTGGAACGTAAGCTGGAAGATAGAGCGAACCATGGGCGCTGAAGATAGTTTATTTCACGTAGCCAAGCTATTTCAGCCTTTATGGTCAATTTCCCTTACTTATTTGATTAGTAGCGTGTTGGTTACCTTTGGTATTTATCTGGTTGCTCGGAAGCTTTACTTGCTCAGCCATCAGCATTCGTTGCTGCATCCTCTTGTTACAGCTACTGTATGTATTGGTCTTGTACTTCATGTGCTTGATCTTGGCGTTGAGGAGTATAAACAGTCAATAAGCTTGCTTGATTTGTTACTTGGGCCAGCAACCGTTGCTCTTGCTGTTCCGCTTTATCATCAGCTATCTACGCTAAGACAGTTAGGGTTTAAAGCTTTGCTACCTATTGTGATTGGGGGAACACTCGCTCCCATACTCGCATGGTGTAGCGTTTACATCCTCGACGCAAACACAAGCCTGCAGATGACAATATTGGTGAAGTCGATCACAACGCCACTGGCGATAGGCACTGCGGAGTTGATTGGTGGTTTACCTGAGCTATCGGCGGTTATTGTGATTCTTACTGGTATTGTTGGGGCCACTTTTGCGCCATGGCTAATACTGTTGACTAAAGCCGATTCGCAGTATGCTCAAGGCCTTGCGCTTGGCTCGGTAGCGCATGTAGTCGGCACTACCAAAGCACTAAGTATCAGTGAAACTTGTGGAGCATTTGCTACCTTAGGGCTGTGTATTAATGGCGTGTTAACTGCGTTTATCTTACCTCTTCTTTTCTCGTGAACTTCGCTCAAGTAACCGCCTTTTCGGTCGTTAACCTTTAGATAAGATATAACGCTGCTGCAATACGTTGGGCGCAAACACATGTCTAATTCAGCATGCAATAAATGCACTAATACATAACTTTGGTCTGTAAATGATTTCTATACTTATCTGCGACGACTCTCTTGTTGCCAGAAAGCAAGTGGCTAAGTGTCTTCCACAAGATTGGGACGTAAACGTACACTTTGCGAAACATGGTGAAGAAGCACTTCAAGCTCTGTGCGAAGGCAAGGGCCAAGTATTGCTACTTGATCTAAACATGCCCGTAATGGATGGGTATGAAACACTTCAGGCAATACAGAAACAACAATTGCTAACCAAAACGATTGTAGTGTCGGGAGACATTCAACCTGAAGCAAAAGCAAGAGTGCTCGCTTTAGGTGCCGTCGACTTTATTCAAAAACCGGTTAACTCAGAAGCTTTAGCCGCTGTACTGCGAAAGCATAAAGTACTTGAGTTAGAAGACAGTCCACAAGTTGAGCCAGAGGGCTTGGATGAGCAGCTTAGAGATTGTTATCAAGAAGTCACCAACGTAGCGATGGGTCAGGCCGGAGACCATCTTGCACGCATTATGAATGTGTTCGTTAAACTGCCAATCCCAAATGTAAACCTTATTGAAACATCGGAACTGCATATGATGCTTTCGGATGTTGAACAACACGAACAAACGTCTGGCGTTTGCCAGGGTTTTCTTGGCGATGGTATTAGCGGCGAAGCCCTTTGCGTGCTCAGCGACTCAGGCTTTGGCGACTTAGCCAATATACTTAACATTAATGAGTCGGTTGATGATGAAATGCAGTTAGAAATTCTAATGGACGTGGCGAGCATTCTCATCGGTACTTGCTTAGCAGGTTTAGCTAAGCAACTCGATATGCACTTTAGGCAAGGCCACCCGATGGTGCTGGGGCAACATCAAAGTGTGGAAGAACTCATTAAAACCAATAAAAGTAATTGGCGAAAAACACTCGCCATAGAGTTGAGTTATGGGCTTGAAGGCTACAATGTACAGTGTGACTTATTGCTTTTATTCACAGAGGATTCCCTCGACACCTTAAATTCAAAACTCGCTCATTTGTTGGAGGAATAACGATGTCGGATAGTGCCTTAGACGAAATACTAGAATTTCATTGGATGATGGACATGCTGCAAACGGTGGACGTAGGCATCGTGGTGTTGAATCGAGAGTTTGAAATAAAAGTCTGGAATGGCTTCATGGAAGCTCACAGCGGCTTGTTACCCAGTGAAGCGCGCGATAAAACCTTGTTCTCGTTGTTTCCCGACATTTCAGAAGAGTGGTTTAAACGAAAGGTCAAAGCTGTTTTTGAATTGCGAACCAGAGCTTTTGTGACGTGGGAACAAAGACCGTACTTGTTCAAGTTTAGGAACTTTAGACCTATTACAGGCACCGAGCCGTACATGTACCAGAACATTGCTCTTTCAGCTTTAGTTTCAGCCACTGGTGCAGTTGATCATATTTGTATGATGGTTTACGACATGACCGACGCTGCCGCTGCGAAAAAGCAGCTTCTAGCGCTACAAGTTCAACAACACGAAATGGCGCAGAATCAGTAGCTAACAATCATTCCTCCAAAAACCTTATCTTAAAACCCAATATTTTATAAATAGTGGTTTAATTTTTGCTCAGAACCTTCGTAGCGAGTATGCGTTTGCCTACTTATCAAATAAGTGTGAAATGAGTAACTGGAATATTTAATGAAGCGACTAAGAATGAAAGCGAGGACTCTGCGTGTTGCGCTGATGGGGGCTTGTTTATTGCTAGTTCAGGCCTGCGGCGGTGGCGACGCTGATAGGCCCGAGCCAAGCATGGTACTCGTGAATGCCGGTGCAGACTTCAGCGTTAATGAAGAAACGACGGCGACTTTGCAGGGCGATGCAAGATTGTCCGGCAGCGATAACGCCAGTTTAGTTTATGCTTGGTCGTCGCAACCAAGCTTGGTAATAACTCACGACGATACGACTACCGGCATTGCGAGCTTCAGTGCGCCAACGGTAACAAGCTCAGAGAGTTTCCAACTCACGCTCACAGTTACTTATGAAGATGGAACACAGGGCAGTGATAGCTTAATAGTCACGGTAAATCCAGTTAATCAACCGCCAATTGCCCTGATTTCAGTAGAGCAAGATCCTAATTACGATACCGATACTTTTCCTATACTCAGTACCATCTTATTGGATGGCAGCGGAAGTTCTGATGCCGATCCTCAAACAAGTGCTTCCGCAATCTCAGCATATTCATGGCAACAAACTGCCGGGCCAAACTTACTCAATGGGCTCAACGTAAACACTGCAAGCCTGCAACTGAGCTCACCACTCGTTGAGCAAGACACCGAGCTTACAATTGTGTTGGAGGTAACTGATCAAGAAGGGGCTGTGAGTCAGCAATCAAAAACGATTACCTTGTTAGCTGAATCGAAAACCATTCCAGAGCTTAGTGTGGGTAACCCGCAAGCGGTGAGCCCAGGTGAATACTTTAATTTGTCGGCTAGCGCAAGTAGCAAGGCTAGAGGGGCGGCACCTTTCTCAGTAAGGTGGAGCAGTAACTCGCCGTTGGCTCCGATTATAGATGACTTCAACAGCCTCAAGACCTTTAGTATCGCGCCAAGTGTTAGCGAAACAACAGCAATTACTTACACAGTGGAAATAGAAGATAGTTACGGAAACAAGAGAGAGCTGAGCACAGAAATGACAATACTTGCCCCAGTGCAAACCCGCATCAACGATACTGGTGTAAGCATCAATGCTAATAATATAGCCTTGCTGGAAACTTATCAGGGTGAATTTGCAGGCCAAGATGCCCACTTCGGAAACGATACCATAGCCCAGAGTGGCCTGGCTAACAAAGCTGGTAGAGGGGAGCGCGGATTTGATTTTACTCGACTTAACCAAAACGGTGATGAAATTGACCAAGACACCAGCGATTGGCGTTGTGTTCGCGATAATATAACGGGTTTAATATGGGAAAACAAAACCAACGATAGCAATGATATTCACTTTGCAGACAACACTTTTACTTGGTATCAACTGGCGGATAATGGCGGTTTTGAGGGCGCTGTGAACTCGTCGAGTATGACTTGCAATTTGAGTTCGCAAACTTGCAATACTGCGGCCTTTGTCGACGAAGTGAATGCGCAAGGCTTGTGTGGTTTCTTTGATTGGCGCTTACCCACGCATACTGAATTGATGTCGTTGGTGCATTTCGGCGCAACAAACCTTCCCTTGGTTGATAGTGAGTACTTTCCTTTTATGGGGCAAAGTAGTACTGACTTTTTATGGTACTGGACTTCTCAGACTAATGTTGATGGTGTAAATGAACTCGGCTCTCAAAGCGCATGGGCAATCGATTATTATTCCGGTGTAGATAATTTTATTGATAAACGTGAAGGTTTTAGAGTTAAGTTGGTAAGGGCAGGACGATGAAAAAAAACAAACTTAGCAAAGTTTCAAAGTTACTTTTCTGCATATTGATGTTTGCCACCGGGCAGCTTCATGCGGAGCAATTTTGCTTGTCTACCGCAGCCGTAACAGCTCCTGAAGATGAATTTTTAAAATTTGATAATGGGCAAGTTCTGCACCTCAGCACTAACTTGATGTGGATGCGCTGCAGTTTAGGACAAACATGGACAGGCGATGAATGCACCGGTGAAGCTTTGAGCCTCACTTGGAAAGAAGCCCTAAATATGAGTGTGGGTTACGAGTTTAATGAGTCAAACGGTTGGCGTTTGCCGAATGTGAAAGAATTGGCGTCGATCACCGAGCGCTCATGCGCCAGACCCTCTATAAATATCAGTTTGTTCCCCAACACACTCGAAGATGACTACTGGTCTTCAACGCCCTCTTTAACTGACCCTCAACGAGCTTGGGTAGTTGCCTTCTTTAACAGCAGTAACTCGATTAAAGAGAAAGATCGGGCAGTTTTTGTGCGTCTAGTGCGAACAGCGACAAGAGCCGAACGAGAACTGGAATAGTGTAGGGCTATCATCTCGATAGCTTATACAAACAGATCGAGTAAGCTATTTAGGTAGCGTTTGCCGAGGTCGGTAACTTGCCATGCGTCAGGGCTCTCATTGAGCAAGCCCATGGCGACTGCTTTTTCTATGTGTTGCTTATTGAGTTCAGATAACTCTGTGCCTGTACAGCGTTGGAATTCAGATTTTTGACAAACTTCAAATATTCGGAAGCGGTTCATAAAAAACTCAAAAGCAAGGTCGTCATGCTCAACGTCGATAATTTTATCAAGGTAGGGCTTAGTGAGATCCATAAAGCCCTTCGGATGCTTCACTTTCACCGTACGTTGTATCGTTAGGCTCGACTTTGCTGACGCTGATAGCCTAGACACCTCTGATAGCCCAGACACTTCCGATGGCCTAGAGATTTTGCCATGCGCGCCGCAGCCGATACCGAGGTAATCACCAAAACGCCAATAATTCAAATTATGCTGGCACTGATGCCCAGGCTTCGAATAAGCCGATATTTCATATTGCAAGTAACCCGCTTTAGCAAGCATAGCGTGGCCTTGTTCTTGAATTTCCCACAACACGTCGTCGTCGGGTAAGGTAGGCGGTTTTGAATGAAATGAAGTGTTTGGCTCAATCGTGAGTTGGTACCAAGATAAATGCGGCGGATTGAGCGCTATCGCTTGTTCGAGATCCTCCATCGCATCATCTATCGATTGACCTGGTAAGCCATGCATAAGGTCAAGATTGAAGCTACGTATATTCAAAGATGAGGCTAGCTCAATGGCCGACACTGCCTGTTGGCTATCGTGAATTCGACCCAGAGCGCTGAGCTGCTTTTGATTGAAACTCTGCACGCCCACCGATATTCGAGTGATGCCAGCTTCTGCAAAACCAACAAATTTGTCGGCTTCTACGGTTCCCGGATTCGCTTCCATTGTAATTTCAGCGCCAATTTTTACTGGCATACGCTGCTTAATACCCTGAAGCAAACGTGCCATGGCATCAACAGATAATAAGCTTGGTGTACCACCGCCAATAAAGATAGTGCTAACTTCGCGTAAACTGCCATCACTGCGCCGCACTAAGTCCAGATCAGCGCTTAGATCATCGAGGACATGACTCACATACTCACTTTCAGGCATGCCACCTTTTAAATTATGCGAGTTAAAGTCGCAGTATGGACACTTTTGCACGCACCACGGAATATGCACATAGAGGCCAAGACTCTGCTCGTTATTTGGAAGTGTCATGACCTGTGCTCTCTTACTAAAATAGGATTAAAAACGAACTTAATGGTATTCGCTGCTTATCATTTGTTATTTACATTAAAGAGCGCATTTTTTCCATAAGCTGCACCAATGCTTTACCACGATGGCTAACTGCATTTTTAGTACTTTTATCTAACTGAGCGGCGCTGCAGTTTTGTTCAGGTAGCCAGAATACAGGGTCATAGCCGAAGCCACCGTCACCATGACGCGTCGTGCTGATAACACCATGCCACTCACCTTGGCAAATGAGCGGTGTTGGGTCTAATTCATGCTCCATAAAAACCAGCACACAAAGAAAACGAGCACTGCGTAAATCGCCTACGGCGCGTTTTTCATCAAGCGCCCCGAGCAATTTATCTATATTGCTTGAGTCTGTGGCACCTTCGCCCGCATAGCGCGACGAGTATATACCTGGGGCACCGCCAAGTGCATTTACGGCTAAGCCGCTGTCGTCAGCAATCGCCGGCAAGCCAGTGACCTTCGCAGCATGGCGAGCTTTGATAATGGCATTTTCTACGAAGGTGGTGCCTGTTTCAGGCACTTCGGCAACGTCGAATTCAGACTGAGGTGATATTTTCACAGAATATTGTTCGAACAAAGAGGTGAATTCTGCCACCTTGCCTTTGTTGCCGGTGGCTAAAACGATGTGTTTAATACTGTTGCTAGTTGTCATTATTTCGCCTTTTTGCTCTTTGACCTAGTCTTCGATTTAGCTTTAGTCTTTGATTTGGATTTAGCCGGCGTTTTCACTTTTTTCTTTTTAGTCACTTGTGGTGGCTTGTTTTTTGGACGTAAGTCTTTAATAAAACGCGACTTTAATACTTCTTTAGTGTAACGCTCGACCTTACCTACCATTTCAAAATCATGTGCTTCAACAATAGATATTGCTGTGCCTTTAGCTCCTGCTCTGCCCGTTCGCCCTATACGATGCACAAAAACATCGGCGCTTCTAGGCATGTCGTAGTTAATAACATGGCTAATATTCTGAACATCGATGCCGCGAGCTGCCACATCGGTGGCAATCAAGATATTGGTTGCGCCAGTTTTGAAGCTTTCCAATGCGGCGTTGCGTTTATCTTGTGGCATCTCACCCTGTAAGTAAGTTACTTTGATGTCTTGCGATTGCAGGTAGTCTTTTAGATTGTGTAAACGCTCACGCGTTTTTACAAACACGATGCACGACGTGATAGTGTGTTGTAAGTGATGCATCAATATAGCGTTTTTATGCGTAAGATCATCGGCTAAGTGATACCACTGAATGATTTTGTTTTTTTCTTTTCTCGACGGGTTCGCTGAGTGCATAACCGGTTCGTTCAACAACTCTTTGGCAAACTCACGCACACCTCGGCCTTCGAGCGTTGCTGAGAAGAGCATACTTTGTTTGCGCCAGCGAGCCTCGCTTGCAATTTGATGAACGATTGACGAGAAGCCCATGTCGAGCATGCGGTCGGCTTCGTCCAGTATCAGCGACTCAACATCCCGACAATCAAAGCTCTCTTGTTCAATGTGTTCAAACAAACGCCCCGGTGTCGCAACAAGAATATCGCAGTGGCTCGACAGCGTGTCTCGGTCGGTGCCATAATTTATGCCACCGGTAATAACGCCACAACTTAAGTCGGTAAATTTGGTGATGGCAAGAGCTTGCTCATGCACTTGGTTGGCCAGTTCACGAGTAGGCACTAAAATCAGTACGCGGGATGACCCTGGTTCACGTCTCGGGTAGTCTAGTAAAAACTGACAAACAGGCAGCAAAAATGCAGCTGTTTTGCCAGTGCCGGTAGGCGCCTCGGCCATAATGTCTTTGCCTTCCATTGCATCTGGAATGACTAAAGACTGAATACTGGTGGGGCTAGCGTAGCCCATTTCGGCGACTGCTTTACACAGATCGTCGTCTAAATCGAGTTGGTCAAACATAAGTCTCTTAACTATCGCTTTTAATGCGCGTAGTTTACATCAATTGCAAGCAAAACCCTACAAGCATTGACTTAAAGCGTGATACTCGCTAGTTTATCCCAAGGATAATTATCGAAGCGCAGATTACGTGTATTTAAGCTATTTTGGGTTAGCGGACAACCCTTTTTCAATCGCCCCAAATCCCGACTACCTATTTATGAGCCCCCGTCATCGGGAGGCGCTCGCCCACCTCACTTTTGGTTTAAAAGAATCAGGTGGATTTGTCATGCTCACGGGTGAAGTCGGCACGGGTAAAACAACTGTGTCGCGCAAGCTTTTACAAGACTTATCCGACGACACCCAAACAGCGGTGATCCTCAATCCTACGCTTTCCGCGCTGGAACTATTAGCCACGGTTTGTGATGAGCTAGGTATTGCTTATGAAGCTCAAACTAGCAGCTTGAAGAGTTTTACCGACATGATATTACGCAAGCTTGCCGACAACCATGCAAACAATATCAGTACTGTATTGATTATCGACGAAGCACAACACCTTATGCCTGAGGTATTGGAGCAATTAAGGTTGCTAACAAATCTCGAAACCACGCGCGAAAAATTACTTAAAGTTGTGTTGATTGGCCAACCGGAACTTCAGCACTTACTAAGGCGCAATGAACTTCGCCAACTAGCACAGCGTGTTACGGCTCGTTATCACTTACTGCCACTTACAAAAGATGAGGTAGCCTTATATGTGGCGCATCGCTTACATGTGGCTAACGGAAACCCGAATATTTTTGCAAAAACAGCACTGAATACCCTGTTTACGATTAGTGGTGGTATTCCAAGAGTCATTAATTTGTTATGCGATAAGGCCATGACTTTGGCTTACACCATGCAAAAACCGACGATTAAACATCAACTTATCATGGCCGCTAGTTACCAAGTGTTAGGCGAGGACATTGTGCAACAGCGTGAAAATGAGCGCTGGAAAAAAATATTTATTAGCACTTTTGTTTCCTCGGTAGTTGTGGGTGCAGTAGTTGGAGGTTTTTATGCTTAAGCTTATGCCGGTATCAGCACTTCAACCCGGAATGATGGTTCACAAAGTAGTTGAGCAGCACGGCCCAGTAAAAATTCGTAAAGTTGGCATGATACGATCACCCGAAATGATAAAAGGCCTAGTTGAAATGGGTGTTACTGAGCTTGAAATAGACCTATCTCAAAGTGTTGGGATTGACCTAGGCTCTGAGGCGCAAGACTTTCATCAGCGGCAAGTTGATACATATGACTCTAACGCTCAAGAATTGGCTAGCCAACCAGCAATAACGCCAACCCAGCAGTTGTTACGTAATGAGCGGCAAATAGCCAAAGCATCGACTGCCGCCGAACAATTACATCATCGTTCTTTGTTTATGCCTTCGTCCGATTCTTTGCCATCTGCTTGGCAACTTTATGGTAAGAAGGTGAGTTTGTTGTCTATCCTGTTACTCGGCGGCTTATGTGTTGGCTGGAGCCTATCGCATACAGGACAATGGATATCGGCTATACAAGATAGTCGCTACATTGCTTCGATACCTGATGCTGAAAGAGCTGCTTCCAATGAAGAAGTCTTAAAGAAAGCGCAAATGCTGATAGACGCTCAACAACAGTTACTTGAAGAGCAGAGTGTCAACACGGCAGCCGCTGATAGCAAAGAAACGCAAATGTCTACCCCCTCGAGAGAGGAGCAAGCCGAAGCTGCAGAATCTATTCCAGCCCCTATTGTCTTGGGTTACCAAGAGGGGAGTGATATAGACTTGAGCGACTTGGCCGACGAGCAGGGGAGAGAGCTGACCTCGAATGATTTGTTTAGCGTTCAAGGCTCTGAAGAATCATCGTTATCAGGCCTTTCTGCCGACTTACTCAATAAAGTAAACCAAGCTGCTGCTGAGATTGACGAAAATTCTGAATTTACCGCTAGCCCTGAGACAGACTTAAGTCGCGCCAACAATGGTGAATACATATCGGGTAATCCTGCTCGGCAATCGAATAATGATTCCTTTCAAGATCTTCCTCGTATAGACCAGTTATCTATAGCTTTGCAGACTAAGATCCCGTCTATGCAGTTTTCAGCTCATTTATATTCATCGAATGCTGAAAATCGTTGGGTAAGAATCAATGGCCGACGTTTAATGGAAGGGGATTACATTGCTGAAGGATTGCAGTTAGTGAACATCGAACCACAATCAGTGGTGCTGGCATTTGAAGATGAGGTCTTCACCATGAATGCGCTCACCAATTGGTAGTTTGAAGCTTAACCAGCTTTTGGCATAAAGGCATTCTTGAAGAATTTACTTAAGTTCATGCTGAATTCTTCAGGCCTTACTCCTGTTATAATATTGTCGTCGGTAGTGCTGAGATCTAAGCGTTGAATTTCGGTATGTAATTGCGTTTTTAAAGAGTAAAACACCATCACGATAGGGTCGAGTGGATGCGCTGCTTGGCGCTGACTTACAATCGCTAACTTTTGGCTTTCTAGTTGTACTAGCGAGCCGACTGGGTGCAAACCAATAGCGTGAATAAATTCTTTTACCAAATCACGATCGAGGGATTCGTCTTGTTCTAGTTTTTTAAGCGCCACTGTGGCGTTGTCTGAACTACGGTAACCACGGTCGGAAATCATCGCGTCATAACTATCAACAATGGCAGCCATCTGTGAATATATGCTAATTTCGGAGGCGGTTTTTGCTTTCGGGTAGCCACTGCCGTTCACTCTTTCATGATGGTTTGCGATCACATCAAGTACTATCGGAGCAACGTCGTCGATACGTTCGATTAACTCAAGCCCAATATCTACATGACTGCGGATCATCGTCCAATCTGCTTCGCTAAAATCATTTGTTTTGGTGAGTAATTCTCGAGGTAGCGAAGCCATACCTAAATCCATAAGCAGGCCTGCCATGGTGAGATCTTCAATCTCAGCCTGCGACATTTTTCGAGAACTGGCAAAAATTGCTAACAGGATTGAGCAGTTCAACGCATGTTCAACTAAGTACTCTTCGGAGTCTTTCAGCATAATGAGGCAAGACAAAGCATCTGCGTTGTCGAAAACAGAGTCAATAATGTCCTGCGATAAGTTATTAAGCTCTTTAAGCTTAGGAGTGGCACCTGAGCGTAGTTGTTTCACAAACTCTTGCTGCACCTCTTTGGCTTGACCATAGAGTTCGTTAGCTTGTTGTAGTGACTCTTGGTGAAGAATCGGGTTTATGGCTGTGGCTGGAATGAGAGGATGACTATCCTCGGTTTCAGGCTTAAGTACTGGTGCATTTGGGTTTTCCATATGCGCGCTGTCGTCAAACGCTTCTACGGGCTCTTTCTTGGTTTCAGGCTTAGTTTCCGATGGAGGAAGCTTAGATTTCTCAAAATCAACCTCAACTTCAAGGATCCCCTTTTTCTTAAGCGCATCGAGAACGGCTTGGCTTTTGACCAAACCTCTGCTCTTTATACGAACATTACCTTTTTGCTTTACGACTTGTTCGACGTACATACCTAAAGTGAGATCAGAAATTGATATTATGCTAGCCATATATTCTTAAAAAATTTCCTGTACACGCGCTTCGAAAAAGTGCTCAAATTATACACCCTAAACCACTTTTCATTAGCAGGAAAAACATACTCGCCAAGGTATGTTTTTTAATATAAAAGTATAGTCAATAATGAAGATTAGCTACAACCATTGTGGTCTGGCAGCTTCAAATTGACTGATACTTGTGTCGTACTCGAGAGTTTGGCCAATAGCATCAAGCCCTTTTAACATATTTTGCTTATGATGCTCAGCAATATCGAAGGTAAAAGACAAGCTTCCAACCACTACGCTTTGGCTCTCTAAATCGATATGAAACTCCACAGATGGGTCTTCATTTACAGCTGCAAAAAGCGCATCCATCTCAGCACTTAATAAGGTTATCGGCAGCAATTGATTATTTATACAGTTTCCGTAAAAAATATCTGCATAACTTGTCGCGATAATACATTCGAAGCCAAAATCAGCGAGCGCCCATGGTGCATGTTCACGACTTGAACCACAACCGAAGTTTTCACGTGCTAGTAACACTTTTGCGCCTTTATGTTGATCTTTGTTAAGCGCAAAGTCGGGGTTTGGCTCTTGCTCATGCAAATCGAGATAGCGCCAATCATGAAACAAATGCTTACCATAGCCTGCGCGAGTGACACCGGTTAGAAATTGTTTTGGAATTATCTGATCAGTATCAATATTTGCTTGGTCTAGTGGCGCAGCTTTACCGCGTAAGCTCGTAAATCCAGTCATTATTTTTCTCTTTTGTTCATTCTTTCTATTGAAGCGCTCAGGCGCTCGCATAAATTGATGCTCTTGTGCCTAAGCTTCAAATTTTCTGGAATCGGTGAAGTTACCTTGTATTGCTGCAGCCACAGCCATTTCGGGGCTAACGAGGTGAGTTCGTGCGCCTCGGCCTTGGCGACCTTCAAAGTTCCGGTTACTCGTTGAGGCACATCTGTCGCCTGGCTGAAGAATGTCGTCGTTCATTCCTAAACACATTGAGCAACCTGGTAAGCGCCATTCAAAGCCAGCATCAATAAATACTTTGTCGAGCTTCTCTTCTTCGGCTTGCTGTTTAACTTCTACCGAACCAGGCACGACAATAGCAGTGATATCACTTTTAACTTTGCCTTTTGCCGCTACTGTAGCTGCTGCACGTAAGTCTTCGATTCGACTATTCGTACACGAACCGATAAATACGTGAGAGACTTTAACATCATCCCAAGTCTGACCTGCTTCTAAGCCCATATATTTAAGTGCTTTAATTGCCGACTCTTTCTCAATAGGGTCGTCAAAGTCATCTGGCGATGGTATTGCTTGATTCACGCCAACAACCTGCCCGGGGTTCGTACCCCAAGTAATTTGCGGTTCGATGTCTTTTGCTTGAAGTACAACAACAGCATCAAACTCGGCGTTGTCGTCGGAGTATAGACTTTCCCAATATTGACGGGCCTCATCAAATTGTGCGCCTTTCGGTGCAAATTCACGGCCTTGTAAATAGTCGACTGTTTTATTGTCTGGAGCAATTAGGCCAGCTTTAGCGCCAGCTTCGATACTCATATTGCAGATGGTCATGCGCTCTTCCATTGACAGCTCGCTGATTGCTTGACCACAATACTCGATAACATGACCTGTAGCACCGGCATGGCCAATTTCGCCAATAATCGCAAGAATGATATCTTTAGCTGTAACGCCAAGCGGTAAAGAACCACTTACTTCTACCTTCATGCTTTTGGCTTTGCTTTGTTTCAAGGTTTGGGTTGCCAGTACGTGTTCGACTTGAGAGGTGCCAATACCAAAGGCTAAGGCACCAAAAGCGCCATGAGTAGCAGTATGGCTATCACCACAAACAACCGTCATGCCCGGTTGAATTAGACCGAGTTGTGGGCCAATTACGTGCACTATTCCTTGGTTCTTATGGCCGACAGGATACAGTTCGATATTATGCTGCTCGCAGTTTATTGCCAGTGTTTGTAACTGTAATTTATTTTGTGGACCACAGGCATCAAGTGCCAAGGAGCGTGTTGAAATGCTGTGATCCATGGTGCCGAAAGTCAGGTCAGGACGACGTACTTTTCGTCCTTTTTCATTTAATCCTGCAAAGGCTTGCGGTGAAGTCACTTCATGTATCAAATGCCTGTCGATGTAGAGCAAGGTGTCTTCACCTAACTGCTCTACGATATGAGCGTTGAATACTTTGTCATAAAGGGTTTGAGCCATAATTTTTCCTTCCCTTTACTTAAGAGAGTTGTTGTAAAATGTAATCGCCAACTTGTTCAGTTGAGCTGGCGTTTTCGCGTTGTTCTTTTGGTAATAACTCGCCGGTTAACACGCCATCTTCGAGAGTTTTAACCACAGCTTTGTCAATTGCGTCAGCAGCAGCCTCTTCACCAAGACTATAGCGTAACATCATTGAGGCGCTGAGGATTTGCGCAATCGGGTTAGCAATTCCTTTGCCTGCTATGTCGGGAGCAGAACCGCCTGCGGGTTCATACATACCGAAGCCTTCACCATTTATACTGGCAGAGGGTAGTAAGCCCATTGATCCCGTTAGCATGGCGCATTCATCACTGATAATATCACCAAATAAATTAGAACAGAGCATTACGTCGAATTGAGCAGGATCGCACAGCAGTTGCATGGTCGCATTATCAATATAGATATGTTCTAGAGTTACGCTTGGATAATCGTTAGCCACTTCTTCTACAACTTCGCGCCATAGCCTACTACAAACCAATACGTTTGCTTTGTCGACAGAAGTGACTTTCTTACCGCGTTTCATTGCAGCTTCGAAGGCGCTGATGGCTATCCGACGAATTTCTTTTCTAGAATATCGCATGGTATCAAAGGCATACTGTTCCTCTCCGCTTCCTTCCAAACCTTTTGGTTGGCCGAAGTAAATGCCGGAGGTAAGCTCTCGCACCACCAGCACATCTACACCAGACTTTGCGATGTCGGTGCGCAGAGGAGACAAATGAGCCAAACCTTCGTAAATTTTGGCAGGGCGCAAGTTACTGAATAAGTCGAAATGACTGCGAAGCGTTAACAATGCCGCTCGCTCAGGGCGTTTTTCTAGTGGCAGAGAATCCCATTTTGGACCGCCTATTGAGCCAAATAATATGGCATCTGCTTTTTCACAGCCAACTAAAGTTTCTGGTGGAAGGGCTTCACCATGGTGGTCGATAGCATAACCGCCAACAGGGTAGGTGTTGCGCATCAAAGTGATGTTATATTTGTCGCATACTGCGTCTAATACGCGGTTTGCTTGTTTCATTACTTCAGGCCCAATACCGTCCCCGGGTAGCACTGCTATGTGGTATGTGGCCATACTATACTCCTGTAATTTGTTGTTTTTGTTCGTCTATTTGGTCGGCTAAATGAGTGTTGTTCAGCACAAATATTAATGCTCTTACGCCAGACTCAACTATGTCAGTTGCCAAGCCAATGCCATTGAATCGGCGGCCATTATATTCGGCTACTACACTCACTTGGGCGAGAGCGTCTGCACCTTCCCCTTTTGAGTCTAGTTTAAAGTCGACAATGGTAATTTTTCTACCTTTTACAACCTTCATGATCGCATTATAAGCAGCGTCAACCGGGCCATTCCCCGTTGACGATTCAGTAATGCTTTGCTCACCCACTTTTAACTTTACCGTTGCGCTTGGAATGATATTTCTTCCTGAGTTGGCTTGAAGGTATTCAAGTTGGTAATGAGCTTGCTCATGTTTTTGCTGATCGAAGAATAATAATGCTTCTAAGTCATAATCAAATACTTGACCCTTTTTATCAGCTAGCCTTAAAAAAGCTTCATAAATGGCGTCTAAATCGTATTCATCATTCTGATAGCCTAACTCGGCTAAACGGTGTTTTATCACGTGGCGCCCAGAGCGCGATGTCAGATTTAAATTGTTTTTATTAATCCCAACACTTTCTGGTGTCATTATCTCGTAAGTGTTTTGACCTTTCAGCACACCATCTTGATGTATGCCCGAAGAGTGACTGAAGGCATTTGCGCCAACGATCGCCTTATTTGCCTGAACGGGCATATTACAAAGGTTGCTAACAAGCTTTGAGGCTTTTGATATTTCTTGTGATTGAATGTTGGTATCAAGGCCGAGCATGGCGTAACGAGTCTGCAAAATCATCGCGATTTCTTCTAAAGAACAGTTTCCTGCGCGCTCACCAATACCATTAACCGTGCACTCTACTTGGCGAGCTCCTTGTTCAACGGCGGCAAGTGAATTAGCAACAGCTAAACCTAAGTCATTATGACAATGTACAGATATTATCGCTTTGTCGATATTTGGCACGCGATTGAATAGCTTGTGGATAATGCCACCAAATTCACTCGGCGTTGTGTAGCCAACGGTATCAGGTATGTTGACAGTTGTTGCACCAGCATTAATTGCTGCTTCTACCATTCGACACAAGTAGTCGATATGTGTTCTACCGGCATCCTCGCAACTAAATTCCACATCGTTAGTATAATTACGTGCGTGCTTAATGGCTTTCACTGCCATTTCGACTACTTCGTCTTGTGACTTTCTTAGCTTAGTATCAACGTGAATGTCGGAAGTAGCGATAAAAGTGTGAATTCTGAAGTGATCAGCGATGTTAAGGGATTGACCGCAGGCATCAATATCTTTCTCTAGCGCGCGCGACAAACCGCAAACGGTGGCATTTTTGACCTCTTGAGCAATCATGCGAACCGATTCAAAATCACCAGGCGATGACACTGGAAAGCCAGCTTCAATAATATCCACACCGAGTTTTTCGAGCATAAGAGCGATTTGTAGCTTGTCTCTTTTATTCAAGCTAGCAGGAAGTGCCTGCTCACCATCTCGAAGCGTGGTATCAAATATTTTGACTCGGTTTTTATCGCTATTCATTCTTTGCTACTCGTTAATATCTTACATTTAAGGCAAGCTGGAAAGCTTGTCATGGGCTACTTGTCGCTCGTTTTACTTACGTATACATACAAAAAACCCGTGCTTGGCACGGGTTTTTTTAATCAGTATTACTTACCCGTGCACTGAAGCGTCCATCAGTAGCAGGAGAAAAGAAATTGATGAAATTGTGTTTTTTGATGATAAATTTTTCATTTCAATCCCTTTTTGGCAAGTTTTATTTCAATACCGACACTTTACTTGCCAAAGCCTGTTGGGTCAACATGCTAAAAGCACTTTTTATTATTAACTTTGCGCTAATTTGGCCTTCATTTCCTTTCTGCGTTTGTGCAAAAGTGGTTCTGTATAGCCAGAAGGTTGCTCTTTTCCTAACAATATTAGGTCTTTAGCTGCTTGGAAGCCAATCGACTCTTTAGTGTTTGGCGTCATCGGAACATAGTCATCATCATCGCTGTTTTGAGCATCAACAAGTATTGCCATACGTTCTAATGATTCTAGGACCTGATCAGTAGTTACAAGTTTGTGCTCCAACCAATTAGCAATATGTTGGCTACTTATACGCAAAGTCGCCCTGTCTTCCATCAGCCCAACGTTATTTATGTCGAGTACTTTTGAACAACCGATACCTTGATGTACCCAACGTACTACGTATCCCAAAATACCCTGTACGTTGTTATCAAGTTCGCGCGTGATTTCTTGTGAACTCAGCTCGCGATCCTTTGCCATTAAAGGGATGTCGAGTATTTTATCGAGATAGTCTAAATGACTGTTTTTGTTATCACTTTGAATACCTTTTTGTACACCGAAAACGTCAATTTCATGATAGTGAAGGGCATGTAGGGTTGCGGCGGTAGGTGACGGAACCCAAGCGGTATTAGCGCCTGCATTTGGATGCACTGTTTTTGCTTCCATCATATTAGCCATTTGGTCTGGAATAGGCCACATGCCTTTGCCAATTTGCGCCTTACCCGATAAGCCAAAGTTTAGGCCTGTAGCTACGTTAGCTAACTCGTATGCATTAATCCACGGACGTGCTTTTAATTCTGCCTTCGGTGCAAAGCAGCCTTTGAGCATACTAGTGTGAATCTCATCGCCAGTGCGATCTAAGAAACCTGTATTGATAAATACTACGCGTTCGTTTGCTGCCTGTATGCAGGCTGCTAGATTGAGGCTTGTACGGCGCTCCTCATCCATGATGCCCATTTTAATAGTGTTTTTAGGCAAAGACAGCATGTTTTCGACGCGCGCAAATAAGGTGTTAGTAAAGGCAACTTCGTCGGCACCGTGCATTTTTGGCTTGACGATATAAATGCTATTTTGTTTCGCATTTTTGTAAGCACTGTTGTTTTGTATGTCATGTTTGGCAATTAAACTAGTGATCACGGCATCCATTATGCCCTCGGGAATTTCGTTTCCATTGAAAAGAACGGCATCGTTAGTCATCAGGTGCCCAACATTTCGAATAAACATAAGACTTCGTCCCGACAGGGTGAGCGTTGCATCACCTTGGGTAGGAAAGGCTCTGTACTCGCGATCTGCGTTCATCTTTCGAGTGAAAGTCTTACCGTTTTTTTCCACTTCAACGCTAAGACTCCCTTGCATAAGGCCTAGCCAATTTTGATAAACAAGGGTTTTGTCTTCAGCATCAACAGCGGCTACGCTATCTTCGCAGTCCATAATAGTGGTCAGCGCTGATTCTAAGAGTATATCTTTGAGATGACTTGGGTCAGACTTTCCAATTGCATGCTCTGCATCAAATTGAAGCTCTGCGTGCAAGCCATTATGCTTTATTAAAATCGTGTCGGGGCTAAGCTTGTTACCGGTGAAACCAACAAGTTGCTCTGGGTCTTTTAGTTCGCTTCTTTCGCCATTTTCAAAGCTTACAACTAAACCCGAATCGGTGAGGGCATAATTTATGGAAGAAGCATGTGAACCCTTCTCCAGTGGCGCAATGGTGTCTAAGTAATTGCGCGCTTTCGCAATTACCTTCGCCCCTCGTTTAGGGTTATAACCCTTTCCAGCTTCGGCGCCACCTTCATCGTCTATAACGTCAGTACCGTATAATGCGTCGTATAGACTGCCCCAACGAGCGTTAACGGCGTTAAGGGCATAGCGTGAGTTATTAATTGGAACGACTAACTGAGGACCAGCCATACGCGCTATTTCGTCATCGACATTTTCAGTTCGAATGGCTTGTGCTTCTGGCGCTTCAACTAAATATGAAATAGATTGGAGAAATGCCTTGTATTCAGCTGCACTGGCTTGATTGTTTTCTTGATGAAAACTGTCGATCTTAGCTTGCAAGTTTGCTCGTTCAGCCAAGAGAGCTTGGTTTAACGGGATTAAATCTTCAAGGATGCTTTCAAAGCCAGTCCAAAATTCATTGGACGTCGTGCCCGAGTTAGGCAGTGCATTATTTTCTATAAAATCAAACAGTACGGAGGCAACAGAAAGCGTGCCTTTATTTATATAGTGAGTTTGCATAATCATTGCCTTTTTAGTTGCTATTAGGATCTTAGCCACCAGTGTAGAGAAGGAAAGGCTAAAGTTTTAGTTTATGCTAAGTATGTTTGCTATAAATTGCATGAATAGTACTATGGTAAAGTCACAGAAGTGCTTACACAGGGCTAGCTTTAGCCCTGATATTCGCTATTCATGGCATTTGCGACGTCAGTAATTAGCCTACGTAGCCAAATATGGCCAGCGTCATGATGCAATAACGCACTCCATGCCATTTTTAAGGCAATCGGGGGAATATCAAAGGGGGGTTCTACTACTGTAACGCTGGGGTCGTCTTTGAATATTTTGGCCGCTTTGGTTGGTAACGTAGCGATGAGGTTCTGCGTTTTAGCTAACTGAAGGGCTGCATGGTAGTGACGAGTGAATACGCGAATATCACGTTGTTTTCCTATTTTGGTTAGCTCAGCATCAACCCATCCAAGCTTTTGTACTTCGTTCGGGTCGATACCAACGCCAACACCGAATCCTGTTTTACTCACCCAAATGTGTTGACCCTTTAAGTACGCGCTTAAGTCAAAATGGCTTTTTAACGGATGATCGCTACTAATGACACACGAGAATGAGTCGTACCAAATTACTTTTTGGTGGAAGGAAAGAGGTAGTTCATCGAAACGATTTATTGCCATATCTACCTTTCCTTGCTCAACGTCATGAAAAGTCACATCACTTGGTGTTATTAGGTCTAGCGTGATATTTGGCGCAAGTGTCGCGAGTCTGCCAATCAATTCAAGTAGTAAGGTGGACTCCGCATAATCACTGGTCATTATGCGAAAAGTACGAACACTTGTTTCTGGGCTAAATTCAACTTCAGGCTGAATAGACGATTCGAGTTTACTAAGAACATCTCTGATCACGGGCTGCAGTTCCAAGGCTCGTTTGGTTGGTGTCATACCATCACTGGTTCGCACCAAAAGAGGGTCTTTAAACAGATCACGCAAACGTTTTAAGCCATTACTCATTGCTGGCTGCGTGATACTGAGTTGATTCGCGGCTTTAGTAACACTTCCTTCTCTCAGTAGCACATCCAGATAAACTAAGAGGTTCAAATCAACTTTTGCAATATTCAATTTCTATATCCATTGGTTGTTGGGTTAACGGGTTATGAGGCTCGCCATCCCTTGCTTTTGTTTAATTCTATCAAATCGAAGGCCGGGGAGAAATATGTCGGTAGCTATTATATAAGCATAAACAAGAACGGATTGATAATACCTTGGTAGTGCAAATCAGAAGTAATTGATTTATATCAGTTAGTAATTGATAAAACAAAAAAACGCCCCGAAGGGCGCTGAACAAGAGATGTTTAGAGGTAGTGTGTTTATGCAACTACATCGAATTGATTCATGGTGTTATCTTCACCTGAAGCTTTAAGGGCCTGATCACCGGAGAAATATTCTTTGTGAGTGTCTCCGAGGTCTGAGCCAGCCATTGCTTGGTGCTTCACACATGCTAAGCCTTGACGCAACTCTTGGCGCTGAACTCCTTTCACATAAGCCAGCATGCCTTCGTCACCGAAGTAGCCTTTCGCTAAGTTGTCGGTAGACAATGCCGCTGTATGATAGGTAGGTAGTGTAATCAAGTGATGGAAAATACCCGCTTCCCTTGCAGCATCTGCTTGGAAAGTTCTGACTTTTTCGTCAGCCTCTAAGGCCAACTCACTGCTGTCATATTGTGCCGACATGAGCAGAGCGCGGTCGTAGTCTGACAAGTCTTTTCCAGCTTCAGCCCAGGCATCAAATACCTGTTGACGGAAGTTTAGTGTCCAGTTAAACGACGGACTATTGTTGTAAACTAGCTTGGCATTTGGTGCTTGCTCTCTGATAGCGCGAACCATATCACCGATCTGACCCACATGTGGCTTCTCAGTCTCTATCCATAATAAATCAGCACCATTTTGTAGTGAAGTAACGCAATCTAGTACTACTCGATCAAAGCCCGTATTTTCTTTGAACTTATATAGACCATTTGGAAGGCGAACAGGTTTCACAAGCTTACCATCTAGTTTTAGTACCGAATCACCTTCACCAAGATCATCTACTGAGTTGACCGGTGTGGTTTCTAAGAAAGCATTGTATTGCGCAGCTAAATCGCCTTTAGACTGTGATACAGGAATTTTTTGCGTCAGGCCAGCACCTAGTGAGTCGGTTCTAGCAACAATAACGCCATCGTCAACGCCTAGCTCAAGAAATGCATAACGCACGGCATTAATTTTAGCTAAGAAGTCCTCGTGTGGCACGGTTACTTTGCCATCTTGGTGACCGCATTGCTTAGCATCAGACACCTGATTTTCTATTTGTATACAGCAAGCGCCTGCTTCAATCATTTTCTTAGCTAGCAGATAGGTAGCTTCTTCATTACCAAAACCGGCATCAATATCAGCTATGATCGGTACAACGTGAGTTTCATATTCATCAATTTGTGTTTGTATCGCACTGGTGTCTTTGCCAGCTGCTCTTGCTGCATCAAGCTCGTCAAATAATTTGCCTAGCTCTCGTGCATCCGCTTGACGTAAGAAAGTATAAAGCTCTTCGATCAGCGACGACACAGATGTTTTTTCATGCATAGACTGGTCGGGTAGTGGGCCGAATTCTGAGCGTAAAGCAGCTACCATCCAACCTGACAAATATAAGTAGCTTTTATTAGTGGTACCTTGATGCTTTTTCACGGCAAGCATTTTTTGTTGCCCTATAAATCCATGCCAACAACCTAAAGACTGGGTATATTGTGACGAATCTTGATCATATTCGGCCATATCTTTACGCATAATAGCAGCAGTGTAACGGGCTATATCGAGGCCTGTTTTGAAGCGATTCTGTGCTTTCATTCTTGCCGCATACTCTGGGCTTATTGCATTCCAAGGAGCTCCCTGTTTGTTCTTCAATTCCGTCATGGCTGCTACATCTTTTTGATACTGTGACATGGTTGTTTCCCCTTGTTACTCTTCTGTAAACATGAATGTTGTAAAATTTATTAATAGTTGCGAGTGGATGTTTATACATACTGACTCGCTGACGACCTAAACATCCTAAATCCGTTCGTTAAATAAAAATAGATTATGAAAACTATCTTCATTATATGTTTGGTGAATGTTAAGTGGGAGGGGCTAGTCGCTCATTCGATAATGATGCAAAACAAGGAGCTAACTCTATGATTAATTTACTAAAGATATTCTGTAACAATTTTCTAATGTTGAGTTAAACATCGCTGCTTCATTCCGCTGAATAACGTGTATAATTTGGGTAAATGTTGACGACCTGTTCGTCTTAGTTGTTTTTCTATTTTGAGTCTTAATATGAAACTAAAAAATATTGCCTTTATCTCATTGGCGTCTGCAAGCACCTTATTGTTGAGTGCTTGTGGTTCTACGCCAGAGAAAAGTGATACTGATGTTGTGCCTAAAAACATCATAATGGTTGTCGCCGACGGTATGGGTCCAGCGTATACCACCGCATATCGTTTATACAAAGACCTGCCAGAAACGCCAATGATTGAACCTACGGTGTTAGATGAGTTTCTTGTGGGTACGGCAAGAACTTATCCGGCGCCTGTATCAGGCTATGTGACAGATTCAGCTGCGAGTGCAACCGCGCTTGCCGCCGGCGTGAAAACCTACAACGGTGCGATTGGTTTAGATGTAAATAAACAGCCCGTTGAGTCTGTGCTGCACAGAGCGAAGCGTTTAGGTAAAAAGACAGGTGTAGCAGTTACCTCGCAAATTGTACATGCCACACCCGCTTCATATATTGCTCACAATGAATCGAGAAGGAACTATGATGCCATCGCAGACTCCTTCCTTGATGATAGGCTAGGCGATGCAATGGTAGCAGACGTTATGCTTGGCGGTGGCTGGCGTTATTTCATCCGAGAAGACCGTAATCTTGTTGATGAATTTAAAGCTCAAGGCTATCAATACGCTGATTCATACACTGATTTACTTTCTCTTCCAAAAGGTAAACCAACGTTGGGTTTGTTCGCTGATGTTGGCTTACCGAAAGCATTGGATGACACAAATGAGCACCGTCTGTCGATGATGACAGAGGCAGCGATATCGCAGTTAGAAAATGCAAAAGGCTTTTTCTTGCTAGTTGAAGCTAGTCAAGTCGATTGGGCAGGGCATGCCAATGATATTGCTTCAGCGATGAAAGAAATGGAAGATCTTGAACAAACGATGCTTTTATTGAAAAACTATGTTGCCGCTAACCCGGATACGCTGGTGATTTTAACCGCTGATCACAGTACTGGTGGTCTGACTATCGGTGCGAATGGTGATTATCGTTGGAGTCCGGAATTTATTCATAATATGAAATCGTCGGTCACGGCAATATCTGAAGCTGTTCTTGAGCAGGAAGATATGGCCTTGTATGTTGAACAAGAGTTTGGCTTTGCATTAACTGACGAAGAAATCAATCTAGTAAGTACGCTTAATTCGAAAATGACACTACGAGAGCGAGAGGGTGTGTTGAAATTGATTATAGATGCTCGAACCAATACTGGTTGGACAACATCTGGGCATACCGGTGTTGATGTAGAAGTTTACGCTTTTGGGCCTGGTTCAGAAAACTTTGCTGGCAATCTAAATAATACTGATATCGCCGAAAAAATATTTGCTGTGCTTGGTAGTGTTAAATAATGAATATTGACTTAGGCCTGTTATCAAGTAGTAGTGTTTACCACTTAATGACGCAAAGCATTATACCAAGGCCTATAGCCTGGGTGCTGTCGGAAAATACTGATGCCAGCCATAACTTAGCGCCTTTTTCTTATTTTAACGCCATTGCTAGTGATCCGCCTCTTTGTGTTTTATCTATGGGTAAAAAGCCGAGCGGTGGGCCCAAGGATACCGCTGAAAACTTAACTAAAGGGAGCTTTTGTGTCGTGCATATTGCTTCCGCAGATATGGCCGCCGATGTAACTGCAACAGCAGCAACGCTGGACTATGGTGAGAGTGAGCTAGAGCATAGCGGTCTCGTAACATGTAAACACGAAAACTGGAAACTTCCTCGCGTAACGGCATGCCCCATTGCTTTTTATTGCAAAGTATATGACACCCAAGAGATAGGTAACGCGCCACAGCAACTTGTGTTCGTTGAAATTTTATCAATCTATATCGACGATGCTGTTTGCGGTGAAGATGAAAAAGGTCGGCTAAGTATTGATGCCTTAAAAGTAAATCCACTGGCCCGCTTAGGGGCAAATCAGTATGCTAGCTTAGGTGAAATACTTAACAATAAACGCCCTAACTAGAGAGTGCTTCATACCGATTAGTATTGATAGGGCGCGTTCACTTGCTTGTTTATGATTAATATCCGGTGAGCTCTAAGAAACCTTCACCAGATTCCGAGCCGCTTACCAGCACGCCTCCTTCATAATAGGGCAGCAAGGCTGGGTTATACTGGTCTTCCTTTTTAGCTTGAATCATTAGGTTGATGTTTTCGTCTGGAATAAGTAAACGCCACACTAGCGGAAAGGATTTGCTGCCAACGATGATATGTTCTACCGGCTCAAGTGATAGATCTGAGGGTGTTAGGTGTTTTGCTTTGCCAGTAGGCGAAATAAGAGTGCCAGTGATATAGTCTTCTTGCGAAGCTAAACGCATACGGAAAGCCATGATTTTTTCGCCATTGTCTAGGTGTAATGACAACCAGTCCCAGCCGAGAGTTTCCTCATCCAAAAGCTGTGATGTCCATTCTTGGTCAAACCAAGCCTTTCCCTGAACTTTCATCGGGAGTAGATCGCTAGACCTTGTGCTTTCAGAGTCGTTAAAGACCGGGGTAATACGGCCCTCAATTTCAATAAATGGGGCACTATAATAATGAGATGCATGTTGAGCATTTCCTGATTTGATGCTGTAACCCTGTTCACCTTGCAACACAAACGGACCTTTGTTTTCCAATGCCAAAGTGAGAGATAGAGTCGATGGAACTTCATTGCTTACTGCCTTTCTTGCTACGTCTTGTTTCACCAAATTCACGTTAAAATTCAGTTGCGCTGGAAGCAAAGCAAAACTCTCTTGGCTATTTCTCCACTGCCAATCGTCAATAAAAAGTGAGAAAACATCTTTAATATCATCAGATGAACTCGCTGCTGCGATACCTGTTCCGCCACGCGCAAACTTTTCACTGAACCAATGATGCTCTCCTGAATGCACTGAGGCGTGCGCCATATAGCTATGCTCGTTCGCCCAACTACTATTTGGCTCGTGATTCATCATATTTTTGAAGCGGAATAGTGTCCATTGCAAGTCGTAGTCTTTACCTTTTTCATCTTTTAAGTTGGCGGTTAGATACCACCACTCAATGTCAAAATCATTGTGCGAACCATGGTCTTTTGGAAAAGTGATTGTATAGTTGGGGTCCGCTTTTTTACCCGCAGTCATAGGATTGTTATCTGATGACTGGAAGCTACGTCCGAACAAAGCTGTGCTTTGTGAATTTGTTGCTTCGGAAGCGTTGCCATCAAGGGCTTTAGGTGAACTCTTTGTATTTACTAAAATTAGTACACTAACAATCAACACAATGGCTAGAAAGCAAAGCGTTTTAAAGTTGAACGACATAAAAGGACGGTTATTTTTCATAGTGCTCGCTCAGTTCATTTGTCGAATATCACTTATTAGCGGTCTTTTACCCGCACGAATAAGTGGTATGGCAATTACAATACAAACAACGCAGAGGCTGGTGACGTATACTTTTGCAATTTTGCTTGCGCTGAGCAATAGAGGGTAGGTCCAAGAGAATGCTTGGTAATTGATTTCAAATATGAGCACCCAACTCAATAAAATACCAAATGGTGTAGCAAATATGAGTGCGACAAAGCAAAGAAGTAAATATTGAAAGAGTGCCAATATTTGAGTTTTGAATGCCGACACACCGAGGCTGCGAACCAGCATATTCTGCGGGCGAACATCATTCATGATCACAACGATAGCACAGGCCAAAGACAAGGCAGCAACAAGCAAGGTAACGATATTCAAGCCGTCGGTGATAATAAAAGTGTCGTCGAAAGCCTTCATTGATAACTTGAGAAGTTCGCTTGTGGAAATCATTCTATCTTGCGCATCTAAACCCTTAGCTTCAAGGGCTTTTTTAAATGAAGAGAGTTGTTCGGGATTAGCTTGTATCGAATAGATGAAAAAAGCTGAGGTAGAGGGATCAAACATATCTACCGGCATAAGTACTTGAGGGCTCGGGTTGCCAAAGTCATAAATAATACCAAGAACAAGATAATTGTTGAGTTGACCAGTGCTAGGGTGAGGTATCGCGATTTGATCGCCAGCGCCCACGTCAAAGCCAAATGCAAATTGTTGGTTTATGAGTACTCCATTTTTTTCTTCGAAGCTGGCCCACAAATTTTGAATATTGTTTTGCTGAAAAGCGGGTGCTAGGTCATAAAACGACATCGCCTCTTGATAGCGCGGAGTTGAAGGGTAGCTAAACTGCTGGATGTCTTTGCCTTGGTATTTTGTGTAATTATCGAAACGTTGATGAATAATCACACCCGATGCCGCGGCTATGTCGTTAATGCCTAGCTCGGTGTTTGAATAAATATAGTAGTCGGCGCTTAGTCGTTGCTCTAACCAAGTGAAGGTGGCACCACGAAAGCTGTCAACCATCAGATTCATACCTATATTGCTGGTGGCAGCAATAAAAAAAGCACAGCAGGCTATTTTGGTTTTTCCAGACAGTGCCATGCTTTGTTTTGCACTCATACTAAGTAGGGGCATTGAAGAAGGGATTAACTTGTTGATTTGTTTCAATGCCAAGGGGTAATTGACTAACAGTACACAGCAACCGGCCAAAATAACGCATGCCGTTGCAATAAGAAGCATCCAAAGGGCTTGTGCGAAGTTAAGGAGTAAAAAGCCCGTGAATGAAAAGGCAATAAAAAGCCCCCATGTTATGCGTGTCCAGAGTTTTTGTCTAGCGGGATGGTCACTGCTTTTAGTTGAGCTAAGATCTTGATTGAGTTTTTGCAAGGGTAAAATACTTGCCGCAACACAACCTAATAAACTGATGAAAAAAACTTGTATGAACAAACCAGTGAGTGAAATATTTCCAAAGCCTACATTTACCTGATACAGATTCTCAAGTGTTGATTGGACTGTAGGTGATGCTAGTTTGGCGAGTTCAATACCCAACAACATGCCTGCTATCGTCGCGATAAGAGTCAATATAACAACTTCGCATAGTTGTACCAGAAATAGTTGTTGGCGGCCTATGCCGAGCTGGCGACATATTTTTAACCAAGCTAAACGAGCATGCAGCAATAGATTGACCGCATTAACGACTATAAATAAACATACCACAAACATAAGTAAAGCCATGGCCATCAAGTTTAGATGGAAACTATTGGTGAGCTCACTAGTTTGCGCCGCTGTGTTTAACTGTTGCAAGCTTAGATGCTCAGGAAGTTCTTCTTTTATACGTCTTACTCTGGTTGGTGAAAGTTCTCCTATAACCAGTAACGAACTGAGCTGAGAGTCAGGATAGAGAGCAAATAAGTTACTAATATCCATAATGATGTCATTACCCAAAGCGGCATTTTCAAGGCTCTGTAGTTGAGGCAATATGCGTGCATCTTCGGTCTTAAATTCCCCATCGTTTGCTTGGATTACTTTTGCAGCATCAATCAGGTTTTGATGAAGTTCTGGATGCAATAGTGCAACGCTGCCCCTGTCAGTTGATGAAAAAGCGAGTTGTGAAAAATTACCGGTGTTGAGCAGTGAAGAGTCTTCGTTGTCATTCTCAGTTGAGGTAGATGAAAGTGCTTTTGGCACAGACAAATAAGACAGTAATGCATAAGTGTCGATTCCGGTATATTCGATGCGCCGTTGGGTAATGCGCTTGCCTTCTACAAAGACGTGCTGTTGGGTTTGCGCAATCGCAATTAACTCTGTAAATCCTGCACGACGCAAATTGGCATAGTCTTGCTTAGTGAGTATTTTGTCGTTTCCTGCAGGGATGATTTGATGAAAAACATTTGGCACAAGAAATTGCTCGTTTGAGCTGTAGCTTTGTTTTGCACTGCTGTTAATGACCAGAACCGCACTTAAACCGGAGCAGGCTATGATCAATGAACACAATAACATCAGCAAACTAAATTTGCTGTTCCGATAACTAGCAAGTAAAACACCTAAGAATGGCCAATACATTGAGTTAAATGGCTCGCAATCGAGCGTCTTCCAAATACCATTGTTGCTCAGTTAAACGAGCCACTTTTTGGCTATGAGTCACCATTAATAGAGCGGTATTTTGAGCTTTACAAGTTTCAACTAGCAAGTGGCTGACACTATCAGAATTCTTGCCATCCAAATTACCAGTTGGCTCATCTGCTAGTAATAAGGGGGGCTTATGTGCCAAACCCCGCGCAATCGCAACGCGCTGTTGTTCACCGCCGGATAAACGATTAGGAAGCTTGTGACGATGTTGATAAACGCCTAATGAGGAGAGAAGTTCCTTAAGGAAGGCATCACTTTCTTCGCCGTAGGTGCCTTTACTTATTTGAATAGGTAGCTTGACGTTATCCCATACTGAGATACAGTCGATTAGGTTAAACCTTTGAAAAATCAATCCTACATGATGCTTACGATATTGGTCTGCTTGCTTTTCACTGAAGGTGCTTAAGTTAAGCATGCAGTCTTCATGTTGAAGCATAATTTTACCGCTATCAGGTTTATCTAAGGCAGCGAGTAGGTGAAGTAAGGTCGACTTTCCAGAGCCAGAAGCCCCTTGTATGCTAAGTGAATCACCTTGTTCAAATGACAAGCTAAGTTCATTGAGTATTACTCTAGTTTCACCGGCATCTGTATAGCTTTTAGAGATATTATCAATCGATATCATGTGTACCCAAGAGTAAACGCTTTAATGCATAAGTATACGCATATTTGTACATTTTGGGTGTATTTCAATGAGTTGAGTTGTTGTGTTCTGGAAGCCTAAAGAGTGGCTTCCAGACAATGCTATTGATGCAGAAAGCTTTCGACCGGTTCACCAGTAACGTTAGCTATCTGTTTAAACAAATAAATGAGAGCGCAAATGAGCAAAATCATGCTAGGGATAACGATAACTGGATAGCTTAATGCCGTCATCCGTCCTAACTCTTCTGTGTAAGCTGTGGTGCCTGGCTCTGAAACCAATATCCACTTGGCAAGTAAGTAATTTAATACCGAAGATAGGAAAAAAGAGCTCGCTACAATATAAGAACTTATTGCTACTTTGCCATTGAAGGTTTCAGTCAGATTTTTCTCTTCTAATGTGCTGTTTAATTTAGGCCAGTTCACAAGCTGCTCATTTAGTATAAGGGCTTTAACCAAGGGTTTTTTGCTGAATTGCGTAATTATCACAGCTAGACCGATAGCTAGGGGAATAGCGGCTTCTTTTATGGCAATGTACTCAGCTGGTAACTTTAATAAGCTGATACCGCCAGTCAGAATAACACTCACAATGCCTAGTACAGAAAAAATGTTTACTTTTTTTGTTTTCCTTAGGTCATATAAACCAAAAGCAATAGGGAAAGAGAGGGCTACCGCAATACTCCACATCGGGCCGAGATATTCGTCTGAACTTAAGTAACTCATTACAAGCACCGGAACAGCAATATTGAAGATTAAGTTCCCGAAGAAGCCTGTCTGTTGAGGCCTTTCTACATTTGTATCTGACATTATTTTTGATTTACCTAGTAGCAATTTACGCAACGAAATGTGCAAAGGGAGCCAGATTGTACGAAATAAAAACGCACAATCCCATCAGTATTTTGTATCTAATTGATTCGAATAGAGAGTTTATTTCAATCTAAAAAGCTAGCGCGGGTCTCTAGGATATCACCGAGCGCTTTGTTCTGAATATGTAGGCTAAAAATAAACCTGCAACAAAGCCAAAAAGGTGAGATTCCCAGCTAATATATGGCTGACTCGGCAGTACTCCCCAGATCATACCGCCATAAAAAAATGCCACAGCAACCGAAATAGCCATTAGTGATAGGCGCTTACTCAAAAAACCGGCAAGGACTAAGTAGCCAAAGTAGCCATAGATAACGCCACTTGCGCCAAGGTGATAGGCTGGTCTGCCCAAGCCCCAAACTAATAAGCCTGTGAGTATGACTAGGCCTACACTCACTTGAATAAAGCGACTAGCACCAAACTGTAACAACAGAACCGCAAATATTGCTAGCGTAATAACATTTGAAGCGAAGTGCCCAAAGTTAGCATGTAAAAAAGGGGCAGTAAAAATGAAGGCAAGGAAGTCAAGATCACGCGGGTAGATACTGTATTGATTAAACATTCTACCCGTAAGCATATTGAGTGCTTCAATGAGTGTTAATACGCCAACAAGATAAGCCACCCACATTACATGTCTTTTTAAATCTGACTTTGCTGTAGTTGGGGTGTTTATAGGCATAATAGGAGGACTCTCGGTAGTAGCTCTGTTTATCAAAGAATGATGTGTGGCAAATAGCGCGACATATCTTGAGTTATTGGTGATTCATCTTCACGAATAGAAATACCCGCGGCTTGTTCGTTCACCAGCCAAGAGCCTATGAGCGTGTAACTCTCGCCAAACTTTGGTAGCGGTGTGAAGGCTTGATAAACAAAGCCCTCTTCACCATAGGGACCATCGGAAGACAGCTTCATTCGACCATTTTCGAGAATATCAATATTCGCGCCTTCTCTTGAGAATATTGGCTTTTTCACCCATTTATCTACACCGCTTATCGTATTCATTTTGTGTAAATCGCTTTCGAAAAATGCGGGAAGCAGGTTAGGGTGGCCTTCAAACTCTTTCCACAAAGCAGGCAACAAGGCTTTGTTAGAAAGAATTGATTTCCAAATAGGCTCTAACCACGCTGTGTTAGATGAAAGCGCATACGGACCAAATTCTTCACGTTGCATGAACTCCCAAGGATATAGTTTAAAACAGTGAGAAATAACCTGGTCTTGCAAGTCGGTAAGCTCACCGCCTTGCCCTAAACCAATGTCTTCAACGAATACAAAGTAGTCGTCGATACCGGCTTCTTTCGCACAATCTTGTAAATATTGAACGGTACCTCGGTCTTCCTCGGTATCTTTGCAACAAGAGAAGTGCATGTGTTGCAAACCGTAGTAATGCGCAATAACTTTGAACTGATTTACCAGCTTTTCTTGGAGTGAATTGAATTGGTCAGCTGCCTTACTGAGCTTATTATTATCAACATTGCTTTCTAACCACAACCATTGCCAGAAACCTGATTCGTATAAGCTAGTCGGTGTATCGGCGTTATTTTCAAGTAGTTTTGCGGGCGATTTTCCGTCGTAAACAAAATCAAGACGAGAGTATAAAGAGGGTTCTTGAGCTTGCCAAGAGTCAGCAATCCCCTGCCAATAGTGCTCTGGTATGGCAAAAAGAGTCAGTAGCTCATCATTTTTACTTACTTTATCAACAATGTGTAGGCACATTTGATGAAGCTCTTCGGTAGGAGACTCTAGGTCTCTTTCTATTTGCTCTAGTGTAAATTGATAGTAGGCACTTTCATCCCAATAGGCTTGCCCATGCATCGTATGAAAATGGAAGCCGTAGTCGCGTGCCATTTGTTGCCAATTAGCACGCTGTTCTATCGGGAATCGAAGCACTTAGCCGCCCCAGCCTTTACCGCTGCTACGGCTTCCCCAAGATGATTTTGCTCGCACCGAGCTACCAAATCCACCTCGGCTGATGGTGCGTGTTACTGCGGGCTTTTTATCAAAAGCACTTGGTTTCACTTTCAAACGACGTTTTTTGGTGTCGCCGTAGTCATAGCCGTCGGCGCTTATCCAGTTATAGCGATAAGGTGAATAGCGAGAGTAGGAAGTAAACATGGGTTGATAGTATGGGCGTGGAGCCAGCATATTTCCGATCATGTAGCCTGCCATTAAAGGCATAAAGATAGAACTTCCTGATTCTTTATACACAACACATTGATTTGTGCCGAACTCATATTCACAGTCGTTTTTGCTATTGTATTTGGGTGCTGTTCTAGCAGCTTCTTCCAATGCACCTTGATAGGCGGTTTGGCACTTCGCAGCCATGTCAGGCAGCTGATTAACGCAGTCTTCAACGTTTTTAAATACCAAAGCTTCTTCTCGGCCACCCGAGCAAGCACTCACCAATATGGTCGCAACGCCAACAGCAAGAGGCTTAAAGGAAAATGATTTACGCATTTTAGCAAGATTGATACTGCTTGAGCGTTTGAGTTTTTGATCACTTGAAGTCATATTGATACTCCTTAGTAACTCATGCAAGCGGCATTGAGCATACCGACCGCTACCGACATTGAGCCGAGCATGACGCCAGCTGATACTTCATTATTGTTGATACGTTCTGCAATTTTAGGCATGAATGTAAAGCGAAGCAGAGCGAAGGCTACCAATTGTGCCAGAATAGCTACGACACCCCAAACAACATAGTCGAGTAAAAACTCGCTGTTGGTTACAGCTCCTGCCAGCGCAATACTGAAGCCGATCATTGCGCCGCCAAATCCAATAGCGGCAGCAGTATTTTTGTCTTCTTTTACCAGTTTCCATTCATCGTGTGGGGTGACAAAAGCGTATACGACTTTAAATACAAAAAATAAAGCAATTGAAATTGCGAAGTAAAGTGCGAAGTTTTGCAAGCCTGCAATTGAGTTAAGTACTGCGTCCATAGTTTTTCCTTAGCCGTTTATTGTTATATCTGCGGGGGTGAGGTTGAAACCGGTGCTAGTAACTAAGCATCGGTCATGATTATTGCCAACGATCTTTTCTTCGCCCGATACTAACACCGCTTCAATTTCATCTTCATCAATTGCTCTTTCATAGAGCATGATGAATTGGTCGGTGGTGGTAACGTCGCCGTCTTGTTCGAAGGTGGTTTCTGTCATTGCTACAGGCGGAGAAACATCGCCAACGGCTTCCCATACACGTTCATAAAGGTCGCCATCTATTTCATAAGCGGGCTGCGAAATACCATTGTTTAATAAACTCTGCCACTGTGACTCGGAGCCTACCGTCAGTGTTTCCCAAAAATACCATAATTTCACATCTGTGATGTGATTTTCCGTTTCACCACCGTCGGTGACAATTTGAAGAAAGGCGTCGTCGTCGGTGTAGAAGCGAAACATAGTGCCACCGGTATCTAATACAACTTTACCAACAGCTTGAATAAGATGCTGACTCGCCGCACCGTCGATCTTTAATTTGGGTTGTAATAGTTTCAGTTTAAGCGCATCAATTTCGAATGAACCACCAAGGTACAAGCCCATTATCTCGGGCGCATCCGGCTTGTGCGATGTATCCTTTTCTTTCTTACCAAATAATTTGCTAAACATCACTTACTCCTCATTGGCTTTATGAGTGAAACTCATTCCAGTCAACATTGTTGATTCGTTGAACGGCAATATAGAAAATTTTATCGCCCGGGTGAACTTCATCACCGAAGTCAGGGTTTACTGTGATCTTGTTTGCGTTATCGGCCGCTGCAAACCCAATAAAAGTGGCGTTGTAGCGCTTTTTTAAGCCGATAAATAATGCTTCAACACTGAGGTTTTTCGTATCTATGGGCAAGTCAACAGAGAATTGTGCTTGACCTTCTTCTACGTCTAACAGGTCGTGATGCAGTAGGCTTGAGCCAGGATCAAAAGCCGATTTAGCTAACATCTCTACTGCCACGCTCGGCGTGCACTCTACTTCGGGGCAGTGTTTTTGTAGCAGGCTTACTAAACCTTCATCTTCAAAGTAGGCCACTTTGTGGGCTGTTGGATTCCGCTTTGAGCAATAAAGGGCAGTTGTCATGGTGACATCATCATAAGGATTGTCGATAAGAATAGTGCTAGCACTTTCAATGCATGCCATGTCCATGTCTTCGTCTTTATTAAAGGATGAAACGCGCACGAATTCTATTTCGCTTGGACGAGGGTTTTCTATTTCTGCCCGCACGCACAGGACGATATCAGGGTTGTCGGGGGTGTCTTGCTTTTCTTTCAATAGCAATTTCAATAATTGGTCGGTGCGTTTTTCATTCCAACCGATAATTAAAATATGATTAGAAACATTTAATGGCTTCAAACCTCTCGCTCCTCTTTTCCATTGATAACTTACCCAAGACGCTATTCGTCCAACTACAAGTGCGAAAATACTCAGCCCAACAGGAATCACGTACAAAGCGACTATCAGTTTACCTGCATCGCTTGCGGGTGACATATCGCCATAACCTACCGTTGAGCCTGTAACTACAAGCCAATATAGAAAGTCGTTTATTTGCAGGAGACCGTCTTCATCGGCTAGATACAGCATGAGCCAAGTAGATACAGAATAGAATGCTAGAGCCAGCAGTAGCGTGTACCAGCGCATCTCTGAGAAGTATTTCATGCATAGTTTTTTGAGCTTTACCCAATGTAACATGTATGAAAATTCCCTTTATTAAGTGTTGATTTGCTTTTCATTAGAGAATAAAACAACCAGAAAAAAACGGCAATCGTTTAGATTGCCGTTATGTGTTTTTATTAACTTTTATTTGCCGAGAATACGAGCGAGTTCGTCATCGGCTGATGATGCACCGCCTTTAATGCCAGCACCCGCTAAACGTTTCTCCAAGTCATCAGTCGACTCGCTTTGCGCTAGTTCTTCAGCGGCTTCAAGTTCAGCATTGCGTAAGTTTTGCTTTTCTTGAATCCTAGATAATGACTCTGTGGCAGTTTTCATCTTGCTGTTCGCGCCCATGTGGCTAGATGACACAGCAACCTGTGCGCGCTGCACTGACTCTGTTGCTTTAATCATATCCACTTGTTGCTCCAGGCGGCGAAGGTTGTTCTTTGCGGTACCTATGTTGCCAGCAAGTTGCTTCTCAGACTTTTTAAATTGCTCAAGATAAGTCTGTTCAGTTTCAAGTTGACTACGTAACTCAGCTACGCGCTTCGCACAGTCTAACGCTAGCTCACGGTCTGTATCGGCCGCTTTGCGAGCATGCGCTTCATACTCTGCAATTGACTTATTCAAACCGTCTACTTTCTGTTGAGCAAGTTTGCACTTAGCAAGTATCTGAGTGCGAGCATGGTCTGATTTTCTCAGCTCATCTTTCGCTTCGCGGATCTCTTGCTCAAGGATTTTAATCGCTTGGCTATCAACAACCGCTTGTGCCGCTTCTGTCGCTGTACCTTTAACTGCAGTAAATAATTTTTTCCAAACTGACATGGTAATCTCCGGTTATTAACAAATTAATTAGTTAGTTTTCAAATAGCCTTGGTAGGCGTCTAAAAATGCTTCTACGTTTTGAAATAGCGTAGAAATTTCGATTAATACGCTTTCTTCTTTTGATTGCGAACTCAATGAACCAAACGCGGTGTAATATTGAGTACCTGCAACCGATGAAATACCGATTGTGGTAAGTGGGAAAATCATATGCGTTCGAAGAATTTCTTCGTTGAGCGCAGCTGCATCTTTCACCTCGTCTACAGAAAATAGTAGTGACTCTACCAATATCTGCTCGCCACTAATTGCTAACCAAGCGTCAATGCCGTCTTCATTTGCAATTAATAAACAATCGTTCTCGTGTGTAACAACATATCCCTCTTGAGCAGATATACTCTCTGCTAGTTGTGATAGCTCCCACGTCATTCATCTTCTCCTAAAAGTGTGTTTTACCATGTCGACGTTTATAATAGACCCTTACTATAATATGAACAACATGGCTGACCTGCTATTTGAGATAAGTATAGTCATGAGATGAAAATAATGTCAAATAAAATTTTCACATTTGTGCAAAATAATGTTTAAATGTGAATCATAGTTTACGTAAATAACCGATAAGTAGGTGTGTAATGCAGGCTAAATCCAGCGATTGGCGCAATTTGGTTCAGCGAGTTTTGAAGGCTGAACTATCTAAGAAGGGTGTGAAGTATCAAGACTTAAGCAATAAATTAAGTGCGATTGGAGTGGATCAGAGCGCAGATAATTTGCGTAATAAGATAAATAAAGGCATTTTAGGCGCCGATTTATTGCTACAAATAATGTTTGTGCTGAATATCAAGCAAATTAGGCACGAGGACATCACCGAAATGTTGGATGACATTGAAGGTGAATAATCTTGAAAGCGACGTAAAAAGACGAGGGACTTGACTGATTCACAATCCGAGTCAAATAACAGACAAAAAAATACCCGGATAAACCGGGTAAATAAGTTAGTTTGGGAGAACGTCACTTAATTTGTGTATGAATTGAGCATACTCGCTAAAATAACTTTTTAAGTATAAAGCTAGACCATTAAGTATTTTGAAATATACACCTTTGTTAGCGCACTCTTATAAAGACTGCCTAAATCAACACCTTAAGTAATATTGAGAAGCCATGAAGTTAGCAGATTTTAATTTTGATTTACCTGAGCATTTAATTGCGAAGCACCCCTGCGCGCAGCGCACTCAAAGCCGAATGTTGCACCTTGACGGGGCTACAGGCGAGGTTCAGCACAAGAATTTTATCGACATTATTGATTTATTGGAGCCGGGCGATCTGCTTGTATTCAATAATACTAGAGTGATTCCTGCGCGGCTGTATGGAACAAAGTCGTCGGGTGGCAAAGTCGAGATACTTATAGAACGTATATTGAGTGATGGAACTGCCTTAGCCCATTGTAGGTCGAGTAAGTCGCCAAAGTCAGGCGCTATGTTAACCATGGAGGGGGGCTTAAAGATTCAGGTTCTTGGCAGAGAAGGAACCTTATTTCACATTGAGTTTATGGATGAAGGTAACGCTTTTGATTTGCTTGAGCAATTTGGTCATATGCCACTTCCACCGTACATTGACCGTCCTGATGAAGATGCAGATAAAGAAAGGTATCAAACGGTATATAATGATAAGCCGGGGGCGGTAGCAGCGCCGACCGCAGGCCTTCACTTTGACGATGAAATCCTTCAAAAAATCCAAGCAAAAGGTGTCCATATCGCTTTTGTGACCTTGCATGTAGGGGCAGGCACATTTCAGCCTGTGCGAGTTGAAGATATTGAAGAACATACAATGCATGCTGAATATGCTGAAGTACCGCAAAACGTGGTGGATAAAGTACTTGCGACGAAAGCTGCTGGTAAACGCGTTGTGGCTGTTGGGACAACGTCAGTGAGATCAATCGAATCTGCGGCGCAAGCTAGTGAAGGCGAACTTATCAGCGAATTTATGTCGGATACTAATATTTTCATTTACCCAGGCTATAAATTTAAAGTTATCGACGCCATGCTAACCAATTTTCATTTGCCTGAGTCGACATTGATGATGTTGATTAGCGCTTTTGCTGGCAGAGAAAATGTAATGAAAGCCTACAGTGAAGCTATTGAGCAAGAATATCGTTTTTTTAGTTACGGGGATGCGATGTTCATTGAGAAGTTTGTTTGATATACTTCGCGCGCAAATTTACGGAGTCTAGCCCGCATGTTTAGGCTCTGTGTACTATCAATATTCTGTGCGATTAGGTGATATTAGTTATCACATTTACCTTTCTTTACACTACTAAAGAGGGCGAAATCGCATTGGATTCAACGTCCGATTGGCATGGCAACTGGGTTGAATCAAGCGTTTAGGTTTTTTGATGAAATTCAACTTAATGGCAACAGACGGCAAGGCACGCCGTGGGCAACTCGTATTTGAACGAGGTGTGGTTGAAACTCCCGCATTTATGCCGGTAGGTACTTATGGCACTGTAAAAGGAATGACGCCAGAGGAACTTTCTGACTCTGGTGCCCATATCTGCTTGGGTAATACCTTTCATTTAATGTTGCGTCCAGGCACAAGCATCATTAAACAGCATGGTGATTTGCACGACTTCATGCACTGGCAAAAGCCCATTTTAACAGATTCCGGCGGTTTTCAGGTTTTTTCGCTTGGTGATTTGAGAAAGATTACAGAAAATGGCGTTACCTTTCGCTCGCCCATTAACGGTGAAAAGATTCTTCTTACACCTGAAAAGTCGATGGAAGTTCAACGGGATTTAGGCTCAGACATTGTGATGATATTCGACGAGTGCACGCCTCATCCTGCTACCGAAAAAGAAGCCGCCGACTCAATGGAAATGTCACTACGTTGGGCCCAACGCAGCAAAGATGCACATGGCGACAACCCCTCTGCCTTATTTGGCATTATTCAAGGTGGTATGTACGAGCATCTGCGTGATGTTTCCCTTGAGGGGCTTGAAAAAATAGGCTTCGATGGCTACGCGATAGGTGGCCTGTCGGTGGGTGAGCCAAAAGAGGATATGATCCGCATTATTAATCACACTGCGCCTAAAATTCCGGAAAACAAACCTCGCTACTTAATGGGCGTGGGCAAACCTGAAGATATCGTCGAGGCGGTTCGTCGTGGTATTGATATGTTCGACTGCGTTATGCCTACACGTAATGCGCGCAATGGCCACTTGTTTGTTACCGATGGCATTGTGAAGATTCGCAACGCTGTGCATAAAACCGATACCGGGCCTTTAGATGAAAAATGTGACTGTTACACTTGTAAAAATTATTCTCGGTCATACTTACATCACTTAGATAAGTGCAACGAGATACTCGGTTCTAGATTAAATACTATTCATAACCTGCGTTATTACCAACGTATTATGGATGGTTTGAGAACTGCCATAGCCAAGGGAGAGCTTGAACTTTTTGTCGCCGACTTCTATGCGCAAAAAGGCATGCCAGTACCTGAGTTGGAAGACTAATTTAGTCGCACAAGCTACAGCGCCTATTCAAGCCACAGCGCCTGTTAAAGTGCAGCGGCATTGAGCGGCAAGAACTATTAAACAACAATAAAAACAGTAATAAACGAGGATGTATATGAGCTTTTTAATTTCAAGTGCACACGCACAAGACGCAGCAGGCCAGCCAGGTGGAGAGTTTGGTATGCTAATCATGCTAGGGGTGTTCGGTCTAATATTTTATTTTTTACTTTATCGTCCGCAAGCAAAGCGTGTTAAAGAGCACAAGAATCTTGTTTCATCATTAGGAAAAGGTGATGAAGTACTCACTCAAGGTGGCTTGGTAGGCAAAATTACTAAAGTTAGCGACGATAAAGACTTTATTGAAGTCGCTTTGAACGAAGGGAACAACATCGTGGTGCAAAAATCGGCGGTTAGCGCGGTTTTACCTAAAGGTACGATGAAGTCAATTTAATGTAGATAGCAAAGAACAGCGAGCCTTAAGTGCTCGCTTGTTGTTTTAGGATAACGTTGTGTTAAATCAAACGCCATTTTGGAAATATATATTAGTTATATTTGTAGTCGCCCTGACTGCACTGTATGCCGCGCCTAATCTGTATGGTGAAGACCATGCAATACAAATCTCAGCTAGTAAGGATGCTCCTGTTGAGCAAGAGCTAGCAGACTTAGTCGAAAGTGCCTTAGTCGCTGAAAATATTGAGATAAAACGCATCGAGCTTGAGCGTGGGCAGCTACTTGTTCGTCTGAACGATTCTGACGCACAATTGCTTGCTCAAGATATTATCGATCGTAAATTGAATGACGATTACGTTGTTGCCATGAACCTTGCCCCCGATACACCTGACTGGTTAAGAGCCTTTAATGCCGAGCCGATGAAACTTGGTCTAGATTTGCGCGGTGGTGTTCACTTCCTGATGGAAGTTGATATGAACAGTGCCACCACAAAAGCCTATGAAGATGTTGTTGGTGATTTCAGATTGCGACTTCGAGAAGAAGATATTCGTTATCGCAGCGCCAAGCAGAACCCAGATTCTGTGGATGTTGTGTTCAGAGATTCGGCTACCTTAGAAAAGGCCCAGTTCTTCCTTAGAAATCAATTTGGTAACTTGCAAATAAACGAACGAGACGGTCTGACTCTGCGTGCGACTTTCAGCGAAGCACGCTTAGCAGAAATTCGCGATGCCGCTGTAAAACAAAACATTACCATTATTAGAAGCCGCATAAACCAGCTTGGCGTGGCAGAGCCACTTGTGCAAAAGCAAGGTGCTGACAGAATCGTGGTGCAATTGCCTGGTATACAAGATACTGCGAAAGCAAAAGAGATACTTAATGCAACCGCTACCTTAGAATTCAGAATGGTAGATGGGCAAAATGATGTGCGTGATGCTCAGCGTGGCCGCGCTCCTGCCGGCTCTGAAATTATTATGCACAAAGATGGTTACCCCCAACTGCTCAAAAAGCAGGTGATGCTAACGGGTTCACATATTATCGACGCTAACAGTGGTGTAGATGAATACGGTGTGCCGAATGTAAGTATCGATTTAGATTCGAAAGGTGGTGCCAAATGGTCACGTGCAACCAAAGACAATGTTGGCAAGCCGATGGCAACGGTCTTCATTGAATACAAATCGACCGGTGAGCGTGGTCCTGATGGCAAGCTCATATTCGAGAAAAAAGAAGAAATTATTAGTATTGCAACTATTCGTGGCCAACTAGGCGCATCTTTCCAAATTACTGGCCTAGATTCTCCGCAGGAAGCTCGTCAACTCTCGTTACTTCTTCGCGCTGGTGCACTTATTGCGCCAATTCAAATCGTAGAAGAGCGCACCGTTGGGCCTAGTTTAGGTAAAGAAAATATCGAATTGGGTATGACAGCAATAATCTGGGGTTTGGCGGCAGTGTTAGTGTTCATGCTTATTTATTACCGGGCTTTTGGTGTCGTTGCTAACATCGCGTTGGTGCTCAACTTGGTTATGATCGTTGGTATCATGTCTATGATACCCGGCGCTACGCTCACACTTCCAGGTATGGCTGGAATAGTATTAACTGTTGGTATGGCGGTGGATGCTAATGTATTGATATTTGAGCGAATAAGAGAAGAGATTCGAGAAGGAAGAAGTCCGCAGCAATCAATTCATTTTGGTTACGACAGTGCTTTCTCAACTATCTTGGATGCAAACATTACAACCTTCTTGGCAGGTATGATTTTATTTGCAGTTGGTACGGGGCCGATAAAAGGCTTTTCAATTACATTGATGATAGGTATAGCTACATCAATGTTCACTGCGATTATCGTGACTCGTGTGCTGGTAAATAGCATATGGGGCGGTAGACGTGTGACTAAGTTAGCGATATAGGAGAGTCACATGGCATTTCAAATATTAAAGTTAAATTCAACGGTCAAGTTCATGAAGCTGAGAATACCAGCCATGATCTTATCGACACTACTGATATTGGGCTCATTAACGTCTTTGGTCGTTAACCAACTTAATTGGGGCTTAGATTTCACCGGTGGTACATTAATTGAAGTGGGTTACGAGCAACCGGCTAACCTTGAGTCTATTCGCGCCCAAATGGACGCCGGTGGTTATAGTGACGCCATCGTTCAAAACTTTGGAAGCAGTCAGGATGTGCTTATTAGATTAGCTCCCCGTGATGGCGTAAAAGCGGTTGAAATTGGCGACCAAGTCATGGAAACCTTACGTGCCGATGGCACAAAGGTTGACATGCGTCGGATCGAATTTGTCGGTCCAAATGTAGGTGAAGAACTCACCGAGCAGGGTGGGTTAGCCATGCTAGTGGCGCTTATCTGTATTTTGATTTACGTGGCTATGCGTTTCGAGTACCGCTTTGCACTCGGCTCAGTTGCGGCGCTTGCACATGATGTCATTTTAACTCTGGGATTGTTTTCGGTATTGCAGCTTGAGTTCGACCTAACTGTTTTGGCTGCTGTTTTGGCAGTAATCGGTTATTCACTGAATGATACCATTGTTGTGTCAGACCGAATTCGTGAAAACTTCAGAAAGATCAGAAAGGCTGAGCCAGAAGAAATCATTAACATTTCACTCACGCAAACCTTAAACCGTACTATCATTACCTCACTCACCACTATTTTAGTACTGATGGCGTTGTTTTACAAAGGCGGTGCGCTGATACACGGCTTTGCGACTGCGTTATTATTCGGTGTCGTCATTGGAACTTACTCTTCAGTTTACATTGCCAGTGCTGTTGGTTTGGCACTAGGTATCAGTAAAGAAGATCTAATGCCTGTAGAAGTTGAGAAAGAAGGTGAAGACTTAGAGCCACTCTAAAGAGAGTCACTTTGATGAGAAATACCTTAATTAGAACTACTTTACATTACGCATTTCAGTATGGTGCATGAAAAATAAAAAAGGCGATGTTGTGTTAACATCGCCTTTTTTGTATCTTGTGCGGTTTAAACAGCGCTTAGTTTTATTATTTCAGTTTTTTCACAAGTGCTTGCACAACGCGTGGGCTTCCTGCCACAATTTCACCACTGAGCATCGGGTCGTTTCCACCCGCAAAGTCAGTAACCAAACCACCTGATTCACGCACTAAAAGTTCACCAGCAGCGATGTCCCACGGTTTTATGCCGCGCTCCCAATAGCCGTCGAATCTGCCCGCTGCAACGTACGCTAAATCGAGTGCGGCTGAACCACCACGACGGATATCACCGCTTTGAGAAAATATCTCGGTGAAGCTCTTCATGTAAGTATCTAAAGTGTCTTTTGCTTTAAATGGAAAGGCTGTGGCAAGAACGGTGCTGCCTAGTTCTTTGGCTTGGCTAGCACGAATACGATGACCATTTAACTGAGCGCCTTGACCACGACCTGCAGTGAAAAGTTCACCACGTAATGGGTCGAATACAACGGCTTGGTCTAAACGACCTTTGTAAAGCAGAGCAATAGAAACGGCAAAGTGAGGGATGCCCTTAATAAAGTTGGTGGTTCCGTCAAGCGGGTCGATGATCCATTTGAAAGTGTCATCACCCTCAACAATACCGCCTTCTTCCCCGATGAATGTATGGTCAGGATAAGACTGCTTTATTTTTTCGATAATTGCTTGTTCTGCTTCCTTGTCAATCTTGGTGACGAAATCATTTTCGCCTTTTTGTTGAATTTGTAAATCGTCTACGTTTTCAAAGCCACGAGCGATAACACTACCTGCTGAGCGCGCAGCGCGAACAGCTATGTTGAGCATAGGATGCATAATTAACCACCAATTTGTAAAAAGAACAGTGACTCGATCGCGTTATTGCGGTCGAGTCTAAAAACGGCGCGGATAATAACAGACTCTTTCACTATTGTAAAAAAGAGTAGGCACGAGCAGCATTTTATTACTTACTTGTGGCGCGATCAGAAGCGGTTACTTAATTTCCACTTCATCATCAATCGCGCAAAGAAACCCGTGCTCGTAATTCTGCTTTCTAGCCGTGATCTCAATAATTTTTGAGCATGGGTTGCGAGATAATTTCCCGATGCTTCTTGATTATCCTGTTGGCATCGCCTTAATGCCGGCGTTATTCTTTCTAAACAATCCTCTAAGCTATCAGCGCCAAGCTGAACGGCTACTTTTAGTGTTGAGTATACATAGCGTTCAACCTCAATGAGTTCATGATAGTCAATTACATCTAGCTCGCTCTCATCAAATATACTGCCCTTGCGCCAATATTCGTAGAGATACCATAAACGCATATTATGCATGACGTTATCAGGGCGTCTTTGCATACCCAATTCCACTACTTTTCCTGCGTCATCCCAACACTCTTTAAACTGATAGGCGCAGCGTACTTGATAGAAGCAATACATTGATAAGTCATCTGGCTGCTCAAATTGCTCATATAGTTCAATGAGTTTATCGAATTTTTGCGCTCCTAATAACAACATACTGACCTGTTCAAAAATAGGAGAACTGCTCACTATACTCTTTTTATGTTGCTCAATAAGTTTGTAGTCTGGCTTAATGCCTTGGTCGTTCCATGACTCTAGTATGGCTCTGAGCGCACCACTAACGAGTTCTGGGTTGCTGCTATCGCCAATTTGTTTAATAACCGTTTTGTAGTGTTTTGCGCCTCGTTTACTTACGATGGTATCTGCCCATATATAGGCGTTAACTTCATTTAGGGTATCTAAGCGCTCATCAAATAAAGCAAGGCTACTCTCGATGCCAATCTTATCTACAAAACTTTCGAAAGGTTTATTAATACACCAATAATCGGCATCGTCTTGCTTGAGCAGATGGTCGAACAGGGTTAAGGCTTCATCAGTTCTATCTAAGGCTAGCAAACACAATATCTGACGAGCCGTACCGAAGCTTATTTGTTTAAACACCTCAAAGTCTTTTAATACCTGTAATGCCTCTTCAAATTGCTTGTCGTCGAGATATACATCAGCCAACGTTAATACGACATACTGATCATTCGGTGCTAATTTGAACGCTCGTAAAAGTTGTTCCTTCGCGAGACTTTGGTCGCTTTCATCACCCTCTTTTAAGAGTACTTCGCTGGCATAGCAAAGATTACTTGGGTCATGCTTATTTAACTCTATTTGCTTGTGGGCAGCTTCAACAATAGCTTTTTTATTACCGACTTTATAAAGCCACTCATAATAGTTTTGCCACAAGTTACTGTAACCTGGCTGAGAGTAAAGAAGCTCTCGCAAGGTTGAAATTGCATTTTCATACTGGCCTATTTGTGCAAACACGTTCGCTTTGTTGGTCATTAAATTGAAAGGTAAGTGCTCGCCCCATGGAGTATCATTAAAGGCATTGAGTGCGTTTTGGTAATCACCGTTGTCTAGGAAGTGAGAAACCAGAGCGACATAGGCGTTTTCATGTAAAGGATTGACAGCAATCGCCTTACGAATATTGGCATGTTGTTCCTCTCTATTTGTGCAAAGTTTGGCTAAGTTACACCATACTTGACTTACATGAGGGTATTTTTGAACCAACTCTCGAGCTGTGTCTATGGCCAAAGAAACTTGGTCAAATTGTTCGCCCAACAATTCAAGTTGTCGCCATGCCCATGGATAATCAGCTTGAAACTCAACTGCTTTCTTTAAATGAATGATGGCTTTTTCATCTTCTTTTTGTTGTAACAATAAGTCAGACAAGTACCCTTGTAGAATGCCATCGTCTGGTACATGCAGTAAGGTGCTTTCAAGTGCTGCCATTGCTTCAGGGATGGCAGATTTTTTTTCATATAAATCGACCAGAAGTTTTGTTACCTCTGGCCATGCCGGATTTATTTGCATGGCTGTTTTGTAACAAGCAATAGCGTGGTCAGAGCGCTCCATCAACTCAAATATATGACCTAACTCTTTATGTAACCTCGGCGTAAACGGGAACTTTTGTATTCCGGATTCAAAAAAGGCCACTGCTTCGTCTAAACTGCCTAACTGCTTATAATAGAAGCCTGCAATCGCATAGGTAAACCAAAGGTGAGAGTGCTTCTCTAGCAGGAGTTGTATAAAGCTTTCCAAATGTGCTTTATCAAACAAATTCTTGGCTTCAAACCAATAATTCCAAACACTGTCACCAAACACCACTTGCGTTGATATTTGTTCTAAAACAAAGCTCAATGCCTCACGTTTCTCATCGTTGTTTCTACAGGAAAACATAAGTTCGTCGAAAGCGATATCATTGTCTATCGCTTTTGATAGTACCGATTGAGCATGTATTTTTGCTTGTTCGAATTCACCATTTCTATTCAACGCGCGAGCTAAATAAGCTTCGTTTATTTCGTCGTTTTCTAGCAATTTGAAGCTATCTTTGGCTAACGCTAGGGCACTGACTTTGTCTCCTAATAACAAGTATTTGTCGATCAATTTGCGCCGTAGATCGCCATTGGTATCGCGCGCCTCAACAGACTTTATAAGTACTTCTTTTTTCAACTTGTCATTGCTGTGCCATTGGATCAGGTAATCACAGGCGTAGGCGTTGTCGGGGTTTTGCTCATACAATTCCTCAAGACTACTATCTAATTGCTTAATGTTTTGCAGGCGATAAAGTAGTGAAAAGTAATTGTCGGAGCTTTTTGACAAAAAGGGGCTTTCTTCAAACTTGCGTTTATAAAATACAAGCGCATCCGCAAAAATACCGCGCTTGATATTAATCTCGGCATGGAGAGAATCGTAGTCGTCACCAGAAAGACCCTGTTTAAATATTGGATCAAGCTCATTCAGTCTGTCAAAGCGACCATGCATAATTAATGCAGATGACAATAACTGGATAAGATCAATGTCCTTAGGGTGCTGACTGAGCGCCTTTTCTAACACTTCAATACCTTTGTGATCTTCGTTCTGCAATTCATATACACGAAACAGTGACATTGCTGGAGCAGGAGAGCGAAGAGCGTATTTATCTGCGCGTTGAAGCATAAAGTCGACGGCTTTTTGTTCCTGGCCTAAAAAGCGGCAAGCTTTAAAGTAATTTTCAATAAAGGTGTTGTTAGTTTCATCTAAACAATAAGCATAGCGATAATGTTTGCTAGCTATGTCGCGTTTACCTAAGCCCCAGTAGTAATGCCCCAGTGAATGGTGCACATCTGCCTGATGGCTTCCATAACGTCGTAATTTTTCAAGCAAACTGCGTAATAATGCCGGTTCTTTGTTTGAACCACAGAGTTCATCGAACAAGGTGTTTGTTAGGTCGACATTGAAGTGTTTATTTAGGTAAGTCTCAAGGCGCTTTAAACCTTCCTCTCTGCGCCCTAAGTCACGCAAACAGAAATATTGAGAACTGAGTAGGGTGGTTTCGTTAGGATAGCGCTTGAGAAGTTTTTCATTTACGTCTAACACAGTCGCATAGTCTGCCATAGAGAGTGCATAGTCGCGTTCAGCCTTCTCGCAAAGGCGGTGCTCTGGATTTAGTTTCTGTAGTGCGGCCAAAGAGTTTTTGGTTTTTGCAACATCATTCAGCTCCCGTGCCACCACGTATTCGTCCCAGACTTGGTAAATTGCAATGTCGTCGGATACGAATTTAGCTAATAAATCGGCCTTGTCATTAGGTACGAAAGCCATACATCTCGGGCCATGATAGGCTTCATGTTTGATTCCTTCGGCAATCAGCATTTCTTGCATACCGGAAAAACTTGGGTCCATGATGAACATACTGCCAACGTGTCGGTTGTAGCCAATGACTGCTTGCAGATGACTAGTAAAGCCGCTAGTGGTTACCAAACAAAACGGGATGCCTAAGTCGATAAGTTGATAAACATCTTGAGTCTTCAGATCAAATTCAACGAAACTAAAGTTATTGTCTCGCAACCATTGTCTTTCTTTTGTGTCGGGAGTACCGCTGAAACAAATTTGTTCAGCGATGGCTTTTGAATCAAAAGACTTGCCCCAAAAATTGGCAATTGCAGCCATAGTGGTTGGTGCACAAGTAAGATGCTCTTGGCGATAGAAGGGAACATCTAGCACCTTCGTTGCGGCGTCTTCAGGTGCAGAGCTTAAGTTTTCACAAACCGTTTTCCAGTATTCACCCTTGTGCCCCTGCAAAATCGAGAGTGCAGCCTGATAATCGCCTTTGTGAATCTTTATTTGTCCTTTGTAAGCAAGCAAGCGCTGGTCGTCGTATTTATCATCAAAGCTTTTGAGCTGCTCAAATTGAGAGATAGCATGCTCGCAGCCCTCCCAATCCAACTCTGTGGCACACATCGACGCTAGTTGCATCCACAATATGCAAGACTGATAAGCCTCGATATGCTCTTTTAAGAAGGCGATACCGCTTTTCAGATTCTCAATCTTCTGAATTACCATGATTAGCAATCGTAAATTGAGTACCGTCGGATTTTCCGCAAAAAAAGACTTGGCGACATCTAAGGCTTCTTTATCCTGCTCTTGGTCGAGCAATAAACGTACTTTTAGTGTTGGTATCCATTTGTCTTCGGGTTTCTTAGCGATGGCATCTGATAGATACATCTCGGCTTCAGTGAAGTCTTTCAATTCACGAGCTAATACCGACCTAAACGCAAGAACCTCGGCCTCTTTATCGGCATTTTTTTCTAGGGTAGGGATAAGGCCTTGCAAGAAATCATCTGCTAGGATCAATCCATGTCGATTTAAGCGATAAAAAAGCATACGCTCAATCAAGTCGCTTTGTTCAGGAGAGGCGCGGTAGGCTTTAATTAACAAAGCATCGCTTAGACGATCTCCACCAAGGTGATACATTAATCGTATGGCAATAATGACCTGTTCAGGCTCTGCCCAGGTCTTTATTGGGCCCCATTTAGATTCGGCAACGCGCTTAGCATCTTTGTATAGCCCCTTATCGGTAAGCTCGGTGATGCTACTAGCTATTGCTCCGACCTGATCTTCCTGTATCACTTTCCTTGCTCCTGCTGTGTATGGTGTATTCTTTGAAACGTGAATCTACATCACCTTGTCAAACTTTTTCATTGGCTTTCATTTCTTGCCCTCAGTATCTGATCTTAAGCACAATATTTCTAGTGTTAAAAAGGTCAGCAATCACGAGCGACTAATGCTTGAACAAATTAGCTGATGTTTCCGGTCAAATAAAGACAAGGCTGGGTCTACATGGTAGACTGCGCCGCGGGATTTTTGGCTGAGTTAGTAAATGTATTAACTCAGAGTTTGTCTTAAAATCACATTATTTCAACGATATACCATCAAGGGTTTGCTTGCATGCTTCCAGATATTCGTATTGTATTAGTTAACACTAGTCACACAGGCAACATTGGGTCAGCCGCTAGAGCTATGAAAACTATGGGTTTAAGTTCTTTATATCTGGTTGAACCGGTATCTGAGCCTGATGGTAAGTCGAGTGCCCTCGCAGCGGGCGCTGGGGATGTGCTAGCCAATGCCATTATAGTTGATTCACTTGAAGAGGCAGTGAAAGACTGTGGGCTAGTGGTTGGAACATCAGCGCGTTCACGCACTTTGCCGTGGCCCATGCTTAGCCCTAGAGAATGTGGCGAAAAGCTCGTCGTTGAAGCGAAGGAGTATCCTGTCGCTTTAGTATTTGGGCGCGAGAACAATGGGCTTAGCAACGAAGAGCTACAGCAATGCCATTTTCATGTATGTATTCCTGCAAACCCTGATTATAGTTCGCTGAATATTGCTGCTGCCGTACAAACTCTATGCTATGAAATTCGAGTGAACCACCTCGATATAGAAGCTGCTAAATTTGCTCCTTCAGTGGAAGCAGAGTACCCACGCAATGAAGACCTTGAACGCTTTTACGTTCATTTAGAAAAGACACTGCAGCAAACCAGTTTCATTGTCGAAAATCACCCAGGAATAGTCATGACCAAGCTCCGTCGCCTCTTCAATAGAGCGCGACCTGAGAAGCAAGAGCTAAATATTTTACGTGGTATTCTATCGTCAATAGATAAACTTACAGATACAATCGGTAAAGGCAAAGACTAGATCATGTTCAGTAAAGTTAAAGAAGACATCAACAGTGTTTTTCACCGTGACCCTGCTGCTAGAACGACACTTGAAGTGCTGTTTAATTACCCAGGGTTACACGCACTTTGGATGCATCGACTTAGTCATAAATTGTGGTCGTGGGGATTAAAGTGGCTAGCCCGTTTTATCTCCAATGTTTCTCGTTTTCTCACGGGCATTGAAATTCACCCAGGTGCAACTTTAGGCAGGAGAGTTTTTATCGATCATGGCATGGGCGTGGTGATAGGTGAAACAGCTATCGTCGGCGATGACGTGACGCTCTATCATGGTGTTACCCTTGGCGGAACAAGCTGGAAGGCAGGCAAACGTCACCCTACACTTGAAGCTAATGCGGTCATTGGTGCTGGCGCACAAGTACTCGGGCCAATTACAATTGGCAAAAATGCCAGAGTGGGGTCGAACAGTGTGGTTGTTAAGGATGTGCCGGACAATGCAACCTGCGTTGGTATTCCCGGGCGCATTATTATGCAAAAAGAAGATACTAGCCCCCAAGTGGCAAGCAAGCGTAAAGCAATCGCTCAAAAATATGGCTTCGATGCCTATGCCGTGGCAGAAGATAACCCCGATCCTGTAGCAAATGCGATGGGTATCATGCTCGAGCACGTACATCAAATGGATACAAAAGTAGAAGAAATGTGCAAAGTTATTCAGTCTTTGGGCGGCGATGTATGTTCTGAGTCGATTCCTAAACTAGATGTAGAAGATTTTGCTGGGACTGGTATTTCACCGGTGTTGAAGAAGGCTGCTGTAGAGGCTTTCGACCCGCATATTTAATTGGCTGTGTCGATGGGTGAAAATAAAGACGTTAAAATCTATGCAAATTGCAGCATGAAAAACGCGCTTTGATTTACCATTTAAGTGTCAGGTTTTTATACAATTATAGTTGAAAGGAAGTGTAACTAGCTGATTTGTGTTCTGATTATTTGTGGCCCGAGTATTGCTTTACCTAATTTGAATATAAATTATAGGATAAATAGTAATGAAAGTGTTTAAGACTCTTGCCATGATGGTCGCATGCGTGTTTTCAATTAGTAGCTTCGCAAACGTAATCAATGTGGCTGTTATTGGAGACAACACCGGCGGTGCGCAAACTAACGAAGTTATTGCCCAGTTAAACGACAGTTCAGTGTTTAACTTTAATGCTGTTTCGCTTGACCAAAGTGCAATAACAGATGTGACAAGTCTCAACTCATTTGACACCATTATTTTAGGTGGTAGCGGCACTTCTAGAACAGCTTATTCAACTTCAGCGTTAAACGCGGCGTTCGACTTTATGAGTAATGGTGGTGGGGTTGTTACCGCAGGCTGGTGGCACTTCGCAATTCAATCCTTGTCTGGTGCAGCAGATACTTTTGCTCAGGCAATCTCTCCGGCACTAACAACGGGTAGTTATAATTTCTCATCCGGCTCCTCAAGCATCTTGTTTAACAACACAGTCCATCCTATAACCCTTGGAATATCAGATTTCAGTTTTTCTGGTTGTTGCTTGGAAGAACCAAACGGAGTTGACGTTGGTGCAACTGCGCTTGCTCAAAACAATCAAGTAGTTTACCAAGACACCGTCGGGCGTTCTGTTTATTTAGGGCCTGTATATATGTCAAATGGTAGCTACTCAAATGACCAACTAAGAAGCGGCAATGGTGATCAGTTGTTTGAACAAGCCGTCGCTTGGTCTGCAAACGGAACTAGTGTATCTGTATCGTCACCAGCTACAATAGCATTGTTTTTATCTTGTATCCTTTTAGTCCTTATGCGTCGTAAAAAAATGTAGCTTACAACATTTTTTATACACAGGAGCGTAGTCGAATAGATTGTCGCTCCTGTCTTTTGAAATTTAATTATATCCCCCCCAATATTCGCTTATCATATTACTTTTGTTTTCAAACTATTTATCGCATAAAATACTCTGTGTTACTCAATTCAATTGACTGTTTGCAGCAAGCACATCAATCTGGTCAGCGTTCCTGACTCTCAAAAATGAGACTATATTTATGTCATCAATAATAACCTACTAAATTACTAGGTTATATACTTGACAATTTTACTCAGGTATATACAATTCCCACATTAATCAACTGATCAAGCAGGGAACAGTATGAAGCTAACGTCGAAAGGCAGATATGCGGTGACAGCAATGTTAGATGTTGCCTTGCACTCTCGAACAGGCCCTGTTTCTCTAGCTGATATTTCAGAGCGGCAGGAAATATCTTTATCTTATCTAGAGCAATTGTTCTCGCGTCTGCGTAAAGAAGAGCTAGTAACAAGCGTTCGAGGCCCCGGTGGCGGCTATCGTCTGGGTAAAGAAGCTGAACACATCGCGATAGGAGATGTGATCCGAGCTGTAGATGAGTCAGTCGATGCTACTCGTTGTCAGGGTCAGGCTGATTGCCAAGGCGGAGAGAGATGCTTGACACACACTTTGTGGCAAGATCTGAGTGATAGAATCAGTCAGTTTCTCAATAGCATCACAATTGGTGAGCTAATGACAAAAGCTGAAGTAAAAGAAGTTGCTGGGCGCCAAGATACAACTAAGGTGGCAGCAAGCAGTATCGTGAGCGATATTGAAATTAGTATGCAACTCTAATTGGAGCGATAATGAGCAATATTAAGTTACCCATTTATTTAGATTATTCGTCAACAACACCTGTTGACCCTCGTGTCGCTGAAAAGATGAAGGAATGCCTTACGAATGAAGGTAATTTCGGAAACCCCGCTTCACGTTCTCACCATTTTGGTTGGGTTGCAGAAGAAGCAGTTGACATTGCGAGAAATCAAATCGCTGATTTGGTTAATGCTGATCCACGTGAAATTGTTTTCACATCAGGTGCAACAGAATCAAACAACCTTGCGATAAAAGGCGCTGCGACTTTTTATCAAAAACGCGGCAAGCACATTATCACCCTCAAAACCGAGCACAAAGCCGTACTCGATACAACGCGTCAATTAGAGCGAGAAGGGTTCGATGTGACCTATATGTTACCTGAACCAAGCGGTTTGGTTGATCTCGAAAAGCTCAAAGCTGAAATGCGCGACGACACTGTGTTGGTCAGCATCATGCACGTGAACAACGAAATCGGCGTTATTCAAGATATCGAAGCGATAGGTAAAATCTGTCGCGAACGTAAGATCCTGTTTCATGTAGATGCCGCACAAAGCACTGGTAAAGTGCCCATCGATTTGCAAGCACTTCCAGTTGACTTGATGTCTTTTTCGGCCCACAAAACATATGGACCTAAAGGAATAGGAGCGCTGTATGTATCGCGTAAACCTCGGGTACGTATCGAAGCACAAATACATGGTGGCGGGCACGAGCGTGGTATGCGTTCAGGTACGTTAGCAACACATCAGATAGTCGGCATGGGCGAAGCCTTCAGGTTAGCAAAAGAAGAAATGGCTTCTGAAAATGAGCGCATCAAAATGCTTCGCGATAAACTGTACAATGGTGTAAAAGACATCGAAGCAGTTTATCTCAATGGTGATGCTGATAATAGGGTTGCCCACAACCTCAACATTAGTTTTGCATATGTTGAAGGTGAATCACTTATTATGGCACTTAAAGATATGGCAGTGTCTTCTGGTTCAGCATGTACATCAGCAAGTTTGGAGCCATCATACGTATTGCGTGCTTTGGGCCTTAACGATGAATTGGCGCATAGCTCTATCCGCTTCAGCATTGGCCGATTCACAACAGAAGAAGAAATAGACTACGTAATAAATGTGATTCGTAACGCAATCGATAAACTTCGCGAAATGTCTCCTCTATGGGACATGTACAAAGAAGGTATCGACTTAGATTCTGTTGAGTGGACCGCTCACTAGACACAAACGTTGGCTTGCCAACTTTTGTGTGGCAGGCATGAACTACCGTTACCGATAACAACGTCGGAACTGAATGAATTAAAAACACAAGGCAAATATCATGGCTTACAGCGAAAAAGTAATTGACCATTATGAGAATCCTCGCAATGTGGGTGGATTTGATAAAAACGACCCAACAATAGCGACAGGTATGGTCGGCGCACCAGCGTGCGGCGACGTTATGAAGCTTCAATTGAAGGTTGGCGAAAACGGTATCATTGAAGATGCTAAATTTAAAACTTACGGTTGTGGTTCGGCGATCGCATCTAGCTCACTTGTGACCGAGTGGGTAAAAGGCAAGAGCATCGACGAAGCAACATCGATCAAAAACACCGACATTGCCGAAGAGTTGGCCTTGCCACCAGTAAAAATTCACTGTTCAATTCTTGCTGAAGATGCCATTAAAGCCGCTGTTGAAGACTACAAGTCAAAACGAGCAAAGTAATCAGTAAAGGAGTAGGTAGTGGGTATTAAGGTCACTGATGCGGCTGCATCAAGAGCGAAAGCATTCATGGACGGACGAGGGTCTGGTCTGGGTTTACGTTTGGGCGTTAAAACCACTGGCTGCTCTGGGTTAGCATATGTGCTTGAGTTTGTTGATGAGCTCAACGCAGACGACGAGGTGTTTGAAGACAACGGTGTTAAGATCATTATAGACGGCAAAAGCCTTATGTATCTTGACGGTACCGAACTCGACTTCGCCAAAGAAGGCTTAAATGAAGGCTTTCAATTCAACAACCCGAATGCTAATGGCGAATGTGGTTGTGGCGAAAGCTTCAACGTATAAGATCTGACCCAAATGATGGCGCGCGATGACGCGGTGTCGACATTGCAAGTCGTAATCTAAGAGCTCCCTACATAGGTAGCTCTTTTTTTAACTGGCGTTTCATGAGTACTCTATCGCAATTTTATTTCAGGGCCCATCAATGAACTATTTTTCGCTATTTAATTTGCCTGCCGCTTTCACTGTCGATTTAGTGCAGTTAAAACAGCACTACCAAACCTTGCAAAAAATGACGCATCCAGATCGCTTTGCGAATGCCAGTGAACAAGAGAAGCGCATGTATCTAAGTAAAAATGCGCAAATTAATGATGCTTATCAGGTGTTAACGTCACCCGTTAGCCGTGGCGAACATCTATTATCCGTTAGAGGTTTTACATTAGTGGGTGAACAAGAAACGGTGGGGGATGTCAATTTCCTGATGCAGCAAATGGAGTGGCGGGAAGACTTGGAAGCAGCAAATGATATTGCCGCTTTGGATGCTTTGCTAGCAAGTAATGCTGCTAATTTAGCGGCACAAGAAGAAAAAATAGCTGGGCTGCTGAAAGCTGATACTGAACAGGACAACGCTAGTGCTGCTGATGAGCTTCGCAAAATGAAATTTTTAGTTAAGTTAGCATCAGAAATACAAGCTAAAATAGATGCGATTGAAGAATAAAGGGTTGTTATAAATATGGCTTTACTACAAATTGCCGAGCCTGGCCAAAGTGCTGCTCCGCATGAACGTAAAATTGGTATTGGGATCGATTTAGGTACCACTAATTCTCTTGTTAGCGCTGTGAGAAGCGGACAATGTACGACTTTAGCCGATGAGCAGCAACGTCACCTATTGCCCTCAGTTGTTCACTATTCAAGTGAGTCAATAGATGTGGGGTATCACGCGCGAGACAATTCCAACGCCGACCCCAAAAATACCATAATGTCGGTAAAGCGCTTTATGGGAAGAACCTTGAAGGATGTGACATCACACTGGGGAAACCTTCCCTACGAATTTGTTGAAGGCTCCGAGTCTCCTCGCTTTGTCACTCCTCAAGGGGAATTAAATCCTGTACAAATTTCATCACATATTCTTACTGCTCTTAAAGTCCGAGCTGAAGCCAGCTTAGGTGAAGAAGTCACCGGAGCCGTGATTACTGTCCCCGCTTACTTTGACGATGCTCAGCGTCAGGGTACAAAAGACGCTGCCAAGCTATCAGGTTTGAAAGTACTACGCTTACTCAATGAGCCAACCGCAGCGGCTATCGCCTATGGTTTAGATAGTCAAGAGGAAGGCTTGATTGCCGTTTATGATTTAGGCGGTGGCACTTTCGATGTGTCTATTTTGCGCCTCAATAAAGGCGTATTTGAGGTGCTCTCGACTGGTGGTGATTCAGCCTTGGGAGGCGACGATTTTGATCACAAAATCGCGCAATATTTTGCGTCGTCTCTAGGCTTAAGTGAGCAGGAACAAAGGCATAATCACAGAAGGTTAATGAATGCAGGTAAAGCGGCGAAGGAGGCACTCACCGACAACACTGATTACACCTGCCAAATAAGCTTGCTCATTGATAATGAGGAAGTGAACAAAAACCTCTCGATATCATTGGCCCAATTTAATGAACTGATCGCCGACTTAGTGCACAAAACAACGCGCATTTGTAAGCGAGCGCTTAAAGATGCAGAAGTCAGTCTAGATGAGGTCAACAGCATTGTAATGGTGGGCGGATCTACCCGAGTCCCCTTAGTGAGAACAGAGGTTTCCGCCTTCTTCAATAAAGAGGTACTCACCTCAATCGATCCAGATAAAGTGGTGGCTATAGGTGCGGGTATTCAAGCGGATATTCTGGTAGGAAATAAACCCGACAGCGATATGTTGCTGCTAGATGTGTTGCCTTTATCGCTTGGTATTGAAACCATGGGTGGATTGGTTGAAAAGATTATTCCGCGCAACACCACAATACCCGTTGCTAAAGCCCAAGAGTTTACTACTTTTAAAGACGGGCAAACGGCAATGATGGTTCATGTGTTACAAGGTGAGCGAGAGTTGGTTGAGGATTGTCGGTCATTAGCCAAATTTAGCCTTAGTGGTATTCCACCAATGACGGCTGGCGCTGCTCATATTCGGGTGACCTTTCAGGTCGATGCCGATGGCTTACTGAACGTGACGGCCATGGAAAAGTCGAGCGGTGTTCAAGCTGAGATTCAAGTAAAGCCATCCTATGGTCTGGAGGAATCAGAAATCTTGAATATGCTTCAGTCTAGTGTGCAAAACGCAAAACAAGACATGCAGGCGCGAATGTTGAAAGAACAACAAGTCGAAGCAAGCAGGGTATTAGAAGCCATGCAATCAGCACTTGCTGAAGATGGCGACGAATTACTCTCACCTGAAGAGCGAAAAGCCATTGATAACTCATTATTTGCGATGGTAGATGCAGCCAAAATGGGCGATGCTGACGCGATAAAAAAGGCGATTGAAGCCGTTGATAAATTAAGCCAAGCTTTCGCTGCACGAAGAATGGACAAGTCTATTCAGCAAGCGCTAGCGGGCCATTCTGTAGATGATATTTAGATTAGGAAGATAAGATGCCACAAGTAATATTTTTACCCCACGAAGAATTATGTCCGGATGGCGCTGTACTTGAGGGTGACAAAGGTACATCGGTACTCGACCTTGCGCTAAAAAACGGTATTGGAATCGAACATGCCTGTGAGAAAGTGTGTGCTTGTACGACTTGTCATATTATTGTGAGAGAAGGCTTTGATTCGCTAGCCGAGTCGGACGAACTCGAAGATGACTTGCTAGATAAAGCTTGGGGTTTGGAGCCGGATTCACGTCTAGGCTGCCAAGCTATAATCAGTGATGAAGATTTAGTTGTGGAAATACCCAAATACACGATTAATCACGCTAGCGAAGACCATTAGCAAGGAACGATGCGCTTGGCTATTAGGTAGTAGCTCGGTTCATCGTTAATTGCTGAGTGCTATTGAGGCCACTTTCAATGTAAAGGGGCCTTTTTGTTTTTGGGTGATCATTATCCCAACTTGCGCAATGTCATCCCAAGCTAATTTTTCAGCGTCGCGCACCGTTCGGCCTCTCCATACGGCTACAAAATCGTTTAATTCGAACTCGTGCTCAGTCATTTCACCCTCTTTACTTTGAAAGCCTGCAGCATAAGAAACGCCATCCATATACTTACTGGTTCTGAAGCGAAGTTGATAATATTGACCGTCACCTAAGACCTTAATTTTTACTTTGGCGGGCTTACTCTCGTTATTAAGTGCCTTTGTGGTAGGGGTCCAAAGGCGCCGTACGGAAGCAAAGCCACCATTATTTTCCAGAGATAAATTACCTGAAAATACGCCGAAATCATCCTCCAAATAAATGGTTGACGTCGACACTCCTCCCATAACTGAATCATTCACTCTTGCCCACCTACCCGCGTGCTCGGGTTTGTCGAAGGTGATAAGGTTTGGGCCATTATTAGTGCCAGCCTCGTTTCGTGCATGTAATTCTGAATGAATAAGTGGAATCATGGCTAGTAATGTACTCATGAGTATTGCTGAAAAATAGCGAGTGCCCATTGCTCTCTCCCTTAGTGCAGTAGTTTTTATACTCACTAGGGGGGATGTGGTTCATTTGTTCTGCCATAACTTCGCATTTATTTTGCACAAAAGGTGGGATTTTGTTGCTATCTTCTTTATAATCGCGCGAATTTTAAAATTAGCAAACTGGAAGAATTAACCATGGCTTTAGAACGTACTTTTTCAATCATTAAACCCGACGCTGTAGCAAAAAATGTTATCGGTGCAATCTATAACCGTTTCGAATCTGCGGGTTTGCGCATCGTTGCTTCTAAAATGGTTCACATGAGCAAAGAACAAGCTGAAGGCTTTTACGCTGAACATAGCGAGCGTCCTTTCTTTGGTGCTTTGGTAAGCTTCATGACATCTGGCCCTGTGATGGTTCAAGTGCTTGAAGGTGATAATGCAGTTGTGAAAAACAGAGAAATCATGGGTGCAACTAATCCGGCTGAAGCCGCAGCTGGCACATTACGTGCAGATTATGCTGAGTCAATTGACGAAAACGCATGTCATGGTTCTGACGCGCCAGAATCTGCAGCACGCGAAATTGCGTACTTCTTCTCAGACGAAGAGATTTGCCCACGCACTCGCTAAGCAAACGAAGTAATTCATCAAGGGAGCTTCGGCTCCCTTTTTAGTTTTAAGCTCAAGCAATAGTTAAATTGGGCTTTGCGTTGAATAATAAAAATATGAACGTGAACTAGGTAAAATCGCGTATACTTAGCTTAATAGCGCTAGCTATTAACATTCGAAGCATTCGAAGTTTAATTGCCAAGACCAGCGTTCATTTGAAATTTGTGATAGAGGTAAAAAATGTCGGCCAGCAGTGTACAAACAGTAACAAGCGAGAGCGTTGAAGCTCAAAAGAAAGTCAATTTGTTGAATTTTGACCGCCAAGGCTTGCGCGACTACTTTGCCTCCATCAATGAAAAGCCATTTCGAGCGGATCAGCTGATGAAATGGATTTATCAAATGGGCGAATCAGATTTTGATCAAATGAGTAATTTGAACAAAAACCTCAAAGCAAAGTTAAAAGAACTCTGCATTATTGAAGCGCCAACAATCTCTCAGCATCAGCAAGCTTCTGACGGCACAATTAAATTTGCATTGATGCTGGATGGTGGCCAAGAAGTAGAGACCGTTTGGATACCCGAAACTGACCGCGCAACGCTCTGCGTTTCCTCCCAAGTAGGTTGTGCGCTCGAATGTACTTTTTGCTCTACCGCACAACAAGGCTTTAATCGCAATCTATCGGTAGCCGAAATTATTGGTCAAGTTTGGCGTGTAGCGACCTTTATTGGCCTATCCAAAGATACTTCACAGAGACCCATCACCAATGTCGTCATGATGGGGATGGGGGAGCCGTTACTAAACCTTAAAAATGTTGTGCCTGCGATGCGCATCATGCTGGACGACTTCGGCTTTGGCTTGTCGAAACGCAGAGTGACCTTAAGTACATCTGGAGTTGTGCCAGCTCTTGATATGCTAGGCGACCAAATTGATGTGGCTCTTGCAATTTCTCTGCATGCACCAGATAACAAACTTAGAGATGAAATTGTACCGGTTAATAAAAAATACCCGATTGACGTTTTTCTAGCAGGCGTTCGTCGCTATTTGGAAAAGTCTAAGGCGAACCAAGGCAAGGTAACTGTCGAATATGTTATGTTGAGTAATATAAATGATAGTACCGATCAAGCACACGAATTAGCAAAAGTACTCAAAGATACCCCGAGTAAGATAAACCTGATACCCTTTAATCCTTACCCTGGCTCTCCTTACGTGTGTTCTAGCAATTCTCGTATGGATCGTTTTGCCAAGGTGCTTATGGACTACGGCTTCACCGTTGTTGTTCGAAAAACCCGCGGTGACGATATCGATGCAGCATGTGGGCAGTTAGTCGGTGACGTAGTTGATCGAACCAAAAGACTATTAAAAAAACAGATGAACGGAAAGCCAATTTCGGTAAAAATAGCGGAATAGTAATCATTTGAAGGAGCGAAAGTGACCATGTTGAAAAAGCCACTAGCGACACTGTTATTACTGTCTTTCACAGCGACACTTTTAACAGCTTGTGTTTCGGAGCCTCGAGATCCAGCCTTTGCCGGCGCTGAAGCTGTTGATGAAGATGAAGCGTCGAAAACACGTGTGAGTTTGGGTCTTACCTATCTAAGGACAGGCGATTTTACACGCGCAAAAGCGAATTTGGATAAGGCCTTGGAGTTTGCTCCGCGCTCGGCGAATGCTAACTTCGCAATGGCGTATTATTATCAGCAAGTTGACGAGATTGATTTGGCCGATGACTATTACAATCGTGCGATTCGCTACGACTCAGACAACGCAGATATTATCAATTCATATGGTGCTTTTCTATGTGAGCAAGGCGACTATAAAAGAGCTAAGTCGTATTTCCTAAAAGCAGTTAACAATAAAAGTTACATTTCTACAGCCGAGACATATGAGAACCTTGCTATTTGTGCTCAAAGCCAAGGTTTGCCGCAAGAAGCCTTAGGGCATTTTCAGTCAGCATTGAATCACCAGCCTACGAGGGGCAGAAGCTTGTTTTTGCTTGCTCAACAACAGGCTGAGCTCGGTGACTACGTTGAAGCGAAAAAGACATTATGGAAATACGACAGGATAGCTCGGGTATCGCCGCAATCCTTGTGGTTGTCTTACCAAATAGCCAAGGGCTTAGGGGATACACAAGCCGCTTTGGGCTATGGTGAAATCTTAAAGAGTATGTTCCCTGACGATCCTAATACCCGTAAATTTAAAGAGGAAATGGGTGAGTTTCAGCCGACGGTAAGAGTTACTTCGAAGCGCAAAATACAACTACCAGTAAATCCAGTCGACATTAGCAGCACAAACGCTGCGAATGCCGCAGTTGTCACAGCCGCTGAAAACACAACACAAGCAAGCCTTGATTTACTTAGTGATACACTGGTCGATAGTATTGATGAGCCCATTACCGTCGATGCTGAGACTGTCGTAGTTGCGACCACAAAAGATAATCTCATAGACAAGCCCACAGACAACCCGACAGACAATATAACGGGCGACGTAACAGACAGTGCAACACAAACTAGCGTTGATTTGCTTGGCGATGAACAAGCCCTTAGTGTTGACGTGTCAACCACTGTCGATGTTGCGAATACTGCGGCCGTGACAACGTCAAACAGTCTATCAGAGACTGCAACACAAACTGGTACCGAGTTGCCTAGCGACGAGCAGGCCGTTATTGTTGAAGCGCCTACTACCGTCGATGTACCTACCACAGAGGCAATAATCGCCGCAGTTGAGTCGCGTTTTGCATCAGCATCCTCAGCTCAAGTTGAAAAGACGACGAAAGTCATCGAGCCTGAACTTTCTGCTGCCGACTCGGCCCTTGAAAAGCTAGAATCAGAAAACAAGATTGATACACAAAGCCAAGCGGTGGTTGAACAAGCGGCTGAGGTTTTAGAAGGCCTTGCTCAAACGGTTGAAGATACGGCAGAGCAACTTGATGACATGGCGTCTGATGAAAACTATGCTGCACGAGAAGCGGAATTGGAAGCTGCTTTTTTGAATACTGAGAGTGAACCAAAAGCGGAGACTGTTGCCGAAGATGGTTCAGCCGAACAAGCAGCAACAAACGCTATCGCATCAACAAATGATGTGACGAGTGAAGCATTGCAAGATGCTTTATTTCATGTTGTCGCACCCAAGGAAAACTTGTATCAAATATCACTTCGATACAACGTTAAAATGAAGTATCTAATGCAATGGAACGACCTAGAGGATGCATCCTCTATTAGAATCGGTACCAAATTGCGGGTAAAGGACCCAAATACAAATGACTGATGAACATAGCAATAAAAAAGAAGCGACGGTAGAGTCGACAAACGCTACACCAGGTCAAGAATTACGAAAAGGTCGTGAGGCAATGGGCTTAACTCAGCAACAGGTTGCTGACAGACTCCATTTGCGTCTCAATGACATCCAAGATATTGAAGCAGATATCTCTAAACCGGGAGTGTCGATAACCTTTACTAAAGGTTATGTGCGCATTTATGCAAAACTGTTGGGTATGGTGGCAGAGCCATTATTGGAAGCTTTCGACGTGTTACACCATGGCGAAAAACAACCTGCAAAGCTACAAAGTTTTTCTCAGCGTGTCGCAAAGCAAGCCAATGACGATCGTTGGATGATGGTGACCTACTTGATCGTGTTTCTGGTGTTGGCATCTCTCGTTATTTGGTGGTTTCAACAAGCGGATTCTGATGATAAGTCGCTCATGGATCGCTTTTCATGGTTTAGTAGTGTTGAAAGCGAGCAAGTAGCTGAAGAAGGCGAGCTCGTTTCCGTTTTAAATGATAATGACACGCTCGAGGAGCTACCCAACGCAAACCTTCCCGACGAATTAGCCGTGCCCGAAAGCGCATTTGATGGTCTTATTGAGCAACCAAATTCTGCCCAAGACGAAGTTGAGCAAAATGCCGATGATATCAGCGATAGCATGAGTCAAAACGTAAATGACGCTCAAGATAATGTGGTCGAGTTAGCTGACCAAGTGAATGATGAGTTGTTGTCTTCAATGAATGAGACGGCTACTACAATTGAAGACGCTGATGAGCTTGCCACTATTGATGCTCCTGTTGTTGAGGTAAGCCGTGAGAGTTTTGGTGATATCGGCGATTACCAAATGTACGATAACGGCACGGTTGATGTCGTTTTTACCTTTTCAGAAGATTGTTGGTTGCAGGTAACCGACGCTACTTCAGATGTTAAAGCTGTGGGTGTTAAGGTGAAAGGGCGAGTAATGCCTATAACGGGGGTGCCGCCTATTTCTGTAAATATGTGTCCGCCCGAGTATGTGCAAATTAACTTTGCTGGTAAAGACGTTGATTTATCATCTTATACTCGGGGTGTGCCGGTTAAATTTGAATTATCTGTTACGGGTGAATAATGTTTTCTGATTCTCCAATTATTCGACGAAAGTCGACGCGAATTAATGTCGGCAGCGTGCCTATTGGTGATGGTGCGCCCATAGCTGTGCAGTCCATGACCAATACACCGACCACCGACGTAGCTGCAACGGTTGATCAAATTAACCGCATACAAGCGGTTGGTGGCGAAATTGTGCGTGTTTCAGTGCCCACAATGGAGGCAGCGGAGGCGTTTAAGCAAATCAAACAGCAGGTATCGGTGCCTTTGGTTGCAGATATCCACTTTGACTATCGCATTGCACTTAAGGTTGCTGAATACGGCGTCGATTGTTTGCGCATTAACCCAGGTAATATCGGTAATATGGAGCGTGTACGCTCAGTGGTTGACTGTGCAAAAGACAAAAATATTCCCATTCGTATTGGCGTAAATGGCGGATCTTTGGAGAAGGATATTCAAGAAAAATATACTGAACCCACCGCTGAAGCCTTGGTTGAATCGGCAATGCGGCATGTGGATATTCTCGATAAGCTTAACTTCGATCAGTTCAAGGTGAGCGTTAAAGCCTCAGATGTTTTCTTAGCCGTTGGAGCTTATCGTTTGTTGGCCTCAAAAATTGAGCAACCGCTACATCTAGGAATTACTGAAGCAGGTGGTTTCCGCTCGGGCGCAGTAAAGAGTGCAGTGGGTCTGGGTATGCTTCTAGCTGAGGGGATTGGAGACACTATTCGTATTTCCCTAGCAGCTGACCCAGTAGAAGAAATAAAAGTAGGTTTCGATATTCTTAAGTCTTTGCGGATCCGATCCCGAGGTATTAATTTTATTGCGTGTCCTAGTTGCTCACGTCAAGAGTTTGATGTTATCTCTACGGTTAACGCGCTTGAGGAAAGGGTAGAAGATATACTCACACCTATGGACGTATCTATCATTGGTTGTGTCGTGAACGGCCCTGGCGAGGCAGAAGTGTCAGACCTTGGTTTAACGGGTGCCAGAAACATGAGTGGCTTCTATCTTGATGGTCAGCGTCAGCGTGAACGCTTGGCAAATAATGACTTAGTCGACCAGCTCGAGAAGAAAATTCGGGCCAAGGCAGCTGCCCTAGATGAAAAAAACCGCATTGCCGTCACGCAAGTGGCAAAATAGTTGATTAAAGCCCTTTTAAAGGGCTTTTACATTTTACCCCGCCCAACAACTTCTTTATAATGCTGGGCTACTTTCATTAATCATAGAGACAGCAGTGGCAAAGACGATTCAAGCAATTCGAGGTATGAATGACTGCCTACCATCACAAACCAGCATTTGGCAGTTTATTGAAGCTAACATACGTCAGGTTGTTGCTAACTATGGTTATCAAGAAATACGCACGCCAATTGTTGAAAGCACCGACTTATTTAAGCGCTCTATCGGCGAGGTTACCGACATCGTCGAAAAAGAAATGTATAGCTTTGATGATCGCAATGGTGACAGTCTAACACTCCGTCCGGAAGGAACAGCATGCTGTGTTCGTGCTGGCAATGAACATGGGTTGTTATATAACCAACAGCAGCGTTTGTGGTATATGGGGCCAATGTTTCGTCATGAACGCCCGCAAAAAGGGCGTTATCGCCAGTTTCATCAGTTTGGTGTTGAGGCTTATGGTTTAGAAGGCCCTGACATTGATGTAGAGATGATTCTTATTGGTGCACGATTATGGAAGGCCTTTGGCATTGAAGGCCAAGTTGAACTGCAAATAAATTCGCTTGGATCGGCTGAAGCTAGGGCAAAGTACAAAGCTGTTTTGGTTGAGTTTTTACAACAACATCACGATAAGCTTGACGAAGATAGTCAGCGTCGTTTGTTAACTAACCCTCTGCGCGTTCTTGATAGTAAAAACCCTGATGTTCAGAGCATTGTAAAAAATGCACCCAAGCTGATAGATCATCTTGATGAAGAGTCTCAACAGCATTTTTCACTTTTATGTGAACGTTTAGACAATTTAGGTATCGAATACACAGTAAACCCAAGTCTTGTTAGGGGCTTGGATTATTATAATCGCACTGTTTTTGAGTGGGTAACCACACTATTAGGTGCTCAGGGTACAGTTTGTGCTGGTGGGCGTTACGATGGTTTGGTCGAGCAACTTGGCGGAAAGTCTAGCCCTGCGGTCGGTTTTGCGATGGGACTTGAGCGTCTTGTATTATTAGTCGAAAGTCTCAATCTGCCAAATATTCACAAACAGGGTGTTGATATATATTTAATGGCGATGGGCGAGAGTGCACAGCGCTCTTTAGCTAATATTGCAGAAGCGGTTCGAAATACAAACCCTTCTTTACGAGTGCAACAACATTGTGGCGCAGGTAATTTCAAGAAACAAATGAAAAAAGCGCTTGCGTCAAAGGCCAAATTAGCGCTAATTGTCGGCGATGACGAGCTGGAAAATAACACCGTTACGGTGAAGTTTTTGGCAGAAGACAAAGAACAAATAAACCTAGAGATGGCTAAGCTAGCATCGCTAGGTAGCATGATATAACGATAATCACTAGTGCCAGCAAGTTAGCTAGTAATTTATTTTAAACAGATTTAAGCAGTAGGCTCAGAGGATAAAGATGGAACGTTACGAAACTGAAGAACAACAAGTTGAAGCGATCAAAAGTTTTTTTAAAGAAAATGGAATAGCCATTGGTGTTGGAATCGTTCTTGGTCTTGGCGGCTTAGGTGCTTGGCAATGGTATGGTAACAAGGTGATTACCGACAAAGAGACTGCTTCCATCGCCTTCCAAGAATCTATTGAAAAGTTAAATGCTGAAGACGGTCTTGCGGCTGTCGAAAGCTTTGCGAAAGAGTCGGGTAACAATGGCTACTCTGTTTTGGCCAGTCTAATGGCTGCGCAGAAAGCGGTTGAGGCGAAAAACTTTGAATCGGCTAAATCACATTTAAATATGGCTGTTGAGAACTCGCCCAGCGTAGCGATATCTGATCTTGCCAAAATACGCTTAGCAAGAGTTGAACATGCCTTGGGTGATAGCTCAGCGGCGCTATCTACACTCGACTCTGTAGCTAGCGAGGCCTATGCTGGTCAAGTGAATGAAGTTAAAGGTGACATTTACGTTGCTACTCAAGACTTCGATAAAGCGAAACAAGCCTACGATTCAGTGTTAAGCAGTCAACCGACTAATAGGTTGGTAGAAATGAAGCTGAGTAATCTAAATTTCGCAGCAATTCAAAGCTCAGGTGATGCTAGTGAAGAATAAGTTAATTATTGCGGCCTTAGCTTTATCGCTTTCCGGTTGTGCCAGCATATCAGATTGGTTTGCAGATGAAGAAGAACTCGAAGTTCGTCGCCTGAAGCCAATTGAAGCAAGCTTCAACCCATCCATTAAATGGGACATTGAAGTTGGAGATGGCGTTTACGATTATTTTTCTCGCCTAACGCCGGTTGCTGCTTACGATAAAGTGTTTGCCGCTAGTCGCGATGGTTTAGTTGTGGCGGTTGATCCTAACAGTGGTAAGACCCTGTGGGAACAAGACTTCGCTAACTACGATAACTACAGTTTACGAAAAGCGCTTCTTTGGTATTCGAACAGAGCTGTTTCTGCCAAAATTTCCGGTGGTTTAGTTGCTGCGTACAATAGCGTATTTTTCGGCACCGAAGATGGCTATGTCTATTCTCTGAATGAAGCTACGGGTGAAGTGAATTGGAAAGTGAGTGTTCCCGGTGAAGTAATAGCTCCTCCTGCAGTAGATGGCGGTGTAGTGTTGGTAAATACGACATCGGGTCAGCTTATTGCGTTAAACCCCTCTGATGGCGTTCAGCGCTGGGTAAACGAAACTGATGTACCACCTTTGAGTTTGCGTGGCGTTTCTGCCCCAGCCGCAGACAGTGGTGGCGCAATCATAGGTACGCCAGCGGGAAAGCTTCAAGTGAGTATTCTTGAAACGGGCTTAGTTGCTTGGGAAACTCAAATAGCATCTCCGTCTGGTGCCACGGAACTCGAGCGTATCGTTGATATCGATGTCAAACCGCTCGTGTTCGGCGGAAATGTTTACGTTATTTCTTACAATGGTGCTTTGTCTGCTGTTGAATTGAGGACTGGCCAAGTTGTTTGGACTAGAGAGTATAGCTCGTACAGAAATGTCTCCATTGCAGGCAATCGACTATTTGTTGTCGATAAAGAGAGCCAGCTTTTTGCTATTGATCGCCGAAGCGGCGTTGAGATGTGGTCGAACGTAGTGCTCAAAGGTCGCAACATTACCGCTGCTACGCCACATGGAGATTACGTTGTTGTGGGTGATGAATACGGCTTTGTTCATTACTTCAGTCAAGACGAAGGCAAACTAGTAGCTCGCATTGCTGTAGGCGATGACGATGAAGAAGAAGGCATTTATGTAGAACCTGTAAGTGCCGATGATGTTTTATATGTGCAAACACGCGATGGCAAGTTAGCGGCTGTTGTAAAGCCATAATACGCTCGTAGTGAAAGTACTTTTTTATACGCCAATGGATTGCCGTTGGCGTTTTTTGTAGAGGCAAAAAAATGTTACCTGTCGTGGCCCTTGTTGGCCGTCCAAATGTTGGCAAATCTACTTTGTTCAACCGACTCACCAATACCAGAGATGCATTGGTTGCTGATTTTCCCGGGCTGACGAGGGATCGCAAATATGGGCCAGCCAAGTTCGAGGCCCGAAGTTTTATCGTTGTCGATACTGGCGGAATAACGGGCGATGAAGAAGGTATTGATGCTGCGATGGCAGAACAGTCTTTATTGGCTATCGACGAAGCTGATGTTGTTCTTTTCTTAGTTGATGCAAGGGCTGGGCTTACGCCTGACGATATTGGTATTGCTGAGCATCTTCGCAAACAGAATAAAGCGATGTATTTGGTTGCCAACAAAGTCGATGGAATTGATGGTGATAGCGAGAGTGCTGACTTTTACAAGTTAGGCTTTAATGAGGTATTACAGATTGCCGCTGCTCATGGTCGAGGCGTATCGCAGCTTATGACACATGTGCTTGAGCCTCTTGCCAAAAGCTTCCCCGACATGGCGATTGTTGAAGAAGAGTTTGATGAAGAAGAAGATGCCGAAACGAAGCTAAAGCGATTACAAGACTCACCTATCAAGCTCGCAATAGTGGGTAAGCCAAATGTAGGTAAGTCTACGCTGACGAATCGAATTTTAGGTGAAGATCGTGTGGTTGTTTATGACCAGCCCGGCACTACGAGAGACAGTATCTTCGTTCCAATGGAGCGTGAAGGCCGAGAGTATGTATTGATCGATACTGCAGGTGTTCGCAAACGCAAGAAAATTTCCGAGGCTGTCGAAAAGTTTTCAATAGTCAAAACCCTGCAAGCCATCGAAGAAGCTAATGTGGTCTTATTAGTCATAGATGCCAGAGAAGGGATTACTGATCAGGACTTATCGCTTCTAGGTTTTGTCTTGAACTCTGGTAGATCACTAGTCTTGGCCGTCAACAAGTGGGATGGTCTTGAAAAACACGTAAAGGAAGAAATAAAACGGGAACTCGACCGACGCCTAGGCTTTGTTGACTTCGCTCGTTTACATTTTATTTCAGCCCTGCATGGAACTGGCGTTGGACACTTGTTTGAATCAGTGCAAGAGGCATACGCTTCAGCCACTCAGCGAATTAATACGTCAATGCTGACTCAGATTATGGAGATGGCACAAGTCGATCATCAGCCGCCTTTACTTCGAGGTCGCAGAGTAAAGATGAAATATGCCCATGCTGGTGGTTACAACCCTCCGGTTATCGTGATACACGGGAATCAAGTATCTGATTTACCAGAGTCATATAAACGCTATCTCATGAACTACTATCGTAAAGCACTCAAAACAATGGGTACACCTATTAGGATAGAGTTTAAAGAAGGCGCGAATCCTTTCGAAGGTAAGAAAAACAAGCTTACCCTAGCGCAAGAGCGCAAGCGTAAACGCCTGATGACTTTTCATAAGAAGAAGTAGTCGTCAAGTCGTCTTACGATAAATAAGAAGATCAAAGAGCCTCGTTGTGAAACAAGGCTTTTTTTGTTTTATTGTAAATCACCGGACAGCGACTGCATGCTGGATGTTTTGAAAAGTAGAACTAAGTCTGATTTTACTCCAATGACATCTAAAATTTGATTGAAAGTATATGTAAACTATCCCCTTGGTTCCATTTTTGTATACAGTTTACTAAAAGGTTTACATAAACTGCACTAGAACCTACATTTGTTGCGTATTTTACTTAAAACGGAACAATAAACATGAAAACTCAAATAAGCCATCCACTTAAATCAATCACTCTTGCTGGCTCATTAGCACTAGCCTCTCTTATAAGCTTACCTGCCTCTGCTGAGGGTGGTTCAGTTCATCATAGCGGGCAAGCGAGCAAGCATACAGTGTTGTCTACTGCGCATGGTGTTGGTAATAGCGCGAAAGTAGCCAGCGCTGTTGTTGCCGTGCCGATAATCGTCAGTGGTGGTCTTAGTCTAGCGGCAGGAAGCGCCGCGACAGCGGTAGGTGAATCAATCGGTGATAGCGCACAAAATATCTCAACACATCATAAGCACACCGAGGCAAATCAGCCTCTTTATATTACCGAGATTACGGTTACAGCAGATCCCGCGCCTAACCAAATAGGCAAGGAAGCAAACGATAGAATCGACACTAACAACAATAGCCCAAAATTAAAAAGCAAAATTACTACCACTGAACTGAAGCAAACGACGGTTATTAAAGAACAAAACTAAGTTAGCTAAATTTACATCAAGGTAAGCAAAGCTGAACAAGTCTTTGCTTACCTATTAAAGGGGTTGAAATGATGGGCGTCAAAAAACAATTTGTCACAATAATACTCGCGTTTATAGGCATTGCATTTACTGGTTCGTATGTTCAGGCTGGCAGCCAGCAACATACTGAGGTTCGACACAAGCCAGAAGTCGTTGCCACTTTTGCTAAGAACGTAGAAAAGTACGCCGCATCAAAGGGGGCCAGAGCCTTCATCGTTGCTAGAGTAGGAAGGCCCGTTAAAGACTTACCAAAAGGCATTAAATTCACCCATACAGCCATTGCTGTATATTCAGCCATTACACTTGGGTCGGGTGAAGTGGTAAATGGGTATGCGATTCATAACTTGTATCAAAACGCGGATAGCAGAAATCGTAGTGATTTGATTGTGGATTATCCGGTGGATTTTTTTTGGGGGGCATATGAGTTGAAGGCTGGGATAGTCATTCCTAAGCCGTATATTCAAGGAAAGCTCATTGAGCTTATCAAAAGTGGTGATAATCGCGTGCTTCACAATCCTAAATATACAGTACTTGCTAGTCCGTTTAATAGTATGTATCAAAACTGCACTGAACATACCTTAGACATGTTGAATGCAGCAATTTATGACACCACAAATATCGCGCAGCTGAAAGCGAATACACAAGCACATTTTTCTGCACAGCGGGTTAAAACAAGCCGCTTTAAATTATTGCTTGGCTCGGCACTAATGGAAGACATCACAACTCGTGACCATCAAGGCAAAGTAAAAACAGCGACATTTACCAGTATCGCTCACTACTTGAATCAATACGACTTAGCACAAAATGCGGTAACTTTAGACGCAAATCTAAACGCTATAGATATTTGAATTTACAATTTGAGCTACATCCAAAACAGAATAACAGGAAAATTATATGAGTAAATTAGTAGAAGCACCAACAAAGGCTTTTCGAATTGCCGCTATTGTTGCCTTAATGGTTGGCGGGCTGTCATACGGCCTTGGCTTGTTTAACGCAGATATGATGTTAAACGAGAAAGGTTATTATTTGGCTGTGATGCTATTTGGTTTGTTTTCAGCAGTATCGGTACAAAAGTCGATTCGGGACAAAACAGAGAAAATTAAGACCTCCACTGTTTACCATTTGCTGTCCTTGGCTGCGGCTGCCAGTTCCATTGCCTTACTGAGTGTTGGGCTTTACAACGCTGAGCTGTTGCTAAGTGAAAAAGGCTTTTTTGGTATGTCATTTGTATTGAGTTTATTCGCTGCAATTACTGTTCAGAAGAATGTGCGCGATATGCAAGCGTCAAGGCCTGACACGATGGAAGAGCAAAAAAATCCGCATGCTTGGACAAAAGCCTCAGGTGAAATACATCAAACGGATAAGGTTGATTCCTCGGAGTCAGCGGCTTAATTCGGGTAACGCATAGGGTTAGCACTATAGGAATACGAGCAGGGAAGCTCTATGCAATCGCGCTCATCCAACTCACTATTAGTTATTGATTCACTTACGAGTTTACTGAGGCGAGTAGAGGCCCTCTGACTTCCTTCATAAAGGCAGACATTTTGGGGACCTTTATGTCTTTTGATGCAGCTAAAATCAGCGGTTTAACTATTCTTTGCGGCATATTGGCGCTAAATTTAACTATCTTATCTTCTTGAATGTAAGCGTATTGGGTAACAAATAAAGGCTCGCCTTGTGTTTCGAGCGTAGCGTCAAAAGAATAAATAACCCTGCTTAATTTCTTGCTTAATTCCTTATCAATAGAAATACGACTCATCGTTAAAACGCCTTCCGAGAATGCCTTACTTATAAGCGTTATGTCGTTCTGCTCGCTTTGTAATGTTTGCATTAGCTGGTGCTGAATATCTTGGGCATTAGCAATTGGATAGACGTAAATGTCGAGTACCGCTAAATCAAACTCTTTATGAATGTAGCGACTTAAACTACCTGCGAATGGGTCAGTATAAATATGTTGTTTTGTCAGTAGGAAATTATTGACACTATTTGGAACATTAAGTTCTTTTTCATAGTCGCTAGCGCCGATAAAGGTGTGCAAATAGGAAGTTGAAAATGCATTATCTTTTTGTATGATTATGTTCCATTTTTCAATAGCTAAGGCAAGCGCATGCTTTATCGATTGTGTTCCATCTTTTAGCCGCACCATAACGCTATACTCGTGGATCGGTATGCCCTGCCATTGCAAACTAATTTCAAGTGCTAGACTTTGCCTTTGCTTATTGGTTTTGGCACTGTTTATGTCGATATTATAGTCAGTATTGTCGCTCGAGATTAAGGTACTTGCTAACAGGAGTTCGTAACCATCTTTAAGTTTTTCAGCAATCGGTAACAGAGCGATTTGTTTCTCGTAATCAGCTTGTTTAATGTCATTTTCAAGGCATTGAGTTGTAAGTGAAGCGCACTTTTTTTCTAGGTTATCAGAGAGATAAGCGGCATAAACTGGTAGCTCAGAACTTTCTAGGACACTTTGTGTTGTGTTACTCAATTTAGCTGTAGAGCTGGAATATGCGTCAACTGCTTGAAGCGCAAATGCAGGAGACACCAAAGGCTTCGATGCCAAAACGAAGCTTAACAATATGGCGGATAACAAGTGTGTATAAAATCTGCTCATTTATAAATCTGTCCATGGCGCGTTTGATATGAAACGCTCAGTCCTTTATTTGTAAACCATAGCAGATGTGATTGCAGATAAAAAGTATTTAAAAATCAATGTCGTAAATCAATAATCCTGTCGCAAATGTCGCAAATGTCGCCAATGTCGCATTATGATGTTGGCTGATAAAGGAGAGGTTGTCGCTAATTAAGCACTCAGGCTAAGGAGTCTTACTTGCTGTCTATTTGAGTGATCGTAGATCGAATTTTGCCATCGCTCAAACGAGTAAGGAGCGTATCTCCAACAGCAATATCACCAATTTTCCTTACCACATCTTCATTTTTAAATGAGATGCTATAGCCTCGTGATAGGGTCGATAGAGGACTTACTGAATTCAGAATGTCGGCAATACGTTGAAGTTGTTGTCTTTTGTGTGTTAAAGAATGTTGTTGGGCATTCTGCATAGCATGTTGCAGTTGCTCAAGTCGTACTTGTTGCCTTTTTAGCTCCGACGCAGGTGACTGATGCTGCAGTCCCATAAGACTACGGTCATGATAGCTATTCTTTTGCTCTAATAGTGTTGTCATTGATTGCTCAAGACGCAGTAGGAGATTATCGCTGTGTTGCACCGCCTGTTTTATTTGCACTGCGGGATGCACGTTTGCGAGTCTCGACTCAAGTAGCTGGGTACGGTAACGAAAGCTCTGTAGAAGTTGCTGAAAACTCTGGGCTAGTTGGTTTTCAAGCTGCCTGATCTGGCGTAATAACTGGCTTTTATCAGTGCTCACAAGCTCTGCTGCTGCCGATGGTGTGGGTGCACGAACATCAGCGACGTAGTCGGCAATGGTAACATCAACTTCATGCCCAACTGCAGAAACAATAGGTAAGGTAGATTCAGATATGGCATACGCGACAGCTTCTTCGTTGAATGCCCATAAGTCTTCTAAGGAACCGCCACCACGGCCAACGATAAGAATATCGACTTCTGCGCGGCGATTAGCAATTTGAATTTGTGTCGCAATACTTTGAGCGGCGCTATCACCTTGCACTATAGAAGGGTAGAGAACAACTTCTATACTAGGGTTACGTCGTTTCAATACGTTTAGAATATCATGAACAGCAGCGCCGGTAGGAGATGTCACAATGCCCAAGCGCTTTACGTTTTCTGGAATAGCTTGTTTGTTATCCATCACAAACAGACCTTCGGCAGATAATTTGGCTTTTAAGGCCTCGTAAGCTTGTTTGAGTTGGCCCAAACCCTCTGGTTCCATATGTTCGGCGATGAGCTGGTAGTCGCCGCGCGCCTCGTATAAACTCAAATTCCCTCTAACCACCACCTTATCGCCGGCTTTGGGGATGAACTTAACCGAGCGATTCGCGCCTTTAAACATTGCCGACTTTATCTGTGCTTTGCTATCTTTCATGGTGAAGTACCAATGTCCAGATGCGGCAGCAACAAAATTAGACAACTCTCCACTCACCCAAACCTGCCCGATTTCTGATTCGAGTACTTGCCTAGCAAGTCGATTTAACTTGGTTACAGAGATAATGCTGGGTTGTTTTTGCTGAGTTGAGAACATAAATACTTATTTTTATCTATTTGAAGCGAATTGTAGTTTACCTAGATCTAAAAAAACACTACAATTACGCCGCAATTAACCACTGCCCTAAGGTGTTATTTGCATGTTACGAATTATCAAAGAAGCGTTAACCTTCGACGACGTTTTATTAGTTCCAGGTCACTCGACCGTTTTACCCCACACAGCCGACTTAAAAACACGCCTTACTCGCGGTGTCTCGCTGAATATGCCATTAATTTCTGCTGCTATGGATACCGTGACAGAGGCGCGTTTGGCGATTGCACTCGCACAAGAAGGCGGTATCGGCTTCATTCACAAGAATATGACTGCTGAATCTCAAGCGGCACACGTGCTTCAAGTGAAGAAATATGAAAGTGGCGTGGTGTCTGATCCAGTGACAGTAAGTAAAAACGAAACTATCGGTAGTACGAAGGCTTTGAGCAAGCGCTTGGGTTACTCCGGCTTCCCTGTCATTGACGAACAAAACAACCTCATTGGTTTGGTGACGGGGCGTGATCTGCGTTTTGAGAACCGTCTCGACCAGCCAATCAGTAAAGTAATGACGCCGAAAGACAAGTTAGTTACGGTAAAAGAAAACACTCATCCCGATGTCGTGATGGACTTAATGCACGAGCATCGAATCGAAAAAATTCTAGTGGTTGATGATGCCTTCAAACTTAAAGGGCTAATTACCGTTAAAGACTTTCAAAAAGCCAAAAGTAAGCCTAATGCGTGTAAAGATGATCTCGGTCGTTTGCGTGTAGGCGCTGCTGTTAGCGTTGGTCCTGGTACTGATGAGCGCATTGAATTACTTGTGAACGCAGGCGTTGATGTATTGTTGATTGACACCTCTCATGGTCATTCTGCTGGGGTGATTGAGCGCGTGAAAAAAGTGCGTGAAAGCTATCCTGACATTCAAATTATTGCAGGTAACGTAGCTACTGGTGAAGGAGCACTAGCCCTCGCTGAAGCTGGCGTAGATGCTGTGAAAGTTGGTATTGGCCCGGGTTCAATTTGTACGACTCGTATTGTTACCGGCTGTGGAGTTCCACAAATCACCGCCGTGTCTGATGCGGTTGAGGCACTCAAAGATCACGATATTCCGGTGATAGCAGACGGTGGTATTCGTTTCTCTGGTGATATTGCCAAGGCCCTTGTTGCTGGCGCGAGTTCTGTGATGGTAGGCAGTATGTTGGCTGGTACAGAAGAAGCCCCAGGTGAAGTTGAGCTTTATCAAGGTCGTTATTACAAGTCATATCGTGGCATGGGCTCACTAGGCGCCATGAATCAGAGCAACGGGTCTTCCGACCGTTACTTCCAAGATAGTAGCAACGCAGAAAAGCTTGTGCCTGAAGGTATTGAAGGTAGAGTCGCTTATAAAGGCCCCATATCAACGATTATTCACCAACAGCTTGGCGGTTTGCGCTCAGCGATGGGCCTAACGGGTTGTGCAACTATCGAAGAATTGCGCACTAAACCACAGTTTGTCAAGGTGACGGCTGCAGGGATGGGCGAGTCGCACGTACATGATGTTAGTATCACAAAAGAAGCGCCGAATTACCGTTTAGGGTAAAACATTTTAATTGTATTGAGCTAACACTACCGCTACGCATTGTGTGAAACGGTTTGTTAGCTCTTTTATTTAGGTAAAATAATGTCTGCTAATATACATAGCCAAAAAATATTAATTCTCGATTTCGGATCGCAATACACTCAATTAATCGCGCGACGCATCAGAGAAATCGGTGTCTACTGTGAACTTTGGGCGTGGGATGTAACTGAGAATCAAATTCGCGATTTTGCTCCCGACGGTATCATTCTCTCCGGAGGCCCTGAGTCAGTGACTGAAATGGGATCACCAAGAGCACCACAGTACGTCTTTAATGCAGGTGTGCCCGTACTCGGTATTTGCTACGGCATGCAAACTATGGCACATCAATTAGGTGGTGCAGTAGAGGGCTCTGATAAACGCGAATTTGGCTATGCTCAAGTAGAAGTGTTATCGGCTTCCTGTATTTTTGAAGCTATCGTAGACGATACTAATCATAATGGTAATCCTTTGCTTGATGTGTGGATGAGTCATGGTGACAAGGTAAGCCGAGTGCCAGATAGCTTTGAAACCATTGCGCAAACTCCGAGTTGCCCACATGCGGCGATGGCGGACACCAGTAAACACTTTTATGGTGTGCAATTTCATCCAGAAGTTACCCATACTAAACAAGGGTTGGAGCTGTTGCGTCGTTTCGCTTTTGATATCTGTAAACTTGATGCATTGTGGACGCCAGCGTCTATTATCGAGGATGCAATAGAGCGCATAAAGCAGAAGGTTGGTGATGACGAGGTCATTTTAGGACTTTCTGGTGGCGTTGATTCATCTGTAACTGCAATGTTACTGCATCGCGCTATTGGTAAAAACCTTACCTGCGTATTTGTTGATAACGGCTTACTTCGGCTGAACGAAGGCGAGCAAGTGATGGATATGTTTGGCGATAAGTTCGGCCTTAACATTATCAAGGTGGATGCAGAAGAACGTTTCTTAAATGCACTTGCTGGTGAAGACGAACCCGAGGCAAAACGTAAAATAATCGGTGGTGAGTTTGTTAAAGTGTTCGACGAGGAATCACAAAAGCTGGTAAATGCAAAATGGCTTGGTCAGGGAACTATCTACCCTGACGTGATTGAGTCAGCAGGCTCGGCTACCGGCAAAGCGCATGTCATTAAATCTCACCATAACGTTGGTGGGCTACCCGACGACATGAAAATGGGTTTGGTTGAACCATTACGTGAATTGTTTAAAGATGAAGTGCGTAAAATCGGACTTGAGCTTGGCTTACCGTATGACATGTTATTTAGGCATCCCTTTCCTGGCCCTGGCTTAGGTGTGAGAGTGCTGGGTGAAATCAAAAAAGAATATTGTGATTTACTGCGTCGTGCTGACGCAATCTTTATTGAAGAGCTTCTCGCTGCTGACCTTTATCATAAGGTCAGCCAAGCCTTTACGGTTTTCTTACCAGTCAAATCAGTCGGTGTGATGGGAGATATGCGCAAATACGACTGGGTTGTGTCTTTACGCGCCGTTGAAACGATTGATTTTATGACTGCTCATTGGGCGCACTTACCTTATGATTTCTTAGGGAAGGTGTCGAATAGAATTATAAATGAAATAGACGGTATCTCTAGGGTAGTTTACGATATTTCAGGCAAGCCACCCGCCACTATTGAATGGGAATAGCGCTGTTACTAGCCCCTGATAAACAGCTTAGATAGAAACATCTCATATAAGCGGAGTGCGACTCCGCTTTTTTATTTTTCATAATTTAACCCCTTTCTATTTGCAGCAGCGTTAGTGCATTAAGAGCAATGAATTTGCTTTTAAAAGTGACTAAATAATAGTGACAAGCATTAATATTTTAGGGGTAATTATGAAAATACACAAAACAGCAGCAAGTCAGCTTCATACTTCAGCAATTTCATCAGCTACAAGGCACCCATTGCTCAATTCGCAGGATGCTTCCAACAATGCTTTTTCTTTACCCAAGTTTTTACGCCTTAGTGGGTCGGTATTAATTGGAGGCGTTGCGACATTTGCGATATTTGTCATGATGCACAAATTAATTCAATCTGACGCTGAGACTCAGGTTTTTCCGCCAGTAGTTGCATTAGACTCCATTGTGTATGAAGAGAAAGAGACAGATGTAAGAAAGATAACTAGAGTCAAACCAAAACCGCCGGTGATAAAAGCACCGAAAGTCGACAGAGTTGTTCCGCCTGTTGAAATCGACCCAGGAATTGGCGAAATTTCTGATTGGGTATTTGAAGCTCCTCAGGATACTATTGGTAATACATTCGACTCTTCCATGCTCGACGGCGATACACGACCGCTTGTGCGTTTTCCAGCTAACTATCCTGCCGAAGCTGCGCGACAAGGAATACAAGGTTGGGTTGAGTTAGGCTTTTCAATTGATGAAAAAGGTGAGGTTGTTGATATTCAAATATTAAACGCAGAACCCAAACGCATATTTGACCGTGAAGCAAAACGAGCCCTCAAACGCTGGAAATACAAGCCCAAAATAGTTAACGGCCAAGCTGTTATGCAAACCGGTTTGAGTGTTATGCTAGATTTCACGCTTGACGAATAAACATACAAGTAAGTTAGTTTTGGTTAATATGCTCGTTTGCAAAAGGGTGAGCGAGCAAAAAACACCTTAAGATAGGACGGAACGTGAGCATATCGCTAAACATCACAGCTTGGTTTCAACACATAAGGCTAAGCGAAGATAACAATGAGACCTTAATGCTGAAGTATGCCAAAACACAGAATAGTGCACTTTTGGCTAGGCTCTATGATAATTGCGCTCACGACCTTCTAACATTCCTGTCGACCTTGAGTGATCAAGATTTAGCTGAGGAGATTGCTCAACGCACTTGGTTAAAAGTGATCGACAAAGCACACTTGTATGGTCAACAAGGGCAGTTCAAGAGCTGGTTGTTTACCCTTGGACGTAGAACCCTTATAGATGAATACCGTAAACAAAATCGTTTCGTTGAGTTAGACGAACAAGAAATAGTGCCACAGGCTGCCATAGCATCAGAGCAAATAAGTACAGAAGCGACAGTGAGCAATGCTGAGCTCAATAGTGACTTTCTCGATGCCTACGACCGCGCGTTATCAAAACTTTCATTTGTACAAAAAGAAGCATTTTGTTTACAACAAGAAGGCTTTTCGCTCGCTGAAATAGCCTCAATAACTAATATGGAACAAGAAAGTATCAAAAGTAGACTGCGATACGCCAAACAAAGCTTACGCACTGCCTTGCATGATCTACACCCTGTTGTTGATTCAACAAACGATAAGGTAAACGAAAGGGTTGGAGAGGAAAGATGACTGATCACAAAACGACAAATAAAACGGACGATGACGTGGATGAGTTCAAGGAAGTGCATAATAAAAGTAAAGCAAGAAAGAAATCACAATATCAAAGCCAAGTGCTGTTAGCAAAACGAGAGCTGTTGTTGCAAGCCAAGACGAAACAGCGACAGTCCTATCATTGGTCAGAAGCACTGTCACGTTGGTTTAGCTATTCTAAAGGTCTGAGTGCAACAGCTGCTGTTGGCTTATTGGTAATAGTGGTTTGGTACGGCCAAATCCATGTATTTTCGCCAAATGACCATAATAATCTTGCCAATCATTATACGAACGTTGAATTTACTAGAGTCGATAGCCATGAATTACAAAGCGAGTCGCAGTTGGTGGGTGCTAACTTTAGGATAAAATATGATAAAGCTTATAAAGACTATTTGAGGTCAAAAGGTGTGATCGCCGCCCATCATCAAAGCTCGGCTAAGTTGCGAATGTCAAAAAGTGGCTGGGAGTTGGCAACGTGCGACAATGAGTTAATAAAAGTAAGCGACGAGCTTCTCTCATTGCTCGATGACATTGAAAGAATTGATAGTGATTTAAAAGTCGGCGAGACAGTCGATATCATGTATGCGATGGATGGCCGTATTATGCAGATTTTACGTTCAAATGAAGTGCTTAGATGCTAGATAGCTTTGTGATATGATTTTGATGAATTTAGATTAATGATAAGGACTTCATCAATGTACAACCAATTTACGCGCAGGGCGATCTTCTTCGTTTTATTGCTTTTCTGGGGAAATTCATTCGCCCAGAACACTTTTACCGACACTTCCACCGACAGTTATGCCAAGTTCGCCGAGTTTTCCGAAGACGCCTCCCTCGAGATGGATTTCAGTATCGTAGACCAACTTTTACATGCTGGTGTAATGAACATGGGGCCGTCAACTCGCGCTTATGCGGAACTTTCTCGTCCTCCAACGGGAACTCGTTTGAAACAAACTATCGATGGCGCTACTGAAAATGAAGCCAATCGCTTTTTTTATGAAAACCTAGCGAAAGAACAACATAAAATACTCAAATTGAGAAAAGAGCTGGAAGCTATTCCGGCTGCGACTCCCCTTAAGCTTTATACTAAAGAGGCTCAGTTAGCTTATTGGCTTAACCTTTACAATGTTAGCTTGATTAACGAATTGGCCGTGATTTACCCTCTGAATAATTTGCGTCCGGTCTTAACTGGCGATACTTCCATTCTTGATAAAAAAATTCTGCTTGTCGATAACTTAGCACTCAGCCTGAATGACATCCATTACCATATTCTTCCGGTTTTATATCCCGAAAACCCCCTGTATATCTATGGTTTGCATCAAGGGATAAAAGGTAGCCCCAATATTAGAACTAAAGCGTACAAGGCAAAAAGCGTCATCCGCGACCTTAAGGAAAATGCTCGGGAGTTTGTGAACTCTAATCGAGGCACACAATTTAATGGTGGGAAAAAACGTGTACGTATATCTAGTTTTTACAAGAGAAACAAACATGTGTTTCCTGACTTTGATAACAGCTTCAAATCTCACCTTCTGGAGTTTGCAAATGGCTCAATCAGTGGACTAATTGAAAATGCTGAGACTTTCAAGGCTAATATTAATAATTGGCGTATCAATGATTTCTACGGGAGTATGCGCCGCAGAGATGTGGGCCTCTACGTTAGCTCTGGTGACGGTAGTCGCTTCGCCAGTGGATTACAAATATCTCCAGAACAACGAGCTCAACTGGCCAATTTAATGAGAGTAAGGGCAATTAACTTTGGCGGAGGCTCAGTGACCGTAACTGATCTTGATCCAGGTCGGGACAGGGAAGCTGACGTTAAACCAGAAACGAAGGCTACAAAAGGCGATGATAATGGGAACTAAGGTTTAAGCTTGCTTGTAGCGATGTGCTGAGTTTTAGTGCATCGTGCAATCTGTGTATTGCTCAGATGCTCTAAAAGCAAGTAACTCTGACTTCATCTCCCGCATTGCGCCAAACTCGCCTTCACCCTCTATGTTGGCTAAATAGCTTCTGAGTAGTTTTTCATATTGAAATATGGTGACAAACAAATCATGTTCTGAGTCTTTTATTCTTAAGTTATCCCGTCTTTTTTGAGCTTGCAAAAAAAGCTCTGTGTTACCTTCACTCTCATAAATCTTTTGCTGTAAAACGATGCCATTGATCGATGGCCTGGGTTAAATCATTGGTGGTATTTGTCTTGGTAAACTCATGCGCTTGGGTATCAAGCTCGACAACAGTAAGGTCTTTGGCCTGCTGAGCATCCTTGTTAGTATGAAGCGCTTTGTCTGCTGTATTGAAAACCAGGAGATAAACTCCGAATGAGATCAAAATGAACAGCAGAATAATTACTTGCTTAGGATAGCTGGGCATAAAGTGCTACTCATAGGTTGTTATTATTATCTCGGCTTTGTCGAATAAAACGGTTGCTGGCGTCGTAGTCACTCTTTGCTAGTCTATCGTAAAGCACGACATTCGCGGTTGCGGCTAAGTTCATGCTGTTTTTTGTTGGAATATATACCACGTGATCAGCTTGTTTTACGATGTCGGGTGACACTGACGCATCTTCAGGGCCAAAAATATAAAAGGCCTTATTAGGGTGCTCAAATTCGGGCAGCGGTGTGGCATCTTCGACAAGTTCAATCACCACGGTTTTTGCGTCTTTTGGTTTGATTGCCAGCAAGTCGTCTACGCCAACGGTTGGTATGATGTGTCGCATACGCTTTGTGTCGGCATTGAACTCTTTAGCATAACCAAAGCGCTGACCGGTATAGAATACGGAGCTTGCACCATAGCAACTGCAAGCCCGCAAGATGCTAGCAACATTTGTTGCAGACTTTGGATTGATCAAGCCTATGCTGACGTAATTATCAATAAAGCGCTGCGAACGAGTGCTTGCTGAATGTTCATCAGTAAGGTTGATTGTATGCTCATAACTTTTCATTGTTGTCGCTAATCCCGAATTACAGCAACTTGAGTTGAATACCTAGGCTAACACGCTGCTGGTGTTGGTTATAATCAATAAGCGAATCGCCATAGCCGTTGAAGTATTGAAATAACCAATCGTAACGGTCGTTGATAGGATAGGTAAGGTTCAGTTCAACGCTACCTCTATTTTTACTAAACGACAGGTTGTTCCGTAGCCTAGTAAGCGCATTAAATTTGCCCAACTGCAGCCCATAGCCGAGCTCTAGCTTCCCTACAAAGTCAGTGATGTCGGGATTGTCGTCGCCATTCGGGTCGAGGGGGAATTCTTTGTCATCTTCTGGAAGCCGATACCATGCCTTTACATAATAAAGTGAATCGATGTCACTGAACATGGCACTGGCGTAGAGCCTATTCCAACTGCGTGACTTCAGGCCGCTTTGCCCATTAGACTGATGGTTGATGCCAATATTCGCCGTGTTAAAACGGTATCCAAAAAGGTCCCAATCTGTTTGCCATTGATAATAAACTTCGGGTTCATAATTCGTTTCGCGAAACGGCTTTGATACATCGCTGTTATAAACCTGCCAGAAAGATATCAAGGTCATGCCGAAAAACACGCCGCTTGCATCGTCGTCTTGCAGATACAAAGGCATATTAACGCTAATTTGATACTTCGCTTCAAATTGATCAACGTTTTCCTCGGTTAAGCCATCAACTGAAATCGGGTTAGGTGCTTTTGCATAGCTCAATGGTAATAAATAATTTTGACGATATTGCGAAATCGAAAAAGGATTGACGTTCGCTTCTTTCATCAGATCTGTTCGTTCGTCTAGTATGGAATTTGTAGTGGTTTCACCATCACGAGCTTCCGACATCACCTTTTTTACTGAGTCGATAATAGACTCAGGATCGCTTGGTGGCGGCGGTGTTTCTTGTTGCGAGCTCTGTTGTGCGTAAGAAGGCAGTAAAATAGAGGTGAATAAAACAGCTATCAGTAGTTGGTGGAAATATGTGCGAAATTTCAAGCTGGAATCCTTTGCCTTTATTTTTTCCGCAATAGTACAGTAAAGATGATTAAAATTCGATAACTTGGTTTTCTCTTGCCGCGTAACAGACTAAATCCATTCCGCCTGCTTCAATCACTTCATTGCATTGAGCGATAATAGCGTCGATATCGTCGTCAGTACGTTCTGGGTCATGGCTATATAATGCAAGTACTCTAACACCGCATGCCATAGCAAGCTTCACTGCTTCTTCGGCAACGCTGTGCCCCCAGCCTGATTTAGCTGGCATATCAGACACCAAGTATTGTGCATCGTGGATTAATATATCTGAGCCTTTAGCAAAACCTACAAAATCTAGAAAGTCAGTTTGTTTTTCGTAAGGAGGATATAATTCATTATCGGTGATGTATGCTATTTTGTGACCGTTTTCTTTAACCGTATAACAGCTTCCGCCCCCAGGGTGATTCATTTTCATTCGACTGACTAAAGCGTTAGAAATATACCATTCATCGTCTTCTTCAACGGCACGCGGTTCTACACGGATGTCGGCGCCTAAATCATTGCGATGCACTGGGAAGAACGATCCGGTCATTTGGTCGAGCACGGCCTCGGGTTGGTTCATATCAGTGAGCCCTGGCGTAATAATGATTTGGCGTCCGGGTTGATAAATAGGAATAAAAAAAGGGAAACCTTGAATATGGTCCCAATGATTATGACTTAATAATATGTGAACAGGCGACTTTTTTGCAGCTAGGCGCTTTCCTAACTCGCGAATACCCGTTCCAGCATCGAGCACTAGATCGGTTCCGTCGCTTAATTCAATGTGCACGCACGCAGTATTACCGCCATACCGCACAAATTCAGCGCCGGGCGCGGGTGTGCTTCCGCGCACACCACAAAAAGTCAGTTTCATTAAATTACTTAACCTAGGTTTTGAATGTGAGAAACAACCTCTTCAATATTGAGAAGTATTTTCTCACCAGATTTTCTGTCTTTTACTTCGACTTGTTGATTATCAAGATTTCGCTCGCCGATTACAATGCTATTAGGTATGCCAATTAATTCCATATCATTAAACATGACACCTGGTCGCTCTTTGCGGTCGTCAAACAAAACCTCAACGCCAGCTTCGCTTAGCTCTTTGTAGAGCTTTTCGGCCGTTTCCATAACTCTATGAGATTTATGCATATTCATTGGAATAATGACCACTGAAAAAGGCGCGATACTTGTAGGCCAAATAATGCCATATTTGTCATTGTTTTGTTCAATAGCCGCTGCAACGATGCGCGTAACACCAATGCCATAGCAGCCCATCTGCAATACTTCGTGTTTTCCTGTTTCGTTTAGAACGCCGCAATTCATAGCGGTAGAATATTTGTCACCAAGTTGAAAAATATGACCAACTTCAATGCCCTTAGTAATGGCTAACGTGCCTTTACCATCTGGAGAGGGATCGCCTTCAACAACATTACGTAAATCGGCAACACTGTAGTCTTTTACATCAGACTCCCAATTCGCCCCAACAAAGTGTTTATCATCTTGATTCGCGCCACAAACGAAGTCAGCTACGCGCTCAGCACTGCGGTCAACTATAACGGGAAAGCCAAGTTCGACTGGACCCAGCGAACCGAAATCACATGAAAGCTTAGCTTTTACTGCTGCTTCGTCTGCCATTTGAAGTGGGCTGGCGACGAGTTCCAGCTTTTCTGCTTTGATATTATTTAAACTATGGTCACCACGCAGCACCAAAGCTACAAAATCATGCTCTGATTCTTCACTCGCATTAACTATCAGTGTTTTTACAGTCTTCGTGATATCGCATTCCAATAGCTTGGAAACGGCATCAATTGTTTTTGCATTTGGCGTATCGACTAGCTTGATGCGTTGAGATGGCGCGGTTTTTTCGCCTACAGCGAGCGCTTCAGCCAATTCAACGTTTGCAGCGTAATCACTGCTATCGCTGTATGCTATATCGTCTTCACCGGAGTCAGCGAGCACATGAAATTCATGAGACACCGCACCGCCAATAGAGCCAGAATCGGCAATAACGGGGCGATATTGTAAACCAATTCTCTCAAAAATATTGCAGTAAGCTTGATGCATACGTTGATAAGTTTCATCAAGGCTTTGTTCGTCGATATGAAACGAGTAGGCATCCTTCATAATGAATTCACGGCTTCGCATGATACCAAAGCGCGGACGAACCTCATCTCTAAATTTAGTCTGTATTTGATATAAGTTAAGAGGAAGTTGTTTGTAGCTATTTACCTCAGTTTTTACAAGGTCAGTGATAACTTCTTCATGCGTTGGGCCTAATACGAAGTCACGTTGATGGCGATCTTTGATTCGCAGTAACTCAGGCCCGTAGTCATCCCATCGCCCCGATTCGACCCACAAGTCGGCAGGTTGCACAACCGGCATTGATATTTCGATAGCGCCCGCCTTGTTCATTTCGTCTCTGACGATTGCGGCAACTTTATTTACCACGCGTAGACCTGAGGGAAGCCAGTTATACAAGCCTGATGCTAACTTTCTTACCATACCGGCACGCAGCATTAACTGATGACTAGCAACTTCGGCTTCGGCAGGTGTTTCTTTTTGAGTAGCGAGTAAATATTGTGAAGTGCGCATTATCTTATTTTACCTTGATATTTTTGTGCTCGAGCTTCAATGCTCGTGATTGGGCAGAAGTTTATCAGCCGAAGCGCTTGGTAAAAAGAATAAAATGCTATTTGCTGCGTAATTTGCCACTACATGTTAGCTTTTAGTCATACTAATCTTTAAAACACGAATCGAATTTTGTTCCACAACCCAAGCGATATCATGTTTATACAAACTGATATGGTAGGTTTTATTGTCGCTTTGCTTTCTCTTGTATGCTGGCCTTGGGTCTTGCTGTAGCACATTGATCAATAGTGCTGAAAAATCGGGTATCTGTTTGTCGATAAGCTTCAGCGACTCACCCACCATGTTATCAATAAATACCGCTTTCACATCAGGCTTATCTTCAGCATAGCCAGAGAATACAGCCGTAGAATCGTGTGCCGATTTTGTTATAAATTCGGGTTGATCGGCGTAGGCTATGTAGGGCTTTATATCAACGATGGGTGTTTGATCAAGTAGATCGACACCTTGCACTAGTAATTCACCCTGAGAATTTAAGCCCTTGTTCTTTACCAGAGACAAACCAAGCGGATTCGGCCGGAAGGTACTTCTGCTGGCAAATACGCCTATCTTTTTATTTCCACCTAAGCGCGGTGGCCGCACGGTATCGCTGTAAGCTGCATCCATATTTTCATGGAATACAAAGCTCAGCCATAGGTGAGAGAACTGCTCCAGTCCTCGACAGGCGTTCTGCGGGTTAATATTTTCCGAAAATGTTATTTTACCACGTGCTTTACTCAAGGCTTGAGATTGCCGTGGAATCCCAAATTTTTGGTCGAAAGGTGTGCTTATATAAGCGATAGGGTAGATTGAAATAGCACTCATTTAACGACCACCTTACTTTTTGGCATCAACCTTAGTGCTTGCTACTGTCGTAGCCGAGTATTTGTTTGAAGAATTCTGCACCCAAACTTTGAGCATGGCGAATATTACGCTCTGGAATAGCTTCAGGGTTAGGGAAGTGATTCAATGCCTTTTCTAAGCTTTCCTCTCGAATGATGTGAAGCATAGGGTAGGGCGACCGGTTAGTATAGTGGCTTGGGTCATCGGCCGGCGCGCCATCAAACAGATAAGCTGGATGGAAGGTTGCTAATTGGAAAATGCCCTCGTAGTCCTCTTTTACCAGTAACTGGTTTGCCATATCAACTAGGTCGAGATAATCAAAAAAGTCCAAATAGCTACTTGGCAAAATGAAAAGCGTTGTTTCTGTCTTTGGATTTTCTTCAAGATAGGCAAATTCGTCGAGCAAAGCTTGTAGTGTATATTCAGTGCTTTTTTCATCACAACACAGGGCTCTAATTGACTGTTGGTCCCGTTCTTTTTTTGCAAAGGGACACAAATTTTCGCCAATAATAACCTTATCTACCCAGTGTAGGGTATTTTGAATGGCGCGATTTGGGTCGATATTACTTGTCACTGCGAGTGACTCGTCTGCGTCGCTTTCGCCGAAGCAGAGTGGTACTTAACGTAAGCTTCCAAGGTGTTTTCAATTAAACTGGCGACAGTCATAGGGCCGACACCGCCGGGAACAGGCGTGATCCAGTCTGCTCTATCTTTTGCGAGATCAAATTCAACATCCCCTGTGAGCTTACCATCGTCTAGACGGTTTATGCCCACATCGATAACGATCGCTCCTTTTTTTATCCACTCACCAGGAATAAAGTGAGGCTTACCTACAGCGACGACTAATAGGTCAGCGCGCTGTACATGGCTTTTCAAGTCTTTAGTAAATTTGTGGCAGGTAGTCACAGTGCAGCCGGCAAGCAGAAGCTCTAGCCCCATTGGGCGACCCACGATATTGGATGCACCTATGATCACTGCGTCTAAGCCTTTAACTGGGCGCTTTGTCGCTTCTATCATTGTCATGATGCCCTTAGGGGTACATGGTCGCAGCGCTGGCATTCGTTGAGCCAAACGGCCAATGTTGTAGGGATGGAAACCATCGACATCTTTGTGAGGATGAATTTGTTCAAGCACTTTCTCTGCATTTAGACCTGCCGGAAGCGGGAGTTGCACGAGAATACCATCGATTTCATCGTCTTTATTTAAGGTGTCAACCAATGCTAATAATTCGCTTTCGTTGGTACTAGCGGGAAGGTCATAGGTGCGAGATAAAAAGCCAACTTCTTCGCAGGCTTTTGTTTTATTACTTACGTACACTTTTGAAGCTTCATTATTGCCCACTAGCACAACCGCGAGACCTGGTACGCGTTTGTTGGCCTCTTTCAGCGTATCTACATAGGCATGGACATTGTGTCGAACGTGTTTGGCAATCTTTTTGCCATCAATTAAGTGAGCGGTCATGTACTGTGTCTTTGTGCTGCAGAATCAATGCGCTGTAGTTTAATCAAAACAGCATCAAAAATATACTGCTACGAGAGCTGAATGCGCAAAATCTGACTGCTTTTTGAACAAGTGAAAAAAAACTTAAATTCATCGCAAAAAGTGTTTGACGATATCAGGTCAAGTCGGTAATATGCGCCCCCCGTAGCGGTAGTGTTCTATCGTTACATTGTTCGGTGAGTGGCGCAGCTTGGTAGCGCACCTGGTTTGGGTCCAGGGGGTCGTAGGTTCGAATCCTATCTCACCGACCATTTGCTTTTGATTCGACGAGCGTCCGTAGCTCAGCTGGATAGAGCACCCGCCTTCTAAGCGGGTGGTCGCAGGTTCGAATCCTGCCGGACGCGCCATACGAGCGTGAGCAGATGAGGCGATAAATAGTGTAAGAAACAGTGGTGGGCGTAGCTCAGTTGGTAGAGCTCTGGATTGTGATTCCAGCGGTCGTGGGTTCAAACCCCATCGTCCACCCCACTTTTCTGCCAGGTTTGAATGCAAGCTACATCACCAGTAGGTTCAGGCCAACGGCAAGCTCTAAAGATTACTTTAGGCACAGTTTTGCGGGAGTGGTGGAATTGGTAGACACGCTGGATTTAGGTTCCAGTGCTTCACGGCGTGAGAGTTCAAGTCTCTCCTTCCGCACCATCTATAATTGCAAGTCATAAGTTGCAAGTTACACAGCATTAACGGCTTCCGTCATTACATGTTGCAAAGAAATAATGGCGGTGAGTGGCGCAGCTTGGTAGCGCACCTGGTTTGGGTCCAGGGGGTCGTAGGTTCGAATCCTATCTCACCGACCACTTTTCAGTTCTAATATCTTCAATAAGCTCTATACAGCAAGCTAATTTTAGCAGAGCGTAAAATCTTTATATCCGCTAGTGTTAACTCCATCTTTGCGTAAATATGGAGTGTTTTATCGTCTTTGCTAATTAATTTTCAATAAATGTAGCTAATTGCTCGACTCGACACCCTGCTCTCTGTATAATTCCGCGTCCTTTTTTAAACACGTGTGGGCTTTTTATACCCACATTCGGCAACACCACGGCGTACGCCGAATAAGAGTGTTGAATCATGTAAAGCGCAATGAAGCGCAAGTTGAGGTAGAACAATGCAAGTGTCAGTCGAGACGACTCAAGGTTTAGAACGCCGTCTTACTATTACCGTTTCTGCAGATTCTGTAGATTCAGCTGTTAAAGCACGTTTACAACAATTAGCAAAAACACAACGTATTAACGGTTTTCGTCCAGGTAAGGTGCCAGTAAGTGTGATCAAAAAGCGTTTTGGTCAAGCTGTTCGTCAAGAAGTGGCTGGTGATGTTATGCAGCGTCATTTCTATGAAGCGATTACTAAAGAAAAGATTGCTCCAGCAGGCATGCCTACTTTTGACTTAACAAAAGACGTTGACGGTGAAGATCTGGAGTTTGTTGCTACTTTTGAAGTATATCCAGAAGTAAAAGTTGAAGGTCTTGACAAAATTAAGGTCGAAAAGCCAGTTGTAGAAATTTCTGAAAAAGATTTAGATACAATGATGGAAACTTTGCAGAAGCAACACGCATCGTGGAAAGAAGTGAAGCGTAAAGCAAAGAAAGACGACAAGGTTACCATTAACTTCGTTGGTACTATCGACGGTGAAGAATTTGAAGGTGGAAAAGCCGAAGATTTCCCATTAGAGCTTGGCAAAGACCGTATGATTCCAGGGTTTGAAAAACCGTTAGTAGGTGCTAAGAAGGGCGAGGAAGTTGTTTCTGAAGTAACTTTCCCTGAAGACTATCATGCGGAAGCATTAAAAGGTAAAGCTGCGTCGTTTGCCATTACTGTGACTAAAGTTGAAGGTCTTGACTTACCGAAAATAGATGACGAGTTCGCAACATTGTTCGGTGTTGAAGAAGGTGGTGTTGAAGCACTTAAAGCTGAAGTTAAGAAAAATATGCAGCGAGAACTAGACCAAACCTTGAAAGCAACCGTAAAAGAGAACGTGATTGCAGGTTTGTTGGAAAACAATGAACTAGATTTACCGAAGGCTTTGGTTGACCAAGAAATTGATGCTTTGCGTGAACAAGCTAAGCAACGCTTCCAGCAGCAGGGTAATGGTGCTGAAGTTCCTGAACTTCCAGCTGATTTATTCCAAGACAATGCTAAACGTCGCGTTAGCATTGGTTTGTTGTTAGGCGAGATAATTAAAGATAACAAACTTGAAGCTGATGAAGCGAAGGTTAACGCATTGATTGAAACCGCAGCTTCGGCTTACGAAGACCCGAAAGAAGTGGTTGAGTATTACCAGACAAATGCTGAGTTAAAGCAACAAATGCAGAATCTTGCATTGGAAGAACAAGCGATTGAGGCAATTCTTGAAAAAGCAAAAGTGAAAGAAGTTAAAAAAGCTTTTGACGAAATCATGAACAAAAACGCTTAAATTGTTCTTCAACAATTGACTTAACAGGCAATGAACTGATTAAATGCTCGGACTATCCGGGCATTTTTTTTATGACGACTTTCTATTAAGAGATTTATGACAAATATAATTACAGATCCGCAAAACGCACTCGTGCCAATGGTTGTTGAACAGACAGCTCGCGGCGAACGTTCTTACGACATTTATTCGCGCCTTCTGAAAGAGAACGTTATTTTCATGGTTGGCCAAGTTGAAGATCACATGGCAAATCTGATTGTTGCTCAAATGTTGTTCTTGGAAGCTGAAAATCCAGAGAAGGATATATTTCTTTATATCAATTCTCCCGGTGGGTCGGTAACGGCGGGCATGGCTATTTACGATACCATGAATTTTATTAAACCGGATGTAAGCACAGTATGTATCGGTCAAGCGGCAAGCATGGGAGCATTCTTATTGTCTGCTGGCGCAAAAGGAAAACGCTATTGTTTGCCGAATTCACGCGTAATGATTCATCAACCATTAGGTGGATTCCAAGGGCAAGCGTCTGATTTTGAAATACATGCCAAAGAAATCCTGTCTATTAAAGAGAAGATGAACCGCTTAATGGCTGCTCACACCGGCCAAGATTACGATAAAGTAGCAAAAGATACCGATCGTGATAATTTCCTCAGCGCACAAGAATCTGTTGATTATGGTTTGGTAGATGCAGTGATGGCCAGTCGAGATGATGTATTGAAAAACTCAGTTTAGTCGCCATTATCAGTTATAGTATAAGGGTTGCATGCTAATTCTTCCTAGCAACCTGTTTTAAAAACCCGCTAAGGGTACGAAAAAAGGCAATATTTATGAGTGATGACCATGAAAAAGACGGCGATAGTAAGTTACTCTATTGTTCGTTCTGTGGTAAAAGCCAACACGAAGTAAGAAAGTTAATCGCTGGGCCAAGCGTATTCATCTGCGATGAGTGCGTAGAGCTATGCAATGACATCATTCGTGAAGAAATAAAAGAAATTTCACCGAAGCAAAAGAACGACGCGTTACCAACGCCCAGTGAAATTCACAAACATCTCGATGATTATGTTATTGGCCAAGAACATGCCAAAAAGGTTCTTGCTGTCGCAGTGTATAACCATTACAAGCGCCTCAGGAACAATGATACTCATGAAGGCGTAGAACTTGGAAAAAGTAACATTCTGCTGATAGGCCCAACGGGTAGCGGAAAAACATTGCTTGCCGAGACCTTAGCGCGACTCCTAGATGTGCCGTTTACGATGGCGGATGCAACAACACTTACTGAAGCCGGTTATGTTGGCGAGGATGTTGAAAATATTATTCAAAAGTTGCTTCAGAAATGCGACTACGACCCAGAAAAAGCGCAACGCGGAATTGTGTATATCGATGAAATAGACAAGATTTCACGAAAGTCTGATAATCCTTCAATTACCCGTGACGTATCGGGTGAAGGTGTTCAACAAGCACTCTTGAAGTTAATTGAAGGCACCATTGCTTCTGTGCCGCCTCAAGGCGGCAGAAAACATCCGCAACAAGAATTTTTGCAGGTTGATACGTCAAAAATTCTCTTTATTTGCGGTGGCGCATTTGCGGGCTTGGATAAGGTTATTGAACAACGAGCAGCAAAGGGTGCGGGAATTGGTTTTGGCGCTGAGGTCAAAACAACTAATGAGAAAAAGGCCGTTAGTCAGTTATTTAAAGAAGTTGAACCTGAAGACCTAGTTAAATATGGTTTGATTCCCGAATTCATCGGTCGTCTACCAGTGGTAACTAGTCTTGAAGAGCTTGATGAAGACGCCCTTATACAAATATTGAAAGAGCCTAAAAACGCTATCACTAAACAATACGCTGCTTTGTTTGCTCTTGAGGAAGCTGAACTAGAGTTTAGAGACGATGCTTTACATGCAATTGCATCTAAAGCTATGCAACGTAAAACAGGTGCTCGCGGTTTACGCTCCATAGTGGAAGCTGTTTTGCTTGATACCATGTACGACCTCCCATCTAACCCTGATGTGAGCAAAGTAGTGATTGACGAGGCGGTTATACGTGGCGAGTCCAAGCCTTTGTTAATGTATGAAAGTGGTCAAGATAAAAAGGCGGCATCTGAATAAATTTCTTTATTCGAAAAGAGCCTTTACAGAAAGTTGAATTGTAAGCCGATTATTGAGAAATAGTCGGCTTTTTATTTGTCCAGCGAAGCTGGCATACCTAGCAGGACAATAGATGCCTAAGTTACCGTGCTTGAGGGGAAAAGGTAAGGACTCATTATATTTATATGATCAACTTCTTACTAATGGGCGACTGTGTAAGACATTTAAATAGGTTTACAAAGCGAAAGACGCGGCGGGAATGGATATACAGAGTCTATATGAGTTCTCCTAGAGTGTTGACAATGAGCTTGAACATTTTCTCCTTGAACTTTAGAGCAAGCAATACCTTGTCCAAACGGCCAGACAGGTAGGCATCCCAACAGACAAGGGTGGCACGAGACTGTTAGGAATAACAACAGTTCGCGATAGAGTGGTTAAACAAGCGTACTTTTTGTCATTGCGGATAGGGGGTATGACAGTGATGGATTCAGAAGTTATTTTGTGTCTTTTGGATACGATTTAAAAATTCTCTAAACACAGAATAAAAAAGAAGTAACTCGCACATGGATTGGTGCTTATGTCGCTATTGCCACATGGTCGAGAATGCTTTTATGAAAATAAAAAATACAAAGCAATGGTATCTTTAGCATTTTGAATGATCCTGCTACCGATGAGTGTTGATTGAACTATGAACAAAGACCAACGCGCTACAGTCTCGAAAATTTTAATAGTCGTTTATAAAAACTGAAAAATGCCGTTTTTCAAGCTATTGAAAACTTGTTATTCTTGCTGACGTATTTAAGTTGCGCAAAATTTAAGCTTGACATCAAAGAACTTGCAAGGCATTTTGTCCAAGGTAATAAGACAAAAAATATCAAGGACGAGATAAATTATGTTTTCTATGCGAAAATTATAGCTATTCCGGTATTAGCAATTACCGCTTTCTTAGCTCATTCAGCTCAACAGAACCTAAATAAAGAAACGCCAAACTCTTTAAAAGACTTACCCTCTTATGTGAACAATTTCGAGATTGAAATCCCTAATCCAGGTGGCGGAGGCGGTGGCGTCGGTCGCACAGAAATTGGTCTAGTACCCGACTATATCGAACGCCAAAACGTAGAAGAGCGTCTTAAGCCATTCGGCGAGAATTTACTGGGTGATTCGTTGGATATTAAAACAGGCGTTGTGAGTTTTAGTAATACTGATATTAGTATCCCGGGTAATTTTTCAATTCCAGTATCGTTTACTCGAACCAGAGGCAGTACCTATGTTACTGGGACTTCTGACCACGCAATCGATTATGCTAGATTGCCTCTACGTATATAGATCCAGATGGTAGAGAAATAACCGCTACCACCAGAACTTATCAGCTTGGTTATGCATCTATTCAACATACTAAGATTAAATTTACGGGCAATATGACAGATAAAACTGGTACAAAGAGTAGTGCCGATATTTCTGCACTGGCAACAAGAATGGAAGCACAAGTAGAATCCTCTTTCAGCGGCAGCGATGGCAACAGTACTTGGACTACTGATGCGGTCATATCTACTGGTAATGCTCCTTCCAACGGTGAGCACGAAATAAATATTCAGCCTTCTTCTTTTTTCTCAGCACCTGGTGTCTTAGGGAATGTGGACAAAATAGGGGGTAACCAAATTAACATTAACGACTCTATATCGTCGCTGACTCCAACTAGTACAAATTCAAACGCTAGCTTTGAACGAACAGCAGCTCATGAAGTTGGTCATGCCGCAGGACTACGGCATGGGTCTGGTGGCTTGATGGAGCAAACACGAAATAGTAATAGTCTAGAGATAAATAAGTCGCAAATAAAAGATATTGTTGAAAACAACTAATGAGGATTCCTATGCTAAAAATCAAAGTTCTTTCAATTTTTATTCTGTTTTTTTCTGTTTTCACTAAAGCAAGTGAACACATCAGTTTAACCCTTGATTTACAAAGTGGCTTTACAGGTCAAGACGTAGAGATTTTTATTAATGATATAAAGGTTTTAGAGTTAACAGAGATAGAATCTGATCCAGTTCTAGATCTTGCACACTCTTTCAAAACTGAAATAAAGGAAAGAGGTTATGTTACTGTGAAAGTTCTCGCTGGGGATAGCAAAACCGAAATTTGCATTGAGGTAACAGAAGAGCAATATTTAGGAATTGAAAGGTCTATAAATGGAAAATTAGTGCATACACTATCTTCCCATCCGTTTCTTTATGATTGATTTTGTTCTTATTATTCGGTGGGATTGTTCGCTAAGGTTAAGTTAGGTTCGTAGAAATTTGATTGCAAAATTACAAGAAAATAATTAGACACCCACATTAAGAAGGGAAAGAAAATAAAGGGGTCAGTGTCATTAACGATATTGTAAATCAGTTTTTTGAAAAACTGGGATTAAGATAAAACCTAAAACATGGCAAGAGCATCGCACTGAGATGCAAAGAAATAACTGGACACCCATCATATTGATTTTTAAAAAGTCGCTTATATGAAATTAAAAACATGGTAAGAACACCGCAGTGAGATGCGACAAGAAGACCGCCGAGAATGGCTACAAGTGGTAGCGATATCAATTGGCGTGAAAGCAGCAGGCGCACTGCTGGCATATCTCATAGCTTAACAAAACAAGCAACGGGATCTTAACCGGTTTGGTCATAATGGAAAGCGGGAGTTGATGATTTCGGTTCCCGCTTTTTTACTGTTTTTATTGTCACACATAACGCATGGTGGCCATGCTAATGAAAAGCAGTTACTTATTGGGCTGAGCGTGGTGGCAAGCATCGTTTTTAAATTATCAGAGTGGTAGCAAGATGGTCTTCAACACTTAACTGGCGAGGCTTTAACATGGTGCACGCTTATTAGATGTATACGTTCAATTTAGGTGGCTGTGCTGGGCGAAGCGAAAGACAAAACACTTTCTTTTTAATGGCGATGCGTTTGGCTAACCCATTCAGAGTGATGGGCAAATGGTGAAATTTTTATTCGCGCGTAGCGTATTTTTTTTGTTCTAGCTGCCTGTCTTTTTTACTTAGCCGCTCTCTTTCTTCTTGTTATAACGCGCCCAGTCGCCCATTAGCAAGGAAGTGATACGTTTGCTAGGCAGTTCATAAAAGACGGTATTATTTGATGGCATGGGTCGACCCCATAGATAAAAAACGACGTTATGAGTACATGTTCATTTTTTTAGTTTTGCTTTGTACTACTATGATATAGAGTACTCTTCTAGGTTAGATTTGAATGTGTCTTTCACAGCAAGATAAGTTGATACAAACCCTTTAAACAATTAATTATACAGCAATCCATTAGCTCAGAAAAAAGTGTTCACTGGTGTGTTCAATGTTTTTTTTCGATAATTTGTTTTTTTGGTTTGAACTTTGCTGGTCAAGCCCCATATAAACAATCATAAGTAAACACAAGAGAGAAATATGACGACTGAGCAATCCAACCTCAGAACGATGCCAATTTTGGCGCTGCGCGACGTGGTGGTTTATCCACACATGGTCATCCCTCTGTTCGTTGGCAGAGAGAAGTCTATCCAATGCTTAGAAGCTGCTATGGAAAACGATAAGCAGATATTCTTGGTTGCGCAAAAAGACGCTGCCGTTGACGAGCCTAGTACTGACGAAATATACACCGTTGGCACAGTCGCAACGATATTGCAATTGCTCAAGCTACCAGACGGCACGGTCAAAGTACTTGTTGAGGGTAATCAACGAGGCAGTATTGAAGACTACCTCGATGTTGAGCCTTTCTTTACTGGTCAAATAGTTACATTGAGTCCAGAGCTTATTGACGAGGCTGAAGAAGAAGTGTTAATTCGCTCTGCGGTCTCACAATTTGAAGGATACGTAAAACTTAATAAAAAGATACCACCAGAAGTCCTGACTTCACTCAATGGCATAGAAGACGCAGCAAGGCTTGCCGACACAATGGCTGCTCACATGCCACTGAAGCTTGTCGAAAAACAAAAAGTACTCGAGATGGACGTCATTGTTGAGCGCTTGGAGTATTTGATGGCATTAATGGAGGGCGAGATCGACCTTCTACAGGTTGAGAAGAAAATTCGCACCCGCGTTAAGAAGCAAATGGAAAAAAGCCAACGTGAGTATTACCTCAATGAGCAAATGAAGGCGATTCAAAAAGAGCTCGGCGAGATGGATGATGCGCCTGATGAATTTGAAGCACTTGCTAAAAAAATTAACGAAGCAAAGATGCCAGCAGATGCTAAAGAGAAAGCGGATGCAGAGCTTAATAAGTTGAAAATGATGTCGCCGATGTCGGCGGAAGCCACCGTGGTTCGTAGTTATATTGACTGGCTCACATCGGTTCCATGGCATAAACGCAGCGTCGTAAAGAAAGATCTGGCTAAAGCAGAAGCGGTGCTTGATAACGACCATTATGGACTAGAAAAAGTCAAAGAACGTATAGTCGAATATCTTGCGGTTCAGCAACGTGTGAAAAAATTAAAGGGGCCGATACTTTGTTTGGTAGGTCCTCCTGGTGTTGGTAAAACTTCTTTAGGCCAATCAATCGCAAAAGCAACAGGGCGGAAATATGTTCGCATGGCGCTAGGCGGCGTGAGAGATGAAGCTGAAATTAGAGGGCACCGCAGAACATACATAGGTTCCCTACCGGGTAAGCTGATTCAAAAGATGTCGAAAGTAGGGGTTAAAAATCCGCTATTTTTGCTAGATGAAATAGATAAAATGTCGTCCGATATGCGTGGCGATCCGTCGTCTGCGTTATTAGAGGTATTAGATCCTGAACAAAATTCGAGTTTTAGTGACCACTATTTAGAAGTTGATTATGATCTCTCCGATGTTATGTTCGTCGCTACGTCCAACAGCATGAACATTCCTGGTCCTCTGTTAGATAGGATGGAGGTTATTCGACTTGCAGGTTATACAGAAGACGAGAAGCTCAATATAGCGACACGTCACTTAATATCTAAGCAAATGTCCAGAAATGGCCTCAAAGACAAAGAGTTATTAATAGAAGAGTCAGCAATAATCGGCATTGTACGTTATTACACTCGTGAAGCCGGAGTGAGAAGCTTAGAGCGTGAAATTTCAAAGATTTGCAGAAAAGCAGTTAAACACATATTGCTAAACAAAGGCAGCAAGCAAGTTGTGGTAAATCAAGAGAACCTAAAAGAGTATTTAGGTGTTCAACGCTATGACTATGGCAAAGCCGACAAAGAAAACCAAATTGGTCAGGTAACAGGCTTAGCATGGACGCAGGTTGGTGGAGACTTACTCACAATCGAAACGACCTCGGTTGTTGGTAAAGGGAAAACGACCTTTACTGGATCACTCGGAGACGTTATGCAAGAGTCGATAAAGACAGCGATGACGGTTGTTAGATCTCGGGCTGATAAATTGCGTATCAACGAAGATTTTCACGAAAAACGCGACATCCATGTTCATGTACCAGAAGGCGCGACGCCGAAAGATGGCCCGAGCGCAGGTATTGGAATGTGCACCGCTTTAGTTTCATCGCTCACTGGAAACCCAGTTAAATGCGATGTTGCTATGACCGGTGAAATAACCTTACGCGGAGAAGTGCTCGCCATCGGCGGTCTTAAGGAAAAGTTACTTGCAGCTCACAGAGGCGGAATAAAAACCGTCGTTATTCCAAAAGACAATGAAAGAGACTTGGAAGAGATCCCAAAAAATGTGATCGGCGACCTTGATATACACCCTGTAAGGTGGATAGATGAAGTACTCAGCATTGCTCTACAAGAGCCGGTGGAGAGTATCGAACTGCCGTCATAGCCAAGAAAACGTTTACATAATCACGTCGGTTGTTCATAAAATCGACGTTTTTTGTAAAAAAAGTGCGATTTTTTAGCTTTTTTTAAATTTTAGGGCTTCAAATGCTCTGTAGTTATGCTACCTTTAGACTGTACTCGCTTAAGGCCTTGTCACGAAAGGGATAGCAAGCGATTTACTAGGAAGTTAAAAAATTGTTAATCATTGCTTGAAGTTCCACTTCAAGATTGTTATAACTTTTAGACAATATAAATTTGCATTAAGCAATATAATAAAAAACAAAGAGGATCAATATTGTGAACAAGTCTCAACTAATCGATACAATTGCTGCTAGCGCAGATATTTCTAAAGCTGCAGCAGGTCGCGCATTAGATGCATTCACGGACGCAGTTACTTCTGCACTTAAAGATGGCGACCAAGTTGCTCTTGTCGGTTTTGGTACATTCTCAGTTCGTGAGCGTGCTGCACGTAGCGGTCGTAACCCACAAACTGGTGAGACTATCCAGATTGCTGCTGCTAAAGTACCTTCGTTCAAAGCAGGTAAAGCACTTAAAGACGCTGTGAACTAAAAACATTAGTTTTACATTGAAAAAGGCGATGGCTAGTCCATCGCCTTTTTTATTTTTATACGCTAAAAGGACTTGTAATAGTCGCGTAATACCCCATCTCAATGTATACTAATCGCCTTTAAATTTAGGTAGTCCTGAGGCACACAGCAAGCTAGCGGTGTCGAATAATAAGCAAGTTATACAAGGTTGTTTTAACTCATGTTAGAAAGAATTAGAGAAGGTTCACAAGGGCCTTTAGCCATGACAATTGTCGGCTTAATCATTATTAGTTTCGCAGTTACTGGTGTCGGTAGTTATTTAGGCTCGTCTACTAGCGAGGCCGCTGCTGTTGTCAATGGCGAAGATATCACCGTGCAAGAAGTAGAAGTTGCATATCAGAATCAAAGAGCTCGAATGGAACAGCAGTTTGGTGAACAAATCGCATCTGCTTTTGCTAATGAGACCTACCTGGCGAATTTTAAGTCACAAGTACTCGAACAACTCATATCCGAAAAGCTCGTAGAGCAAAAAGCAAATGAAATGGGTTTAAGGGTGAGTGACGAGCAAATAAAAGAAGCTATTTTTGACATCGATGCCTTCAAGATTGCAGGTCAGTTCGACAATGATACCTTCAAAGCTATACTTCAGCGTCAGGGTTTCACGGCAGTTTCTTTCAGAGATTACATGCGCCAGCAAATGACCACTGAACAATTAAGTACCGCCTTAACAGCTTCTAGTTTCAGTTTAGAAGACGAAGTGGCAGAGGTGCTTAAGCTTCAACAACAAAAACGCGATGCGCAAACACTAGAGGTAAATGCTGCAGACTTTGCTGGCGACATTGAGTTGAGTGATGAAGAAATCAACGATTATTATCAGGCTAATTTGTCTAACTTTGATACTCAAGAAGAAGTTAAACTTGCTTATGTGAGCTTGTCTGTTGAAGATCTTATGGCAAATGAAAGCGTGACTGAAGAAGAAGCTCGCCAGAATTATCAAGATAACATTGCTGCATATCAAACCATAGAAGAACGACGCGTTTCTCACATACTGATTGAATTTGGCGATGACGAGGCTGCTGCCGAAAGTAAAGCTGAGGCGGTATTAGCAATGGTAAATGAAGCTGATGCAGACTTCGCAACGATTGCAGCTGCTGAGTCTGCTGACATCGTCAGTGCTGAAGAAGGTGGCGATCTTGATTACATCGTGAAAGGCGATTGGAGTGAAAGCTTTGAAGAGGCTGTTTTTGGCTTGGAAAAAGTAGGTGACACAACAGGCTTAGTTAAAACTGAGTTCGGTTTTCACATAATCAAATTGACAGATCTTAAGCCTCAGGTAACAACGCCTTTTGAAGAGGTTCAGGAAGAGTTAACGGCATTACTATTGAAAGACAAAGCAACGGATACTTTTTTCAGCTTACAAGAAGAAATTGCAAGTGCTGCATTTGAATCACCAGATAGTTTAGAGGAAGTGTCTAACATCTCCGGTCGACCGATTATTCAAACGGCTTTTTTCTCTAGTGGAAATTATCCTGCTTCGGTTAATTATCCTCAGGTAGAGAATGTTGCCTTTAGTTCGGAACTCATTGACGACAAAGTAAACAGCGATATCTTACAGGTAAATGACGAAAAGATTTTAGTCGTTCGTGTAGCTGAGCACAAACCGCAACGTACGCTTGCCTTGGAAGAAGTAAAGGCTAGTATTACAACGCAGTTGTCGGCAGAGAAGACACAGCAAGCTGCGCTAGATTGGACTGAAGCATTGAAACAGAAGCTATTGAACGGAGAGAGCGTGTACGACACGCTAGCTGCCAAGTCTTTAGAGTGGAATGAAGTAAGCGGTATAGAACGTTTTGCCTCCTCTCTTCCGAGTGAAATGACTAAATCTATATTTAGCCTAGCGCCAGCAGCAGGGCAAGATGTTGATGTTGTATCACTTGCAAACGGAAATGTTGGACTGGTTAAATTAACTGCTGTAGAAGCGGTTGATGAAATTAAAGCGGAAGACATTGAAGCAACATTGCAGGGGCTAGCAAATAATAATAGTCGTCAGAGCTATGACAGCTTTGTTGCTGCGCTGGTAGATGAAGCGACGATTGAACGTATCACTCGCTAGTATCATTCGTTAGCTAAACGATTACTAACAAAAATACCGTCCTCATTGAGGGCGGTATTTTTTTGTCTATAGTTCGTGTAGTGAAGTTACTTATCTTGAATACGTCACAAAGTCTATTGTCTTAAGTGTTGGCGACTGGCAACTCTCAATGTAGTTAGAGCAAAACCATCAGTAATGTGAAGGAAGCTAAGATGGTTGCTGATATGACGATGATATAAATAAAGCCTTGCTTGCCTTGTGCTAAGCTGTGGCCGCGGCTTTTTAGAAAGGCAATCCACAACAAACAGAGTATGACAGGTATTAAAAATAAAAACTTAAACAACTCGGCGACTCCTTTTGAGCGAAAAAAGAAAGTGCATATACAATAAGTATAAACAACATTTCATACTTCGTGCACCTACGATATGTTTCTTACGTGCTCGCTCAATAAAGGGAACAATTTTTATAGATTTATTGCGCAATACATAAGCTGCAACTCATAGGCTTTTGATACCCAAAATCAAGGCAAAAAAAACGCCATCATAAGATGGCGTTTTGGTATTTTGTAAAATATCGCCTCTAAGCGCTTAGCAAAGAGAAATATTTTTAAAGTGCGTTAACTTGTGCGTTAAGGCGACTCTTATGGCGTGCAGCTTTATTTTTGTGAATAAGGCCCTTAGTAGCCATACGGTCAAGCACAGGCACTGCTGCATTCAACGCTGTTTGAGCTGCTTCTTTATCACCAGCTTCGATAGCTGTAAGAACTTTCTTGATGGACGTACGAGTCATGGAGCGACGGCTTGCATTATGCTGGCGACGCTTCTCAGCTTGAATTGCACGTTTCTTAGCAGACTTAATGTTAGCCAAGGTGTAACTCCTAAATAAATTCATGTCAAAATTGAGGGTGCGGATTATCCAGTTTTTTGAAATGTCTGTCAATCGAAATGGTGAAATAAGCCTAAAATAACTATAAAAATGCGTCATTGTATAAATATTTTAGATGGGGTTGTTTTTTTGTTTGTCGACTAAATCATAATCCAGCACAGTTAGAATTATTTAGCTATTTTCAATTACTATATCATTTTCAATACTTTGCAGGTGCTTAGTGTTTGCTTTAGGTGCCATAAAAGTGCGACTATAGCCATCTTTGCTCTCAGATATAACAAGGTCCATTTACATGCTCAAGTCAGGTATCGTCGTTAGTTCAATGACATTCTTGTCTCGTATATTGGGTTTAGTTCGAGACGTGGTAGTGGCAAATTTTTTAGGTGCTGGTGCCGCGGCAGACGTATTCTTTTTTGCCAATAAAATCCCCAATTTTCTTCGCCGCTTGTTTGCTGAAGGTGCCTTTGCGCAGGCCTTTGTACCCGTGCTCACCGAAGTCAGAGCGCAAGACGACCCGCGGGTAATGCAAGACTTTGTTGCCAAAGTATCAGGTACCTTAGGCGCCATTGTTTTTATCACGGCGATTCTAGGCGTTATTTTTTCACCCGTGCTTGCAGCCATCTTTGGTGGAGGGTGGTTTGTCGATTACGTAAATGATGGTGATAAGGCAGATAACTTTGTGCTGGCCTCGCAAATGCTGAAAATTACCTTTCCTTATATCTTTTTTATTTCTTTGGCGGGTTTAGTCGGGGCCGTACTTAATACGCTTAACCAGTTTGCTGTCGCTGCATTTACTCCCGTTTTGCTAAATGTGAGCATTATTGTTTGTGCTTTGTTTTTGGGGCCGATGCTCGACACGCCAGCATTTGCATTGGCGTGGGGCGTGTTTTTTGGCGGCATTGTCCAGCTTGGTTTTCAATTACCTTTTTTGTATCGCGCAGGATTATTGAAACGTCCGCGGTGGGGTTGGAAGGACCCAAATGTGACCAAAGTACGCACATTGATGATCCCTGCATTATTTGGTGTCTCCGTCAGTCAAATTAATTTGCTACTTGATACGCTAATTGCAACTTTTCTCGATCTTACGGGGTCAATTAGCTGGCTTTATTATAGCGATCGGCTTCTGGAGTTTCCGCTAGGCCTATTTGGAATCGCTATCGCGACTGTTATTTTGCCCACCTTATCGCGAAATCATGTTGGTAAAGATGCGAATGCGTTTAAAAATAATCTCGATTGGGCCTTAAAAATCATTTGTTTACTCGGCATTCCCGCCGCTGTTGCATTAGTGCTGATAGCTGAGCCATTACTCATGGTGATTTTCCAGCGAGGCGAATTCAGCGTAAACGACGCCAGAATGGCTTCGTACAGTCTCATGGCCTACGGCAGTGGTCTACTTAGCTTCATGTTGATTAAAATTTTTGCGCCAGCTTTTTACTCTAGGCAAGATACTAAAACACCCGTGAAATACGGCATCATAACAATGGTGGCGAACATGGTATTGAATCTTATTCTAGCTATCCCTTTCGGTTATGTTGGACTGGCTATGGCAACGGCCTTATCGGGTACGCTAAATGCGCTATTGCTATACATTCGCCTACATCGCACGGGCGTATACCAAGTAGAAATGGCTACGCTGTTGTTTATTTGTAAGGTTGCTTGCAGTTCAATAGCAATGGCACTGTTGTTGATGTATTTGAACGCCAAAATTGATTGGGCACAGTTAGCCTTGTTAAATAGAATAATAGAGCTGCTAATGCTAATTGGCTCAGCTGTACTCCTCTACTCATTGTGCTTATTATTCTGCGGTATTAGGCCAAAAGAGTTGTTGGTAAAAAAATAAAATAAATTCAGCAGTTATGTCTCTTCCCATTGGTATTCATGCTGGGGTCGGCTATAATCTGCGCTTTTGAAAATGAAAGCGATAGCGAGGCAGTTTGGAGTTAGTTCGGGGTTTACATAATTTACGCGAAAAACATCGCGGCTGTGTGCTTACAATCGGTAAGTTCGACGGTGTTCATAAAGGGCATCGCGCAGTGTTGTTGAATCTTATTGAAAAAGCGAAAGAACGAAGCCTACCTGCCACTGTTATGATTTTCGAGCCTCAGCCTGAAGAGGTATTTGCGAAAGAAAATGCACCAGCTCGGCTATCTCGTTTTCGCGATAAATATGAGATGTTTAAAGAGTTGGGTATTGACCGCCTTGTTTGTGTACGCTTCAACCCATCTTTTTCGCAAATGAGTGCTGATGAGTTTATCCATGATTTGCTTGTACGTGCATTGGGCGTTTCGTTCTTGGTGGTTGGAGATGACTTTCGTTTTGGCTGTAAAAGAAAAGGTGACTTTTCATTACTAAAACAAGTGGGTCAAAATGAAGGGTTTGATGTGGTAAGTACCGCAAGCTTTCGTTTGTCTGATTGCAGGATCAGCTCTACCGAAGTTCGAAATGCGCTGAGCGCTAGCGAATTTGCTAGGGCAAAAGAAATGCTTGGTCGAGAGTACACTATATCTGGTCGCGTGAACCATGGCGACAAAAAAGGCCGAACCATTGGTTTTCCAACCGCTAATGTATTGCTAAAGCGTTGTAAGTCACCCGTAAATGGTGTCTTCGCGGTGAAAGTGACTATTGCTGAGCGTAGCTATTTTGGCGTTGCTAATGTAGGGCACAGGCCGACAGTAAACGGCATACGCTCGCAGCTTGAAGTGCACATTTTTGACTATAACGCTGATCTCTATGGTGAATATATTGAGGTCGCTTTCCTCATGAAGATTCGAAATGAGCAAAAATTTAAAGACTTTGCTGAGTTGCATAGGCAAATAGAAATCGATGCGGCAAAGGCGAGAGAAATAACATCAAATATCAAGGGATAAACGAACACTGTTTAGGCCCTATACAAGAGCATTTGCTCTGACTGACAATTAATACAGATAACAAGAAGTGGAATACCAGACATGACTGATTATAAACCTACGCTTAACCTGCCTGAAACTGGCTTCCCTATGCGTGGTAACTTGGCAAATCGTGAGCCACAAATGCTAAAAAAGTGGACTGAGAAAAAGCTTTATCAGAAAATCAGGGAAGCGAAAGCGGGTAAAACACCCTTTATTCTTCATGATGGTCCTCCTTATGCTAATGGCGATATCCATATTGGCCATGCAGTTAACAAAATTCTAAAAGACATTATAGTGAAGTCAAAAACCTTGTCTGATTTTGATTCTCCTTATGTGCCGGGCTGGGACTGCCATGGTCTGCCAATCGAACTCATGGTTGAGAAAAAGGTTGGTAAGCCTGGAAAAAAAGTATCTGTTGCTGAATTTAGAGAAAAATGTAGAGCATACGCAGAGCGACAAATAGATGGTCAACGCAAGGATTTTATACGTTTAGGCGTATTAGGTGACTGGCAAAATCCATATAAAACAATGGACTTTCGTTCAGAGGCCAATATTATTCGCGCCTTAGGCGACATTGTTGAGTCAGGACACTTGGAAAAAGGTTTTAAACCAGTTCATTGGTGTACGGATTGTGGATCAGCATTGGCGGAAGCGGAGGTTGAGTATCAAGACAAAGTTTCACCGGCAATCGATGTGAAATTTGTCGTCGATAATAACCAAGCCTTTGCTGACGCTTTCAACGTAGATGTTGATTCAATTAATAATAGCAAAACGTCCGTTGTTATCTGGACAACAACTCCTTGGACTATTCCGGCAAACAGAGCGATAAGCTTGCATCCTGAGCTTAGCTATGAGCTAGTAGAGGTAAGTCTGGATAATGACGTCGAAAACTATATTCTAGCTGCTGATCTTGTGGAACAATCGATGACGCGTTATGGCATCGAGAACTTCAAGGTGTTAGCAAGTTGCAAAGGAAGTGACTTAGAACGCCTTAGCGTTCATCATCCTATCAACCCTATTCAAGTGCCACTAATACTCGGCGAGCATGTTACTACTGAGTCTGGAACTGGCTGCGTTCATACTGCTCCAGCACACGGTGTCGACGACTTCAATGTAGGCAAAGCATACGACATTGAAGTGTATAATCCGGTTGGTGGCAATGGTGTGTATCTCGATAATACTCCTTTGTTTGCCGGGCAACACGTATTTAAAGCAAATGACAGCATTATTGAAGTACTCAAAGATAAAGGCGCGCTGGCTCTCAACGTTAAGTATGAGCATAGCTATCCACATTGCTGGCGACATAAATCTCCCATCATCTTCAGAGCTACACCTCAGTGGTTCATTAGCATGGATAAAAAGGGTCTGCGTGATGCTTCAATAGAACAGATTCATCAGACTAAATGGATCCCAGCTTGGGGTGAGAGTCGAATAAAAAGCATGGTCGAGGGTCGTCCTGATTGGTGTATATCGCGTCAGCGCACGTGGGGTGTGCCAATTGCCTTGTTTATACATGAACAAAGCGGAGAATTGCACCCAAACACTGCACAGATCATTGAGAAAGTTGCGCAAGCTGTTGAGACAAAAGGCATTCAGGCGTGGTGGGATATCGATAGCGCTGAGCTTTTGGGTGACGATGTAAATGATTATGCAAAGGTAACCGACACTCTCGACGTTTGGTTTGATTCAGGAGTGACACATTACTTTGTCGTCGATAAACGCGATGACATTCCTGCGCCTGCCGACCTCTATCTTGAGGGTTCGGATCAGCACCGCGGGTGGTTCATGTCTTCGTTGATGTCTTCTACTGCGATTAATGGGCATGCTCCTTATAAAGAGGTACTTACTCATGGCTTTACGGTCGACGCGCACGGCAAAAAAATGTCGAAGTCGTTGGGCAATGTTATTGCTCCTCAAGAGGTCACGAATAAGTTAGGTGCAGATATTCTTCGCTTATGGGCTGGTTCAACAGATTACCGTGGAGAAATGACAGTCTCTGATGAAATCTTAAAGCGGTCGGCCGACGCCTACAGGAGAATAAGAAATACTTGTCGATTCTTATTGGCAAATTTAAACGGGTTTAATCCTGCTACAGATATCGTTCCTTTTGAGGACATGGTTGAGTTAGACCAGTGGGCAGTGGCAAAAGCAAGTGAGGTTCAAGAACAAATTCTAGCTAGCTATGAGCAATATGACACTCTCATCGTTTGCCAAACGCTAATGCAATTCTGTTCGATAGAGATGGGTAGTTTCTATCTTGATATTATTAAGGATCGACAGTACACAGCTAAAACTGATGGCTTGGCACGACGCTCCTGTCAAACTGCGCTGTATCATATCGCCGAAGCTTTAGTGCGTTGGATGGCACCTGTGATGAGTTTTACTGCACAGGAAGTCTGGGAAGCCATGCCTGGAGAGCGTGACGAGTTTGTGTTTACTGGGCAGTGGTATCAAGGCATGCCAACAGATAATGAGGTGAGTTCTACATTTGATAACGCATTCTGGCAGTCTGTAATGGAAGTAAAAACCCAAGTGAATAGCGCCTTAGAGAAGGCTCGTACCGACAAGGTAATAGGAAGCTCACTGGAAGCTAAAGTAGTGCTCTATGTGAGTGATTCGAGAGCTGAGCTACTTGCCAAACTTCAAGATGAGTTACGTTTCGTGTTAATTACATCCGAAGCAGAAGTGAAACCTTTATCAGAGAAAACCGTTACGGCTGTTTCTCTTGATCATGATGACATTTTTGTTGATGTGCTAGTAGCTGACGGCGAAAAATGTGTACGTTGTTGGCATCACAAACCTGAAGTAAATTCAGATCCTAAACACCCTGAGCTATGTAACAGATGTATACAAAATATCGAAGGCGAAGGAGAAGTACGTCACTATGCCTAATATTATTAGCGGCACAGGTTTACGGTTTTTATGGATATCGGTGATTGTATTCGTATTAGATCAATGGACTAAGTACACTATTGTTGACACCATGTCGCTGTATCAGTCGATTGAAATAATGCCATTTTTTAATTTTACCTATGTACATAATTACGGTGCAGCGTTTAGTATTTTATATGATGCAGGAGGCTGGCAACGCTACTTTTTGAGTGCTGTTGCATTGGCAGTCAGTGCGGTTATTTTATGGTGGTTGAAAGGTACTAGAAGAGATCAATTACTGCTTCCCGTGGCATTCTCGTTTATATTAGGGGGTGCTTTAGGCAATGTTTATGACCGCATGTTACACGGTTATGTTATTGATTTTTTGGACCTTTATTACGGAAACTATCATTGGCCGGCGTTTAATATTGCAGATTCAGCGATATTTATAGGCGCTGCTTTGTTGATTATTGATATGTTTAAAAACAAAGAGGCGGACGAAAATGACGACTGAGTCATTAGCTATTGGCGACAATTGTGAAGTAATTCTTCATTTCGATTTGAAGCTTGAAGATGGTTCTGCGGCGGATAGCACGCGTGTTAACAACAAACCAGCAAAAATGGTTATGGGTGACGGCAGTCTTACAAAAAACTTTGAAGATTGCTTGCGCGGCTTGAAGATAGGCGACAAAAAAGCCTTTGAGCTTAACGCCGACGATGCTTTTGGTATGCCTAATCCTGATAATGTTTACCATGTCGATAGAAGCAAGTTTACCGCAGATACACCTGTTGAAGAGGGAATGATAATAGCCTTTGCACAGCCTGATGGAAGTGAGCTTCCAGGTGTTATCCGCAGTGTCGCTGGGCACTCTGTGACCGTTGATTTCAATCACCCACTTGCAGGGCAAAACCTTGTGTTTGATGTTGAAATAATTGATGTAAAACAGCTTAAGGCATAATAAAATGCAAATTCATTTAGCAAACCCTCGAGGATTCTGCGCTGGTGTTGACCGCGCTATTACCATTGTAGAGCGAGCACTTGAAATGTTTGGGCCGCCTATTTACGTTCGTCATGAGGTAGTGCACAATAAGTTCGTCGTCGACGGGTTAAAGGATCGCGGGGCAGTGTTTGTCGATGAGTTAGCTGAAGTTCCAGATGATACTATTGTGATTTTTTCAGCTCACGGTGTGTCTCAAGCAGTGCGAACCGAAGCTGATGCTCGAGGACTGAAAGTATTTGACGCAACATGTCCACTTGTTACTAAGGTACATATGGAAGTGATGCGAGCAAGCAAGCGCGGCGCGGAATGTATTCTGATTGGGCATCAAGGTCATCCTGAGGTTGAGGGGACAATGGGGCAATATTATAATAAAGAAGGTGGTATTTACTTAGTCGAGTCGCTTGATGATGTGGCGTCTCTCGAAGTAAAAAACCCCAATGATCTTTATTATTGCAGCCAGACAACCTTGTCGGTCGACGATACCGCAGATGTTATTGAGGCCCTTCGACGAAAGTTCCCGAATATAGATGGTCCGCGTAAAGATGATATCTGTTATGCTACGCAGAATCGACAAGATGCAGTGAGGGAGTTAGCTTCCGATTGCGATGTTTTACTAGTCGTCGGCGCTCAAAACAGTTCTAATTCGAATCGTCTACGAGAGCTAGCTGAAAAAATTGGTGCCAAAGCACATTTAATCGCTGATGCAGACTGCATTCAAAAAGGGTGGTTGGATGGCGTTGATGCAATAGGTGTAACTGCCGGTGCGTCAGCTCCAGAAGTTTTGGTCCAAGGTGTAGTAGATAAATTAATGTCTTGGGGCGCAGTTAAGTCGTCTGAACGCCCAGGAAGAGAAGAAAGTATAGAATTTGCCGTGCCAAAAGAGCTACGCATTAAACAACTTTAGGTTATAATTTGGTCGTTTTTTGCTGTTGCATCCTTGTTTTTAAAGGCCTAGAGCAGCGGAGTCGGAATTTCTAATATTACGACCAGTTTTTATACCTTTTTAATACGTTAGACTCATTCAAAATAACCAATTGGACACGGACATAGTTTAAAGTGATGCCATGGAAAAGCTATTTGTGAAAACGATGAAGGCAAAGAATAACAATGCGGTTTACCAGTTAACCAAGCGAAAATCCCAGTTCGGCGTTGGCATGGTAGAGGTGCTCGTTACCCTATTTATCCTGTCGGTCGGCCTTTTGGGCGTGGCCTCGCTTCAGTTTGTTGGCTCGTTCTCGAACGCCGACGCCTTGAACCGAACTCAGGCCTTATTTGTCGCGCAACAGTTTAGTGAACGATTAATCGCAAACGCTATCCCGTCTGACGAAACTGACGGTTTTATTGTTGATAATGCGTACTTCGACAATGATATATATAATTTTAGTACTCTTACCTGCTCAACTTCGGGCGCCTTGCCCTATGACTGTTTCTGTAAAACCCATCCAGCTGAAATTCCAAACTGTCAGACCGGTGATTGTAGTTCAAGTGAACTGGCTCAATTCGACGCTTATCAAATGTCATGCGCGACGGTCATGTCAAACCCCAATGCGACTATCAACCTTTCCTGCCAAGATAAGGATAATGGTGATACAGATTTATGCACTGCGGGCTCAATACATGAAGTTATCGTGCAGTGGCCAGTAGAAAACTGGCAAGGACAAGAACGTGTTGAAAATCCGAAGTGTAATACAAGCTCCACGGATTCGAACGATTGTGTCGTCATTGAGGTAGCGTTATGAGGAAGTTCTTGGTCAGACACAACAAGCAGAGTGGCTTTACCCTAATCGAGCTCATGATTTCATTGGCGTTGGGTTTAGTCATCGCAAGTGCTGTGATACAAGTGATGGTGAGTAACCAAGTCACCGAAAAGCTAAACAGGGCCGTCGCTTCTACCCAAGAAAGCGGGCGCTTCATTATCAATCGATTGCGCAGCGAGATGTTAATGGTCGGTCTGTACGATCAATTGAGTCCTAATATAAATACTAGTGTCGACATCGTCGATGAAAATGTATTCGTACGTAATAATCCGGTGATTTTGCCAGGCACCTTTGCTGTCAGAAATGCGCTCGGCTCCATACAAGGCGCGAGCGGTGCAAATGATACTTTGGTTGTGAGTCTGCAGGGCTCACAGGACTGCAGAGGTTATAATCTAGGCTATTTGAATGATGATGAGTTTTACGTTGTAAATGAATATTTTGTGTCAGATAACAGATTACGCTGCAGAGGTTTTGATGGAAGGTATCTGAGAGGGCAGAAAGCAGCAGAGGGGCATAACTCGCACAATGCAATTACCATTTTAGACGATGTTGAGAGTTTCCAAGTGACTTATGGGGTTACTAGCATGGCCGCAACAAACGGTTCAGCAATTCCAACACGTTTCGTAACCGCCGATGGCATTCAAAATGAGATTGACAACGGAAAGCTGATTGTTGCAATTAGAATAGCTATCGTTGTTAAAGGAGATAGTGAGATTTCGATGGACAAGAAGGCTTCATTTAAATTATTGAACGAAAATTCTTTCACGGTGAGTGATTTTGGTTTGTACAAATCATTTGAAACCACGATTACATTAAGAAATATGAAAAATTTCGTAAGGAGTAGCGCATGATTAAGCAGCAAGGTTTGGTGATGGTGTTTGCCCTGTTAGTACTAATGTCGCTCACTATTCTGGGCGTAGCGTCGGTTTCTAGCGGTCTAATGCAGACAAAAATGGCAGCATCTATGGAGCGGAAATCTTTTGCATTCGATGCTGCTGAAGCAGCTATTGCGGGTGTTGTATTTGAATCTGAAGACGAGTCTTTGCTATCAGACCCACTTAAGAGCGATCCTCTTTCAGAAGCGCGTCAGCTTAATGCAATAGACTTGGTTAACGATGAGCTAAGCTGTTTTGATAATAACCGAATAGACAGATTTATCACCGACGACGGTTTAACTCGCGGTAGAATGCATGTTGATAATGGTAACTTTCGTACAAATCCAGAGACTAGAAGTTGGTCCAAAAGCGCTTTCGTAAGGGAAGAGGCGTGTCGTGGCTCGAGCAATGTCATCGGTGGCAGCAACATTAGCTGTCATATATTTCTTGTCAGAGGTTGTGGTCAAACAGTAGGAAGTAACTTTGCTGTTGCCAATACCATAAGTGCGGCCGTTTTCGCACCAGCATCTAATTGAGGTAAGGACAATGAAAATCAAAAAGATAGTAAATTCATTTAGTGCATTCGCGCTCACCATGCTCGTTAGCATGAGCGCTATGGGCGATGACCTTGAAATTTATTTGGGTACTGGTAGTACGTCGAGTACTTATAATCCAAATGTACTATTCATTATGGACACCTCTGGATCAATGGGTGAAAAAGATGGTACAAGTCAAACGAGAATGCTTCGTGTACAAAATGCCTTGAAGGACACCTTGCGCTCGGCCACAAATATTAATGCCGGTTTGATGCGCTTTTCTGATTACGGTGGTCCAATTCTTTTCCCTGTTAGAGATATTGATAGCCCAGTAGCGCCTGAACTGATACTACCAATTACATCAAGTCAAAATGATGCCACTGAAATTGATGAAGAGGTGAATCTAACTTCTAATCAACTTGAGCTGACCAAAGGCACTGAAGAGGTGTTTACTGGCTTGCGCTACGAAGAAGTCAGAATTCCTCGTGGTGCAGTGATTACCGGCGCCTATTTGCGATTTACTTCAACGAATATGAATACCTCGCAAGCCGAGATTACGATAAAAGCTGAAGCGGTTGGTAATTCAACGGCATTCTTGGCACAGGATGATAATATTTCCGATCGTTCAACGACAGGTGCAGCCGTTATTTGGGAAACAGATAATGATTTCCCATTAGCGGAAGAAACAGTGAATACACCCGACCTTTCTGCTGTTATTCAAGAAGTAGTTAATCGCGGCGATTGGTGCGGTGGTAATGCGCTCAGCATGATAATTAGGGGTGAAAGTAACGTGACGGCGAGTAATCGCACAGCTGCGTCGCTTGATGCCGGTACGGGGCGAACCCCTCAGCTTATCATTACCTACGATGAGAGCACTGCGACAGGTTGCATGCGCGAGCGTCTGATTTATCAAATTGAGAGTCAGGGTGAGAATGCCGAAGAAAGGTGGGATGGGAATGAATCAACCGGCACCGAACTCACTTTTGACAGCGCCAATAATCGCTTTGTAGGTTTACGATTCCAAGGTGTTAATGTTCCCCAAAATGCCGTTATATTAGATGCATATTTAGAGTTTACTGCGCACAATACTTATAACGAAAGTGGCGCTAGAATGACAATACAGGGGGTTAATGAAGATCACCCTAACGATTTCAATCCCTACGTAAGGTACATGCAGCGAGACAAAAGCAAAACGGCGCCAGTAAGTTGGGACAATATTCCAACCTGGAGCGCGAATAATGATTATCGCAGCCCGTCGATTAAAACTATAGTTCAAACGATAGTGAATCGCTCAGGTTGGAGAAACGGTAATAAAATGATGTTTATCATGTCGGAATTCACGGGCGCGAAACGTGGTGGTTACACCGTAAACGGTAAACCTTCGGGTGCGGCTCGTTTAATTATTGACTTTGAAGGAAATGCAACGCCAGGCGCATCTTCAACCGTAAGACAGCATCTTATGGGCAAAGTTGATGAGCTCTCGCCGAATGGTTATACGCCCATTGTAGATACTCTTTATGAAGCCGCCAATTACTTCGGTGGAAACGAGGTATTATATGGGCTCAAGCGTGGGCTCGATGATGTAAATTGGCGCGTGCGTGCAAGTACTCGAGTTAGTCACCGAGCATCGTACATAGGGGCTAACGCTGTTCGTCCTGAAGGCTGTGATGCAGATAACCTAAGCGACCCTGACTGTATTCAGGAATACATTCCAGATGGAGCAGAATATATTTCCCCCGTTGTTGATCTGCAGTGTCAGGTTAATAATCACATCGTTTTATTATCAGACGGTATCGCGAATAACAACCACAGTGTTGATGAAATTCAAGCAATGCTGGGTACTTCATGCTCCGGTAGCGGCGGCGAGAAGTGCGGTGTCGACCTAGTGACAAATATAAGCGATTCAGACGACTCTGTTATCGATGCGCGTGTGGTAACACATACAATTGGCTTTGCTGCCAATTCGACTGCAAACAGTTTCTTGAATCAGCTAGCGCTGCAAAGCGGTGGTGGTTTTTATCAAGCAGATAATAGCGAAGACTTAGTACAAGCATTTCAAACCATCCTTAGAAGCGTTAAGGATGTTAATGCGACCTTTGTATCTCCTGGTGTAGCGGTAAATCAGCTGAACCGATTAACCCACAGAGACGAACTGTACTTCGCTTTGTTCAAACCGTCAGAAGGTGCGCTATGGCCCGGTAATCTGAAGAAGTACAAAATCAGCGGTGACACCGTGCTTGATCGCAACAACATGAATGCAGTCGACGGTTCAACCGGCTTCTTTAGTGAAAATAGTCAGTCTTATTGGTCTACTACAACTGATGGTAACGATGTTCGTGAGGGAGGCGCTGCGAGTCGCTTGGACCTAGTGCGCAGAGTGTATTTCTTTGACGGCGAAGGTTCAGTTATAACGGCGGCCAATGAGCTGAACGAAAACAATACAAACATACTCGACGTAGACTTGAACTTAGACTCAACCTCTGATCCCGCAGGTACCCGTGAACTTATATTAAAATGGGCTCGAGGCGTTGATGTGCGCGATGACGATGGAGATGGTTCCACCGAGGACGTGCGCTTACAGATGGGTGACCCCATACATTCGCAACCGGTTATTGTTAACTACAGTGCGACAGACAGTGCGGTATTTGTTGCCACGAATCACGGCTTCCTTCATTCGATTGATGCTGAAACTGGAGAAGAGAACTTTGCGATTATGCCAAAATCGCTGATGGGTAACCTAAATGAGTTTTATCGAAATGCGAGCTCTTTCAATCACATTTACGGCATCGATGGAGACATGGTGTACCGTGAGTATGAAGGCAAAAAATATATATATATTGGTATGCGTCGAGGTGGAACAAACTACTATGTTGTTGACGTGACATCCAAGCTGGATCCGAAAATTGTGTTTACCATAGAAGGTGGTCAAGGTGACTATTTCAATCTAGGGCAAACTTGGTCGCGGCCTACTATTACCAAGGTAAAAATTGGTGACGTTATTAAGAACGTAATGATTATTGGCGCTGGTTACGATGATGATCAAGATGATAAGGCCGAGCGCAGTGCAGACACAGTTGGTAACTCTGTGTATATTATTGACGCTGATAATGGAGACCTGTTGTGGTCAGCGAGCAATAGTAACACTGCTGATTTAAATCTACCTGATATGCAGTATTCAATACCTGCTCGCATTGCTGTTATTGATCGCGACAATGATAGCTTAGCTGATCACATGTATGTTGCTGATACCGGCGGGCAAATATTCCGCCTAGATATCTATAATGGCGAGCCAGTGAACAAGTTGGTCAGTGGCGGTCTGCTAGCTCAAACTGGTGGCGACGAGCCTGAGAACAATCGTCGCTTCTACTACGCACCAGACGTCTCTGAGATTTCCACGGTTAATGAACACTATTATGCCGTTGCTATCGGGTCAGGCTTCAGAGCGGGGCCGCTAAATACGACTATTAATGATAATTTTTACATGATAAAAGACGATGGCGTATTTGTCAGAGACTCTGCTAATAAATTCACCTTGCCGTCGACACCTCTTCAGTTGAGCGATTTGTACGACGCGACTGAACATCTGCTCACTAGCGATAACGAAGAGGAGCGAGCAATCCAAAATACGCTGTTTTCGTCAAAAAGTGGCTGGATGATCAGGTTAACAAGTGGCGGTGAAAAGGTACTTGCCTCTCCACTTATTCTTGATTACCAGATATTTTTCACCACTTATCTGCCCTCGAGCGCAAGCACTAGCGCCTGTGCTCCACCAACGGGTAATAGTCGTGCTTACTTAGTGAACTTGGTAGATGGAAACGCGGTTGAAGATCTTAATGACAATGACCAGCAGGATGCCACCGACCGTTATGCACAATTGAAGCAAACAGGCATAGCACCAGACACCAAGATACTCATCGAGAATATTGTTAGTCCGGTGGTATGCTTAGGTGCCGAGTGTGTGTCGGCGGTAATAGAAACGGACGAAAATGGTGATATTAGACCATGCGGCTCTGACTTTGAGTGCTTAGCTCGTAATATCTATGGACGGTTTGAGCGTGTTCAGAAGAACACTTGGAAAACTGAAGTGGAGCGTCAATAATGAATAAGCCACATGAGCAAGGTTTTACCTTAATTGAGCTTATGATTGTTGTGGCTATAGTCGGTATTATTACGGCGATTGCATTTCCTAGCTATCAAGCTATGGTTGCATCGTCGTCTCGTAGCACGGCGCAGGCCGACTTAATGTCGTTTGCAACCGCAATGGAAAGGCATAACGCTTCTAATTATACCTACAGGGGTGCAGCAACTGGCGGCAATGATACAGGTACTCCAGATGTTTTTGCTGCACACAGCCCTAGCTCAGAACCGGCGGCAAAAAGGCAATACGACTTAACGATCGATATTGTGTCAGCCAATGGCATTACTTATCGATTGATGGCCACACCTGTTGCTGGAACATCAGTAGATGGCGACGGCGCGCTTTTCTATTTTAGTGATGGCCGAAAAGCGTGGGATAAAAATGACGACGGCAATATAGGCAATGATGAGTTCTGTTGGACTTGCTAAGTCGAATCTAATTTATTTGTGGCTAAGACTTGAAAGTCATGTTTTCGTGTTGAATTCATGACTTTTTTGTTTGTTTAGCGTTATTCATTTGTGATTGTTTCGTGACAACTGCTCCTTAGTATAAATTTTGTCCAATTAGCGACAGCATACTCGGAGCAACAAAATGAAAAAAAGAATATTAGCCAGCTTAGCTTTATTAGCAGTAAGCACCAGCAATGCAAGCGCAAATTATTATCAAAGTGAAAGAAGCTATGAAGTAACAGTCACTAACATGACGAAAGGGCAGACCTTCACTCCGGTGTTATCGGCAACGCATAAACGAGCAATCAGTTTTTTCGAATTAGGTCAGGCAGCTTCAGCACCACTAGCTGAACTTGCCGAGTCAGGAAACCCCACGCCATTAAAAGATGTTCTCGATGGTGCACCTAGTCTGGTCAGTGCAAGTAATGCAACTGAAGGTCTATTAGCGCCAGGCGAGTCAGTTACCTTCGACATTTCGTCCAGTCGCCGTTTTAACCGCTTTAGTCTTGCGGCAATGTTAATTCCAACTAACGACACTTTCGTTTCGGTAAATTCGGTAAGACTGCCAGCATGGGGAAGTCGTACTTATATGGCAAGTGCTTATGATGCCGGTAGTGAAGCTAACGATGAATTATGCGCCAACATTCCTGGCCCTGCGTGCGGTGGCGCAGGTGCCTCACCTAGTGCGAGTGACGGTGACGAGGGCTTCGTACACATTGCTTCCGGTATTCACGGGGAGGGCGATTTATTGCCTTCGGTGTACGATTGGCGAGATGCCGTTGCTAAAATCGAGATTAGACGAGTAAGGTAGCAAAGTGTAGCCTTGTCTCAGTCTGAGGCAAGGCCTTCGTGTGCTTGTAGCGACGGTAGGTATAAGTAACTTTAGCTACAGGTAAGTGGACTTCCATCTGGCTTCTCATGCACTCCATCACCGTCGGTGTCTTTACTCACTCTCACACGGCCTTGCAGAGAGACATTAACTGCTCTTGCAAATTTTGCATCGTTGGTATCGGGGCAAATTAGAAGGGTAAAACCTTGACTCGCCACACCATTTTCCTCAAATTCAATCGTTGCATTCGGGCCAGTCATTGTTGTCGAATCAGATGATGCCGTGCTTGCTATTCGTAAGTCTTCAAAGTTTGCATTAGCTTCGTTGTCATTTCTTTGTCCATCACCATTGCGATCAATAAACGCAATCTTAGGATCATTCCAATCGTTCGAGCAATCGCTATAATTACTTGAAGGACAGACTGTTACAGGCGTTTGTTCGTCTATCGAAAGATGCCTCGCGTACTGAATGAGCCCGCTGATCTCATTTATTTCACCGGTAATTCTATTTTTGGTTAAAAAATCTTTTATATTCGGCGAGACAACAGTAAGTGCAACGGCTAGAATTGAGACAGTTATCATCAGCTCAAGCAGCGTAATGCCAGCTTGTTTCCTTTTAGTTGATGTGCGCGCTTGTATAGCTAAGCTTGGCACTCTGGTAGATGAAAACAGTTTCGAAATTTTGTAAAACACAGTAATCCCCTAAATTGAAGTTAAGACTATACGCTATATTTGAATTTCTTGCGTATATAGCTACAACGCTGGTTAGTCGTCTTAATACCTTGGTGTGGGTATATGGAAGTTTGTATTGTAACCAATTTTTGTCGAGTATCACGAATTAAAAATGAGAGAGTTTACTATGTTAAAACAAGAAGTTATTGATGAAATGCGTGTTCGCCCCAATATTAACGCCCAAGAGGAGATTGAACGGCGTACGCAATTTATAAAAAATCAACTGCTTGGTTCAGGGATGAAGGCGCTTGTTCTGGGAATTAGCGGTGGAATCGATTCGTGTACCCTAGGTCGTCTAGCGCAATTGGCAGTAAATGAACTCAACGAAGAAAGCTTAGACGAGCAGCAATCTTATCAGTTTGTTGCCGTACGTTTGCCTTACGGCTCTCAAGCCGATGAGGAGGATGCACAAGCTTCCATTGAGTTTATCCAACCCTCGGTTCAACTTACCGCAAATGTGCAAGCAGGTGCCGACGCAATTCACGAGGCAGCACTTTCAAGTCTATCTGAAGCTGGTATCAATAATGTTACAAAAGAAAAGTCAGACTTTGTAAAAGGAAATGCCAAAGCTAGAACGAGAATGGCGATTCAGTACGATATTGCTGGGATAACAAATGCCCTGGTGTTAGGTACTGATCACTCGGCTGAAAATATTACCGGGTTTTATACTAAATATGGTGATGGCGCTTGTGACCTTGCCCCATTGTTCGGTCTAAGTAAAAGACAGGTTAGAGCCCTCGCTCGCGAAATGGGCGCACCTGAGAAGGTGATTACGAAAGCACCAACGGCTGACCTAGAATCTTTGAATCCGCAAAAATCGGACGAAGAATCCCTAGGTTTAACCTACGATCAAATCGATGACTTTCTTGAGGGTAAAAGTATTGATCCACTTGCTGATGACAAACTTTTAGCTATATACTTAAAAACCCAACACAAACGAATACCAATACCGACTATTTACGACGAATAGTTTAGTTTTGAGTACAAGGCTACTAATAAAATGAAAAAAATTGAAGCGATTATCAAACCATTCAAGCTTGATGATGTGCGAGAAGCACTGTCCTCAATAGGTGTATCGGGTATCACTATGACCGAGGTTCGAGGCTTTGGCCGTCAGAAGGGTCACAAAGAGCTGTACCGTGGTGCTGAATACAATATCGATTTTCTGCCGAAAGTTAAAATTGAGCTAGTTGTTCCCGAAACTTTGGCGCAAAGGGCCGTTGAGACAATAGAGGAACATGCTAAAACGGGCAAAATTGGTGACGGTAAAATTTTTGTTTTTGATGTTGGACAGGTTATTCGCATCAGAACTGGCGAAACGGACGAAGAAGCCATCTAGTACAGCAAAGCATTTAATTAAAAAAAGGGCCGATTGGCCCTTTTTTGAAGTTATAAATCAACTGACTAGTGTGAGTGACCACAGCCGCCATCAGCATGAACGTGACCATGCGCTATTTCATCTTCAGTGGCTTCTCTTACATCGACAACTTCAATGTTAAACGCTAGCGACATGCCAGACAAAGGGTGATTGCCGTCAACGGTGACGGTATCGTCGGTCTTGTCGATAATAATCACTGATTGTTCTCCATCATCAGTGGTTGCTCTGAAACTCATACCAACCTCTACGTCCATCCCTTCAAACATTGCGCTAGGAACTTCCTGAACCAAATCATCATGACGCTGACCATAGGCTTTATCTGGATCTAGATCTAAGGCAAATATATCCCCTTTCTTTTTACCGAATAATGCCTCCTCTATTCCCTCAATCATAAAGTGACTACCTTGCAAAAATGCAAGTGGCTCAGCTTCTCTTGAACTGTCAATGACGTCTCCGTCAGATGTTTTTACGGTGTAGTGGAGTGTTACAACATGGTCTTTCTCTATTTGCATGGGGAACCTATTTGTCTTCTAAGCTATATGGCAGGGGAAGAACTGTGAATTCCACCACTGGATTTGCCTTCAATCGTATCATAGCTCCAAGCTCTGTGTCATTCGACAACACTGCAAGGGCAACTACTTTTAAGGTAGACTCGCTTTTCAGAACAGATTTTTGAAGTAAACTACCACCACTGCGCCAGTTCTCGCCAGCCTGTTTCTCTAAGGCGGCCCCAGCACTAAGTTCAGTTTCAATAGACTCGACTTGCTCAGCATCCATCTGCTCAATATTTAGCTCTGATTCTAGGATATAACTAGCTCGCTTATTTTTTCCTAAGAATTTTGTGCGGGCAATGGTTTCTTGCCCCATGTAGCAACCTTTATCAAAGTCGATACCCGCAATGGCTTGCAAATTTAGCATTTGAGGCACAAATTCGTTAGCTACTTGTGATGCTAAAGTCGGGAAGCCGCTCAAAATCACATCTGCATCCCAGAGTTCCTGTACGTCGGTATCAACACCATTAAATGACTCAAGAAAGTCAGCCTCTCGCTCTTGTGCAACCTTAATGAGATAAAGCGGCGCAAGCTCATTCGAAAATTGATAGCATATTGCAGTACCGATATCTGCAATTGAAATACCTAAATGCTGCGTATTCAATTGAGTGAAGTGCTGTTGTAGCGTTTTGCAGTAATCATTGCCTTTGACACCATAAAAACAGTAGCCGGCACTCTTGTCTTCAATTTCTACTTTTGAAAATACGCCATATTTTTTGAATTCAGATAGACTTTTCGCCAAGCCATCAGCATGACAAATCAACGAATACACATCATTGCTCTTAAAAGCCGTATACACAGCCCACGTCTTGCCTTTGAAATCACAATGTGCGCCAACACGTGCAGCTTCGTTGTTGAGCGAGTCGAGCGATGTTGTATTGATAGTGATTTGGCCTTGAAGATAATCAGCAGCTTGTGGCCCTTGCATTTCGATAACGCCGATACTGTCTAATTTAGTCACATAACTTGTGTTGGTCACGACTTACCTCGTTAAATTTGTGTAGTCTGTTTTTGCTTTAACAAAGTATTATTGGGACAGACTTTGTTTTTTACAAGCGTAATTACTCGCATTGAACAATAGCTTCAACCGAAACTTATATATCAGTCTATACGTTCAGGTTAGAATAATAAGCCAGTGTGATATGCTTCACACACAAATGCACAAGGATTTATATGTTTACAGCAAAAAGACTCGCCAGATTAAAATGGGCATGCCGCCGAGGTATGTTGGAGCTCGACGTTTTGTTTCTACCCTTTGTCGAGCAAGCGTTTGATGACTTAAACGATGGCGAAAAGGTAACCTTTGAGAGACTTCTTACTTGCGATGATCCAGACTTGTTCGCTTGGTTCATGGGGCATCAGAAGTGCAACGATCCTGACCTTGCAGCTATGGTTCAACGCGTTTTGAGTAGAGTGAAGGTGTAGTTGTCGTTCGCTTCTATTTACGAAAAAATAACTGGTCGTGGCCGAGCGCTATTAACTACCTTGTAGCGACCTTGCTGTGCTCTTTACTTATTGCTCAAGTGCTTGGCTCAGACTACTTTATACCATTACTTGTTATGCTTATTTTCATTGGTATTTGCATTTTGGCTGTCAGCAAGCAAAATAAGTCTCGTGTGTTCAAGGGGTTCTTGTCACTGAACTCGGTGAGCGTTTCGAAACTGGAGTTTCCTGACTTCAATAATAGTAATTTGTGCCCCTCTGAAGATTACCTTATTTTGCCTAGCTCGCGCCTAGCGTGGGGAGTTCAATTTGTGCACTTACAGAAAGTCAGCACACGCCCACAAGCAAGGGGCAATTTAATGACATCTGGGCCTTGCCAAAGAACGTGGCTCATAATATTCCGAAATGAATGCAGTAGAAGAAGCTATCGCTTGATTGCCTGCGCTGTAAGAAAAGCTAATAAGATCAGTGTTAACACAATCTAGTCACTAGAAATTTGTGCTATTGTTGTCAAAGACAACAGACAAATAACGAATAGGTGTTCTCACAAGAATGAGTATGAATTTACTTCGAGCCGCGTTGTATCGCCCCAAACGCAATGCGCTTTCCCTACCCATTTTACCCAGTACTGAACTCAGTCGAGAGTTTGAAATTGCTCCTGAGCATTGTCAACGTTATCAACAGCTCGTTGCTTGGAAACCAGGTATCGCATCGCTTATACATCCATGTTATTTACAGGTGCTTACCTTGCCGATGCAACTGTCGATGATGGTAAGAGAGCCTTTTCCATTTAAAGCTTTGGGTTTGGTGCACGTGGCGAATGAAATCGACGTGTATCGTCTGCCAGAGCAAAATGCCAAGCTAGTATTAAAAACCAAATTTACTTCATTAGAAAAGCACAAAAGAGGCTGGGTTTTTGGCTTACGCAGTGAGGCTTATGTTGACGGCCAGCTTATGCAAAGTGCCACATCCTTCTATTTGGCTAGAGAGCGACATCAAGAGGAACAAGCGTCTCGAACAACTGAGTCGTCAATCTTACCTAGTATAAATATGAGCCAATTACAAAATGAACTTGGTGTACGAAACGAGAGCCTTTGCTGCACTTATGAATTTGAGTCAAACAGCGGCCGTGAATATGCTAGGGCGTCTGGTGATTACAATCCAATACACTTGACTAAAGTGAGTGCTAAATTATTGGGATTCAGAGCGGCAATAGCACATGGTATGTACACTAAAGCACTTGGTCTATCGATTGCCTTAAGTAACAAAAATGTGGGTTTAGGAAGTATCAATTCCGTGCAACTCGATCATTTATTTGCGAATGATATCGATAGCAAGGTAACCATTGAAACGCAATTCTTGCAGGCGCTATATTTACCTAATTCGGCGCAATTTTCAGCCGTAAATCATAACAATCGATTAGTGCAGGTACTTAGCTCTCAACACCGCTCCAAAACGCGAGAGTATCTTAAAACCGCTATTACCTTATGTTAGCTTGCCGAGTTATGAAGTCCGTCGGATGATCGTTGGGCCTGACTGTTCATTTTGCTGAGGATGGTCGAGATTGTAGTGTAGGCCTCTGCTTTCCTTGCGTTGCATTGCACAGTTTACAATCAACTGTGCTACACACACCAAGTTTCGCAGCTCTAGCATATTGTTGCTAACTTTGAAGTTAGAGTAATATTCATCAATCTCTTGTTTTAGCAAATTGATTCTTCGTAACGCACGCTCTAATCGTTTGTCTGTTCTGACGATGCCGACATAATCCCACATGAATAATCTAAGCTCATGCCAATTGTGTTGAATAATGACTTGCTCATCAGAGTCTATCACTCTCGATTCATCCCACGGTTTTATTTCTTCATCGATGTAATGGCCATCGAGATGGCTCAATATATGTTTGGCAGCGGCGTGTGCAAAAACCACACATTCGAGTAGGGAGTTGCTCGCCATTCTGTTTGCGCCATGAAGACCGGTATAAGCTGTTTCACCAATCGCATACACATTATCTATGTTAGTTTGTGCATTGAAGTCAGTTTTCACACCTCCACAGGTGTAGTGTGCCGCAGGAACAACAGGAATTGGACTTGTTGTAATATCGATACCTAAAGAACGGCATTTGCGGTAGATATTTGGAAAGTGCTTTTTGATAAAGTCGTTCGATTTGTGGCTAATGTCAAGATACATGCAGTCTGCACCTAAGCGCTTCATTTCGAAATCGATTGCTCTGGCAACAATGTCCCGCGGCGCGAGATCACCTCGTTCATCAAATTTATGCATGAACTTGGTACCATCTTCATGACAAAGAAAGGCGCCTTCTCCGCGCAAGGCTTCGCTAATTAAGAAGTTTCCTGCATCTGGATGGTAAAGACAGGTAGGGTGGAATTGATTGAACTCCATGTTAGCAATTTCGCAGCCCGCTCGCCATGCCATCGCAATACCATCACCACTTGATACATCTGGGTTAGATGTATATTGATACACTTTGCTACCGCCGCCAGTTGCTAGGGTAATAAATCGTGAGCGGATAACTTCTACACGCTCTTTTTTTCGATTCCAAACATAGGCGCCCACACATTTATTAGGTTCAGCAACGCTTTTTATCAAATCGATGGCGTTGTAGCGTTCATAGAGATGTATGTTGGGATGATTTGCCACATTATCGGATAAGGTTTCTTGCACGGCAGCCCCTGTGGCATCAGCAGCATGCAAAATTCGGCGATGGCTATGCCCGCCTTCTCGCGTTAGGTGAAATTTTTTCTCTCCATTTTCTCCCTGCTCTTGGTCAAAGGGAACGCCTTTTTCAATTAACCATTGCATGCTCTCTTTAGCGTTTGCAGCAGTGTAAGCCACTACTTCTTCATCACAGAGGCCGGCGCCTGCATTTAGCGTATCTTTTACATGACTCTCGATGGAATCACTGTCATCAAAAACTGCTGCAATACCACCTTGAGCGTATCGCGTGCTGCCCTCATCGAGGTCACTTTTGCTAAGTACTATTACATCGCAGTGCTCTGCCATTTTAAGGGCCAGACTAAGCCCTGCAGCGCCACTACCCACGATAAGAAGATCGCAACGATGTTCGATAGTTTGAGTCATGTTATGAAATTTACATCTGATGAATATGCGGCAATAGTAATGGTCTGATGAAAAAAAACAACTTTCTGACCAATAATTGTTGCGCATATTTGGACATTGAATTGCGCTTTCGGTAACCTTTAGGCTCAAACGAGCATATCCAGTCTTTTTGATAATTGCTCTGTGTGTAATATTTTAAATTATTTTTCTTTTTTCCGAACTTATCCATAAAGTGTCTGTCTATTACTACACTTGCATGAGCCATAAGTAGTAACCTTTAGGAGTAATGGCTCGAATGAGCGAGCAGAAAACCGATCAAGAATTAGTTGAACAAGTGCAGCGGGGCAACAAAAACGCATTTAACTTGCTTGTCGTTCGTCATCAAAACAAGGTGATGAACATTGTGGCAAGGTATGTTAAAAATAGTGGTGACGTTGCCGACGTAACGCAGGAAGCGTTTATAAAAGCCTACAGAGCTCTCCCCAATTTTAGAGGAGAGAGTGCGTTTTACACTTGGTTGTATCGAATAGCAGTGAACAGCGCGAAAAACTACCTAACTTCTCAGGGGCGCAAGCCTCCGGCTAGTGATGTAGATGCGACTGAAGCAGATTATTATGACGGAAGTGATGCGCTCAAGGAGAACAACTCTCCAGAACGCTCCTTATTATCCGACGAACTTCAGCACAAGTTGTTCGAGACGATTGAAGGCTTACCCGATGATTTGCGAGCGGCGATTACCTTGCGTGAAATCGAAGGCTTAAGCTACGAAGAAATCGCAACCGTGATGGAGTGTCCAGTTGGTACTGTACGCTCACGAATTTTTAGAGCGCGAGAGGCTATCGATAAAGTGATATTGCCTTTGGTGCAAAATTAAACACTAGCTATAACTCGTTGTAGTTGGTGAATGTAGGATGTCTTATATGACGCAGCAACAAGAAAAATTATCAGCTTTTTTTGACGGTGAAGATGAAGCTAACGAATTAATTGATTCGTTGAATAGCAACAAAGATCTGTCTGATAAATGGAAAAGATACCATTTAGCACGCGATTGCATGCGCAATGAAATGACTGCCGATGTTCATTTTGATATCAGTGCGAAAGTAGCCGCGCAGCTTGAGAATGAGTTTGCGATAGTTGCGCCAAAGAGAACTTGGAAAGAGTTGCCGGTGGTGGCATCTGTGATACCACTGCTGAAACAAAGCGGTCAATTAGCGGTAGCAGCTTGCGTAACAGCGGTAATGATCTTCAGCTATCAAACCTACAATGCGCCAGAAGCAACACAGCCATTTTTAACGGCACCTACCTCGGGTCCTTTAGGTGGACTAGCACCTGTAAGCTTATCGACTAGCGAAGGTATCAGCGAAGAACAAATGACGAAAATCATTGAACATCGTCGTCAATTAAATGCGATCATCGAAGACCATGAGCGTCAAAAGCGCCTTAAAAACACCGGCATGCATAATACTAATCAATCACAAAGCACAGAGAGTGAGGTTGAAGAGAGCGCACAGCCTCAGAACTAATCTCGGAGCAGTAAATGTCATTTATGACCGCTTTTATGTTGATTTCAGCTTTGCAAGTTGGGTCAACAAGCCAAGATTTACCACAAGCTGTTGAGGCCTCTCCAGAGCTGCAGGTAAGCGAAGGTCAGACGACTGTAAATGATAGCGCGAATGATACGGTCGAAAAAGCGGTCAGTCCGACGACAAGTGCGTCACAACAATCACTTGTTGATGAAGTTGCTCGACAAGTTCTTCAGGCACCTAATGGGTTCAATCCAAATTCAGCCGAAAGTTGGTTGAAGCGATTAGCAAGAACAATCAAATCATCAAGCTATGAAGCCTCGTTTGTTCTGAATGTACCCGGTAAAGACACACAGCCTTTTTTATGGCGTCATGCGGTGCTTGAAGACGGCCAACATATTGAGCAACTCAGTTCACTAAATGGACCAGGGTTCGAAAACGTTCGAATTGACAATGTAATCAGCTTATTTCAACCAGGTTACCCTCCTTACAGTATTTATGGTGACGCAATAGACGGTCCAATTCCGGTGACTTTGTTGAATGCACCCGAGCAACTTTTCCAAAGCTATCAGTTTATCTTGGTAGGGCGAAACCGCGTGGCCGGTCGAGCAGCTCAACAAATTCGAATTAGTAGCAAAGACAAAACACGCTATGGTTATCATATATGGTTAGATGAAGAAACAGGCATGTTACTTAAGCTTAATATGTATGGGCTAAAAGGCGAAATGCTACAACAAATACAAGTGACTCAGTTAAGGGTAGATGAGCGCATCGCTGAGTTTTTTGCTCAATTACAAGCAGAAACGTTGCCACCAGTGTTGAATGTTAAAATGCCACCGCAACGCAAACACCAATGGTATTTGGCGTTTAAGCCTGTGGGTATGAAAGTAGTTAAACAAGATGTGCATCAACTGCCTGTTACGGGTCAAGTTGTTGAATATTTGCTGTTGAGTGATGGTTTGGTCAATGTGTCGGTGTACGTGAAGGCCGACACGGGCCTCTTTCAAGAAGATGTAAATCTCAGTAACGGTGCAAACTCTGTGCATTCGAGGGCTAATGGGCGAGTGCAAGTTACCGTAGTTGGCGATGTTCCCTTAGTCACGGCGCAAAAAATTGCCGAATCCATTGAAGTCTTACCGCAAAGTGTTGAGTGACAAGTGAGTAACCAGCCATGATAGAAGAAACCGGTATCGTAAAACGCGTTAAAGGTAAAAAAGTATGGATTGAGACGCAGGTTAAAACAACCTGCGGAAGTTGTCATGTGAGTGATAACTGCGGAACCAGCGTGGTTGCAAAAGCCTTTACCAATAAACCGGAACTGCTTGAACTTGATTCAGATATCTCCTTAGTGGAAGGCCAAACTGTAAAGTTAGGTATACCCGAAAGCCAGCTCGTGTTCTCTTCTATGCTTGTTTATTTGTTGCCAATACTCAGTTTGATTGGCGGTGTTCTGCTGGTTAAGTTGCTGATGCCCGAGGTGCATGAAGCTATGCAGATACTCGTCGGTTTCTTTGCCTTTGGACTTTGTTTTTGGTTGTTGAATAAGAAACTAAAACAAAAAAATAAGGCACATTTTTCCCCCCTTATTCTTGGTGCTTTGAATGAAGCTAGCGTGATAAAAAAGCATGAAATTCCTGTTAAAAAGCTTGTTTAAGCGTTTTTTGCGTGATTATAGCGCTAACTTGACGCTTTAACGCGTTATATTCCTTATATCATTCGCATTTAAGCCGATAAAAAGTTAAAATTCGCGACCGTAAATGCATGCTCTGAAATGCATGCCAGCAAAAACGACACGGCCAGTAGAGTTAGTCAGTATTTTCGCCGTAAACCTCAAGGTATAAAGCTAAATTTATGCAGTTAAAGAACATTCGCAACTTCAGTATCATTGCGCATATCGACCACGGTAAGTCGACCTTGTCCGATCGCTTAATTCAAACCTGTGGCGGTTTAACCAACCGCGAGATGTCAGCCCAAGTGTTGGACTCTATGGATATAGAGCGGGAGCGCGGGATCACAATCAAGGCACAAAGCGTAACACTTTATTATCAAGCTAAAGATGGTGAAAAATATCAACTAAATTTCATCGACACGCCCGGGCATGTCGATTTTACTTATGAGGTTTCTCGCTCACTAGCCGCATGTGAGGGCGCTTTGTTAGTTGTTGATGCTGGTCAGGGCGTCGAAGCTCAAACCCTAGCAAATTGTTACACTGCGATCGATTTAGATATGGAAGTTGTGCCAATACTGAATAAAATCGATTTGCCGCAAGCAGAACCAGAGCGGGTTTCGGAAGAAATAGAGGATATCGTTGGCATTGACGCAATTGATGCAGTGCGATGCTCTGCAAAAACGGGCATCGGCATCGAAGATGTGCTCGAAGAAATTGTGAAGCGAGTGCCGCCTCCTGTTGGAGATAAAGATGCGCCTCTGCAAGCACTGATCATTGACTCATGGTTCGATAATTACCAAGGCGTTGTATCTTTGGTAAGAATTGTTCAAGGTGAATTAAAAGCCAAAGACAAAATACAAATCATGTCAAACGGCGTGGTTCATCAGGTAGATAAAGTGGGTGTGTTCACGCCTAAGCAAACTGATACTGGCGTATTGAGTACCGGCGAGGTTGGCTTCATTATTGCGGGAATAAAAGAAATTCACGGTGCGCCAGTGGGCGATACCATTACTTTGGCGAGAGCTCCTGCTGAAAAAGCGCTTCCCGGTTTTAAAAAGATAAAACCACAAGTTTATGCTGGCTTGTTCCCTGTTAGTTCTGACGATTACGAAGATTTCAGGGATGCGCTTGCTAAATTAAGCTTAAATGATGCCTCGTTATTCTACGAGCCAGAAAGTTCGGCCGCACTAGGATTTGGTTTTAGGATTGGATTTTTGGGCATGCTGCACATGGAAATCATTCAAGAACGTCTTGAGCGTGAGTATGATCTCGATTTGATCACTACGGCACCCACCGTTGTGTATGAAGTAAAAACCACTAAAGGCAATGTGATTCAAGTTGACAACCCTTCTAAATTACCACCAATAAACGATATTGAAGAAATTCGCGAGCCGATCGTAACCGCGAACATTCTTGTTCCTCAAGAGTATCTGGGAAATGTTATTACACTCTGTGTTGAGAAACGAGGGGTACAAACCGCAATGACATACCATGGTAAGCAAGTTGCGGTTACCTACGATCTGCCAATGGCGGAGGTTGTTCTAGATTTCTTTGACAGATTGAAGTCGACGAGTCGTGGCTTTGCATCTCTGGACTATAATTTTTCAAAGTTTAATGTCGCTGACATGGTTCGTTTAGATATATTGATCAACGGCGAACGAGTGGATGCACTGGCGCTTATCACGCACAAAGAAAATGCACAATATCGCGGGCGTGATTTGGTTGAAAAGCTAAGAGAGATCATTCCTCGACAAATGTTTGATATTGCGATTCAGGCAGCTATTGGCAACCACATTGTAGCTCGAAGTACTGTGAAACAGCTGCGCAAAAACGTTATTGCAAAATGTTACGGTGGCGATATCAGTCGTAAGAAAAAGCTCCTTCAAAAACAGAAGGATGGTAAGAAAAGAATGAAACAGGTAGGCAACGTTGAATTGCCACAAGATGCGTTCTTGGCAATTCTGAAGGTAGATAATTAATGGCAAATTATTTCGCAATCTTTTTAGTCGCAATGACTGCGATTACGGGCTTAATCTGGTTAATTGATGCTGTGTTTTTTGCTGGTAAACGCAAGGCTGCTGCAATAGCCGAACGTCAAGCCATTGTTGGCAATGACGTAAGTGTGAAACTTGTCGGTGAAGAGGCCGACCCTCACATGCCAGTGCTGGTCGATAATGCTAAACAATTCTTTCCTATTTTTGCCTTGGTCATGGTGTTTCGCTCCTTTTTGTATGAGCCTTTTCAAATACCGTCTGGTTCAATGATGCCAACCCTATTAGTGGGTGATTTTATTCTCGTTGAGAAGTTTAGTTACGGTATTAAAGACCCGATATTCAGAAGCAAACTAGTCGAAACAGGGAGCCCTGAGCGTGGTGATGTTGTGGTGTTTAAGTTCCCTGAAGATCCAAGCCTCGACTATATCAAACGAGTGATAGGGCTTCCTGGCGATAAAGTCGTGTACCGAGATAAAAAAGTCTATTTAACAAAAGCTTGTGAAGGGCAAAGCCCTTGTCCAAGTGAAGAACTTGTTCCACAAGAGTTTGTTGGTCAAACGAACTATATTGCAAGAAGAAAGTTCTTGATGGAGTTTAATGAAGGTGAAGGTGATAAGAAGCACGGCATTCTTGTCGATCCTGGTCACCCTGCAGAAGTGGGGAGATATTATAAACAACCAGGCACCATGATGGATGAGTATATTGTGCCAGAGGGTGAATATTTTGTAATGGGCGACAACCGTGACAATAGTGAAGATGGTCGCTACTGGGGCTTTGTCCCTGAACATAACCTCGTAGGTAAAGCCGTGTTAATTTGGGTAAGCTTCGAGTTCGATCGTCAACCAGAAGACTTTTTACCCACGTGGGTTCCATCTGGTATTCGCTTTGAACGCAGCGGCGGTATTCAATAATTAGTGAGGGAGCTTTAGTATAACTATCGCTCACTCGTTTTTAGTGCCACAGTTCTCAGTTTGTGGTCATCAATATACTGTTATTTTTTGCGTCATCAGTGATGGTGCAAACCTTAAGGGTATCAATAAGATAAACAATGAAATCATATAAAAAGCTACTAAGCGCCCTCGATTACCAATTCTCTGACATTAGCCTGTTAGACCAAGCATTTACGCATAGAAGTGCTGCTAAAGTTCATAATGAACGCCTTGAGTTTCTTGGCGATGCCGTACTGGGAATGGTTGTTGCTGATGTACTTTATCAGCAGTTTCCTAATGAACCAGAGGGTAAACTTACTCGGATGCGCTCTTCTATTGTAAAAGGTGATACGCTTGCTCTAATAGCCAAAGAGCATCAATTCGGAGACTATCTTAAATTAGGCTCGGGTGAAATGAAAAGCGGCGGGCATCGTAGAAGCTCTATATTAGCTGATGCAGTCGAAGCGGTGATAGGTGCTATATATCTGGAGAGTGGAATTGATGCGGCAAGTAATACAATTAACAAGCTTTTTGCTTCGCGACTCGAAAAACTCGACCCGAATATTCAAATAAAAGACAATAAAACGCAGCTACAAGAATATTTACAATCCCGACAATTAGCACTCCCCCAATATGAGGTGGTATCGATTAAGGGCAAAGATCATGCCCAAACTTTCGAAGTAAATTGTACTGTTGAACCCTTGAACTCAGTAAATAAAGGTGTGGGAAAAAGCCGACGCCAAGCCGAACAGAATGCAGCCAAAATAACATTAGAGAAACTAAGTCATGACTGATACAAAGTGCGGGATGGTGGCAATAGTAGGGCGCCCAAATGTTGGGAAGTCAACAATACTGAATCAAATATTGGGTCAAAAGGTTAGCATCACCTCTCGAAAACCTCAGACTACACGTCACCGCATTATGGGTATTGATACTCTAGATAATCGTCAAGCGATATATGTCGATACACCAGGGCTGCACTCTGACGAAAAGCGTGCTATTAACAAGCTAATGAATCGTGCTGCCTCAAGTTCGCTCGGTGAAGTTTACTTAGTACTGTTTGTTGTAGAAGGCACACGTTGGACAGACGACGATGAAATGGTGCTGAATAAGATCAAGCAAGCAAATCTCCCCTGTTGGCTACTGGTGAATAAAACTGACAAGGTTGAAAATAAAGCAGAGTTGATGGACCAGCTTAAGTTTTTAGGTGAAAAGCATAATTTTGACAATCTGATTCCAGTCAGTGCCAAGCAAGGTAAGCAAATAGAACACTTACGCCAGCTGGTGTTGGAATCGTTACCTGAGAGTGACTTTTATTTCCCCGATGACTACATCACCGACCGCTCAAGTCGTTTTATGGCTGCAGAAATTATCCGAGAAAAGTTAATGCGCTTCACTGGCGACGAGCTACCGTATTCAACTACGGTTGAAATCGAGCAATTCAAACTTACACCATCAGGGGTGTATCATATCAATGGCTTAATATTGGTAGAGCGAGAAACCCAGAAAAGAATGATCATAGGAAAGGGCGGTAGCCACCTTAAAACCATGGGCGCCGAAGCACGCAAAGATATGGAGGCTTTGTTTGATAACAAAGTGTTCCTCGAACTATGGGTCAAGGTCAAAGCTGGTTGGGCTGATGACGAGCGAGCATTGCGATCTTTAGGTTACGATAACGACTATAAAGGCTAAACACAGCGAATTTACAGGTAGCGCGTCGATGAGTAAATCTAATAAAGCAATCAGTGAACTTAGAAAAGAATATAAACTTGGCCGCTTAAGCGCTAGCACATTGAAAGAAAATCCAATAGCGCTTTTTCGACAGTGGTTTGACGAAGCATTGGAGGCTGAGCTGCCGGAGCCAAATGCAATGACGGTGGCAACGGTAGATAGCGAGGGCAGGCCGAGTCAGCGCATCGTATTATTAAAAGATCTGTCAGATGAAGGCTTTGTATTTTACACCAATCTTGGCAGCCGAAAGGCTCAAGATCTTGCGAAGAACCCCAAGGTATCACTGCATTTCCCGTGGTATATTATGGAGCGGCAAGTGCGAGTTAATGGTATAGCTGAGGCATTGAGTCGCAAAGAAGTCGCGAAGTATTTTTTCTCTCGTCCCAACGATAGCCAAATTGGTGCGTGGGCGTCGAAGCAAAGCCAACCAATATCGACTCGTGAATTACTTGTTAGCCAATTCATGCAAATGAAAGAAAAATTCTCTGAAGGGAAGGTGCCATTACCAGACTTTTGGGGTGGTTTTAGAGTGAAGCCCGATGAAATAGAGTTTTGGCAGGGTGGTGAGCATCGCTTACACGACCGCTTCGAATATACCAAAGCTGCCGACGGCTCTTGGCAAACCCAGCGCCTCATGCCCTAGAATGGTGAGCCTTGCTTAACCTGCCTCTTATCGACAGTCATTGTCACCTCGATCTTGCTGCTTTTGATCACGACCGAGCACAAGTGCTAAAGGATGCTGCTGATCATGGTATAAAGGGAATTCTTATCCCGGGCTTGGACAATAAGCAGTTCAACAAGCTACTCGATTTGCAAACTCGTATTAGTACTCCCGAACTCTTTATCGATATCGCACTGGGGATCCATCCTTATTTTATGCAAGCAGCTTTGCAAGAGGGAAGTGACAAACTTAGGGGCGATTTTTGTGAACTGGCTGAAAGCTACCAACACAAAATAGTCGCGATAGGTGAGTGTGGTCTCGATAGCGTGTTAATGCTCGATATGCCTATACAAGCGCGCATTCTTCAAATGCAGATTGAAGTCGCTAAACAACTTAATAAACCTCTTGTTTTGCATCATCGGCAATCCCACAATCAATTGATACGTTTACTTAAAAAAACTAAGTTTCAAGGCGGAGGCCTCATTCATGCATTTTCAGGGAGCGTTGAACTGGCTAAAACCTATATCGATCTTGGTTTTTACTTAGGGGTTGGGGGCACCATCACCTATCCGAGAGCACAAAAAACCAGAAATGCCTTAGCGTCGATAAGCCTGCAACACCTATTACTTGAAACTGATGCACCAGACATGCCCTTGAATGGTTTTCAGGGCCAAAGAAACTCGCCTGTTCAATTACCGCGAGTTGCAGACGCCCTCGCACAATTGAAGGCATGTACGATACAAGAAGTTGCAACGGTGACGTGTAGGAATTATTCGCTCTTATTCTCGCGCTGATGAAGCCAATAGTTTTCCCGAAACTTATAGAACAGCCGGGTTACTATAGCGGCGCAAAAACCAGTAAGTACCATTGCTAGTATGGTTTGAATCAGTTGGTTCTGATTAAAGGCTTCGTGATGAGCGATAATGCCGTCGCGGTCGAGCAGCAATTTCACATAACCGATGGTTCTATTATCGAAAACAATGTCTTCAACAAAAATAAGTGGTGGCTCGTTGAGCACTCTGAACTGCTCAATCACGCTATAGTCCTCGTTGAAGCTCTTGATGACTTTTCCGTTTGCATCGAACAAAGAGGTACCTTTAACAAAGCTATCCGTTTCAATGGTATTAACGTAATTTTCGATACTGGTTGTATCGCCGCTACTCAAGGGCCCAGCCAACATTCTTGCTGCTTGTGAAGCCAAACTCCTTCCTAATTGCTCCGACTCTAAACTATACCACTCGTAAGCATTCTTGGTGTGCATCAGCCATAGATTGACACAAATAATCACTATTAATACGGCCAATATAAAATTGGAAATACGCTTAATAATAGAAAATTTACTCGATTGAGGTGCAAACACGCTTTGAGATACTCACTTTTTGAAATTTTGAAGCGTTCACAATAGGTGAATTAGGGGTTTTTGCCAAGTCTTTGTTTTATTAGTTGCATTGTTTGGTTATCATTTAACAAACCCTGTATTTAGCTGGAAAACTCTTGCAAGTCATATCTCACGCTCAACAACAAGACCTAAACACCTTCAACTTTGCCACTCTTTTGTCAGCCCATGGCAACTTAAGCTTTAATATAACGAATACAGCTTGGTCTGCTGGCAAGGCAGCTTTGTCAGCTGGTGAAGAAAGCAAGATTCACACACTGATTTTAGTCGGTGCCGGTTTCAATTTTTCCCTATTACAAAGTATTGTTGAAGCACTTTCCCTACGCACCGATAATGTTGAGTTTACGAAAAACAAATATCATTGTTACCTAGATAAAAGCGTACTCAACATGCAGTTTTCGAGCAATATTGACGAAGACCTGCAATCTAAAGCTCGTATGCTAAGTGAATTATTTTTTATTGATGTTTTTATTAAGCCCCCAATTAATATCGCCGATGCAGGATTAGTTGTATTTGATATGGATAGCACGCTGATTGAAATGGAGTGCATTGACGAGATCGCCAAGCTCGCTGGAGTAGGAGAGCAGGTTGCAGAGGTTACTGAAAAGGCAATGCAGGGCGAGATAGCATTTTCCGAGAGTTTGTATCATCGAGTTAATTGCTTAGCTGGTGTTGAGCTCAGTGCTTTGTTAAATATCCGTCAGAGGCTTCCATATATGCCTGGCTTCGCTGCACTTATCAGCGAATTAAAGGGTCAAGGCTGGACTCTGGTGATTGCATCGGGTGGCTTTACTTATTTTGCTAACCATATAAAAGCTCATTTTGGCTTTGATGCCGCTTATAGCAATGTCTTGGAAGTGAAAGATGATCGTCTCACCGGTAAAGTATTGGGTAGTGTAGTAGATGCGCAAGCAAAAGCAGATATCCTTCAAAACAGTGCCGAAGAACATGCTATTCCTTTATCAAAAACTATCGCTGTTGGGGATGGCGCCAACGACTTAGTTATGATGGAACGAGCCGGAACTGGCCTCGCTTTTCGTGCCAAGCCGCAAGTGCAGGAAAAGGCCGACAACGCAGTGAGATTCTCTGGGCTTGAGGCGCTGCTTTATCTTCTTGGTTGATTTAAATCCATGTTTTGGGCCTATATTGCCTCTGGCTTGTTTTGGTATGCCTCAGTGCCCCAAAGTGGCACAGTAGAGAGGCTGTGCTTGAAACTACCGGATGTTTCTTTGGTTGAGTAAGACACGTACATTAAGGTTTGAGAGTTTGCATCATATATGCGTCTGATTTTTAGGGATTTGAAAAAGATGCTCTTTGATTTTTTAAACACAAGCTCGCCAGATTTACTCTTGTCGATTTGCGCGATCATCATCGCAGTGATTTGGCCTGTTTGTCTACACGAAATCGAGCTATCTGAAGGATCCGCTAAACTTAGATTTGCTTCAATACTTGCAACATGACAGGTGACCCCAGGTACCAGTGGATCTATTAAAATGTTGAGCTTGATATCTTGGGTGGTGAAGACTCCTAAAGACACATCTCCCACCTCAGAATTATCACATGCGGCTAAGGCACAAAAAGCAAAGCCCAATATCGCTAGTTTCAAACCGCGTTGCATGCTTTCAAGCACAGACACGAATTTAAGCATCGTTCTCATTCTCATCTCATTCGTAAGTTATTTTCTTTGTTCATACTAGCGCGAGTTTTACTTGGAAAGCAAAAGACTTAGTTGTTTTGCAGATAGCGATACAGTACTTCGTCGGTCACCTCGTTGAGGAAAAGCTGGCCAGCTATATCCCACATGTGCTCTTCAAGTTGTTTAGCTCGGTGAATGGCATATCGACTCAAATACTGTAATTCCTGGTCTAAAAATGAGGTGTCGGGTTTAGTCGCTCTATTAACATGCACATTAAAAGCAAAAAACTGACCTTTTTCTTGTGCTTTGCGAATGAATTGTACCTTCGAGCGGTGAGTCGCGAGCTCATTCTCCCATCTTGCTTCAACCGCTTTATCATATTCAATCTCCTTGGGATCAAAAAATATGAAGAGTTCAGCCTCAACTTGTCGCGGTTCCGTTCTTAGTTTACGCAGAGCTTCGCGAACAAAGGCGTCATGCTTGTGCTTGTCTTGAAATAGCCACGACAAGTTTACTTTGTGCGCAGGCGTATCATGCAAGAGTATGTTCATCCATTTTGCGGGGCGGTGCTGCATACTCGTCTTTATTGGGTAGTAATCACCAAGCTGCTTAATTAAGTAAACACAAAAATCAGCACTATAGCTGGCTTGTAAACAACGTAGGGCATGTCCCATGCCTGGAACCGTCTCTTCATTACTCACTGATTTAAGTTTGTCCTTATTTGAGCGAATGAGTAGGCTAAAAAACTGCTCAGCAACACTTAATTCATCTTCTGAAATAGCTTCTAAGTGGAGCACTAGCTTATCGTAGCTAATATGACGCACCCTATATTTGAGGTTTTCTAACAGAAACTGATTAGTCTTAGTTTGTAGCTCTGGAAATGAAGCGCTAATTTTTGAATTTATGCGACTTTCGAAAGGCTCATCTAGTTCCACTTTCAAACCGCTTACAGAACAGTCTTCGCTCACTGCTTGTGCAGCACCGTTATAGTTTTCAAGTTTCACAGGAGTGCGCAACTTATAACGAGTTTCTTTTCTTAACTCTTCTTGCTTGTATCTAAACGATAGTAGCTCATGCGGTGGCTTGTTTCGCGCATGCCCAAATACGGCTAGTTGTTTTACCTTATTGCGCTCTAGATCGAGTTTTTGATAGCACTGCTGACCAATAAGGTGAGTAACATCCGCTATATTAATCATAAGCGAAAGATGTTGCAGTTTAGACTCTAAGCGCGCAGTAAGGGGCCGATTTAACTTATCTATCTTTCGAGTAATACCTGAGGGCACCGAGCTTTTAACATGCGCCGACTTATGGTCGATGTCTTGATAGCTAAGGTGATAAACGCGCCAACTTACTCGGCGTGAGGCATAGCTTAAAAACACCTGTTTAAGGTCGATATTGTCTTCCAACTCTGCCTGAGATGCGGAATAAAAATAGACTTTGCCATCTTTTATATGTGTAAAAGCATAGATCCATGAGTGTTTTTTGTTTTTTCGGCTACTTACCAGTGTTTGTATGCGTTTGGGATTGAGTAAGTAACCTATGCGTTGATGGTCATTTTCATCGAGCCAGTAATCTAAAATTTCCTTATTTGTACCGTTCATACAAGCATATTTGGCAATAGGATAGGCGTGATCTTTGGTATCTACGAACACCGAAAGTGCAGGTGTTGTGCTGCTATAAGCTTGCTCGTATATTTTATTTTCGAGAGCATCTATCACGTTATCAAGGTTAACTTTGTAGCGTCGCTTATTTGCTTTTATGAGTTTAGAAACATACTCATTAAAATCGCTGGGACCGTCTTCAAGAGAACGCTGTAGATGAATACGTGCTTGTTCCGAATGACCGGTAACTTTTATTACCTTGTATGGAATTGCTTCTTTGTTGAGCCCCGACTCAGGAACAAAACCTCTAAAAACGATAAGCACCTGCGATTTTGCCTTAATCAACTCAAGTTGGTCGGTATCTTTTAACTTAAGTTTGAGACCTCTGGTGCCAATATCGATAGAGCTGGCAAATATACTTTCCCCACTTTCAAAGAACAGCTCTACCGCAACAACATAATTCATGCGCTCTTCACAACGATGTTCGACATCTAGTAAGGCGATGTTTTCGACGAGGTAGTTGTCATCTCGTCCTGCAGGCAGCTCCTCAATAAAGTCATTGGAAGCGCTTAATTCAAAAATATCACCACGTTGTTCGTCTTCTGCAAGCGATAAAACCGCTTCGTATACGCCAAATGTGTATTGGCCATAGCGATTTAATAAGTTCTCAAATAAGGATATAGCAGGAGCATGAAGATAATGAGTAATACCCTGAAAAGATATCAATTCACATTGCTCGCTTATTCGCATCCTAAGGTCGATGGCGCGTATACATGGCTTTGCTAAACGTCGCATTTCCATTTTCAACAAAAAGCGTTTTTCTTTCGTCAGATCGCCAGTGGCTTCGTTTAACAATCGATTAAATTCAGGCTTATCTGCATGTGGTGCTAATTGGTTTATCAGGCTTTTAAATTCTGCTAATTCGTTAGACATGCAACCCTTAATTGTAAACTGTGTAAAACTGACAGATGCACTCTTTTAATAGTGCATGCTTAAGTATCGACAAAATAGCCTATTTCTCCAAAGATTTTTGCGCTGAAATTAGGTACTCTTCAATTATTATCCTTTCGCTTATATTAGAAGACTACCAATAAATGGCAAAAAGAAAAACGGCTTTTGTTTGCACTGAATGTGGTTCAGAGCATCCACGCTGGCAAGGGCAATGTAATGACTGCAGAGAATGGAACACCCTAAGTGAAATTGTTCTCGAAAATTCAGCGACGAAAAGTGTACCTGCAAGCCGTGGCGGATACGCTGGATTAACGACTGCAAAAGTGGAAGTACTTAATGAAATCGACTTAGCAGCACTGCCTCGTTTTAGCTCTGGCTTTAAAGAGTTAGATAGAGTTTTAGGCGGCGGTATTGTGCCCGGTTCAGCGATGTTAATTGGTGGCTCTCCTGGTGCGGGAAAAAGTACTCTTTTGTTGCAGGTAATGTGTTTGCTTGCAGAGCAAAACTCTACCTTATATGTCACTGGCGAAGAGTCATTACAGCAAGTCGCAATGCGCGCAAAGCGGCTTCAGTTGCCAGATGATAAACTTAAGCTCTTAGCTGAAACGAATGTCGACACTATCTGCCAATTAGCCTTAGAGCATAAGCCTACCATCATGGTAATAGATTCTATTCAGGTTATGCACATGAGTGATATTCAATCTGCACCCGGCGGTGTGTCACAAGTGAGAGAGAGCGCCGCAGCCTTAACTCGCTTTGCTAAAAAGCATCATATTGCTATGTTCTTGGTTGGTCATGTAACGAAGGACGGTAGCTTGGCTGGTCCGAAGGTGCTTGAGCATTGCATTGATTGTTCAATGATGCTTGAAGGAGAGAGCGATAGTCGTTATCGCACACTCCGTGGTACGAAGAATCGTTTTGGTGCGGTTAATGAGCTTGGGGTTTTCGGTATGACGGAAAAAGGCATGAAAGAAGTGTCTAATCCTTCCGCAATTTTTTTAAACCGTGAGGAAGAATCATCTCCAGGTAGCATCGTGATGACTATCTGGGAAGGTACAAGGCCATTGCTGGTGGAAATTCAAGCACTAGTAGACTATTCGCAATTAGCCAACCCCCGGCGTGTTGCCGTTGGTTCAGACCAAAACCGATTAGCCATGTTACTTGCAGTGATGCATCGCCATGGTAATGTCCAGATGAACGACCAAGATGTGTTTGTGAACGTTGTTGGCGGTGTCAAAATAAATGAAACGGGAGCCGACTTGGCCCTGCTTCTAGCGATGGTATCAAGTTTTAGAAATCACACCTTAGCGAAAGAATTGATTGCTTTTGGAGAGGTAGGTCTATCGGGAGAGATAAGACCTGTACCCAATGGGACAGAGAGAATTGCCGAAGCAGCGAAACATGGATTTAAGCGCGCGATTGTGCCGAAGGCGAATGTGCCGAAACAAAAAATTCCGGGTATCGAAATTGTTGCGGTAAGCAGACTTTCTCAAGCCTTAGAGGCTCTATGATAAGCTTGCATTACGCTCAAGTAACACACAGGATTTTTTATGTTTAGTCGTTCTGAGCCCGTGATATTTTTCCCGGGAACGCTCTGCGATGAAAGAATTTTCATGCCCTTATGGCAAAGCCTTAAATTGGATTCTAAGGCCTTTGTACCCTTGCAGTGGGCTCAGGATTTGGAACAAATGATGGCGTTGAGCAATGACCGCATCGCTTATTTTGATCAAGCCGTTCACTTGCTCGGTTATTCGATGGGAGGCTATGTTGCTGCGTTGGCAGCCCTTGACGCATTTAAGCAATCAAAGACTCAAAAAGCAGGCTTCAAAATTGCGTCCCTAACCCTACTCAACAGTTCTGCACAGGCATTGGGCGATGAGGAGTTGGCCCAACGTAAGTTAGTAACAAAACTCATCAAGGATAAACGCTATAAAGGTATGCCAAATTCAAAAGCTGAAGCAATGCTGCATGAGCAAAACCGAGCTGATAAAGCCTTGGTTGATAGCATTGTCACAATGTCGAACGACTTGGGGGCTAGCACACTTTTAGCACAAACATCTGCTACCGCAAATAGGAAAAACCTGCTACCGGAACTGGCAAAACTGCCCATCCCTATTCAATTTATTGTGGGTGAGCAAGACACTATTGCGCCACCTACGCAAGTAGAAACGGCCAGTAAAGGCTATGCGAATATGCGGGTAAGTGTGCTCAATGGCGCTGGGCATATGATGCCTTTGGAACAGAGCGAGGCTTTGGCGGAGTTGTTGATTAACCCAATATTGGCATAACGCTAAGCGCTTGTGAACGAGTAAAAGGGATGAAAGCGGCTATATGAACCATAGCCGCCTTGGAGCTGGCAAGGTAGCCAGCTGCAGGTTTCTCGACTAATCAATACTCTTGTATTTTAGTCTGTGTGGTTCAACGACGTCTTGGCCATAGGTCTCTTTCAACCAAGATTCATATTCGTTGTAGTTACCTTCGTAGAAGTTAATGTTACCTTCATCACGGTAATCCATAATGTGGGTTGCTACTCTGTCTAAGAACCAGCGATCATGCGAAATAACCATTACACAACCTGGAAATTCAAGTATTGCATTTTCGAGTGCGCGCAGGGTTTCAACATCAAGGTCATTAGTAGGCTCATCGAGCAGTAGTACGTTGCCGCCAGCCTTTAATAGCTTGGCTAAGTGAACGCGGTTGCGCTCACCCCCTGATAAGTCTTTAACGAACTTTTGTTGGTCTGTGCCTTTGAAATTAAAGCGACTGCAGTAAGCACGGCTGTTAATTTCGAAATTACCTATACGGATAATATCCTGACCGTCGGATATTTCCTGCCATACCGTTTGATCGCCATCCATATGGTCGCGGAACTGGTCTACGCTCGATAACTGAACAGTATCACCGATGTCTATTGTGCCCGAATCAGGACTTTCTTGCCCAGTTAGCATTCTAAATAAGGTTGATTTACCTGCGCCGTTTGGCCCGATAATACCGACGATGCCACCTTTAGGAACCTTAAAGCTTAAGTCGTCGATGAGTAATCGATCGCCATAGGATTTTTTCAGGTTGCTAATTTCAATCACTTTATCACCCAAGCGTTCACCCGGTGGAATAAAGAGTTCGTTGGTTTCGTTTCGTTTCTGATAGTCGCCGGTGTTGAGTTCCTCAAAGCGTGCCATTCTGGCTTTGCTCTTGGCTTGTCTACCTTTAGGGTTACTTCTTACCCACTCTAATTCTTGCTTAATCGATTTTTGACGAGCGCTTTCGCTACGCTCTTCTTGTTGTAGTCGAGCATCTTTTTGCTCTAGCCAGCTTGAATAATTGCCTTCCCATGGAATACCTTGACCACGGTCGAGCTCAAGTATCCATCCCGCAACATTATCAAGAAAATAGCGGTCATGGGTGATCGCAACTACAGTGCCTTCATAGTCGTGTAAGAAACGTTCGAGCCAAGCAACTGATTCAGCGTCTAAGTGGTTAGTTGGTTCATCAAGCAGCAGCATTTCAGGCTTTTCAAGAAGTAAGCGACACAGCGCAACGCGACGTTTTTCTCCACCTGATAGCTTACTTACATCGGCATCCCAAGGAGGTAATCGTAAAGCGTCTGCAGCACGCTCAAGAGCGTTCTCCAAATTATGTCCGTCTTTTGTTTGGATAATGGCTTCCATTTCACCTTGCTCTTTTGCTAGCGCATCAAAATCTGCATCTGGCTCAGCGTAGGCAGCATAGATTTCATCTAGCCGTGCTAGTGCATGTGCTACATCAGCGACGGCTTCTTCTATATTGCCGCGCACATCCTTGGTTTCATCTAATTTGGGTTCTTGCGGCAGATAGCCTATTTTTAGCCCCGGTTGTGGAATGGCTTCCCCTTCAATTTCGCTATCAACGCCAGCCATAATGCGAAGCAAGGTAGATTTACCCGCGCCATTAAGACCTAACACACCGATTTTTGCGCCAGGAAAAAAGCTAAGTGAGATATTTTTAAGAATTTGGCGGTTAGGTGGAACAATTTTACCCACTCTATGCATGCTATATACATATTGAGCCATGATTTTCCTCTCTTTAAATTAGGTTACTGTAGATAGTTGAGACACTGCGCACATAGCCTCTTAAGTGTTAGCGCCCATAAATTACGTGGCGTTGCAATAATATGAATTGTAAGGACATTGGTGCTTAAGTGCTAGCAAATATCTATGCTATTATCGCGAAAGTTTAGTTTTCTTTTGGAACCCTTATGACAAAGACATTTACCTTACAAGAAATTGTTGCCCGCATTGGTGGCGAGTTAATAGGCAATGGCGATATTGAGATATTGAGTATGGCTACTCTAGAAGGGGCAGCAAAAGGCCAGCTTTCATTCTTGTCCAACAGCAAATACAAAACGGCATTAGCAAAAACTGAAGCCTCTGCAGTGATATTAAGAAGCGATGATGCTGAGTTTTGCACAACAAATAAAATCATCCATTCCGACCCTTACGTGGCGTTTGCGAAGGCTGCGCAATTGCTCGATACAACGCCAGTTCCAGAAAATGGCATATCGCCACTAGCGACGATTCATGAAAGCGCTGTAATTGGTGAAAATGCCAGTATCGCTGCTGGAGTGGTGATTGAGCGTGATGTCATCATTGGCAAAAACGCAAAGATTGGCGCCAACACCACAATAGGCGAGGCGTGCCGTATAGGCGATGATTTGAACCTGCGCGCAAATGTGAGTTTGTATCACCGCCTAATTATTGGGAACAACGTGTCTATTCATAGCGGCACAGTGGTTGGTTCCGACGGTTTTGGTTATGCAAACGATAAAGGTGTGTGGGTGAAGATCCCACAAACTGGCAGTGTTGTTATTGGCAATGACTGTGAAATTGGCTCAAACACAAGTATCGACCGTGGCGCTCTCGACAACACAATTATAGGAAACGACGTTATTATTGATAATCTCGTACAGATCGCACATAACGTTACGATTGGCGACCACTCCTGCATTTGCGGCGGCACGGGTATCGCTGGAAGCGCTAATATTGGCAAGTATGTAGTGGTTGCTGGTACTTGCGTGATAAATGGGCACATCGATATTTGCGATAAGGTCCAGGTAACTGGCTTTAGTATGGTTACCAAGTCGATCACTGAGCCTGGTATTTATTCGTCGGGCATGCCGGTGCAGCCTAATAGAGACTGGCAACGAAACACCGTAAGACTGCGCCAAATCGATAAATTAGTCGACAGGGTAAAAGCTTTAGAAGGACTAAATAAGTAAGCTTTACGTTTACTTATATTTAATTCCAATAAAGCGCTATACAAGCGGCATAAAATGCTTAAAATGTGCGCTTTAAAGTAACGCGACCACCGTTTTTTAGTGCTAATTTACTGCGTTCATCAAGGTGTGTTTTTTCAAAATACAACCGTTTTGCTCTTCAGAAATTAGCCTGCGACCAGCTCAGCAGGAGATACACATGCTTTCAAGTAAAATGAATATTGCCGAATTCGATCCAGAATTAGCCGCAGCAATTGAAAAAGAAAATAATCGTCAAGAACATCATATCGAGCTAATCGCTTCTGAAAACTACTGTAGCCCGAGAGTGCTCGAGGCTCAAGGCTCACAGTTAACGAATAAATACGCAGAAGGCTATCCGGGTAAGCGTTACTACGGTGGTTGTGAGTATGTAGATATCGCTGAAGAACTTGCGATTGAACGAGCTAAAGAACTATTTAATTGCGACTACGCAAACGTGCAACCCCACGCTGGTTCTCAGGCCAATACCGCCGTATTCATGGCCTTAATCAACGCCAACGATACCGTGCTAGGCATGAGCTTGGCTGACGGTGGCCACTTAACTCACGGGTCACATGTTAACTTTTCTGGTAAAACATATAACGCTGTGCAGTATGGTTTGCATCCTGAAACCGGCATAATTGATTATGACCAAGTTGAAGCGCTCGCACTAGAGCATAAACCGAAAATGATTATCGGTGGTTTTTCTGCATACTCCGGTATTGTAGATTGGGCTCGCTTCCGAGAAATAGCCGACAAAGTTGGTGCCTACCTTCTGGTTGATATGGCGCATGTAGCAGGTTTGGTAGCGGCAGGGGTATATCCAAGCCCATTACCTCATGCACACGTGGTTACCACGACAACCCATAAAACGCTTGCGGGCCCAAGAGGTGGTTTAATCCTCTCTGCTTGTGGTGATGAAGGACTGTATAAGAAACTCAACAGTTCAGTTTTTCCTGGCAATCAAGGCGGTCCACTTTGCCACGTAATCGCAGCAAAAGCCGTTGCATTCAAAGAAGCACTCGAGCCAGAGTTTAAAAGCTATCAGCAACAAGTCTTGAAAAATGCGAAGGCGATGGTAGCGGTAATGCAAGAGCGAGGTTATAAAATTGTATCTAACGGTACCGACAATCACTTGTTTTTGCTCGACTTGATTGACAAAGACATCACTGGTAAAGATGCTGATGCCGCGCTTGGCAACGCAAACATTACAGTGAACAAAAACTCGGTACCTAACGACCCTCGTTCTCCTTTTGTGACCAGTGGTTTGCGTATTGGTACACCTGCTATCACTCGTCGCGGCTTTAAAGAAGCAGAAGCAGGGCAGGTGGCAACTTGGATTTGTGATGTGCTTGATGCTATTGAAGATGATTCTGTAGTGAAGCGTGTGCAAGCTGAAGTGGTAGAGCTATGTTCTCGATTCCCCGTTTACGCTTAAGTTCATCGCGCTAGTGAGGGTAACCTGTACGTGCTATCATTCGTGCAGTTAACATAGCGCTAAGCTTATTGCGGTTATAGTGGAAAAGTCGGTAATAGCCGGCTTTTTTGTTTTATAATGTTACTTTCAACGTAGCGCTTAGTTTGAAAGTATGGAGATCACAACAGATGTTTTGTCCTTTTTGTTCTGCTCAAGAGACCAAGGTGATTGATTCACGCTTAGTTGCTGATGGCGCGCAGGTTCGCAGGCGTCGCGAGTGCTTGGAGTGTCACGAGCGCTACACAACCTTCGAGGCCGCTGAATTAGTTATGCCGAGAGTGGTGAAACGAGACGGTTCTCGGGAGCCTTTCAACGAAGACAAGCTTCGAGCTGGCTTGCAAAGAGCTTTAGAGAAACGTCCAGTGAGCACGGAACAGGTCGAAAACTGCATTGTTCGTATCAAGTCATCATTACGCGCAACGGGTGAGCGAGAAATAAAAAGTGAAATGATAGGTAGTTTGATTATGGATGCTCTCAAAGAGCTAGACAAAGTTGCTTATGTGAGATTTGCATCGGTTTATCGTTCCTTTGAAGATATTCGTGAGTTTGGTGAGGAAATCGCCAAACTCGGCGACTGAGCACAATGCAAGATAAAGATAAGAGCTTCAGCAGCGATGACGCTAAGTGGATGGCGTTAGCCATAGAAGAGGCAAAAAAAGGTTGCTGCTCTACCACTCCGAATCCGGCAGTGGGTTGTGTTATTGTAAACGCAAAAAATGAACTGCTAGGAAAGGGCTATCATATTAAAGCGGGGAGTGCTCACGCCGAAGTTAATGCTCTTAAAGCTGCTGGCTTTTCACCTCATCAAGGAGATACGCCGCCTCTCAGTTTAACAGGAGCAACTGCTTACGTTACCTTGGAGCCATGCTCTCACACGGGTCGCACGCCACCTTGTGCTAAAGCTCTTATCGAGGCTAAAATTGCAAGAGTAGTCATCGCAAGTGTTGATCTTAATCCCCTCGTACACAATCAAGGAATCGCTTTACTAGAAAAGGCAGGTATTAGCGTGCAAAGCGGGTTGATGGAGAAAGAAGCTCAATCAATCAATCGCGCTTTTAATTATAGAATAGTGCACGACAGACCTTTTGTTAGCGTAAAACTCGCGGCAAGTATTGATGCAAAAACGGCCCTGCTTAATGGCGAAAGTAAATGGATTACCGGTGAGCCAGCCCGTGCCGACGTGCAGATCGAGAGAGCAAATAGTTGTGCAATCCTGAGTGGTGCCGATACAGTAATAAGTGATAACCCTAGGCTAAACGTACGACCAGATACTCTGCCATCGGCACAGCGGAATGCCTTCAAGGCAAGGCAAAAACAACCACTTCGAGTCATCATTGATGGCAAAAATCGCTTAAATAACAACTATCAAATATTCCAAGACGGTCAGCCCGTTTTGGTTTTTAATGCCCAGCATAATAACGGGCTTACAGGCCCTGAGTGTGAGCAGGTTCAAGTTCCCAAAAAGGGAGACTACCTTTGCCTCGATGCCATAATGCAACACTTAGCTATGCGACAAATTAACAGAGTATGGACCGAGGCAGGTGCCAAGCTGTGCGGCGCACTTTTCCATGAAGCCTGGGTAAATGAGCTCATTGTTTATCAAGCCCCCATGCTGCTGGGCAATAAAGCGCGAGCATTAGTGGAATTCCCTGAAATTACCTCACTCGCTCAAGCGCAACGTTTGTGCTTTACGGAAATAACTCAACTTGGAAACGATCTAAAGCTGAGAATAACAGTTAAAAGCTAGCAATCATTGAGATTAGGAGACGCTATGTTTACAGGTATTATAGAAGCAAAAGGTAAGATCAAATCTCTGGTTAATCACGGCGATGATATCCGTTTAACCGTTGCTAGTGGTAAATTGGACATGAGTGATGTTGCACTTGGCGATAGCATTGCAACCAACGGTGTGTGTCTTACTGTTGTTGATTTCGGCCATGATTTTTACAGTGTTGATGTGTCATCCGAAACAATTAAATATACGGGGTTCGCCAATTATTCGAACGGTGACGAAGTCAACCTAGAAAAAGCCATGCGTGCTGATACTCGATTCGGCGGTCATATTGTGAGCGGTCACGTAGATGGCTTGGGCGTAGTAGAGAGCATTACAGATCATCAACGTTATATAGAAGTATGGGTGAAAGCACCAGATGGGCTAGCAAAATACATTGCGCACAAAGGCTCTATTACAGTGGATGGTGTTAGCTTAACGGTGAATGAGGTGAAGGGCGCTTCATTTATGCTTTGGCTTATTCCTCATACCCTACAAGAGACGATCATTGGTCAGTATAAAAAAGGCACAAAGGTCAATCTTGAGGTTGATGTTGTTGCTCGCTACCTCGAGAGACTAATGCTCGGTGATAAAGCCGCAGATGCTCATAAGTCAGACATAAGCATGTCTTTTTTAGCTGAAAATGGATATTTGAAGTAGACTAAACAGCACAGCTTTTGCAAATAAAGCGACTCCTTATAAACACGAATACAAAGAGATGCACAATGGCGTTGAACACCACCCAAGAAATTATTGAAGACATCAGGCAAGGCAAAATGGTCATTTTGATGGATGACGAAGACCGTGAAAATGAAGGCGACATTATCATGGCTGCAGAGCACGTTACCCCAGAAGCAATTAATTTTATGGTAACGCATGCAAGAGGTTTGGTGTGTTTACCAATGACCGCAGAACGTTGTAAGTTGTTAAAGCTTCCTTTAATGGTAGATAACAACAATGCTCAGTTCTCCACCAACTTCACCGTATCCATTGAAGCGGCTGAGGGTGTTACAACAGGCATCTCGGCAGCAGATCGCGCAAGAACCATACTGGCCGCCGTAAATCCTGACGCTAAGGCAAAGGACATCGTGCAGCCTGGGCATATTTTCCCATTAATAGCCAAAGAAGGCGGGGTCCTTAATCGTGCTGGTCATACTGAAGCGGGCGTTGATTTAGCGAGAATGGCAGGCTGTGAACCTGCTTCCGTCATTGTTGAAATTCTTAATGACGACGGCACAATGGCGCGCAGGCCAGAGCTTGAAGTATTTGCTAAAAAGCACGGCTTAAAAATAGGCACGATTGCCGATATGATTGAATATCGGAACCTAAACGAAACCACGATTGAACAAGTTGCTACGTGTCAGTTACCTACAGCTTATGGTGAATTCGAACTCATTACGTTTAAAGATAATATCGACGAGCAAATTCACTTTGCTTTGAAGAAGGGCGAGATTCATCCAGGAGAGCCCACTTTAGTGAGGGTTCACCTCCACAACACTTTGAGTGACTTACTCAGCTCAACGCGCGCTGTGAATCGTTCAATGCCCCTGTCTGCTTCCATGCAACGAATACACGATGAAGGTGGCGTATTAGTATTACTTGGTAAGAAGGAAGATATTATTGCGCAAGTGAAGCAGTTCCAAGCTGAAGATAACGACGAAGTTGCTGAAGGTAAGGCTTGGCAAGGCTCTTCTAGAACAGTTGGGGTTGGCAGTCAAATTCTAGCGAGCCTAGGTGTACAAAAAATGCGCTTATTAAGCAAGCCAATTAAATATTCTGCACTCTCAGGTTTTGGCCTTGAAGTAGTCGAATACGTGTATGAAGAAAAATAAAACTTTTAATTAATAGCATAAATATCACGCGACCTATGGTATACTTCGCGCCGATTTTTTTGGAGAGCACAAATGATAGAAATTGAAGGTAACATCCGAGCTACAGGTAAGAAATTCGCAATCGTTGTTGCGCGCTTTAATAGTTTCGTTGTTGAAAGTTTACTTGATGGTGCTCTCGACACACTTGACCGTCATGGAGAGGTGAACACCGACGACATCACTGTCGTTCGCGTTCCTGGTGCATACGAACTTCCGATAGTCGCTAAGAAACTAGCAGAAAAACAAAAATACGACGGTATTATTGCCTTGGGCGCGGTAATTCGCGGTGGTACTCCACATTTTGATTTCGTTGCTGGTGAGTGTAATAAAGGTTTAGCTCAAGTTTCTCTAGACTTCGGTGTGCCGGTGGCATTTGGCGTCATCACGACTGATAGTATTGAGCAAGCAATTGAGCGTTCTGGTACTAAAGCCGGAAACAAGGGAGCCGAAGCCGCTCTTGGCGCGCTAGAAATGGTGAATGTTATAAGCGCTATTGAAGAGGCTAACTGAGTGAAACCTGCTGCACGCCGAAAGGCTCGAGAACTAGCTGTACAGGGCCTTTATGGCTGGCAGATGAGTGGTAACCCAATTGAGCAAATAGAGCTTACGATTGCTACTACTAACAACATGAGTAAGGTCGACATGGAGTACTTCCAAGCACTCCTCAAAGGTGTTGCAAAACGAAGCGATGAACTCGACGCTACGATAAAACCCTACTTAGGGCGTTTACCTGAAGAATTAGATCCGGTCGAAAAAGCCATACTTCGCCTTGCAACCCTAGAGTTGGTGGAGCGCTTTGACACGCCCTTCAAGGTGGTAATAAACGAATCAATAGAACTAGCTAAAACCTTCGGTGCTGAAGAAAGCCATAAGTTCGTCAATGGCGTGTTGGACAAAGCGGTTAAAACACTTCGAAAAGACGAAAGAAGCTAGTCCGTGAAAGAATTTGATTTGATAGAGAAGCACTTTTCAACGGGTGGCTACAAACGTAAGGATGTACTGATTGGCATAGGTGATGATGCTGCCGTGACTAAAGTGCCTGCTGGTCAATGTCTGGTGACTACCACCGACACCTTGGTCGAAGGTGTCCACTTTTTAAAAGATACTTCACCTGACGCCATTGCCCATAAAGTTGTGGCAGTCAACTTATCAGATCTCTCTGCTATGGGTGCCGAGCCTGCATGGTTGAGTTTGTCTTTGTCGTTGCCGAGCATAGAGCCTGAATGGGTTAAGAGTTTTTCTGAAAAGCTTCATAGTCTGAGTGAGTATTTTTCATTCCAGCTTATTGGTGGTGATACAGTTCAAGGTCCTTTGAGTATTACTGTTACTGCTCAAGGCTTCATTCCAGAAGGCAATCAGATTACACGCTCTGGGGCATCGTCAGGCGACTGGTTAATGGTAACCGGGTGTTTGGGCGACGCTGGGGTTGGCTTAGATATTTTGAAGGGTGAGCGCCGCGTGACGAATGAGGCCGACGCCTCCTATCTGAAAAATAGGCACTGGTTTCCAACACCACGCGTTTTAGCAGGTACAACGATGCGTAGAATTGCTACGTCATGCATCGATGTGTCTGATGGCTTGTTGCAAGACGTAAAGCATATTGCAAGCAGTTCTGAAGTTGGCGTGCTTATTCACCTCGACAAACTTCCAATATCTCAAGCCTTGGGCGCAAATGTTGCTGATTTAAATGACGCTATGGTTTACGCCGCTACGTCGGGTGATGACTATGAGCTCTTATTTACTGTTCCAGAGGAGCAACGGGTTAATATTGAAACCGCGCTCTCAAGTTATGACATTCCAGTTGCTTGCATTGGTCAAATAACCGGTGCGAAAGGCAAAATCGATTGCCGTCTAAACGACCAGCCTTATACTTTTGACTCAGCTAAAGCTGGTTTTGAGCACTTCTCCTAAATGGACAAAGCACTCAGAGCACGAGTGAGCATGAAGAATCCTGTGCATTTTCTTGCATTAGGCTTCGGTTCAGGCTTGATCCCAATGATGCCTGGCACTTTTGGCTCTATTGCTGCGTTACCTCTGCTCTTTGCCATGAGCTTTGTTAATTTGTACTATTTTCTTGCTATCACAGTCATCAGTTTTCTGTTTGGTATTTACTTATGTGGAAAAACTGCCGCAGACATGAAAATGCATGACCATGGCTCCATTGTCTGGGATGAAATTGCAGGCATGATGGTGGTGTTTATTGCTGTTCCAATCAATTGGTCAACGCTGCTCTTGGGCTTTCTGTTGTTTCGCTTTTTCGATATTTTAAAGCCATGGCCGATTCGAGAGTTCGATAAAAAGGTGCATGGCGGTTTCGGTATTATGATAGATGATATTGTTGCTGGGGCCATGGCGTGCCTTTGTTTGCATGCATTGGTCTATTTCTTCCCCTTAACTTAAGCGGATCTTCTTCACAAAGACTCATAAATAGTTAGTGGCTACTGTGCCTTAAACTTTTCTATAGCATTGAGAATGCCGGCGGTATCAATACCTAATTCGGCATACATTTGTTGTTGGGTACCTTGCATAATAAATTCATCTGGCAGACCTAGCTGTAATAAGTCAGGTGTCAGTTTATTTTTGAATAAAGCTTCTGCAACTCCACCACCGGCGCCGCCAGCAATAGCCCCATCCTCTAAGGTAACAAGCAGTTCATGTTCTTTAGCAATGCTGATAAGCAAACTTTCGTCCAGTGGTTTAGCGAAACGCATATCAACTAAAGTCGCGTTTAGAGCTTCGGCTGCCTCTTTTGCGTAAGGCATGAGCGTACCGAAGTTTAAAATAGCAACAGACTTCCCTTTACTGATCAATTTTGCTTTACCAATCTCAATTAGGCTCATTTCGCCCTGCGTATCGATACCACTTCCGCTGCCTCGAGGGTATCTTACTGCCGCTGGTTTATTGGCTTTGTGGCCTGTAAATAACATATTTCTGCATTCGAGTTCATCTGACGGCGTCATGATGATCATATTTGGTATGCAGCGCAGGAAGGATATATCAAAAGCGCCTTGGTGAGTTGGACCATCAGCCCCAACTATACCAGCTCTATCGATGGCAAATAATACCGGTAAATCTTGAATGGCGACATCATGAATAAGCTGGTCATAAGCACGTTGCAGAAAGGTAGAATAAATAGCTACAACAGCATTTTTCCCCTCGCGAGCCATGCCAGCTGCCAGTGTTACAGAGTGTTGTTCGGCAATTGCTACATCGAAATATTGGCTTGGAAAGCGTTGTGAAAACTCAACCATACCAGAGCCTTCTCGCATCGCAGGGGTTACCGCCATGAGATCAGAGTCAAGCTCGGCCATATCGCAAAGCCATCTCCCAAATATTGCTGAAAAGTTGGGCGAGCTTGGTGCCGATTTTGGCAGCTTTTGCTCCCTATGATCGAATTTAGGAACAGCATGCCATTTTATAGGATCTTGCTCAGCTTGTTCGTAGCCTTTACCTTTTTTGGTAACAACATGCAGTATTTTAGGCCCCGGCATTCTTCTCATATTTGAGAGTGTATCTACCATAGCATCGACATCGTGGCCATCGATAGGACCAAAATAGTTAAATCCCAGCTCTTCAAATATAGTACCAGGCACAACCATGCCTTTTATGTGCTCTTCTGCACGACTTGCAAAATCTTTTATCGGTGGAACTGAGCTAAGTAACTTTTTGCCACCATCTCGGATGCTATTAAAGAAGCTGCCTGTTAGTAATCGCGCTAAGTGACTGTTTAGCGCACCGACATTTTCTGAAATTGACATTTCGTTGTCGTTTAGCACCACCACCATGTCTTTGGCTATATCACCGCCGTGATTGAGGGCCTCAAATGCCATACCTGCGGTTAAAGCGCCATCACCTATAACGGCTACCACTTTTCTGCCTTTGTTTTCTTGCTCGGCAGCAATGGCCATACCTAATGCAGCACTGATTGAAGTTGAGGAGTGACCTACAGCAAAAGTATCATATTCACTTTCTGGTGGCCAAGGGAAGGGGTGCAAGCCGCCTTTTTGACGAATACTCGTCATGCGATCACGTCGGCCAGTGAGAATTTTGTGAGGGTAAGCTTGATGTCCGACATCCCAGATGAGCCGGTCGAAAGGAGTGTTGTAGACATAATGCAAAGCAACAGTTAATTCGACTGTACCTAAACCAGAAGCGAAGTGACCACTACTTAAGCTAACACTATCAAGCAGATAGCGTCTAAGCTCATTAGCGATACTAGTGAGCGATTCCTTCGGCAACAAACGCAGGTCTTCTGGCGTGTTTGCCTTCGCTAGGTTGGGGTAGTTTGCTAAATTTAGTGTCATTTATCTCTATTCTTTAATCGTGCTCGTATTTGCTAAACAGATTATACCAGTTATCAAATGAACTGTGTTTGTACTTTAGTAAATTTACTGTATTTTTGTTAGCTACTTCGCTTGATCGTAAGCTGTTTCGCTCGCCATTAATTGCTGCGCTTTACTAGAAAGTCGGTAAAGCTAACAAGCTGCGTAGTATCGTGTGGTAAGCTGCTTAAGGCCTGCAAGGCCTCGTGATGCAGGTTATGCAAGAAGCTCTGAGAGCCTTCCAAGCCGAGGTGCGAAACAAAAGTGTTTTTGTTCAGTGCAGAGTCGGAGCCTTGAGGTTTACCCAGCGTCTCACTGTCTGAAACAACATCTAATATGTCATCTTGCACCTGATAAGCCAAGCCTATCTTATCAGCAAAGCGTTTCAGTGCTGCTACGTGCGCGGTATCGACCTTTGGTGCTAGAACGGCGCCCATCGATACACAAGCCTGTAACAAAGCACCTGTTTTGAGTTGATGTAGTTTGGTAAGCTGCGAAATTGAGATTTCTTTGCCGGTTGCCATTAAATCGATACTTTGCCCAGCACACATGCCGTTTATACCAGATGCATTTGCAAGAATCTTGGCCATTTCAATGCGTTTGTGTTCAGCATCGTCACTTAACGGAGCGTTTAGCACAATTTCAAAAGCTAAGGTTTGTAAGGCATCGCCCGCTAATATTGCGGTAGCCTCACCATATTGAATATGGTTAGTAGGTTTGCCTCTTCGCAGAGCATCGTCATCCATGGCAGGAAGGTCGTCGTGTATTAATGAGTAGGCATGAACGCATTCGACCGCCATGCTAGCAACATCTAAATCGTCTTGTTGCGCTCCTAACATTTGACCAACGATATTTATTAACAGCGGACGCATGCGCTTTCCGCCAGCAAATAAACTGTATTGCATCGCCTCCGACAAGTTCTCAGCTGCGCTTTCTTGCGCCGCTATAAATACATTTAACTTATTATCGATGCGTTGTTGTAAAACTTGCTGAAACTCGGCCAGCGAGCTATCAATGTCCACTGTGCTATTCGCCTTGCTCAAAGGATGACAAGGACTCCTCACCGTTGTTTTGCATAAGAACCTGAACCTTTTGTTCAGCAGATTTCAATTGTTGCTGGCTTTGACGAGCAAGCTGAATACCGCGTTCAAATTTTTTCAAAGAATCTTCGAGTGCAATATCGCCTCTTTCCATTTCAGTAACGATATCTTCAAGCTCTTTCATCGCCGATTCGAAGCTAGTTGTTTGGTCGGTCATTTACTCACGATCCCTAATTTATAAAGAGGCAAAATGCTATGCCGAGAACGATAACTGACCCACATATCAAGGTCAATGTGTTTGCTTTAAAAAAGCCACTTTAGTCGCTAAAAATTCAATCGAGTGCATAAAGCTTTGCGCTTGCGTGCCGTTAACACTTCATAGATGGCATAAATACGAAATATGGCATAGAAATAGCTTTCTCAGATTATGCTCAAAAGTGATAAATACAAAGGTATTGATTTCAATACAGAGAATTCTTAGCGAGTCTGTAGACTTGCATTTCGTTGGGGTTATCTAACCTTTTCAAGTGAATAAGCGCGGTAAATTCCGCAGATATAGAAAACGAATTCAGGAGTAGTCAGTGGACTTAGCAACCATTATAGGCATGATTGGCGCGATAGGCTTTATCGTTATGGCGATGATTCTAGGCGGTGACCTTGGGATGTTTTTTAACGTTCCGTCTGTATTGATCGTGTTCGGCGGCTCTCTCTTTGTCGTATTGTCACAGTACCCACTTAGCCAATTCTTAGGGGCGGGGAAGGTGGCTGCCAAGGCCTTCATGTTCAAGATCCAAAGTCCGGAAGAGTTGATTGAAAAAATTGTTGAAATGGCAGACGCCGCTCGTAAAGGCGGATTTCTCGCATTAGAAGAAGCACAGATTGATAATTCCTTTATGCAAAAAGGGGTTGATATGTTGGTTGACGGCCACGACGTGGACGTGGTGAAAACAACTATGGGTAAGGATATTGTCAACACCACCGAGCGGCATGATGCTGGTGCAGTAATATTTAAATCCTTGGGCGACGTAGCACCTGCGATGGGGATGATAGGCACACTGATTGGTTTGGTTGCGATGCTCTCGAACATGGATGACCCTAAGGCTATCGGACCAGCAATGGCGGTAGCTTTGTTAACGACGTTGTATGGGGCTTTTTTAGCTAACGTTATTTGTTTGCCAATTTCTTTTAAATTAGGTGTGCGCTCTGCAGAAGAAAAGTTAAACCAAAGCCTAATTCTTGACGGGATCCTTGGCATTGCTGATGGTCAAAACCCGCGGGTTATTGAGGGTGTGTTGAAAGGCTATATAGCAGAAGGTAAAAGAGCTTCTGGAGAAACTGAATAGTGGAAGATGAATGCCCAAAATGCCCCCCCGAAGGTCTTCCTGCATGGATGGGAACCTTTGCGGATCTTATGTCCTTACTTATGTGTTTTTTCGTATTGTTGCTGTCGTTTTCAGAAATGGACGTGAAGAAGTTCAAGCAAATAGCAGGGTCAATGAAGTTCGCATTCGGTGTGCAAAATAAAATCGAGCTTAAAGACATTCCGAAAGGAACCAGCGTGATTGCCATGGAGTTTCGCCCAGGGAAACCAGACCCTACGCCAATCGAAACAGTGCAACAAATCACTCAAGAAATCACAAAGCCAATGCTTAACTTCCAAGATGGAGAAGAAGATGATGCCGGTGGACGTCAAAAGCAACGCGGAACTTTTCGGGGCGGTCAGTCTAGTCAAACAGCTAACCAAGTAGCAGCAGCTGCTGCTGCGGCGGCAAGTAAAGACCAAGTTGAAAAGAATACTAAGAAAATAGAAGACCTACTGCAAAAGGAAATTAAAGACGGTGCTGTCGATGTTGAAAACCTTGGTCAGCAGATCGTTATTCGTATTCGAGAAAACGGTTCTTTTTCTGCTGGCTCCGCCTTTCTACAACCACAATTTAAGCCGATTATTCGAGACATAGGTGAGCTTTTGGCAGAAATGCCGGGTGAGATTGAGGTGACGGGTCATAGTGATAATGTGCAAATATCCAATGAACTCTATCGCTCCAATTGGGATTTAAGTGCACAACGCGCTGTCGCGGTTGCCGAAGAGTTACGTAGAGCGCCAGGTTTCGATGAAGCTCGAATGAGAATTGTTGGAAAGGCGGCAACGCAACCAGTCGAAGGTGACGATACTGCTGAAGCGCGAGCGAAAAACAGACGTGTCGAAATCTCTGTGATGCAAGGTAAGCCGAAGTATGCTGACCCAATTTCAGTATTGCCAGGAACAGAGCCCGCTAAATAGTAAGTAGCGGGCTGTTTATTTTCAGATTACTAAGCTCTTTCGACTTCGTCTCTGAAATGCGGTTTGCTTAAAACAAGCTGGACAGTGCTTATGGCTCTTTCTAAAAAGCCACCTTCACAGTAGTTTAAATAGTATTGCCACATACGGCCAAAACGTTCGTCGTAACCGTCGGCTTCCAATTCCTCTTTTGCTTTATTAAATGCTAGGTGCCAATCATGTAAGGTTTTTGCATAATCGAGCCCAATATCATGAAGGTCACGAATGTTCATATCCGTGTGTTTCTTGAGGTTGAGGTTGATTGCAAGCTGTGATGGCAAAAAGCCACCTGGAAATATGTGCTTTTGGATGAAGTCGACGCTATTCGAATAACTGTCATAACGACGATCATCAATTGTGATAGCTTGAAGTACCATCAAACCATTTGGTTTTAACAGCGAGGAGCATTTTTGGAAGAAGTTCGGTAAGTATGATTTGCCTACTGCTTCGATCATTTCAATTGACACTAGTTTATCGAATTTTCCTTCGAGTAAACGATAATCCTTCTTTAAAAGTGTGATTTTATCTTCCAAACCCTCATTGCTTACCCATTCTTGAGCATAAGCATATTGTTCATCTGAAATAGTCGTCGTCGTAACTCTACAGCCATAGTGTTTGGCAGCATAAATTGCTAAACCGCCCCAGCCAGTTCCTATTTCTATCAAGTGATCACTTGGTGCTAACTGTAATTTATCACAAATTGAACGTAACTTGTTTTGCTGCGCTTGCGCCAACGATGCATTTGCATCAGGGTAAATAGCGGCAGAATACATCATCGAGTTATCAAGGAATTTAGTGTAAAGCTTGTTACCCAGGTCGTAATGCGCTGAAATATTCTTCTTCGCTTGCTCTCTGGAGTTACGGCGAAGCAAATGCTGTATTTTCATCACGGGCATCGTTACCCATTTGAACTTGTTTTCCCATTCGTCGAGGGTGCTTAAGTTACGCGCGAAAATTCGTATTACATTTGTTAAATTAGGCGTTGTCCACAATCCGTCCGTAAACGTTTCGCCAGATGCAACACTCCCACCAAGTAGCAATTTTTTGTATGCCTTTGTATCAACAATATTAACTTCGGCATGAAGGTCTTGCTCTGGATCGCCACATTGGGCAACCAAATGACCATTTTCAGTCAGTGTCAAATGACCTTCAGGCATATTTTGAAGCGCTTTTACAAAAAGGCTTCGGTAAGTTCTATCCATAAATGACATAGCGTCGGAATTGGGTAGGGTTTGTTCACCATGTGACATAATTATTTCCTTTTCTCATGGATGCATATAAATGGGTACGCGCTTGAAAAACAACTTAGTAGCCTGCCAATATATCCCAGCAACTGTTTTTAAAGTCATGCTTGGAATAGACAACAATGCCCGCCGGAGTGTCTTTGTATTCAAAGGTTCTCGGTGCATGTCTATGGCGGCTTCAAAGTGCTTAGTATCTTTGATGCAAGCTAGATAGAGCTTCAGATTCTCATCAGGCTGTTGTATTCGCCATTGGTAGCTCATATCCATCGGGTTAAATGGCGATACGTGAAACATCTTATCGCTATTCTCTTGCTTTGACAGATCAACCAGATAATGATGCCGTTTATTCCAAGGTGTATTGCTGACCTCAGCGAGCATATGTGTGTAAAGGCCTTGATCGTTTCGAAGGTAATAGAAATTAACAGGGCTAAAGTACCAGCCGAATGTTCTTACTTGACCAAAAAAAAATACCTCGCCATGTAGAGCGCTGCCATTAAGCTCGCTCATTCTATTAATAACCTGTTGCTCGAAGTCAACGGTGTCGTTTGGTTTTGACGAGTCGTCGATAGCTAAGTAATCGTCTTGAATAAATTTCACAAAATTGAAGCCTTTTTTCTCAGTAGAAAAACCCTTTACTTCTTCATGAAGGATAGGAAGCTCGCTTAGTTTTAGCCAATACAAATAAATAGAGTAAGAGAAGCGATGTACTTTGGGTACAAAGCGCTGATGATGCACTATGCCCTTATACAAACTGGACTCTAGTTGAGTTTGCTCTCTTTGCTGCATTACAAACTTTCTCCGAACCGTTTGGCAACATCCAATGCGCTGCGAACACCGTCTTCGTGAAAACCGTTGTACCAATACGCGCCGCAAAAATGTAACCCCTCTTTTCCACAAATTTTATCTCGTTGCTCCTGAGCTTTAACCATTTCTGGGCTAAATTGAGGGTGGGCATAATAATAGGTACCAAGCACTTTATCTTTGGCAATAGCAGCGGTGTTATTAAGTGTGACGCAAAAAGTAGTATCACTTTCAATACACTGTAAAATATTCATATTATAAGTAACGGCGGCAGGTTTAGTCGCTTCTCGTTGCGCCCCTTCAATTTCATAGTTCCAGCTTGCCCATGCCAACTTCCGCTTTGGAAGCACACTGGTATCGGTGTGCAGAACAACTTCATTCATAGCATACGGGATAGCGCCGAGCACAGAGCGGTACTCACTCAGGTCAAAGTCAGGTGATTGCTCATTACTGAGCATTTCAAGCGCTTGGTCGCTGTGGCAAGCGAATACCACTTCGTCATAGTTTTGTGAACCCTTCGCGCTATGCACAATAAAACCTTCGCCTGATTTCACCACGCGAGAAACTGCCGCGTTGAGTTTAATTCGGTCTTTGAAAGACTCAGTCAGTGGCGCAATGTATTGATTCGAGCCGCCGATAATAGTGTGCCATTGAGGCCTATTAGTCACATTTAACAGACCGTGATTGTTAAAGAACTTCAAAAAGAAAGATAAAGGAAAGTTAGCTGAAGCTTCAAGACTGGTAGACCAGATTGCTGCGCACATCGGCAAGATGTAGTTTTGAGTGAAAACATCACTCAATTTGTGTTGAGCGATGAAATCAGCAAGGGTCATGTTGTCACTGTCTTTTTTATCGGCAATATGTTGCTTGCATAGTTTATTAAATTTCAAGATATCAAGCACTAAACGCCAAAACTTGGGCTTAATTATGTTGCGCCGCTGCGCGAACAAACTATTAAGAGTATTACCGTTATACTCCATTTTACTACTGAGATTTTTGACGCTGAAACTCATTTCAGTTGGCTGGCTCGCTACGCCCAGAGCTGTCATTAGTTTAATAAAGTTGGGATAGGTCCAGTCGTTGTAAACAATAAAGCCCGTATCAATAGCATAGTCACGACCGTTTAAGTGAATCTTTTTTGTTGCAGTATGCCCGCCGATGTAATCGTTTGCTTCATAAACACAAACATCATGCTTTCTGTTTAGAAGATAAGCCGTTGTTAGACCTGAAATCCCTGTGCCGATAATGGCGACCCTTTTTGTCATTCTTATTAATTCCTGCTGTTTCTTGGTTTTTGACGCATTCCAATGCAAATTTTCTTTTGAATTACTTCTGGAAGCATATTTAACATACGAACTAAAAAGCTAAAACGGCGCGGAAAATACACACTCGAACGTGATTTGAAAATGCCTTCTAACATATATTCGGCAGCCGCTTCAGCAGTTATGACCATAGGCATTGGGAAATCGTTTTTGTCAGTGAGTGGCGTTTTCACGAAACCTGGTGACAAAGTTTGTACGTCGATACCTTTATGAGCAAGGTCCACTTCGAAACTCTTTGCAATGTAATTTAAGGCGGCTTTGCTGGCCCCGTAGGCTTGACTGCGTGGGAAAGGTAAGAGTCTTGCTAAGCTATCAACAAATACTATTTTGCCACCACCTTTCATTTTTGGAAGCAACGCTGAAACAACATTAACGACACCGAATACATTGGCATCAAAGACGCGCTTGAACATCTCAGTTTCTATGTTGTTGACGTCGACATATTCACAGGTACCCGCATTTAATACCGCAATGTCACAATCAAGGTCCTTTAGGGCTTGTTCGATTTCCTCAGTATTTGTGACATCAAAACGGCATGTCTCAATACCGTCGATGCTTGCTAATTCGGCAAGTTTTTCTTCATTTCTTCCACAAGCAATTACTTGGTGTCCTGCCTTGGCAGCTAGCTTTGCAAGCGCTTCACCGATACCAGAAGTTGCACCCGTTATTAAAATCGTGGTCATTTACTCATACTCTTTTTAATTCTTCTTGTGACCCACCCTAAAAGAGGAACATTGTCATAAATCATCTGGCCGAGGTCGTAATAGTCTCGGTGATATGTCACTTTGTTGTCTTCTATTTCGAGCAGAGTGATGCCGTCAACCTCGATAGGCTTGCCTTTATTCATTTTTGATGAGCTAAAACGCATTTGCCAAGTCACTACGTGGTTTTTGTCACCGGCTTGCTTGATAGACTGTATTGAGAAGGTGCAATACTTTGCGTTTTCTAAAAGGCGACTAAAATAATTGACCAATGCCTCGATGCCGCGATGCTCTGCAATCGGATCAATGAATACCACCTCTTTGCTGTACAAGTCAGGTAACGCGTCGAGTTGCATGGAAGCAAGGTCGGTATAAAAACGTTCAAATTTTTTAATTGCTTGCATAATCACTCAAAATTAATAGATGTAAGCCTTTTACCAATCGATGTGGCGTAACGATCACGTTATTAATTTTTTTTAATTTGTGGCATTTCGATCTATTTCATAAACGACTCGTAATTATGAGTGTAGTTGATAATTTAAGAGTTGAAAGTAAAGATATGAAAGTTTCACTATTCCCTTTGTCATCGCACATTCTTCCGGAAGGTCGAATGGCCTTGCGAATATTTGAGCCACGATATGTTCGCATGGTGAAAGAAGCTTGCGAAAGCGATGCTGGCTTTGTTATTTGTATGCTAAATGCTAAAGGCGACAAGACCAAAAACACTCATATTTTTCCAACGGGCACATATTGTAAAGTGATTGATTTTGACGTTCTTGAGGATGGTCTACTCGGTATTACAGTCGAAGGCCAGTATTGCGTCAACATCTCAAATATTCAGACCGAAGCAGATGATCTGAGAGTCGCAGACTGCGAACCTACTAATGTGTGGCAATGCAACTTTGATATTCAAGAGCTTAGTCCAATGAACGAAAGATTGGGTGAAATTTTTGATACCTATGCGGAAGTAAGTTCTTTGTATGACCAAGTAAAATTAGACGACCCATTGTGGGTTATAAACCGCTGGTTAGAGCTGTTGCCGGTGGATGCAGAACAAAAACAACATTTTCTAGCGCAAAAAGACTGCAAAAAAATTGTGGATTATCTTGCGCAACTTATCGAATAGTGTTGACTAAAGCGATATACTTTCTAATAGCCAACGACACTTTTGGTGAATATTCATTTCATATCGAATTCTTTAGTCGTTGTGATCTTTCTTAATCTGCAAACGTATACTACAGTAATTAAACGACAGGATTAAATCGAATGCTCATTGGAATTCCATTGGAAAATAACAAGCCAGACGTCAGAAAGCCGAAAGATTGCGCAGCCGAAATGTCAGCGTATTTGGATTCTGTTGCGAAAACAAGATGCAAAGCTTCGTTTGCGAAAATATTCGGTTATTTTGCACCACGACTTCGCTCGTATGCGCTGAAGCAAATGGGTAACGAAGCGATTGCCATGGAACTGGTTCAAGACACCATGTCAAATGTTTGGCAAAAAGCCCATCTATTTAATTCAGAGAAGGGTTCGCCTTCAACGTGGATATTTACTATTGCTCGAAACATTCGTTTCGACATGTTGCGCAAACTACAAAACCGTAAAGAAGATGTCTGCTCAGATGATCTGTGGCCCATTTTGTGCGAGCAAACCGCCGACCCTAAAGAAACATCTTTAGAAGAAAAAATTACGCTTGAGCAAGTTGGTGAGTTGTTTAATGAATTGCCTCTAAAGCAAAAAGCAGTGATAGAAGCGATTTATATCGACGGCAAGTCACAACAAGAAGTTGCTGACGAATTGTGCATTCCACTTGGCACTGTAAAATCAAGAACGCGCCTTGCATTGCAACGCTTGAAGGATATGTTGGCAACACATGATTAAGTTTCATCCCACTAACGAACAACTAAGCCAATTTGCCGACGGCTTGCTAGGTGCAACAGAAGCCTTGATGGTATCTGCTCATTGCGATATGTGCGAGCGCTGCATGGCTAAAGTCGAATTATACACCGACGCAAGTGCGGAAATAGCGTTGCCACAGTCGCAAGATGACGATTCAGTCGATTTTGGTAGTATGATGCACAACATCATGCAAGAAGAGCCTGAGGAGGGTATTCAACTTACTCCAAAGAGCCAAATCATCGAGCTTGATGGTCGCACTTTCGAAATACCTAGGACGCTAACGCGATACACCAAGTCAATGGGTAATTGGTCTCGACTAGTAGGTAAGTTGTGGCAAGCTCCTGTAGATATAGGCGGTGAGACGGTCGCTAACTTTATTTACATGGAAAAAGGTGGAAGCGTACCAGAACACACCCATCGTGGTAGCGAAATGACCTTGGTCATTAACGGCGAGTTCAGTGATGGTATCGCTGATTATGACAGCGGCGACTTTATGATAATGGACTGCAATAACCAACACACTCCTTCTACAAATGCGGATGAGGGTTGTTTAGTCTTTAGTATTGTTGATAAGCCATTGCATTTTACCTCTGGTTGGGCAAGGTTAATCAATCCTTTTAGCCATCTGTTTTTCAAATAGTCGAACATTCTAAATGTTAAAAAAAAACACGTCTTGGACGTGTTTTTTTATGTGTGTTATTTAACGTGCTATTTTGATTATTCGATGAATTCACTATCAGGATAGTTCAGTCGAAGTGTGCGCATTGTATTTTCCTTTAACTCTGTTAAGTTAAGCTGGTCATAACTGGCAACCATCACTTCTAGTGCCTGCTGTACTTGGCTAGTATCAGGAAAATTCTCAATCACATATCGACCACGGTTCGCCGCTGCGACATAGGCTTGCCGACGCATATAGAATCTTGCAACAGCAATTTCGTATTTCGCCAACCTAGTTTTAATGTGAAGCATGCGTTCTCTTGCATCAGCAGCATACTTGCTGTTTGGATACTTTTGAATTAAACGACGAAAGTCTTCGAAGGCCTCTTTGGATTTAGAAGGGTCGCGATCATCACGATCGACTCCAAGGAGTGATTGGAAAAGGTTATTATCAAGCTCCATGTTGGTAACACCGCGCATGAAGTAGGCATAGTCAACATCTGCATGATTCGGGTTTAACCTTACGAAGCGATCTATTGTTGCAATCGCTTGGTCAGGGTTGCCACCCTTGTAGTATGAGTATATTAGGTCAAGCTGCACTTGATGAGAATGAGGGCCAAAAGGGTATTTAGAGTCGATAAGGCTGAGTATTTGAGTCGCTTGTGCGAAATTACCCACACTCATGCTGTCTCTAGCATCAGCGTAAAGAGGTTGAATACCTGAATTTGCAACAGCTTGTATCTGTTCATCTTCGCTACTAGTGCATCCGCCAAGGGCAAGTAGTGATGCAGAGATAACTGCTATGCCTGTTTTATTTATAAATCTCATTTTTTTCAGTAATACCTTTATTCTTATGTGAGCTTAAACGGTGCTAATCATAGCTTTGCTCATATTCCGTCATTCTACACTATGCGGCCACTAAAGAAATCTTGTTTTGCGTATGTTAATGCTTTAATTTCCTAATAGGCTCTACTTTTTTCAACACCCGCCAGTGAAACTATGGATATACTCTTACTCCCGTCTTGCTATAATAGCGCCATCATTTTTAAAAGCGAAATTTATGTCTTCTGATAACACACAACTTGAAAATAAAAACCTCGGCGTTGCAAACGCATCTCAAAGAGCACAAGTAAAACTTAGTGCAGTAGTGCCGGATTCTATGTTCGACAAAAGACTAGACCAATGTTTAGCGCTTTTGTTCCCTGATTATTCTCGATCTAAGTTAAAAGAGTGGATTTTGGAAGGCTATGTAAGCATTGACGGTAAAGTTGAAGTCACTCCTCGACTAAAATTGAGTTCTGGTGAGTTGATTGAACTGAATGCAACTCAGGAGATTCAAGTTAGCAACATTGCTCAGGATATTGAGCTTGACGTAGTTTATGAAGATGATGATATTTTAGTGATAAATAAGCCTGCGGGTTTGGTCGTTCATCCTGGCGCCGGCAATCAAGATGGTACCTTGCTAAATGCTCTATTAGCGCGGGTACCAAATATTGATCAAGTTCCTCGCGCGGGCATTGTTCACAGATTAGATAAAGACACCACCGGCCTTATGGTTGTTGCAAAAACGCTACCGGCACAGACTGGTCTAGTTGAACAACTTCAGGCTAGAAGCATGGGTAGAGAGTACGAGGCTCTGGTTATGGGAACAATGGTAGCAGGTGGTATGGTTGATGAACCGATTGGACGTCACCCGACAAAACGGACGTCGATGGCAGTGTCTCAGTCTGGTAAGGAAGCCGTTACGCACTTTCGAGTTATTGAAAAGTTCAGAGCCTATACGCATCTTCGATTAAAACTAGAGTCGGGTCGGACTCATCAAATTCGTGTTCATATGTCGCATATTAAACATCCTCTTGTCGGTGATCACTTATATGGTGGAAGGCCACGGTTACCGAAGCATGCTAGCGAGGTATTTATTGAGACCTTACGCGGCTTTAACCGACAAGCCTTGCACGCTGCGCAGTTGAGCTTAACTCATCCAATTAGCGCAGAAGCGCTTATTTTCAAAGCACCACTGCCTGATGATTTTGTTTATCTCCTCGAGCAAGTTAGAGCAGATACTGCTATTCACGGTATTCAAATATAGTGAGGCTTATTGAGCCCAATTGGCCTTTGAAAGATAAGGTTACCTGCTTTAGCACCACAACTGAAGGTGGTTTTAGCGAGGGGGCTTTTGATAGCTTTAATCTGGGTGCTCATGTCGAAGACGAGGCTTTGCACGTGAGAAAAAATAGAGCCCTCCTTAACACCTATATCCGAGGCCTTGATAGTCATAATCAGCCAGTGATATGGCTCAATCAAACTCATAGTAGCCGCTGTATCCGTCTGCCCGACGACGCTCAGACGATCACAGAAGTATCTTCTCCAATAGATGCGGATGCCGCGTTCACATGTTCAACATCACAAAGCTGTGCAGTAATGACGGCCGATTGTATGGCCGTAATGGTAAGCAGTGAAGATGCTAGTGAGGTTGCGGCAATTCATGCAGGCTGGCGCGGCCTTGCCGACGGTATTTTAGAAAATAGCATCTCTCAGTTTTCGAGCGATAGAGAAAAGCTATTCGTATGGTTTGCGCCATGTATTTCAGCAGAATGTTTTGAAGTTGGCGAAGAGTTACTTGATTGTTTCCCCCAATACTCACAAGCTTTTTCACTTAAAGAAAATAGTAGTCAGCTTAACAGTATAAGGAAATACAACATGAATATGCGTTTAATCGCTACGAGCAAGTTACAAAGCATGGGAATAGAGCAATTTTATGATGCTAATATTTGCACTTATTCGAGCCCTTTTCTTTATTCTCATCGCCGCGCTACTCACCAAGGAATGCAGACCTGCGGTCGCATGGCAAACGTGATCCTAATCAATAAATAAGCCTACTGATTAAATTTTAAACTTGAAAGTTTCTCGATTCGCCTCCACTTCTTCCGTATAAGAGAGTTAAACACAGTAGCACTGTGTATGGAGATTTTATGAGACTAGATAGATTTACAAGCAAATTTCAAATTGCCATTTCCGATGCGCAAAGCTTAGCGTTGGGACGCGATCATCAATATATCGAACCAGTTCATTTATTAATGGCTTTACTGAATCAGCAAGGTGGCTCAGTTCGCACCTTGTTTGATCAAGCCGGTGTTAATGTTAACAGTTTGCGGTCATCACTGTCGGAAGCTATTGAGCGCCTTCCACAATTGCAAGGAATTGGTGGCGATGTGCAGCTAGGCAATGACTCAATCAAGCTACTAAACCTCAGTGATAAAATTGCGCAAAAAAGAAAAGACGATTACATCACGTCTGAAGTGTTTGTTCTCGCATCGCTCGAAGATAGGGGTTATTTAGGCACGATTTACAAATCGCTTAAGGTTAAAAAAGAAGCTATAGAGCAGGCGATTGATCATATGCGCAAAGGCCAGAAAGTGACGGATCCTAACGCAGAGGACGTGAGGCAAGCACTTGAAAAATACACCAGTGATTTAACTGAGAGAGCTGAGCAAGGAAGGCTTGACCCAGTGATTGGGCGCGATGATGAAATTCGTCGAACTGTTCAGGTTTTGCAACGTAGAACGAAGAATAACCCTGTCTTAATCGGTGAACCTGGAGTGGGTAAAACAGCAATCGTTGAGGGCTTAGCTCAGCGTATTATTAACGGGGAAGTACCAGAGGGTCTTAAAAATAAACGTGTATTGTCTCTCGATATGGGCTCGCTGTTAGCTGGTGCAAAATATCGTGGTGAGTTCGAAGAGCGCTTGAAAGCTGTTTTAAATGAATTAGCAAAAGAAGAGGGTAAGGTCATACTCTTCATTGATGAGCTACATACCATGGTTGGTGCCGGGAAGGGAGAGGGCGCTATGGATGCTGGGAATATGCTTAAACCAGCACTTGCTCGAGGCGAATTACACTGTGTAGGTGCCACTACGCTTGATGAGTATCGACAATATATTGAAAAAGATGCAGCCTTGGAAAGACGTTTTCAGAAAGTGCAAGTAGATGAGCCCAATGTGGAAGATACTATTGCTATTTTACGCGGATTAAAAGAGCGATATGAACTGCATCATTCGGTTGATATTACCGACCCTGCTATTGTTGCGGCTGCGAGCCTGTCTAATCGCTATATAAGCGATCGTCAACTGCCAGACAAAGCAATCGATTTAATTGACGAAGCGGCTTCAAGTATTCGCTTGCAAATTGATTCCAAGCCAGAAGAAATGGACAAGCTTGAGCGCCGTATTATTCAGCTCAAGTTAGAAGAGCAAGCTTTAGCGAAAGAAACCGATACTTCATCACACAAGCGTTTGGAAGTGATTGAGTTGGAGCGTGAACAGCTCGAAATAAAATTTCAAGAGTTGAACAAAGTATGGCATCGAGAAAAAGATGCTATGCAAGGTACACAATTCATCAAGGCAGAGCTCGAGCAGGCTAAGCTCGACCTAGAAGTTGCACGTAGGGCGTCAGATTTATCTAGAATGTCTGAGCTACAATACGGTCGTATTCCTGAGCTTGAGCTCCGTTTAGAACAAGCCGCTGATGAAGAAAATACCGAAACAGTTTTGCTTAAAAATAAAGTCACTGAGGAAGAAATTGCCGATGTGCTGTCTCGCTGGACAGGTATTCCAGTGAGTAAAATGTTAGAAGGCGAAAAAGAAAAGCTTATTAATATGGAAGAGATTGTGGGCAAGCGCGTTGTCGGGCAAAGTGAGGCGGTAAAAGCGGTATCTAGTGCTATTCGTCGCTCTCGCGCAGGTTTAGCCGACCCAGACAAACCTACGGGTTCGTTTCTGTTTCTCGGGCCAACCGGAGTAGGTAAAACTGAGCTGTCAAAAGCGCTCGCGTCTTTTATGTTTGATACCGAGGACGCACTTGTTCGAATCGACATGTCGGAGTTTATGGAAAAGCATAGCGTTTCCCGCTTAGTCGGAGCGCCACCGGGATATGTTGGCTATGAGGAGGGAGGCTATCTCACAGAAGCAGTTCGCAGAAAGCCTTATTCGGTGATCTTACTCGATGAAGTCGAAAAGGCACATCCAGATGTTTTTAACATCCTTCTACAGGTCTTAGATGATGGAAGACTAACCGATGGACAAGGGCGTACCGTCGACTTTAAAAATACACTGATCATTATGACATCAAATTTGGGGTCTGACGTTATACAGAACTACAACGATGATAGCTCGTATGACGAAATGAAGCAGCAAGTAATGACTCAGGTTTCAAGCCATTTCAGACCTGAGTTTATCAACAGGGTTGATGATATTGTGGTTTTCCATTCGTTAGCAAAAGAGGAAATTAAGGCAATTGCGAAGATTCAGCTCTTAGGATTACGCCAGAGACTACAAGAAATGGGTCTCAAGCTTGAGATCTCTGGAGCCGCTCTTGACATCATCGCCGATGCAGGCTTTGACCCTGTATACGGTGCAAGACCATTGAAGCGTGCTATTCAAATGCAGATAGAAAACCCGCTGGCCGAGAAGCTTCTAGCGGGTGCACTGAAAGATAGTGAAGTTGTTAGGATCAGTGAAAATGGCGGTCAATTGGATATCAATTGACCGAAAACGCTAGGCCTTTATTTTTTGTAGTAAAGACTGCGCTAGTTTGCTGTCAAAATAGCGCGAACTATTTGATATTGCATCTTCTAACAGTCGCACTGCCTCATCATTTCGGCCTAGCTGTGCAAGTACATAAGCTAAGTGATATTGTATTTGAGGGTTGTCAGAATCTAACGTTATTGCCTGTCGCAAAATGGTGAGAGCGCCATCAAAGTTTTCTTGTTTGGCTTTTAACCATCCATGCGTATCTAGAATCAGTGGATGTTGCTTATTCAGTGCAAGGGCAGCATCGACATGGAATTCAGCTTTAGTTATATCCTCTATGCTATTCAGATAGATATTAGCGATGTTGTTGTGAACTAACGCGAGGTTGCGATAACGTTGGTCGGCTGTGATTGAGAGATATAATTCTAGTGCCTGACTATAACTTTTTTTTGTCATGTAAAGGTCGGCTAACATGTTCTTAATCAGGGAGTTATTTGGGCTTCCTGCAATCAACTTTTTAGCGACGTTAACAAACTCGTCTACGAATTTATCCTGAGAGATAACTAGTTGGTACATTTTCACAATGGCTAAGTTGTACTCAGGTGAGATATCAAGTGCTTCTTTGTATAAGGAGAAACTCTTTGCATATTCGTTTGTCATTAGAAATGCTTCTGCAATTACGACCTTGGCAACTGGAGACATTGGCGCCAATTTAGCAAGATTGTTAGCGGTGCTTTGTGCGTCCGCAATCCTGTTTGCTTGAATTAAAGTTTGTGTGCGCTGTAATTGAGAGCGCGCACTAACACCACTTAAGGTATCAAAGGAATCTAAGGATTGTAATGCACCAGCATAGTCTCTAGCGTTGGTTTGCAGTGAGGCGAGAAATATGAGCTGCTCTGGCTTTTCACCCCAAATACCAAATAATAACTTAGCCTGTTGTTTCGCCTTATCGTACTCCTCTTCTTGAATGAGTAGGCGCGTCTTTTCCACGAGATATGCTTCATTCAAAAAATATTGCTTCAATAAGATGTCTAACTCTCGGATCGCAGCTTTGTTATTTCCTTGGCGTTTATACAGATCAATCAAAGCATCTGACAAATAACGTGATGAGCCATGTTCGAGTTTTGCTTCTTCCAGCACCTCTTGCGCATCATTTAACTTGTTTTGGGCCAAGTAGATCTTTGCGAGCAGTGACTGAAAGATACTACTGCTGCTTTCAGTATCCAAGGCGATTGCCTTTTTGATATCGGCTTCAGCGGAATCTAACATGCCCAATTGTAAATTAACGATAGCGCTATTGTGTAACGCAAGGCTATTATTACTGTCTTTTGCTAACACCAACTTCAATAATTCAGCGGCTTCCTCGTATCTCTGTAAAATAACAAGTAGCTCAGACTTGGTTATTTGAGCATCAAGACTGTCAGGAAGGATCCGTAGTAGTTGCTCAATACGGGTTAATGCTTCTTCATTACGCAACTCTGCGCGTAGCAACTCTACATGAAAGAATATGACATTAGGATCGAGTTGATTCGCAAAATATTCTTCGAAAAGGGCTAAAGCTTCTGACGATTTGCCTCTTGCATGAAGCGTTCTTGTTCTAGCGTAAACAATACTAGGATTAGTATTACCCAGCTTGTCTGATAGTTTATCGAGCAATAAACTACATTTAAATGTCTTGTTCGATTCTAAGTATAAATTGCAGAGCATCAAATTAAGCTCGAGGTTATTGTTGAAAAGCCCTTGAGTACCATCTAATAATGCTAATGCTTTGAAGTCTTGATCAAGTTTAATGTACGTGTCGGCCAGCAAACTGATAGCATTCACATCGCTACGATTTTTTATCCTATAGCTTTCAAAGCCTATTGCTGCCTGTTCATAGTTTCCACCCATGTAAGTTGCAAGCGCTTGCGCAAAAATGAGCTCTGCTCTCTCAAGCTTAATCTGTTCGGGTACAAGAGATAGTTGTTGATTTACCTCGGCTAACAATTCTGATGAAACAACACCGCTGAGGTTTTCATTGATCCTCGCTAAGAGTAAAAGAGCAAATGGATCGTTTGGGGTATTTTTAACAATAACATCAATAATGTCTTTAGCATTTTCTATATTTTGATTCTCAAGATATACGTCGGCTAAGGTACGCAATACGATGGGGTCATCATTCGACAAGGCACGCGCACGAATTAATAGTGTCTCTGCCTCATCGTAATTCTTATCACGTTTTGCAAGAATGCCTTGTAGATGAATTGTTCTGTAGTCATCAGGAGCAAGAGCAACTAAAGACTTTAAGCTAGTTTTAGCGTCATCGATCTTATTTACGAATAAGTAGTGATAAACTAATGACTGCAATACACGTTGATTATTAGGGTAAAGTGATTGCGCCTTTTTATATATCTTTTCAGCATTAAGGTCGTCACCGATCGAAAAAGCACTCGTTGCTTTTACCAGTAAAAGGTTTAAGAGGTTAGCAGAAGTAAGGCCGGATTCGGGTAAATCAGCTATTTCATCACTTAATCCAAGATATAAATAGGCACTTGCAAAATCTGAGATGAAAAGGTTTATATCTGCTCCCGCTGATACGGAGTCCTCGAATTCTATTATCGCATCCCGTGCGAAGCCTTTCTTGAATAGTACTTTTCCCATAAGAATTTTTGAGGGCAGATGGTCTGGATCTTCTTGCAGTGCATTCTTTAGATGAATATAGGCTTCTTCTACCTCAAAGTTCTCATAAGCTTGTTGTGCAGTTTCATAGGTGTTTGCAACTTGAGCTTGGAGAAAGGCTGAGCTGATAAGTAAAGCTATTAATAAAATGTGTTTCAATTTAGTTCCAAAGCAAGAGTGATAAAGTTCTGACATATTTGACCATAAAAAAAGGCCTCTGATAAGAGGCCTTAGTATTTTGCAATTACAATTACTTCTTGCGGCGAAGCACTAAGCCACCGAGGCTAAGGGCTAACAGTATTGCCGCGCCAGGTGCACTTACTTCTGCTGTTTTATATACTAGGTTGTTTATTGCACCAGACCCAGGCATGTTAACAACAAGCTTCGTTACTTCGAACATTGTATTGTAGGTTTCACGTCCGTAACCACCATCACCCAGCACAGGCACTTGTTCAAAAATTGTGCCGTTAGCTAAATGAAAGAATACTTTTGCAGCATCGGTGCCGATTTGTGCTTCAGGCATTTCGATATCAAAGAAATCCAATGATACGATGCTAACTGGGCTTGTAAAATCAAAACTAAAGAAACCCGCTGGTCTTTGGCCTTCATCATCTGGGTTGCTACAACCGTTCGGGCAATCATGCCACTCATTGATAATCATTACGTTACCAGGTTGTTTCCAAGCGTTAGCAAGGTTACCGTGATTATTCGGTAGCTCATTCGCCAAATTGCTGTAGTAGTTTTCGTACTCAGTTAACGGAAGATAATCAGCATGCGAACGTCTAGACTCGTATGAGTCTGACCCAGCATCGTAAACAAACTCAAGATCGGTATCTCTCGTTCCGCTTAGGCTTGTGTCAAAGCTTATTTGACGCTGCTCTTCGTTGTCATTCCAGCTTTTATCGTTACATTTACCGTCTACATGGCTTCCGCCATCGAGATCACCGTTCAGATTACAGCCGGAGATAGTGACACCCCATGCAGCGTATTGGTTATCAATTATGGTGCCGTTCTGAATTTTTTGGCCTTGAGCGTCATAGTCAAAATCTAACACGTGCACGCCAGCAAACGCTGAGCCGGCGCTTAGAGCGCTGATGATGACAGAAACAGACAATAGTTTTTTAATCATTTTCATTATTCCATTACTTCTTTGTAGCCGATAAGTGGCTTAATAAAGATTTGTATGCAAGCATCATACCTATCTGCTATGTCACTGTATTTATTGAGGTAAATAGTGAAATAGACTTAAGTGTCGTTCAATCTGTAAAAAATTCTGACAAATCGCAATCTACTCTTAACATCCCCCGCTTATGTTAGCTGAGCTAGCAGTTTATCTTTATTAAATGAGTGTTTTGCGTTACTTTTGCTATTATACACTATCAATACAAAGGTACTAACTATATATGTCTAGCCGTCGCGGAATCTATCTACTTCCAAACCTTCTTACAACAGCGGGTTTATTTTCCGGTTTCTATGCTGTTGTTATGTCAATGAATAATCATTTTGAGGCTGCTTCTATTGCTATCTTCGTTGCAATGATTTTTGATGGACTCGACGGTAGAGTAGCTAGAATTACTAATACGCAGAGTGATTTTGGTGCTGAGTATGACTCGATGGCCGATATGGTATCTTTTGGTATGGCTCCTGCATTAGTCGCCTACAATTTTGGTCTAAGCGAGCTAGGAAAATTCGGCTGGCTTGCAGCATTTATATATGTTGCAGGCGCTGCTCTTCGCTTAGCCCGCTTTAATACTCAAGTTGGCATTGCCGATTCTCGCTTTTTTCAAGGGCTGGCGAGTCCTGCGGCCGCAGCTGTTGTTGCTGGTATGGTTTGGGTGAGTATTGATTACGATATCGATGGAAATGAATTTGGGATAATAGTGGCCTTTGTAACAGGTATAGCCGGCTTATTGATGGTGTCAAACTTTAAGTACAATAGTTTTAAAGAAGTTAACTGGCATGGCAAGGTTCCATTTTTCGTTATATTGGTGGTGATGTTAGTTTTTATCGTTGTTGCTACCGCTCCTTCATTAGTTCTTTTCATAGTATTTATGCTTTATACAGTCGCAGGTCCAGTGAATACATTTAGGACCGTTGACAAAGTCACACTAGAAGATGTCATTGGCGAAACTGAAGAAGATGTCGATTTTGACATTTTAGGTGAGAAAGACGAATCAAAAGCCAGTGAACCGGCGGACCCATCAGAGCATAAGTCGGACACACAAAGTAGTAAATAAATTGGCTTTTGCTAAAGTCGGTAAAAATTGTGACTGTTTTAAAAATTTATATAGATACGCTATCAGTGTAAATGATAAATCATAGATATTTTGCCAGAAAAGCCTTGACGCAAAATTCCTTATCTGTAAAATGCGCGCCACTTCAACGGAGACATCCAAACGCAAGTTTAGAGCTAAGTTGTAGCGGCAAGTGTATTTACAATTTGTGTTGGGTTTTACATCGACTTCGGTCAAAAATAAATTCAAATAAATTTGCAAAATGGCTTGACAATAAATTGGATGTAGGTAGTATACGCATCCCGCTTGAGA
>NZ_JADNRN010000003.1 GCF_015595035.1 Marinibium conchae | reverse complement strand
CTGCCGCCAGCGTTCAATCTGAGCCATGATCAAACTCTTCAATTAAATTTTTTGTAAATCGTTTTTTGTTGTCGACACTCTTAATGAGTGCCCACACAGATTGTCTTGTTTTATATTGTTAAAGAACGTGCTGGCTTCTTTCTATTTCACCAGCGGCTTGAAAGTCACGTTTCGTGCCGTCTCAAGCGGGATGCGTATACTACCTACATCCAATTTATTGTCAAGCCATTTTGCAAATTTATTTGAATTTATTTTTGACCGAAGTCGATGTAAAACCCAACACAAATTGTAAATACACTTGCCGCTTCAACTTAGCTCTAAACTTGCGTTTGGATGTCTCCGTTGAAGTGGCGCGCATTCTACAGGTATTAGTATTGGGGTCAAGCCTCTTTAGCAAAATAAATGCACTTTTAGCGTTGATCGCTCGAGAATCATGCTAAAGGCTTATATTTCGTACTTTTATTCACAAAATAGTTACAATATTGCCTAGTTAAGTACTATAAACGAGAAAGCTATATGCCTGACATTGCAGTCTTGATGGTATTCATTCCAACCTTTCTATTCATTTCAATAACACCCGGTATGTGTATGACTTTAGCAATGACTCTGGGCATGACAATTGGAATACGACGCACGCTTTGGATGATGTTGGGTGAGGTAATTGGTGTAGCAAGCGTTGCAGTGATGGCAGTAGTGGGTATTGCTAGCCTGATGCTGAACTATCCAACTATTTTTTCTATATTTAAGTGGGTCGGCGGTATTTATCTTGCCTATTTGGGTATGCGAATGTGGATGAGTAAAGCTAGCATTGAGTCTTTAGAGGGCAGCACAGCTATTGCTTCTAACTTTCAACTAATATCACAGGGTTTTGTAACGGCTATTGCCAATCCAAAAGGTTGGGCTTTCATGGTCTCAATACTTCCCCCCTTCATCAATATAGAAAAGACCCTGAGTACACAGTTGTTAGTGCTAGTAAGTATTATCATGCTAAGTGAGTTTTTATGCATGATGATTTATGCAAGTGGTGGTAAGGGGCTCAGATTAGCATTAAGTAAGGGTGATAGAATCAAGTGGCTAAACAGAATTGCGGGTTCTCTGCTCAGCTTGGTTGGAGTTTGGCTTATCATGTCATGAATTGATAGCCGAATTCATTGGTGTCTTAACTAACGTTTCACTTGGCTTCAGCTCATCCTCTTCATATTTTCTGCTCATACTACAAACGAGAGCTTAAGTTTCTTATTTAACGCTAAACTGGCTTAACGCTGAACTGGGGTTTTCTGATGCAAGAAAGCTATTAATATATGTTAATATTGTTCAACTCTCACCGCTTAGGAATGAATATGACCATCAGAGCGTATAAAACTATTACTCCTTCTTTTCCCAGCTCAGTTTATATCGACGATAGCGCCATACTCGTTGGGGATATCCAACTTGGCGAAGAGAGTAGCGTTTGGCCTCTTGTTGCGGCGAGGGGCGATGTAAATATTATTCGCATAGGCAAGCGAAGTAATATTCAAGATGGTAGCGTGTTACATGTGAGCAGAAAGTCAGACAAAAACCCAAACGGCTACCCGTTGATTATTGGTGACGATGTTACTGTTGGCCACAAGTGTATGCTGCATGGCTGTACATTGGGCAATCGCATTTTAGTCGGTATGGGGGCTATCGTGATGGATGGCGCAATTGTGGAAGATGATGTTTTTATTGCTGCTGGTGCACTAATCGCACCCAATAAAGTGCTAGAGAGTGGTTTTTTATACGTGGGGAACCCTGCCAAAAAAGCCCGCCCCCTTAAAGATAGTGAATTGGCCTTTTTGAAACAAAGTGCAGTCAACTACGTTAAATTAGGCGCAGAATATTTAACTGAGCGTGCGCTACCTGAGTAAGCAACAATGATTAGTTGCCTGCTCGTAATTCTTCACGCAGGTAACTCAGTACAGGTTCAACATTAGGGCGACGTCCGAACCATAAATAAAAGCTTTCAGCAGCTTGCCCGACCAACATGCCCAAGCCGTCTATCGCATTCTTACAGCCTAACTTTTTTGCGTGGGCAACAAAAACCGTATCTTGACTTTGATACACCATATCGTAAACGTCAGTATGTTTCGCAAATAAGCTATCGTCCAGATTAGGTAAAGCTTGTTGTAAGCTGAGAGATGTAGCGTTAACGATAAGATCATATTGATGTTTGCTGCAGTCACTTTCTGCAATTGCCATCACTCTTTCATCAACAAAAGCATCGACCAAACGTTGCGCATTTGCTTTGGTTCGATTAGTAATGTGAATACACCTAGGCTGCTCCTGCAGTAAAGCCGATATGGCTCCTCGAGCTGCACCACCGGCACCAATAAGCAAGATAGTTTTATTCCTCAACTGCATTTCATTACGCAGTAAATCAGATACTAATCCCTTTCCGTCAGTCGTTTGCGCGAAGAACTCCCTCCCGACTTTTACTAATGTATTTGCAGCACTTGCCTGCTGCACTTCTTTTGATTGATGCTGTGCCCAATTTGCTGCAAGTTCTTTAAATGGCATAGTGACATTTGCACCAATCGCTGTTTCTTGAGCAAAAAAGTTGTCGAGTTGAGCAAGAAAGGTTGATGGTTCACCATGGATTTTTTCATAGGAAATCGTAATATCAAACTGCTCGGCAAACATTTGATGAATAATGGGCGACTTACTCTGCTCTATAGGTTTTCCATATACGGCAAGCTTAGCTATTCTCCCAGACGTAGCGAGGGCTATATTTTGCTCTGCAGTTTTCGTTAGCTTGTGGGTGAGATCATTGGTGTGTATTTGATTTATTGACATTGAATATAGTTATATTGGCTGCGCAGTAATGATGCATAGAGATTACTATAAACTGTCATGAAATGGCGATATGTTCTGTGTATTTTGTAGAAATTTTGATTTTCTATGCGAATAAAAAAGCCCCTACGAATAGAGGCTGAACACACAAATGAATACGCGATAACTAGTGCTTAGCTAGAAAGTGTAGCCAACTGAGACAGTAAATACGATGGGGTCTATTTGAATATCGTTTACTGCACCGTCCGCCTCACCTACTTTAAATGACGCTTCAGTATCAATATCTATCCAACGTAAAGACGCATTAACATGCCATTGATCATCAATAATATAATCAGCACCTACTTGAGCAGTTAGGCCAAACGAACTATCAAGCTCTAAGTCAGACAAACCTGCAGCTCTGTTTGCAGAAGTAAATTCTTCATCAAAAAAAATGGTGAAGTTAAGTCCGGCCCCTACGTAAGGTTGAAATGCAGAAGAAGCATCAGCAAAATAATAGTTAGCGGTAACTGAAGGCGGCAAATGAGTCACTTCGCCCAAAGCATCTCCAGTACCTAATGGATCAGACGCACCAAAATTAACATCGTGAGTGAATGGCGTTGCTGCGAGCACTTCCACATTAACGTTATCACTTAGAAAATAAGCGAAGTTCAAGCCTAATTGCGCATTACTATCAACAGTGATGCCTAAGCCAAGGTCTGCACCACCGGCAAGAATATTAGAAGAATCATCATTTGGTGCAACATTAGTGATACCGCCACGAATAACAAAGTCGCCTTTCTCATGAGCCATTGCTGATGTCGCAAAACCAAGACCTACTAATACAGCTGCACCGACTATTGTTTTTGTTAGAGCATTTTTCATTTATTTTCTCTCTTGAGTGATTATTAAAACTAAAAGCTGATGGCCACGGCCACTTAATGTTAGTAATCCTAATATGAGGGACAACAAAGAAAGTTGATCTGGATTAACTTTGGAGCTTTGCTCGGCTTTTACGAAGAAAGAATTGATCTAACGCAAGTTTTTCATGCATTGAAGCTTGTAGGGAATGAAAAAAGCTGGCTATTCAGCCAGCCAATCTCTAGGTTTAAGGAAAGCTTGAATTTTTCCTTCCGGTGAATCCGCGTTGGGATGATAATTGTATTCCCACCTAGCTAATGGTGGCATCGACATCAAAATAGACTCGGTTCGACCACCTGTTTGCAAGCCAAACAGTGTGCCTCGATCGTAAACTAGATTAAATTCAACATAGCGACCACGTCGATAGAGTTGAAAGTCACGCTCTCGCTGAGTAAACGGCGTATTTTTTCGAGTTTCGAGAATGGGTACATATGCATCTAAAAAGCCATTCCCAACGTCTTTCATAAAACTGAAGCTTTGTTCGAAACCGGCTTCATTTAAGTCATCGAAGAATAAGCCACCTACACCTCGCGTTTCATCACGGTGTTTTAAATAAAAATAATCGTCACACCACTTCTTGTATTTTGGATATACATCGTCGCCATAGGGATCGCATATTGTTTTTGCCACGCTATGCCAATGCACGCAGTCTTCTTTAAATGGAAATGACGGGGTTAAGTCAAAGCCACCACCAAACCACCAGATGGGTTCAGCACCTTCTTTTTCGGCGATGAAGAAGCGGACGTTAGCATGCGATGTGGGCACATAAGGGTTGTGCGGATGAATAACCAGCGACACGCCCATTGCTTGAAAGCGCCGCCCGGCTAACTCGGGTCGTGAAGCCGTTGCAGATGCTGGCATTTGATCGCCAAATACATGTGAGAAATTTACGCCACCTTGTTCAATGGAATGCCCATTTGTAAGCACCCTTGAACGGCCACCTCCCCCCTCTTCACGATGCCATTCGTCTTGGTGAAAAGAACCTCTAGAGTCAGATAGCTCAAGGGTCTGGCAAATATTATCTTGAAGCTTCATTAAAAAAGCTTTTACTTCATCAATTTGTTGCTGACTTACCATGCTGCCTCTTTAAAAGTAGAAGTGTTGCTCTTTAAAGTATCAAAGAGATAACCAAGTTATTCTATGGATGTCCTATGATCGCAATGTTTCTAATGTGAGTCCATTAATAATCGTACTTGGTTGTTGTTGCTCACCTAATGCGCCTTCAACAACAAGCAGTTCAGAACCGAAATAGTCAACAACTTGCTGCTCTGTTCTTGCCGGCTCTTTACCTGCCGGATTAGCACTTGTCGACACCATAGGGCTGTTCACGGCAGCGCACATCTCCTTAACTAAAGGATGATTGGTCACTCGTACTGCAACAAGATCCGAATTACCACTGACCCATGATGGCGTTTTCGCCGACTTAGGCAATAGCCACGTAAAAGGCCCAGGCCACGAGGCAAAGATTTTTTCCTGGTTTGCCTCTGCTATCTTGTCGAGTTCAATAAATGAATCTAATTGCTCAACACTTCCTGCGATCAAAATCACGCCTTTTTCTACTGGTCGAGATTTAAGACTCAGGATATCCATCATTGCTTTTTCAGATAGAGGGTCACAGCCTAAGCCAAAAACGGCTTCGGTAGGATAAGAAAAGCATTGTTGGTGATGGAAAGCGTCGATAAATAACTGCATATTACTGCCCTACTAATAAAATAATGTGAATGTGTATCGGATAGAAGGTATATGGATAACCTGTCTGTTGAACTAATTATAGTGTTTGAATATGCTGACAGTTCACTTGAGGGCAAACTAATTTTTTACTATTGTTCTGACTCTCTACTTTGGTCATCACTTTCCACCCGCAGGCTTCACAGGGCATAGCTTCGGGCTCGGCGTTCAGCATATACTTACACTTTGGGTAGGCATTACAGGCATAAAAGTGCTTTCCAAACTTATTTTGTCGCTTAACTAATTCACCCTTTTCACACTTTGGGCAAGTAACTGCGGCATGTTCACTCTGTTGAGAAAGGCCATCTTTACTTGCAATATAATGGCATTCAGGAAAACCAGTACAGCCGATGAACATGCCATAGCGGCCCTTTTTAACAGCCAGTTCTTGGCCACATTCAGGACAAGAAGACCCCGCCATCACTTTCAGTATGCTGACATCATTCTTATGCAGTTGTTGAGTATGCTTGCAGTCTGGGTAGTTTTGGCACGCAAGAAAAGAAGACTTGTTTGCATGTTTAATTACCAGCTTCGCACTGCATTCGGGGCACTCACCGTAAGCTTGGTCCAACGCATGTTGGTTTGCACTAAACAGCTTGTGATCAATTTTTGCCATGGTCGATATTTACCAAAATGATTGTGCTAGCAATGACACAAGCTAATGCAAGGGCCCTTCCTGCTCTTCAAACAGAAGATCTTCCATTTGCTCGTATGCCCACTCTTTGCCAGGCACGTTAAACAGCACCATCAGCACCACCCATTTTAGGTCTTGTAGGCAAAACTCGTTTGACTCAATTTCCATAGTGCGGTCGATAACCATTTCTCTGGTGCTAATATCCAGCACTTTGACTTGCTCTAAAAACATCAAAAAGCCGCGGCACTGTGTATCAAGGCGAGTATGTTCTTCAGGGGTATAAACGCGAGTACTGCTTGGTACCGCCACACGAGACAGATAGGGTTTTGCCTCTGTTTCTTGCAGTTGAGCAAGCTTTTCGACCCAGGCGAGGGCCTTGTATATCTCGTCGAGATGAAAACCCGCTCTCAATAACTCATCGGTTAACTCATCGTGGTCAACTCGAAATTCACTCTCACTGTGTACTAAGTTTTCAAATAAGTACATGAGGATATCAAACATTGCTAAGCCCTCAATTTAAGGTAACCTCCTGAAGTGGAGGCCACAATTCCGCGCAACTCATATTCTAATAATTTTGTAAGCAAGTTAGGTATACACTCGCCGCTACGCTTCGCAATATCGTCGATAGAAGTAAGGTCGTAATCAATCGCTTGAAGGATTGGGTCGGCAGCCTCGCTTATCATTGCATCGACAGACTCTTTCAGGTCTGTAGATACAGTATCTAACAACGGCGCCATTGCCAAGCTTTGTTTTTGATTAATCGGTAACTCATCTAGAATATCCTGCGCGCATTCTGCAAGCTTCGCGCCTTGTTTGATAAGCCAGTGACAACCTTTAGCTTGAGAGTTGTGAATGTGGCTTGGCATCGCAAACACCTCTCTATTTTGCTCAGATGCATACTTAGCAGTTACCAGTGAACCACTTTTAATTTTTGCCTCGGCAACTAAGGTTCCGCAACTCATTCCACTAATAATTCTATTACGCCGAGGAAAGTGTTTTGGACTGGGTAATACACTTGGTGGAAACTCACTCAATAGCAAGCCTGAGCGTTGGACTTTTGCATATAGCGATTTATGCCGTTGTGGATAAATACGGTCAATACCACAACCCAGAACGCCTATTGTTTTACCTGAGTTCGATAAGCAAGTCTGATGGCATTGAGCATCAATCCCAAGAGCAAGCCCACTGGTAATGACGATATTCGACGTTCTTACTAACTCGGCAACAATGGTGTTTATTGCATTAATACCACCGGCGCTTGGGTGACGTGTACCAACTACGGCAAGTTGTTGCTCAGCAAGCAAATTGATATTGCCGTCTGCGAATAATAGGATCGGAGGCTGAGATATTTCTCTTAGTAATGGGGGATATTCGAGGCAATCATAGCTGATGATAAAACGCCCCTGTGCATCACTCGTCTCAGATAAAGATGAGGTATCGATGTCGTGTAACCAATTATAGGCTTTTTGGGTAAAAGGATTCTGTTCGCTTAAGCAAGCAATTTGCTCATCGGTCCACCCGTAGGCTTGCAAAGACGAGCCAGAAATGTCACCAAGTGCTGCAATGTTTGTTTTAAAGTGGCGTGCAGTTGAAAGCAGACCAGCAATGCCAATTTTAGGTATTGCTGTTAACGCTAGCCAATAGTTAATATCGGCGTTAGATGTGATCATTTTGCCCTTCCTTGGTCAAAAATCAGTGTATAAATATTGCTGCAAGCAGCGCTGAAACCATGCCTATACTAAAGCTCAGTGAGTCAACCCTGCTGCAGCATAAGGGGTTTATGGTTTACCCACAAACTCCCCGCCCATCATGTGCTTATTAGATTTTGTAACCCAAGCGTAACTTGCGTTATCAAAGGTCTTAAATACAACGAGCTCGCCAATCTTGAATGCTGGTTGCTCAATTCTTTCTTCTAAATCGAGAAGTTCTTTCAGTTTACTTCTTGATACTTCATATTTTGGTTGCTCACCATCTATGATAACTGGACCTTGCTTGTAAACCCCCATCACCATGCCTGGACTCACTTCGTCTGAACCTAGGTTGATGACAACAACATCACGCTTACCGATAAGACGACGCTCTTCAATATTTGCGATTAAAACGCCAACTTGATCGGTTGCTGCTGAAAGCACTAAATCAGATGTATCGAATTCCTCAATAGGACTTAACTTGTCGCCGCGGCGAGCTTCACTGTTGCTTTTCACAAGGCGAACTATCTGCTGCTCACCGCCGCCTGCCATAACTTCAACACGGCCTACGTTGCGAACTTGAAAACCAATTAATTCACCATTGAGATCCATAAGCGCTTTTTCTTTGCGAACTATCTCATACTCAGCGTTTTCGTCCGGTAGGCGATGACTCAATACAAAGTCTTTTTCAACATAAGCGGTAACACCGTCATTATCACCTAATAAGTGAGGTAGTTTGTTGTAAGCCATAGCCGACATTATTCTATCGTTTCGAATATATGGGCTAAGTACCTTCCAAGGTAACACACCGATAGGCGAAGGCTTCACTTTTGTAGATGAATCTGGTGTTAGCGAAATAGAGGTTTTGTCGCGCACCAACTCTATTACCGGCTCACCATCGATATAACGCAAACGTAATTCATCCCCCGGATAGATAAGGTGGGGATTTTCTATTTGCGTATTATTTCGCCATAATTCTGGCCATAGCCAAGGCTGATCAAGGAACAAGTTAGAGATATCCCAAAGAGTATCTCCCTTTTTAACCACATAGGTTTGTGGTGCATCCGTCTTAATATTGATGATATCTGCCAATGCTGATTTCATATTCACTAATAAGGTGCCACAAACGATGAGTGCCAGCATTGATAGTTTTTTTATCATAGTCATTCTTATACTACTCTTGATATTCCTGTTGGTCGCCTGTACTTCGGGCTGGTTTTGCCACAGACCATTAAATTAAATGCCCGTAGTAGTTATCGGTTTATTTTTGATAAGATTAACCTATATCTAGACCACAGACTATGCCTTATGCGTTAGAATAGACAATTAAAGCAAGCTTTAAATAACTATTCTACACGAATAGTATATTTTTCAATACTGACAATAAGAGTAAATTTAACAATGGCAGTAAAAACAGTACTTACATTTCCAGACGAGAGACTACGCACAGTCGCGGCTCCCGTAAAGGAAGTTAACGATGAAATACGCAATTTAGTTGACGACATGTTTGATACCATGAAGGACGAGAAAGGTATTGGATTAGCAGCAACACAAATAAATGTGCATCAACGTGTTGTCGTAATGGATGTTTCTGAAGAGCAAGACGAGCCGAAAGTATTCATAAACCCAGAGATCATTGCTCGCGAAGGTTCAACCATTAGCGAAGAAGGCTGCTTGTCAGTACCAAATAACTACGCAAAAGTTGATCGTGCAGAAAAAGTGACGGTAAAAGCACTGGATCGCAATGGTGAGAGCTTTGAGCTGGAGGCAGAAGGCCTACTTGCAGTTTGCATTCAGCACGAACTTGACCATTTAGAGGGTAAGCTCTTCGTGGATTATTTGTCTCCGCTGAAGCGCAATAGAATCAAAAAGAAATTAGAAAAAGAAGCTCGCTTAGCATCTAAAGCATAAACTTAACTACTAATAGGGTTGTGAATAAGCATTGGCCACTTCATTGAAAATCATTTTTGCCGGCACACCTGATTTTGCAGCAAAGCATCTTCAGGCGCTACTAGACTCTGAACATGAGGTTGTTGCGGTGTATTCTCAACCTGACCGCCCCGCTGGGCGCGGCAAAAAACTCAGTCCGAGCGCGGTCAAGGTCTTAGCACAACAGGCCGGCTGCCCCATATACCAACCAGAGAGCCTCAAGACTCAAGCGGCACAGGAAGAATTGGCTGCAATTCAGGCTGATATTATGATCGTGGTAGCCTATGGCCTCATTCTCCCAGCGGCGGTACTGCACACCCCCAGATTAGGTTGTTTGAATGTGCATGGTTCGCTACTCCCCAAATGGCGAGGTGCGGCCCCAATACAACGTGCAATATGGGCCGGTGATAAATTCACTGGGGTAAGTGTAATGCAGATGGATGAAGGCTTAGACACAGGGCCTGTATTACTCGAAAAAAGCATGGTTATTCCTCCATTAGCAACCAGTGCAAGTTTATACGACGATCTCGCTGAACTTGGTCCAGAAGCTTTGATAGAGGCCATCGACAACATTGAAAACCTGACACCGGTAGTCCAAGATGACAGCCTCGCTAGCTATGCAAATAAGCTGTCAAAAGAAGAGGCTAAGGTTAACTGGCAAGAAAGTGCGGCGCAATTAGCTAGAAACGTGCGCGCTTTCAATCCATGGCCAATGGTATGGTTTGAACACAAAGAGCTGGCACTGAAAGTGCACGCAGCACAAGTAGTAGAAGCTTTTGAAGAGTATCCAGTAGGGACCATTGTTTCGGTGAGTAAAGAAGGTATTGAAGTTGCGGCAAGAGAGCACAATCTACTTCTCACTTGTATTCAAATACCCGGTAAAAAGGCACAAGAAGCCAGTGATATCATTAATGGTAAGCCCGATCTTTTCATTGAAGGTGAGCTTATCAGCTCTGCACATCAACCAATATGAAGCCGCATAGACATCAAAAATCAAAACGCCAAGGGCAAAATCTTTACCAGTTAAGCCACAGAGCAAATTTACGAGCAGATGCCGCCTGGGTGTTATTTCAAATATTGGAGCATGGAAAGTCCTCCCGTGACGTGATGCCTAAAGTATTTGCTAGGCATGAGACTAATAATAAAGCTTGGTTGCAGGAAATGGTGTTTGGCTGCTTACGTGAATTACCTAAGTTGCAGTATTGGCTACGTCAGTTACTCGACAAACCATTAAAGGGCGACCATAAGCTCATTGAGCATTTAATTATGCTTGGTTTTTATCAACTACATTTCAGTCGTACATTAGAACACGCTGCCGTTTCTGAAACCGTTGAAGCTAGTACTGTACTTGGCCATCATGGCCTCAAAGGCTTAGTAAACGCTAACTTGCGCAACTTTCAGCGCAAGGACATTGCGTCACAAGCAATCGATCAGCCACACGTGAATATTGGGCTACCGAAATGGCTTTATAAACAACTTCTCGCTCAATACCCCGAGCAAGTGGAGAGTATTGCGACGAATATGAATGAACGTCCGCCACTATGGCTACGGATTAATCATAGAGTAGAAAGCAAAACTAGTTTTTGTGACAAACTTAATAGTGAGGAAATTGACTACGCTGAACCCAACTTTGAGAATTGTGGCTGGGACTTGCACAGCGCCTTCAATGCCAGCGCCGCTATTCGCTTAGAAAGGCGCAGCGACGTTACCCAACTTCCGGGTTTCGACGACGGCGCCTTTGCAGTTCAAGACCTTGCAGCCCAACTTGCAAGTGAGCTACTGAATGTTCAGCCTGGCGACACGGTACTTGATTGCTGCGCTGCACCAGGAGGTAAAACGGCTCATTTACTAGAGAGCCAAAATCAATTAGCACGGCTCGATGCAATTGATAGCGATGGTGAGCGCTTAGAACGTATTGATGAGAATATGACGCGTTTGGGGCACAAAACGCATTTTGGTGATCGCCTTAATTTATACGTCGCTGATGCATCAAGCGAAGAAGTGTTAAAGCGAGTGCTTGGCAATACGACTTACGATAAAATCTTACTTGATGCACCATGCTCAGCCACCGGCGTTATTCGTCGCCACCCTGATATTCGTTGGTTAAGAAAATCAGCCGACATTGAAAACACAGTAGAATTGCAGAAAAAAATCTTGGCCGTAATCTGGGGCCGATTAAAGCCAGGCGGCACTTTGTTATATGCAACATGCTCCATACTCAAGCAAGAAAACACAGAACAAATAGCGAACTTCCTAACAAACAATAAAGATGCCAAGCTTGTGCCTTTGCACAAAAACGAAAGCCCAACTCAACCCGGCTTACAAATTTTACCCGGCGATGCACAAATGGATGGTTTCTATTATGCAAGACTGCTAAAGTCTGAATAGAATTTAGGGAAATACGTAATGAAAATCATCATCATAGGTGCGGGGCAAGTTGGTGGCACATTAGCTGAAAACTTAGTTGGCGAGAAGAACGAAATTACTATTATCGATAACGATATGGACACCCTTCGCAACCTTCAAGACCGGTTAGACCTGCAAGTGGTATGTGGTGTTGGCTCACACCCTGATATTTTGAAAAAGGCAGGTGCCGAAGACGCCGACATGCTCATTGCGGTAACTAACAGCGACGAAAGCAATATGATGGCCTGTCAAGTTGCCCACAGCCTTTATAAAACCCCAACTAAAATAGCGCGCGTTCGCTCCGAACAGTACATTATTTATCAAGACAGTTTATTCAAAAGCCAAGACATTCCGATCGACCACTTGATCGCACCCGAGCAACTAGTTACCAAAGCAATCAAACGCTTAATTGACTACCCAGGGGCACTTCAAGTTGTAGAATTTGCTGACGGAAAGGCCAGTTTGGTTGCTGTTAAGGCCTATTATGGCGGGTTGTTAGTAGGCCATGCCTTGTCGGCATTGAAAGAACATATGCCGAATGTAGATACACGGGTGGCCGCCATCTATCGACGCGGACAACCGATCAGGCCACTAGGGTCAACTGTGATCGAGGCCGATGATGAAGTGTTCTTCATAGCCGACACTAAGCACATTCGCGCAGTGATGAGCGAACTGCAAAAATTGGAATCAAGTTATAAACGGATCATGATCGCGGGTGGCGGTTTGATTGGCGCAGGCCTAGCAAAACGTTTGGAAAACAAACATAACGTCAAGCTCATAGAGTACAGCCAAGAACGCGCCAAACAGTTATCGAGCATGCTAAATAAAACCATCGTGTTCCACGGCGACGCCTCCGACTCTAGCTTGCTCAGCGAAGAAAATGTGGAGCAGGTTGATGCCTTTATTGCTGTAACAAACGATGATGAAGCAAACATTATGTCGGCCATGTTGGCAAAACGCATGGGCGCAGCCAAAGCAATGGTACTGATTCAGCGCAGTGCCTATGTTGATTTAGTGCAAGGCGGCGAAATCGATATCGCCTTCTCTCCTCAACAGGCTACGATATCAGCCCTGTTAACCCACGTACGACGCGGTGACATCGTAAACGTCTATTCTCTTCGTCGCGGTGCGGCTGAGGCAATAGAAGCGATTGCCCATGGTGATGAAAACACATCAAAAGTGGTTGGTAAACAAATCCAAGACATTAAGCTACCGCCGGGAACAACAATTGGAGCAATCGTGCGTGAAGATGAAGTGATCATTGCGCACAGCGATACCACGATTAAGGCAAATGACCACGTCATCTTGTTTTTAGTTGATAAGAAATTCATAAACGACGTTGAAAAGCTGTTCCAGCCTTCAGCCTTGTTCTTTGGCTAACAAAGTAGAATAGGCTTAGCTGCGCCAAAAAGTGGGAGAAAATAGAACCAAAAGCGAAAACACTTCTAATCGCCCGAACAGCATGGCGATAACCAGCAGCCATTTCCCCATATCTGTGACATCCGCGTAAGTACCTGCGACTGAACCCAGGCCAGGGCCTAAGTTATTCAGCGTGGCGGCAGTTGCTGTGAAGGCTGTGATATCGTCCATGCCGGTGGCTATTAAGGCAATCATGATCACTACAAACACTATAGCGTAGGCAGAAAAGAAGCCCCAAACAGCTTCAACAACACGGTCGGGCATTGAGCGGTCGCCAAGTTTAACTGAATACACAGCTTTTGGATGAATCAGTCTATCAACCTCCCGCTTACCTTGTAAAAAAAGTAAGAAGATTCGAATGACTTTTAAACCACCTCCCGTTGAACCAGCACAACCACCAATGAAACTAGAAAATATTAGAATGATTGGTAAAAATGCAGGCCAAGAACTAAAGTCGGTGGTTGCAAATCCGGCGGTGGTGCTGATGGAAACCGCTTGTATAAGTGCTTGGTCGAGCGCCATCTCGGCAGTTTCATATACCGAATGATACACTAAGACACCAAAACACAGAGTTACCAAACTTAGCTGTATGGTAAAAAAGGCCTTACACTCAGGATCACGGAAATAATTGCGAATATTACGCCCCGATACCGCAGCATAATGCAATGAAAAGTTGAGCGCAGCTATCCATAAAAAGATAACGCACACTACGTTCACAGCAACGCTATTAAAATGTCCTAAGCTCGCATCATAAGTAGAAAAGCCACCAATCGCGATAGTCGAGAACGCATGACAAACTGCATCAAACAAATTCATACCAGCTACCCAATAAGCAGCTGAACAAGCAATCGTTAACGACAAATATATATACCAAAGATGCTTTGCTGTGTCGGCAATACGCGGTGTCATTTTAGAATCTTTCACCGGGCCAGGGGTTTCAGCACGATATAACTGCATACCACCTACCCCTAAAATAGGCAGTATCGCCACCGCTAATACAATGATCCCCATACCACCCAACCACTGCAACTGCTGACGGTAATACTGTACGGCCTTAGGTAGGTACTCGATTCCTTCTATCACAGTCGCACCCGTTGTTGTTAGCCCTGAGAAGGATTCAAAAATAGCGTCGGTTATGCTCATTTGTGGCTGTTCTAATAACGCGAAAGGGAGCGCACCAAAACTGGCAAGTACCGTCCAAAACAGGACAACAATCAAGAAACCTTCCTTGGCCCGAAGGTCTGCTTTTTGTCTGCGATTCGGGTACCAAAAAGCCAAGCCAGTAAGGATAGATAATACGAAGGCAAGAATAAAAGCCAAGCCACTGCCGTCACCATAAATAAGCGAAATTAAGGCAGGCGGAATCATCGTCACACTAAACAGTGCAACTAATAAACCTAGAATACGAATAATGGCGCGGTATTGCATTTCCACTATGCCTTTTTTATTGTGGCAAGATATACATAAGCCTTAGTGACAAAAATGGGTGCCCACAGCTCTAAATCAAGGGCAAATGGCATGGTCTTTTTGCTAGGCTGATATGAATTAGTAGAATGGTAAATTGAATTAGCTTGATATTCTACGTATTTCTCTAAAAACATAACTTATTGTTCCCCTTAGAGAAAAAAAATAAGCAAAAATAAAGCTTGGATCTTAGAAAATTTGTGCTAAATTTTAGTGGATAAGTAGAGCAGAGTTTGACGTCGTTCTACTTCTTAATCAGCGATCACTTGGCAAGCTTTTACCAATGCCAATTCTCACAGTGCACGCTGAGCAATAAAATGGAAATAATAAAAATAATATCGGGATTCAGTTTTTCCTCAAACATTATTCTACACATTCCAATATACAATACCTTTCATCAGCGTGGACAGGTACATTTTGTCGTGCCTATCAATAAGTTAATCACAAAGTTATCCACAGGCATGATTGCCTCATTTCCTAGCTACACACCAATAAATATGGCATTCTTAACGCAATTATCGAATACACCGAGCAAATGATGGAAAAACAATCAACAAGCCCTCTCGTCCTAGTTGACGGCTCATCTTATTTATTCAGGGCCTTTCACGGCTTACCCCCATTAACCAATTCCAAAGGACAAGATACTGGGGCAATTTATGGCGTCGTTAATATGTTACGCAGCCTAATGAGCACCTATCAACCCAGTCATATTGCTGTTGTATTTGACGCCAAAGGAAAAACCTTTCGCGACGATATTTACAAAGAATATAAAGCTAACCGTCCACCTATGCCTGATGAGCTTCGTTCACAAATAAAGCCTTTGCATGAAATCATTAAAGCAATGGGCTTTCCCATTATTGTTGAAGACGGTGTTGAAGCCGACGATGTCATAGGTACATTGGCACGCCAAGCCTCAGCACAAGGTATTGATTGCGTGATCAGCACGGGTGACAAAGACATGGCTCAGCTTGTTGATAAACACGTAACACTCATCAATACAATGACGAACACCACCATGGATGTAGCCGGTGTTGTAGAGAAATTTGGGGTTCCTGCTAATTTGATCATCGACTACCTAGCCATGAAAGGCGATAAAGTCGACAACATTCCTGGTATTCCAGGGGTGGGCGATAAAAGCGCTGTTGCGATGTTAAATGGAATTGGCGGAGTCGCTGAGATTTATGACAATCTCGATAAGATAGCAACGCTGGAATTTCGTGGTGCAAAAACCATGGCAGCGAAAATTGAGCAATATAAAGAACAAGCCTTCTTATCATACGAACTTGCCACCATTGTTTGCGACCTTAAGTTAGCATACGAACCCACTACGCTAACCATGGGCGAGCTTGATAAAGCTGCATTAAAAACCTTATTTGCTGAATATGAGTTTAAGCGCTGGTTGGCAGAAGTGAGTGATGATAAAGATGCAGCTAAGAACAAAGCTAGTGACGCTGAAAGTGACCTTACGCCAAGTGAGGGTTCTGGCATTGAATTGGACCGCCAAAAATACGAAGTTGTATATACTGAGGAGGCACTCGATGCTTGGATTAACAAGCTCAACAACGCAAGTTATTATGCCTTTGATACCGAAACCACCAGTATAGATTATATGCAAGCAGAGCTAGTAGGCCTCTCTTTTGCCATTGCCGACAACGACGCATGTTACATTCCACTTGCGCATGACTATCCTGACGCGCCAGATCAACTCGACCGCGATGTCGCACTAAGCAAGCTGAAGGCAATATTTGAAGATGATACTGCGAAGAAAATTGGTCAAAATGTGAAGTATGACAAAAATGTATTGGCCAATTATGACATTCAGGTAAAGGGAATTTTATCCGATACCATGCTTGCTTCATACGTTCTTAATAGTGTAGCGACAAAACACAACATGGATAACTTATCTTTGAAATACCTTGGTCACAAGACCATACACTTCGAAGAAATAGCGGGTAAAGGTGCTAAGCAGCTTACCTTTAATCAAATAGCGATGGATGAAGCTGCGCCATATGCTGCTGAAGACGCCGACGTGACTTTGCGTTTACATAAAGCGCTTGATGAATTAATTCGTTTTAAAGGTGACCTACCCTACATACTCAACGACATCGAAGTGCCATTGGCTTCTGTGCTTGCAAAGATGGAACAAAACGGTGTGCTCATCGACAGTCAACTGCTTAACCAACAAAGCCAGACCTTAGCAGCTCGCATACTCGAGCTAGAAACCGACGTACACGAGCTTGCAGGTGAGAGCTTTAATTTAGGTTCAACCAAGCAGTTGCAACATATCCTTTTTGAAAAAATGGACCTTCCGGTAGTAAAGAAAACACCAAAAGGCGCCCCATCAACCTCCGAAGAAGTGCTGCAAGAGTTAGCATTGGAATATGAACTACCGAAAAAAATCATGGCTTATAGAGGCTTAACTAAGCTCAAGAATACCTACACCGATAAACTACCAAAGATGATTCATCATCGCACTGGACGCGTGCATACTTCCTATCATCAAGCGGTGACAGCCACTGGTAGATTATCGTCCACAGATCCTAATCTACAGAACATTCCGATCAGAACAGCCGAAGGTAGGCAAGTAAGGCAGGCTTTTGTGGCTCGCCCAGGCTACAAGGTGGTAGCAGCTGATTACAGCCAAATAGAACTCAGGATCATGGCACATTTAAGCAAAGACCCTGGCTTAGTTAGCGCCTTTTCATCTGGCAAAGATATCCATAGCGCAACCGCCGCTGAAGTTTTTGACGTCACGCTAGATGCAGTATCGGTGAATGAGCGTAGAAGCGCTAAGGCAATTAACTTTGGGCTAATATACGGTATGTCGGCGTTCGGTTTGTCGAAGCAACTCAATATTCCAAGGCACGATGCGCAAAAGTACATGGACTTATACTTTGAACGCTACCCAGGTGTTTTGACCTACATGGAATCAACTCGTGAGGGAGCTAAACAAACAGGCTATGTAAGCACCGTATTTGGTCGCCGTTTGTATTTGCCTGATATTAAAGCAAGCAATGCCATGCGCCGAAAAGGAGCCGAGCGTGCGGCTATTAACGCCCCCATGCAGGGCACTGCGGCAGACATTATCAAAAAAGCAATGATCGATGTAGATGCTTGGATAAATGACATTAACGATGAAGACATCTTAATGATCATGCAGGTTCACGATGAACTTGTATTTGAAATAAAGGCCGAACGTGTTGATGAATACATTGCCAAGATAAAGGCGCTGATGGAAGATACGGTTGAGCTTGATGTACCCTTGGTTGTCGACGTTGGTATTGGTGATAACTGGGACGAAGCGCACTAGTTTATCGCATGTGCCCGTAAGCCCCCGCAGCACTCGTCGCGCTAAAAGGTAGTTCGGGCTTTTTTGGCCTAAATTACCGCACATCATCGCATCAGTGCATACAAATTGCCTTTGCTGTCATGTAATTAACACATCCTCATTAAGAGGAAGTTAATTAACAGCAAAGGTAACTATGATGAAAAATGCTACTACTAAAGCCACGACGACAAACAGCACATTTACGAAAATCACAACAAATCAAAGCGCCACTATAAAAAGAGTAATCCAAGTCTCTATTGGTTTTATTGGCAGCTTTGCTATTGTCGCCAGCCTACAAGCAAGCCCTACTCCTGTTGACTATATTTCTCCAAGCTTAGAGCGCAAGTTAGTTAAAATTTGTGAAGCAATTCAGTCAAATAATCGTTTTAAACTTAAACTTGCCCTTAAAAAGACTCACATAAAAATACGAGATGTGAAAAAAGGTCTTGTTTGCAACGGCATGAGCGCTCTGGATTTCGCTCTTTCTGAAAATGCATTTGTTGTAGCAAAACACCTTTCGCCGAGTTTGAGTGAAGAATACTTGGCAAAGCTTATGGATAACCAGAGTGACACGAGGAAATAAGGCATCAAACTTTTGTGTTTTTCGCTTGAGTAAACGCAAGCGACTCCCTTGCACAATAAGAGCCTACGGGCTCTTTTTTTATAGTTTGCGTTATAGCTATGCAGACTTAATCAGTGTATGCGCCAAGCATTCAATCGCATTAATACGTTATTCGTCGATAAGCGCTGTTGTTTGAAACAACATGAGTTACTCTTATTATTCAGCATCATTGGAAGGAAAGTAATGCACAGTATTGATAACAAGGCCAACAAAAAGCCCAATTTTTGGACCCTGCACTTGTCGGGTTGGCTTGCATACATCGTGATTTTTTCCTTTGACAATATCCTCTTTACTCACGAAACAGATGCTAGTTGGGCAGTTATTTTTCCATTGTTTTTGAGTGCTTCGATGGCACTCTTACTAACCTTGCCTTTACGTCATATTTACCGCGACTGCTGGAGTTCAACACCAAGCAATCTCATTTTAATTATTGCGTGTGCAAGCCTAGTTGTTGCGCTGATTTGGACACCAAGTAAAAACCTCACTATGTGGTATTTCAACAAAGACATGAGCATTGTGGATTGGTTTGCAGCATTTAATAATGAAGAGCAAAACCCCTGGGCGATACTGACAGGTTTAAGCTACTCATTTTTTATGATTTTAGTGTGGAGCTCATTATATTTTGGCATCAACTATCATTATCGGCTTATGCAAGAAAAGCAACTACACATCGACGCAGTCAGACTGTCGCATCAAGCTCAAATAAAAATGTTGCGCTACCAGATTAACCCACACTTTCTGTTTAATACACTAAACGCAATATCTACACTGGTGCTCAGCGAACATACAGCTAAAGCTAATGGCATGCTCATACGCCTTTCTACCTTCCTACGCTTTTCCTTAGATAACGACCCCGAAAAAAAGGTAGCCCTGTATGAAGAGATAAAAGCAAGCATGCTCTATTTGGAAATTGAAAAAACACGTTTTGAAGAACGTTTAAAGGTTGATATCAGGATCAGTGAAGAAGCAGAGAATGTGCTTGTTCCAAGCCTAATTTTGCAACCCCTCATAGAAAACTCAATTAAATATGCCATCGCAAAGATGACTTCTGATGGGCTAATATGTATCGAGGCGGCGACCAAGCAAGGGCTATTGCATCTGAGTGTTTTTGATAATGGTCCTGGCCAAACTCCGATACCTACAACGACAACAACGACAAGCCCAGAACAAACGAAGCATAAGGGAGTCGGCATCAACAATATAAAAGACAGGCTCAATGTACTTTATCCAGGAGAGCATAAATTTACAATTCATGCAGCACCTGAACAAGGTTTTAAAGTGCACATAATCATTCCGGTAGAACATGCATGAACAACATTCTTACATCAATAATTGTTGACGACGAGGCCCTTGCGAGAGAAGGTCTGCTGCTACGCTTGCAGCACAATGATAAAATAAAGGTGCTCGGCTCTTTCGCCTCAGCCACCGAAGCAAAACTCTCCTTCGATGAACTGCAGCCCGACCTCATTTTTCTAGACATCGAAATGCCCGGTATATCAGGCCTGCAATTCGCACAATGGTTAAAACAGAATAAATATTCTACACGCATCGTTTTTGTGACGGCATTTAAGGAGTTTGCGCTAGACGCGTTTGACTTTGAAGCCTTTGATTACCTGTTGAAGCCCTACGCCGATGATAGGCTTGAATCATGCATAAACAAACTTCACGCAGAGAATGAAAAGCAGCGTTTAGCGCAACAACAACAAGAGCTTAATTCAATGCTAATAAACAAGACCGGGGATTCCCTAAACACCTTTATGGCGAACTTACAACATGCCGAACCTGGTAAGTTAAATGAAGTAAAGAATCATGTTTCTTTTAAAAGTGGCACTGAGTGGATAAAGCTGCAATTAGCCAGCATTTATTGGATTGAGGCAGCCGGCGATTACATGTGTGTGCACACTCAAGATGGCACTCATATTATTAGAAAGACAATGAAAGAGTTGCAGGAACAGCTATGTAATGACATTTTTAAACGGGTGAGTCGCTCGGCAATTATTAATACCGAACTAATGAAAAAACTCACACCAAACTCAAATGGTGAATACATTGCTCAGCTGAGATCTGGTGACAATGTAAAGGTCTCTCGTAAATACAAAAACGATTTATTGCCTGAATAGAAAAATAATTTGAACTTAAGCGAAAGAGCAGCGTCATAAGAAGTACAGAATATGAAGATGTGTGTTTACGTATTGTGTCCCTTGTAGTGGTATTTTCAAGCCTCGTTTTTAACGAGGCTTTCTTTTTTCTGTTCAACAAGCTAATCAGCGTTTTGCGTGCTTTCTTTCTTAAGTGGCTTTTCAATATTAAACCACTGGTAAAGCACGTTTTCTAATTCATTTAGCCCAGTTCCTTTCAGCGAAGAAAAAGCATGTACGGTAACATCCCCCATAAAAGCCAAAGACGCTTCACGTACCATCAAGGTTTGCGCTTTGCGGCGTCCAGCTTTCAATTTATCGGCTTTAGTCAGTAATATGAGCACTGGTAGATTCACTTCCACCGCCCATCGAATGAGGTTTTGATCGAGGTCTTTTAAAGGATGACGAATGTCCATCAGCACTACGAGGCCTTTCAAGCACTCGCGTTTTTGCAAATATTCACCCAAGGACTGTTGCCATTTAAGCTTCATATCTAGCGGCACTTTAGCGTAGCCATAACCAGGTAAATCCACGAGTCTGCGTTGTTCATCAAGTTCAAACATGTTGATTAATTGGGTGCGCCCTGGTGTTTTACTGGTCCGTGCTAAGCCCTTCTGCCTGGTGAGGCGATTTAGTGCGCTAGACTTTCCAGCATTTGAGCGCCCGGCAAACGCGACTTCCATACCATCTGAATTAGTAAGATGTTGAATGTTTGGAGCACTCGTTAAAAATTTAGCTTTTGTAAAATAGGACATGGTCTCGCTTCTAAAATGGCTTGGCGTTCTTCGCTGGTGGGCATTGTAGCAAATTACCTTGGGTTTGAACCTATTTCTACTATGAATTGAGTATAAAAAGTACTTCAGACAAGCGTGAATTTCTCCGATAGGCTATTTAGGAAAGCCAATATGCTGTAAAAACTGTGGTAAATTGTTTACCCATCATTGATTTAAATCCATGCAAAAGATGTGGAATCGTTTTTTTTGCTAATTATTTGTGTACAATACACGGATCTCAAAGATGTTTTGAGTATCAAACAGCTCGTCACCCGTAGAAAGAGATTAAGTATGAAAAAAATAGCGTTGCTTATTTGTTTAACTTTTGGATTGTCATCAGCAACTCTCGCACAAGGCGATGCTGAAGCAGGGAAAGCGAAGTCACTTACATGTTCAGCCTGCCACGGTACCGATGGTAACAGCATGATAGCGATGAACCCGAAGATTGCAGGGCAACATGAAGCATACCTTGCTAAACAGCTTACGGAGTTCCGTCTTGCATCTCGCACAGGTGGCAAAGAAGGTCGTAACAATGCGGTAATGAACGGTATGGCAGCGGCACTTTCTGACCAAGATATCGCTGACCTATCAGCGTATTTTGCAAGCCAAGACATGAAAGCAGGAACCACCCCTGAAGATGTGATTGAAGCAGGTGAAAAACTTTATCGCGGCGGCGATGCTGAGAAAGGACTTACCGCGTGCATTGCATGTCATGGTCCAGATGGAAAAGGTATGGGCTTAGCTGGCTTCCCAGTAATCAGTGGGCAACATGCCGAGTATACAATTTCTCAATTAAAAATGTTCCGTGACGGCACGAGAAACAATGATATGAACGGAATGATGCGTGATATTGCTGCAAAATTGAGCGATGAAGAAATAGAAACTTTAGCTAAGTATCTGGGCGGACTACACTAATTAAAATTTGTTACTTTTTATTTGTAAAAAAGTTGTAAATTAGTTTTTTTAGCGTATTATCTACTCATCTTCAGAGCAACAGCGTGATGCCAAGTTTGTAGCCACTATGATTTAGTCGCTCTGGTAAAGCAAAGTCGCAGTCTGAGTACAGAATAATAAAGCGTCAGGAAGACCTAGAACAAAGTTCGTTATCATATCGTCAATAACAATAAAAAGAGATAGATAACATTATGAACAACAAAAGCACATGAAGTGCTAATACGGGAGAGGTGTCATTAGACACTCATTAAATCAAGGTGATAGCTTGCGCTATCACCTTTTTTCTTTCTAGAACAAAATAATTTAGGGACTAAGTAAATTATTTACGAACTAGATTGCACACTCAACTAGGACACACGTAGATATTTTTTTTTCATCAACTACCTACCCTTATATAGACCGAGCATGTCAAAAATAATTCCCAACATTCACATTATTTTTTTATTAATCGGAAATCCTTAGCCTTCCTCAGGTATAATAAAAGCAAGCGAAGCTTAGGCTTAGCACTTTGTTATTTATTCGAGGAAATCATGGCTAAAAAGAAATCCAGAAAGGTAGGACAGATTGGTATACCTAAATCGTCGATCCCTATCGTTCGAGCTCCATCAGATCGCGTGCGCAAGAAGAAAGGTAATAAACCAGGCACCCGTAATTCAGTTGTTGAAAGCGCACAAGAAAAGACCAGTCGAACTAAAAGCGACCCAAGAATAGGTAGCAAAAAGCCTATAGACTTGCTCCGCCACAAAAATATCAAGTCTAGTCAAGAGACGATAAAGGCAAAATATAATAGCCCTCAAGATGAGCTCAATGCGATTGAGGCTGATACAAAATTGCAAGCGTTACTAGACAAAGCGGAAACCGGTAAGCTTACTAAGCTCGAAAAGGTCTATGTGGATTCGACTCTGGCTCGTCATAAGGTTTTATGCGGTTTACTCGGCATAGCTGTCAGTAATACTGAAGACGAAAATGATCCTCTTTCGGGTTTAGACGCAATTAGTATGGACGACTTCATAGACTAAGCAAAATAATGACTGAAATTATTCTTTGGCTATTGGCAGCAACTATTATAGTTGCTCTAGGTATATATGCTGGCAAGCTATTGTTTTTATTAAAGCAACAAAACCAGCGACAACTTAATGCAAGAAATAAACGCATTACCAGCATGGTTGATAGTATTCAAACTATTGCTTTTGCTATGCAACAGCAACAGTGCGACTACTCCGAGGGAGCGATTCGGATTTGTCGGCTTCTAGAAGCACTGCCAATTGAAAACATTCCTGATTACTCTGAGCATTACCCAGCTATTCATAAGTTGTTCGACGGTGTCAGAAAGTTCCCCACCCATGAAGCAAGGAACGCGCTGAGCAAAAAGGAACGTAGAGCACAAGACAAAGAGCGCCAACAACTAGAGAGTGAAGCCGAATCAGCTATCCAACAAGAGCTTGTATTACTAAGAGAATTCAAGGTTTAAGGGATATCTCATAATCAAGGTCTTTTTACTCAGTACAGGGTTACCATTTCCCCGCGCTAGACGTTATACTACGTATCATCATTGGGTGCTCTGTGCTTTTTAAGCCTGAGTGCTCTCATCACATTCATCAGTAAAGAAAGAAGAAACAAGCACTCATGCAGAAATACGATAGTAAGACTTTTCAAGGCTTAATTTTAGCGTTGCAAGACTACTGGGCATCTAAAGGATGCGTCATTATTCAGCCTCTAGACATGGAAGTAGGAGCAGGTACTTTCCATCCAATGACCTTCCTACGTTCCTTGGGCCCAGAGCCAATCAATAGTGCTTACGTGCAGCCCTGCCGTCGCCCGACCGATGGTCGCTACGGCGAAAACCCTAACAGGCTGCAACACTACTATCAGTTTCAAGTCATGCTTAAGCCCTCTCCGAGTAACATTCAAGAGCTTTATCTAGGCTCTCTTGAGATGTTGGGCTTCGACCCGCTTGTTCATGACATCCGTTTTGTCGAAGACAATTGGGAGTCACCGACTCTCGGCGCATGGGGATTGGGCTGGGAAGTATGGTTAAACGGTATGGAAGTCACGCAGTTTACTTATTTTCAGCAGGTGGGTGGCTTAGAGTGCAAGCCAGTCACAGGAGAAATTACCTATGGGCTAGAACGCTTAGCTATGTATATTCAGGGCGTTGATAGTATTTATGATCTCGTATGGACTGATGGCCCATTGGGTAAAGTTACCTATGGCGACGTATTTTTGCAAAATGAGATTGAGCAGTCTGCTTATAACTTTGAACATGCTGATATTGAGTTTTTATTTAACACTTTCGATGAATGCGAAAAGGCTAGTGCCAAGATGATTGAAGAAAAGCTCGCATTGCCTGCGTATGAGCAGGTGATGAAAGCTTCTCATGCATTTAATTTACTCGATGCTAGGCACGCTATTTCAGTCACAGAACGTCAACGTTACATTTTGCGAGTTAGAACGTTATCGAAAGCTTGTGCCGAAGTGTACTATGCTTCTCGAGAAGCGCTTGGCTTTCCTTTGTGTGTTAATACCAACGCAACGCAGGAGGCTTAATTGTGACTAGTGCTACTAATATTGTTACCGATACTTTGCTCATTGAGTTGGGAACCGAAGAGTTGCCACCAAAAGCATTAAAGAAGCTGTCAGATAGTTTTACTCAAAATATCAGTGATGAGCTGTCTAAAGCGGGTTTCTCATTTAGCAGTGTTAAGTCTTTTGCTGCACCTCGCAGACTTGCTGTGAGCATCGTTGATTGTGAATCACAGCAAGCGGACTCGAAGATTGAAAAGCGCGGGCCATCGGTTTCAGCTGCCTTTGATGCAGATGGTAATCCTACAAAAGCGGCTATGGGTTGGGCTCGTGGAAACGGAATCGATGTTGACCAAGCGCAACGACTAAAGACCGACAAAGGCGAGTGGCTATTGCACGTCGCGGATGTGAAGGGCAAAAAATTAGACGATGTATTGCAAGATGTTATTAATCAGACAATTAAAAAGCTACCAATCCCAAAAGCGATGCGCTGGGGCAGTTCTTCTGCAGAGTTCATTCGCCCTGTGCATACTTTCACCGTCATGTTCGGTGCTCGTATAATAAAGTTAGCGTTACTTGGTCTAAATTCCGGAAATCAGCTCTCTGGTCACCGTTTCCACGGCGATCACCGTTTCACGCTTGGGCATGCTAATGACTATGCATCCGAGCTTCGTAAGCAGTTTGTTATCGCTGACTACAAAGAACGTGTTGATCTTATTCAGGCTGGTTTGAACAAAAGAGCTGCTGAGTTAGGCCTTCAAGCCGACTTTGATCTTGCCCTATTGGAAGAAATTTCGTCATTAGTTGAGTGGCCAGTTATTCTGGATGCTAGATTCGATGTTGATTTCTTAGAAGTACCAAAGGAAGCGCTCATTTATACAATGAAGGACGATCAGAAGTATGTGCCGCTTTTGGATGAGTCCGGCGAACTCTCTAGTCAGTTTTTGTTCGTTTCCAATATTGAAAGCAAAGATCCAAGTCAGGTAATTCATGGAAATGAGAAGGTGATACGCCCTCGCCTTGCAGACGCGAAGTTCTTTTTTGACACCGACAAAAAGACAACTTTAGAGAGCAAGGCTGATAAATTAGGTTCGGTATTATTTCAAAAAGACCTGGGTACTGTTGCAGATAAAACGGAGCGCTTAGTTAAGATAGTGCAGTATCTTGCTGAATCACTTGGCCACAATAGCAAAGATGCTGTGAGAGCTGCGCAACTTGCAAAAGCTGATCTTTTGTCTGATATGGTCATGGAGTTTCCAAGTGTACAAGGTATTATGGGCTATCATTACGCCATTCATGATGGTGAAAACCAACAGGTGGCCAAAGCTATCGAGGAGCAATATTTACCTCGCTTTGCAGGTGACAACCTGCCGAGCACGGAGACGGGTACCATGCTTGCACTAGCAGAAAAGCTCGATACTTTAGTCGGCATATTTGGTATTGGTAAACTTCCTAAGGGTGACAAAGACCCGTTTGCGTTGCGACGTTCCGCGATTGGTATGTTAAGGATCTTAGTAGAAAACAAGCTTTCACTTAATCTTCAAGACCTAATTTCAGCGGTGGTAAATATCTACGGTTCAAAATTATCTAACAGTGACACATCCGAGCAAGTATTTAGCTTTCTGTTAGATCGTTTCAGACCGCTTTATCATGACCAAGGTATCTCAGGAGATGTGGTAAGTGCGGCAATGTCGCAAGGTTGTTCGACCGCAGTTGACGTTGATGCAAGAATTAGAGCAGTAAACGACTTCAAAGCATTGGATAGCGCTTCAGATTTGGTTGCCGCGAACAAACGCGTTGCCAACATACTGAATAAAAACAATATTGAGTTGCATAGGCTACCTGATATAGATAGTAGACTCTTTAGTGAATCGGCAGAGACTGCATTATACGATTGCTTGCGAGACGCTGAGAAGACCGTAGCGCGTTTTTCTCAAACACTCGACTATAGCAAGACACTCGAGTCTTTAAGCGTGCTTAAAACGCCTCTCAATGTTTTCTTTGACGACGTCATGATAATGGCTGAGGATGAGCGCGTTAAGGCAAATAGGGTTGCGTTAGTGGGTAAGGCAAGACAACTTTTCCTATCTGTAGCCGATGTTTCATTGATTTCAGTTTAAAGAGGCAAGAAGGTGCATAGTAGTATGAAGAGGCACGGCGCTAGGGTCGCAAAAATTGCATTGTTCGTAAGTGTAGTCGGTTTGGGCGCTTGCACATCTACGACAGGTTTAGACCTAATTAATTTTGAAGAAACGCGTGATTATCAAGACATGTATTTGCGCGGTACGATAAGTTGGTGGGAAGCTAGCGAGCAATTTAAGTTTGTCAAAGTAGATCCAAGTACTTATGAGCTTACAATTGAACTGATAGCTGATGGCCAGCCCTACGATTTTAAAATTGCCGATGCTGATTGGTCGCCAAGGCTGAGCTGCGGCTTTGAGTATGAATCACAAGCGATTGATTTATATGAAAAAGTCGAATTGGCGTGTGAAGATACCAGTCAGAATGTAAAGTTTGTACCTGCAGAAACTGGCCTATTCACCTTTATTTTTGATATTTCTGACAATAGCGAACCTGAACTCGTTATTAAACGAGCTCAGAACTAGGGCCACTTCCTAAAGTTTACGAAGCTTAAAAATATGCCCGTGAATATATTCTAGGGCGCGACAATATAGATAAAAAAAGGAGCGTTAATAAGCTCCTTTTTTGTTGGTGTAATTATTTCTTTCTAGCTCAAACTAATTACACATCTAAGTTTTCAACGTTTAGTGCATTGGTTTGAATGAAGTCTCTTCTTGGCTCAACATGGTCGCCCATTAAGGTAGTGAAGAGTTGGTCGGCAGTAATAGCGTCTTCGATTTTAACCTGAAGCATACGGCGCGAACTTGGGTCCATGGTTGTTTCCCAGAGTTGTTCTGGGTTCATTTCACCTAGACCTTTATAGCGCTGAATATATTGACCTCTTTGTGCCTCTTTCATCAACCAATCTAAGGCGTCTTCGAAGCTAGTCACGGCTAAGGTTTTTTCGCCACGTTTTACGTAGGCACCTTCTTCCATAAGACCATTAATAGTCTCATTTAGCTCTCTTATTTTTTTGTACTCCGCACTTTCTACAAACGGTAATGCTATGTGGTAGCTATAGTCTATTCCATGCATTTTCATCACTAATTCAAGCTCATTTAGACCGTTTTCGACAGCATTTACGTTGAAGGTAAATGATTGCCCATCGTCTTCTGCAGTCGCAAGTTGAGACACCAAGGCCTCGCCTAATGCGGTTAGTTTTGCTTTGTCTGCTAAAGTCTCTTTGCTCAACACATCGGTATAGATAAACTGTTTCAAGATAGACACAGGCATTCTGCGATGCATTCTCGAAATCATTGTCTGTGTAGTTTGATATAGCTTAACCATATTTTCTAGCGCAAGACCCGTAATAGCCGGTGCATCTTCACTTACATGTAAGCTAGCGCCATCAACTGCAATAGAGGTAAGTAGCGCATCTTTCGCGTCGTCGTCTTTTAAGTATTGCTCTTGTTTACCCTTTTTGATCTTATATAGCGGCGGCTGTGCAATAAAGATATGTCCACGCTCTATCATTTCAGGCATTTGGCGGAAGAAGAAGGTCAACAACAGAGTTCTGATGTGAGAGCCATCTACGTCGGCATCGGTCATTATGATGATACTGTGATAACGCAGCTTCTCTGGGTCATATTCATCGCGCCCTATACCACAGCCTAGAGCAGTTATTAGTGTCGCAACTTCTTGAGATGATAGCATCTTGTCGAAGCGTGCTTTTTCGACGTTCAAGATCTTACCTTTGAGCGGAAGTATTGCTTGATTCTTTCTGTTACGGCCTTGTTTTGCGGAACCGCCAGCAGAATCACCCTCCACTATATACAGTTCAGATAATGCTGGATCTTTCTCTTGGCAATCTGCAAGCTTTCCAGGCAAGCCCGCTAAATCTAAAGCACCTTTTCTTCGTGTCATTTCACGTGCTTTTCGTGCTGCCTCACGCGCTCGAGCCGCATCGATTATCTTACCAACAATAATTCGTGCTTCAGATGGATTTTCTACTAAGTAGTCTGTGAGTTTTTCACCCATTGCACTTTCAACTGCAGATTTTACTTCAGAAGAAACAAGTTTATCTTTTGTTTGCGAAGAGAACTTTGGATCAGGGACTTTTACAGAAACCACGGCAGTCAAACCTTCACGTGCATCATCACCGCTAGCGTTGGTTTTTTGTTTTTTGTTGTGCCCTTCTTTCTCCATATAGTTATTTAGGGTACGTGTTAGTGCGCCTCTAAAACCGGCGAGATGGGTTCCGCCATCTCGCTGAGGAATATTATTGGTAAAACAAAATATATTTTCTTGGAAACCATCATTCCATTGCATAGCAACTTCTACGGCTATGCCATCTTCTCTTTCTAGTTCAAAATAGAATGCTTTTTGGTGAACCACTGTTTTATTTGTGTTTAGATACTCAACGAAGGCTCTGATACCACCCTCATAGTGAAAATGATCACGACGTCCATCACGCTCATCTTCTAGTATGATTGATACACCGGAGTTTAGAAATGAGAGCTCGCGTACGCGTTTTGCCAATAGGTCGTAGTGAAACTGAACATCGCTAAAAGTTTCTTCGCTTGGCCAAAAACGTATAGTCGTGCCTGTTTCCTCGGTAGAACCCGTTTGTACAAGAGGGGCAACGGGAACACCCATATCGTATTCTTGTTCGTGAATCTGGCCATTTCGACGAATATTGATAGTCAGTTTTTTACTTAACGCATTTACAACAGAGACACCCACACCGTGAAGACCGCCAGAAACCTTGTATGAGTTATCATCGAATTTTCCGCCGGCATGAAGAACGGTCATGATGACTTCAGCTGCCGATACACCCTCTTCTGGGTGAATTTCAGTAGGGATTCCCCGACCATCATCACTTACAGATACAGAACCATCAGAATGTATTTTGATAACGATATCTTTACAATGACCAGCTAAGGCCTCGTCAATTGAGTTGTCGACGACTTCGAAAACCATATGGTGTAAACCGGTTCCATCATCAGTGTCGCCAATGTACATACCTGGTCTCTTACGAACTGCATCGAGGCCCTTTAAAACCTTAATACTGGAAGAATCGTAATTCTGTTCTGACATTTGTTACTCCTCGTTCACTTGGTCATGTTCCACGTGAAACACTTTTTTATCATTATATTTATTTGTGAAGTTGAATTGCGAAGGTTCAATAGCGGTCACGAACACTTGAGTTCCAGTTTCCAATATCAAATCCAAAAAATATTCCCGTGTTTTTTCATCGAGTTCAGCGGCAATATCGTCAACCAAATAAATCGTAGACTTATTGCTAAGTTCTGAAAACATTTTCATTTGCGCAATTTGCAATATGGACACTAGTATTCTTAGTTGGCCTCGAGATAAATTTTCAGCGGCACTAAAGCCATTCACTGTGAATTTTATATCTGCTTTGTGGGGCCCGACTGTGGTGTATCCGTATTGCAAATCACGTTTGTATTTATCCTTCAACGCATCATTGAAATTACGTCCCTTTTCCCAACCACTAGTATACCTTAGTTCTACTTTGAACTCAGGCATAAATTGCTTATAAAGTGCAACAACTTGCGAATTAATTGCATCCAAATAGCCCTCTCTTGCTTCAGAAATCATATTACCATACCGGACCAAGGCCTCAGTCCAATAATTCATCTGCTGAGGGTCTGGTGAAGAATTTTCATTTGCGTGTATTCTCAGCAATGCATTTCTTTGACTGAGTGTCTTGGTGTATGCCGAATTAATATTCGCAAAATTTTGTTCCACGTGGAACAAGGCCCAATCGACAAATCGTCTTCGTAACAGAGGAGAACCAATGATCAGATCACTGCTCTGTGGCGTGAAGATCTGCATCGGAATTTTCCGAACAACTTCAGACAACTTCCTAGTGCGGTCTCCATTGAGACTAAACTCAAAACCATCTGATTTATGTCGCGAGCAACCAATACGATTTTCATCACCATTATCGTCTACTAGTTTACTAAATACTGTCGCTGTTACTTTACCGTGTTGAACCACAGAGTTTTGTCTACTAGTACGAAAAGATCGACCGAAACCCAATAGATGGATAGCCTCCAACACAGAGGACTTTCCAGCACCATTAAAACCGTGAATGATATTGAGTGAATTACAAGGAGTGAAAGCAACTTGCTCCAGATTTCTAAAATGAGCAAGTTGCAAAAAAGAGAGGTGCATTAAATATATGCTAAAGCACTATTACCTACAGGCGCATAGGCATGATAACGTACAAAGCAGACTCATCACCTTCAGCATGTATGAGTGCACTAGCGTTTGCATCAGACAAATTAAATACAACGTTTTCGGATTGAAGTACATTCATAACGTCGATCAAATAGGCAACGTTAAAGCCAATTTCCAAATCACCACCGTCGTAGTTAACATCAACGACTTCTTCAGCCTGCTCTTGCTCAGGGTTATTTGCTGTTATCTTTAACTCGCCAGACACTAGGTTAAGTCGCACACCTTTAAACTTCTCATTAGAGAGTATCATGGCGCGAGAGAACGCAGCCTTCAACAGATCGCGGGAAGACCAAACGGCCTTATCTGACTCCTTCGGCAGCACTCGACGATAATCGGGAAAACGACCGTCAACCAACTTGCTAGTGAAGATAAAAGCAGATGAGTAAATCCGTATGTGGTTGCTACCAATTTGCACTTTAACCAATGTATCGTTGTCTTCAATCAAACGGATGATTTCAAGCACACCCTTTCTTGGAATTATCACCTGACGAGCCGGAAGCGATGCCGCCTCATAGGTTAGGGTGGAAAGCGCTAGGCGGTGACCGTCGGTAGCAACTGTACGTACTAAGTGTTCTTCAGTTTCTAAACTCATGCCATTGAGATAGTAGCGTACGTCTTGCTGGGCCATCGAAAAATGAACACGTTCGATTAGATTTTTTAAGTCTGACTGTTTTACCTCAAACTCTACTTCGCCATCCCAATCTTCTAGATTCGGATAATCATTCGCAGACAAGGTTGATAAGGTGTACTTACCTCTCCCTGACTTGATAATCGCTTTGTTCTCTTCTACCTCAAAAATAATACTACTATCGTCGCTAAGACCACGAATGATATCGACTAATTTTTTTGCGGGAACAGTTATCTCGCCATCAGTAAACGACCCTGACAATTTAACACTCGAAATTAACTCAACCTCTAAATCAGTACCAGTCAGCCATAGTGTACCCTCACTCACCTTTATAAGTACGTTGGATAATATCGGTAAAGTATGACGGCGTTCAACTGCACCAGAAACAAGTTGAAGTGGCTGTAGAAAGCCTTCCCGGCTAATAGTAAATTTCATTTTGTCTTCTCGTTAAAATTATTATGAAGAAAGCGTACGAATTAGGTTTTTATAGTCTTCTTTTATATCATGACTTTCATTGCGTAACTGATCAACTTTTCTTACCGCATGAATGACAGTTGTATGGTCACGCCCTCCAAAGGCATTTCCAATCTCTGGTAAGCTGTGATTTGTTAATTCCTTCGCTAATGCCATCGCAACTTGACGCGGCCGAGCAACACTTCTGCTGCGTCTTTTCGAAAGTATATCAGCAACTTTGATTTTATAATAATCGGCAACTGTTTTTTGTATGTTATCAATAGTAACTAACTTGTCCTGTAAGGCAAGTAAATCACGTAGCGCATCGCGAACAAAATCGATAGTGATTGGACGACCCGAAAAATTTGCATTAGCAATGACTCTATTCAATGCACCTTCCAACTCTCGGACGTTTGAACGCAAGCGCTTCGCCATGAAGAACGCAACTTCATTTGGCAAATGAATATTAAACTCAAGCGCCTTTCGCATTAATATTGCTACTCTAGTTTCTAACTCAGGAGGCTCAATTATGACCGTAAGCCCCCAGCCAAAACGAGACTTTAAACGATCTTCTACGCCGTCTATCTCTTTAGGATAGCGATCTGATGTGAGAATAATCTGTTGATTGCCTTCTAATAGAGCGTTAAAAGTGTGGAAAAACTCTTCCTGTGACCTATCTTTATTGGCAAAAAATTGAATGTCGTCAATTAACAAAGCATCGACCGAACGATAAAACCGTTTAAACTCTTCAATGGCATTATTCTGCAGAGCCTTTACCATGTCTTGTACAAAGCGTTCACTGTGCATATATACGATTTTCGCATCAGGCTTGTTCGCGAGAATGCCATTGCCTACCGCTTGAGTAAGATGTGTTTTTCCTAAACCCGTTCCGCCGTACAGAAAAAGAGGGTTGTAGGATTTACCAGGATTATTTGCAACCTGTATTGCAGCAGCACGCGCATATTGGTTTGATTTACCTTCAACAAAATTATCGAAAGTGTAATCAGGATTGACGTTGCTTTTATGATCGTCTGAGAGTGGTATAGGTGCCCTAGCGACACCTTCCTGAAAATGCTGAACACCATTTTGGTTGACCTGATGTTCATGCGAAACATGCTGCTGATTTTGAGAGAAACTAAAATCGCCATTCGGTACACTATTAGTACTTACCTGCCCACTTGTATTCACATTTGAATGATTGCTTTCACGGCCCGCATGATGCTTATTTAAAAAAGGGTTCGACTCAACCTGCATTTCTGCGTGACTATGAGCACCTGAAGAATGTCTATTCCTATTAGTAGCATCATCTACACTTACATTAGGAATACTTCCCTTGTTAATGCCTGAATTGCTGCTCGAAGAAGTAGCATGATTAGCCAAATTTTTCTGATTCGCTGCATGGCCTTGACCATTAGCCTGTGCATTGCCTTGATGATGAGCTGACCCACTAGCAACCTGACCCTGAGGGTTAAGCCTGTTCGTATTGGCATCATGCGACCGGTTGTCGTATTGACCACTGCTAGCGTGCTGCCCACCACTGACTTGTGAGCCGAAAGGTGTATTAGCCTGCCTAGGAGCGCGAACCGTAATGACAAGGCTAGGTGCATCCTCTCCATATAAAGACTTAAGTGTTTCGGTAATAAGACCATGATATTTATCACGCACCCAATCAAGTACAAAATGATTGGTTGCAAACAGGTGCAATGCATCCCCTGTGAATTCGACGCCAAGCGGTTTTAGCCACATGTTGAATTGCTCAGACGGAAGTTCTTCTTTCAAAGCGTCTAAACAATGATCCCAATTGATGCTCAATGTAACTACTCCCTGACGTGCAATAAAATTCTAATCACCTTTCGAAAAAGGGCGACTAGAATATGGCATATGCGCCTATTTATCCACAGCTAAATGCATTTTCTAATAGTTTTTTTGAGTCTAAAATGGCCATTACTACTATCTTGTTGTTATATATAAATTTTATCTGGGGATAACCTGATGAAAATCATCATCTTTATGGATTTTTAGCCCTACCAAAGCAAAATTAACGCATTAATTGTGCCAAGGTGTATAAATTTCAGTCTCGAATTGTGGATAAATCTAGCACTTACTGACAATTTATGCACAATTCGCAATTTGTAATGACCAAATTCAACTGAAAGCCTTATTTTTAATGATCTAGAGCAGATAATCGTTGACAAAGTAAATAATGATCTCTAATATTCCGCGTCCATTTCAGAGCATACTTTACGAATTGCTACGAGCAGTTACTAACTCAGCAATTTCTAAAGCGCTCCATTATTAATTTGAAACAAGTAGAGATCAGGTCATGAAAAGAACTTTTCAACCAAGTAATTTAAAGCGTAAACGCTCACACGGCTTTCGTGCTCGCATGGCCACTAAAAACGGTCGTAAAGTACTAGCTAATCGTAGAGCTAAAGGAAGAGCTAAGCTTTCTGCTTAATACTTGAGCAATCAATATTAACAACTTAAGCAATGCTTTTCCTCGGGAGTCACGTTTGCTGACTCCCAGTAACTATTCCTTCGTTTTCGAAGATGCTATTCCTGCAGTTTCTCCACACATCACCGTTCTTGCACGATTTAACACTATCAACGGCCCAAGGCTAGGTATTACTGTACCCAAAAAGAAAGTAAGAAACGCCGTAGATCGAAATAAAATCAAAAGAATTGTTCGAGAAAGCTTCCGAATACAAAGACATCAGCTACCAAATGTTGATATTATCGTAATAGCTAAGCACGGTATTGGGCAGATGGATAAAAAATCACTTGCTCGGCAACTCGACAAATTATGGCTAAAGATGAGTAAACGATGCGAACAGCAAACTCAAAAGAAGTAAATAGACAGAAAAGTACTCAGTCAGTTGGGTCATCATCTATCGCGACTTTGCCGTTTCGTTCCTTGATAAAGGGCTATCAAGTCCTCATATCTCCTATTCTTGGCCAAAATTGTCGATTTCATCCAACTTGTTCTTGCTATGCCAACCAAGCATTAACCGAACACGGCTTAATAAAAGGCACTTGGCTTTCAATGAAGCGAATTTCGAAGTGTCATCCGCTTCATCCTGGCGGGTTTGACTATGTGCCAAAAACGAAAGATAAAAACCGACGTAATTAAAAATAAACATTCAAATTGAGAATTATATGGAATCGCAAAGACCTTTATTAATTATAGGCCTACTGTTAGTAAGTTACTTATTATGGATTGAATATCAGGAGACTTATGGGCCTCAACCTCTAACTCCTCCTGCGCAAACTGTTGCAGACCAAGGAATACCGAGTGTTCCTTCGGCAACGACCAGCTCAATACCAAGTGCTACTACTGCACCAAGCGCTTCAACCGCTAGCGCGACCGACATTCCGACGAGCCCACAAGCTCAAACAGCTCAAGCTGAAATAAATACTGCGAGCGATCGTTTTATCACAGTCACAACCGATACCTTAGATATTACTATTGACTTAGTCGGCGGTGATATTGTTCGTGCTGACTTAGTAAAATACCCGGTAACACAAGATTCCAACGATTCATACCAACTACTCAAACCAGATTTAGCCCGTTTGCACATTGCACAAAGCGGTCTGGTTGGTGCGCAAGGCCCAGACTCAAATCCAAAAGGTCGTCCACAATATAGTACGTCAAAAACAAACTTTGAATTAAATGGTGAAACATTATTAGTGCCGCTTACTTGGTCATCTGCTGAAGGTCTTAGCATCACTAAAACCTTTGTGTTCACTGCCGACCAACATATCGTGGATGTTAACTACACGATTGAAAACAATACCGGTTCAGTTGCCAGCATGTCGCAGTTTGCACAACTTAAACAAACTACACTCGAACAAGAGGGCGGTAGTATGTTTATGCCTATCTACAGAGGCGGCGCCTACTCTACTGCAGACGATAAATACGTTAAATTTAATTTTGGTGACTTTGAAGATGAGAAGCTAAATGCCACGACTAAAGGCGGATGGACTGGCATGATCGAGCATTACTTCGTTACCGCATGGGTACCACCACAAGACCAAACTAACCTCATTACTAGCCGTATTGTCGACAACAACTTTGCCATCATTGGCTACACAGGCACGCCCATTGCGGTTGAATCAGGCACGCAAGCTCAGGTATCTAGTCGCATCTACATGGGCCCTAAAACCCAAAGCGTACTTGCTGAAATAGCACCTGGCTTAGACCTAACGGTTGACTACGGTATTCTATGGTGGTTATCGCAACCATTATTCTCATTACTCACTTGGATACAAAGCATCGTCATAAACTGGGGCTTAGCAATTATATGCGTCACTATCGTTGTGAAAGGTGCAATGTATTGGCTAACCAAGAAACAATATGAGTCAATGGCTAAAATGCGTAATCTACAACCGAAGATGGCACAATTAAAAGAGCGCTATGGTGACGATAGGCAAAAAATGTCACAGGGTATGATGGAGCTTTATAAAAAAGAAAAGGTCAATCCGATGGGCGGGTGCTTTCCGCTACTATTACAAATGCCAATTTTCTTAGCCTTATATTGGGTACTCTTAGAAAGTGTCGAACTACGCCACGCAGACTTCATCTTTTGGATAACCGACCTATCGGTAGCCGATCCATATTACGTACTACCTATATTAACCGGCGCGAGTATGTGGTTATTGCAGAAGCTACAACCAATGACTATTACCGACCCCTTACAACAAAAGATAATGACTTTCATGCCAGTGGCAATGAGCATATTCTTCTTCTTCTTCCCTGCAGGTCTAGTGCTGTATTGGTTAGTGAGTAACGTGATTACACTGATACAAGCGAAAATCATTTATGCTTCTATGGAAAAGCGCGGAATAAGCGCGAAGGGTTAATTGATAAGTTCATAAACCGTAAGACTAATAACAAGCCCGCATTCGCGGGTTTTGTTTTAAGTGCTAAACAGATAAACCTTAACAAGCTACAATAACGTAAAATAAGAAACTAAAATTCAGGAGATATACCATGCCGTCATTTGATATCGTTTCAGAACTTAACAGTGAAGAGGTTCGCAACGCGACCGAGAATGCAAGCCGAGAATTATCGACACGTTTTGATTTTCGTGGTGTTGAAGCGTCATTCGAATTTAAAGACGACACCGTCATCATGAAAGCCGAAAGCGAATTTCAGCTTAAGCAGATGATGGATATTTTACGTAATGCACTAGTAAAACGCGGTGTGGATACCTCATCTATGGATCGTAATGATTCAGACCATAGCGGCAAAACTCATAAACAAACAATCGGCTTCAAACAAGGGATTGACCAGCCTTTGGGCAAGAAAATAGTGAAGCTTATAAAAGACAAAAAACTCAAAGTACAGACTGCCATTCAGGGCGAACAATTGCGCGTAACAGGCAAGAAACGTGACGATTTGCAAGCTGTTATGGCCTTTCTGAAACAAGAAGACCTTGGCCAGCCGTTACAGTTTACTAACTTTCGCGATTAACTAAATAGGAAGCGTTAATGAGCCAGCACCATGCAAACTTAGCAAAAGAGACCATTGTTGCACAGGCAACTGCACCTGGGCGTGGTGGTGTTGGCATTATTAGAGTATCCGGCCCGAATGCCCGTATTATCGCCGAACAGCTATTAGGAACCTGCCCTGCCCCTCGACAAGCGCAATATCTTCCCTTCAAAGACCAACAGCAGCAGATTATCGATCAAGGTATTGCCCTATTTTTTCAAGCGCCAAACTCATTTACCGGCGAAGACGTGCTTGAACTGCAAGGTCATGGTGGTCAGGTGGTAATGGAGCTCTTATTAGACGCTTGTGTTTCCTCAAATAAGGTTAGACTGGCTCGACCAGGTGAGTTTAGCGAACAAGCTTTCTTAAATGACAAGCTCGACTTAACTCAAGCAGAGGCTATTGCCGACTTAATTAATGCCAGTTCAAAACAGGCTGCAATAAGCGCACTAAAATCACTTCAAGGCGAATTTTCAAAACAAGTGAATTTGCTTGTTGAGCAACTTATACATTTACGAATGTATGTGGAGGCCGCCATTGATTTCCCGGAAGAGGAAATAGACTTTTTAAGTGATGGAAAGGTTCAGGGCGACCTCGACCTTATTTGCAAGCAACTCGATACTATTAAACATCAAGCAAAACAAGGAAGTTTACTGCGTGACGGTATGTCGGTAGTGATTGTTGGCCGCCCCAATGCAGGTAAATCGAGTCTACTTAACGCCTTATCTGGCAAAGATTCTGCTATCGTTACTGATATTGCCGGAACCACTCGTGATGTCCTAAAAGAGCACATTCATATTGATGGCATGCCTTTACATATTATCGACACAGCTGGTTTACGCGACAGCGCAGACGAAGTAGAGCGTATTGGTATAGAAAGAGCATGGCAAGAAATAGAAAAGGCCGATCGAATATTGTTTATGGTCGACAGTAATGTAGAAAAAGCATCGCAACCAAACGAGATCTGGCCAGCGTTTTATAACAAACTACCTGCACATGCAAAAATATCTGTTATTAGGAATAAGTGTGATGAAAGTAAGGAAGCTATTGGTATAGATGACTCAGCTGACTACAGCGTAATTCGATTATCGGCAAAACAACATCAAGGCATCGACTTATTGCGAGATCATTTAAAACAATGCATGGGCTTTGAGCAAGCGGGTGAAGATCAAGTAATCGCTAGGCAACGTCATATTATTGCATTGCAACGAGCCGATGAGCATATTCTACAAGGCAAGTCACAACTTGAAGATAATATGGCTGGCGAGCTCTTAGCGGAAGAACTTAGAATTGCACAACAGTACTTGAATGAAATAACAGGCGAATTTAGTTCTGATGATTTATTAGGAAAGATATTTTCATCTTTCTGTATCGGAAAATAATAAATAAGGTAATAACTATGCATTTTGATATCGTTGTGGGCTCTGTATTGGGTGCCTCTGAGTATGTTGCCGAAGCGCTGCAAGCAACTGCTGAAGAAGCAGGACACAAAGCCACTTGCCATTTTGAACCAACACTTGCAGATATTTCTGCCGAAAGAACTCTCGTTGTTTGCACTTCTACCCATGGTGCTGGTGACTTACCCGACAATATTCAAGCCTTCGCAAACGACTTAAAAAGCCTTGATATGACGAATTTTTCCGTACTCATCGTTGGTTTAGGAGATAGCAGCTACGATACTTATTGTGGCGCAGCTATTCAAATGGAAGAGCTACTCTCTAAACAAAAAGCAACTTTACTTACACCCGCTCTGCATATCGATGTACTTCATCACCCCATTCCTGAAGATACCGCAGTAGAATGGTTTACCAAATTTCTATCCTCATCAGAAAGCTAATTTATGAACAGTTTGGAGTTAGATGCATTACAACTTCCATTGAGCAACCATGCTCGGGCGCTTTATTGCGTCTATTTATCTCCAAAAAGTGATGCTAAAACTGGCGAGATTAACTTGTTATATAAAGATGTGATGGCTTTCCTGAACAGTAAAGAGCCAATTGTAGAACTTGGTCGTCAAGTAAACTCTTTATTAAAAGAGCTAGCAAATGTTGGCCTTGTGAGTATCAAGGAACGTTCCTCATTTAAACTAAGCCTAAACCAACATCTTATTACTTTACCCTTAAAAATAACTGATGAACCCAAAGTGATTATTGATGAACATCATCAAGGTTTCGGCAAGATGACCGTCGACTGGCATCCTGACCCCACACTTTTTAACCAGCTTTGTCAGCTTGTTGGCGTAATTGATAAAGGGTATTCTGCAGATGAATTAGGGGAATACATTGCCTATTGGTTGGGCTATCCAGAAAAACAATTTAGTCAGTACCAATGGACGCAAAAATTTGTACTTAATATAAAACTTCGCAGGCAACGCCAGCCGGTAAGTAAAGAACAAACAAAAGTGGGTCATCAGTGGATTACGCCAGAAGCTGGTTTAGAAGTAGATGACAACGTAAAAAAACTTGTAGAAAAATACAGCGGAAAACAATGAAAGCACTCAATGACAGAATCAATGAATTAGCAAAATCATTGGGCAAAGATCCTGAACCCGAAGCCATGTTTGACTATAAACAGCGACGTGAAGAATTCGATCGTCTGGCCAACCAAGACGTGAAGAAGCTACAAGTAGAAACCCGTCAACAACGTGTACAAGAGATTCATGGGAAATCAGAACTGAACCCTAAATGGACCTTCCATAACCTTGTAGAAGACGCACAGGACGTTGTTGAAGCCATCAACATCGCCAAATCTTTCATCGCTGCCCACGCCGACCCGAGTTGGCGAAACACGAGTGCTCATATGATGATCTTTTATGGTGACTATGGACGAGGTAAATCACACATTGCGGGTGCCATCGCTCACCAACTTATTGATCAGTATGAAACCACCGTGCTGTATAGACAGCTTCAAACCCTATTGGAAATGAGATTCTCCTCTTACGATTTTCAATCTGGCGATAACGCCCCAGAGAAATTCAGAGAAATCAATAAACAACTTCAAGACGTAGATCTCCTGATACTTGACGAAGTATGCGTAAACCAGAGTATGTTAAAGAAGAATACGCAGAGTTGGTTAGGAAATTTGTTACGCCAACGATTAGTAAATAACAAAAACTGTATATTGATCACCAATCACAACCTCAAGGAACTTGAAACTGCACTTGGCCCTTATTGCTTTGAGTCAATAAAGGAATATGATACTTACAAAGTGCGCTTCCAAGGCCCTAGTAGACGAAAACAAGTGGTGCCAGACCAAGCAGAGCCTAGTAGTGCATCGAATCAATATCAACCTAATCAAGTTCGTTAAGAACACTTTACCCACAATAAAATGACAACTTAATCAGTATTGTGGATAAGATCGATCCAAAGATGTGTTAAAGCTATGTTCATCCACTGAATCAAATTTTGACTATTTTCAGTTGTGGATAAAAGAGCTAGTTATACCGATCATATACCGACTCTACACCTTCTTACTCACATGCTTATACTTGTTGTAAGTACATGTATATTAAAAGTAAAATTGGCTTATACACAGAAAAAGGCTTGCTTAATAATAGTAATAATAATCTATATATCTAAGATCTCTATATTTAATAAGCGAAGCGCTTTCGCCTTTGTAGGCTTAATTTCATAAGCAAAAACTTATACAAGCGTCTATTTAATAATCATTTAAAAACAGGCTAAACTCATATAATATATGCGCCCCAATTTTTGGGCTTTAAATTTTTATATGTTTCTCAATATCGAGGCAATATCTCATGTTTTACCAACAAGATTTTGATGTCATTGTTGTAGGTGGTGGACACGCAGGTACAGAGGCAGCTACAGCCGCTGCGCGCATGGGTGCTAAAACTCTATTACTCACTCACAGTATCGAGACCTTAGGTCAAATGTCGTGCAATCCTGCAATTGGTGGTATTGGTAAAGGTCACTTGGTAAAAGAAATTGATGCTTTGGGCGGTGTTATGGCGAAAGCTACCGACAAAGCAGGTATTCAGTTTAGAACACTGAATTCTAGTAAAGGCCCTGCAGTGCGAGCAACACGAGCTCAGGCTGATAGAAGTTTATACCGTATGGCTGTGCGTGAAGTATTAGAAAAACAAGAGAATCTCACCTTATTTCAACAGTCTTGCGATGATTTAATTGTTGAGAACGATCGAGTTACCGGTGTTGTAACTCAAATGGGATTGAAATTTAAAGCCAAAACGGTTGTGGTTACGGTAGGAACTTTTCTTGGTGGCACCATACATATCGGCATGGAAAATTATAAAGGTGGACGCGCTGGCGATCCGCCCTCCATTGCCTTGGCTGAGCGCCTTCGTGCGTTGCCTTTCAGAGTTGAGCGTTTAAAAACCGGCACACCAGCTCGTTTAGATACTCGAACACTCGATTATTCTAAGATGCAGGCACAACCGGGTGACACGCCATTACCGGTATTTTCATTCATGGGTAGCGTTGAAGATCATCCAAGGCAAATACCTTGTTACATCACCCATACCAATGAAAAAACACACGATATTATTCGTTCAGGTTTAGACCGTTCACCTATGTATACTGGTGTGATCGAAGGTGTTGGGCCGCGGTATTGTCCGTCTATTGAAGATAAGATAATGCGATTCTCGGAGAAAAATTCTCATCAAATATTTGTTGAACCAGAAGGGTTAAACAGCGTTGAAGTATACCCGAATGGTATTTCTACCAGTCTGCCATTCGATATTCAAATGGCTTTAGTCCGCTCAATTAACGGTTTTGAAAACGCACATATTATTCGTCCCGGTTATGCTATTGAGTATGATTTCTTTGACCCTCGAGACCTAAAACAAAGCCTCGAAACAAAATATATCAGCGGTCTATTTTTCGCCGGACAAATAAACGGTACTACGGGCTATGAAGAAGCTGGCGCTCAAGGATTGATTGCTGGGGCAAATGCTGCGCTTCAATGTCAGGGTAAAGAAGCCTTTGAATTACGTCGTGATGAAGCTTACATTGGCGTATTGATTGACGATTTAGCCACTATGGGAACCAAAGAGCCCTATCGGATGTTTACCAGTCGTGCTGAGTATAGGCTGTTATTGCGTGAGGATAACGCTGATGTTCGCTTGACTGAAAAAGGCCGAGAGATTGGACTCGTTGGTGATGAACAATGGGCCTATTTTCAAGAGAAAATGAATAGTATTGAGCTTGAAAAGCAGCGTTTAAAGTCTCAGTGGGTGCATCTTAAACATGATTCATTAGATGAACTTAACGCCTTACTTAAATCTCCCATTAGCCGCGAACATTCTTTAGAAGAATTAATACGCAGACCAGAAATGACCTATGAAAAATTAACGAATATCGCTAATTTTGGGCCAAGCATAAGCGACCCTAAAGCCGCCGAGCAAGTCGAAATTCAAATTAAGTATGCTGGTTACATTGAACGTCAAAAGGACGAAATAGCGAAATCCTTAAAGCATGAAAATACCCTGCTTCCAATTGATTTTGATTTTTCGCAAATATCAGGATTGTCGAATGAAGTTGTCGCAAAATTAAAAGAAGCTCGGCCAGAAACAATAGGTAAAGCATCGCGAATATCGGGTATTACCCCAGCAGCAATATCCTTGCTCTTGGTTTACTTGAAGAAGCACAACATGTTGTTTAAATCAGAGCAAAAGACTGCATAATGGACGCATTGTATTCAACGCTTAGCGCTTCATTTAAGAGGATATCCAAAAACCTAAACTTCGATATTACTGACGATCAACAAGACAAGTTAATACGTTATGTGTTGATGATTAATAAGTGGAATAAGGCCTATAATCTTACCTCGGTTCGCGACCCGGAAGAGATGTTGGTAAAACACATTTTCGACTCCATTGTGGTGTCTCCGTATTTAGAAGGTCAATACTTTGCTGACGTTGGCACGGGCCCAGGTTTACCAGGTATTCCCTTGGCAATAATGAATCCAGATAAAGACTTTTTGTTAGTCGATAGTTTAGGTAAACGTATACGGTTTATAAAACAAAGTTTATATGAACTTCAGATTGATAACGTAAAGGCAGTGCAAAGTCGGGTTGAAGAACTTGAACTTGATAAAGCTCTTGACGGCGTGCTGAGCAGAGCCTTTGCATCGCTTAAAGATATGTTGTTTTGGTGTCAGAACTTAACTGATGCCCAAGGTCAGTTTTTGGCCTTAAAAGGACAACTAAATCAACTTGAGCTTGACGAAATCCCCACAGGCTTTAAAGTGGTGAATTCGATAAACCTTTCGGTGCCAACATTACAAGGTGAACGACACCTTCTTGTGGTGCAAAAAGTACAATAGAGAAAGTGTGAGCTGATTAGTCACACAGGTAGTTAACTCATAACAAACGGAATTTATTGTGGCGAGAGTCATTTCAATAGCAAATCAAAAAGGTGGTGTTGGTAAAACCACCACAGCAGTTAACGTGGCAGCGTCTATGGCTGCTACCAAGCGTAAGGTGCTGTTGATAGATCTTGACCCTCAAGGCAACGCTACCATGGGCAGTGGTGTCGACAAGTATGACGTTGAAAATACCTGCTATGAGCTTCTAATTGAAGATATACCGATAGACGACATCATCATTACCGAAACAAGCGGCAAATATCATCTTATTGCCGGTAATGCTGATATTACTGCGGCTGAAATAAAACTCATGGAAGTGTTTGCGCGGGAGCTGCGTCTTCGTAATGCAATAGAGTCGATACAAGATAAATACGACTACATTTTCATTGATTGCCCACCTTCACTTAACCAACTTACTGTGAATGCCCTAGCGGCTTCCGATTCAGTATTAGTGCCGATGCAGTGCGAATATTACGCCCTCGAGGGTGTTACTGCATTAATGGATACGATTGAAAAATTAGCCTCGGTGGTAAATCCTGAATTGAAAATAGAGGGCGTACTTCGCACAATGTACGACCCAAGAAACCGGTTAGCTAATGATGTTTCTGAACAACTCAAACGCCATTTTGGCGACCAAGTGTATCGAACTGTCATTCCTCGGAATGTGCGTTTAGCAGAAGCGCCCAGTCATGGTGTACCTGCAATGTATTACGATAAATCGTCTACCGGTGCGAAGTCTTACTTGGCATTGGCCGGTGAAATATTGCGCCGACGTAAAAAAGAATCGACATAAATTTAATATAAGGTTGAGCCTAGGATGTCTCCAAAAAGTAAAGGTCTTGGTCGTGGTTTAGATGCATTGCTTGCTACAAGTAGAAGCCACGCCGACAAACAAAAACAAGACGATAGACCTGATAGTGTTGAAGAAAACGAACTTAAGAATATTCCTATTGAGTTCATGCAACCGGGTAAATACCAACCTCGCAAAGATATGTCGCCTGAAGCCTTAGAAGAGCTTGCCGCTTCAATTCGGTCTCAGGGTATTATTCAGCCGATTGTTGTGCGTCAAATTGGTGAAAACAAGTACGAAATTATCGCCGGTGAACGCCGGTGGCGCGCTGCGCAGTTAGCAAAGTTAGACACCATTCCATGTTTAGTTAAACCCGTACCAGATGAAGCAGCTGTGGCGATTGCACTTATTGAGAACATCCAACGGGAAGATCTCAATGCCATGGAAGAAGCTCAAGCTCTCGACCGTTTAATGATTGAATTTAACTTAACTCATCAGCAAGTTGCTGAGGCTGTTGGTAAATCAAGAACCACAGTAACTAATCTGTTGCGTCTTAATTCCCTACAAGACGATGTAAAACGTTTACTTGAGTACGGCGATATTGACATGGGCCATGCCAGAGCACTTCTTGCATTGGACGGTGAGCTTCAATCAGATACTGCCAAAATGGTTGCCGATAAAGGCCTAACCGTTCGCGAGACTGAAAACTTGGTGAAGAAAACTCAACAGGATATCGACACTCCCACCACTGAAAAACAAGACCAAAAAGACAGCATTGATCCTGATGTAAAACGCCTTGAGACTAGCTTATCTGAGAACTTTGGTACTCAAGTACAAATTGCCCATAACAAAAAGGGTAAAGGCAAGTTGGTAATCAATTTCGGTGATTTAGACCAGCTGGAAGGCATTTTAAGCAAAATGAGTGTGAGTGAAAGATAAAACTGATAAAAAGTTCGGTAAATTTTTAGTATTGAACTAGGCTTGTTCTTGATCGTGGCATAACTGCACCAACAAAGGGAAAAAAGCCGGAAAAAGTTGAATTTTTCTCGTTTAACAGTATACTTTGCGCGCCTTAAGTTAGGTATGAATTTTAGGAAAGTATAATGCCTGTGAATTTGGCCAATAACGGAAAAGAATTAGCCAAAAAAGGGATTATTGCGCAATGTTTGTCATCACTTGCGTTAATAGTGATCGTTTTGTTTATAAAACCAGAACATACTATTGCTGTAATAATTGGCTCGCTATCTTTCATCATACCTCATAGTTTTTTTGCATATTGGTCATTTCGATATGCGGGTGCGACCAAAAGTCACTTGGTTGTGCAAAGTTTTAGTCAAGGCTTAAAAATAAAGCTTGCTTTAACTACGTTATTTTTTGTCATTGCATTTTCTCAGCTAAATGCAGCGCCTCTTCCATTCTTCGGCGCTTATGTTTTGACAATCGCAAGTCAATGGCTTGCTATGTTCCGACTACGACACATGTCGTAGTAATACTTAAACGGTACACTGAAACAATTTTTAATTTAAACAATTTGGGTTTATCAATGGCTTCTGAATATTCTACTGCAGACTATATCCAACACCATTTAACAAATGCGAAGATGTGTAATACTGAATCTGGTATTGCCTTCAACAAAGCATGTGCTGATGCTGGTTTTTGGACTATTCACATTGACACTATGGCATGGTCTATAGGGTTAGGTATTTTGTTTCTCGCTATCTTTAGAAGCGTTGGCAAAAAAGCAACGACGGGTGTGCCAGGGAAGTTACAGGCACTCGTTGAGATCGTAGTTGATTTCGTAGATACAAACGTTAAAAGCACCTACCACGGAAAAAGCTCATTAATTGCTCCCCTAGCACTCACTATTTTTGTATGGGTGTTGTTAATGAACTTTATGGACTTAGTACCAGTTGATGTTCTGCCACGCATAGCAGCCTTAATAGGCGAACATGCATTTGGCATGGATCCACATGACGTTTATATCAAATCTGTACCAACAACCGACCTCAATCTAACAGCCGCACTAGCTATTGGTGTGTTTATCCTCATGATCGGCTACGCTATAAAAATGAAGGGTATTACTGGTTTTACCAAAGAGCTCACTATGCAGCCTTTCAATCACCCAGCGTTCATTCCGGCCAACTTTATATTAGAGACAGTAACCTTAATTGCTCGTCCTTTCTCTTTAGCTTTGCGTTTATTCGGCAACCTGTACGCAAGTGAGCTAATCTTTATTCTTATTGCAACGGTTGGTTTATTCCAGCTACCGTTACATTTTGCATGGGCTGTTTTCCACTTGTTGGTACTTCCCTTACAGGCGTTTTTATTTATGACTCTTACCATCGTTTATTTGAGTTTGGCGAGTCAAGATCACTAGTTCTAATTTTTAACTTTAAATAACTATCGGAGAAACACATGTTATACATCGCAGTTGCAATTATCCTTGGTTTAGGTGCACTCGGAACCGCTCTAGGTTTCGGTATGCTAGGTGGTAAGTTCCTAGAGTCCACTGCTCGTCAACCAGAGTTAGGTCCACAGCTACAAACAAAAATGTTTATCGTAGCGGGTCTTATCGATGCTATCGCTATGATCGGTGTTGGTATCTCGTTCTACCTATTATTCGCAATTTAATTTAGTCACGTATTTTTGAAAGCGAAATAATGAGGAGGAGCGGTTTATGAACATGAATGCCACTCTAATTGGTCAATTAATTGCCTTTACGGTCTTTGTACTCTTTTGTATGAAATACGTTTGGCCTCCATTAATGGCCGCAATAGAAGAGCGCCAAAAGACGATCGCAGACGGGCTTGAAGCTTCAAAACGAGGTGAAAAAGATCTCGAACTTGCACAGGCGAAAGCGACTGAGCAGTTAAGAGAAGCAAAAGCACAAGCTGCTGAGATTATTGAGCAAGCCAAACGCAGAGCTACGCAACTTGTTGATCAAGAAACGCAGCGCGGCAATGAAGAGAGAGAGAAAATTATCTCTCAAGGCTATGCTGAAATCGAAGCTGAGCGAAATCGTGTGAAAGAAGATCTACGCAAACAAGTTGCTGTTCTTGCAGTAACCGGCGCGTCGAGAATTCTTGAACGTGAAATTGATGCTCAAGCACAAAATGACATTGTTGAAAAACTTGTCGCTGAACTGTAAGGGGACTGAGCCATGTCTGAATTGACCACTGTCGCTCGCCCTTATGCAAAAGCAGCATTTGATTTCGCGGTTGAGCAAGGCGATATTGCCAATTGGCAGCAAATGTTAGCCTTTGCGTCAGAAGTTACTAACAATGAAACAATGAAAGATATACTCACGAGCGCAATGTCGCCCGAATATCTTGCCGATTTGTTTAACAAAGTCTGTGCAGATCAACTAAATACTCATGGTCAAAACTTTATAAGTGTTTTGGCTGAAAATAGTCGTTTGGCAGTAATCCCACACATATCTATTCTGTTTGATGAATTAAAATCAGACTATGACAAAGAAGTGAATGTTGATGTTACATCAGCTACGTCACTTTCCGAAGATCAAAAGGTAGCAATGAGTGCGGCGCTAGAAAAACGATTAGCACGTAAAGTGAAGCTTATTTGTAGCGTGGATCCAACATTGGTCGCAGGTGTCATTATAAAGGCCGGCGATACAGTGATAGATGGTTCCGTAAATTCTAAATTGAACCGTCTTTCAGACGCGTTACAAGCATAACGGGGATAAAGAGCATGCAACTTAATTCCACTGAAATTGCAGAACTGATCAAGAAAAGAATTGAACAGTTTGACGTAGTAAGTGAAGCTCGAAATGAAGGAACTATCGTTGGTGTGACCGACGGTATTATTCGCATACACGGCCTAGCCGATGTAATGCAAGGTGAAATGATCGAGCTTCCTGGAAGCCGTTACGCCATCGCATTGAACCTCGAACGAGATTCAGTTGGTGCTGTTGTAATGGGTCCTTATGCCGACCTTCAAGAAGGCATGAAAGTACAATCAACTGGTCGTATTCTAGAAGTACCAGTAGGCCCAGGCCTGCTTGGTCGTGTTGTAAACACGCTAGGTGAGCCTATCGATGGTAAAGGCGCAGTTGAAGCAGCCGGTTTTGAACCAGTTGAAAAAATTGCACCGGGCGTAATTGAACGTCAATCGGTAGATCAACCAGTACAAACGGGTTATAAGTCAGTTGACGCTATGATCCCAATCGGTCGTGGCCAGCGTGAGTTGGTAATTGGTGACCGTCAAACAGGTAAAACAGCCCTTGCGATTGATGCCATCATCAACCAGAAAGGCACAGGCATTAAATGTGTTTACGTAGCAATCGGTCAGAAAGCATCGACTATTGCTAACGTGGTTCGAAAGTTAGAAGAGCACGGAGCGATGGGTCACACCATCATCGTTGCTGCATCTGCTTCTGAATCTGCTGCACTTCAATACCTAGCACCTTACTCAGGTTGTACAATGGGTGAATACTTCCGTGACCGCGGTGAAGATGCACTTATCGTATACGATGACTTGTCAAAACAAGCTGTAGCATACCGTCAGGTATCACTACTATTGAAACGTCCTCCAGGTCGTGAAGCTTATCCAGGTGACGTTTTCTATTTGCACTCAAGATTGCTAGAGCGTGCTGCTCGTGTAAACAACATTTATGTTGAGAAATACACCAATGGTGAAGTGAAAGGTAAAACAGGTTCATTAACTGCACTGCCAATCATTGAAACACAAGCAGGCGACGTATCAGCTTTCGTACCAACAAACGTTATCTCAATTACCGATGGTCAAATCTTCCTAGAGAGTGATTTGTTTAACGCGGGCATACGCCCAGCGGTTAATGCCGGTATTTCTGTATCTCGTGTTGGTGGTGCTGCACAAACTAAGATTGTTAAAAAGTTAGGCGGTGGTATTCGTCTAGCACTTGCACAATATCGTGAATTAGCAGCGTTTTCTCAGTTTGCATCCGACCTAGATGATGCAACGCGTGAGCAGCTAGAGCACGGTGAGCGTGTAATGGAGCTTATGAAACAGAACCAGTACGCACCGTTATCGGTAGCGGAAACCGCTGTTTCCTTGTTCTCGGCTGAAAAAGGCTATTTGAAAGACATTGAACTTAATAAAGTTCTGGATTTCGAAGCGGCTCTTCATTCGTACATGAACAATGAAAAAACCGAGCTCATGAACACAATCAATGAAACTGGTAACTACAACGATGATATCGAGTCACAGTTGAAAGAAGCGTTTGATACGTTTAAAGCAACCCAGACTTGGTAATCAATCTGCCTCAACGTGCTTAGCTTGTTGGGGCAAATCGTTTAGTAATTGGAGAGAGTGTCATGGCTAGCGGAAAAGAGATAAAAGGTAAGATTGGGAGTATCAAAAATACTCAAAAAATTACCAGTGCTATGGAAATGGTTGCCGCTTCGAAAATGAAGAAGGCGCAAGACCGTATGGCCTCTGGCCGTCCGTATGCACAAAATATGCTAAAAGTGATTGGTAATATGGCAAGCGGTTCTTTGGAGTACCGTCATCCTTATCTGGAAGAACGTCCTGTAAAGAACGTAGGTTACATCGTTGTATCTACTGACAGAGGTTTATGTGGCGGCTTGAATACAAACGAATTCAAGTTAGTTACTCGTCAAATCAAAAAAGAGCAAGAACAAGGTGTCAACGTACACTTTGCCGCTTTAGGTTCTAAAGCGTGTGCCTTTTTTGGGCGATTTGGCGGAAACGTAATGGCAGCGGAATCTGGCATGGGCGACAAGCCCTCTGCTCAAGATGTAATTGGTCTAGTTAGCGTGATGTTACAAGCTTACGAAGAAGCAAAGATTGATAAGATTTATTTGGTTTTTAATAAGTTTGTAAATACGATGACGCAAGAACCGGTCATCAATCAATTGTTACCTTTGCCTAAATCAGAGACTGAAGAGCGTAAACATAGCTGGGATTACATATACGAGGGCGATCCAAAGCTTATTTTGGAAAGAGTAATGGCTCGATATATCGAATCTCAAGTTTATCAGGGTGTTGTTGAAAATGTGGCTTCAGAGCAAGCTGCTAGAATGGTAGCGATGAAAGCTGCAACAGACAATGCAGGAAACCTGATAGACGATCTACAACTTGTATACAACAAAGCGCGCCAAGCAGCAATTACACAAGAAATAAGTGAAATTGTTGGCGGTGCAGCTGCGGTATAGGCAAAGAATTTTAAAGTTTAAGAGGACAAATTATGAGTCAAGGTAAGGTCGTCCAAATTATTGGTGCTGTTGTGGATATTGAATTTCCACAGGATTCAGTTCCAAGAGTGTATGACGCACTAAAAGTGACCGAAGGTGACTTAGCAGGCTTAACTCTAGAAGTACAACAACAATTGGGTGGCGGCGTAGTACGTTCAATTGCTTTGGGTACTACAGATGGCTTACGTCGTAATCTTGCGGTAGAAAATACCGGTGAAGCAATCCAAGTACCTGTTGGTACAGCTACTTTGGGTCGTATCATGGATGTTTTGGGTAACCCAATCGACGAAGCAGGCCCTATCGGTGAAGAAGAGAAAATGTCTATTCACCGTGAAGCGCCAAGCTATGAAGACCAATCAAGTTCTGTAGAACTACTAGAAACTGGTATCAAAGTAATCGACCTTGTTTGCCCATTCGCTAAGGGTGGTAAAGTAGGTTTGTTTGGTGGTGCCGGTGTTGGTAAAACAGTAAACATGATGGAGCTTATCCGTAACATCGCCATCGAGCACAGCGGCTACTCAGTATTCGCAGGTGTTGGTGAGCGTACTCGTGAGGGTAACGATTTCTATCATGAAATGAACGAATCAAACGTACTTGATAAAGTATCGCTTGTTTACGGTCAGATGAATGAGCCTCCTGGTAACCGTTTACGTGTTGCTTTGACAGGTTTGACTATGGCTGAGAAGTTCCGTGACGAAGGTCGTGACGTACTTTTCTTCGTAGATAATATCTACCGTTACACGCTTGCTGGTACTGAAGTATCTGCACTACTTGGTCGTATGCCATCAGCGGTTGGTTATCAGCCGACTCTTGCTGAAGAAATGGGTGTACTACAAGAGCGTATTACCTCAACTAAGACAGGCTCAATCACGTCAATCCAAGCGGTATATGTACCTGCGGATGACTTGACAGATCCATCACCAGCTACGACCTTTGCTCACTTGGATGCAACTGTTGTATTGTCACGTGACATTGCTTCTTTAGGTATTTACCCAGCGGTTGATCCACTAGATTCAACGTCTCGTCAGCTTGACCCATTAGTAATTGGTCAAGAGCATTATGACGTTGCTCGTGGTGTTCAGTCAGTACTACAGCGCTACAAAGAACTAAAAGACATCATTGCCATTCTAGGTATGGATGAGCTTTCTGAAGAAGACAGACAAGTAGTATCACGTGCTCGTAAAATACAGCGCTTCTTGTCACAGCCTTTCTTCGTAGCAGAGGTATTTACAGGCTCTCCTGGTAAGTATGTTTCTTTGAAAGACACCATTAGTGGCTTTAAAGGCATTTTGGACGGTGAGTATGATAGCCTTCCAGAGCAAGCTTTCTACATGGTTGGTTCTATTGACGAAGCACTTGAAAAATCTAAGAAGTAATTCGCAGATTAATACTTATAGTGCAGCGAAAGCTGCCTACTAGGAGGCCCCATGGCAATGACAGTACATTTGGATGTGGTAAGCGCTGAAACAGAGATTTTCTCTGGTCTCGTTGAAACAGTCCAAGTCACAGGTAGCGAAGGTGAGTTGGGTATATACCCTGGTCATGCTCCTTTGATTACTGGCTTACAACCTGGCATGGTTCGAGTTGTTAAACAGCATGGTGAAGAAGAGTTAATTTATGTTGCTGGCGGTATTTTAGAAGTACAGCCACACACAGTAACTGTTCTTGCTGATACTGCACTTCGCGCCGAAGATTTGGACGAAGCTGCAGCGGAAGAAGCCAAAAGGCATGCTGAAGAAACCATCTCACAAGGTGGTGCCGACTTTGATTATGCCGAAGCAGCTATTGAGCTTGCCGAGGCAATTGCTCAGTTAAGATTGATTCAAAAACTGCGCAAGTAAGTTAGTTCACGAAAAGATAAAAACCCAGCAATTGCTGGGTTTTTTGTTTCATGTGGAACAAGTACTTTTACTGATGTAGGCGAGATTAAATGGGCTTGCCAATTACAACACAATACTAAAAAATGTTTTTAAGCGGACTTACGACAGCGTTTCCGCCTCGTTGTAAAATATGCGTATAGATTTGGGTGGTTCTTATATCTGCATGCCCCAGTTGGTCTTGGACCGTTCGAATATCAGCACCATTTTGTAACAAATGAGTGGCAAATGAATGCCTCAGAGTATGTGGCCCTACTCTCTTATCTATTTTAGCTGCTCTCTGAGCGCTCGCAATCGCTTTTCTCAAACTGGACTCGTCAATATGATGTCTGCGCTTTAATTTCGATTCTGGGTCGATTGAGAGAGTTTTAGAAGGAAAGAGATATTGCCAGCCAACAGTAAAACATGCATTCGGTGATTTGTTTCGCAATCCGTGGGGCATAAACACCCCTCCGAAATCAGGATTGCTGCGATCAAGTGATAAATAGTGATTAACAAACTGAATTTGAGAGCGTAAAGGGCTGAGTAATTCATCTGATAAGGTCACTACCCGATGTTTACCGCCTTTACCATTCCATACCCGAATATTTTTAAAATCAAAGTCGATATCGTGAGTTCGCAGCCTTACACATTCCATAAGGCGCAAGCCGCTTCCATATAAAAGCGCAGCTGGAAGCTTATAATTCGCATTTATAGCTTTAAACAATAATCCAATTTCACTAACAGTTAGTACAGTAGGTAATTTTTGTTGTCGATTGCTTTTGGCAAAGCGTAGATCGGGCGAAAGCGGTCGCTTGACTATTTCCTTGTACAAAAAGTTAATAGCATTAAGCGCAATTGCTTGAGTATTGGCAGCAACGTGCTTTTGAGAAACTAAATGTGATAAAAAATGTTCAACATCTTTGTCAAATAGCGTGGCAGGATGCTGGCCACCATGGAATCGGATATAGCTATTTATCCATTTCAGATAAGTTTGGATAGAGCGTTTCGCATAGCGACGAAGATACATTTGTTCTTCAACAAATGATAAAAATTGATTATTCATGCAATAGTCCTTTACTGCAAAGTGTTACTGTTTAAGCATACAGTAAAACCTTTTTGCCTGGAAAGAGCAATACTTTGTAAAAATTCCGTACTTTGGTACAGTGAGCATAATAAGGAAATAATCATTACTATATCTGTAAGTGTGGTGCAGAGGTGAATTTGGGCAAAATATGAAAAAATACAGTGCATATTTCAGGGAATTAATTCAAACACGCTTCCGAGAATTTGCTCGGGTAATAAGTTGTTATGTGGATTTTTTAGAATGAGACGGAGTAAAAGGAGTGGTGGTTCCTCATTGGTAGACCTTTATTATGTTAATGAGGAGGCAAAATCAAATAACTGGCTGTTCTTATTTTTTATATTATCTACTTTTCTTGGCTCTCTGACTGGAATTGGCGGCGACCATGCTTTATTTAGCGGTATTGTTGCAATAATTTCTGGTGTACTAATTTTTACTACAATACGAGAATTATGGCGTGCAAGAAGGTTTAAAAAACACCTATTAAAGCAAGACGATAACTAACCATAGTTATTAATGACTGCAATGCAAGCTCCTTCTTTCAAAACTCCCTCTCATCTGTTTTTAATGGGTTATTTTCGGGTTCGCGAGCGCATAATGTTTGGTCCACGCTACTGACCATAAGTTGTTGTCTCAGCGTAAAACGAGTATTGTTTTACTTAAATGGTTAACGAAAGGAGACATGGATTGTTTTATCAAAACCGCAAAAACATCGGGCAACATAACAATCGCATAAACGCACTCCCTACGGTCGCTGGGACACCTTTAAGTGCGGCCTTCGCTTCGCTCAAAGCGTCCGCCCATAAATCTGCCCGTTATGCGGGGTGTTATGTTTGATTTTTGGAGTTTTGGGTGACTAGAAATGAATTCATAAAAGCTTGTTTCTCTATTGCAGTAATAGTTTTGGTGCTGTTATTAATGGTTTATGCTCTTTCGCATATCGCTTTCTCTATTGCGACTACCTCTTTATTAGTCGGAGTTGCCTTTCTGGCCTTATTGATAAAGGTTGTTTCACTTAAAGTAAAAGGTGCTTATTCAGCATTTAAAGAGACACTATCGAAACACAATCTTGCTTTATTAAATACTAGTGAAAAGTTGGCAAGTTTTTGCTTTGTGCTGTTTGCTGGTGTTCAGATATATCAAAGCTACATCAGTAATAAATATCAAACCATCGGAGCATGCTTTGTTATCCTTCTCATGTACGCACTTGATACCTACCGAGAAGAGAGGGCGCAAGAAAACGATGGATAGCAATCGACTATGGCGTAAGCTCTTTCTTTCAAGAGTCACTCTCATCTTTCTGTCAGAAACTTATTTTCGGGTTCGCGAGCGCATAATGTTTGGTCCACGCTAATAGCCATATGTTGTTGTCTCAGCGCAAAACGAGTATTGTTTTACCTAAATGGATATCGCAAGGAGACATGGAATGTTTTATCAAAACCTCAGCAAACCGAAACAGCATAACAATCGCATCAACACACTCCCTACGGTCGCTGGGACAACTTTAAGTGCGGCCTTCGCTTCGCTCAAAGCGCCCGAACTTAAACTTGCCCGTTATGCGGGGTGTTATGTGACATGGAGTAACCGATGAAAATTCTTACTTTTTTATTGTCTTTAACTGTGGTTTCTACTGTAAATGCTTCAGAGTCCATAACTTTTGGTGATTTGTATGGTGAGTGGTTAGATGACAATGCTTATCGCACATTAAAGCCAAACGATGAGTTTGGAATATCGTTTAAGGCTAACGGAGACGCAGTAATTGTTGGAAACAAAATAGCAATATGCCCAAGGGATAAGATGAAAGATATAGATGGTGTTTTCCATATTAGCTGTTTTGAAAACCAAGAGTTTGAGGTCATTCGATTGGTTGTAAGTGGCTGGAAAAGTAAACATAAGCGAGTGTTATTTGGTTTTCACTATTGGCTTGCAGACACGGAACGAATATCGGGAGACGGTGATTCCAATGAACCCGAAAGATATCGAATATTCGCGGGCATGCCGACAAGTTTAGTATGGTCTTCAGATGGTAAATAGCAAACGACTATGGCGCAAGCTCGTTCTTTCAGGAGCCACCCTAAAAGGTTTTTAATAAACTAATTTCGGGTTCGCGAGCGCAGAAGGTTTGGTCCCCGCTGCCAACCATCGATTGCAGTATCAACATCAAACGAGTATTGTTTTACCTAAATGGTTAACGCAGGGAAACATGGAATGTTTTATCAAAATAGCAATAAACCGAAGCAACATAACAATCGCATAAACGCACTCACTTCGTTCGCTGGGACTACTTTAAGTGCGGCTTTCGCTTCGCTCAAAGCGTCCACACTTAAACTTGCCCGTTATGCGGGGTGTTATGTGGAGCAGGTAATTTAATCTATGTTTGATACAAAACCGCTAAACGAAGAAGAGTTTGTTGAGATGGTAAATCTATTAAAACGATACTCTGATAACCACTTAGATCAATTCGATAATTGGAAACTAATATCCAAAAAAGGTGATGTATTCATTTCACTATCTTTGAAGGCAAGTGGGCCAGAGTCATCATATGATGAATTGGAGTGATAGTTTTTTCAATGTTTCTATTTGGTACTTTTTATAGCTCTTTCTTTCAAGAGTAACCTTCATCTTTCTGTCAGAAACTTTATTTCGGGTTCGCGAGCGCATAATGTTTGTTCCCCGCTCCCAACCATCGATTGCAGTATCAACATCAAACGAGTATTGTTTTACCTAAACGGTTAACGCAAGGAAACATGGAATGTTTTATGAAAATCGCAATAAACTGAAACAACATAACAATCGCATTAACCTCGCTACGCTCGCGCAGGACATAAAAACCTGCGGTTTTCATGCCCGTTATGCGGGGTGTTAGCGTGCTAAAAAGCAAACTGGATTTCAGTTAAATTCAAAACAAGTCAAAATCACTAGTATAAGTTGAATGCAACAGACCCAAGTGCCTCTTCGTCTTTCTTCGTTAGTATTTTGATTCTAGGGTCGCGAGCATACTTTTGTTTGGTCGTTGTCTCATTAGCTTCTTCACAAGCTCCTGCTTTTTCCTTGTTACTTGCGTAGTTTGTCAGACCTTGTGTTTCATGTTCGCGAGCATCCGTTGTTTATTCGCGCCATCAAACAATGACGTCCGTCGCGACACATTGGCGCAAGCTCGTTCTTTCAAGAGGTACCCTCATCTTTCTGTCAGAAACTTATTTTCGAGTTCGCGAGCGCATAATGTTTGATTCCCGCTGGTCAACATCAGTTGTTGTTTCAGACGAAACCGAGTATCTTTTCAACATCAAAACAAAATTCAAACATCGCAACGGAGTGTGTTTTGTCCTATCAACATCGAGTGGCATCAACGTGTGCTAACAAATACATCAACGCACTCCCTTCGGTCGCTGGGACAAATTTACGTACGGCCTTCGCTTCGCTCAAAGCAGCCGCACATAAATCTGCCCGTTATGTAGGGTGTTATGTGTAAGGGGAGTTTGAGTTATTAGTTCTTTTAGGTTTGTAGTTTTTATATTCATTTTGCTAGTTTTCACTGGATGTAATCGTCCCGAGCCTTTCGATGCAAAAGCAAAAGAAGCTAGAGCAATGCTAGGGTGGCTAAATGATGCAAACCCAAACGAGGATGCGATGAATGCTATTAAGAGCGGCGATATACGTTTTTACGCTTTTAAGCTTCATCACCGTTATTCTGTTCCAGTATATGAAAGTTTTTGTCCAGATTGGCGTAAGTTGTCAGCAAATAGAGAGCAGGTGTTGTCAAATGTTAGGTTGATTGATGGAGCCGGTTATTCACCGAATTATACAATTTCCTACGAGTATAGAAAGTTCTCCGCTATCGCATTACTTTACATCAAGGAATACAACTCTAGAATTTATTTTGAAATGGAAGAAGATGGAAGCTTTAAGTGCGACACATAACAAACGACTATGGAGAAAGCTCTTTCTTTCAAGAGTCACTCTCATCAGTTTTTAATGAGTTTTTTTCGGGTTCGCGAGCGCATAATGTTTGGTTCACGCTACTAACCATCAGTTGATGAATCAGATTCAAACGAGTATTGTTTTACTTAAATCGTTAACGCAAGGAAACATGGAATGTTTTATCAAAATCGCATCAAACCGAAACAACATAACAATCGCATCAACACACTCCCTTCGGTCGCTGGGACAACTTTAAGTGCGGCCTTCGCTTCGCTCAAAGCGTCCACACTTAAACTTGCCCGTTATGCGGGGTGTTAGCGTGTTAAAAAGCAAACTGGATTTCAGTTAAATTCAAAACAAGTCAAAATCACTAGTGCAAGTTAAATGCAACAGACCCAAATGTCTTTTCGTCTTTCTTCGTTAGTACTTTGATTCTAGGGTCGCGAGCGCACTTTTGTTTGGTCGTTGTCTCATTAGCTTATTCACAAGCTCCTGCTTTTTCCTTGTTACTTGCGTAGTTTGTCAGACCTTGTGTTTCATGTTCGCGAGCATCCGTTGTTTATTCGCGCCATCAAACAATGAAGTCCGTCGCGACACATTGTCGCAAGCTCGTTCTTTCAAGAGTCACTCTCATCTTTCTGTCAGACACTTATTTTCGTGTTCGCGAGCGCATAATGTTTGATTCACGCCAGTCAACATCAGTTGTTGTTTCATAGTAAATCGCGTATCTTTTCAACATCAAAACAAAATTCAAGCATCGCAAAGGAGTGTGTTTTGTCCTATCAACATCGAGTGGCATCAACGTGTGCTAACAAATACATCAACGCACTCCCTACGGTCGCTGGGACAAATTTACGTACGGCCTTCGCTTCGCTCAAAGCGTCCGCACATAAATCTGCCCGTTATGTAGGGTGTTATAGCTCTCAAGGAAAGTATGCGTAAAATTCTCGTTTTGTTATCAATCATGCTAACTACAGCGTGTACAGCAAAAACTGAAAACATGTCTCAATATTATCCTGAACATGTTGCCGGTAGTTTTTATCTTACGGAAGATATGGCTTTATTTGAGAGCAACGAACACAATTATAGTTTTGTTAAAAATACGCTTGCGCGCCAATCAGATTGTTGTACAAATGGAAAACAATTAGCCCTTTTACCTAAAGGCACTAAAGTACAAATTAACAATGTTCTTAGGTACGTTAAATTTACCAACGATTGCAACGAGGTTGTTGGTAGCGTACAAGTTAAAGGCAAAGACGTGGAATTTGAATTTTTTATAAACTGTAATTATCAGGGTGTAAAAGTAGCAAAAGATCTACCGTGGAAACGAGAGCTATAACAAGCCAATAAGGGGCGTTATATATCATTGTCAGCCATCGAGGTAGTTTAGTCATTGGACGAATTAGAAAATAGATTAACAGAGTATGTGCATTCGTTATTTTTAGACGATGCTTTTGAAGCATGGCGAGATAAGTTAAGTATATTTGCAGATTCTAGATGGTATTCTTTGATCGTAGAACTTGATAGTAAAATGTGTCCAACTGAAGATCTAAAGTCATTTGACGAGCCTGTGTATTCACGGGTTGTTTTTAGGAAGTTAAACGCTCCGAATTACATTACCACTAAAGAAATCATGCTTGTATTTACTATTTCAGACAGTAACTGGAGCTCAGTTATTTGGCACAGCTCAGGGGTAAAACATGATATATAACAAACGCTTCAAGCGGATAAAAATGAAGAGCAATTTTTACCGCTTAAGCGGGTGTTAGGCGTATGGTGAAAGCTCTTCCTTTTTTAGTGATTTTCGCTTTCTTAACTGGTTGTAGCCATGGTTATAATGGCCCTGACCAGACAATTGTTAATAAATTTGAAGTATCGCAAGACCAAATGTTGCTTGTAGTAAAAGTAAAGGATGTTGCCTACACTGAGTACTCTACTACGTCATGCCCCGATAATGATTGCATAGTGATGCGCACATGGTTTGTTTATGAAGCTGATGTTCTTGAAGTTTTACATGGTAAATATGACGACAGCAAAATCTCTTTTGCAAATATGCAGCACTCTTATTATGTAGACGAATATACTAATGAATGGTATTTGTTACTTCAGCAATTCGAGGATTTATCATCGGTAGAAAAATTGAATACAAAATACTATGTGATTCAACAAGAGTCCAAATTCAATGGTAGTTAGAATAAATACGCCTAACAAAAAAATTCAAGCGGACATTGCCAAGAGCGGGCAACGCCGCTTAATTTGGTGTTATGAGTAGGGTTTTAAGTCTTGTTTTATTACTTGCTGGGCTCCTTTTTACGCTGTTTGGTGATTATTCATATCGGCAAAATAATGGCGGTAGAATATTAACTGATATTATTAGGCCTTTTTTCAAGCCTTTTGCAGAAAACCCAACAGGACCAATGTTAGTGCCAATTCCTTTTTATCAGAATAATCAAACGGTGACTTTTATTCTTATCGGTTTGGCTGTGTTTTTTATTGCGATTGCTTCACTAATTGAAATAAAGCGATTTAAAACTATAGGACATAACAAACAATCGGCAGGGGTTGTGTCACTGGCTACTTGTTTGGCTATCTTTAACTTAGTGTTAATCAGTTGGAATTTATAATTTCAACGCATTGTTGAGCTATTTAATTGCTCGTTCTTTCAAGAGTCACCTTCATCTTTCTGTCAGAAACTAATTTTCGTGTTCGCGAGCGCATAATGTTTGATTCTTGCTGCCAACCATCAGTTGTTGTCTCAGCCTAAAACGAGTATTGTTTTACCTAAATGGTTAACGCAAGGAGACATGGATTGTTTAATCAAAACCGCAAAAACATCAAGCAACCTAACAATCGCATAAACGCACTCCCTTCGGTCGCTGGGACAAATTTACGTACGGCCTTCGCTTCGCTCAAAGCGTCCGCCCATAAACTTGCCCGTTATGCGGGGTGTTATGGTTAAAGGAATGATAAGCAGCTTAGTTGACAGATTCGGCATTGATGCCAGATTGATTAAAAGCACTAGACTATTGAACGAACAATACTCTAATAAAGACTACTTTGAGCTCACTGAAGTAGATACCGTGTTAGAGCAATTAAAGCTAGGCCGTTATAAAGCACTACCTTTGCTTTATGCTGCGCACTGTAACGCTAAATCTTTTTACACTAGGTTTGAGCATACTGACTTTGATTATCGACAACTAAGAATGCAAATTGCAAAAATATGTTTTGGTTCAAAGATTGAGTTTGATTCAAATATACTAAGACAATATGCATTGGACAAAATAATTCATATTGATGAGCCCTTTTATGATAAACCTAAAGGTACGACGAGAGGCTCTAGTACTCACCCCACAGATGCGGGGAGCGATTAGATATTGGTTGTTGCGGTCATTAGTGAATTGATTCTAAGCTCGTTCTTTCAAGAGGTACTCTCATCTTTCTGTATGACCACTTTTTTCGGGTTCGCGAGCGCATAATGTTTGATTCCCGCTGCCAACCACCGATTGCAGTATCAACATCAAACGAGTATTGTTTTACCTAAATGGTTAACGCAAGGAAACATGGAATGTTTTATCAAAGCCGTATCAAACCGAAGCAACATAACAAACGCATTAACCTCGCTACGCTCGCGCAGGACATAAAAACCTGCGGTTTTCATGCCCGTTATGCGGGGTGTTAGGGTGCTAAAAAGTACACCTTAAAAGCAAAAAACAGTCGAGCATGGGTCGTCTAGTCTTCGCCATCAAACATGAGAGTCCGTCGCGACACATTGGCGCAAGCTCGTTCTTTCAAGAGTCACGCTCATCTTTCTGTTAGAAACTTTTTTTCGTGTTCGCGGGCGCATGATGTTTGGTCTTCGCCGGTCAGCATCAGTTGTTGTTTCAAAGCAAATCGCGTATCTTTTCAATATCAATGCAAAATTCAAACATCGCAACGGAGTGTGTATTGTCTTATCAACACTGCAAAAACATTTGGCAACCTAACAATCGCATCAACGCACTCACTACGTTCGCTCGGAAGCCATTACGTGCGGTTGCACGCAATGTCTCCGGTTATGCGGGGTGTTAGCGATGTTAGGTAAGGGTGGCGTAATAGTTTTTTTAGTAGTTTTATTACCGTCTTTTAACCAAATGGCTTACGTCAAGTCTGACGACAAATGCATTGAGAACGGGCTTGCTGAAATAGCAGATATCCAACTAGGAGATTTAAAAAGTACTATAGTAAATAAGTTAGGACTTCCAACTTCAGTATTGTATGACGCGGACGAAGGCTCTAGTGGTCAGAATTCAGGAGAGTCATTGTTTTATCCAGGGATTGAATTTTTTAGTGCTGATATTGGTGGTGTCACATACATAAAAACGAGCACTGAAAAGCATGACAGTGTATACGGAATAAAAGTAGGAATGTCATTTAAAGAAGTTACAGACACTTTAAATATCGACTATACCAATAAGCAAAGGTTAATGGTTTATCTTTGTGATCAGCCTAATTTTTTAGAGCCACATTTTTTATTTACCTTTGCTACTAATGATGGGGCTAAATTAAAATCGATTGAAATTGCACTGGGCGGTGAGTTATAGATAACGCATGATTTTGCAAAGCTCGTTCTTTCAAGAGTCACCCTCATCTTTCTGTCAGAAACTTTATTTCGGGTTCGCGAGCGCATAATGTTTGTTCCCCGCTGCCAAACACCGATTGCAGTATTAGCGTCAAACGAGTATTGTTTTACCTAGATGGTTATCGCAAGGAGGCTTTCAATGTTTAATCAAAATCGAGTAAAATCAACCGGTGCTAACAAATACATCAACGCACTCCCTTCGGTCGCTGGGACAAATTTACGTACGGCCTTCGCTTCGCTCAAAGCAGCCGCACATAAATTTGCCCGTTATGTAGGGTGTTAGCAATTTATGGATAAGCAAGTGAGAATGGAAATCCGAAGGCAGACAGGCACTAGGAAAATTCCTGAAAAGACAAAAAAACCTGAAGGGCCAGAATACTCTATGTCGTTTGTCTGTTTTAATTGTAAAACAAGTAATATGCGACACTTTAACAGGCCGCCTTGCGATTACCCTGATGTTATTAGCTGCCCTATTTGTAAAGAGGACTCATTCAATTTAGGTAGAAACTTTAAGCCACCTAAAAAAAGTGATTCTATGCAATGGAAAAAGATAAAATATTTGGTCAGCCACGGCTTCCTTTTTCAGAAAATTAGAGTGGTTCCTGGAAGTTATGACAGTATCCCATACCCTGAAACACTCTCAGAAGCTAAGGACTTTGTAGTAAACTATGGCAAATGGGCAATTAAGCGTTTAAGAAAGGAGTAAGCTCGTTCTTTCAAGAGGAACTTCCATCTTTCTGTCAGAAACTCATTTTCGAGTTCGCGAGCGCATAATGTCTGATTCCCGCTGCCGACCACCGATTGCAGTATCAACGTCAAACTAGTATTGTTTTACCTAAATGGTTAACGCAAGGAAGCACTAAATGTTTTATCAAAATCGAGTTAAATCAACCTGTGCTAACAATCGCATCAACGCACTCCCTCCGGTCGCTGGGACAACTTTAAGTACGGCATTCGCTTCGCTCAAAGCAGCCAAACTTAAACCTGCCCGTTATGCGGGGTGTTATGGCGTATGAACTGTCAAATCTGCAATGTTAAAATTAGCAAACTAGATAAATGGTCCTTGATTTTTGAATTGCCAGTCAAATGCAAAAATTGCGGTGCTACCTATCGGATAAAACGGCTAGAGGGTTTATTGCTTGGCTTTGTCGAGCAAATTTTATTTTTCGTCGCAATTGGTTTGTCTTTTTGGTTCCTAAGTAAGCTTCTAGCAGTGCTATTGATAGTAATCCTTTTTAGTTTAAAGGTGTTTTACCCTTTGCAATTAGCAAAGAAAAACGCTGTCAATGAGTTACTAAAACGGAAGTATAAAGTAGAGGTATAACCTCGTTCTTTCAAGAGGTACTCTCAACTTTCTGTCAGAAACTAATTTTCGGGTTCGCGAGCATTTGCTGTTTGGTCTTCGCTAGTCAACATCAGTTGTCGTCTAAACTTAAAACGAGTATTGTTTTACTTAAATGGTTAACGCAAGGAGACATAGATTGTTTTATCAAAATCGCAATAAACCGAAGCAACATAACAATCGCATAAACGCACTCCCTTCGGTCGCTGGGACAACTTTAAGTGCGGCCTTCGCTTCGCTCAAAGCGTCCGCCCATAAACCTGCCCGTTATGCGGGGTGTTAGGGTGCAAAAAGCACACCTTTAAAACAAATAACAGTGTAACTAGTCTGCATTTAATGTAACAGAGCCAAGTTTTTCTTCGTCTTTCTTCGTTAGTATTTTGGTTCTAGGGTCGCGGGCGTACATTTGTTTATTCATTGCCTCATCGACATTTGCTAAAGCTCTACGTTTTTCCTTGTTATGCCATCTTCAATTAGAAACTGTGTTCCATGTTCGCGGGCATGACTTGTCTAGTCTTCGCTATCAAATATCTAAGTCCGTCGCGACACATTAGCGCAAGCTCGTTCTTTCAAGAGTTACTCTCATCTTTCTGTAAGACACTTTATTTCGGGTTCGCGAGCGCATAATGTCTGATTCCCGCTGTCATACTGCAGTTGTTGTTTCAAAGTAAATCGCGTATCTTTTACACATCAAAGCAAAATTCAAGCATCGCAACGGAGTGTGTATTGTCTTATCAACATAGCAGTAATAGTCAACAATCTAACAAACGCATCAACGCACTCCCTTCGGTCGCTGGGACAACTTTAAGCACGGCCTTCGCTTCGCTCAAAGCGTCCGCCCTTAAACCTGCCCGTTATGCGGGGTGTTATGTGAATAAAATTATTGTGACTTTCTCTTTATGCACCTCATTATTTATAACGGGTTCTGCTCAAGCATTTTCCTTAGAACCAGAGACATGTGATAGCAGTTATCCCACAATAGCTGCTCAAAAAAAACTGGAGGGCTCCGTTCGGTTAAAGTTTGATATAAGCGTTCAGGGGAGACCTGTAAATATAAAAGTATTATCATCAGATCCTGAGATAATTTTTGATAAAACTGCGATATGCTCATTATCCAAATGGAAGTATAGGCCTAAGATAGTAGATGATATCGCTGTAGAGCAAGTAGGGCTAGAGGTCCAGTTAGACTATAAAATGGAAAAATAGAGATAATTAAAGTGTGCGAGTGCTCGTTCTTTCAAGAGTCACTCCCATCTTTCTGTCAGAAACTCAATTTCGTGTTCGCGAGCGCATAATGTTTGGTCTACGCTACTAACCATAAGTTGTTGTCTCAGCCTAAAACGAGTATTGTTTTATCTAAATGGTTATCGCAAGGAAACATGGAATGTTTAATCAACACTGCAATATACTGAGGCAACATAACAATCGCATAAACGCACTCCCTACGGTCGCTGGGACAACTTTAAGTGCGGCCTTCGCTTCGCTCAAAGCGTCCGCCCATAAACCTGCCCGTTATGCGGGGTGTTATGTTTGATTTTTGGAGTTTTGGGTGACTAGAAATGAATTCATAAAAGCTTGTTTCTCTATTGCAGTAATAGTTTTGGTGCTGTTATTAATGGTTTATGCTCTTTCGCATATCGCTTTTTCTATTGCGACTGCTTCTTTATTAGTCGGAGTTGCCTTTCTGGCCTTATTGATAAAGGTTGTTTCACTTAAAGTAAAAGGCGCTTATTCAGCATTTAAAGAGACACTATCGAAACACAATCTTGCTTTATTAAATACTAGTGAAAAGTTGGCAAGTTTTTGCTTTGTGCTGTTTGCTGGTGTTCAGATATATCAAAGCTACATCAGTAATAAATATCAAACCATCGGAGCATGCTTTGTTATCCTTCTCATGTACGCACTTGATACCTACCGAGAAGAGAGGGCGCAAGAAAACGATGGATAGCAATCGACTATGGCGTAAGCTCTTTCTTTCAAGAGTCACTCTCATCTTTCTGTCAGAAACTTATTTTCGGGTTCGCGAGCGCATAATGTTTGGTCCACGCTAATAACCATATGTTGTTGTCTCAGCGCAAAACGAGTATTGTTTTACCTAAATGGATATCGCAAGGAGACATGGAATGTTTTATCAAAACCTCAGCAAACCGAAACAGCATAACAATCGCATCAACACACTCCCTACGGTCGCTGGGACAACTTTAAGTGCGGCCTTCGCTTCGCTCAAAGCGCCCGAACTTAAACTTGCCCGTTATGCGGGGTGTTAGGTTTTGGTCGAATCCAACCTTTCAACTATCAAGCGTGGTTCGTTTCTAAGTGGCGGTGTTTTCGTTCTTATCTTGGTATTTTTGTTTCACTGGCTCGTTGATTATAACGATCCAAGTTTTCGTTTGGTATTCAATGGCTTTGAAAAGCCAATAGAAGAAATAGTATTAAATTTTGACGACACCAAATTAACTTTTACTCCCCCGATCCTTGAAAAGGGAAATACGCTTGAGTTTTTTGTTTCGCAAAGTAGAGGTACTTTTAGCTTGCTAATTAAAACAAGTAATGGGCAGGTTTATGAGTTAAAAAACATTGAGTATAAGTCAGGTAATTATAACTATATAAGTAAGCTAGACGGCTCAATAATATATGTAAAAGGACACTGGTAGTGAAGCTCGTTCTTTCAAGAGGTGCTCTCATCTTCCTGTTAGAGACTTATTTTCGTGTTCGCGAGCGCATAATGTTTGGTCAACGCTACTAACCGTCAGTTGTTGTATCAGCCTAAAACGAGTATTGTTTTACCGAAATGGTTAACGCAAGGAGACACGCATTGTTTTATCAAAACCGCAAATACATCTGGCAACCTAACAATCGCATAAACGCACTCCCTTTGGTCGCTGGGACAAATTTAAGTGCGGCCTTCGCTTTGCTCAAAGCGTCCGCCCATAAATTTGCCCGTTATGCGGGGTGTTAGGTAGCTCGCGGATGTATAAAGAATTTCTTAAAAACGGGAAGAGTGAAGGTGACAACCTTCTAGGTTTTTTATTCGATTTGGAGTATTACCTTGAAGAGCTTGAAGGTGTCTCAAATGTATCCGTCAGAAGTACTGACGACGAGGAAAATTTATTAGTTGCTAGTTTCAAATTTGCCCATGATATTAGTGAAAAAGAGATGGCAGATAGGTTAAAAAACACATGGCTAGATTGTTTGAGTTATGCCTCATTTGAAAAACACTCGTTTGTATTATCCCAAAGGAAAGTTGAATTCTATTTTTGTACTATTTCAAGCCCCATTGGGGTTACAGGGAAGATTGTAGGAAACGGCACCTAACAAACGACTATGGCGCTAGCTCGTTCTTTCAAGATTCCCTCTCATCTTCCTGTCAGAAACTTATTTTCGGGTTCGCGAGCGCATAATGTTTGATTCACGCTACTAACCATCAGTTGTTGTCTCAGCCTAAAACGAGTATTGTTTTACCTAAATGGTTAACGCAAGGAGACATGGATTGTTTAATCAAAACCGCAAAAACATCGGGCAACATAACAATCGCATAAACGCACTCCCTTCGGTCGCTGGGACAACTTTAAGTGCGGCCTTCGCTTCGCTCAAAGCGTCCGCGCTTAAACCTGCCCGTTATGCGGGGTGTTATGTGTAAGTTAACGAAACCAGTGCGGCCAAAAAATTATACTTTGAGATCGATAATTATATTTTTTCTTTGGCTTACGCCATTAATATTGATGTTGAAATACTTACCAAGAGAACCATTTTGGCTGTCTATTACTCCTATTGTATCTGCCTATCTGTTGCATCACTTTCTGATACTGGTTTTATACGACAAGGAAAGCAAACAATACCGAGACGATTATCGCGTTTATAAGGAGGCAATAAGGGTGCGTAAAATGGAAGTTGCAACTCGACTTCAAAATGGCAATGTAAATGAAAATATTACTAGTTACAGAAATCGAAAGTGAAACGTATTTGGTTGCTCGTCCTCTCAAGAGTCACTTTCATCTGTTTTTAATGAGTTATTTTCGGGTTCGCGAGCATTCGTTGTTTGGTCTTCGCTGGTCAACATCAGTTGTTGTATCAGCGCAAAACGAGTATTGTTTTACTTAAATGGTTAACGCAAGGAAACATGGATTGTTTTATCAAAACCTCACAAACATTAAGCAACATAACAAACGCATAAACGCACTCCCTTCGGTCGCTGGGACAACTTTAAGTGCGGCTTTCGCATCGCTCAAAGCAGCCTCACTTAAACCTGCCCGTTATGCGGGGTGTTAGCTATCGTCATGAACCTCAAAGAATCGTTGGAAGTTTTTATAAATACGGCTCATGACTCAGAGTCTTACGAGTTAGTATCAAAACAAACAATTGAATTATTGGTCAAACACATTGCGTCTGAAAATATCGGACCTATTGAAGGTCTTAAAGTGCTCGTAGAAGAAGTGCTTATGCCATATAACGAAGATTCTCGAAGTGAAATTAGCGTTGGTGGTAGCCACAAATTATCTTCTTTAGTATCAATCTATCATAATCTAGATGATATCTCTGATAGCACTGAGTGGAGATTAGTATCTATTGATCCACCAATAGAGGAGGGGTACATTGAAGATATTCCTCTTGATAAATTTATGGAAAAGTTTCGTCAAGATATTATTTTAGCAGCAAACGAATGGTTGTTTAAACAGCAATATAGCTAACAAACCACTATGGCGCTAGCTCGTTCTTTCAAGAGTCCCTCTCATCTTCCTGTCAGAAGCCTATTTTCGGGTTCGCGAGCGCATAATGTTTGATTCCCGCTGCCAACCATCAGTTGTTGTCTCAGCCTAAAGCGAGTATTGTTTTAACCAAATGGTTAACGCAAGGAGGAATTAAATGTTTAATCAAAATCGAGTTAAATCAACCGGTGCTAACAATCGCATAAACGCACTCCCTTCGGTCGCTGGGACAAGTTTAAGTGCGGCTTTCGCTTCGCTCAAAGCGTCCGCACTTAAACCTGCCCGTTATGCGGGGTGTTAGGTCTTGTGTTCGTGATTTCCTATCTCAAAATTATTGCGAGTTTAATGGTAGTTCATTTTGTTCTCGCTACAGTGCCTACGTTTGTAGTTGAAAATAAAGCAACAGCAACCATTGCTTATTACTCCATATTTTTCGTGTTACAAATCGCATCAGATTTTGGGTTAGCTGTTTTTGGTGTTGTAACCGAAAATCATTTTATAGCTCCGATTAATTCATTGGGTTGGTTTATTATTATTCTAACGTGGATTTCTGTGCATTCATTTTTTGGATATTTGATATTACGGATATTAAAAGCAAATCAGAGTTAACTTAAATCATGTTTAAAGCTCGTTCTTTCAAGAGGCGCTCTCATCTTTCTGTCAGAAACTTTATTTCGGGTTCGCGAGCGCATAATGTTTGGTCCACGCTACTAATCATCAGTTGTTGTCTCACCGTAAAACGAGTATTGTTTTACCTAAATGGTTAACGCAAGGAGACATGGATTGTTTTATCAACACCGCAAAAACATTTGGCAACCTAACAATCGCATCAACGCACTCACTGCGTTCGCTCGGAAGCCATTACGTGCGGTTGCACGCAATGTCTCCGGTTATGCGGGGTGTTAGGCGGACGGTTTTTTATCCACCTCCATTCTTCTTTCTGACTCTTCTTCTATAAAAAGATGTAAATTTACTTCTCTGTCTTCGTCACTTGGAAACTTACTTCTAAATTCATCTCTAATGGCTTCATACTCAATTTTGCCGTCTTTGCTAAAATCGAGAGTGGAGTCTTTTGATTGAATGTATGTATGAATTTCTAGGCTATTAAATAAAACAGCCTTAACTGAAGTCAGCAGCTCGTCCCTGTATTTATCGGAAATACTCTCGTCAGTTTTTATTGTTTCAAGAGCTAAATGAAATACCCTTTCCAATGGGAGTGAGTACAACGCAAGAGCATCAAATAGTGTTTTTGGTAAATTTTTATCCATATTTTTTCGCTTCAATCCTTTAAACTAGTTATTACAGTATCAGTTTTTAACCCTATAAACATTATCAATGCGTTGTCTGTGTTTGTTGTATGCTCTTTCTTTCAAGGGTCGCTACCATCAGTTTTAATCAGACTGTTTTCGGGTTAGCGAGCATTAGTTGTTGTTTTGAGTTCAAACGAGTATTGTTTTACCTATATGGTTAACGCAAGGAGACATGGATTGTTTTATCAACACCGCAAAAACATTTGGCAACCTAACAATCGCATTAACCTCGCTACGCTCGCGCAGGACATAAAAACCTGCGGTTTTCATGCCCGTTATGCGGGGTGTTATGAGTAAGGTTTTAAGTCTTGTTTTATTGCTTGCGGGGCTCTTTTTTACGCTCTTTGGTGATTATTCATATCGGCAAAATAATGGCGGTAGAATATTAACTGATATTATTAGGCCTTTTTTCAAGCCTTTTGCAGAAAACTCAACAGAACCAATGTTAGTGCCAATTCCTTTTTATCAGAATAATCAAACGGTGACTTTTATTCTTATTGGTGTGGCTATGTTTTTTATTGCGATTGCTTCACTAATTGAAATAAAGCGATTTAAAACTATAGGACATAACAAACAATCGGCAGGGGTTGTGTCACTGGCTACTTGTTTGGCTATCTTTAACTTAGTGTTAACCAGTTGGAATTTATAATTTCAACGCACTGTTTAGCTAATTAATTGCTCGTTCTCTCAAGAGTCACCCTCGTATTTCTGTCAGAGACTTTATTTCGGGTTCGCGAGCGCATAATGTTTGGTCCACGCTAGAAACCATCAGTTGATGTATCAGATTCAAACGAGTATTGTTTTACCTAAATGGTTATCGCAAGGAGACATGGAATGTTTTATCAAAATCGCATTAAACCGAAACAACATAACAATCGCATAAACACACTCCCTTCGGTCGCTGGGACAACTTTAAGTGCGGCCTTCGCTTCGCTCAAAGCGTCCACACTTAAACTTGCCCGTTATGCGGGGTGTTAGCGTGCTAAAAAGCAAACTGGATTTCAGTTAAATTCAAAACAAGTCAAAATCACTAGTGCAAGTTGAATGCAACAGACCCAAATGTCTGTTCGTCTTTCTTCGTTAGTATTTTGATTCTAGGGTCGCGAGCGTACTTTTGTTTGGTCGTTGTCTCATTAGCTTATTCACAAGCTCCTGCTTTTTCCTTGTTACTTGCGTAGTTTGTCAGACCTTGTGTTTCATATTCGCGAGCATCAGTTGTTTATTCGCGCCGTCAAGCAATGAAGTCCGTCGCGACGCATTGGCGCAAGCTCGTTCTTTCAAGAGGTACTCTCATCTTTCTGTCAGAAACTTATTTTCGAGTTCGCGAGCGCATAATGTTTGATTCCCGCTGGTCAACATCAGTTGTTGTTTCACAGTAAATCGCGTATCTTTTCAGCATCAAAACAAAAATTCAAACATCGCAAAGGAGTGTGTTTTGTCTTATCTACATCGAGTGGCATCAACGTGTGCTAACAAATACATCAACGCACTCCCTACGGTCGCTGGGACAAATTTACGTACGGCCTTCGCTTCGCTCAAAGCGTCCGCACATAAATCTGCCCGTTATGTAGGGTGTTATATGCCATGAAGACTGAAACCAAGCTTTTATTACAATACTTGTTTTTGTACCCGTTTTATTATGTGGCCGCGATGCTTGGTGCCTCGATTACCTTGTATTTTTTAATGTCATGGCCTTATGTTTTCACAGTTAAGTTTTTTCTAATAATGGCGTTTATAATGGGTGGTAGTTCTTATTTCATTCATTGGCGTGTCGGTTTTTATGCCCTCACTGAATTTAAGAGATCTTAAACTGAAACCTATGTACCAAAAGGCATATAACAAAAGACTATGGTGCAAGCTCATTCTTTCAAGAGTCACCCCCATCTTTCTGTCAGAAACTTATTTTCGGGTTCGCGAGCGCATAATGTTTGGTCCACGCTAGAAACCATCAGTTGATGTATCCGATCCAAACGAGTATCGTTTTACCTAAATGCTTAACGCAAGGAGACATGAATTGTTTTATCAACACCGCAAAAGCATTAAGCAACATAACAATCGCATAAACGCACTCCCTGCGGTCGCTGGGACAACTTTAAGTGCGGCCTTCGCTTCGCTCAAAGCGTCCGCCCATAAACTTACCCGTTATGCGGGGTGTTATGCGTTTAAAGCAACATTTCGCTAGGTGTTCATGAGAATTGAAAAATCGACCTTAACTGGTAAATACAAGAAGCTTTATTTTTGTGTCTCACGGATACTTTACGACAATGATATTGAGGGCATAAATTTTGGTGTAAATGATGATGAATATGAACCCGAAGTAGGAACCATACTGCCGAGGCTCCATGATGCTAGTTCAGTGGAGGATATACAATTAATTCTATCGGAAGAGTTCAATCATTGGTTTGGAAGTAACAGAGAGCTAGATGAGTATTATGATTCAGCAAAAGAGATATGGGCTGCATGGCTTTCTTATAAATCAGGAATATCATAAATTGACTGTAGCGAAAGCTCGTTCTTTCAAGAGTTACCCTCATCTTTCTGTCAGGAACTCATTTTCGGGTTCGCGAGCGCATAATGTTTGTTCCCCGCTGCCAACCACCGATTGCAGTATTGACGTCAAACGAGTACTGTTTTACCCAAGCCGTTAACGTAAGGAGGCATGGAATGTTTTATCAAAACCGCAGCAAACCGAAGCAACATAACAATCGCATAAACGCACTCCCTTCGGTCGCTGGGACAATTTTACGTGCGGCCTTCGCTTCGCTCAAAGCGTCCGCCTATAAACTTGCCCGTTATGCGGGGTGTTATGTGTTTCTATGAATACCAAATTTAGAGTTCGCCTAAAAACATCATCGAAGCTAAAAATTCTCGGTGGATTATTAGTTATCTCAATATTAATTGTTTTGATTGTATTTCCGTTTTTCGATGTTGACGTAAAAGATGGAACTTATACTCATTTCTTTATTGCAGAAGTCATTAATCCATACAAAATAGAGCGCACATCAGTAACAACAAAAATTAAAAATGATTCTCGTTTTCCTCATACTGCAAAATACCCTTACGAGGTTAGAGTCAGGGCACATGGTGAGGATTTCATTGTAGGTAGTTTTAAGCAATCTTTCGTAACAGAGAAAATATGCATCGGGGTCTTGAGTAGTGTTAAAACTAGAAAGGTGGCTAACTATGTTAGGGTTGATGAGCAAAATTGCAAATAAGCTCGTTCTTTCAAGAGTCACTCTCATGTTTCTGTCAGAAACTTTATTTCGTGTTCGCGAGCGCATAATGTTTGGTCCACGCTACTAACCATCAGTTGTTGTCTCAGCGTAAAACGAGTATTGTTTTACCTAAATGGTTAACGCAAGGAGGCATTAAATGTTTAATCAAAACCGCAAAAACATCAGGCAACATAACAAACGCATCAACCTCGCTACGCTCGCGCAGGACATAAAAACCTGCGGTTTTCATGCCCGTTATGCGGTGTGTTAGGTAAGTTGTTGATGAAGAACTACAAAATACCAAAAGGTCAGATGCGCTCACTAGCTGAGGGGTTTGGAGCATGCCTAGCTACCGACCATATAACTGTAGAGGGAAGGCCTGTTGGGTATATGTACCGCACAGAGCCTGATATAAATGAGCACAATGGTTGGGTTTTTATGTCAGGTGATGAAAGTCAAGAATACGCAGATACTGCAGAGAATTGGAATTATTACGATACAAATACAATTGCTAATTATGATCCTGACATTGTCAAATATTTGGGTGCAGCAATAGGCTCATCTTTTGAGCGAGATAGTGAGGGTAAATTCATAGTAGTGACTGATTAAAAATGGAGTTAAATAAAGCTCGTTCTTTCAAAAGGTACTCTCATCTTTCTGTCAGAAACTTTTTTTCGGGTTCGCGAGCGCATAATGTTTGGTCCACGCTACTAACCATAAGTTGTTGTCTCAGCCTAAAACGAGTATTGTTTTACCTAAATGGTTAACGCAAGGAGGCACTAAATGTTTAATCAAAATCGAGTTAAATCAACCGGTGCTAACAATCGCATCAACACACTCCCTGCGGTCGCTGGGACAACTTTAAGTGCGGCCTTCGCTTCGCTCAAAGCATCCGCCCATAAATTTGCCCGTTATGCGGGGTGTTATGTAAATCTAAGTTTGTAGGAGTCGTTTAAAATGAAGATGGTCTATACAAATGAAAGTAGTGTTTTGGTAAACAATGCCAAAAATTTGCTCATACATAATGGTTTGTCTGTATCAGTAGCAAATGAGCACAATTCAACAGGTGGGCATACATTGCTCGCGAACATGGAGCTATGGGTAAATCGCGACTCGGATTACGACAAGGCAATGGAGTTGTTGAACACCTTAAAATCATCAAAAAATATAAAAGAATGGGTATGCACCGAGTGCAACGAAAAAAATGATGCATCTTTCGAAATATGCTGGAATTGTGGTAGCGAGGCTCCGCGGCAGCCCTGATTTACATAACAAGGCGCTCAAGGGGACAATTACATGGTGCGGCTTCGCCATTATAGCACCATGTTATTGCCCCTTAGCTAAGTGTTAGGCTTTCAGATGATTCATACCGTTTTTAGGGTGATTATTTCATGTTTTTTGATGCTTGCTTTATTAGGGAAAATAGAGGTTTTTGCGGGGTTTCAAATCGCTGTCGAGGCAAATGATTCTGTGGGGTCAATCAGAGCCTCAAGGGGTATAAACTTTGTACATTTAATCGTATTTTTTTCTATATGCTGTTTATTGTTTCCATCCTATTTTGAGAAAAAATTCAACGATTGGTCACCTACAGATTTTGGTGTTTTGTATTCTAAGTCTGTATTCATTTTTATAGGTTATTGCCTTTTTGGTATTAGCCTGGTGATTCTTTATATGTTTAATCGTTAAAATAACAGCAGAGCTGCTCGTTCTTTCAAGGGGCGCCCTCATCATTCTGTCAGAAACTATTTTTCGGGTTCGCGAGCGCATAATGTTTGATTCCCGCTGTCAATCATCAGTTGTTGTCTCGGCCTAAAACGAGTAATGTTTTACCTAAATGGTTAACGTAAGGAGACATGGAATGTTTTATCAAAATCGCAAAAACATCGGGCAACCTAACAATCGCATTAACCTCGCTACGCTCGCGCAGGACATAAAAACCTGCGGTTTTCATGCCCGTTATGCGGGGTGTTATGTGCCGTCATAGATGCTGATTTTTATTTGGTGTGCTTTAGGTGTTTTACTATTTGCCATTAGCATTTTCACAACAGACTCTTACTTAGAATTTCAATTTAGAAATTACAAAGAGGACTGGAAAATTGCTGGGTGCAGCCGTGGTTATACGTTTAACCCAATAGGTAGTAGCACGTTTATTAAATGGATAAATTTTACGTCTGATAAAGATGTACCTTATTGGGTGGGTGTTGATCCTAGGGCAAAAATACTGGTAAAACGATTAATACTCATTAATCGACTCTGGCTTGCATATATTTTTTCGATGTTCCCTATAATTGTCATATACCTTTTGTGAAAGCTCCTTCTTTCAAGAGTCACTCTCATCTTTCTGTCAGAAATTATTTTTCGGGTTCGCGAGCGCATAATGTTTGTTCCCCGCTGCCAACCACCGATTGCAGTATCAACGACAAACGAGCATTGTTTTATCTAAATTGTTAACGCAAGGAGACATGGAATGTTTTATCAAAATCGAAATAAACTGAAACAACATAACAATCGCATCAACACACTCCCTTCGGTCGCTGGGACAACTTTACGTACGGCCTTCGCTTCGCTCAAAACGTCCGCCCATAAACTTGCCCGTTATGCGGGGTGTTATAAGTCACAAGGAGGTTTTAGTGTTACTTAAAGAATTGAAAAGTTTAAAATTGAGCAAAGAGTTAGTATCAATCGATCGAGATTGCCATGATGAAGAAATGACGGGCTTCTTATTGGAAGTTAATGAAAACTTTATGGTAATGTCATTATATACAGACGATGGACTTTTTGATGGCGTTAGTATGTTTGAAACGTCGCAAATAGATGAAGTCTATTGGGGTAACAGAGAGCATGAATCTATTAAGGCTTTGATAAGTGATAGCGCAGTTAAAATGCTGGGAAAATTGAAGTCGACAACATTTGAAAATGCAATTCTTGAGGTCGGCAACGAAAACAATAGTTTATGTATTTATTGCCACCACAATGAATCTAAGTTTGAAGTGGCTGAAATAATTAATCAGAGTGATGGTTGGCTAAAAATCCATACTTTTGGTGCAAAAAGGTCACTTTCAAGATTATATAAATTGATTCAGGTTGATTCTATTTCTCGTGTGGATTTTAATTCTCCGTACCAAAATAATATCGTAAAGCTCCATGGCAGCGACTTATAACAAACGCATAAACTCACTCCCTTCGGTCGCTGGGACAAATTTAAGTGCGGCCTTCGCTTCGCTCAAAGCGTCCGCCCATAAACCTGCCCGTTATGCGGGGTGTTATGAGTATGGCGAGATTTAATGTTTAAGTTAGGGATGAAAAATATCGCCAGCTGCTTAACATGCTACTGCGAGTCAGAATATGTGTGGGTAACTGATACGCTTAACATTTCTCTTTTATTAGTTTGCATTGGCTTGATGGTGGCGTTTGTATTTTCGGTTATCCTTATCAATAGCTTTTGGTATGTAACTATTCTATTCTTTGTGTATTCACTTTTGACTAGTTTAGTTAAAAGGCAGATGCGATTTGAGTTGCGCTGCAAAGGTTGCAAAAAGTCGCTACTTATTTAAGTTTATTGGTTGCTCGAGGTGGTTAGATGCTCGTTCTTTCAAGAGTCACTCTCATCTTTCTGTCAGAAACTTATTTTCGTGTTCGCGAGCGCATAATGTTTGGTCCACGCTACTGACCATAAGTTGTTGTCTCAGCCTAAAACGAGTATTGTTTTACCTAAATGGATATCGCAAGGAGACATGGAATGTTTTATCAAAACCTCAGCAAACCGAAACAACATAACAATCGCATAAACGCACTCCCTTCGGTCGCTGGGACAACTTTAAGTGCGGCCTTCGCTTCGCTCAAAGCGTCCGCCCATAAACCTGCCCGTTATGCGGGGTGTTAGCTGTATTGCAATGCACGAGTATTTCGAACTTAAAGAACAAATAGTCAACTTATTAACCCGGAATGGGTTTGATGAGACTCACCCGCATACAAATTCAGATGTGTATGGCTCTATGTATTGTGTTTATTCAAAAAACGATGAGCGTTTTATGATTGAGTGGGATGGAGAAGAGGGCTTTGGCAATGTTCAAAGATGGCTTGGCGACAATCAATGGGAAATATTAAAGCCTTTAATCGTCGAGAGCAGTCGCGAGGCGTTCGACAGTCAAATTAATGCCCTTCTAAAAGTTATAACAACGCATCTGTAAATTAAAGCATTGCATGGTGCTCGTTCTTTCAAGAGTCACTCTCATCTTTCTGTCAGAAACTCATTTTCGGGTTCGCGAGCGCATAATGTTTGATTCCCGCCAGTCAACATCAGTTGTTGTTTCACAGCAAATCGCGTATCTTTTCAACATCAAAACAAAATTCAAACATCGCAAAGGAGTGTGTTTTGTCTTATCAATATCGAGTGGCATCAACCTGTGCTAACAAATACATCAACTCACTCCCTTCGGTCGCTGGGACAAATTTACGTACGGCCTTCGCTTTGCTCAAAGCAGCCGCACATAAATCTGCCCGTTATGTAGGGTGTTAGCGTGCTAAAAAACACACTGGATTTGAGATAAGTTCAAAACAAGTCAAAATCACTAGTGCAAGTTGAATGCAACAGACCCAAATGTCTTTTCGTCTTTCTTCGTTAGTATTTTGATTCTAGGGTCGCGAGCGTACTTTTGTTTGGTCGTTGTCTCATTAGCTTATTCACAAGCTCCTGCTTTTTCCTTGTTACTTGCGTAGTTTGTCAGACCTTGTGTTTCATGCTCGCGAGCATCCGTTTTTTATTCGCGCCATCAAGCAATGAAGTCCGTCGCGACACATTGTCGCAAGCTCGTTCTTTCAAGAGGTACTCTCATCTTTCTGTCAGAAACTTATTTTCGAGTTCGCGAGCGCATAATGTTTGATTCACGCCAGTCAGCATCAGTTGTTGTTTCAAAGTAAATCGCGTATCTTTTCAACATCAAAACAAAATTCAAACATCGCAAAGGAGTGTGTTTTGTCTTATCAATATCGAGTGGCATCAACCTGTGCTAACAAATACATCAACGCACTCCCTACGGTCGCTGGGACAAATTTACGTACGGCCTTCGCTTCGCTCAAAGCAGCCGCACATAAATCTGCCCGTTATGTAGGGTGTTATGAGCCAGTTAAGATATGAGATACATCGATGTTTTATGGATTCATGATTTCAATGAGGAACCATATCGTCTTATTTCAGAAATTGGTGAAGACGATTACGAAATAAGAAAAATAGAATTTTTTCGAGATGGTAAGATTGGATTTGCGACAACCCAAAACCATTCAGACAATACAAGATTAGGCGTAGCGGAAGTACCTCATTTAGATGAAATAAACTCAGAAAATGAATTTGACGGAAAGAATATTTCAAAACAAGAGTTCGAGGCGCTTTGGGTTGATTGTGTTGGGTAGAGCTCATAACAAGCGAATCATGTCGCTGCGCTGTGACACGACTCTGTCGCGCACCATATTCGGGTGTTAGGTATCAAGCGTGAAAACATACTATTGTTGGCGATGTGAATTGGATGTTCCGATGCTTGAGGAGACCGAGTGGGAAGTGATTGAACCGCTTCTTTCAAAACAAAACAGCATAATAAAAGATTATCGTGAGCAGACGGGATGCGATATAAAACAGCTATGAACGAAGCTTTTAAGCCTGCCACAGATAAATACTTAGAAATGACAGGCTTTTTAGAAACAAACCACTTAGCAATTTTGCATCATCGTCTAAATGATTTTGGACCTGAATGCGTTTCATGTGGTCACTTACTTAGGACTCCGAAAGCTTCTTATTGCGCAAATTGTGGGACTAATAAACAATGATACCTAACAAAAGCTTCAAGCGGATAAAAATGAAAAGCGATTTTTACCGCTTAAGCAGGTGTTATGTTTACTTTGAGATATGACTGAATCGGAAGCTATTGAGAACTTCAAGGAATTTTGCAGACAAGAACTTAAAGCGCTTGCGCATCAATTCGGCTTAAAAGAAGTCGTATCATCCAAACACAAATTTGAAAACCCATATAAAATAGCGTTCAAAAATAAAGAGTTTTTTATTCAACTTGAAAGTATTAGCTATGGTTTTAGATCGACAACAACCTTTGGTAAGTCATCTAGGGTAAACTCCTTTAGCGTTCAAAATGCCCTATGTTTATTAAAAGGTAGAGCGGAAGTAGAAAAATATAATGATATTTGCCCTAGTGGTTATCCTGCTAATATAAAGAGAGATTTGAAGATTCTAAATGATAATCTCAACTTTTTTACGCAACTTAATGACAATCAAAAGATCGCAGCTCTTTTAAATGTTCAAAAAGAAAATCTAAAGCAGTATCGTGTGTAAACATAACAAAAGCATCTTGGCGGTCGCTGTCGCTTCCTCGGACATTTTGCATTTGCTAAAATCTGCATTTCACTGCGTTCAATTATTGCAGATTTTAGCAAATACAAACTGCCGCAAATGCAGGTGTTATAAGTCACAAGGAGGTTTTAGTGTTACTTAAAGAATTGAAAAATTTAAAATTGAGCAAAGAGTTAGTATCAATCGATCGAGATTGCCATGATGAAGAAATGACGGGCGTCTTATTGGAAGTTAATGAAAACTTTATGGTAATGTCATTATATACAGACGATGGACTTTTTGATGGCGTTAGTATGTTTGAAACGTCGCAAATAGATGAAGTCTATTGGGGTAACAGAGAGCATGAATCTATTAAGGCTTTGATAAGTGATAGCGCAGTTAAAATGCTGGGAAAATTGAAGTCGACAACATTTGAAAATGCAATTCTTGAGGTCGGCAACGAAAACAATAGTTTATGTATTTATTGCCACCACAATGAATCTAAGTTTGAAGTGGCTGAAATAATTAATCAGAGTGATGGTTGGCTAAAAATCCATACTTTTGGTGCAAAAAGGTCACTTTCAAGATTATATAAATTGATTCAGGTTGATTCTATTTCTCGTGTGGATTTTAATTCTCCGTACCAAAATAATATCGTAAAGCTCCATGGCAGCGACTTATAACAAACGCATAAACTCACTCCCTTCGGTCGCTGGGACAAATTTAAGTGCGGCCTTCGCTTCGCTCAAAGCGTCCGCCCATAAACCTGCCCGTTATGCGGGGTGTTAGGGTTCCATTAGAGGTATCGAATATGAATGAATTATCCGAAAATAGACAGAAACTCGAACAAGTATCAAAAGGTGTAAATTTAGGTCTTGGTTCTTTTTTCAAAAAGCTGAATCGAGTTACCTGTCCTTGTTGTGGTTACCCAACACTTGAGGCACGCGGAAATTATGATATTTGCGAACTCTGTGATTGGGAAGATGATGGTCAGGACGATGAAGACTCTTCAAAAGTTTTAGGTGGCCCTAATGGTGGTTACTCGCTCGATGAGGCTCGCAAGAATTTTAACAAATATAGAATAATGTATTCTCCTGACAACAATACTACGATTACTGGTGGTGATTCAGAAGAAAGAGTAAAGCTCAAAATTGAGTTGGCTTCAGTCTTCGATAGAATGATTTCAGAAAACAATACTTCGGAGTTGTGGAAGCAAGCGTTGAAGATCGAGAAGGCACTTGATCAGGAACTGACGAGAAGTATCGAAGAGTATGAGAATTCATTCAAGCCCTAACAAGCGGCTCATCGGACGTTAGGTGCCAGGTAGATTTATGCCCAATTCAGTAGAACACTTTTTATTTGTTTATCAAAGACGAAAGTCCATGCAAGATAAAGGGGCAACAAACCCACCTGACTCGGTAAAAAAATTCACTTCGAGTTTTGTAGAAGTCTTAAAAAGACAGAACCCAAGCGATATGGTTGAAATCGTCAAAGACCAAAATAGAGCGACTCGTTTCGTTCTTGTAAAGAATGGCGAGGTACTGGGAGAGTTGCAGAAATAAGGATGTTTTCAGATGCCACCTAACAAACGACTATGGCGCAAGCTCGTTCTTTCAAGAGGTACTCTCATCTTTCTGTCAGAAACTTATTTTCGGGTTCGCGAGCGCATAAGGTTTGGTCTACGCTACTAACCATAAGTTGTTGTCTCAGCCTAAAACGAGTATTGTTTTAGCTAAATGGTTAACGCAAGGAAACATGGAATGTTTAATCAACACTGCAATATACTGAGGCAACATAACAATCGCATCAACGCACTCCCTTCGGTCGCTGGGACAAATTTAAGTGCGGCCTTCGCTTCGCTCAAAGCAGCCGCACATAAATTTGCTCGTTATGTAGGGTGTTATGTAGCAGCATGAAATCAAGTTTTGCATTCTTAATCATGTCTTTCTTTAGTTTGAGTTGTTTCTCAAATGAAGATGTTGAATTCACAGTAAGTGCTAATAAAAGTGGTACAGTATTTCTGATGACGGCAAAAGGCCAAACTGATATTGGTAATGAGTTACTTGATAGCTGGTATAAAAAAGCTAATGAACTTTGCGGCACAAAAAAGGTAATAGTTGAACCCAATAATGGTAAGCCTATTGTAAGCAATACCGCTTGTGGAGACGCAATGAAAATTGAAAATGGCATTCAAAAATGTGAGCTTATTAAGGCTACGGTTTTTGGTAAAGTGTCGTGTGTATCTAAATAACAAAAGACTGTGGCAAAAGCTCGTTCTTTCAAGAGTCACTCTCATCTTTCTGTTAGAAACTTTATTTCGGGTTCGCGAGCGCATAATGTTTGGTCCTCGCTGGTCGGCATCAGTTGTTGTCTCACCGCAAAACGAGTATTGTTTTACCTAAATGGATAACGCAAGGAAACATGGAATGTTTTATCAACACCTCAAAAATATCAGGCAACATAACAATCGCATAAACACACTCCCTTCGGTCGCTGGGACAACTTTAAGTGCGGCCTTCGCTTCGCTCAAAGCGTCCGCACTTAAACCTGCCCGTTATGCGGGGTGTTATACCTCGATCGATTGACAATTGTAACCACTTGGGTTACATTGGCGTATGATAAAAAGTTTCCTACATAAAGGTCTTCAAAAGTTCTATCAAAAAGGTAGCACTGCCGGTATTCAGAAAAAGCATGAGAAAAAACTCAGGTTAATTATGTCAAATTTAGACCAAGCTGAGATTCCTGATGATATGGATTTGCCAGGCCTTTTTATGCATAAATTGAAAGGCGATAAGAAGGATATATGGTCGGTTAGAGTAAGTGGTAACTGGCGTATAACTTATCGTTTTATTGGTAAGGATGTCGAACTCGTCAACTATGAGGATTATCATTAATGACTATTTATAATCCGGCGCATCCAGGTGAAATATTAAAAGAACTTGTGATAGAGCCTCTTGAATTAACAATTACTGACGTCGCAGCGCACTTAGACGTCAGCCGTAAAACACTCTCAAAAGTGTTGAATAGCCGTGCTTCTATTTCACCTGAAATGGCAGTTCGTCTTGAATTAGTATTTGGCAAGCCGTCTGCCGACCACTGGTTGAAGCTGCAAAATGCTCATGATTTATGGATAGCTCGCCAGAATCAATCAGCGCTAAATGTAGAACCATACAAGGCTTTGGTGGCGTAATTGCGGTATAACAAAAGCTTGAAGCGGATAAAAATAAAAAGCGATTTTTACCGCTTAAGCAAGTGTTAACTGCCCTCAAAGCTATGAATGTCTTTTTTAAAATTTTAGTTGCTGTACTGACTATCTCATTAATAATCATTAGTGCTTTGGTTCTTTGGTATGATAGAGAACAGTATATCGATTTTGTAGAGCGTTTCCCTGATTACTTTGAAACTTGTCACGGAACAGTTTCTGGCACTTCAAGTGAATTGATAGCTTGGTTCTCTGCAAATAAAGATGGGTGGCAAAATAATCCAGCATCTCTGGCTCCTGGCTATTTATATAGGTCATCAGAATTGAACATAAATGTTCATCCTAATTCTGTGGTCGTTAATTATTCAAAAAACGGAGACTGGCAGCAGGTAATGAAACACACACCCGCTGCTTTAATCTCTAAGGAATGCGGAAGTGGCAGTTAACAAAGCGTTGAAACGGACAAAAATAAAAAGCGATTTTCGCCGCTTAACGCGGTGTTATGTGTCACGGAGTATTCAATGAATTGTCCAAGCTGCGGTAAAGATGGTATTAGCTGGTTATCGCGCTTCAAAGTGGCGTTTCATAAATACCCAGTATGCAATATTTGTATGGTTCAATTAGTTCCAGATAGCGAGTCAAAATTTAAGGCGACGCTTGCTTTTTCTGGTTTACTATTTCTTGCATTTTTGGCTTACCCTCTAACTGGTAGTGTTTCTTTAAGTGTATTTTTTGCAGCATTTAGCAATGCACCTTTTTCTTTTGTAAAACTGATAGTAAAGAAGGATCGCGAGTAACCGATATATTAAACTGGAGTGCAAGCTCCTTCTTTCAAGAGTCCCTCTCATCTTCCTGTCAGAAACTTTATTTCGGGTTCGCGAGCGCATAATGTTTGATTCCCGCTGGTCAACATCAGTTGTTGTTTCACAGCAAATCGCGTATCTTTTCAACATCAAAACAAAAATTCAAACATCGCAAAGGAGTGTGTTTTGTCCTATCAACATCGAGTGGCATCAACGTGTGCTAACAAATACATTAACTCACTCCCTTCGGTCGCTGGGACAAATTTACGTACGGCCTTCGCTTCGCTCAAAGCAGCCGCACATAAATCTGCCCGTTATGTAGAGTGTTAGCTGCCACGGCGCAGTAATGCACAGCACCCTTTACATGTGCTTATTTTCGACCTAAACTTGTCCCATATAATGTACAAGTGGGGTGCAAAATGAGAATTGTTTCTTTTACCGAAGCACGAAATGGTTTAAAAGCCGTTTTGGACAATGTAATCAATGATGCAGATACAACAGTAATCACTCGTCGTGACTCTGAAGATGCTGTTGTAATGTCATTAGATTACTACAACAGCCTTATGGAAACCGTTCATCTACTTCGTTCACCAGCGAACGCTGAGCACTTAAATCGTTCAATAGCACAGTTTAAAGCGGCAAAAACGACCCAGCGAGAACTTATTGATGAGTAGCAGGTTGTTATCATGGACTGATGAGGCTTGGAATAGTTACGTTTATTGGCAGACTCAAGACAAGAAAACCTTGAGACGTATCAATAAGTTAATTTCGGATGTTAAGCGTTCTCCATTTGATGGAATTGGAAAGCCGGAACCTCTTAAAGAAAATCTTTCAGGTTTCTGGTCCCGCAGAATAGATGACACAAATCGTTTGGTATATGCCGTTGACGATACCGCAATTACGGTTATCTCGAGTCGTTACCATTACTAGTAGATGGCAGCTAACAATCACATTAAGTCGCTCGCAGGCTCGCTGGGACAGTAACGCGTGAGCTCTGTCGCTTCGCTCAAATTTTAGCCCACACGTTACTGCCCCTTATGTGGGTGTTAGATTTTTGGAGGGAATTTGGATATTGAGGAATGCATAGGAAAGGCGATTAATGGAGTAGACGGCAAAACCTATGGTTTAATCCGCAATGCTCTGAAACCATTCCCTAATGAACTTAAAAATTTGGAGGTATTGGCTGAAGATGAGTGTGGAAACTACTTTGTAAAAATTCACGGTCAAGTTTACTTCTGGGATCATGAAACTTCTGAAAAGTCATTAATTTCCGGTTCTTTTTCAGAGTTCAAAAGTTTGTGTTTTGAACCGAAAGAAACTGAACTGAATGATACAGATGTTATTTCCTCATGGATCGATCCTGATGTTGCTAGAGAGCATGGTATCAAACAATGAAATCTAACAAAACGTTGAAGCGGACAAAAATGAAGAGCGATTTTCGCCGCTTAACGTGGTGTTATGTGCCTAAACCATTGTCCAGTCGACTGACATTTGCCGTTTGTGCTATTATTTCGACAACATCAATTGATGGAGCCTTGAAATGGAAATAGAAAACTTGTCTGTATCTGAACGAATCATCCTAGCAGAAGCGTTGTGGGATAGTGTTTCAAATCAACATGATGAAATTCAGTTGTCCGCTGAACAGAAGTCTGAACTTGATAGAAGATTAACGGCTTTTCATCTTGACAAAGACCATGGAGAAACTTGGGAGCAAGTAAAGACTGATATCCTAAGTAAATGACTTTCGAAATAAGGTTACGCCAAGAATCTAAAAATGATTTGCGCGTCGCTTTTGAGTATTATGAACAGATTCGTCAAGGACTTGGCCAAGATTTTTTGCTCTGCTTTGAAAATAGCCTAGCTAAAATACAAAGAACCCCGATGTCATTCAAGGTTGTATACTCTGGGCTCAGGCGAATAGCTATCAGACGGTTTCCTTATAGAATATTTTACATTGTAGATGATTCCACAATAGTGATTACGGCAATATTTCATGTCAGACAAAATCCAGAATCTTGGCAGTATCGCACATAACAAAAAAATTCAAGCGGACATTGCCAAGAGCGGGCAACGCCGCTTAATTTGGTGTTATAAGCACTAGGAAGCTATGGAAGGAACGCATAAATTTAATCGGGGGGACTGGTTGGTGAATGAAGATGGAATTTGCCAAGTTTTGGGTGCTCAAGATTATGTTGTTGAGCAGTTTTTCGCTTATGAATTCTCCGATAAAAAATTAGGTGATGTCTACGACCGTAAGCTTGTTTGTAAGCAGCTTTGTGGTTTTGAGCCTAAGCCGCGTAAAGCAAGATTTATAAAGGTATATAGCAGTATATACTGCGAACCAATAAACGATGAATATCTCGCTTTAATGCAATTGATAAAGGTGAAGTTTCCAGATCAATTTAAAAAATTTGAGACAATTAAGCTAAAAAAGCCACTTTACGCAGGTTTAGACTTTTCACTCAGAGTAAACCCTGACAAAAAAGAAGATATTGTCGCTGGCATTGATGATTTACTTTCAAATAACATCAAGTCTATGGATTTTGATACTGTCGAAAATATGTTGTTTGAAAACATCGATGGAATTGAGACCGCTCGACTCGCTAACCAGCATATAGACAGGCTTTGTACAAACGTATTAGTAACTTTATACTATGATGTTCTTGGCGCGTGTAACAACACTTATTGTTTTAGTTACGGTACGGCCAGATCGGTATATTGTGCACAAGAGTAACCGTGCTTATAACAAAGCATTAAAGCGGACAAAAATAAAGAGCAATTTTCGCCGCTTAACGCGGTGTTATGCATCAGGAAGATTATGAGTACTCCCCCTATTTTGGAGAATGATTTCTATCATGACGGTAGAGGCCCAGAGCTTCATCGGGTACGTTGGAAAGAAAATGGAGTGGTACTCGTTGGTTTTGAATATTTCAACCCAGATGATGAGTATACTCCAGAAAATTTAAAGCATCTAGCGCTCGAAAGAGTTGAAGCTTATAGTATGTCTTCTGTGGAGGTACACGGTAATATTCTGGCAACAAGTGATTGTAAAGCAGCTATCTTTGAGGTCAAAAGTTCAGGATGGCTAGCTTCATTCAATCAGTCCCATTTATCTGAATGCAAGCACTACCAAATCATGTTCTACGATGAAATCTATGATGTTATCTGTGGGAATATTAAAGTAGGTGCGGGGAAACTGAATGCATAACAAGACACTAAACTCACTCGCTTTGCTCGCTAGGACAAAAACGCATTGCGTTTTCGCCCGTTAGTGAATCGTTAGCCGTCTAAAGGAAGTATGTTGAAATACGTAAGTTTATTTATTTTTATTCTATGTTTAGCATCTTGCACTTCTAATTATAAAATTCGTACGCAGTCGAATAATGTGGTAAATAAGACAGAATTTTCATTTCCGTACTCAGCGGAAAATTTGTCTTCTAAACTAGAGCGTATATTTTCAATTCAAAACCAAATTGAGAATAAGATCCCTTTATCGAGTAGCTTTCATAATGGAATTTACATTGCCAAGGTTACTAAATTTAACTCAGAAACATATCAATTTGATGTTAACACTATAAGCTCCAATTTTTGGAAGTCGGATTTTTATATCGTAAATGGGGAAAAAGCGAAAACCAGAGGTAAATTCCAAATCTTTCTCACTCAGACAGGAGTGCAGTCAACTAATGTAAAGGTTAAAGTAACTCTGTTACAGGTCATTAACGGTGTTGAGTGTTGTGGTCCTCATGGGCGATATTCTCGCTATACAGATGTAGCACCAACGACAATTGAAGAATATGCTTTTTTATTTTTTATAGGTGAACAGTTAGGCGTTAAAATGAATCCTATAAATAGACTTAACAAGGGCTAACAAGTCGTTAAGAGGCCTTAGCTACACGGTGAAACATGAGCTTTAAATGTCCCCATTGCGGGAGCAAAGAAAAATACTCACAGGTCATAACTTTGCTGCTCGGCATTGTTTTAATTTTTGCATCATGTAATGAACAGTATCAGTCGACAATTACGATGGTCAGTGGCTTTTTATATCTAATATTTAGCTTGGTATTCTCCACTTCGTTGTTAATGCTAATAATGAGGCACTATAATATTTCAACCAATACCTAAATGGTTGCTCGTATAATCGGTTTGATATTGGCAATTCCAATTATCGGCCTTTGGTTTTTAATGGTTTATCCTCTGTTCTTTATACTGTCATGACTTTTATAATTAGAGTCGAAAACTAAATGGTTCTTCGTTAGTATTTTGACTCTACGGTTGCTGGAACAAGTTTACGTGCGGCCTTCGCTTCGCTCAAAGCCTCCGCCCATAAATTTGTCCGTTATGCGGGGTGTTATATTCAGGTTTTTTTAACATCGCGATAGAAGTTTTCATGTGAGTCAAGCGCAAGTAGCTCTAAAACTAACTCGTTGTCCTCATAGCTGTACCCGAGAAGAGTGAGTTGTTTCACCATTTTAAATTTATAAACTCTCAAGAAATAAAGATCGCCTTTTTTCTGTTCGCCAACCAGCGGGGTTTCGATAATCGTCTTTACTGCATTATCTAGGTCGTTTTTTTGATTCTTATGTAGTTTCTTTACTGCTTTTTTAAAGCTTGGAGTTTGTAGAACCTTGATGACTTTAGCCAAAGGAGTAAGACTCTAGTTTTCCAGCCTCTTTTTCGGCCTGTGAGATGATTGCCTGTCTCACAAACTCATAAGGTAAGTCAGGATTATCTTCCATTATTTCACCAATTTTAGCCCAATGCTCGATTTGTTTTGGTGTTGTTCGGTTGAGTGCCTTGCCCATTATCGAAGCTTTTTCAACGAGCTTTTCATCTAACCTGATGCTTGAAGTTGCCATGTGAGACTTTTATATTTTATTGATGCGAGTTGCTACAATTGTAGCAACTCGCATCAATATTTCAAGTTTTACTAAAGCTCTTTCTTTCAAAAGTCACCCTCATCTTTCTGTCAGAGACTTCACTTCGGGTTCGCGAGCGCATAATGTTTGATTCCCGCTGTCGACCACCGATTGCAGTATTAGCGTCAAACGCGTATTGTTTTACCTAAATGGTTAACGCAAGGAGACATGGAATGTTTTATCAAAACCTCAAAAACATTAGGCAACATAACAATCGCATCAACACACTCCCTTCAGTCTCTGGGACAAATTTACGTGCGGCCATCGCTTCGCTTAAATCAACCGCACCTAAAGCTACCCGTTATGTAAAGTCTTATGGTCGTTTGTTATTGTCAGGTACTTTTTGTTTTGTGTTTATGTTGTTGAGTGCCGAATCGGTTGCTGCTGATGATTGGTACAGAGCACCAGATTTAACGGATGAGCAACTGGAAAGTTTTAGCTGGTTAGACTCAAGCACAAACTGTGAGGTAATTGCATCTAAAGCTGATCTTGCAGTCAGTGCTCTGAAGGAAGATACATTTTTGAGCATTGATAGACATGAGATAAAAAAGTACGCAGGTGATAGATGCGATTTGCAACGTTTTGAATATTACATTTTAGCAAGAGGTCTATTTTTTTGCTGCCTTGGGGAGTTTGGTGTAGCTAAAGTTGAAGATAAAATAGTTGTTGGTTACTCAGGTTTAGGTAAAACACCTGAATTGCAAAAATCTGCGGTTGTAATAGGTTTAAATCAGATGCCTTCAGAAGTTTTTACTATTGTTTTTGTATCTGAGTAACACTAATCTCAACTAAGCTCTACCTTTTAAGAGGCACTCTCATCTTTCTGTCAGAAACTTATTTTCGGGTTCGCGAGCGCATAAGGTTTGGTCTACGCTACTAACCTTCAGTTGTTGTCTCACCGTAAAACGAGTATTGTTTTACCTAAATGGTTATCGCAAGGAAACATGCAATGTTTTATCAAAACAGTATCAAACCGAAACAACATATCAAACGCATCAACGGTCTTATTTATTATTTTGAGGCTTATAGAATGTAATAACCTGCCGAAGTAGGTTTAAATTATTTAATTTTGTGGTCGCGGGAAGACAAGTGTGCGGTCAAAACAACTGCACCAACATCTAGCCGAAACAGAAGTCATGCACGATTGTCCTAATTGCAAACATACTATGGCTTTTATAGGTAGAAACTTTTCAACGCCAAATAAAATCACAGAGTGGGTTGCGGCAACTAGGTTATAGATATATTGGAAATAGGTATCACTCCTGTCCTGCATTGCCGAAAAGACCTCGAGATATGAGTCGATTTATATTGGAAAGCCCTGACCATGAGCAAAAGGTTGCAACTCCATCTAGTTGAGAGGAAAATCCTGCCTAACAAAACGTTGAAGACGGATAAAACATGGGCGGTTTCTACTGCTTAACGAGGTGTTATGCCGCAAAGAGGATTGAATGAAGATTTTATTGCTGCCAGGCATGGACGGAACAGGAATAATGTTTGAGCCTTTTGTTAACGCTCTTCCTAATTCAGCAGATGTTCAAATAGCTAAACTTATCTAAGAAAAGGGTGTCAGCTTTGAAGAGCAGGCAAGTGCATTACTTGGTAACGTAAAGAAAGATACGATTTTTATCGGAGAATCATATTCGGGCTTAATAGCACATGAAATTGGTAAACTAGCCCCAGATTCGATAAAGCATATTGTTTTTGCGGCGAGCTTTTTAGAGCAACCATCTGTTTTGGCTAAGTTCGGAAATCTACTTCCCAAGGCTATGCTAAATTATTCTTTATACCCAGAACCTATTGTGAAGCATATTTTGTTCGGTAAATACAGCTCACAATATTTAATGGGTTTATTTCAAAGGGCAATGTCAGGCGTTTCATTAGATTTATTAGAATTCAGAATAAAACAGATAAGTAACTTAAACCAACCTGAGTCCAAGAGCGATATTCCAGCAACATATCTTCAAGCTACACATGATATGTTGGTTTCGGGTAATGCAGTAGAAGTTTTTAAGAAGGCTTATGCCAATCTTAGCCTTAAAACGATGGACGGAAGTCATTTTGTTCTGCAGACTAATCCACATGATAGTTTGCGTGAGGTGTTAGCAATTGCGGCATAACACAGAAAATGAAGTCGGATATCTCAGAAGAGCACTGAGCTACCGCTTATTTTGGTGTTATAAGCCACGGAAGACTAATTAGTGTTTGGAATTCTTAGGAAAAGGCCCGTACTTTCACAAGACGACATTATGTTTCAAATAGAAACATATAAGTGGTTAATGAAGCACTTTGGGGGAGATGACTTCAACAAAGGTGCAGTACTGGTTTTACCCACTAGCGAATTTTTTCCATCAGAAGTTTCAAATGAAAAAGAAGCCGCAATGGAAACATTCACTCAAGTTAAAAAGTATGCTGGAATAGAAAATTGGGATTGTGTCTTAATTGAGCAAGATGAAGATCCAGATCCTAGAGTTGGTTCTGCGCTGCTTATTCAGCGCACAGAATCTTCCCCACTTGGAACATTCTCTGTTACAGAAGAAACTGTGCAAATAACTTACAACCCTTCTTTGCTCAAACAGCCCACGCAATTGGTAGCGACTTTTGCTCACGAACTAGCTCATTATTTAACGGCAACATCCACTGAAGAACCACCTGGAGGTTGGAAAAATTGGGAGTTTGCTACTGACCTAACCGCTGTGTTTCTTGGATTTGGTATATTCATGGCAAATTCGGCATTCAATTTTCAACAGTTCACAGATTTTGATGCCCAAGGCTGGTCAACCAACAGAAGTGGTTATTTAACAGAAACAGAGTTTTGTTATGCACTTGCCATATTTTGCACTCTGAAGGATATACCTATTAGTCAAGCTTCAGTTCATCTAAAACCAAATTTAAAGAAACTTATTAAACGATGTGCAAGTGAAATAGATAAATCGCATATAGATTCAATACTTAACCAAGAGTACGTAGGAAATGGCTTATAACAAACCGATCAAGCTTACTCGCTCCGCTCGCTGGGGCAGCTGCTTGCATGCGAGGAGCTGCCCTTATAGAGGTGTTATCTGCCAGAGAAAACCTGAATTATGAAGCTTAAATTAGCAGTTCTTATCATTGCAATTCTCTGCTTATTGGAAGCTTTTTATTATCCGATTAGAGATGTTCTTCCTGTTGATATGAGCGGAGGAGGCGAGGTCTACTATAAAGTAGTAGTAACCGAAGAAGTAACAACCAACGATTATATTGATGCTGGCCTTTACGTAATCGGTTCGGCATCACTTCTTCTGTTCGCGTTTCTGTATTTAAAAACTAGACGGGACAAGAAATGAGTTACGCTAAAAGTGATCCTCGTTTTTTTATTAATGTGTTTGAGCCTAAACGTATTTGCGACGACCTGTGAAATGGACTTCAACAATCCGAATGAACATAATGATAGATACGGCTCAATTATTCATGTTTCAGTCACGAAAATTAGCGATTTTTATGAAGTTAGTGTCAAATTTCCCAAAGAGATTGAGTCAACTGAACTATCATTTGTTGTATTGCAGCTGATGGATGGCGACGCAATGTTATTTGGGTCCCAATTAGACGTTACTGAATTTGAATACATGTCATCAGTATATTTTACATTGCAAAATTCTCTCGCAGTTGACGCCTACCTTACTTCTTACTATGGTACTGATTGCCAAAGTCTTATATGGAAAAAGGTTGTTTTTAATGAAGAGAGATAACAAAAAAATTCAAGCGGACAGCGACCAACGCCGCTGAATTTGGTGTTAGCTATCAGAGGTAGTTCAATGAGGTCCATTTTAGCTATTGTTTTTTCAATGCTGATTTTAAGTTGTAGCAAATCTTGGAAAGAGGAACCTTACGAGGTGATCTGGATAGACGGTAATGATTCGCTAGCCTATAGCGTAGGCAATGGAGCCTATATTGGCAGAGTTGATTTTCCTGAACGTATCGCTTCGAATGACAGTTTTATTTCCGTTTATGCATGCGAAGAAGAAACGTGTACTTACTACTATATTGATAAGTTAAATGACCATAAGTATGCAGACCATGATGAGTTTGTTTATGGACCTTTCTTTAAATATGAATTTGTTAGCTTAAAAGGCAAGTTAGGATTGCCAGATGTTTAGATTGATTGAGTGGAGAGCTAATAAAAAAATTGAAGCGGACACTGACAAGAGCGGTCAGCGTCACTTGATTTGGTGTTATGGGGTATTCTGAGTGGGTTTAATTGAAGCAATATTGCTAGGTATTCAATTCAAACGCCTAGAAAAGCCAATCGTATTTTTCACTATGCTCCTAGGTCTTATTCTGTTTATAGCTTTCGGTGTTGTTATTGTCTTAGCCACACTAGATTCTATTTTCAATAGTAAAGTAGAAGTGTCGTCAGAAATAGTAGCTCCTTTTTTTGGTATACTAGCGAGCTCCTTTGTGTTTTTTGGTTTGGCTTGGGCCTGTGGATACATGATTAAAAGGTGTTTTTGATTAGCTTGTGAGAGCCTTTAGTGTATTTTTGTGTTTGCTCGTTCTTTAAAGAGGCAGCCTCATCTTTCTGTCAGAAATTCATCTTCGGGTTCGCGAGCGCAAAAGGTTTGTTCCCCGCTGTCTACCACCGATTGCAGTATCAACGTCAAAAGAGTATTGTTTCAGCCAAATTGTTAACGCAAGGAAACATGGAATGTTTTATCAAACCGAAACAACATAATAATCGCATAAACGCAATCCCTCGGTCGCTGGGTCAACTTTACGTGCGGCCTTCGCTTCGCTCAAACGTCCGCCTATAAATTTTCCCGTTATGCGGGGTGTTATGTAACTTGGCAAGGATCAGTTGTTGAATAAATGGCTTGTCTTCTGCATTGATAACGACAGTGCAAGGTTTAGTTTTATGTGTGCCTGGTTTACTGCTTTTATTGATCGCAATTACAGCCTTTAGATACAGGCCGAATTGGTTATACTGGGTCACACTAATGAGCTCGATATTGCTCCTATTCATGATTCCAATTGGTAGTATTTTAGGGCTTGTAGGGCTTATAATAGTCGTTTTGAAAAGGAAGAGTTTTGGCTCAGTGGTTAACGTTACATAAAAAAGCATTCAAGCGGACATTGGCACGAGCGGCAAATGGTAGTGATTTCCGATGGTATCTATGAAAATAACGGTCCTGTTGAAGGAGTCAGATATCCATCACCCGAGCATATGAGTGGTTGGTGGCTCACTACCGAACTTTACAATGGTGATATCAAGACACTCAAAAACAGTTCATTTCAAGTACATATTCGAGTTGCGACCAGATTTCTCAATATATATGGCCTTACCGTTTGGTTATCGATTTCAGCTTGGTGGGGACAATGATCATGTATGGTTTGACGAGGATGTTGAAAGTGAAAGCGTATAATAAAAAATGAAGGCGGATATCTGGGAAAAGCACACATCTACCGCTTAATACGGTGTAAGCTGTAAATGAGGAGGGATTATTTTGGTCGGATATAAATGGACTTGTAACGCATGTTCTTCTTCAAATGAAGCTGGCGTCGATGTTTGCGCTCAATGTGGTTGCCATGCTACTGCGAGTAGTGATGATATTGATAGGCACCGTGATCCAGAAGGTCACAGAAGACGCAAACTTAAGCAAGGCTATGAGAAAAAGTTGACCTCATTACTCTTTCTACCGTTAGCTATATTGATATTCTTAGTAAACGGACGATTAGAGTTGTTGTTATTGGCCATTCTTGTACTTGTCGCTTCGATGAAATTTAACTCTGAGCTATTCAAATTTTTGTTTTCTGAAAGCTTCCTAACAAAGTCTCTTTTAATATCGTCGGGTACAATATCACTACTTCTTTTACTAAGGGTTTTCTTTATTCCAAACGATAGCGTTTATATTTGGATTCCAGTTTTTGGGTTTGCGATGACGACCTTGATAACATACTACGCACTGTTTAAAAGTACACGCGGGGAGAAAGCCTTTGAAAAGTATTTTCAACAAAATGACAGCTAACAATCGCATTAGCCTCGTTACGCTCTCGCAGGACATAAAAACCTGTGGTTTTCATTCCCGTTATACGGAGTGTTATGTGTTCTTATGAGTGTTGAGCCTCAGATTTCAGGTAGGTCTGCCGTTGCCGTATTTATTGGAGCAACGATATTTGTATTAGTTTTAGGAAGTGCTTTTTTTAGCACTCTTTTTACTTTTGAGCACGGAGACGATGGTGCTTTACGCGGGTTCATTGCAATAGTAATGATGAGTCCTATTTTATGGTTTGTTATGTTGATTTATTTTACTGTACTAACTCTTTGCAAAGCTTATAAGTTAAAGCATGGATTAACCACAGGTTCAGTTATATCGGCATTTATTTCGGTGTTAGTTTTTTATAGCATATATGAAGTCGAATATTGGTTTAATATGTTAATGGCGAGCTTGCTCATATGTTTTTTGCTAATCATAGCTTTTGGCTTGTCAACATTGGGGTGGCTCAGATGTTTAAAACCACACATAACAAACGATTGAAGACGAGTGAAAACAAGAACGGTTTTTACCGCTTAATCTGATGTAACGTTTCTAAATCTAAGTAGGTTTTTTCTGTATTCAGAGTTTTGTTGCGTTAGTATAAAACTAATGTATTAGAAAAATTTTTTAAGTGAGGGATCACGAATGTTGTTCTGGGCAATTATTGGTTTCGTTTTCATTCCGCTATTTTTAGTGTTGTCTCAAATCAGAAATACGAAAAAGGAAAGGACACGCAAGTTAGAGCTAATTCAGCGACGGCTAGCTGATAAAGAAGCTCGTGAGGAAAAGACAAAAAATGAATAAGGAAATTTTGTGCTCAGAGACAAAGGTTGTTTTAAATATAACAAATCAATCAAGACGCACGTTTCCAAAGACCGCGATCGCCACTTATTGAGGTCTTATAGGTGTTAATAAGCAGAGATTCAATTGAAGCCTTTAGAACGCTTAGGGAGCTAAATGCACGTTATTGGATTGCCGTAAGTGTTTCTCCGGTTTTGGCATTATTCGCTTTAGGTGTTTCACAGGCGAGCACTTTTGGATTGATAACTACCCTGTTTTATTTAGCCGTATGGATTCAGTCGATTAGAGGGCTACGGTACACTAGCTTATTGAAAAAAAAGTTACGACAATCACCTTCAGAAGTAAGAAGAAATGATATCCTTAAAGGCCCAATAATATTGGGTATCCCAGGTATGCATTGGTTTGCCAGCCTAGCTCGCTAACAAGCGACTATTGCATAAGCTCCTTCTTTCAATAGTCACTCCCATCGGTAGCTGTGACAAATTTACTTACGGCGTTCGCTACGCTCAAAGCGGCTGTAAATAAACCTGCCCGTTATGTAGGGTGTTATACACAAGGCAAGCTATGAAGATAATTTTGAGCTTACTGTTGCTTTTACCATTTTTAGCTTATGCCTGTGGAGATGGTAAAACATCCGAATTAACCCCTTTCGCAAAGGTTGATCACACTGTTGAGCAGAACGGTCAGTCGTTTTATGAAGTTTTCATCCCCTCAAAGCACAGCGAGTACTTTTTAACTTCACTCGACCTCTCACTTCCGAGTTCTCTTTTGGTAGAGCTAGATGTTATTAGAGCTTTTGGATATGGTGGCTTTGACTCTGTATCGTTTTTCTTAAACCCTGAGTTACTTGATGTAATAAAATTGACCGCATTATATTCGTCTAATGAGGATCGAACGGAATTTGTCTTGTGCGGTAAAGCGATAGAGTTGAATCTTAAAGGCATGCTTTTGGCCGATCAACCTGAGATGATTATTCCGCCACCACCGTCCTTGGATTAGAGGTAATTGTGTATAACAAAAAGTTGAAGACAGACATAAATCAAAGAGCGCATTTCTGCCGCTTAAGTAACTGCTATATGGCTAGAGGAGAGGTTTAACTATGTTTAATTTTCCAGATGATGAAGATGGGAATGTTCTCAAAATATTAGCTGAGAGAGGTCTCGATATGACCGCTCCTATTGAAATTGAATTCGCAATATTTGCTAAAGATGAAAGTGCAGCTAAGGCCATCGCTAATGAGATGGAGAGGGTTGGTCTCAATGCAGAAATTGACTTTGATGAAGGGGATCTGGATGATGGTGAAGCACCTACAGAGGACAATAGAGAGTTTTGGCCGTGTTGGTCAATCTACCATGTAGTTACTATTGTTCCCTCGTATCAAGAGATAGTATCAATACAAAAGCGTCTTGACGTCGCAGCCAAGCCTTATGGGGGCTATTCTGATGGGTGGAATGTCCAAATATAGAACGCTAATTTAAAAGGGATATTTCTGCATGGAAAAGTAACGCAAATGGAAATATGAGATGGTTTTTGCTGGATGCGAAATGTCACTTAAAGACTCTTCTTTTAGGCCTGTTTCAAATATAACGTTTTTTGATTCTGGGTCTGGCGCATCAAAAGTTTGGCGTCGGTGTGACAAAATGTAATAAATGTATGAAAACAGATTTGGCACAAGAGTGGCGCCAAAGCGCTTATGCAAACTGTTAGTTCAAGGAGTAAATTTGAAGTTTTTAAGAGCAGTTTTAAGTGGGCTCTACTGTATTTTTGCTGCAATCGGTGTAGCGTCAATTGTTATGGGAAGCGCTCCTCCTTTTGCAGCCATTTTTGTAGTTGCCTATGTGACCGTTGCTGCTGCACTCAATCTCAAAGGTGGTAAAGTTGCCCGATGGGTTGCATATGGATTATCAGTTTTATTCATGGTACTCGGGCTTTTGTCTTTAGCTATGTTCGTTTCCTCATTCTTTGGACAAGAATTTGACAATCTTTTACTCTATGTATTGGTCGTATTTGGTATCGTCGGGTTTGGCACTTTTATATCGCTTAAAGAGCAATTTTCCCCGCTCAAGCGGCTGCTAGGCTTCTATGAAAGTTAGTCGCTCTGAAAAAGTGGTGTATAGATTTTTGATGTTTTGGAGTGCCAAGGGAGCTTGGGTAACACTTTTCGTCATCATTGGTTCTTTTCTTTTCGTATCTCTTTTTGGTAATTATCCTCAATGGAAACAAGAGGACTACAACAAGGCGTTGATAAAATACTTCGATCCATTGCTTGAGAATGTTACTTACACCAGAATGCAAAATGGTGATAATTCAACAAAGTTATTTTTTTCCTATTCAGATGGAAGCGACTTGTCCAAAGAAGACTTTGAAAGAGCTGATAAGCAAGATATTGTGAACGCTTGGAAAATTGATATTTTAAACTTGGTTTGTGTTCACGATGATTTCCGGGCTGAACTTAAAATGGGCAGAAGTATCGAAATTGACCTTAAAGATGGTGATTCATTCAATGGGAAGGGGCACATAGCTAATATGAGGATTTATGAAGAGCGTTGTTAAGCCCAGCAAGAAAATTAAGGCGACCAACGTCGCTTAATTTGGTGTTAGCCACTATATAGGAAGTATGAGATGAAAAAAGTTGTTTTAATTTTGCTTGGTTCACTGCTGTTTGGATGCAACTCTACAAGTAATCAAAGCAAATTAAATTTTTGTGAAAGAAATGGAGAAGGAATAACGCGCGAAACTAGTTCACCGCTCGTTAGAATTGAACCCAAGTACCCTAAAGAGGCATACGAAAACAATATTGCCGGCCAAGTTACGCTGTCTTTTCGTGTAGATAAGAATGGGGATACAAAAGATATAAGAGTTATTTCATCAACACCGGAGCAAGTCTTCGATAAGGTAGGCACTGAAGCTGTTAGAAAGTGGAAATATTTGCCATCTTGCCTTAATGGTGTCGTACAAAACACTCAATTAGAAACAACCCTTACGTTTGGAAAATAGAGGCAAACAAGGCGCGTTTGGCCGCATAGCATTACAGTTCGCCGGCCCCATAGCTTAATGTTACATGTTGGAAGTAACATTAATTTATTGCTTGTGTGTTCTGAAAATCGTTTATGTAGCCTAAACCGCAGAAGAGGTCATCAGTCAATATAACAACGTTGATGCTATCGCTTGTGGAACAAATTTGGATTCAAAAATACCACTCTCTGCGTTAACTGCTATTCAAATATTAGGTACAAACATGCCGTGGACGTATAATAAAAAGTCAGACGGATAAAAATGGATTGCAATCGCACCGTTTATTAAGGTGTTGTGCTGATAAGGATATTTATAAAAATGAAAATTGTTGTTTTAAGCGTTCTGTCTTTTCTTCTCATGGCTTGTGCGTCCAACGATGAAGGTATTTCTCCGTTTACCTTTTCGGAGCAAGAGATATCTAGAATTCAAAATGGATATATAAATCGAGATGAGTCTGTTTTCCCATTTATCCTAGTCGCAGATGGTGGACCCAATGGCAGCATTAGCATGGAAAAGCCTAATTCAGGAAATCTCAATTACCTAAGAAATTATGGTGTTGTATATTTAGCAATCGTAAATGAGAGAGGCAGGGTAATTCATAAAAAGCTAATTGCAGGTCAGCGAAACATGCGCGGCAACAACGCAGTATTTTTCAATCAAATAATTAGCAATATTCCCTTCAATAGAGAAGGCGAAAATCAGAATCGAGAGATGGTTGTACCAATTGCACTTACGTATCCTTTGGAAACCTATTAAGGAATTTAAGCCACATAATAGTTGTATCAACGCACTCCCTGCGGTCGCTGGGACAACTTAAAGTGTAGCCATCTAGGTTTGCAATAGATGTTTTTTTACAATAAATAAAATGGATGATTATGGAATTGTTTAGTTCACTACTATTTAACTTGGGTCTAGTATTTTTCGTTGTATTTGCGATCGCAATATTTCTTGCTTTGAAGCAGAATAAAAAATAATTACTATTAATGAACATGCACGGGGCCCCACGCTTAGGTGTTAATTGATTGAGGATTATAAAAGCGACAGGTAGTCCGACCGAGAGGGGATGTCACTTGTTGCTTGAAGCCTTCCCCCATTGGTCAAAAAAGTGACTAAATGAGGCGTCTAATAGTCAGTATTTAACTTTAAACGAATCTCAGTTTTTGGGATTTAAAGAGTGCAGATTTCCAACATGAAAGAGTTAGCAATAATCCCGACAAAATATCAAAGTGTCTTTTCCGGTTTATACGAAAGACTATCCAGTTTACTTTGGTTGTTTGCCATCTCAATTGCTGCCTGGTTTGTATTTTCAATAGAAATTGCTAGCACTTCGTTTCTCATCCCTTTTTTATTCTTTAGTATTAGCTACGTGATTTTTTTCTTATTTTTCTATAAGGGTGCGTCACGAAGAATTATATTTAATGAAGAAGGCTTTGAGTTCTGCAGCTATGAAAACAAACGCTTTGTGAAATGGTCAGAATATCAGGGATACAAGATAACAAAGTTTATTCCCCATCAAGTTAAAATAAAGATTCAAGACAGAGAAAGTATCGTGTTTGGTTTTTATGCATTTTCCTCAGAGCAGCGAAAAAAACTGTTCAGTATTCTTGATGCTGGAGAATTTTGAAGAGCGTCGATCTTGTGTAAAACGATAGTTTTCCTCCTCTAAGACATTGTTCTTTAGTATATAAATACTCCATTAATCGAATTAGTAGTTGCATGTCATTCCATTGATCTCTAATGTAAACGTTTACATTTTATTAACCGTAAATTAACGTAAGAGAAAATATTATGGCCAAACTTCACAACATAAGGGCTTTAAAACATTTACTCATTAGCATTTATTTGATGGTAGTTGCTGTTTCAGGAAGTGCTTTTGCTCAATCTCCAAATAACCAGCTGCGCGGAGGTGAAATTCAATCCTTCGATGAATATAAGTACGGAAAGGTTGAGGTAAGAATGTACTCTCAGCGCGTTACAGGCACTACAAGTACCTTTTTTTGGTGGCGAGAAGGCGGACATAGATGTGGAACTAAATGGAATGAAATCGATATTGAAACAATTCCCGTCGATGGAAAGTATCAATCGAACCCTATCTGGCAAACCAGTGACGATGATTGCGATATTAAACGTTCGGAAGCACTTCACGGAGATGCCGACTTATATGACAGGTGGGTAACCTATACCTTGGAATGGACACCTGACTCTATCACTTGGTACCACGATGGCATCCGTGATCGCCGAATCACTCGTGATAACCACCCCTCTATTAATCATATTCAAGAGTTCATGCGCTACTGCTTTAACCTTTGGACGCAAGGAAATGCAAATCCAGACTGGCTCGGTAATCTCGATTTTAATAAGTTACGCTCTACTCCGGTATATCAATTTGTTGATTACTTTAGATATTACGCTTGGAACGGCAGTGGTTTTAATAATAACCCGACAAAAACAATTAACTTTTCTAGTCAGAGCGATATAGACAATAACTTTGCGGTTTCTAGCTGGGAATTTAGCGAGAGTAAGGGCTTTTTGTCGTGGTCTCCCGATGCTGTTGGTGTAGTAGATATTGGTGGTGGAAATGGTGCTTTATGGCTAGGGCTGTTTCATGAAGGCGATGAGCGAGCACCTAATAGCAGTGAAATCCCTGGGGGCTCATCTGGGTCGAATGCAGGTCAAAATGGCAGCATTACCATAGAAGCAGAATCTGCCATAAACTCAAACGGTTTGAGGATTCGTCCGAATAACTTGGGTTACATTAGTAACGGGTCTTGGGCGACATATTCGGCTGTTAATATTCCTAGCGCAGGCGAGTATGATATTACTTATCGTGCATCAAGCGGTGGCAATGGTGGAACTATTCAGCTTGAGCGTGCTGGTGGAAGTGCTGTCTTTGGTAGCGTGGATATTCCAGCAACAGGCAGTTGGTCGACATTCAGAGAAACGACACATACCGTCAACCTACCTGCGGGTAATTTGAGCTTTGGGATGTATTTTGCCGATGGCGGCTTCAACCTTGATAAATTCACCATAAAAGCGAAGTCTTTATCGCCAGTAGGAGCTACAAGGCTAGTAGAAGCTGAAAGCGCGATTGGTTCGAGTGGTTTGCGCATAGCGGCTCGGAACCTTGGCTACATTACAAATGGTGCTTGGGCGAGCTATAGCGCAATAAATATAGGTACAGCAGGTCAGTATCGTGTTACCTACAGGGTATCAAGTGGCGGTGATGGAGGCAGTATTCAGCTAGAACAAGCGGGCGGCGCTCGGGTATTTGGTGAAGTAGCAGTACCAGCAACCGGAGCATGGTCTAACTATACGACGGTGAGTCATATTGTCACTTTACCGAGAGGAAATCTTCAGTTTGGAATGTACTTTGCCGACGGTGGATTTAATCTGGATCATTTCTCTATTGTAAGGATGCAATAAAAATTTAAAATAGGGGGGCAAAGCAAGTTAATCTTACTTGTTTAACGAGATGTGGTTTTGATGAAATATTACTTACTTTTAGCCCCTGCGTTCTTCTTTTTAACCGCTTGTAGTTCAACACCGGTTACTACTCAAGTAAAGCACATGCCTTACGGTAAGGTGCTTTCACTTGCCCAAGAGGGCAATTCTGAAGCCATTCATACTCTGTGTTTTCGTCATATATATGGCTATGATGGAGCTGCAAGAGACTATGCTAAAGCGCTGAACTATTGTGAGTTAGCCACTAAAAACGACAATATAAATGCCTATACCTTGCTCGCAGAAATGTATTTTTCGGGTCACGGTGTTAAGCGCGATTATGTAAGAGCGAATGAGCTTTATACATTCGCTGCGCAAAGAGGTCATGCGCATGCTCAATTGATGCTGTTTTTTATTTATGATGGCGGGCTTGGTGTCGCTGTTGACCCCTCAGCAGCAGATTATTGGCTCGCACAATCGCTATCGAGAGACTATGCTAAGGCGCTTGAGGTCTTTGAGCATAGAGCAAAAGAGGCTGCGGCAGGAAATATCTAAACACAATTTCGATTAATTGCTAAGATATCGATAAGCCTTCCCTTTCAAGGAGTCGATTCATAAGATGAAGATGCTATTTAAGCCTTGCATTAAGTTCAGCGCATTTTTTTGTATTCTACTGAGCTTGTTACTGCCGGTCAGAGCTGAACAATTGACGCTAGAGCCTTTAACTCTTGTTCATGCAGCCAAAGAGCGCTTAACGCACTCGGTGAGATATGACGGTAGGTATATTTCAATTCCTTACCCAAATGGTGACGTTCCTAAAGAGATTGGCGTGTGTACAGACCTTGTCATTAGAAGTCTTCGAACTGTTGATCTAGACTTACAAGCGCTTGTGCATGAAGACATGAAAAAGAATTTTAATGCTTATCCATCAGAGCGTATTTGGGGCTTAAGCAAACCGGATTCTAATATCGACCATCGTCGCGTGCCCAATTTACAAGTATTCTTTAAGCGCTATGCTAACTCTTTAGCGTTGAGGAGAAAGGCGAGTGATTATGCCGACAACGACTTCCTTCCTGGCGATATTGTGTCGTGGATGTTACCCGGTAACCTACCTCATATTGGTATCGTCGTTGATGAACGCCATTCAGTCACGAATAGGCTCATGGTCGTCCACAATATTGGTAGTGGGCCCCAACTGGAAGACATGCTTTTTGATTATAAAATCACCGGCCATTATCGTTTTGAAAATGCGATTGGAGAGGAGTAAAGCTTGATATGAAAGTAGAAAAGGGTTCTCAAGATGCCGAGCAAGATAAGCTATCCATACCAATACGAATGCTTATTGGCTTGGCTTCACTTCCTTCAATGGCACTGGCGTTTATGTTAGTGAGCGCCATAATTGATGGGCAAGCAGCGGGTATTGGTGCATTTGAAACGCTATATGCTTTAGTCGGATTTATTGCTTTTTATGTCGCACTCAGTGGTAAGAAACTATTTTGATTATATTCAGACAATGTTTAGCGGCCATATTTTTCTTATTTGCCTGTTTTACCGTCATTTTTGTTATCAGAGGTGATCTTGCGTTAGGGCACCTCGTCTCAGCCTATGCTTTTTTCTTACTCGCCTATGCTGCATGGCCAAGAAAATCTCGGGAGCAACTTGAATCCGACAGCAAGGTTGGCGATATACTCGAAATTATCATTGAGTTTCCCATCGAGTTAATTGTTTACGTGTTTCGCCTTTTGCGTGCGATTTTCAGTAAAAGTAATATAGATTTAGATATATAAGATATGGATGAACGATGGATTTAGCGCTCAACGTTATTTTAATTATGTTATTCGGTATTGGTGCAGCTATGTTTTATGTGGGCTCATTAATCGCTGTGGTAACCGCTTTCGGAAAGAAACAATACGCCTTCGGCGCAATAACTCTGCTACTCCCACCCTTTGCTGTTATTTACTGCCTCGTTTACAAACAGAGTGCCAATTACCCTGCCCGTTTCTTGTTAGGTGGCACTTTAATGATGGCGCTTGCCTACATCCTAGCAATTTCTTTTCATCGCTTGTAAAAAAAAGCCCTGTTAGTTGTGAAGTGTCCCATTTAATAAAGTCACTTCACTGTCCTAACAGCGCTTTTGTATAGTGAATTAAGCAGCACAATTATTTAGTGCTGCTCTTTCTACACTTACTTTTTACGGCGTCTCAAGAACGCTATTGGTGCTAACAGTAGTGCAATCCAGCCCATGCTTCCGCTGCTTCTTAATGAAGCCTCTTCTGCTGGTGGTTCTGGTAAGTTATTGACTGTTACTACCCATGTTTGCGAGTCTGATGCCATACCATCCGAAGCGGTAACGGTGAACTCAATTTGGCTAGATAACGAGACAGAAGGTGCTGTAAAGCTCATCGTTGCAGTATCAGCGCCAGTCATTTGCACGCCAATCCCCGCCGTTTGCGTCCAGCTATACGAAATGGTGTCATCCGTATTTCTGTCTTGCGCACTTGCTGACAAGGTGAGTGAGCTGCGCTCATCGACTGCCGCAGTTCCTGATACAGGATCTAAGCGTGGAGCTGAATTATCACAGCTTGCTGTTTCACCACTGGTAACCTCAGAAAACACTGGGCTATCAATATTCGTGAACGTGACGTTATCGACGAACCAACCAAAATCACTTCCTGAGCTGTCAGTTGCCATGCGGAAGCGGAATCTCACTTCACTGCCGTTTAGTGTCGTACCGAAGTTAATAACTTCTCTACCGCCATCGGCAGGAGCGAAGTTTCTTCCGGTAAATACGCCACGGCCAGCAAGTGGCTGATCTTCAACGGCTGGGTCAAGAACGGCGTTATAACCGAAGTCGAATTGACCTCCAAACGCGGTTACGTCAGCCCAATCGCTACCGTTGACAGAAAGTTCAACTACACCGCCGTCAAAACCAGTTTCAAACAAATACGCATGCCAGAACGAAATACTAAAGTTGTCTTGGAAGCCAACTTCCATGGTCGAGCTTTCGTACGCTACGTCTGTTTCAAAACCTGAATCAATGAAGCGGATAGTGCGAGCACCGAGGTCGGTGCGTGGGTTGCCACCTTGGAAGAAGGGTGTGTTCACTGTATCAAAGATGAAGTTAATTGCATCTTCACCGCCAACCATAGCGTTTGGCGTCCAATCAGCTACGCTACTACCATCTTCCATGTCGTCAGTTGCTTCACCTCCCACAGGGTCAACTTTCTCAAAGCTAAAGTTTAATGAGGTGCTTATTCCTACAGGTAAAGGCTCAACAATTTCATCATTTTCCATCGCTTCTGGGAAAACAACAACGAAGGCCACGTCTTCAGCTATTGCTGCGTCATTTATCGTTACCTGTATTGGGGCACTGGTACTGCGGGTGAATGGTGCAAGGTCATCGAAAGTGATAAGACCGTCATTCTCTAAAGTAATATCAGCATCACCTTGAACAATAACCTGGGCAGTAATACCAGACAACATTTCGCTACCGCTATTTGCTATTGTCACGGTTAGAGTACCTGTTTCACCAATATCAAGTACGCCATCATCTGAACAGAAACCAACAGTCTCGCCGTCGAAGTTGGTATTGAGGTCTAAATCAACTGCAGAGTATGCTGCCAATTCTGTGAGGTTTGAAGGTACAACGCCTGATAGGTTGGTCGAGAATCGATCTGGTGAAACAGCACCAAGACCCATACCACGCTTAGCAAATGCCGCAAGTGCTAGGTCAAAATCACCTTGATCGTTTGCTATTGCTGCGGCAAGTATCGCATCACGAGCTTCGGTGTATAACGGTGATACTGGAGTGAGCTTGTACCCTTCAACGATGTAGCGCGATATACGTGCTTTTGCTTCGTCGAAACCATGCGTATTGATCAAAGAAACATAGAAATCCCATAAAGACACAGCCCAGATTTCACCTGCTCCATGCGGAGAAAGGTTACTCGTTGCAGGGAAACCTGCGGGGCCAGCGCCCGTGGTGATGTGCTCAAAACTAAATGGGTTTACATCTAAATCGCTACTGTAAGGCGCGCGACGAATGCCTCGGAAGAAGTCAGTAACGTATGTACCAACACCATAACCTACAGCGAATTCCTCGTTACCAGGTAGCAGTAAATCTTCTTCCTGTGTCACAAATATCATGGCATGGACATCAGCCCAACCTTCGCCCATCGCTCGACCTTGGAAGTTGTTCAAACCACTTGCATTACCGATCAATCTGTTTTGAATGTAGTGGCCAAATTCATGCGCAATAATCGCATTATCGAATGTAGAGTCTTTTAATGGGAAGGTACTGAACATGCTAACTTCAGCGGTGCCGTCGGCATCAATGATGTCGTACAAACTAGCGCCGTCTTGGAAGCTTAGACCTTGTGAAGCGATGAAAACAGTGTCGTCACTTCCACCCATTGGTGCAGGTGTTCCATCATCGGTGTTGTTAACGATGATCGCACCAATCGCTCCAGCGTTTTGGGCGTTAAGTACCTTTGTTGTAAAGGCACATGCGCCACGGTCTATAATGGCAATATTGCCAGCCAGTTCTGCGATGTTCACTGCTGGTTGACAGCCATCGTTTACACTAGCGGCACCATCAGCATCATCACCGTCGTCGATACGAACAACTGCTCCTGCAACATCTGAGTATTGCTGAGGACCAAATGAGGCAAGTTGACTTGTACCCAGTACACCAAGTTCGTCTGGAGTTGTGACCATTATGCCCCAGTCTTCACCAACAACAGCGTCTTTGTCTGTCCATAGGAACTGTTGCATACGAGGGCTTGCGCCATCGGCAGGTGTAGACATATTCGCGTTATTTAAACCAGAGTTGTCCTGCGCTTCAAGTAGCAATGGGTCATTTTCCACACCGCCTCGACCGAAGTTTGACAACTGTGCATTACCCGACGCTTCGTCAAAACCAAAATCGTAATAGTAGTTGTGCAAATAGTTAGTCATGTAAAATAAGTTAACGATCGCTGCTTTTCGGTTATTCAGCGAGTTTGCACGTTGTGACTCATCGATAACGTAGTCGAAAGTTCGAACCGACGTTACTTCGGCTGTGAAATCACCCAGTGAGAAACCTTGTGGCGCAATAACATCAGCATATGCAAAGGCATTGTTGCCCGAGACTGTTGTCGCGTCTTCTGGTAGCCACGGATCTTGTCTACTAAAGAAAGGCATACTCTCGACAGTTACCAGCGGTGCATCTAAGATTTCGGTAGGGTCGTTGCCAGGAGTAAGTGCAGGTAGCACTTTACCATGCGGGCCTTGCATAGGAACGAGGTCGTCCTGAGCGTAAGCGCGATAGTGGAAAGCCGAGTCGTCGCTTGTCATTCTGTGCTTATGTAAAATTTTGCCGCTTACCGCATCTACAACATAGCCGTAAAGAACACCGTTTACTGAGTCAGCTTCGGCGATGTCAACTTCAACGTAATAAGACGCTCTAAGGCCTTTATTACTGTCAAAATAGACTTTTTTAGCACGCGGTTGCATGCCTAAGTCAATATTACCTTCACTAATTTGAGCATTAAATACTTCATATTTACCGCTGTTTGTTGAATCGCCGAAAGAGACGCTTACATCCTGTTCGGCAGCATTTGATAGCGCAAACTCAATCGCTTTTTGAGCGCTACCAAAATTTGAATCTGGTGCGATTTGGCCTTGCGGGAGTAAATTCTGAGAAAAGTAACCAGACGCTGCGACCAAGTTCATTTCGCTATTGAGCATCACGTTCATCTCACGATTGAAAACTTCGATACCGCTCACTTCTTGAGTGTATTTTGCGATTCGAGTGCCTTTACCCATATCATGAAAAGATGACAAAATAGCTTGACTAACGCCGCCTTTATTAACACTTACACCAGTGAGGGCATTGAGATAATGGTTCGCTGCTGCTTTTGGTTGTGCGCTCGGTGCAACATTCGACAAGTTAGGTGCGCGCATGTTTTGCGGAGCCCAAACAAAGGTCGCTTTACCCAGTGAAGCATCGAATTGACTCTTCATGCCACTCACTGTTGGCTGCGCCGCTAGTGCTTGTTGTGCAGAGGCGTCGTAGCTGGTAAATGCTTGAGAAGCGTAGTTACCACCTATGTTGATGACTTCACTTGCTGGCACCGCGTTAACAGCTAATGAGCCAAGGGCCATCGTCACTGTTGCCGCGATCAAGGTCGGCTTGAATATTTTCATTTTGTTTCCTTAGTAAGATAGGATTTTTTGTGTAATCCTTTTTTCTAATAATATGTCCCGTGTGCTGCAGGGTAGCGGCAGCGAACTACTCAGTAAATAGCAAAAAGCGTGGCGCTTCTATGCCTGTTAATCAATTGTTACAATTGAGCTGTAAACAATAGCTAACACTTTATTTTGTGTGTTTATAGCACCTACATACATGCGTAGTTGACCTAGCTACGATGAGGCGGCTAGGTTGACATAAATGCATTGAGCTTCATTTCATAATAAACTTACAGCAATGCGAGTAGTCGTAGTAAATTAATAGCAAAGTAGTCGCCAAATACAAAGGAAGAAGTTAATGAAAGATCCACTTTTCGTTTGCCGCAATGCAGCCATTGTGCTGATTGCATTGATGTTGGGGGCTTGTGGTGCTGAGGAAGCACCATCAAATAATGATTCAGCATCGGCTCATAAACAACCAGTAGTTCAGAAACCTGACAAAAAGAGTGTAGAAAGCATCAAAACAAACGGACATGTTTCAAATGAAGCGGATGCAACTGACAACAAAGAAACTGCTAATAAAATTGTATCGCCCTTTCCCGATGCCCCAAAGAGCCTATTGATTAATGGAATTAAGATGTCGGTAAATACAACGCCGTTAAAAAAAGGCGATACGATTTTTGATCACTCGGTGAAACAGAATGCTCAGCTAACTGGGAAGATTGTTGTGGTTTTAAAAGCTGATACCGAGCTGCCAGAGAAGATAAGCGCCGACATCCTCAACAATGACTTTGTGGCCACAAAACTTGCTCCAAGAACCTTTAGTTTATTGGCACTCAGCGATAGCGACCTTTTGGCTAGCTATGCGTCTCTTGAAAATAGCGCGCTTATTGAAAAAGTCGAATTAGGCTTGTTTTATGGTCAGTCAGATAACCGAGAGACGATGTAATATGCTTTCTTTCGCGCGCTCGTCCCTACGTTTCTATGAAAGTTCAGTTAGTGTCGTTTCTTTAGCTTTAACGAAGCTTTTGGGTAGCCTTGTGGGGCGATATCAATATATATGCCTGCAAACCCTAATGTGTTTGTGTCTCTTTACCCTTGCTCTTGGAAGTGCTGAAGCGAAGTGGCATAAGCAAAATGCGACGATTATGGGCACCAATATCTACGTTGAAGTATGGGCGGAAAATGAGACTCAAGGGCAGTTAGCATTAAAAACAGCACTGGCAGAAATGGAACGGATCAATCAATTAATGAGCCCGTATATAAGTAGCAGCGAGCTTAGTCTAATAAATGAGCAAGCAGGAAAGACCCCTTTCGTGATCAGTGACGAGATGTTTGAGCTACTTGATAAAGCTGTCAAAATCTCAGAACTCACAAAAGGTGCGTTTGATATTACCTTTGCAAGCGTTGGCTATCTTTATAATTACAAAGAAGGTCAACGACCCGATGATGAGACTATTGATTCTTTATTAAATGCGATTGACTACAAACACATCCAACTTAATGATAAAGAACGTACAGTCTACTTTTTAAACGACAAGGTGAAAATTGATTTAGGCGGCATAGCAAAAGGCCATGCGGTGGATAACGCTATTTCGCTTTTAGAAAGAATGGGCATTCTGAATGCTTTAGTAACCGCCGGTGGAGATACACGTTTGCTGGGCGACCGTCGAGGTAAACCATGGATAGTAGGAATTCGAGACCCCCGTAACAGAGACAAACAAGCGGTGCTTTTACCCATGCAAGACAGCGCAATGTCAACATCCGGCGATTATGAGCGTTATTTTGAAGAAGATGGTCAACGCTACCATCATATCTTGTCACCAAAAACCGGCAAATCAACCTACGATGTACAATCGGTTAGCATCATCGGACCAAGCTCAACCTTTAACGATGCCCTTTCTACAGCGGTTTTCGTGATGGGTTTACGGGAAGGTTTAGGGTTAATAAACCGCATCGATAATTACGACGCGGTGGTAATGGACAATAAGCGCAAAATGCACTATTCCACTGGATTACAGCAATAGCGTATCACTAGCTATTTACTTGTTATAAGCACCAAGTCTTGTTGCGGCGGAATGAGGTATTCGGCAACTTTTGCATTGATTACAACCATTTCTTCTACCGAAATGGTTTTTGCTTGTCCGTCGGGCAAGTACCAGCTGAAAAAGCCATCGAACGCAAAGGTCATTCCCTTAGCTAATTTTCGATTGGATGCAGGGCGAACGGAAACCGCGCGCGAGCCGCCTAAATTTGGGCCTGTATCGTGGGCAACGTAGCCTACTGGGTGGCCAGTACTCCACATTAGCGGTAGCGATCCTCTTGCTTTCATTACTGCTCTTTGTGCTGCGTCAACCTCAATTCCCTTAACTCCAGGCTTCATCGCTTTAAAGGCCGCGCTTCGGCCCTCTTTTGCATTTTCCCAATAACGGGCAATATCTTCTGGAGCGGTAATTTCACCTTCTTTTAGAACATAGGCGAAACGCTGAATGTCGGTTACCCAGCGGTCGAATACTCGAATGCCAAAATCTGTTTGAATGACATCTCCAGCTTGAATCACTTTTGCTGTGGCATGCGAGTGTCCGCGGTCAGTGCCTGAATTTACATTTGGGTTTTGCTCTGGTGCCCACGCATCTCCTACACCTGCTTCTCGCATTTTAGCTTTTAAGTAAGCGGCAACGTCGGCATCGGTAGTCACACCCGGAACGATTTGTTGATAGGCCTCTATCTGCCACTTTGCAGTCAGCGCAGCCGCCCTGCGCATAATTTCAACTTCGCTGGGTAACTTAACAGACAACCACTGATACACGACTTCGTCGGCAGAGCGAAGACGTTGGCTAAACTCATCGCCTAATTCTTTCGTAAGTGCCTGATATTGGGTATAACTCAAGCCATCAGCTTGAGCATTTGTAGCAGAAATGTTGATAGCGATGCGTTTGAAGTTTTGTTGCTTGATATAATTAACAGCCAAGCTCAGTGCAGAGCTGTTGCGCGCTACGGAGACTACTTCGTTAACTACATTGCTATCACGTAGAGCGGTCGATTCCCCAGAAGGTGAAAACGCCATTGAGTGGAAATCCGCAGCTTTATCTTCTGGTTGAGTGTGGAAAAGGAATACTGCTGTTTGCCCTGCATTTTCACAACCAATATGTTCGGCCAAAGGGTCGTTATTGTTTTCTCGGCAAATGACCAACCAAGCATCCACGTCCGCAGCTTTGAGTGCCTGCGGCAATAGTGTTTGAATGCGTTCTTTTCGAATTTCTGGCCAAGGTGATTTACCTTTGAATTCATCATTGCTAGCGCTTGTGTGAAATGATGAAAATAACGCCGTGGCAAAAATAGACGACAAAACGACGAGTTTTAATGGGCTGTTTTCCATTGGGCAGATTCGGGGTGTATTGCGTAGCAAGAATTTCAGCATATTTAGTCCTTTAGTGTTTATACTTGGTCAAAGTGTTCTTTACTATCGCCGATGCTGTAGAGAATGTCTAAATTAATGACCGGTGAGAATCTATTGAGTAACCGCGAATGGGCTTCACTATGCGAACTAGCGGGGAAGGACAAACATCCGTGTTTGGCTCAGCGTCCCTGCTAGAGCATTTTCCATTTTAACATTGTTATAAGGCCGATTGCTTAGTCTTCTTTATAACAAGAAGACTAACTTACGAGCCGATTGTGCCATTTACTATCGGGGCAAATGCAGTGAGTGAATCCATTAACGCCCCGTTACCTAAGCCATTTCTTGGGAACAGTTCAGCCATGCGCCCTTGCTCACCGTGTAAGGCCAAGTAATTTAGGATAACCGTTTCTACTAGCAGATTCACGTTGTTCGCCGCTGGTGTTGCTGACGTCTCAACTGCACCATCTCTGCGCATATAACCAATTTGTTTTGAGCGCGAATTGCCCATGGCGTCGAGCATGGCATCTGAGTCTGGGCTAAGTACCTGCGGGGCGCCGTCTGGGTTATAGACTAAGAAAAATGAACCAGCGGTTGACGAATTATCACCTGTCCATACACCTTTACCACGACCATTTTCTGAATCATCAATCATACCGTTTGAAAATACAGAGCCGTCACTCACTACATACATCATTACAGGGGTACGCAGTCTGGCTGCATACTCTAATACCGCGCCCATACAACGACCCGCACGTAAATCCCGAACCTCACCAGTTGCGCGATTTCCGGTATGATAGTCATAACCGCCCATCGTGATAGTGCCGGCACCAGCAAAACCATTTAGCACTAGCTTCATAACTGACGCTGTCTTTTGAAATTCACGATCACCGTCAAACTCTTCTTGGCTAAATATTCCGCCTTCGCCTACGATCTCTGGATCGCGCTCAGGATTTAGTGAGCTTGGATCGCCAAAACGGTCTGCAATGTCGGCGCTTTTTACATAGCCACAGCGCACTAGTTTTTTAAGTTCAGCGTCACCTACAACATTGGTATTAACGCGGTCTAGCTTCATGTCACTGATACGTTGAATCGACTCCATGACGGATACTGCGTCACCTTGGCTCAGTAAGCCCACTAGGTCACCGGTATCAACCAGTCCGGTTACGTCAGAAGGTCGGTCAATCTTAGTCGGGCGTTTACCGGGGTCTATCATTGCAGCAGGTGCCATTGAGCTACCGCCACTATCGGAGTTTCTTGAACCGATAAGTGTGAGCAGCGAGCCGTCGGCCCCAGCACGATTTATACCGTACATTGGATTGTGAGGGTTGTTCCCGGTATCGTTTTCAGAGCGAGCAGGTATTACTGCACCGCCTACGTTGGCGCGGTTGCCTACGGCGAGTTTATCTAAGATTCCGCGCAAGAATCCACTGTCGGCATGAAAAGCCAAACCTAGTTCGTTGTTAATGAAGTCACTTAGGCCTGTATCAGGATTCGCTATGCTCGGGATCATATCACCGGGTAGGCCTTGTCGACTGTAACCTTGCGTACTTAGGAAGTCGAGTTGACCTCCTCTGCCACCAATGAGTACATTCGAGCCAGCAATGTTCACGCCGCCTGCCAAGTCAAAGCAGATAAAGGGTATTTTACCTGCACCTAAGGTGGCTATATCACAATTGGCTTTCAATGCTTCTATATCAGGTGATAAGTCAGCAAAAGCTTTACTTGGTATCATTGAGCCGAGTAGCGAGCCGCCTACGACTGCGCCCATGCCGGCACAAAAACCTTGTGAAATAAATTCTCGACGCGTAACTGGACGTCCATGGTCTTGATGGAACAATGGAGCATCTGGATTGTCACCATTAACCCCGCCCATGCCGCCATGGTCAGTGCGAGCACTAGCACCTGTCGAAAATTTCTTGCCGAAAGTATGTGTTGTTCTTTTTGAAGTATTTTTCATAACTATCTCCTTTCGCCTCTGCTATTGCAATACAACAGCAGCACTGCCGAGAACGGCTGCACACGTTGCTTTCGCTACTGTGGGAGTGGTTTGTTCTGTACACATATTGTCGCTAGAGCAGGTGGTCAGACGATCAATAAGTGTATTCAATTCAGCGCTTACATCACTTGTTGATGGCTGGCTACTTAAGCCAGCGCCAATCATGCGATCGATAAGCGGGTTAATTAGTGCTGCTCTATCTGCAGGCGCTAAACCATCATTAGCGGACAATCCGAAATTAAAATCAGGGAAATAAGCGCTGCGTAAGCTACTATCTTCAACTAATACATCGCAGTAGCGAATTGCTAACTGCGTGATTGCCATTTGATTTGAAGCTAAGAAACTTTGCATATCAGTCACACTCGGCAATTGCTGTCTAAGTTGCGTGTAGGTTGTATTCACGTCGTTTTGTGATGCAGCTACGCCGGTCAGTGCAGCCATGCTTGCATTTACCTCAGCAAAGTTTCTGATGCCAATGTCAGCCTGAGGTGCCAAATCAACAGGAGCCGCGGCAACTGGTATTTCAGCTTCAGCGCGCAACGACACCGCATCACCTAGCACTTCAAATGTGAGGAAGAACTCATCGTCAATCGGGCCTTTTTGTACAGGAATAATGGTACCTTGTGGTGATAGCTGCTGTCCTAACTCGTTAGTTGCAGCTTGAACGCCGTCAACAGTCAGATTCAGCGTTGCAAATACTTGTCCGCCTGTTGCTTCGCGACCGTTCACCCCGATACGAATTCCCGTAAGAGTTATACCATCGAGGTTGGCATTGTCGGCTAAACTGATCATGAAGGGCTCTGTAAATAAGTAGCTATAAGAATCAAACTGACTGACTTTGAAACCAACATAGCTTTGTTCGACATTAATTACATCTGAAATGCCGAAGAGTAAAAAGAACTTCTCACCAACACCTGCATCGAAGTTTTTAACGATTTGCTCTTCAGTCAATATACGATTGTGCATTGCAGCCATTCTAATTGTGCCAGCCCAAGGAACATCGCCCGACACTTCGTTACCTAAAACAAAGGCAAAGCTATCGTCCCAGTCACCTAAGCCGGTCGCTTCTATTTCGTCGACGTCGTCAGTAAATTCACCATTAACATAAATTTGGCGACCGCCATTACCATCATAGTTAACCACAACATGCTGGAGTGCAGCTTGTAAATCTTCATCGGCGTCTCGCGTTGATAATGCGGGCATACCGTTAGAATCTGTATTGCCAGTGCGCAGCAGCATGTCGTAGTTATAAAGCGTTTGGCCAAGTGTGAAGTTTCTTCTGTCACGACCACCTGAATAACTGACTATGCGTGCTGGGCCTTCCTGTGTCACATTCGCTGGCGCAACCCAAGCCTCAATAGCAAATTCTCCTGTGGCAACAATTAAGTCATGGATTTTTTTGCTATCGGTTGTTGAACCTTGCGCTTTGCCGTTGGTGAGTTGTATGCCATTTCCACCAACCCAGTCATAACCACCGCTTAGCGTTAGGTTTAAGGCTGGCTCAACACCAGAGGTGTCGAAGGCAACATTCCCTACGCCTGATTTAAATTCCCACTTAGCAATAAGGTTGCTCTCAAAACGACCGCCACCCGTAGCGAGAGTGCCATCGAGAAGAGTGAGTGCGTGTGAACTTACCAAGTTAGGATCAAGCTGTGTGACCTCGATAGAATCAGCCATTGCAGCAATTGCAGCAGCTAAGTTTGCACCATCTTGCGCGCAATCGTTTGTCCAACAATTATGGAATTCATCACGCAATCTAGCGACTACTCGGGAGTCCGTCGGTAAATCGAGATTCATCTTCGGTGTTGCGGCAGCATAAGCCTCAGCAATGTCGGAAGACGCTAGGTAGGGTGATATAGGAATAGCAGCGCTGGATTGGTGGCATTCTGCGCAGTTATCGCGGAATACGGGGTAAACGTTTGCAGCGAAAAGTGCAGGGTCTGCAGGGAAGTTCTTGTTAGCCCCGGGAATGATTACTTCAGGTGCTTGCAACTCGATTGTTGTTGCCGTTTGTTCGTCGCTTATCCAGTTGCCAATCCAAGTTGTCAGGATGTCGGCACAGGCATTGTCGTCTGCTAGCCAGCAGTTGTGTCCACCAGCCACTTTGGTGACTAGTAAAGACTCGCTAATTTGAGATTGGTTTATTAACTGATTTACCTCAGCGTACGCGAGATTGATGTCGTCATTTCGAGCAAAAGGAGGTGATTGCTGATCTTGGACGTGACAAGCTCCGCAACGGTCAGCCTTGGCGATGTTGTCCCAGACGGACAATTTAAAGTTCTGAGTATCAGCAGTTGCTGGAGCAGGGCCAGAATAATTGACTACCGGTTGCTCAACAGGCGGTGGAAGAGGCGTTTGCTCAACTTCGGTATCGCTACCACCGCCACAACTCGCTAACAGTAAAATGGCAACGCTTGCTAATCCAATATGTTTTAGTGCGCTGGGTAGCACCGACGCTTTTTGATTCTGTGTTTGCATACTAGTTTCTTGTTGAGAATGATGTGTAAACATGATTATTCTCCCTTGCAATAGTCTGCTGTAGCGGCAAACACGTTTTTAATGTTGTAATTACTTCCAACGAATTCAGCTTGGATACTGCTAATGGTGTCGCGGTCAGTTTGGTCCTGCGGAGAACGTAAACACACGTTTTCAAACACCTTAGTAACCTGGCATTTTGCAAAGGTTTGCGTATTGGCTAGCTCTTCGCCCATCGACTTCGCACCACTGCCTGTACCAGGTAAATCTGGTGACCAACCAATAGTTTGGTTTTGGCCTTCACGCCAGTAGTTGTCCCACGTATCGTTCATGGTGACATAGCCAAACGGGAAGTTATTGGAGTTTATCCAGTACTTAGCTTGAACACGTAAATTAGTTTCAGGGTCGACTTGTCCCTCAGCGTTGTAAACTAAACTACCATTTTGACCTTCAGGATCGCCTTCTACATTATACTCGTAATTATAATAGGCAAAGGCTTGCGCTAATGGATCCATTCCAGAATGACAACCAGCGCATGAGTTTGTAAATATACGGCTGTCGCCACCTGGGCTTCGACTTAGGTCTTGGCGGATACGATCAGGTGGTAAACTAGCATCTTTAAATGCTTCTAAGTCCGCGCACATGTGGTTCATTAGTGTAAAACGAAACATGGCACGGTTAGTACCATCTTTGAAAAACGACTTCGCCGCTGCCCGCGTGGTCATTACACCAGCAGTGGCATCAGCAGGAATCCCTGTTACTGAAGATTGAGTGCTAGCAACCAAGACACTAGAGAGGTCGGCGCCTTGATTTTCTAGTGCTTCATAATGTGCATTGTTATTGTTGTTATAAGCTGGAACACCGGCACCGCTTTCAGCTACATAAATAATATCGCCGGTAAGTATCTGTCGAAAATCAACTTCATCTCTCACCATCCCGATAACGGTAGCCGTATAGTCGTTAAGCGGAGCAAACACGTCAAACTCTTCGTTTGTCCATGGCGTTACCCAATTTTTGATGGTGACGTTATAAAAGCTTGGTGAATCCATGGCAATTTCCGCAGCGGCACGGGCATTGCCCGCATCTATTAAGTCAGCCATTTGCTGGATAACTTCAGTGCTACCTGGAACGCCAGCTAAGCGGTCGTGCATGCGCTTAGCTTGCTCTAGAGAGCCTGCGTTTGCGGCACCACACAGCAATAGCAAGGGTACTGTTATGCAAGCTACCTTGAGCTTCGCCAATACACTTGATGATTGCGACCGATCGTTGAGCGAAGCACACTTTGCACTTTGCTTTGCTGTTTTAATGACTAGCGGGCGTTTGGATTCATTGTTAAACAAATACATCGAACCAACTCCTTTTATGAATTTGACCAACGTTATACCGCCTTTTAAAAAGCGGAAAGTTATTTTCTGTGAGTACTAAGTGTTTTAGCTTATACCGATGAGCGAAAAAAACAGCCCCCGTACATTAAATAAACACTCTTTTTTATCCCAGTGTAATCTAAGCTGTTATCATTACAATATCTATGCCCTTTGATTTAAGGCGCTGATTATTATCATTTTATTTGGAATTGTCCCTATTTTTTTTAAAAATTCATCCATAAAAAACCTGAAAAGTGTTGCCTTTTGCATACAGTGGCACTGTTTAATTAATGTACAATATCGCATACGCTACAGCGTTATTCTTCTGCAGTCCCTGCCAAGCCTGGAGTTAAGGAAATTTGAAAAGCTAGGCTAGAATATTTTTGAACGCACTTTATTGCATACAAACGCAAATTTTTCAAAAAAACTATATAACAAATGCGAAAGAAAAAGTTATTCTTATCTCAAATTTGAATATAAAGTCGCAAATGTAGGGTTCAAAAATATACCCAAAAGCCACGGTATGTTTTTTAATCCTTACATATGGAAAGTAATGTTGCCCTGTTGCCAGCTTGCTGTCAGGCTGTTTATGATAAATAAGTTGTGTGTGTATAAATCAATTAATAGGGTGTATTATTATATACCTTTAGGAAAGACAGAGCCTGCCGTTGCACTTTAGTGACACTATAAATTGTAGCAACAGAGCAGTATCGTTAGGATGCGTAGAAATCTGTATAAATAGGTCAAGCAAAATGAATACTCAAAATCAAAGCTATCAACAAAACGCCAAGAAATGCTGGCGCGCAGTGTTGTATGTATCGCTTGCTGTTGGCTTAGGTGCTTGTGGTGGTGAAGATATTTCATCGGAAGAACAAGAGCCCGATCCGGTTGTTGTAGATGTTCCTATTGCGGTTATTAAACGTGACCTTAGCGTCGAAGGGGCTGACCAGCAGCGTTCTATCGGAGAGCCCGCTTTGTTTGTGCCCGGCGCCTCTCTTGTGCTCAAAGCTAGAGCAAGCGCGAGTGCGGTTGAAGTTGACCTAACCGAAAGTATTTTTGCTGACCGCGTAGACGAGGAAGGCAATCGGCTACCTATCGATATTAAAGATTTAGAAAGCTCCTATGATGGTTCGCGTCTCATTTTTAGTATGCGTGCACCAGAAGATGAGGATGCAGATGATGATGAACAACCCACATGGAATATTTGGGAGTACATTCTCGAGACACAAGAACTAAGAAGGGTTATTGGCTCTGATATTGTTGCTGAAGCTGGCGAAGACACCGGGCCTATCTATTTGGCCGACGGAAGAATACTTTTTAGTTCTACCCGTCAGCGCGGCAATCAAGCAGTGTTGCTTGATGAGGGTAAGCCTCAATACAATGGCTTAGAAGAAGGTCTTGATGTGCATGCGTCGGTTTTACACATCATGGATGCAAATGGCGAAAACATTCAACAAATTTCATATAATCAAAGCCATGACCTCGACCCTCTCGTTGCGCCCAACGGGAAAATAATATTTAGTCGTTGGGATCAACTCTCTGGTAATAAGGGTGTGCATTTATATCAAATTAATCCCGATGGTAGCGACTTAGAAATACTCTACGGGCGCCACAGTCATGTTGATTCCAACGGTGATAATGCCGACATTCACTTTACGCAAACGCGAGTCACCCCAGACGGCCGCATTTTGGTCGCGCTCACGCCTTTTGAGAAAGATGAGCTTGGGACTGACTTTGTGTCAGTTGATGTTGACAATTATATTGACAACTTCATGCCTATTGCATCAGCTGAATCACTCAGTGGTCCGGCACAAGAAAAAGCATTATTTGAAAACATTGATATAGAAGCTGATATTTCACCAGGTGGCTATATTGCCGCACTTTATCCGCTGTTCGATGGTAGCGGGCGCCAACTTTTTAGCTGGTCACAATGCCGTTTACTTGCTCCTCTTGCCGAAGATGCCGAAGTAGATGCAGAGCGCCAGATCGCTCCATGCACTGAAGAGAATCTAGCGGATGATAATTTTGAGCAGGCACCATCTTTGTACGGGCTGTGGATGTTTGATCCGGTTGAAGGTACTCAGCTTCCCCTAGTGGTACCACAAGAAAACGTTGCTTATTCTGAAGTCGTTGCAGTTGAAGACCGTCCTTTTCCTGCAGATCCGCAGTCAACCATTGATAGCGCTGATACTGGCTTAATCGATGCTGGTATGGGTATTATTCACATTCGTAGTGTTTACGACTTTGCCGGTGAGGATCGAAGCCCAGCAGGCCTTATCAATATGGCCGACCCAACACAAGTAACGCCCGACGAACGTCCTGCGCGTTTTCTACGCGTGGTTAAAAGTGTATCGATTCCAGATGACGATACCCTTGACTTAGATAACAGTGCTTTTGGGCGCTCACGTAACGAACTGATGCGAGAAATACTCGGCTACACCCCCATTCAGCCTGATGGCTCAGTGAAAGTGGCAGTGCCGGCAAATCTGCCCTTTGCAATAAGTGTGGTAGATGCCGACGGTCGCAGAATTTCAGCTCGTCATGAAAACTGGTTACAAGTTGCACCAGGTGAAACCAAAACCTGCAGTGGTTGTCATGATGGAAACACACGCAATGCAGTAGCCCTTATGCCGCACGGTAGAAGCGATGCTGAAACCGAATCAATCAATCTAGGTGCGCCAAGTACCGGTGTCCCGTTTCCAAATACTAACCCTGCGCTCTTTGCTGATATTGGTGAAACCATGGCAGAAACCTTCACTCGTATTAATGGGGTTCCAAATTTGAATCCCGATATTATTTTTGAAGATGTATGGACTGATCCTGCTGTGCAAACCCCAGCTGAGTCATATCAGCTTCGTTACGCCGACATCCCCACACCTCAAGTTGAAGAGGGAGCAACAGCGCCCCGTACAATTCCAATCTCTGTTAGTTGTGGATTAACATGGACCTCAATCTGTAGATCGGTGGTGAACTTCCCCGATCACATTCAGCCTCTATTCGACCTTGATCGTTCAGTAGTAGACGATATGGGTATGGTGGTATCGGATACGACCTGTGCGTCTTGTCACAACCGCTTCGATGCTGATAATGAATTGCAGGTACCTGCGGGTCAACTAGAACTTACTAGCAATCCGTCGCCAGTTAATGCAGACTTACTCACAAGTTATCGAGAGTTGATGTTCAACGATGTTGAACTGGAAATTATCGACGGGGCTTTGTTGCCACGATTAATTCCTGTTTTCGACAATAATGGCGATCCTGTTTTTGAAGTTGATGAAGAGGGCGAACTCATTCTTGATGCGGAAGGAAACCCCATCCAAGTAACACAACAGGTTACCGTAACTTCTTCCATGCGCACTGCTGGCGCGAATGCCAGCGGTAGATTTTTCGCGCCTTTTGAAGAGGGTGGCAGTCACCAAGGTTGGTTAAGCCCTGCAGAGCTTCGTTTAATAAGCGAATGGCTGGATGTTGGTGGCCAAAATTACAATAACCCTTTTGATGCACCAGCGAATTAATGAAATCGACACTTAACCATATTATTATTGCTCTTGTTGCTTTAGCTGCAAGCTATAGTCCATTTGCATCCGCCGACGACTTGGTGGTAACCATTGTTGAGCCTTACATCGATTTTCGTACCGGTCCAGCGAGTGAATACCCTATTTTCCATGTTGCCGAGCAGGGTGAAAAAATCACGGTAGTGAAGAAAAAAACCGGATGGTATAAAGCGATTTCTATTGATGGAAAAGAAGGCTGGGTTTCGGCTGAACAGTTAGGCAAAACCCTCAAACCAAATGGTGAAGTACTTTACGTACCAACGGGTACTTTTGAGGATTACGGAAATCGTAACTTCGAATTGAGCGTTTTTGGAGGCGTGCTGGAAAACGTCACATCGATGACGGTGGCCACCTCTTGGAATTGGACCGGCAACCTTGTTGCAGAAGCCACTTACACCCAAGCTTTGGGTGATTTTTCAGAGAACAAACTATGGTCTGTGCGTCTTCAACACCATACTTTTCCTGAGTGGAAGTTGAGTCCTTATTTAACTATTGGTGCCGGCCAAATTAGCACTCGACCACGTTCTAACTTAGTGCAAAGTGGTGACGAGGAAAGAAAAAGCGACCTTTATGAAGTGGGTGGCGGCTTGCGTTACTACATCGCTCGCAACGTTACAGTGAAATTAGAATACAGACGAATTGCGGCCTTGACTGATCGTGACGACCAAGAACGTTTAGAAGAATTTAGATTGGGTTTTGCGGTTTTCTTTTAGAGCCGGGAAATACGAGATGCCCATTATCATGGTGAAAAAATGAAATTACGAAAAATAGCTCCGCAAGTCATCGATAAACTTAACAAGTTTACAGTCAGCTTCGCGGCTTTGTTGTTACTTTGCGCTGGATTATCACAGGCGCATGCTGCTCAACCCGCTATTGCCAGCATACAAGATGACAACGCGCAAGAGCGACCTCCTGCACTGATTGACCCCAATGTTGAGCGGCGTGAAATTGATGAGTCAGACATCGACACCGAGAACTTTGAGCTAGGGGTGTTTGGTGGCTTTATGACGATTGAAGACTTCGAATCGGATGCCGTGGTTGGCGCAACACTTGCGTATCATATTAATGAACATTTCTTTTTAGAAGCGGCCTATGCAGAAACTACTGCGGGGCAGACGAGCTTCGAGAAACTCTCAGGTGGAGCGCCTTTTTTGACCGAAGAAGAGCGTGACTATAGGTATTATAACTTATCACTAGGGTTCAATATAAATGGTGAAACCTTCCTCACAGATAATTTAGTCTTTAATTCTGACTTTTACTTGTTGATGGGCGCTGGCAGTACCGAGTTTGGTGGTGACGAGCGTTTTACAGTCAGTGTTGGAGCAGGGTATCGATTATTACTTACCGATTTTTGGGCGCTGAGAGTGGATGTGAAGGATCACATATTCAACAGCGACATTATCGGAGTAGAAAAGGATGTTCATAATTTGGCGTTCACGCTAAGCACAACATTCTTCTTTTAATTACAGGACACTATTATGATTTTTAGAAAAGCACACTCAAGATTATCCCTTCGTCAGTTATTGTTATTAGGCGCAACCACCCTCGCACTCAGTTTTGGGAGCGCTCAGGCGTCGGGCCCAGTTACTGGTAAGCCCTCTCCTGACTTCACATTAGAAAGTAAAGACGGTGGAAATATGCGCTTGTCGGAACAGCGTGGCAATATCGTTTTGGTGAATTTTTGGGCGAGCTGGTGTGGTCCATGCCGTGAAGAGTTACCGGCCTTTGAAGAGCTCTATCAAGAATACGCTGATTTAGGTGTTGAGATATTAGCCGTGAATGTTGATGACGAAAAAGAAAAAGCCAACGTTTTATTGGACGATATTGAAGTGAGTTTTCCAGTGTTGTTTGATACCGCTGGTGACGTAAGCAAGTTATACGATGTGAATGCAATGCCTACGACTGTCATGGTCGACCGTGATGGCAATGTGCGTTTATTGCACCCTGGTTATAGAAAGGGTGATGAGAAAAAATACGAAAAAGCTATAAAAATGCTAATGAGGGAGTAACACAATGAATTTATTCAAAAAGTCTTCTATAAAATTAACGCTAGTAGCTAGCCTTGCGCTCTTGGGTAGTGGTTGTGCTAGCACCCTAGAGAGTTTAAATCCACTCGCAGACTTAGAGCCCTGGGTTAAACCCTATGAGCGAAGCAACTTGGCCGACCCCATCATGAGTATGAATCGTAATCCGGTGGCTTTGGCTTATGCCAAGCACGTATTTGAATCGCGAGAAGGTGCCCGTGGTGCCGATGGCGGAGCAGGTGGCGGTTGTGGCTGCAACTAATCAAGGCTTGGTGCAGGCTATGCGTCAAAATCTGAATAATGCGAGCGCGTTTGTTGTTGCGCTTGCACTTGTTATCAGTGTGCTGTTTGCAGGTCTAGCGAAGGCGGCGGTACTACCTACCGAACGAGCCGATGTACTCTACCACGCTTACGAAGGTGATGGCGTGACCATTGACGGGCCGTCGGTTTTGCTCCGCAAAAACATCGCCGGCAGAGTGTCGATCTCTGCAAACTACTACGTCGATACTGTATCAGGAGCGTCAATCGATGTGCGCTCTACAGCTAGCCCTTACCAAGAGGTGCGTAAAGAAAAAACCGTTGGTATCGACTTCCTTAATAACAAGACTCTCATCAGCACAAGCTTTACTAACAGTAGCGAAAATGACTTTGAGGCTAACTCTGTTTATTTAGGCGTGAGCCAAGACTTTTTTGGCGATCTCAGCACCATCAGCCTTAGTTATTCCAAAGGGTGGGATGTTGTAGGTCGAAGAGGCGATGAGAGCTTTGAAGAGGAAGCTAATCGTCAAAAGTTTGGGCTAGGTTTTAGCCAAGTCGCTACCAAAAGTCTTATCCTAGGTTTTAACATAGAGCATATTTCTGATGAAGGCTATTTGAATAACCCTTATCGCGCCGTGCGCTTCCTTGACTCCAGTACCGATCGAGGCTTTTCTTTTGCTACTGAAACCTATCCTCGTACACGCTCAAGCACGGCTTATTCCATAAACGCGAATTACTATCTACCTTATCGCGCTGCCTTGTATGGCGATGCGCGAACCTACAATGATACTTGGGGCATTAAAGCGCGTAATTTCCGCATCGGGTATTTGCAACCCTACAAAGACAGTTGGTTATTCGAAGTCTTTGTTCGCTATTACGAGCAAGACAAGGCCGACTTCTATCAAGACCTATTTAATCGCCCTAATGAGTTTAATTTCATGGCGCGTGACAAGGAAATGAGCACCTACAACGGTCTGACCGCTGGAATTAGCGTGGCTTACGAATGGCAATTTTCGCAAACAGCGACCTTCAAAAAAAGTTCGGTACACTTTGAGTGGGATTATATGAAGTTTGCCTATGACGATTTCCGCGACGCAACTGCAGACGCACCGGTTGGTGAAGAGCCATTATTCGGTTTCTCGGCGAATGTGCTGCGCATCTTTGCCTCAGTTTGGTATTAATTATGAGAACAACTTTGACTACATTCATTCACACATTTGCAATGGCGGCGCTATTCGCACTGTTGTTTACGTCGGCTTCTTTGAGCGCTCAAGAAGACCAAGCTCCTGCATCTGAAGAAGCTTTGCTTGCCCCCGTGCTAGAAGAACCACCATTGCCTGATAGTAAGTTAGCTGAAGAGATGGAAACGTTGAAGCAAGCTTTAGTGAACTTGAATCGCGACTTATTCATTTTAGAAGAAGATTTGTTATTCCCTTCTAGTACTCAAATTGCCGTGTACTTAGCGATGGACGTGGGTGAGTATTTTAAGCTCGATGCTGTTGAGCTTAAAATTGACGGCGAGTTGGCTACCAATTATTTGTATACCGATCGCCAAGTTAACGCACTTTTTAAAGGTGGTGTTCAGCGTTTATATGTGGGTAACGTGAATCAAGGTATGCGTGAAATTACCGCCTTCTTTATCGGCACTGGCCCCGAGAATCGACCTTACAAAAGAGCGGTAACGCTTGAGCTTGAAAAGGACGACGAAGCGGCTACTGTTGAGTTAAAGATTGTTGATTCGACCACGAAGCAGCAGCCTGTCTTCGAAGCTACAGTACTCTAAGTCGGGTTATCAGAATTTATGCAGCTTAAGGCTCACTCATTTTCAAGTTTATCAAAATTGGCGCTGGTATCGTTAACACTGGTGTCTTTGTCGGCCTGTTTTTCAACGCCGCCTGCGCCTGCAGAGCCTGAAGATACGCGTTCACCAGAGCAAATTCTTGCGCAAAAACGTCAGCATCTGGCTTTTGGACAGGTGCTATACAGCTACTTTCAAGATGTGCCAGACCAAACCTTATTGCAAAGTGCTATCACGCGTTTGAACGAAGACATTGCGCAAACGCCATATGGTGTTGATGATAACGATCGTCTTGAATTAATGAAAGGCGCTGTGAGTTTGCAATTGGGCATGACGCAACAAGCTGAAACCATATTCAGACGACTATTGTCGGACACGACCGATGATTATATCCGCGCTAATACATGGTTTTGGTTGGCTAAATCAGGCTTTGCACAAAAAAATGATGGTATTAGTCAGCGCGCGTATGCTGCTATTTTTGATAACGATCTAGAAGATGAACTCAGTGATGAGCATCTTGAAGAGTTACTTTATCAAGTTAGCCACGAAAAAATGGAAGAAGGAGATGAATGGCGAAGCATTGCCGACGAACTGCCAAGCGACTCTATTTATCAAACCTATTTATTGGCGAATCAAGCGGTATTACTGCACAGTCAGCAAAATTTTGAAGCCGCAAACGATTACTTTATTGCGGCAAAATTAAAGCTTGATGAAACGCCTCTTGAAAACGCAATTCAAGACCCTGCCGATAACAACAGCTGGTGGAGCTGGTTTGATTGGTTCGGCAATGGTTTAAGTGATAGCCAAGAGCAACAGGCGAATAAAGAACGCAACGCCTTGTTCGATCGCTTAAATTATGGGTTAGGCATCAGCCTACTCGATAACAAGGATTATACTAATGCCCTTGTTGCCCTGCAGCAAATTGGGCGTGAGTCGTTGGAAGCAGAACAATCTCTTCTCACCTACGGTTGGACCTTGGCGCAAGAAAATCGTTGGCAAGAAGCAATGGCAGCCTGGCGATATTTGCGCGACAACAGCGAAGGCATTTTCGCTTTACAGGCGAGTCACGGATTAGCATTTGGTTATGAACAACAAGGTGCGATGGCTGAGGCTTTTAATTCTCTGCGAGATTCCTCTCGTCAGCTCGATATAGCGATGGCTTCTCTCGCTGCGTTTCAAGAGCAAGTTAAACAAGAAGATTTTTTTGATACGGTAACCAATGGTAATTGGCCAATAGAACATCGTGACATACAGATTTTATTATTAAGCGGCGATGGTGAATTAGATACCGCTTATTTGCTTGATATGCGCAGACAAGCCAAGTTATTACTAAACACGCTGCATAGCAATTTGGCACAAATCGATACCATGCATGGCTTGCTTGATGAACGTGAAAAGGCATTTATAAAACGCAGTGAAAATTTGTCCTTGGTGACGGCTCAGAATACTCTTGATGAAGCCCAGCTCAAAATAGAACAATATGATGCTATCCTAGCTAACGCTGAAAACTCATCTACGCTATACGCTAACGAAGATATTGTTGCGGCACTCGCTCGTTTAGAGCGCGCAGAAGCACGCATTGAACGTATTAATAATGAGCGTGAACGTAAGTTGTCGAAGAAATATGGGCAACGCGTTGCCCGCTTGAAAGGCTATCTCGAATGGCAATTATCTGAAGCCTACCCAAGCGCCCGCTGGCAACATCAAAAACAACTCAATGAGTTAGAGAGAGCTTATGCCGCTGCGAGCAAACAGTTTAGACAGCTAAGGCTACTACAGAACAATACAGCGATAATCGATAAACAACGAGAGAAAGTAAAAGAAATGGAGCGAAAAGCACAAGCCGATTATCTTCGCACTAAAGCCTTACTAGACTCTATAACTGCAAAGTTAACCGCCTTCCTAGAAGAAAATATGACTGCTCGAATGCAGGATTTGGCTGATCAACAAATTGCTACTCGTCTTGCGATCATTCGCATCCAAGACTTAGCTCAGCCGGTAAGGGGAGAATAAGATGAAAAAGTTACTTATTCTCTCGCTCACTATGTTGCTAGCAAGTTGCAGTATGTTTTCCTCCGAAGAGAGTACAATGGTAGCTGAAGGTGTGAGTGATGGCGTGAGTGCTCGCCCGACATTAGCAGAACTTGATTTACAACCGATTAAAGTCGAGCCTTCGATTGCACCGCGTTTATCCTTAAAAGAAACTCGTGATGAGTACGCCGCACTTTTACCCTTGTTAAAAGATGAGAAACAAAAGCAGCAGGTCGCCTTTCGATTAGCTGATATTGAAATGCAGTTGGCTGAAATTGCCCAAGAGGAAGGCATTCCTCTTGAAGAGCAACAGGCACAAGTTGCTTCTACGGAAGTTAGCGATGGTATTGGGCAACTGCAACCGGCCAGTTATTTTAACAAAGCCATATCACGCTATCGCGAAGTACTCGAGCAACAGGCTGATTTGCTTGCCAAGGTGAATGACATGAAAGCCGCTGCAGCGCTTGAGGGTGCTACGCCAGTTGATATACAAGCCTTAGAGGAAGCAAAGCGCACGGAAACAAAATACATGGATGCAATGTATCAATTGTCTCGCGCCCTCGACCTAGACGGCAAAAAAGTAGAAAGTGTTGAGGTTGCAAAGCGCTTTCTCGAGACCTTCCCTACTGAAACTAACCCCGTGACCAACTACCACATCGAGCTCTATTTTAGAATTGGCGAGTATTATTTTACCCGGACAGATTACGAAACAGCCGTATTTAATTATGGCCAAGTATTGGCATTGTCAGAAAAAGCCTCGAGTCTAGATGCGAATAACTTTTATGGTATTTCTGCATACATGCAAGGCTGGAGTTTCTTCAAGCAAGAGGATCACCCAAATGCCTTGGTATCTTTTTCAAAAATGCTAGACGATACTTTAGATGACAACTCATATACGCAAACCTTCACGCGTATTGAAGAGCTACCGTTAGGACAACAACGATTAGTTAAAGATACCCTACGTATTATGGCCTTGCTGTTCTCCTACTCTGGTAACGGAGAAGCCATTAGAGATTTCTTCGCGGCTAATGGCGAGCGTGCATACGAACATCTTATTTATGAAGAACTCGCCCAACAACACCTTAACAATGACCGCTTTAAAGATAGTGCCGATACGCTTTTGGTGTTTGCCAGCACTTATCCCACACATGGCCGCGCCGTGGAATTTTATGTACGACACATCGACGCTTACATCTTGGGTGATTTTCCGGCCTTAGTATTGGAAGCGAAGCAGGGCTTTGTTGCTGCCTATGGTATCGATGGCCCCCATTTTGATGGCTTGACCAGTTTGTTAGGCCAGCAAACGGCGGCTTATCTGCGCCAGTACCTCAAAGAGTTAGCGCAAAGCGAACATAGTATCGCGCAAACCTTAGATCGTATGCTGAATACAGGCGCTACCTCTTCGGCTGGAAGCGAAACGGCTGCCAGTTCATTTGTTGGAACGCAGTTGAGTGAAGGTCAAAGCGCTAGTTGGAGCAACGCGTCGGTAAACGACTTGTCGACGCTTAGGCAAGAAGCCTTCGAGGCCGCAGCTTTATATTACGACCAGTTTATTCGCACCTTCTCACCTGATGAGGAAGTAGCGCAAATGCGTTTTTACTTAGCTGAGGCATTGAGCTCAGCAGGAAAATTGAATAAAGCTATCGAAAGTTTTGAAATCTATGCATATCAAGACTCTCCAAATCCTTTGGCGAGCGAAGCGGCATATGCGGCGCTTTTACTCTTCGAGAGAGTAACATCCAATGCTGCAGGCCGAGATGCAAACTTCCTTGCTCAGTTAGAAGCTAGAAAAATGATCAGTCAGCAGCTTTTCGTGGAGAATTTTGCTGCCGATCCACGAACGGTGAACGTAACGCAATCGCTTATGCAACGTTTGTTTGAACAAGAAAAGTATATGGAAGCAATGCGTTGGGCAAACTGGTTGTTAGCCGGTGACAAACTCAACGGCGCTGCTTATGCGCAGTCGAACTTTTCTGAGGCAGAGTTGCGAGCTGCCCATATTGCTGTACACGACGTAGAAAAAGAAAGCATGATTTCTGCGCGCCTGGTGTTATCGCATAGTCATTTCGCGTTAGAAAACTATAAAACCGCGCAAGCCGGCTACGAAACGTTGCTAAGCATATTACCGAGTGACGACGAACGAGTTGAAGACCTGACTAATCGCTTAGCTGCAACTTTCTTCCAACAGTCTGAACAAGTACTCGCGTCGGCGAAAGTAAAAGAAGTGTTGTCGGCTCCGCTACCTGAAGGTCAGGATATTGCGATACTGAGTGAAACACAAAAGCTTGCACTGAGTGATAGTATTGCTTTGCTAGGTAAAATCATGCAGCAAACGCCCAACTCTACTTTCCGAGCAGCGGCGCAATATGATTCGGCAACCTACTTGCTGGCGCTTGAGTCGTGGGCTGATGCCTTATCTCTATTGCTTGATTTTCAAACACGCTTCCCGACAAACGATTTAGTGTCGACGATTCCGGGTAAGCTCTTAGTTGCTTATGAAAAATCTGAGCAATGGGAGCCTGCCGCGAACATGCTCATAGCGCAGCATAAGTCGCAACCTGATACTCAATTAGGCCGAGAGTCATTATTTGTTGCCGCAGAATATTATTTGAAAGCGGGAAACAAAGCTCAAGCCTTGGATTCTTTTAGATCCTACGCCCACCGATATCCTTCTCCACTGTCGGATGCCAACGAAGCGCGCTTTAAGTTAACAGAATTTTACCGCGAAAGTGGCGAGCAATCGAAAAGACGCTTTTGGTTGAACAAACTCATTGATGCTGATCGCGCAGCCAAAGATGAGCGCTCCGATCGTTCTCGTTATTTAGCAGCAATGGCATCGATGGTATTTGCCAATGATGCAGACCTTGCTTATAAGAAAATTAAGCTTACGCTACCATTGAATAATAGTCTGCAACGCAAACAAACGGCTCTTAGTACTGCGATTGGCCGCTATGATGGTGTTATGGCGTATGGGGTAGCAGAGTTCACTACTCAAGCAAATTACGCGTTAGCAAATTTGTATGCCGTGTTAGCGACCGATTTGATGGATTCAGCCCGCCCCACAGGTTTGTCTGCATTAGAGATGAGCCAATATGAACTATTGCTTGAAGAGCAGGCTTTTCCCTTTGAGGAAACTTCAATTAGTTTGCACGAAAATAACGCCAAGCGAGCACATAGTGGCTTGTATGACGATTGGGTAAAAGAGTCCTTAAAGACACTGGAAGGCTTACTGCCTGTAAGATACCGCAAACCTGAGCAAATTGAGGAGCTAAGCGTTGAAGACTTTGAATAAAATGAAGTTGCCGCTGTTTCTTATTGCTGCAAGTTTTCTACTAGGTGCTTGTTCCAGCCTACCATCATTGCCAAGTTTTTCTGGTGATGATAATCCCGAAGCCGAAAGTGCAGAAGTAGCGGGTGATGCGCTTAGTAATGAACAAGGTGAAGGTGCAGAAGCTGTTGTCTTGAGTCCAGAAGAACAAGAGCAACAAGCGCTGCTATTGAAAGCTAATGAATTACTCGCATCGGTCAATGCATTTGAGTTGGATAAACAAGCTCAGAAGCCACTATCTTCAGCCCAGATGAGTATGGTTCAAAATGCCATGAATGCGCTGGCAAATGCCAATATAGACGGTGCAAAGACGGCGATACAGCGCGTGATAGATGACCCAGATTTCATTGCTTCACCCCATAGTTCTGTTTGGGTGTTGCGCGGCGATATTCACCGTTCGGAAAAAGACACAGAACAAGCTATCAATGATTATAAAGCTGCCATTGCTATTGCCGCAAATAACTATCAGGCACATAATAGGCTGGCTCAGTTATACCGTAATGCAGGTGACTTTGTTGTAGCTAAACAACATTACGATGAGGCTTTGCAAGCGTGGCCTGGTAATGCGGCAACCTATCGAAATAGAGGGATACTATTTGATCTTTACATCGGTGACAAAAAGTCTGCTTTGGCTGACTATCAGCTTTACAAAGCCTTTCTTGATATTGAGCTGAGCGCAGTTGAAGCACCGTCAAAATCCTTGTTGCGCGAGCAACGCTTAGCTGGGCAGTGGATTACCGATATTAAACGCCAAATAAAGGCGATTGAAAGAGAGAAAGCAAATGGATAAAGTCATGAAAACAGTTATTTTCGTTTGTACAATAGCGTTGCTTTTGGCTAACCCGGTATTTGCTTTTCAAGAAGAGCAAGAAAATACTTCAGGCACACAACAAGAAGCGCCAATAACGGTTACCGTCGCATCCGACGGCAGTATCGCAAATGGCGGTGAAGTATTAAGATTAGAAGAGACAATTCGTGGTAACAAAGAGCAGCCAAAGGTATTATCTATTGTACCTTGGCAGCTACCATTGCATCAGCGTATTGATCGCAATGAAAACCGTTGGGCACCGATAAAAACATCGCTTAAGCCCATGGTTAGAAACAACTTTTTAAAGGAGATAAACCTTCTTGAAGGGATACAAACTAGCAAATCTACAGAGCAAAACAGCCCTGCAAATTAGCTGTTGGGTATAAATTCGACAACAGGTTGATAGTTCACAATACATAAGATGTTATTGTATTGGAATAGACTGTCAGCAATCGAAAATTCGTTATTAACCTTAGATTAATCCAAGTTTCCAATGTCATGTTCATCTGAACCTTTGGGGCTTGATAAACAACTGATCACTACATTGAGAGGATTTCATGGATACCATCATTCGCTTTTTCCAAGAAGGGGGCTCTTTTATGTTCCCTATCTCTATCGTATTAGCTATTGGCTTAGCTATCGCTTTAGAGCGTTATTGGTTCTTGGGTTCTGCCCGTCGCACGAACAAAAAAGCGTTTAGAGAGCTTGAGCCTTTACTTGCTGCTCAAAATTTCGACAAGATTATTCAAATTACACAAAATAGCACAGCGCCAATCGCACGAGTGATAGGCGCCGGTATAACACGTTTAGGTGTGAGCCCACGCCGTGAAGACATTGAATATGCAATGGAAGAAGGCTTAATGGAAACCGTGCCTCGCCTTGAAAAACGTACTCAATATTTAGGTATGTTGGCTAACATATCCACGCTATTAGGCTTGTTAGGCACAATCATCGGTCTGATCGCTGCATTCTCAGCGGTAGCTAATGCTGATCCGTCAGAAAAGGCAAGCTTGTTGTCGCAAAGTATTTCGGTAGCGATGAACACCACGGCCTACGGTTTGATTGCTGCGATCCCTTTATTGCTGCTTCATTCATTGTTGCAAACAAAAACAACTGAAATAGTGGAAAGCATGGAAATGGCGGGTGTGAAGTGTTTAAACACACTTATCGCAAAAGAAAAGCTTGCAACTAAAACTCGTACCACAGACCAGTAGGAAGCATTCTCATGTTTGGACGACGCCACGGGCGTAACGCCAAGAAAGAAGACGCTGAATTAGACATCACCTCTTTCATGAATCTAATGATAGTGTTGGTGCCTGTTTTGTTAATGATGATGGTGTTTTCGAGGATAACAGTGGTTGAACTTCAATTGCCTGGAATAGAGGCCTTAGGGGCCGACGATGAGCCAATTGAAAATCAAAGCTTGGAGATCCTCGTCACCGACGATGCATTAAACATTTTCTTCCCTCAGGGCTATCTGGTGCGCAGCGTACCTAAGATCCCCGTTGTAGCGGAAGATGGTGAAGCGCCTGCGAATAATGGCTCAGAACCTGCGATGCAGCACGACTATAAAGGGCTGCAAACGCAACTAAAATTAGTAAAACAAACCTTGTTATCACAATCGATTGATAAAAAAGATATCGTGTTAATGTTACCTGATGAAACCGACTATCAAACGATTATTAGTTTGATTGATGCAACCCGTTCCTACAAAGCTGTAGTGGCTGTGTCGGTAGTTGATGCGGAGTTGTTTCCTGAAGTCTCCTTGGCTGAAGCGCCAGCACGCTACGAGTTGAAAAATGCAGGAGGTGCGCAATGAAGCAGTCAGCACGCGCTAAACGCATGGCTCGGGCGAATAAGACCAGGACAGCGAAGTTAAGCTTGGTTTCTCTGATGGATGTGTTCACGGTATTGGTTTTTTTCTTAATGTTAAATGCCTCTGATGTGCAGGTACTACAAAGAGATAATTCTGTCGAACTGCCAAAATCGACGGTTAAAACACCAGCAAAAGACACCTTGCTTTTGATGATTACCTCGCAAAATATTTTATTGCAAGGAAAGCCACTGGCGAAAACATCAGATCTGTATGAGCAAAGCGAATATACCATCGACGCCTTAAAAACCGAGCTGCTATATCAGGCTTCTCGCACAGTTGCGGCACCGGTGGATGCTGATGACCCAAATGCTGAAGACCCAGGTCTTTCGATCACCATTATGGGTGACAAGTCAGTGCCCTACGAGATCTTAAAGAAGATCATGCAAACTAGTGCAGAAGCGGGTTACACAAATATTGCTCTAGCGGTGGAAAATCAACTTGAATCAAACAGTGACGTAGCAGCACCTATTGATGGTGCAGTAGGGGATGGCTCATGAGTTCATCTTACCCTAGCTATACCTATTTTAAGTCGGAGCTTCCTTGGGAAAGCAGCGATAAGGAAAATGCAACCTTCACCAAAATTACCATTGTGTTGTTGGTGCTGACCTTAGCCATAGCTATTTTTGTGAAACTGACCGACCTGCCTGAGGTACCGAGAGCCGAGCAGGAGAAGTTACCGCCGCAATTAGCCAAGGTGATCAAAGCTAAAGAGCCTCCGCCACCGCCGCCTCAAGTCATTGAGCCTGAGCCACCTAAGCCAGAGCCAGAACCTGAAAAGCCGAAGGAAGAGCCGAAACCCGAGCCTAAGCCAGAACCAAAACCTGAGCCAAAGCCCGAGCCTAAGCCAAAACCGAAAGAGCCAAGCTTAGAAGAAAAAACTAAGAAGGCCCGCGAAACGGCGAAAAGCAAAGGTGTTTTAGCGCTTCAAGATCAGCTTGCGAGTATGCGAGATGCGGCCAATTTAAGCAATTTGGCTAATACGCAGCAAACCCAAGGTGGTGGTCAGCAAGAAAGCACCCAACGCAAGATACTGGGCAGAGAAACCAATAAAACCAGTGGCGGTATTGCACTGGGGAGCTTGAGTTCAGACGTAGGTGCTGCAGGCGAGTTGGAGGGAAGACGCAATACAGAGTTCGTCGCTGCTGAGATAGGTGAAGCTGCAATTGCAACTAAGCGTATTGAAGAAGAAGCTCAAGTTATTGGTAGCCGAGATCTAGACAGCATCCGCCAGATACTGGATGCTAACAAAGGCGCTGTATATTCTTTGTATCGTAGGGCTCTTCGTCAGGATCCATCGATAGAGGGCAAGCTCACAGTGCGTTTAGTGATTGAACCCGATGGCTCACTATCAGAGGTGAAACTTGTTGATAGTGAACTGGATGCACCTGAACTTGTGCAAAAGCTCATTGGGCGCATTGGCTTAATCAACTTTGGCGCTCAAAATGTCACCACGACAGAACTTGAGTACGCATTTAATTTCCTACCCTTCTAAATTTATGTGGCTGTTGCTAGCGTGAGAGTAACGGCCCATAATACCCTCATTGAATTAACAGCAGAGAAGCAAAGTCTTTTTATACACTGACTTAGTACAAATCATGACTGACGATAACGCCAACGAACAAGCAAAAGCGCCTTCTACAAGCGAAGACTCGCAAGCGATGAAGCAAGCAAACAATCCTCTACACGGGGTGAAGTTACAAGAAATAGTAGAAAAGCTCGAAAGTAATTATGGCTGGGAAGGTTTGGCTTATCGCATTAACATCAAGTGTTTCAAGTCAGATCCTTCCGTAAAGAGTAGTCTAAAGTTTCTGCGCCGCACACCATGGGCGAGAGAGAAAGTAGAACGCCTATATGTGAAAACCTTCCATAAAAAATATCGCCCAGAGAGTTATTAGCCTAGTGGCTGCAAGCTTGCTACTTCATTGGAAGTGAGCCACGAGCCATGTTTCGCTCGCAATGCCGTGTAACCCTCCCCTAAAATCAGAATAGCGTAAAAGCTTGAAATATTAAGTCATTCGTAGCACAGTTTACAAAAATCTTCTTCTCAGGTGATACCTTCATGCGCTCATTCACTTTTCTTCTAGTTTTCATTGCCTTAAGCGGCTGTCAAAGTACTTCCCCTCAACAGAACAATAGTACGAGTATTGAAGTCGAAAAGCAGCGGGCTGAAGCGAAAAGGCAGGTGCTGGACTACGCTAAAGCTGATAAAGACTATAAACGCTTAGTTGCAAAATTTCAGTCAGGTGAAGCGCTTAATGATGATTACGATGCCATCATCAAGGTGTATCCGCTTACTCCTGCATACAACCCTTATGGTGGCATTGAAATTAAACAGAAAGACCTAGCATTTGAGGCGATGGATAATCAGGACTGGTCTAGCTGTTTAGCTGCCACTAAAGCTATATTAGAGGTCAATTTTACCAGCCTAACGGGGCATTTTGGGGCTATGGTATGTCATTTTGAGAGTGGTAATCGTGAGTTAGGTGAATATCACAATCAAATACTAGACGGTTTTATCGACGCTATTTGGCGTTCCGGAGACGGCCTAAGCCCTGCCAGTGCTTTTTATATCACCAGTACCAACGATCTTTATGCTTTTGTGCAAATGCACGGCTTCGTTGCGACTGGCCAATCATTGGTATATCACGAACAGCGCCCAGTAGATGCAATTGAACTGGAAAACCCAGATACGCTTGAGAAAAACACTTGGTACTTTGATGTCACGGCGCAATTCCGTCGAGGCATTCTGGATGATCTGGAAGCGCGCTAATACTGCCTACATTGCCTACGAAGCTAGCTAATCAAAATAGAGCTAGTCAGACACAGCTAGGTGACTAACGTTTTCTAACGGCCTTGTATTGAGTTGGGCAATAGCCTCGGTCAACGTCTGGGCTTCTTAGCTTCAGGTGCTTAGTTTTTCTACCCGACACTCTTGCTCGCCAGTTGTTAAAAGTTTTACGTTTGATATTCGCACGCATTATCTCAATGACCTCAGGCTCAGCTACCCCAAATAAACGTTCGATTGCCTCAAACGGGGTACGGTCTTCCCAAGCCATTTCAATAATCCGTGACTTTTCATCTTCACTAAGATGCTTAATTTTATTTCTAATCGCAGTTTTCATAGGTTCTTTTACTCTAATAAAACGAGTATGGATTAACTCTTATTTTCTCTGGTGTAGATATCACGCACTGTGTTGCAAAAATCAGAAAGTAGAATACGTAATAGGCTAAATGAATTTTGTTATAGATTTGTAAATGATTTTTATTGTAATCGTTTACATTATTGGTTTTAATAGCTTTCAGTTAACTATGGGGAAGTTAAAAATGAACATTGCGGCAACAGCAACTTCAAAACTACGCTTGATAAAAACGTCAGCAAATACATCTGTAAAGACATCGGTAAAATGTGCACTTTTAGGGGCTGCCGTAATGCTCGGCGCCTGTGGTGGTTCAGGCGGTTCTGATCCTGGCATTGTAAGTGATCCACCTCCTCCATCAACACCTGCACCTGCGCCAACACCTAATGATTCTCAAGAGCTGATAAAACTCAATCAGATTGGCTTTTTGCCAAATGCTGTAAAAATAGCTGCTGTGCCGGCAACAGAAGCTACGAGCTTCGAGCTCGTTAATAATGCAAACGACACGGTAGTGTTAACTGGTGAGCTTTCTGCAGAACAAAGCTGGCCCGTCTCTAGTACTTCTGTGAAGCTTGCCGATTTTTCCTCAGTAACAAGCGCTGGCGAGTACACTTTACGTGTCGAAGGCATAGCCAATAACGCAAGTGTCAGCATTGGTGAAAGTGTTTATCTTAATGTGCATGATGCTGCCCTTAAAGCATACTATTTCAATAGAGCCAGCACAGAACTTGAAAGCACCCATGCGGGTCAATGGGCGCGTCTAGCTGGGCATCCTGACACCAATGTGCAAGTTCATGTCTCTGCAGCAGATACTAACCGCCCAGCGGGCACTGTCATCAGTTCACCTAAAGGTTGGTATGATGCCGGTGACTACAACAAATATATCGTCAACAGTGGCATCTCTACCTACACCTTAATGCAGGCCTACGAACAGTTTCCAGCCTTCTATGCCGATCGTGATGTGAATATTCCTGAATCAGGCAATGACATTCCGGATATTTTAGAGGAAATAAAGTGGAACCTTGATTGGATGGCAAGCATGCAGGACCCCAACGATGGCGGTGTTTATCACAAGCTTACGACTCTGGGCTTCTCAGGTACAGTCATGCCACACGAAACAACCGCTCAGCGTTACGTAGTTCAAAAGGGCACGAGTGCGACCTTAAATTTTGCTGCTGTGATGGCTTCGGCTAGCCGAATTTATGCAGCTTTGCCTGAATTTGAAGATGACGCTGCCGCATGGCGTTCTGCCGCAATACGCGCGTGGGACTGGGCTCAAGCCAACCCAAATGTTGCTTATCAACAACCTAGTGATGTCAATACAGGCGAATACGGTGACGGTTTCTTTGATGACGAACGTTTATGGGCAGCCGCCGAGCTTTTCTTACTTACGCGGCAACCTTCATACCTCACTAGCTTCAAAGCGATGACTGCCTCTGCTGGCCCAGGTGTGCCTGCATGGCCTGCGACTGCAACGCTGGGTTATATCTCGATGCTGTCGGCAGGAGAGCCTTTGCTAACATCAGAAGACTACAATAGCTTCCAAAACTCATTTTTAGGTTTAGCTAACACTATTGTCGACCAAACTGAAAACTCGGCATACGGTGTAGCTATGGAGCAGGCAGATTTTGTGTGGGGCAGCAATTCGGTGGCTCTGAATAAGAGCATGGTACTGATGAATGCTTTTGAGCTAACTGGTAATCAGGCCTACGAAGACGCTGCGGTTGCGCTGGTTGATTACGTATTAGGACGCAATCCTACCGATTTCTCATTTGTGACTGGGTATGGTGAAAAAACACCGCTCGATCCGCATCATCGTCCATCTTTTGCCGACGATGTACCCGAGCCTGTGCCAGGTTTTGTCGCCGGTGGTCCTCAGCCAGGTCAACAAGATGGTTGTAATTACCCATCATCACGCCCTGCATTGAGCTATTTGGATGATTGGTGCAGTTATTCAACCAATGAAGTCACGATAAATTGGAACGCACCTTTGGTGTACTCCCTAGCCGCATTACACAACAAGCAGTAATCCCTGTCCTAGTGTGGGCCTGTTGTCGCTGATGAAAGTTAGCTTCGCAGGCCTTTTTTATGCACAAGCCTTACTTTGTGAGTGCTTGGGCGCTTTGTCTTACTTAACCTCATCTGCCCCACTACACGAGAATGTAAAGGCGATCTTAACTAAAAAAGTAGACAAAGGTCTTAAGTCTTTCATCATTTACTTGCTAAATCATAAATATAGCACTGTTTATTTTTTATTCGTCGCTCTAATTTGTTATAACAGTGTTGTATACCCCTAGTATTTGTAACGATATTTTCACAAATGTGTTGAACCCATTGTAACTTTCGAGGCAACCTTATGGCAGACAAGAGTATCGATAAGCCAAATAAGCCAAACACCTTAAGTCGCAGAGAGGTGCTGAAGTCGGCAGCGAAACTTGGCGCATTAGCAGCGACGTTGCCGGCAGCAAGTTTTGCGGCAAACAGCTTTGCGATTGGGAAATCTAAGCCTGTGCTACGCGTGTTGGGCACTCATGTCACTTTGCAGGAGGCATTGCGTAAGCAAGCTATGGATGATTTAGGCATCGATCTTGTTTTTGAGCCAAAAGGCAGCGCAGCGGTATTGCAAAAGGCATCAACACGACCGGAAAGCTTTGATTTATATGAGCAGTGGTCGAATAGTATTAATGTTTTGTGGCGTTCTAATGCCATTCAAAGCATTGACAAAAGACGCATTAAAAATTGGCAGGAAATTAACTCTCTGACCAAAACAGGCCGCATTACTCCTAACGCAAAAATTGGTGCGGGTGACGCGCCCTATAAACTCTTACATGTTCAAGAAGACAATAGCTTGAGCGAGCAAGAATCAAACGCCATAAGCTACCTCCCATACGTTCACAATGTTGACTCTTTTGGCTACAACACGTCGGTGATAAAGAAGGGTATTCCTTACGAAACGGAAAGTTGGGGCTGGTTGCTAGACGAGGCATATCGCGGCAAAGTGGCCATTGTTAATGCGCCGACTATAGGCTTGTTTGATCTTGCTCTGGCGGCCCAAGCAAAGGGCCTAGCAAGCTTTGCGGATATTGGTGCAATGACGAAAGTCGAGCTCGATAAGCTCTTCGATGTGCTTATACGTTATAAGCAACAGGGTCACTTTAGTGGTTTTTGGACATCTGTGCCTGAATCGGTGCGTTTTATGAAGTCAAAACGAGTGGTGATTGAAAGTATGTTTTCACCAGCGGTGTCGAGCTTAAATGGTCAGAATATTCCCGTTACTTTTGCTGCCCCTAAAGAAGGTTATAGAGGCTGGCACGGTGTTATGTGTTTATCGTCTAAAACCACCGGTAGAGCAAAAGACATTGCTTACGAGTATATGAATTGGTGGCTGTCGGGATGGCCTGGTGCCTTCATCGCTCGGCAAGGTTATTATATTTCAAATCCACAGCGTTCTAAGCAGTTTCTGTCTAACGCTGAATACAATTATTGGTACGATGGCAAAGCTGCAAGTGAAGACTTGCGAGGTACCGACGGTAAGGTTTCGGTGCGCAAGGGAAGTTTGCGAACCGGCGGAAGCTATGAAAAACGTTTTGAAAATGTGGCAGTTTGGAATACGGTTATGCCAACCTACGAATATAGTTTGCAGAAGTGGTATGAATTTCTTAGTGCTTAATCTTGCTAATTTCCAACAGCTTGTAAAAGGAACTAAACGTGCCTTTGCAAAAACTAGTCGACAATCTAGTTTGTTAGCACTGTCTAGCTCGTTAGCACCATTAAGTTCGTTAGCACTATGAAACTCACTTTAAAGTCACAGCTAAATCTATTTTTGTTGTCTTTTGTCATTTTGCTGATTGTTCAGTTGATATTCACGCGCGCTAATCAACATCAATTGCTGCGTTCATTCTCAAGTTATCAAGTGGCCGTGAGTGAAGAGAAAATCGTTCGAGAACTTGAACGTGATGTGCTCGATTTACAGCGTCACGTATTAGTATTTAAAGACACCGGAAGCCTGTCTTCTAAAGCGCGCTTCGATAGCATTATTGCTGACGTAAAAATAAGTTTAACAAGCCTTCTTGAGAACCTTCCAGATGGTCTTAATACCAGCGATGTTGAAAGTACCATCGAGGCGATGCAACAACACTTAATTGATTATGAAGAGAACTTTAGTTCAGTTGTGGTTGGCCGTACGGATCGCGATAGCATCTTCGAACAAGGTGTGTTGTTAACACTAAATCAACTCATCAATGACGCAAATGTTTCGTATCAGAGCCAAGAACAACTTCAACAAAACCAATTTAGCTATTACCTTTCACTTGCTGAAAATAAAGCCTATCAATACTTACTAACCCCTAACTCGGTGCTAAAGACTGAGTTTATACGGCAAGTTGAAAATGCTGAAAAAGTAGTAGATAACTTACCGTTACCCACGCAGCAAAAAAGCAATATTTTAACTAAGCTCAGTGATGTAAAAGACCAATTTACTCAACTTGCATTGAGCACTACTGGGTATTTGTATTTGGTCAATGTGGTGATGGCGGGCTCAGCAAATGAGTTTCTATTTTTGGCAAAGGAATTGTCAGAGACTACAGGAGTGTATGCGACAAAGGAAAATGCGTCTATTTCCGCGAGTATTGACGAATCTCGTCAGCGCTTGAATGTCTACATGGGAATCGCATTATTTACCAGTTTGCTGATTGCTTTTTTCATCGCACGCAGGATTATTCGACCGATGGCGCAGATTACTTCGGTGTTTGAAAAGCTTAGTGACGGAAAAAACATCACTGAAATACCCGGCGAGCAGCGCCGTGACGAAATTGGGCAACTGGCTGAAGCTGCAAAAGTGTTTAATAACAAAAACAAGCAAACCGAAGCCTTGCTGCGCGAAGCCCAAAGTGCCAACGATCAAAGTAATGAGCTCAACAAGCAGTTGCAAGATGCCATTAGAGTGGCTGATCAGGCCAATGCATCAAAGAGTATTTTCTTAGCAAATATGAGCCATGAGATACGCACACCAATGAATGCCATCATTGGATTAGTGGATCTATCGATGCGCGAAGAACTTAACGAGAATGTAAGAAACAACCTATCCAAAATACTCTATTCAAGCCAAATATTGACGAACGTGATTAACGATATTCTTGATTTTTCAAAAATTGAAGCGGGCAAGCTAGAAATTGAAGAGAGCTACTTTTCTTTTGCGTCACTCTTCGATACCTTGCTTGCAGTCGCCAGTCTCAAGGCGTCTGAGAAAAATCTCAATCTTCGACTTTATGTGGAACCCAGCTTACCCACCAACGCTATCGGTGATCCGCTTCGAATTTCCCAAGTGCTACTGAATTTATTGAGCAATGCCATCAAGTTTACCCGAAGTGGTGTAGTGGACATTAGGCTAAGCAGTGCCGTCAGCAATAAGGCAAACGCATTTAAGTTAGTGGTTCAGGTTATCGATACAGGCATTGGCATGAGCGAGGCACAACTGAATAAAATATTTATGCCATTTATACAGGCTGATGGCTCCACCAGCAGGGAGTTTGGGGGCACAGGCTTGGGGTTAACCATTGTAAAACAATTAGTGAAACTGATGGATGGCGAGATAAGTGCAAGTTCGGAAGAAGGCAAGGGAAGTACTTTTGAATGCAGTTTTACCCTGCTCAATGAAAAAGAACCACATCAGCTTTTGGCTGAGAAGAATCAATACGAAAGTGCTATTCACTATGTTTGCTGCGATGGTGACGTTAGCAGCTACATCGAGGCAGACTATCTCAAGCAAGTAAGTACTAGCCTTAACTTTCTTCAACATCATGACTTTCCAGAGTTAGTTAGTAGCATAACGCAAGCGACAAATACCCTTATAATTATTGATATAGAGCATGGCAAGCAAGCTCGCGCACTACATGATTATATTGCTATACTAAAGGCGAAAAAGCTGCGCTATGCATGCGTGACTAACACGCAACCGCTACAGCTAAAAACCCTATTGCAAGCTCAATGGCAGTGCCCTGTGCTATCACACCCTTTTACGCCAACAGAGTTTTACGCATTTGTGGCAACAGCTTATGACGACTCAACACCTTTTACCGCCAAATCGCATGATGTTGAAGAAGCCAATACTTTAATCAGCGCCATATCGACAACGCTTTACGAAGGACACGTTTTGTTAGTTGAGGACAACAGTATCAATCAGGCGGTTGCAGGTGAAATGCTGCATTCTTTTGGTTTAACTTACGATGTTGCAGAGGACGGCCATCAAGCCTTAACAAAAGTCACTAACTCGCCATATTACGACCTAATATTAATGGATATTCAAATGCCTGTTATGGACGGTAAAAAGGCCACAAAAGCCATTCGTGCATTAGGTCTACAAGATATTCCAATTATTGGACTATCAGCTAACGCAATGAAGGAAGATTATAAAAGTGCTAAAGAAAGTGGCATGGACGATTACTTAACCAAACCCATTCGTCGCGAGACCCTTCGCCAAGCAATTGAAAAGTACTTGTTAAAGCAAAGCTAGTAAGCAAGCACCTTTCTACACTGAGGCAAGGTAGCTATGAAACTGCTATTTACTTTACAGCGCCACGTTTCTCATTTATCAGAGCAAGCAGTTCACTTGCCGCAACTGCATCAGACAGTGCCCTGTGATGTCTTTCCATTTCAATATTAAAATGCTTCGTTAAATTGGCGAGTGAGTACGAAGAAATACCTTTATACCACTTGCGCATTTCCCTTACGGTGCAGAGTTTTGGGCGGCGGAATCTGCGCTCCAAGCGCTCGAATTCGGCCTTAATAAAACCATAATCGAAGTTAACATTATGTGCCACAAATACGCAGGACTCGGTGAATGCTTCGATGTCGTCGGCCACATCTGCAAACAAAGGTGCATCTGCTACCATTTGATTGTCGATGCCAGTAAGCTGGGTAATGTTTGCAGGTATCCGTCTTTGCGGGTTAATAAGAGATTGCCAACGAGCTAGCTCTTTTCCGCCCTCAATTTTGACCATGCCTATTTCAGTAATTCTGTGATGCTGGGCACGGCCTCCGGTGGTCTCGATATCAACAACAACGTATGTCTGCATGGGATCGAAGGTCCATACTACATTGGTTATTAAAACGCAGAAGCCCAAACTCTGCAGTTTTTGTATGCTAAGTAATTGATTTCGGCGTAACTGATCGCCTTCTGATTTGATTTCTTCGAAGCGCAACTTACCGTTTTCAAGCACCATAATATCGGGAAAGCCATCACTGAGGTTTCGCCAGTCTTCAGCCATGGCTTTGAGTAAACTCAATATTGCTTCTAGTTCACTGTATTTAATCAAAATATTGAGACGCTCAAGAATGTTCTTGCGCCACCGAAATACAATATTTGCTTTGCCATAGTGGCTTGCTGCGCTTTGTGAGAGTTGTTGAAACAACACTTTCTTACTTGTGGTGGATGCAAGACGCTGGTCAATTTCCTCTTTAGCAAGTGCGTAAAATTCATTGGTTTTTAATGAACTAGGCACGTGCTCAAACTCGTTACTTAGGCCTAAACCATCCAGCTCGTATATTTCCCGCCAGAAATACAAACCAAACAACGCTCTCCACAGCTCATTTTCAGTTCTGAAGGCTTGTGCTGTGCTTTGTTCATAAAAGCTGACCACGCCGCGCTCAACCGCCCCTTTGTGGATTTCGTCTATGGCTATCGTTTTGGCATTTACTCGCAGCATATCGGTCAGTGCGCTGGTACGTTTCTTATGATACTTGCGGGCGAGGAAGTCTTCGGCGAACGCCAGTAAATCTTCAGAGAGAGGCGCTTCGATCATCGCCTCCAGCGCTTGCTCGACAGCGTCTTGATGACCATGTTTATAAGCTTCTCGTGCCCATTTCTCTTGAGCTTCAGGGCTTGCTATGTTGCTAAGTAAGCGCAGAGCTAAGTGTGGATCGCTGCTTAACAATTCACTGGCGAGTAAAAACCGTAGGCGCAGCTCTATTTCAATTGCTCGGCTGCCAATTGCCTTAGGTAGGGAGTTGAGCTTAGTTTTGATAAAAAGTTCTTTAGCTAGTTGCTGCTCAGCGCTATTGCCAAAGGCACACAGGTCGCTACGAGTTTCATGCAACATAAAGTGCATGTTAAAACTACTTTTTGCACTGTGGATGTCGGTGAAACGCGCCATAACTTGTGCTTGTTCTTTTCGGGTGCGCATTACACCTAAATCACGCATCGAAAATTGATTTAGTTTTGACCGAAAGTTGCCAAAATACAGATATAAAAAATACTGAATTGGACGCTCAAAATTGCCTTGCCAATATGATTTGGCGATCGAAGTATCACAAATTTCTTCATTTGTGGCTGAGGCTAAAAGTAATTCGATTAGAGTCGCTTTAGGGCTGCTTTTGGTGAATTTGATTGTATCCTCAGATAGCTCGTTGAGCTCATTCAGTAAACCCACAATATCATCTTTGGTTAAATGCTCTACCAATGCGTGGGCATGCTTTACTTCCACATCAATAAACCAATTGGCTTCAAATAGTGTGTGTAGACGATGTTGAATATCGTCAATTTCTGAGTAGTCATAGCTGTCGGGTTTTATAAAAATTGATTTGCGATTTATAAAGCGAACAATGAGGCACTGGGAGTCTTTATCGAGCGCATTGAAGTGCTCAATAAAAGCCAAGTCGTCGGTATCGAGTAAGCTCGCGCAAGGCCCGGTCACAAACTTCATAAACTCATGGAAGTGAGTGTGATAATAATAGGTGGGCAGGTCACGCATTCTTGGCATAGTAAATATTGATTTTGAACCGAGTCTTAACTTGAGTAAGGTAAATATTACAAGATAACTGGTTGGATATACAGTATTAAGTGTTATGTTTTTTATAGGCTAACTTTTTGTTTTGCAACCCAAGCAAAATGCTCGGTTAACACAGGCTCTGCCATTATGGCTTCAATACTTGCATATCGCTTCGCTAATTCCATCTCGCTGAAAGCTTTATGTAAACCGGTGTGACATTGCCGGCAAATGTCGATGCCTTGTGCCATTTCCTGCTTCGAATAGTGCTTTTTAAAATAGGTGCGTCGATGCATTTTCTTGGGTATTAGGTGATGGAAAGTAAGATATGTTTCACGCTGACAAAACAAGCAAATGCCATAACCAGAGCGTTTTGGGTATTTTCTGGTCAATGAATCCTTAGGTTCAACACGCACTCTTTTGGTCATTTATTTTCCAAAAATGAAGCTAGCTTTCAAGATAAGTTAAGTACGTAGCTAATGCCGGATACAGATTTATCCTAATAAATTTTCATTCATACACGTCCAAGTAGAGAATCTTTGCGTAACAACAAATAATCTATGAAAGAAGGTATGGTATGAGTTTAACAAGCGCCGCGAAATTTGAGTGTCCATATTGTATGACTTACAACGATTTAGAAATAGATGAGGAAAATGATGTGGGTCAGCAGCAAATAGTAGATTGCCAAATATGTTGTTCGCCGATAGAGCTAACCTTGGTCGACAATGGTTTTGGTATCGAGATAATTGCACAAACGGATGACGACTAATAATGAAATCGATTAACGCTAGTGACATTGCTAACATGGAGCAACGCAAGCGCGCTAACTTCATTAATTCACTATCAGGCTTTAAAGGGGCAAATCTGATAGGCACTACCAGCGTTGATGGCATAGACAACCTAGCGGTAGTGAGCTCTGTATTTCACATTGGCGCGAACCCTCCATTGCTCGGTATGATAATGCGCCCGCATACTGTTGTGCGAGATACCTTGCAGAATATTAAGCAAACAGGTGAGTATACGATCAACCACATTGGCAGAGAGATTGTAGAGCAGGCCCATCACTCTTCAGCCCGTTTTGACTCAAATCAGAGTGAATTCACTGAGCTCGGATTAACGGTGTTGGCAAGTGAGCATGTAAAAGCACCATACGTTGCAGAATCAAACATACGCTTGGGCATGCAAGTGCAAGATATACAATTACTTGCAATCAACCAAACGGAGCTAGTGATAGGGCAAATTGTTGAAGTTCAAACAGATAGCAACTGGCTAAGTGAAGATGGCTACCTTGATATTGAGGCTGCGGGTTCTATGGCTATTTCAGGCCTCGACTCGTATCACTCTACGCAAAGGTTTGGCCGTTATGCTTATGCTAAGCCCAACGAAAAGGTCCGAAAAATTGATGTTGTTAGCGGCAAATGACCGCGAATGTTAAGGAATAAACATGATCCCCAACCTTGATCAGCTTTTATTAGTGTGTGGCATCGCCTTAGCTGTAGTGTTGCTGATAGTGTGGATATTAGTGAAGCTACCGACTGAGGATAAGTCTGAGCACGATTAGAGTGATTACTGGCATGATCCTGGCGGATTAGTCATTTATTTATGACAGATCAATAAACCATGTCGCATTTGATGGAAAAACTAGATCGATCTAAAAACTTTCTGTATAAGTAATAACATGTAGTAATAATATTTACACAGCTTTAAAAACTCGTCCTTGGTGGCGAGTTTTTGCATTTTAGGGCTAGTGTAAAAGAGAATCATTTTTATTTTCGTCTAACTTAGGATACAAACTATGAATAATGTTAATCGTCGTGACTTCTTAAAGCTTTCTGGCTCAACGCTTATCGGTCTAACTTTAGGCGGTGTTGCCCTACGTGCAAATGCGGCTGAAAAGTTAAAGCTAGACGACCCAACAGCAATGGCACTTAAATACGTGCACAAGTCTGAAGTTGAAGGTCAGAAGTGTTCTAACTGCTTATTGATTCAAGGTGAAGATGGTCAAGAGTGGCGTCCGTGCGGCGCGTTCCCTGGCAAACTAGTTAATGCTGAAGGCTATTGCTCTGCTTGGGCGCAAAAGCCAGGCGCTTAAAATTGGGGGCTTAAGTCCTCTAGGTGGGAAGCGTGAGTCTTGCTCTCGCACCCACTATGATACCATCTTGGTTCTTGATATTTTGTAGACTCAAATCGCCGTGATGATTCATGGCGATTTGCCGACTTAGACTCAGTCCAATGCCGCTGCCATTTTTCTTCGTGGTGTAAAAAGGTATAAAGAGATTGTTAAGGTTAGTGATGCCTTTGCCTCTATCCTCCAAAGTAAAACTAGCAAGCTCAGAATCTTGCTGCCAATGTAAGTTGATCAAAGATAGCCCTTGACTTTGCACTTTACTTGCATTGGCTTCTTCAGCGTTTTTAATCAAATTCACAAAGACTTGCTGTAATTGTTCAGCATCGGCGTATACCTCAATATCAACATCGGGATAACTAAATTCAGAACCCTTAAATAGCGCAATGATCCCCTCAATAAAAGGACGAACTTGTATCATACTTTTGTTCGGCTCAGGTAGGCGCGCTAGCTGTTGATAGTCTTGTATAAAATGATTCAAACTGTGCGCGCGTTCAGAAATTACAGCTAAGCCTTCATTTAAGTTTTCAAGTTTCTCTGGGTTAAAGCCTTCACTGTCGTCATGCTTTGTTACTATGTGCGCAAGTGTTTCACTAATCGATGCAATCGGTGCCAGAGAATTATTGATCTCATGGCTCAACACTCTCAATAAGCGCTGCCAGGCTTGGCGCTCTTCATCTCGTAAAATATGTTGAATATCGCTGATAAAAATTAAGGTATGTTTCTTACCGAACTCAAAGTAAGCGTCGGTATGAACATATACTTTGCGTTTGTCTTGGCCTATTTCAAAGGCTTTGAGGGCTTTAAAGCTGACGTCACTCACTATATTCTGTAAGCCCAAATGTTTAATAGGCCATCCTTCAAGTTCATCAAAACGCCTTTTGAAAAGCGTTTCTGCAGCAGGATTCATCAAGCTGATATTGTGTTTATCGTCGCAAGAAACTACCGCAACATCTATTTGGTCAGTAATTTTTGTGAGTAGAATTTGTTTTTCACGAGTAATAAGACTTTGCTCGGCAAGCTTCCCCGCGAGTTGGTTAAGCAATTGATTGAAGTCACTTAGCGCACCGTCAACATGTTTGTTGTTAGCCCGCAAACTGTAGTCACCCGACGTCATAGCCTCTACAAGATTGGTTGAGGTCCTTAGTTGGAAAATAACATGCTGGCGAATCGAAAAAGCGGCAAAACCCACCGACACCAGTAAAAAGAACACCAGCAGTATTTTTAAGTATATTGATAAGTCACTGAGTAGCACAAAACCGCCACTCAGGAATAAGGGTAAAGCGCAGCCAATTAGGGCGATGCGAACGAGTCTATCTTCAAAGGCTATCAGGGTTTTTGAGTACATTGGTTTAGCACTTCATTGTGACGTATGCTCAAGTTAACTGATATTTCTCTAATCGTCGATAGTAAGCACTTCTACTTAACCCTAGTGATTCGGCAGTGAGCAGAGGGTTATTGTTACACTGTTGCATACGCTGAAGAATAATCTCTTTTTCTATTTCATCGAGGCTAGCTTCACTGGGATAAGTACATTGCTGCTGTAAAGAGTGATTGTCGTTTCCGTTTTTAGGTGTCGGTAAGGCTAAATCACTGGCATCGATACACTCTGAGTTGCACAGAAAGATAGCGCGTTCGAGCACATGGTTGAGTTCTCGAATATTTCCAGGCCATTTGTAGCTAAGTAAAGCATCTTTTGCTTTTGAAGAAAGTGTTGGTGTATTTATGCGATAGTGCGCGGCATGTTTGCTAACAAAAGCTTCAGCCATAGAAACAATATCGTCTCGACGCTCTCGAAGTGGCGGAATATCAATAACAACCGTGTTCAAGCGATAGAAGAGATCTTGACGGAATTGACCATCTTCAATCATTTGTTGGATGTTGCCATTAGTCGCACTGATAAGGCGCACATCAACCGCTTGGGTTTTGCTACTGCCGACTTTTTCAAAGCGCCGCTCCTCAAGCACTCTTAACAACTTCGCTTGCTGAGAAAGCGGAATGTTGGCGATCTCATCGAGAAAAATGCTGCCGGCCTTGGCTAATTCAAAACGACCAATTCTATGTTCCTTTGCATCGGTAAAAGCGCCTTTTACATGCCCAAAAAGCTCACTTTCAAATAGGCTTTCTGGCACTGCTCCCATGTTTACCGCGATAAATGATTCTTCGGCGCGCGAGGAATGTGCATGCAGATATTCTGCAAACATGCTCTTGCCTGTGCCGTTCTCGCCGGTAAATAGAATGCTCATATCGCTTTGGGCCAGCTTTGTGATTTGAGCGAGTATGGTCTGCATGACCGTTGATTTAGCGATAATATTGCTGAAAGGTTGATGTATTTGTGACTTCAGCAAGTCGTTTTCACGCTGTAAGCGAAAGCCTTTCAAGCTAGCGTCTTTCAGTTGTATTTGCGTGCGTAAAATATGCAGTAGACGTTCGTTCGACCAAGGTTTTTGTACAAAATCGCCAGCGCCCAATTTCATAGCTTCTACGGCAACTTCCACGCTGCTATAACCGGTCATTACAACAATAGGAAGTATGTGATCACGCTTCTTCAGTTCCGAAATCAAGGTTAAGCCCTCTTTTCCTGACGTGGTATCGTCTCGATAATTCAAGTCGATGAGGGCAGCAGAAAAATCAGCTTTTTCAACCTGTTCGAGCAGAGCTTCAGGCGTGGTAACCGATACCACCTCAAAGCCTTCTGACTTAAGCAGCATATTCAGTGCAGAAAGCACACTGGCATCATCATCAGCAACTAAGATTGTATCGGTCATTCTCAAACAGCCATGTTAGTTTGTGGTTAAGCTAAACGCCCTACATTTAAGTAGGGCTGCGCATAACAAGCACTATAAGCATCAATTAGTTATGATGCAATGCGTTACTCGGCTCCATCTTCACCACTTTTTTGGTCGGAATGAAGGTGGCAATCAACACCATCGCCGCAATTAATAATGGCATACCAGCCAATCCGATGATGTAGCTAAGCTGACTAAATATCATGGTTGACGACATGATACTTATCAGCCAAATCGACATTGCTAGACCAATACTTAAGCCCACTAACAACTGCCAAGTTGCTTGCCCCATAAACAAGCGAATGATGCCTTTGTCGGGCGACCCTAAGGCTCGACGAATACCAATTTCTTGAGTGCGCTGTTGCACACTGTTAGCCGCAACCGCATAGATTCCAGAGGCAGCTAAGAACGCAGCAACTACACCACAAATCAAAAATATCTTACTCACCGCAGCGATTAAGAGTATCGGTTTGGCAATAAGAGCATCGTATGACTGTACATGAAAAATACCGACGTCGGGGTCGACAGTATTCACCGCGTCAAATAAGCTTTGTCTTGCTTGAGCCTCACTACCTGTGTAATGGATTGCAGTCATAGTACGGAACATGCCCGCATTATCCATCGAGTGATAGGTATTGTAAGCTGCGCTTGAAAACTCCATTGTGCTGCCATGATAGGTGTCGGAAACCACCCCAACAATGGTGTACCACTCAGCATCGTCTCTATTTGCCCTGCGAACGCGTTTACCGATGGCATCACCATTTGGGAAGAAGTCTTTCGAAATAGATTCATTTACAATAATACTGCGCGCATCTTGGTTTGCATCGCGGTAGTCGAAGTCGCGACCTTGAATGATTTGCATACCCAAGGCATCCCATGAATCGGTTGCCGCTCCCTCATTATTACTGAAGGGGTTTTCTTCGATAACTTCTTTCTCTTGCCCTTCGATGACAAAGTAACTAGTACCTCCGCCTGTGCCGGGAAGCTGACTCATATAAGCAACGTCAATAATATTATCTCTGCTTTCTAGTTCGGCCTTAAGGTCGTAATAAAACTTTGAGCGAGCAAGCCTGTCCTCATGTTCTGTATCAGGGCGAATAGGATAATTGCTAGGCGCGAGTTGAAGTTGCGCTGTGAGGCGGTTTTCGGTTTCAATGCCATAGTCTGCGTTACCTGCGTTATAGCTAGAAACTAATAATACAGTTGCCATGATCAGCACCACACACGAGAGCAATATTTCAGATATAACCAACACTTTTGTTGTTTTGGCTGCCTTCTTTCCAAGTGCGCCACGCGTGCCATCACGCAATACTGCGTTGAAATCGCCAGTAAGTGCTCGCCATGCAGGCATTAAGCCCGTTACTAATATCATCCCTACAATGGTGAGCGCTAATACTAGAAGCGCTTGGCTATCTAAACTCACATGCCACCAAAAAGGTTTTAAATTATCAACTTCATAGGTGTTATCGAATACCTGATTGGTGATCTCTAAGCCCCAACCTGCCAACAGAACTGCGAGAAAACCACCTAGCAGACATATGAATATACTTTCCCAAAGCATTTGCAAAATAAGACGTTGCTTTGGTACACCTAAGGCAACACGAATTGCGACTTCTTTAATTCGCTCATTCACCCGTGCGAGTAGCAGGTTTCCGACGTTGATACAGGCCAAAACAAGTATCAGAAAAACCACCACTAACAAGGCGATGAACATGCCATAGTATTGGGTGATATTGGCTTTTTTCATTGGTTCTATTGTCAGGTATTTTCCACTTGGCCCTATTAGCCATGTGATGTCGTCACCCACGTCAGCTTCAATTTCTTTACTTTTGGCATCAAGCGCCAGTCGCGCCTGACTCAGAGAAACACCATCGGCAAGTTTAGCGAAGGCAAACACAAAACTTCGCTCTCGAGTCGTTGGATTGACGACACTGTTTGGCAATGGTTGCCAAATCTCTGCGATCGAAGGGAAGGCAAAGCCCTGTGGCATCACACCCACAACGCGAGTAGGCTCAGAGCCATCAATAGGCACAATGGTGCCTACAATATCAGGGTCACCATTGAAATAACTTTGCCACATATCGTAGCCTAGCACGATGACTTGCTCAGCACCCTCCAAGTGGTCTTCAGGAAGAAGCCCACGCCCGTGCAGAGCTTGAACACCAGTAAAACCGAACATATTGGCGCTAACATAGCTTGAATTGTATTTTCGAAGGCCATCATTGGTGCCTCCAACAAAAGTAGTACCCTCTTGATATACCCCAATATCTGCAATCAAAGATGTGTCTTTTTTCAAATTATAGATATCAATTGCCATGATCTCTCGGCGCGCAAGGTGAGTGTGATCATAAGGTGATTCAATTGCATAGATGGGCTTGTTATCTGCAAAAGAAAGGGGTTTAAACAGCAAGCCATTGAGCAAGGAAAAGGTGTAGAGGGTTAGGCCAAGACCTACTGCAACGATGCTAACGGTAAGCGCAGTGAAGCCCGGTTTTTTGCTTAGTAAACGCGCTGCGTATTTTATGTCGATTGATAAAGACATAACTTTACTCCTAAATTCAATGAAAGTTAGACTGCAATAGCAGGCGCTTTGTCGGTACTTCTGTCGGCAACAATTTTGCCATCGAACACTTCTATTGTGCGTTGAGCTCTAGCAGCCGACTTTGGATCGTGTGTCACCATACAAATGGTTGCCCCCTGCTCATGTAAATCATCAAGCAAAGACATCACCGATTGCGCATTTTTTGAATCGAGATTGCCGGTGGGTTCATCGGCAAGAATAAGCGATGGCTTCCCAGAAATCGCCCTAGCTACCGCAACTCGCTGCTGCTGGCCACCAGATAATTGAGATGGAAAATGATTGGCACGATGCAGCATATCGACTTTTTCCAGGGCGTCATCGACCATTTTCTTTCTATCAGCTTTAGATAAATCACTGCGATAGGTTAAAGGAAGTTCTACATTCTCTGCCACCGACATATCGCTAATTAGGTTGAAGGCTTGAAATACGAAACCAATCTCTTTATTGCGGATACGGGCGCGCTCGTCACGATTTAGCTCAACCGCATCATGACCAGCTAATTCGTATTTGCCACCAGTAGATGTATCGAGCAAACCTAGCAAAGACAGTAAAGTAGATTTACCGCATCCGGAGGGGCCAGTAATTGACAAAAACTCGCCCTTTTTGATCTCCAAGTTAATTTCATTCAAGGCATGGGTTTCTACATCATCGGTGTAAAAAACTTTCTTAATATTACTGAGCTTAACCAAGCTAGCATTCATGGGGCTCTCCTTTTCATTAATATCTGTGTGAGTGGTCATTTGCTTTTCCTTGTTTGTTCATTGTGTCATGGCGCTGCTATAGCGACTAATTAATGCTGATCTGTTGATGCACTTCAAAATTTGATACGTCCGAAATAATCACTTTTTGACCTAGGGATAAGCCTTCCTTTATCTCAATGTAAGTCGCAGAGGCTTTACCAAAAGTAACAGCATGTTTGTTTGCGGTTTTCTCATTTTCGTCGAGCAAATACACATAAGAATCGCCATAGCTCTTAGCGAACATGGGTCGTCTAACAAATAGGGTGTTGGGGATCCTGACAATTTCTATACTTCCCTCAACGGTAAGTTCTGGGCGGGCTTCTTGCGGGCTTGATCCACTAATTTCGACATCTACTTGCACCGAACCATTATTTACCGAGGGGTCGATACGCTTAACAATGCCCTCAAAGCGACTGTTTCGAGTCTCAAGTGTCACGGTTTGGCCAATAAGCACTTCTTGAATTTGAATTTCCGGAACACGTAACTCAGCGATAAATTCATCGCGTTTAGCTAGGCGGGCTAGATTTGTTCCAGCATTTATTTGCTGCCCTAACTCCATTGGCATCGCCTGAACGATGGCATCGATGCTGGCTCGTACCTCTAAACTTTCAACCTGCTGCTGTACCCGTTCCAGCGTCTTGCGCATGCGATTAACCTTCGCCGAGTTTGCCAACATTTGTGCTTCAACGTTTTCTTTTTGTTTTGCTAGTCGTTTGATTTCAAGCTCCCAGCGCTGCTTGTTTTGAGCAACTTCGATTTTTATTGCTTCATGATCAATCGCCGAGACAGCGTTAATGCCTTGCTCTAAAAGCGTGTTTTGTGCAGTGAGGGTAAGCAAGGAACGTTCGTAATTGAGTTTTTCGTTAATAACTCTCGCCTCTTGATCTAAGGCTTCTGACTCTAAAGATACTTGCAGGGCTTTGGTTTGTGCTTGAAGCTCATCTACTTCCCAGCGCGTTTCTTCCAGACGCTGCTGAAGTTCAGGATTTGAGAGCTGTAATATTAAATCCCCTTTTTGCACTAGCGCGCCAGCTTTGACCAAAATGCGCTCGACTTTTCCACTGACATTCGTTGCTAGCCAGCGCACATCTCTTGGCGCCAATACGCCAATACCTCGCACGGTAACGGCCAGTTCACCTTGTTCGACTTTACTAGTGAGTAACATGTCGGGTGAAACGCGGTGGGTAGCGTTATTTGAAAAGACAAAAAAGTAAATGAGGGAAGATAGCACCAGAACAAAGAAAGCGGCGAAAATGACTTTCTTTCTTTTGCCTGATGCTGATTTTGTTCTAACGATATCCATGGTGTTGCCCCTTTACCTTAACTAGCTTGAAAGTGCGCGTTCGACATGTGCGTCACTTCTGTTGTGTTAAGGTAGAGCAAGCCTTATGCCAAACAATTAAGTCAATAAAATCATAAGCTTATTTTTGAGTGCTTATTAGGTATAGGTATTCAGTCCCAATTTCGGGATGTTTTAGACTTTAGATAGTTCCGAAATTGGGATGCGTCTACTCTTCCATCATGGCAGCTAATACTGGGCGTTGGCAGCAGCGCTCGAACCACATCATCACATTCTTAAATTCGCTTAAGTCGAGTTCCATGAACATCGCCCAAGCAACCAAAACAAACATATGTGTATCGACAAGAGAATAGTCGCCTAGCAAATAGTCTTTATTTTCCAAGCCAGCGTTTAGAATATTAAAACAGGATGTTATGCCAGCTTTTGCTTTTGTTAGGTCGGCTGGACGGCGTAATTCCATTGCTACAAAATCCTGAGAGCCTTGTTGCACAGCGCCAGGGGTGTCAGGGGGAAGTTCGGCGGCCAATTTGCCAGCAGCATTTGCAAGGTTAACGTTAGCCCACACGGTCCACGTCATTGCCTCAGCGCGAAGTGGGCCCAGAGCAGGAAATAAATTTTTGTCGACACCAAAACGTTCCCCTAAATAGAGCGTAATGGCCGCCGATTCAGTGATAGTAACCCCCTCGTGTATTACCACTGGTACTCTGCCGTTAGGGTTTATTTTTAGAAATGACTCGGTTTGTGTATCGCCCGCATCAATATCAACAAGAATAGTCTCGGCTGAAAGTGCTAACTCAGCAATAACCGCCTCGGTAATGCTCGAAGTTGACATGGGGGAATGATAAAAAGTAATTGACATAAGATCCTCAAATGCAAAGTGATATTAGGCAGTGTAGCGCAACTATTTTCTTATTTATGCATCTATTGTTTCATGGGTCGCATTGCTTCTTTAAACCGCTTGTGATCGAAGGCTCCGTTGGCAAATGTCGGTTTGATGATAGCCTTAGTTTTTTGTTCGTATTGGTAGGCAAAATTCAACAGAGTCGCTTCATCCCATTTTGCACCAATAAAACTCAAGTTTATCGGCAAGCCTTTCATTTCGCCCATCGGCACACTCACTTGTGGGTAGCCCGCAATAGCAGCCAACCAACCTGCTCCAGCAAAACCGCCTGCAAAGCTGTCACCATAGACTGGGTCGATAAGAAACGCAGGTGTTTGTGAGGGCATCACCAAGGCGTCAACCTCATAGTCGGCTAGCAGTTTATCAATTCCGTTGGTACGTGTGGCTTCGGCCAAAAAGCGTCGTATTTCTTGATATTCTTCATTGTAGCCATCTTTCTCTTGGGCTTGCAGAAACAGGCTTTGATCGAAAATGGCAAACTCTCTTTCGTTTTCGTTATTAAATGCTATCAGCGATGCTAGGTCTCTGTGCTTTACTTGAGGTGCGGCATCAGCTAGGTACAAATTCAATTCATGCTTAAATTCAATTAGTAATAAATCAAGAGCCTTGCCCCAGAAGCCCTCAGGTGTAGAGAACTCATCAATGACAACCAGCTCTACACCTTGACTCTCCAGTTCCGATAATGAGCTTTCAAAAGCCTTGATGATCGCAGGGTGCTCACTTTGTACAGACTTCATCACACCCAAACGTTTACCTTTTAAAGACTGTTTGAGTGCGCCTACGTAATCTTCTTTTTTATTATCGGCCTCTTCAGTGTATGGGTCGGCGGCGTCGGAACCTGCCATTACCGACAGCATTAAGGCGGCATCTTCAATGCTGCGGGTCATTGGGCCTGCGGTATCCTGAGTGACTGATATCGGTACAATGCGAGAGCGAGACAGTAAGCCAACCGTTGGCTTAACACCCGCGATACCATTCATGGCAGTTGGGCAGATAATAGAACCATTGGTTTCTGTGCCTATCGCCAGAGACGCCAGTTGTGCAGCAATCGCTGCGCCTGAACCAGATGAGGAACCACATGGCGTTCGGTCTAGGCTATGAGGGTTTCGTGTTTGCCCGCCTATCGCACTCCAACCACTCACTGAATCGTTTGAACGAAAGTTGGCCCATTGCGACAAATTTGTTTTGCCTAAGATAATGGCACCTTCGGCTTTGAGTTTCGCAATAATGGGCGCATCGCGACCGGTCATGTTGTCCTTCAGCGCAATTGCCCCCGCGGTGGTTGGCAGTTCACTGGTTTCTACGTTGTCTTTCACCAACACGGGAATGCCGTGCAAGCGCCCCAAAATTTCCCCATTTTTGACTTGAAGGTCGCGCATTTTTGCTTCAGCGAGTGCATTGGGGTTTAACGACAATACAGATTGTACTCTTGGCCCATTTGAGTCCAATAAAGCTATACGTTGTAAGTAGGTGCTAATTAACTCTTCTGAGCTTAACTCGCCTTTTGCAATCATGGCGGCTTGCTGCGAAGCGCTTAAATCAAGAATGTCGGGTGCGGCGTACTTGCTGTTTTTGTTGGCTTGATACTCTGTGTTAGCAACGCGCGCGCTTGTGACTTGTGCTGTTTCGCTCTTGTCTGCGCTACTATGAACGTTTGCACAAGCACTTACACTTAATGCACTGGCAATAACTACGCTTAACAGTCTTCTATTTAGTGACATTTCCTAACCCTTTTTTATTAATATTTCCATGAGACCAACAAGGCTGTTGTTGGGTAAAACGTGCCTGATACTGTGATGGCCCTCTTATGAAGCTATGCATTCAAAAAACAGCTTAATGGGCTTGAGTTTCTTGTCGTTTAGTAAAAGTATAAATATGTGCTGAAAAATGCAACTATTGAGCGTACTAAACGGAGAATAAAAAATGACAGATGTAAACCCCTTAGCTTCTGAGCATGAAAAGCTCAATTATGTTGAATTCGCAGCAAGTGATTTAAAAGCAACCAGTGACTTCTTCAGCAAAGCCTTTGCTTGGGAATTTACTTGGTATGGCGATGATTATGTGTCGTTCGCCAATCAAGGCTTAGATGGCGGATTCTATAAGGCAAACCTTCGCACACGCGAAGCTGATGGCGGTGCTATTCTCATATTCTATTCAAGCGACCTTGAAAGCTCGATGCAGAAAGTGGAGGCAGCCGGTGGTAAGATCACCAAAGCGATATTTTCTTTTCCTGGCGGCAGACGCTTTCATTTTCATGAACCTAGCGGCAATGAATTTGCAGTATGGTCAGACTTAGAAGCGCAATGAATCATGAAGGTATACGGTGACATAAGGTCAAGCTTAGGCTTGATTTGTTAAGCATTGCTCACGACTGGGAGCTTGGCCAATACGACTGCATTTTTTCAAATAAATCATATAGCGGAGAGGTGTCGGTTGAATCCGCCGTTTCAATCGCATAAGCCACTGCTTCGAGCGTTGAAATACCATTGCTCACGCTCGTTTTGCGTATGCGATATTTGCTTTGAATGTCATTTTCGAAGTGATAGTGATTGAGCTGTTGTAACCATTCGTTTTCTAGCAATAGGCGTTTTGCCTTGCGCCAAGTGCTATCAATAAAAACAAAATGACAATCAAGCAGTTCAGCACTCTGTTTGGCTTCTGCAATGCGACTCACCTGTAACTCAAAGGGGGTGCTTGTGGCTGAGGGAAAGAATAAAGCGTAGCGAGAGGGCGCGGCCATGCAGTGATTCTTGAGGCTTGCCATGGCTTGCTCATTATCGCTTTGAATAATGCAGGTATTTTGCAGCCCTAGTAGCAGCAAGCGACCGGTGTTTTTGGCGCTCTTACTTTCCGCTTTGCTTTGCAACAGAATCACTTTCCGCATGTTTTTACAAGGCTCAAGCGCCTCACAAACGCAGGTTTTGAGAGGATAATGGCAACGCTCACAACTGACTCGTTTGCTCAATCTTTTTTCCCTTCTTTGGAACAGCTAGTTTGGCGAGCTCTATATGCTACTTTAATATGCAATTTTAGCCTTGTTTATATGTTCGCCGACGATTATTCTTAATTGATAATACTAACGCCCAATTAGGAAATAGCTACCTCCATGCCAGCAAATAAAGAACAGACTTATCTTAATATTGCCGTACTGACGATTTCAGATACTCGCACCGACGAAACCGATACTTCTGGTCAGTATTTGCTTTCTGCGATTGAGGAAGCCGGCCACAGCATCGCGCAAAGAGCGATCGTCATTGATGATGTTTATCAAATTCGTGCAGTAGCATCGGCCTGGATTGCAAATGAGGATATTCACGCGATCATTACTACTGGCGGGACGGGTTTCTCAGGGCGCGATTCAACGCCTGAGGCCATGTCTGTTTTATTCGATAAGCACGTCGAGGGTTTTGGCGAAACTTTTCGCGCCATTTCGCTGCAAGAAATTGGCGTGTCGACTATTCAGTCAAGAGCATTAGCTGGCTTGGCCAACAACACCGTAATTTTTTGTGTGCCAGGCTCAACTGGTGCATGTAAAACGGCGTGGAATAATATTATTTCGCAACAGCTTGATAGCACCTATCGTCCTTGTAATTTTGTTGGTCATCTTACTCAGAAATGGAGCAAGAGTTAATGAGTATAGGGCCACAACCCGCTAAATTGTCACATGTTGATCAAAGCGGCAGCGCAAATATGGTTGACGTAAGCGATAAGCAAGTGACAAAGCGCGTTGCTATCGCTGAAGGCTTCATCTACATGAGTGACGAAACTATTCGCCAGGTGCTAGATAACAAAAATGCTAAGGGTGATGTGATTTCGGTAGCTAGAGTTGCTGGTATTCAAGGCGCAAAGAAGTGTGCCGACCTTGTTCCCTTGTGCCATCCGCTAGCCTTAAGCAAAGTGAATGTAGACTTTTATATTCAACCTGAGCAAGGCCGCGTTCGTGTCGAGGCCCTGTGCCGATTAACCGGGCAAACGGGCGTTGAAATGGAAGCATTAACGGCAGTGTCAGTGGCAACTCTCACTTTGTTTGATATGTGCAAAGCAGTCGACCCTTTTATGCGAATTGAGGGCATCAAAGTGCTTCACAAAGAAGGTGGTAAGTCGGGCAACAAGTACCAGCAAGGTAAATAATGAGGTTTGTATGGCAGTAATAAAATTCTTTGCATCATTACGGGAACAGTTGAAGCGCTCTGAAGTTGCTGTATCGATTAGTGAGTATACAGGGGCTGCGTCGGCAAGTGTCAATGAGCTAGTAAGTGCAATGGCTGCAGCCGACAAACAATGGGAAGTGTTGCAAGCCGAGCATTTGCTAGTGGCAGTGAATCAAACCATGAGCTCACGTGATACGGCAGTGAAGGACGGCGATGAAATCGCGTTTTTCCCTGCGGTAACCGGCGGTTGAGTTAGCTAGATTTGAAGCCCAATAGTTATCACTGAGCAGGAGTTATCACTGAGCAGGCCTACATCGGCAGCGCCACCCGAACAGCTAAACCTCCGCCGTCACGATTATATAAACCAATTTGGCCATGATGTGCATCGATAATTTCTCGGCAAAGTGCTAAGCCTAAGCCACTTCCGCTTGGTTTTGTCGAATAAAATGGGATCAACGCATTGCTCATGACGGTATCAGATATGCCTTTACCTCTATCGAGCACTTGAATAATCACTTCTTGTTTCCGATATTCTATGTCAACTGCAACATCCTCGGGAGCAGAGCCAGATTCGTGCGCATTCTTCAGTAGATTGATAAGAAGCTGTTCAAGTTGCACCGGATCGGCATAAAAACTTCGAGCACTGTTTGCGCTAGTATCAGCAGGCCCAGACGAATCGTTTACTGTAAATTGCCATTGGTCGGCTAAATTAGCGATAAGATCAGCCCACTTAATTAACGCCAATTTCGGTTCTGGGAGTTTCGCAAATTTACCATAGCCTTGAACAAATTCACTTAGGTGTTTTATGCGATCATCGATGGTTGAGAATACCCGATTCAATTGCTCTTGCTTACGCTGTTGCGAACTGTCCTGGGTGTTATCATTTTCATGGCGTGTCGCTTGAGCACCTAACTTTGCGCTGAGTATCTTACCGCTATGCAACATCGACGAAATCGGCCCAAGTGAGTTGTTCAATTCGTGACTGATAACACGTATCACTTTTTTCCAAACCGCCACTTCTTGCCTACTCAACTCACGGGTCATTTGTTTGAGGATGAATAAAGTGTGGGCTTGATTGTTGAGCAGAAATTGACCTGTCGACATGTGCCAAGTTTGCGGCTCACCATCTTCGGGAACAAGTGAAAACAAACCCTCTTTTTCTGCCCCAATGGCTTCTTCGGCGCCTGCGGGTGCATTTACTACAAGTTGATCAATTTTGCTGCCATCTATATTTTTAGAAGCATTAAAAAAGCGACGAGCGGCAATGTTACTAAACACGACTTGTTGTTGGTCATTTAATAAAAAAAGCACCTCAGGTGAACTTTGCGTGACCTTATCGAGAAGTAATTCACGCTGATATAGCCAGTGTTTTTCTTCTCTGAGTTGCAGTGCAGTTTGATTGTAAAGGCGACATAAATAGCCCAACTCGTCGTCGTTATTGTATGAAAGAGTGGAGGCAAATTCACCGTCTTTTAAATTTAGTAAACCCGTTTCTAAAGACGAGATGCCCTCACGTAAATCTTTCAGAAAATAGCGGGTAAGCACTAGTATGAAGCACACACCAACGAGCGCGATAGCAAGTTGTTCGTAAATACTTAGCGCATTCAGAAGAAATATGGGGGTCATGGCTAAAGCACTGGTAAAAAAGACCGTTAGCGTCACCCTATTGATGAGCTTTAGGCGCATTAATATTCAATCCCATGTTTGTCGAGCCGGCGATAAAGCGCTTGTCGGCTCAGCCCAAACTGACGCGCAACCTTCGCAATCACACCGTGATGCTCTCTCATTGCAGTTTCTAGGTCAGCTTTATTCGGCTCTGCAACGCTTTTAGTTGAGCCTGTAGATAGCTCTCCCAGCGTTTTCCCATTCATATCAACCCTGTTGTTGCCAGCAGTAGGCGTTGCTTGTGGGGTGACGAGTAGGTCAGAGCGCCCCTCAAGTAAGGCAAAATCACTCGGCTCTATCACACCTTCTGGCTTTAATACCGATACCCGCTTACAGGCATTTTCGAGTTCGCGCACGTTACCATACCAAGGATGGGCTAACAGCGCTTTTTCGGCCGCTATACTAATTTGCCGATCGCCTAAAAAGTGTTGAACAAGGGGCATGACATCGTCTAGTCGCTCGGCCAACGCTGGCAAGGCAAGCTCAATGACGTTAAGACGGTAGTACAAGTCCTCGCGAAACTCGCCAGAAGCAATAGCCTGCAATAAATCAGAATTAGTAGCGGATATTACTCTGACTTTTGTTGTGAGGGTTTTGACTGAGCCTAAACGCTGAAACTCGCCGGTTTGTAATACTCTTAATAGTTTGGTTTGCCCCGAGTACGGCAGGTTTCCTATTTCATCCAAAAATAGAGTACCACCGTCGGCAGCTTCAAATAATCCAACACGGGCTTTGTTTGCGCCCGTATAGGCCCCAGCTTCGGCCCCAAAAAGCTCCGCCTCGATTAGGTCGGCGGGTAAGGCGCCACAGTTTACTTTTATAAAAGGTTGGGTGTTAAGTGTTGAACTTTGTTGTATGAGTTCGGCAATTTTTTCTTTACCGCTACCATTTGCCCCGGTAATGAGTACCGAAATATCGGATTTGGCAACTTGAACTGCCATGTCGACAACCCGTTGCATATTAGCTGAGGCAAAAACTAAGCCTGTAGCTTCGGCTTGATTTTGCGCTTTGGCAATAACATCTTGTTGACGCTCCAGCTTTGCGGAAGCTGTAGTTGCTTTACCAAGGGCAACAAGGTTAGCAATGGTGTTAACAAGCTTTTGATCATCCCAAGGTTTAGCAATGTAGTCTACTGCACCCGCTTTTACCAACTCGATGGCTTGTTCTAAGTCAGTCCACGCGGTGATCAATATAACGGGTAGATGCGGATTCAATTCTCGCATTTGATAAAAAAGAGACTTGCCTTCCTCACCTGAAGTGGTGTCGCCAGTGAAGTTCATATCTTGGATCACTAACGACACTCTAAGTTGATTTACATACTGCATTGCCTGCTGGGGCGAAGTGGTGGTGATCACTTCGTATCCATGTATCTCTAGCAGCAAGGATAAAGCCTGAAGGACTGCTGGCGTATCGTCTACAATCAGGATTTTATCCATAAATGTCCCTTTTTTATTGATTAAGCTTAAATGCTTCTAGTTGCAATGCTTGGCGCGATATTGGCTGCTTTTAGTGCCGGAAACAATACCGATAACAGACTAATTGCAAACACACATACGATGGTCACTACGATATAGCTGTTATCAAGCGCTGGCAACGAAAATTCTGACATCATATATTCGCCCAAAAATAATGAGCTTGCATAGCTTGCAGCAGCACTCACTATGCAGATGATTGTATTTTCTACAAGGAAGTAGCGCAAAATTGCCGACTTTCGAGCGCCTAACGCTCTGCGGGTGCCTATTTGTTTGGTGCGTTTACTAATATTGAACACAGTCATTCCAAAAATACCTAAAGCGGTCACCAACACTATTACGCAAATAATCACCGTCATCATACGCACCATTAATATGTCCGAGGCATTATAGTTTGCTTTCGCAGCGTCCATACTGCGCATGTAGGTCACGACTCTTTTGTTACTTTCTTCAAGCAGCACGCTTTCAATATCTCGCATAATAATATCGCGTTGGTCAGCTTCGGTGCGTACAATAAATTTCTGTCGCATAGACGCTCTAGCATTTGGCATCACTACCACACTGTCTACAGCGCTGTCTTTGAGCCACGGGCCCTTCATTTTGTCAACAATACCAATTATTTGCATGGGGGCATTGCCAAAATAGATGGTTTGGCCAAGTCCGTTTCCTTCAGGAAAATGAGTATCGGCAAAGCCTTTAGATACAATCACTACCTGCGGCACATCGTTCATTGTGCTACCAACAATCACCTCGTCTGAGCGAAAGTTACGCCCTTCGCTAATCGTTACGCCCAAAGTCTCAAAAATATTTTCGTCGGCAGTGAAATAGGCGGCACGAGTGTCGGGCCCGCGCTCACTGGCCGGTTGACTACCAAATCCTGATGCTGAACCGCCACCCGAAACCGGTACGTTATTGATTAGATTAGCGTTGATTACCCCAGGTATATCACGAATGAGTTGCTCGGTGCCTTCCAACAGCGTTGAAAGGTTGTCTACTTCGCCCACAGTCATCACGCTGAAAGAAAAGATTTCATCCTCGGGATAGCCCGTTTCTTGTGACAAATAGTTCATTCTATCGTTAATAATAAAGGCTGCATTACTCACTATTGCCGTGGTAATAATGATTTGAAAGATCAACATCGCTGCGCCCGCTTTAGAGCGCATTAGAGAACGTAAAATAGGTTTTATTTCTAACATGATATTGCCCTTATTGAGTTTTTAGATAGATAGCGGGTTGTGTTTTACACACTAACCAAGCTGGATAGAGGCCTGCGATTATGCATGACACAATAGCGATTGCAGGAGCGGCGAGTAGCATGCCTAGGTCCATGGTCGCAAGTGCTTGGTAATTTCCACTGGTTGTGCGCACTCCCCACAAACCAAGTTGAGCGATGGCGATACCAAGGCTGCCGCCGAGTAAACCGAGAATGGATACTTCTACTAAATGCTGAAGAAAGACCTGTCGTTTGCTAGCACCAAGAGCTCTGCGAACGCCTACTTCTGGAGCACGGCGTAGGAACTTTCCTAGCAAGAGCCCCAAAATATTGGCTAAGCAAACCGCCAAGAAAAGAAAACTCAAACCAACTAGCACTTTATTGTCTTCAGATACCACGCCGCGATAATCCAGCCAGTTGTTAACATCTCTCACGGAAAAGCTTGGTACTTCGCGCTCGAAGCGTCCTTTGGTCGCTTCTTCGGTAAGGTAGGCAAGCAAGTAATCTTCGAACCTTTGGGTCTCTTGCTTATTGTCGAGTTCAACCCAGAACTGCAGCCAAAAGTTTTCAGACTGCAGGAAGTCTTCCCAAGAATTGATATCGCCATACTTCCAGCCATTCGTATTGCCTGCGGTGTCTATTTGATTGGGTTCCACTAAGGTGATTGGCATGAAGATCGGTTCTGGACTATCGAAAGGGCCATTGTTCACATCATAAAACTTCGTATGAATGTCCCACTGCTGCATTACGCCAACTATGCGGAAAGGCGTGTCGTCGAGGTATATTTCTTTACCAACAGAATTACTACCACCAAACAACCTTTCGTTAAGTTCTTGGTTGATCACAATAACGGCTTCAGCATTGTTTTCTTGTTCTTGAGACCAACTGCTACCGTACACAAATTCGCGCTCGAACATTGGAAAGAATTCTCTGCCAGCGATGCGCGTCATGGCTAAAAAAGGTGCCATTTCATCGTTGTTCATGTGTACAGCGAACTGCGCGACCAACATCGCAGTTTTACGAATGTCGATGTTTTCATCACGGTCGTTCAACTTCAATTTGTGTAAATGCATAGCATCTTTGAAGGTAAGCTGAAATGGCATATTATCGTCGGACCACCAATCGGTGTTATCGTCCATAGTATTAAGTTGTACGGCAAATAAGCGGTCGCTTTTTGCAGGGATCGGATCCATCGACATCATGTGATAAACCGACAAACTAGTCATGGTTATACCGATACCAATCGCGATTGCACATACCATCAAAATCGACACCAAGGGGGTGCGACGTAGGCTTCGCCAGCCAATATCCATATAGTAAAATAACATATTACACCTCCATTGCAGTTGCGTTGGCAACTGCTTCAATGGTCTTGTTTTGATAGAGAGTGAAATCGGCAAGTTGGCCATCAACAACTTGAATATTGCGAGGTGCTCGACGTGCTAATTCCGCATCATGAGTGACCATAATTATCGTTGCACCTTCTTCATTAATGCTTTCAAGCAATTCCATAACTTGACGTGCCATCAGTGAATCAAGGTTACCTGTTGGTTCATCGGCTAGTAAAAAGCGCGGTTTGCCAGCTAAGGCTCTGGCAATAGCGACCCGTTGCTGCTGACCACCGGAAAGCTGCTGTGGTAGATGTTTAGCTCTGCTCGCTAGCCCGACTTTTTCTAAACACTCTACAATACGACGCTTACGCTCAGCTGACTTGATGCCTGCATAGCGCAGCGGCACTTCAATATTCTCGAACAAGTTTAAGTCTGGAATGAGGTTAAAACCTTGGAAAATGAAGCCAATTTTTTGATTGCGAAGGTCGGCAGTTTGGTTGTCACTTAGCTTACCAACATCGATACCATCGAGCATGTATTGGCCGCCGGTATGCGGTTCGAGCATGCCCGCAATGTTTAAAAAGGTTGTTTTACCAGAGCCTGAAGGGCCGGTAACGGCGATAAATTCGCCTTCTGCAACCTCCAAGTTGAAATCGCGAAGGGCGTGAGTTTGTACTTTCTCGGTTTGATAAACCTTGCTGATGTTTTTCATACTTAACATAAAATTTTCCTTTTAAACGCTCGCGATATACATTGGACGCGAGCTTAAATTAGTGTTTGTGACTTAGTTGAGAAGGAGGGTTTCAGCCCCTTCGAATTGGTCGTAATTCGATACTATTATTTGGTCGTTGGCTTGCAGGCCACTGAGAATTTCTACTTCGCGCATGCTGCTTACGCCAACGGTGATATTAATTTTGTGTGCAAGGTCGCCTTCCACTTTGTAGGCAATAAAACCACCAGATTGGAGGAAACTGCCTCGACGTACTTTGATAACGTCAGCTTTGCTTTCCAACAAGATACGCGACGAGACTTGCTGATTTTGCCTAATACCTGCCACCGCATCTTGATTAAAACGTACACGAGTTTTCACCTGGCGATTTTCAACTTCAGGCGAGATGGCTGAAAGTGTTCCTTTAACTGTTTCACCCCCAATATTGATTTCGGTCGCCATGCCAATCGCTAGGTCGTTTGCAAAGCTCTCTGCAACATTGAGTTCAACTTCGTAAGCGCTAAGGTCGACAAGTGTCATTAAGGCATCGTTTTTGGAGACAAGAGCTTTTGCCGGTACCAATAAATTGCCAACTACGCCGTTGACACTTGCGGTTATCGAGAGTTGAGATATTTTTCTTTCAATTTCTTCTACTACCAATGCTTGACGAGCAAGAGTGCTGCGAGCACTTTCGAGCTCAAAATTAAGGCGATCTTTGGCGATAGCCACTTCTTCTTTCGCGTGCTTTTGTGTCAGCTTGGCGCGGGCTAGGTCATCCACTGCTTTTTCGAAATCGATTTGACTAATTAAGTTATTTTTAATGGAAGCTTGGGCTCGGCGATTTTCGCGTTCAGCGGCCTCTAAATCCACTTGCGCTATATCGAGTTGTTTAGTTAATTGTAGCGCTTGGCTTCTTGAATCTAACTCTTGACGAGCTAGCTCACCTTTGAGCCTGTTCATTTCAGAACGTTCTTGCTTGAGTTGATTGGCAAGTTCAGGACTTTCAACGCGAGCAAGCTCTTGGCCGAAGCTAACACTATCACCTGCATTTACCAATAATTCTACAAAACCTTGTTCGGGTGAGTACACTTGAGGGGCATTCGCTGCGACAATGCGGCCGTTAGCGACGACATCGCTGATTAATTCACCGGTCTCAACCGTAGCGATTTGTACCGAAGCGCGTTTAAAGCTGCGCTCAGCTGAGCTACTTGAAACAATGGCATTTGCGACGAAGGCGATGGCTACTAATGCAAGGAGTGCCACTACAATGAATTTCCTTCGTTTAGGCTTAGGGGCAACTTCAACATCTTGAGCGCTGGTGTCTTTAATCATTTGTGTGTCTCCACTTGAGGACCACACAATTCAGCATCACCGAAGACTTGATTAAAGAGATTCACTGCAGCGGCAAAAAGCACAACGCAAACCGGAGATAAAAATAAGTAAGTGGCTAATGTTTCCATTTTTCTTCCTTAAGTGAGTTGAGATAAGCGCTTGTAAACTGCTTATCACCATAATTATTTCTTGTATAGCGAACATCGTGCCAAAGATTAAGTTGCTGAAAAATAACGATTAAATTGTTAATTTGATGATGAAGAAGTGTCCGCGGACAGAAAAAGTGTCCGAAGCGGACACTTTTTAGTTTGCTTGCTTTACTGCGCCAAACGATGATTGAACCCTTTAACAAAGGGGGTAACTCCCAAACAAATGCCACGATAAAAACACGGTCATCTCTTCGTAAATACAGGCCTTGGCTTTTCTCTCAGTTTTTCCGATTAGGCCAATCGGTTTAATTCACAACATATTATTAACATTCACGACTATACTTTTTGAGTACCCACAAAGCGCGCAGTACTGAATTCATGTGGGTTAAACCTTCAATTTGTAAAAAGGAACATATCATGAGAACGCAAAAGTTGTTTTCAAAAGCCTGTATAGCCGGCTTAGTCAGTACATTCTGCATGGCAGGTGCCGCGATGGCAGAAACTGCTGAAATTACCAAACCAAAAGGCGCTATGGGTACAGGTGCCGCTGTTGCTGGGCAGCCAAAATCAAATCAATTTTGGTGGCCAGATCAACTCGACCTAAGTGCTCTACGCGATCATGACAGCCGTTCTAATCCGTATGGCGCAGACTTTGACTACGGCGAAGCTTTTAAAAAGTTAGACTATGATGCTGCTAAAAAAGACATAGATAAACTACTCACAACTTCACAAGATTGGTGGCCAGCAGATTTTGGAAACTACGGCCCTTTCTTTATTCGCATGACCTGGCACAGTGCGGGTACCTACCGCACACTCGATGGTCGCGGTGGTGCAGGTGGCGGTCAACAACGCTTTGACCCGCTCAATAGCTGGCCTGACAATGGCAACTTAGATAAAGCGCGTCGTTTACTTTGGCCTATAAAAATGAAGTATGGTGAAAACCTTTCATGGGCTGACTTGATGGTGTTGGCTGGCAACGTTGCATTGGAAAACATGGGTTTTGAAACCTATGGATTTGCTGGTGGCCGAGCTGACGATTGGGAACCCGATATGGTGTATTGGGGTCCAGAAGTAGAGATGCTGGCAAGCGATCGAGAAGATCGTGATGGCAAGCTTCAACGCCCGCTAGGTGCAACACACATGGGCTTGATTTATGTAAACCCAGAAGGCCCTCGTGGTAAGCCAGATCCAATTGGTTCAGCCAAGAATATCCGCGTTGCTTTTGGTCGAATGGCGATGAATGACGAAGAAACACTCGCGCTTATTGCTGGCGGGCACACCTTCGGTAAAATGCATGGTGCTCACAAGCCCAAAGACTGCGTAGGCCCTGAGCCAGGTGCTGCACCCATAGAAGAACAAGGCCTAGGCTGGAAAAATAAGTGTGGTAAAGGTCACTCAGAAGACACCGTCACCAGTGGCTTGGAAGGCGCTTGGACTCAAGCACCTACGCGCTGGACGTCACTGTATTTGAGTAACTTGCTTAACTTCGAGTGGAAGCAGACACGTAGTCCAGCGGGTGCCATTCAGTGGATCCCAACTGATGAGTCTCTGCACAAAGTTGTTCCGGATGCGCATGTGAAAGGTAAGTTTAATCCACCCGTTATGACGACAGCCGACTTAGCACTTAAGTTCGACCCTGAGTATCGTAAAATTGCAGAGCGTTTTCTTGCTGATCCAAAAGAATATCAGCTCGCTTTTGCGAAGGCTTGGTATAAGTTGACACACCGCGATATGGGGCCTCGTGCGAATTACTTGGGCAGTGAAGTGCCACAAGATATTTTGATATGGCAGGATCCTGTACCAGAAGAGTCGCGTTCAACTATTGACGCTAGTGCGGCTAATAAACTGAAAGCGGATATCTTGGATTCAGGATTGTCTGTATCGGAATTAGTGAGAGTTGCATGGGCCTCTGCTGCCAGCTATCGTCACTCTGATATGCGTGGAGGTACAGACGGTGGGCGTTTGGCCTTAGCACCTCAAAAAGATTGGGCTGTTAATAACCCGGCTGAAACAAGCAGGGTTCTGAAAACTCTAAAAGACATTCAAGCGAAGCATAACAAAGGGCGCAAGAAAGTATCACTTGCTGATCTCATCGTTTTAGGTGGCGCTGCTGCCATTGAGAAAGCGGCGAAGGATGCTGGATTTGACGTGAAAGTCCCCTTTAGGCCTGGCCGCGGCGATGCAACTCAAGCGCTAACCGACGTAAATTCGTTTAATTTACTTGAGCTCAGTGCCGATGGTTTTAGAAATCATTTTGATGCTGAGGCTAGCTATAAGTCGCCTACCGAAAGTTTGGTAGATAAAGCAGACCAACTCGACTTGAGCGTTCCTGAAATGACGGTACTTGTGGGTGGTTTACGCGCGCTTGATGCGAATCATTCAGGTGCTAAGCATGGCGTACTTACCAATCGCGCTGGGCAGCTAAGTAACGACTTCTTCGTCAACTTGCTAGACATGTCGACAGTGTGGCAAAAAGCTGATCAAGAGGGTATTTATAATGGCTTGGACCGCAGTACGGGTGCTCAGAAATGGTCGGCTACATCTGTAGACCTGATCTTTGGTTCAAACTCTGAACTGCGTGCTGTGTCTGAAGTGTATGCCTACGACACCTCGAAAGAGAAGTTCGTAAATGACTTCATCGCGGCATGGACTAAGGTAATGAACTTGGGACGTTAAGCGCACTTAAACATTTAAACAAATCACAAAAGGCCACATTGTTTGTACAATGCGGCCTTTTTTAATGCATGATTTCTTCCAGTTTATTGCGATTACGTCTGGAAAGCGTCAGTGTTTCTCCGTTGACCAAAATCACGGTGTAGTCACCTTTATCGTTTGGCCTAAGCTCCACAACCATTTTTCGCTGTACTATCGATGAACGGTGAATACGCACGAAGAGGTTGGGATTAAGTTGCTTTTCTAGCTCGCAAAGTGTTTCTCGATGCAGAATGACTTTGCCGTCTTGCAGGTGTACTTCAGCATAATTTCCTGCACCGCTTATAAAGCTGATGTTTTCAACGTCAATCAGACGTATTCGGCCCGGATCGCGCACAATCAAACGTTCACGATAACTATCATTTTCTTGTGCAGCCAATGAATGTAAGCTGCTGTGAAGTTGATGATAGGATTTGAAGCCTTTCTCACTGTGTCTTCCGGCCGCTTTCTCGATCGCGCGCACAAAACGATCGTCTTCAAAGGGCTTTAAAATATAGTCAACAGCGTTTAGCTCGAAAGCCTCAATGGCGTAATCATTATAAGCCGTTGCAAACACGACAATGCATTTGTCTGGTAACTGCTTGGCTAACTCCAGACCAGAGCACCCTGGCATCTCAACATCGAGGATCACGATGTCGGGTTGAGACTCTTGGGCAACTTTGAGCGCTTCGGTGCCATTGCAGGCTTCAAATACATCGGTAACATAAGGGATATCGCTTAAGATCAACTTGACAGTCTCTCTTGCCAAAGACTCATCATCAGCAACAAGTACTCTAAGCATGGTGAACTCCTATTGGTATCGCTAAAACGGTTTCAAATAATCCTTCTTTTAAAGGTCTTAATTCTAATCGAAAGCTAGAGTATAGGCGGGTTAAACGCTCTCGGGTGTTGCTTAACCCTATACCAAAACCATCGTGGTGGTCGTTTTGGGCAACTTTATTGACCATAGTGAAGGTGAGCTCATTCTCGTCTCTTGAAATGTTAAGGCTGAGTGGGTTCTGGTTTGATTCCAGTTGTGACCCGTGCTGTACCGCATTTTCAACTAGGGGCTGAAGTAGCATGTTTGGAATTTCTAAATCGAGGCAATTAGCCGCAACGCTTATATGTGTTTCAAGTTTGTCTGAAAAGCGCATTTTTTGAATGGTTAAATAACTATTGATAAAGGAGATTTCGTCTTTGATACGAATGTCACTGTCGTTTTTATTTTCAAGAATTTTACGAAGCATCATACTTAGTTCAGCTAGTGCGCTCACCGCATCTTTTTCTCGCTTGAGTCTCACCAAACTGGCAATCGTGTTGAGGGTGTTAAATAGAAAGTGAGGGTTTAACTGCGAGCGAAGCGCTTTGAGCTGCTCTTGAATTAATTGGTTTTGAAGATGTTTTACTTCGATATTTCTTTCCATTGATTGGTGGTAGAAAGACAAACCAAGAGCGCAGGCTAAAATGCCTAAATAAATCGCGATATCCAGTTGCGAACTGTTTTGTAGAATGAAGATGAAAACATTAATGTAGTCAGCAAAACTGTCGTCGCGCAAGACAATGCGCATGGCACTGCAAAAAGCCCAATACATGCTAAGCAAGCCTGCCATAGTGAGAACTTGGTAAGTCACTTTTCTAATGGTGCTGCGTGCTACTGATGCAGTGTGTGCGACGGAATGAAAAACACCGCCGGTCACGACTATCCAACTTAGGAACCAAGGGCTCATCAGTACCCAAGTATTTAGCCACGTTAATTCGTATTCAGTTCCTTCTGCTGCGCCATATTGAATATGCACAAAGAGACCTAACACCGCTATCCAAAATGCGATATTGATTAACCAAAAATATCTGCCTAAATGAGGCTTCATTGCCGACATAAGTTGCATTATCCTGTAATCCCTTACGAATAACATAGCGGTGTTTTGATTAATAATCCATCTTTTAGCTAACCACCGGTTCGTCACATCAATCAGACCGTTTAACCCAAAAACACCATAAAATAGATGCGCTATCACGCTGTGTGTCTTATAAATAATAGTCTGTAGAAATATTCACCATGACGCATATTAGCCCTTGCACTGCGCTAGAAAAGAGTGTTTCAAATCGTGTCAGTGCAAAAGTTCCCCCTGTTCAACCTGTAATTTGAACCTCTGGTCACACCGTTGCGCCTTTTCATGTAATCACACTAGTGATGCCTCTCTATTGTGCCTAATTTAGTAGCAGGCAGAGTGTTTGCCATAATAAAAATTCACAATAAAAATTAGCCTTCACGGCACTATCTAATTGCTATCAAACAATTAGTGCTCATGAAGGGGGGGAACTCAAAATGTTTACAAGAACAAACGGATTTAGGAAGTCTAAGGCGGCTTCATCAGTCAGTTTAGCGCTGTGTGTTGGAATGATTTCGGCCGGCGTATTTAGCTATTCGCCCGCCGCGTTTGCACAGGACGAGGATGAAGCTGACAACGCAGTTGAAAAAATATCAGTCACCGGCAGCCGAATTCGGGCGCCAGGAACTGAATCTTCAAGCCCGATTATTTCAATTGGTGAAGAAGAAATAAAATTTGCCGGCACGCCAGAGTTTGAGCGTGTGCTGCGAGCATTACCTTCGACCATCCCTGCGGACGGTAGTAATGCGAATAATGGCACGGCAGGTGCTGCCACAATCGACCTACGTGGTTTAGGCGCTCAGCGAAATCTTGTTTTGCTGGACGGGAAACGCATGGTGCCCTTCAACTTTAATGGTCAGGTAGATACGACTAACATTCCTACTGCCTTGATTGAGCGTATTGATGTGGTCACTGGTGGGGCGTCAGCGGTTTATGGCTCTGATGCCGTAGCCGGTGCAATTAACGTCATCTTGAAAAAGGATTTTGAAGGTGTTGCCCTTGATATGAATCATTCTCAAACAGGTGATTCAGATGGCGACCAAGATTCGATTGCACTTACCTTGGGTTCAAATTTTGATGATGATCGTGGTAATGCTGTGTTATCCATCAGTTGGTTTAATCGCGAGGCCATTCGCTTGGGGCAGCGACCGTTAGGCCAGTTGGGCATTAACTCAAATACCGGGGCAGGATACGCTGAGTTCCTTGCCGGTGAATCGCCAGCAGATCCTGTAGCAGGCTGTGGTGGCCCTAATGTGGTTGATTTTGTAAACGGTAGTGGTTCAACAACAGCCATACCTACCCGCTTCGAGCTCATAGGTACTGGCGTATCCGGTCAGTTTAGAGACGACCGTACTTTGGGAGATCAATGCAGTCGTTTTAATTTCAATCCTTTCAACTTTTACCAAACTCCCGCGCAGCGATATTCAGCCACTGCGCTGGCAAATTACATGATAAACGACAATGCCGAAGTGTATGCGTCGTTTAACTATTCAAACAGTTCGGTTGATCAACAAGTGGCTCCGTCAGGTACATTTGGTGCAGCATTTGATTTGCCCTTGTATAACCCATTTATTAGTGATCAGGCACTACAATGGATACTCGATGGGGCAAACGATGCGGTCGCTGGTGGTTCCTTGGTAGATGGCGGCAGCTGGACTGACCGCAACGCCAACGGGGTTGTTGATTCTGAAGATTCACTCAACGTTCGTTTACGCAGAAGAACATTAGAGCTTGGGCCGCGTACCGAGCGTTTTGATTCTGATATTTGGCAGCTTAATTTAGGTGTTCGTGGCGAAATTAGTGATGGTTGGGAATACGATGTCTCGTATCAGTATGGTGAGTCGAATAGAACCACTGTTAGAGACGGCTATACAAACCTGCCAAATATTCAAGCCGCACTCGATACCCGCGATGGCGTAACGTGTGCCTCAGGTGGTACTTGTGTGCCGATTGATTTGTTTGGGGGTTTTGGCACGATCACTGAAGAACAAGCTGGTTTTGCACGAGCGATAGCCATTCAACAACAAAAATACGAGCAAGAAATTGGCTCGGTTGTATTTACTGGTCCAGTAGATGTGGTGATGTTACCTACAGCAGATGCGCCATTGTCGATGAGTTTCGGTTTTGAATTTAGAAACGAAACGGGTTTGCTTGAGCCTGATGAGTGTTTGAAGTTAGCGCCAGCAAGTTGTCAGGGTGGTGCTGGAGGTAACCTGCTGCCAATTAAAGGTGGTTATAAATCTCAAGATGTCTATTTTGAGGGCTTACTCCCTTTGGTTGATGGTAAAGCCTTCGCTGAGAAAGTCGATTTTGAATTTGGCTTCAGAACCTCTGATTACGATACGATTGGCAGAACTGATTCATGGAAGTACGGTTTGAATTGGCGTCCTGCAGATACCCTTCTGCTACGCGTAATGAAGCAGCGTGCTAACCGGGCCCCTAACATTGCCGAATTATCGTCGCCGGTGACATCGGGTTTAAGTAACGCTACTGGCGATCCCTGCTCGGTAGAAAATGCCGCAAATATTGATTCTCGTCTTACCCAGCTTTGTATATCGACTGGCATGTCGGAAGCGCAGGTGGGTGTAATACCCGACATTATCTCGGGTCAGATCAACACGTTTGCAGGCAGTGACCCTGCGTCACCTCCAGGTCCGGAAGAAGCCGACACCACCACTGCAGGATTTGTATGGACACCAGATTTTGAGGCTTTCAGGAGCTTCTCACTGTCTGCCGACTACTACGATATTGATATTAAAGACATCATAGGTAATTTCTCTGCACAGGAAGTATTAGATTCTTGTTATGTACAAGGCCTAGAAAGTGATTGTGCAAAGATAAACCGAGTGGGTGGCGATCTTACTGGGTCTTCAGCAGGGGTTAATTTGTTTACCAGTAACCTGAAGTTCTTACGTGCTGAAGGTATTGAAATTGCGTTCAACATCGGTTTGGATTTAGAAGAATATGGTGACCTGAACTTCTCAGGAAACATCAATAAATATCTAACCCAAGAGTCACAAAGCTCTGACAACGTGCCTGTTGTTGATTGCAGAGGCTTTTATGGTACAAGCTGTACGCCAATTTCAGACTTAAGATGGATACAAAGAACAACTTGGAGCCTTGATGAGTTAACAGTGTCATTGCAATGGCGTCATATCAACTCAGTGGATGTTGAACTGCCAGAAGCGAGTATTCGATTCGAAGAGTTTAGAAGCATAGACTCTTATGATTATTTCGATTTATTTGCTAGCTATGCACTTACTGATTATGCGGTTGTTACGGCAGGTGTGGATAACATCTTGTCGGATGATCCACCAGTGCTTGGAAATCAAATCGGTGCTACGCGCGCTAACTCAGGAAACACCTTTCCAAGCCAGTACGATACTTTAGGTCGTATCTACAAGCTTGGCGTGAGTTTTAGTTTCTAAGGTAATGTAAGTGCAATAAAATAAAGCGTAAAGGCGATGACTTGAGTCATCGCCTTTTTTTTAATACTAACTTGTGAGTGATGCTTCAAGGATAGGGGCCATATGCTAGAAGTCATGAGAGAAGAATGTAGCAAATAGACAAGTCAGTAAAAAAAGTAAGTAAAAAAAGGCAAAAAAAAAGAAGGCACAGAGCCTTCTTTAGCACCAAATGTCTAGGGATTGGCATTAAGTAGTGTTTATATAATAAGCAATTTTAAGCGATGCGAAAGACCGTTGGGATGAAATGTCTAAACAGCGGGATAAACGGTTAACATAATGTTTTAAGATGTGTTTTTGCCAATAAAAACCGACGATATTGCTACTGTTAGTTACCACAAACCTCACAACCTTTGCGCTTTTCTACATTGAAGCTTGACCATGTGGATGTGTCCGCATCGTATAAATTTAGTTTATTGGATAATAATTTTCCGTAGTGACAGAGTATTTTAATCGCCTCTGTTGCCTGCATTGAACCGATAGTGCCAACCACTGGCGATAACACACCAGCGTCAACACAACTTAAGTTTTGTTCACTCACAAAATCAGCGAAACACTGATAGCAGGCAGATTTCTGACTAGGCAATACAGCAAAAATGTGTCCTTCCATGCGGATTGCAGCCCCCGCAACCAGCGCAATCTTGTGAGCATAGCAATATTGATTGATGAGTAAACGAGTGCTGAGGTTGTCACTACAATCAAGCACAATATCAGTTTTCGCCAGTAGCGTGCTCATGTTGCTTTTATCCAAGCGCCCCTCGATGCCAGTAATGCAAATGTCGCTATTCATTCTTTGCAAAGAAGCGAGTGCAGACGCAACCTTCGACTGCCCAATACTATGCTCTCTGTGCAGTATCTGGCGTTGTAAGTTAGTTAGCTCAACTTTGTCATCGTCGACAAGCGTTATGTTTCCCACACCAGCAGCAACCAAGTATTGAGCGGCAGCACAGCCTAGCCCGCCAACTCCCACGATAACTGCCGAGCGTGCAAGTAGTAACTCCTGCTTGTCTAAATCAAAGCCAGAAAGCATTATTTGTCGGCTATAGCGCATTGCTTGTTGGTTTGTTAGCTCTTTCAATCGCCGCCTCTATGTTTGTAGTCAATGATGTGAGTATTGCGCCCAAGTATTTAGAGCGAACGAATGCTAGAATCAAATGGCAATATCGACACTGTTTCGCCAATCTCAACCGTGCCTCTTTCTTGCTCTAAAACGGCATAGCAATTACTTCGACTAAACGACGAAAGCACTCCAGAACTCTGTGTACCAACATGTTTGACGCAAAGCTCACCGTCATCATTCTTGAAATATGCTACGCGCTGATAGTCGGTTCTACCCGGGCGTTTTTTAAAACGTGTTGCGGCTATAGCCGCAAAAAGTGTGGGTTGCTTTGTGTTACAACCGGCAATATGCAGAATCGCTTCTTTAGCAATTTGGTCAAAGGTCACTGCTGACGAGACTGGATTACCAGGCAAACCAAAGAAATAGCTATTGGGTAAACGCCCAAATGCGAGGGGCTTTCCCGGTTTGATTGCTAATTTCCAGAAGTCGATGCTACCGTATTCATCAAGTACTTCGCGGGTGTAATCAGCTTCGCCCACCGATACACCACCGCTGGTGATTACGCAGTCAGCTAGCTCATTGGCCTTTTCAAATGCGCTGCGAATAGCCGTTTTGTTGTCTTGCACTATACCCAAATCGACCACCTCAACACCAAGCTTTCTGAGCATGGCGATAACCATCGGGCGATTACTATCAAATATTCTGTCTTCGCGAGCCGCCTCACCGGCAGCCAATAACTCGTCACCTGTTGAAAACACAGCGACTGTTACTTTGCGATAAACCCTTAGCTTATTAATGCCTAGCGAGGCAAGCAAGCCAATATCCACTGCACCAATTCGATGACCTTGTTTCAACACCGAAGTGCCTTTCATTATGTCGCCACCAGCTTTACGAATATTCGCACCGGCTTGTACCTCAGATGAGATGGTCATGATCGAATCACTCTGGGTTGTCGCTTCTTGCATAATCACCGTATCAACGCCAGATGGAATTTCAGCCCCTGTCATTATGCGAACGCACTCGCCAGCAGCCACTGTGCCTTGAAATGCATTGCCAGCGAAGCTCTTCCCAATGATGGTAAAACGATTAGACTGCTCTGAGCTTGCATGTGAAAAGCCATAGCCATCCATTGCTGAGTTGTCATACGCGGGAACGTTAATGGGGGATATTACGTCCTCGGCCAATACACGGTCGAGTAAACCCTCCAGATTGCAAAGCTCGATTTCGGTAACCCTTGTGAGCATTGAGTGTATTATCGTTTTTGCTTCGCTTATAGGCATTAAGCCCGGTGCATCACAACTTGCCATGCATTTATTCCCTGAAACTAATTATCGTTATGATTTTTATGAAGTATAACACTATGGCGCACGCGATCAGAATCTGAAACAAGTAAACAATGAGCGAGTGTTCACCGCCCCCTTGATGAATAGCCATCACAAAGCTATTATCTGGCTCCTAATTTTTATACGGAGAGACTCTTGAGTACGACTAAACTTGTATCTTGGAACGTTAATGGCATTCGTGCGGTAATGAAGAAGGATTTTTTAACGTCTTTCGCTCAGCTCAATTGCGATGTGTTATGTTTGCAGGAAACGAAAGCGCAAGATGAACAAGTAATTGAGGCTTTAGGTGATATGAGTGAAGTTGGTACTTACTATACATTCACCAATTCGGCTGTTAAAAAAGGCTACTCTGGCACTGCTATTATTACTAAGACCAAGCCGATTAGTGTGACAATGGATATGGGGATTGAAGAGCATGATCAAGAAGGACGCGTAATTTGTGCTGAATTCGATGCTTACTATCTTGTCACGGTTTACACACCAAACTCAAAAAATGACCTTTCTCGCCTGCCTTATCGTGGGAATTGGGACGCAGACTTCCTCGCCTACTTACAAGCCTTGGAAGAGAAAAAGCCAGTTGTGATGTGTGGTGATTTAAACGCTGCTCATCGAGATATTGACCTTGCTCGACCAAAGCCTAACTACAACAAGAGTGCGGGCTATACCCAACAAGAAATTGATGCGCTGGATAACTTAGAAAGTGCCGGTTATGTTGATACTTTTCGTATGTTGAAGCCTCAGGAGCAGAAGTTCTCTTGGTGGTCCTACCGTGCGGGTGCTCGAGAGCGTAACGTTGGCTGGCGTATAGACTACTTCTGGGCTTCAAGTGCATTGAAAGAAAAAGTCCTAGACGCTGACATTCATACCGACGTATTTGGCTCAGATCATTGCCCTGTCAGCGTAAGCTTAGCAATCGATTAGGACGAATCTTCTGCTACAAAAGAAAAAGCCCAGACGCATTAAATTAAGTCTGGGCTTTGTTATTTTAGGTTAATGGGTTCTTCTACAGGCTGGTGGTAATTCTAAAGAATAAATTGTGATCAGCAGATGCATCGGTCACGCCGTTTAAATATCTCAACTCATAGTTAACATCACCAAACGAACCACTAATTGTAGGGCCAAAGAAAACGCCCTGTTCGTTAACGGATGCAAAATTACCTAGTTCACCGTGTTGGTTAAGTAGATGAACGCCAACTCTCAGGCCGTTTTCAAGCTTTCGGCTGACACTAGCTCGGCTTTGCACTGCTAGGTCGTTGGACGTGCGACTACTGCCGAGTTGCTTGCCTAGCACTAACATTGCTCTTGCTCTAAAGCCTTCAGTTAAGTCCCATTGATTGCCCCAGTTTATCGCGAAATCTTCAGAACGACTGCCTCTGCGTGTTCTTAAATCAAAACGCAATGCGCTTGACCAATTATCGTTGGGGCTGGTCTTTTTAAAGTTATAAAGAAGCTCGGTTCTAACGGAATCCCACTCGAAATTCCCTCTATCACGATATTGCAAAAATACTCGCCCGCGCCAAGTATCGTTGAAAGCATGTTGATAATGCAGGCGATACGCCCACGCATCTTCCTCGCCATCTTCATCGGCGAATGACACCGCGCTTCTAAATTGTAAGCTACGATCACCTTCTTTGATATTCGGGCCCATAACACCCGAAATATTCGCATTTGCGGTTGATGCATAAATAAAAACAAACACTAAAAGACTATTTACAGATTGTCTCACTAACTGTGTCAATTCACTCTCCTTGCCTTTGTGGCTTATATTGTGGCTTATATTGTGGCGTTCGGTATAGATAAGGCCAGAACAGCTGTCTTCGTTGAGCGACAGATTGCTCTTTTGTGCTAAGTTTTTGCACATATTTCCAATTATGACACTTTTATTACAGAATTATGACAGTTATGTATCTTTATTTTATGCAAAACATGCTAAACTCTTTATAAATCAATGCTAGCAACGATTGAATTTACAAGCATCGTATTTGGGTAAATGTGTTTTAACATTCTAGTTGTACTGACTAAAGACATGTAAATCATAGTCGAAAAAATATAATAGATAGGAGTCCAAGAAAAAACTTATGAAATTGAACATCTTTAAAAAATTTTTTAAACGCAAGCATCCGTATGCGCCTGTTGGTTACATTGGCAGAAAAACTGTTGAGAAGTCGCTTGGTGCAGATATTGTAAAGCGTAAAAAGTTAGAGAAACAAATCACGGAAGAAGCTGAATCTGGTGAGTCGGAAAAATAGCACTCCATTGCTATCGTTACTGGTTTTCTAAAAACGATAAAAAACCCTCAAGGCCAAAGCGTTTCCAGCGCCTTCATTACTGCCCTCGCTTTTATATTCAGCTCTAATATAGTTTGCACTGAAACGCGTATTTTTATTTAGGTAATAGTTTACACCTAGGCTTAGACTTTGGGCCTCGCTTTGCTCTTTTTCAAGTGAAAGCTCACTTAGACGCAGCGCCAATTCCCAGTCATTTTTCGCCTTCACTTTCGCTAAAATACCCTCTTTATACTTTCTATTGTTACCCGAAAATAAATAGCTTAATTGATAGTAGCCACCAGAGTAGTCATAATTGTGTCCGTCCAAGGTGCTGTAATTGGCATCTTGCCATTCGGCCGTCGCGACAAAACCTTCATACTGCCCAATGAACTCAATACCTCGTAGCGAAGCCTCTGTTGCATCGATAAACGCACCTTCAATGAGTGAGTCGGCGCTGTTTACTTCTAGTCTTTCATTGATACGGTATTCAAGGCCATCGAGGTTTCTTTGGCTGAATGATGCGCCTACATGAATCAGATTCTTGTTTTTGGTTAGGCCCCAAGCTAAGCGCCCAGTAATTGCACTTCCTTTTGCAGCGTCGTCATCTTCAAAGTAGCCGAGCTGCCAATTAAATGCACCCTCATCGCCACTGAGTTTGACACCTAATGAGCGATTGGGACTAAATGCGCTTGTAACCATGCTTCGTTCTATAAATGGCAGACTTTTAGTACTCATTAAGCGTTCTAGGCCAAAGGGTTCTTTTTGCTTCCCTATGGTGATATTTGCCCAATCCCAAGCATCGTATTTAATGTAGGCATCTCGAATATCAATACCGTCATGAGTATCTACCTTGAGTACTGCAGACCAGTCCTTGGTGATTTTCGACGAGAGTTTTAATCTGAGTCGCCTAAGATAAATAGCATCTTCGGACTCTAGACCATCTTCCAAAAAATTCGGCTCAAAGTAATCATAATCAAGCTTTATATCACCATCGAATTCGACTGTAGGATAGTCTTTTGCTGCAGCAATCGTGCTCACCGACAGCAAAGCCATACAACACGCTAACTGGGCTTTCATGAAGCTTGCCCCGAGATTGCATCAGCTTCATTTTCACTTCTTTGTACAGCGCTTGTTGTTTCGGGGCAATACTTGATTTTAAGCTCGGCAGCATCTTTTAGGAAATCGATATGGACGATTTCAATATCAATAATGTTTAAGCCGGTTCTGGTTTTAAGATCTTGAAGGAGTTGCGGGCGCTTATGAAGTTTTATATTTTCGATGCGCTCGTAGGAAATGCTTTGAGTACGGTAAGGGCTGCGCAAAAAACGAGTGTCGACTATGAATGCAATGCCGCAAATTAGCCCGTTCAAAGCAAGAAGTTCAAGGGTAGAAAGTTTACTGACGGCGGTGAGTAAAGCGATTGCCGTGACCAAAAATAGATAGGTCATCTCTTTAATTGAGATGGCGTCGGTGCGGTAACGCAGCATGGTAAATACTGCGAAAAGGCCAAAGGCAAATTCCATCGACATATCTACGCCATGGAGCAGATTAGTGATAATAAAGATGCCAACGCCGAACAACAGAAAAGATCCGGCCACGTCGGTATTTTTGTTTAAGCGATAATAGCATCCGTAACACAACACCGAGATAGACAAAATGTTGATGGCAAGTTTAAACATAAAGGGAAGTGCTAATTCAGTCATAATAAGTGCTCAATGAGAGGTGAAAGTAGAAAATTGATTTAATTTTGTTAGTACAGGTTTGAACTGATTTGTTTTTAATGTGTTTTGATAGAGCAGGGCGCAACCTATGCAATATTTGCTAAACGAGATAGGGGATATCACGTGTTCAGTCATTAATTGAAAAAACGGCGATAGCTTTGAACGTCGACTTTGCTTTAATTCGGCGATAAAGAAGCCTTCGGGTTGAATTTTGTCTGCATCGTCGTTTTCGCGGAACCAAAGATTGAAGTCGATGGTTACTCGCTCGGCGCTAGCTTCGTTTGCCAAGGCTATTCGACGGTAGCCACTTTGTTGAGTGACGCAATAGTGTGCAAAGGGATTACCTAGCTTCTTCGCAATAAATTGCTGACATGCCATATCGGTTTTGGCATTTTCCGGGCAAGTTACTCGGCGTTTAATCGTGCGTCTTTGATTATTTTTGAACTTCACCTCTAAAAATCGAGTGTTGGTATCCACATATGTTCTTTGGCGCACTTTGAAGCGGTTGAGTCTGCCATTGTGATGGGCGTAATAGAAGCTCATATCGGGCGTGTCGAAATACTCATTGTAGTATGTCGATATTCGGTTTTGCTCAACCTCGAGCACGCTGTAGTGAAATTTAAGTGCTCGTAGCAGTGTGGGCAAAAGATAATTTGGTAGCATAAACTTAACGTCTACGCGATCCATCAAATTAGCTTTGTTTAAATCGGCCAACTCATGGCTATGAAAACTATCAAGTAGGGCATTAAGGTGACCATCGTCGTGGTCGCTTACTTGGTGGTTTGTGCGCCCTAGTATGGGTAATATACTGTTAGGACTGATGGCTTGTGCCAGCTTATTGTGTAGCTCCATTGTTTTTCTCGTTACCGCGATGACCAAGTTGACAACCACGGTAACGAAAGAATGTGCAGTAAATGTGCATCAATTACGAATTAAGCGTGAAAATGAAAGCCACTGCACTGGCCGTTAGCCCTTTTTGGGTGGCACACTCAAATAGAACTCACTCGAGGCTCTAAGTGCTGCGTTGCTGAGTTGCTCTTTTTTGAAGCTATGCATACTGTTCTGGAAAGCGTCAAATGCTGCTTGGCTCTCCCATTCGGTTATGAACAGAAAATCTGCTGCGTCGGTGTAACCAAACATTGAATAAGCCTCTTCAATCAATAATGTTGACTTGCCATTGTGTTGTTTCACCTCGTTTTTAAATGCTTTTTTAAGTACAGAAAAAGCCTTAGGGTCTGCCTTCCAGTATGCCCCAAAAACATATATTTTGCTGCTATCAAACTGCAGATCAATCGCCGTTTGCGTTTCAAAGTTGAGCATATTAAAGCTTGACCAAATAGCTAGCCGACGCTCTCTAATATCGGGCTTCTGGCTGCTTAGTTCTCCGAATAGTGGCGCTCTTTGTTCCCAATTTCCAGGCCAGCTGCCAATGGCTAAAAAGTCTGGGTAATACATACCGCTTATTGGCGGTCGGTCGATCTTAAAAGCTGTGCCGCGCTGAAAACCCAGTTGCTGAGCACTAGGAAACATATCTTCAAAGTAGGCAGCTTTGAGTGGATCAGCTCCTTTTCGATCGGTAATGAAAAGAAAATCAGCGACGCGGTTTTTTTCAATAGCTAAGCTTTTGTCCTGAGCCTTGAGCCCCAATGAATAACCAAAAGTTAAGCTAACAATAATGAGAATTGATCTTAGCACTAGTATGTCCTTTTATCGTTTATTAGCGAAGCTCATATTTGTGAGCCAGCGTGACGAACTTGATACTAGTGCAGCCAAATAGACTTGGCAGCTAAAAAGCGCTGAAGCGCGGTAGTTTGCGATGAGCCAACATGGCTAAATGATCTTAGCACTCAACGATATCTTACTATCCGATCTAGCAATAAGTAATTAACGGGAACTAAGAGCAAGGTAATAAAAGTAGCAAACAAAATACCGAAGCCTAATGATACTGCCATCGGGATTAGGAATTGCGCTTGGGTCGACTTCTCAAAGAGTAAAGGCATGAGGCCAATAAAGGTTGTTAAAGAGGTAAGCATGACTGGCCTAAAGCGAGCGGCACCAGCGGTTAAGGCGGCCTCAAGTGTTGCCATTCCTTCAATACGTTTTTTATTAATGTAATCGACTAATACTAAAGAATCGTTCACAACCACGCCTACCAGCGCAAGCATTCCTAATAAGCTGAATATGGTTAAGTCCATGCCCATTAGCCAATGACCAACAACTGCGCCAATCATGCCAAAGGGGATCACGCTCATTACGATAATAGGTTGGGTATACGACTTAAATGGAATGGCAAGTAAGCAGTATATGATGAAGAAGACGAAAACAAGCGCCCATGCAAGCGAACCAAAGGATTCTCGCTGCTCTTTAGCTTCGCCTTCCAAACTATATTTGGTGCCAGGGTATTGTTGCAGAAGCGTTGACAAGTAATCACTTAAATCATTTTGTAATACTGTCATGTTGGTCGTGGTTTTATCGATGTCTGCGGTGACACTCACTGTTCTAAAGCGGTCAACGCGGTAAATGGTTGATGGGCTTTTACTTGGTGAAAGGGTGGCAACATGCGATAGCGGCACTTGGCTACCATTAGGTGTTTGCACCAATATAGTATTGAGAGTGGCGATAGAGCTGCGTTCTTGCAATGGCAGTCTTACCATGACTCGCACATCATCACTTCCGCGCTGAATTCGCTGCACTTCACTCCCGAAAAAAGCATTTCTCACTTGTTGTGAAATACCCGTGCGAGTTAAGCCCATTACCCTGCCCGCTTGGGTCAGCTCTATGCGCAACTCTTCCTTGCCATCAGATAAACTATCAGCTATTTCAAACACGCCTGGGTAAGTAGCCAAGCGTTCTTTAACCTTATCCGCAACTTGATTCAAGGTGGCTAGGGATTTTGCGCTTAATTGAATGTCGATAGGGTCAGATGAACGACCTATTTCTGCTCGGAAGGTAAGCAATTCGGCACCGGGTACCGAGCCTATCATTTGCCGCCACTCATTCACTAATTGTCGTGAGCTAATGTCTGAACTACGTTGATCAGGGGGAAGGATTTCAAAACGCACGCCGCCAACGTTGGTAGTGCCTCCGCGTCCGCCAGTAGTTGCCAAAACGTTGGTTATTACACTTTGTTTGCTATCTTCGTCGGTGTATTTTTGTTGCAGCTCTAATGCCTTATCTGTCATTAGTACAATGTATTGATTGGTTGAATCAAACGGCGTACCTGCTGGCATAGTTAGGCTAGCACGCACTGTTTCACTGGGTATGCGCGGGAAAAACACGAACTTCGTCCATCCGCTAATGATAAGTGCGGTGATGATAATAAATACACCACAAAACAGACTGAGCGTGGTTAATTTATGGCCTAAGGCAAGCTTAAGTACGGGCTGATAATATCGAATAATTGCGTGCTCAAAGCCGTCTGCAAAGCGCTGTTGAAGTCGCTCAAACTTATTCATTGAGGTTTTTTCAGAGCGTAATTTTATTGTCTTTAAGTGCGCTGGTAGTACTAACTTAGATTCAACCAGTGACAATAATAAAACGGGGATCACCACATAAGGTATTTGCGCAAAAATAGGACCGCGATTTCCTTCGATGAAGGCTAAGGGAAGAAACGCAGCGACCGTTGTGAGAATACCGAAAGTCACTGGCGTTGCCACTTCTTTGGTGCCATTAATCGCCGCTTCTTCACTACTACTGGAGGTTTTCAAATGGGTATAAATGTTTTCGCCGGTAACTATGGCGTCATCCACCACAATGCCAAGCACAAGTATGAAACCAAACAAGCTCATGATGTTGATCGTAACGCTCATGAAAGGCATGAAAATAAAGGCACCCAAAAAGCACACGGGTATACCCAAAAACACATAAAATGCGATGGAAGGACGTAAAAACAGAGTCAATAGCAAGAGTACTAAAATACCGCCTTGTATGGCGTTACTGGTGAGTGTGGCAATACGGCTTTTGACTATCTCAGAGTCGTCATCCCAATAGGATAAGGTGAAACCTCTTGGTAAGCTCGCTTGTTTTGAGTTGATGTAGGCTTTCACTTTATCAGCCACTTCAATCGCACTTTGCTGGCCAATGCGATACACATCTAAAAAGGCTGCTTGTTGGCCATTAAAGCGAGTACGAACCGGGCTTTCTTCGAAGGCATCGGTAATCGTGGCAATGTCCTTTAAGCGCACAACCGAACCGTCGGCATTAGTTTTTACTGGAATGTCTACAAATTCATTTTTGTAATAAGCCTGAGCTTTGGTGCGGATCAGAACGTCGCCGCCGGTTGTTTTGAGGTTGCCAGCTGATACATCAACACTGAATGAATCAATGATGTTCGATACTTCGTTAATGTTTAAATTGAACTGCTGCAGTTTTGCTTGGCTAATTTCAATCGCGATTTCGTAGTCTCGCACTCCATCTAAATCAATTTGCGTGATGCCATCAATAAGCAGGAGTTCATCGCGTACTTGTTCAGCATATTCCTTTATTTCTTTTTCGCTGTACGGTGCTGCGATGGTAACCGCTATTACCTCTCTGCGTCTCTGGGCTAAAGCAATAACCGGCTTTTCAGCGTTTACCGGAAAAGTATTAATAGCGTCTACTCGACTCTTAATATCGGCTAGAATTTCTCGTGCGTCGTAGCCACTTTCTACTTCGATGCTAACTTGTGATGAGCTTTCAGACGAACGACTCGTAATTTGCCTAATGCCTTCAAGATCTTGCACAGCCTCTTCAATTCTAATGGTAACACCTTGCTCAACATCTTCAGGTGCTCCGCCACGTAGGCTCACACTTACCGACACTCGCTCTGACTCAAAGGTGGGGAATACTTCTAATGGTATCTGTGTTGATAAGCTAAACAGCCCCGCAAAAATGATCGAGACCATCAGCAGGTTAGCGGCTACAGCATTGCGAGTAAACCAAGCTATCATTGCGCTTCCCTTCTTGCCTTGCGAGCGGCCTTCCTTTGTTCTATTACTTGCTCGACGCTAATGCCTTTCTCTTTTGCTATGGCTTCTAGTTCTTCCTGACTTGGCCTATTTGGGCGACGGTCGCTGGGCTTTTCAAGCTCGTTGCTTGCTTCACTCGCTTGAGTGTTTTGCACCTGCACGCGAGTGCCCGAGCTAACTTGTCCTAGTGTGGTTAATACAAGGGATTCGCCTGGCTCTAAACCACCATTAATAATCGACTGTGAGGCATTTTGCCAAGCAATGCTCACGTCTTTGCGTAGCAAGGCATTGTCGACCACCGTATAAACATAGGTTCCTTGATATATAGCGGAGTTAGGAATCACAATCGCATTCGTAAGGGTCTTACCAACAATATCAGCACTTACATATTGCCCTATTTTTAGTGGCATATTGCTAGTGTCTGCATCGCCGTAAGGGTCTTCAATTTGCGCTACCACATAGAGTTGCTGGGAATCACTGTTTATTGCACCTTCTGTGCGAACAATCTTGGCCTGTTTATTTTGTTTGCCTATGAGATCAGAAGTTAAAAAGACCTGCGTATTGGCATCAATTACCTTATTGCCCCTGTATTCTTTAGGCAGGTCGATAAGCGCCAGGTCGCCATTATTGATTGGTAGGCGAACTTCAACCACATCGATTGCGTAAATGCTGGCAAGTTGAGAATTGTTGTTTACAACTTGGCCAACGTCGGCGTCTGTGTTTAATATTCGGCCGGCGTATGGCGCACGAATGGTTGTTCGCTCCAGCGCTAACTCAGCTTTTTGTAATTGCGCTTGTGCAGAGAGCAAAACCGCTTTAGCAGCCTCAAGTTGCGGCGTTCTCAGCACCAAAGCATTGGGCTTTGAGCCATCGCCCAAACGTTGCCAATCGAGCAGCGCTTGTTCACCTCTGGCTTTTTCTTCAAGAAGTGCTTGTTCTCCCGACAGCACATTCGCTTGAGCTATTTTAACCTCTGCAAGATAATCGCGTTCGTCTAGCCATACTAGTGGGTCACCTTTCTCAAAAAAGCTGCCGTCTCTAAATTGATCGCTCACTTTCATAATTTGCCCACTCACCTGAGCAACTAAGGTACTTTGAGTGCGCGGTAATACAGTGCCAAAACTCGTTAACATCACCTGATAATCAATAGGCTCAATAGTAAGGGTGTTAACGGTAATTTGTGGGCCTGTGCTGGCTGGGCGACGCTGAGTTTCAGGCGGGTTATCGACAATAAAATACACAAGCGCAGCGCATATCAAGAGCACAACGACGGGCGTTAGGATTTTTTTCATTCTAGTCATTATTACGTTCACTTATATTAATACTTGGCTGCAGTGCTGGATCGAAATTGCTGCCCAGTGCTAGATGTAGGTTAACTCGATTGGTGAACAACTCTCGCTTTACTTGAATGAGGGTGCTTTGTGCTTCGGTCGCTCGAGTCTGAGCTTCAAGAACCGTGGTATAAGTGACTAAGCCCTTTAAATATTGCTCAAAGGCCAACGCTTCTGCTGCTATCGCGTTTTCTTCAGCCTCGCTTAAATTCACTACTCTTTGCTGTAAGTTTCGCTCTTGAGACAAGCCATTTTCAACGTCTGCAAACGCAGAATTTACCGTTTCCCAATACTGCAATTCTGTTTGTTGCACTTCTAAGCGAGCGATGTCTTCATTATTTGCCAAGGTGCCAGCGTCATAGAGTGGGGCAACAATGCTTCCTAGTAGCGTCCACACAAGGTCAGAAGAAAACAGATCTTTAAGTTTATCTGTAGAGCTTCCCAAACTCGCCGCTAGTGTAAAACTTGGAAAGCGTTGTTTATGAGCAAAAGCCAAGGTGGCATCTTTAGCGAGTAAGTTTAGCCAAGCTGCTTGAATGTTGGGTTTGTTCATTAGCATATTAGCTGGCACGCCAAGATAGATGTCGTTGCTGATAATGGGAATACTGTTACTTAGCGCCAGCACACCGGTTGGATAACGTCCCAAGAGTTGCTCAAGACTACGAATGCTGGCTAATTTTACTGTTTGTTGCTGGGCTTCGCGGGCAAGATCGGTATTTAGCTCGTTGCGAGCCAAGTAAACATCAAGAGCGGTATTGAGACCTTGTTTGTAGCCATCTTCAATAATGCGTAAACCTTGCTGAGAGTTATTGCTCCTGCGCTTAAATAAATCATATAACTGACTCGCCTCAACTGCTGTGGCATAAGCGGTGAGAAGATTGGCTACAAGGTTTTGAGTTTGCTGTTGCAAGTTCGCTTTTGCTGCGAGTAGCTCATAGCTTTGGGCTTTTTCTTGTGCTGATAGTTTGCCCCATAAATCTAGCTCGTAATTGCTAGATAGCTCAAGTGTGTTTGTGCTTGTTAGTTGAGTTGTATTCTGCTGTCGCCGACTGGAGAAGCCCAAATCAAGTGTGGGTAGCAAGCTAGCTTGCGCATTGTTCAAGCGTTTCTCTTGAATCGCCACACTGAGTGTTGTTTGTTGAAGGCTAAAGTTATTACCCAGCGCTTGTTGCGTGAAGTCGGCGAGTTGTTCATTGCTGTATTGCAAAGGCCAGTACGTTTTGCTACTCGCTAATGAGGCCTCAGAAAGATGCCCGAGTGCTTCTCGTTGCCAATTCTCTTGCCACTGCTCAGGGGCGGCGGCCGTTTTATCCGATTCTGAAATCGACGATGTGTGACTGCATGCACTTATAAGAATCACGCAGTAAATAACAATTAGGCGCACAATAAACCCTAGCGTAGCTTTGCTCAACAGCGCTTATTAGATAGTGATAAAAATCAGTTGTTAGTGCGCAATTGAGATATTGAAGAAGTTAAAGTATAACTTTCAGAACTGATGCGTAAATCTGATTTACACAACCTTTACAGTTAGTTGCGCCAAGCAAAGTAAGAGTGATGATGTCTGGATTATAATAGGCAAAGTTTCTTGCGTGGAAAGCACCAAATGAATGACCAACAAAGATCAGGTTTTTTTGCGTATTTAACTTGGTTAAGAGTTTTTCTAAACGCAGTAGAGAGCTTTTTAACCCTACGTTATTCGAACGGTCAGATGAGCCATTTCCAGCACGAGAATAAACAATAACTCTGGCGTTTAGTTGTTTGGCAAATGGAATAAAAGAATCCCAATAACTGACCCCCGTACCAATTCCAGACTCGATAACAAAAGTGTATTTACCTTCGCCAAAGTCTATGTATTCGATTAAAGCACCATCTAGTTCGGCTTGTTTTATTTGCCCTAGAGCAGAGAATCAAATGATGAAAATCAGGGTTGTGATAAACCGAAACAACTGTTTAAGTCTCCATTGTGTATGACACCTCGCATAACGAGAAGGTTTAAGTTCGGCTGCTTTGAGCGAAGAGAAGGCCGTACGTAAAGTTGTCCCAGCGACCGAAGGGAACGAGTTAAGCGCTTTGTTAGCTCGCTCGCTGTTTAATCCCACCATAGTAGCAATTTATTGTTTCTGAGGTCCTTATCTGCAGTGTATTCCATACCTTGATTCGCGGCCTCTTGCTTAGCTTGATCAGATTGAACATTTTGTTATGTGCCGTTGTCAGTCTCACATCTTACCTTTTTTGCACCTATTTTGATCGCAAAACCAGACTCAAGACACATAGTAAGATGCTCACATCCCTCTTTGGGAGTCGCATTAGAGAATCCTTCCATATTTTCAATCATGTCATTCCAAATGAAACCTATGGAACTCAAGCAAGTATCGTCAGTTGTTGATAGAGCATTTTCTCGGTTAGTACACTTGAAAAGGTACACTTCGGAAAACAGCAATCGAAGATTAAATGGAACATCATTTGCTATCCAAGCATCCTTTGTACGTTGCCATCTCAATATGACCCGGCTACGGTCTTCTATGTGCTCAAAATCAATAAAATCGAAATTATTATGGAGGTCTAAATAACTACCATTGTGTTCCAGTGCGATAAAATCATTCGCTATCGAAAAGTTAGTTAAAATCATATGGGCTAGAGGGCATATAACGCCGCGTTAACCGGCATTACAGAGTCCGTGTTGAACGCTTGGTTATACGTTTTTGGTGACATTAAATGCTCTGAGCCCTTGTTGTGACTGACCATATCTTGTACTTCTGCCTAAATGGTCAGTTGGGTAGCCTGCTGGCAAAATAGAAACATTACCATACAGGAATCGATCTACTTTTTTAGCGATCGCTATAATTTCAGAGTCTGTTATTAACTCTGGATAAGAAAAAACAACCAGCTCGCCAATATTACACAACAACCACCGCTCGAAATTGTTGCGCTGCTCAGTTTCAATAAATGGGCTTCGCATACAAGTGGATTTACAGTCATTGTAAAAGTCTGAATAATCTCTCATTGACCAATGATATGTTTCAAAGTACTCAAACTCATCTTTCATGTTTAAATACCCATGAATTATGTCAGCCCACTTATCTGTTTCTTCGTCACTATAGATAGAAGACTTAGTATCCTCGCAAAAATCTATCCATTCGGCGATGAAGTAAGCCGCAATATAATTAAGGTTTTTGAATACTAACCCGGGATGCTCAAGGTGCAAGCCGCCACCTAAAACTAAATTATCTATACTGGCGGGAAACTCGCCATAAATCGGGCTCTGAGGCACGACTGGTTCAAGCGGTCTATAGATCGGTAAACCTGCAAAATGCCCTACATGTTCATGATCGAATAGATCTATATAGCTCACTCGAACTCTCCTTTTTTCGTATAACACCTTACATAACCGGCGTTGGCCGCTCTTGCCAATGTCCGGTTTATGTATTGTTAGCTATCATCTTGCTTAGTGCTCAATTCTAGTTCCGCCGTTCTTACTAACTTATCTAATTTGTCTAAAAGCGCTTTTTTACCATAAAATATAACTCGAGTTTGGCCGCAACTCTCGAGTATTGGTGTACTGTTATTTTTACCGAACACTAGATATTCATAACCCACTCCAGCTGGTGACGAGCATGAACTCTTACTAACTCGAGACATCACAACATCTGTATCTCTGACACCTTTATATTCTTTTATTATAGTTAAATAATTGGTGACCTCGGTGGAATCACTCAGTTTTGCTGATTCTATTTGTCCAATATAGACAAAGTCAGCGTTTTTGAATGATTCTTCGATGCTTGGTGCCGCACAAGTGCAGGCTATACTAATACCCGAAAATAGCAAAACCACAAAGAACAATAGAAACTTCATGTCTCCTCCTGATATCTAGCGCCGCAATAACAGGCGATATATTTTTGGCTTAACTCGGAACGAAGTGACGCAAGCCAAACTTTATACGTCCTTCGTTGATCGCTTTATTACGTTTTTTAACGCCAAACTTCATAAACTCTAAACTGCGATCTATCAATTTAGAAATAAGTTTTTGATTGTTATTTTTAAGTTCTTCTTTTGTAGTCGCTGTAATATCTTCGGATGAACTAAACATTTTATAGCCAAAAGATTCATTTGTTATCCATACCGAATCTCCACCGTTATGTCCCAGCGACCGTGTGGAGTGCGTTTATGCGCTCGCGAACCCGAAATAAAGTCTCTGACAGAAAGATGAGCGTGACTCTTGAAAGAAAGAGCTGACGCCATGGTCGTTTGTTAGGTTGCCAACTGTTTCTGCGGTGTTGATAAGACAATACACACTCCGTTGCGATGCTTGAATTTTGCTTTGATATTGAAAAGATACGCGATTTACTTTGAAACAACAACTTTAGTATGACAGCGGGAATCAAACATTATGCGCCCGCGAACACGAAAATGAGTTTCTGACAGAAAGAAGAGCGTGCCTTTTGAAAGTGCGAGCTTACGGCAATGCTTTTTCTGTTAAGCTACATATATTATTTTTTAAAGTTTACGCAACGAATACCAAATCATACTCGGTAAAACGTTAATGCTCATAAAAATTAGTGATCGTAAATATACTATTTTTTGAATTTCTGAGTCATTCATAATTGGTACAATTAATATGGTGTTAGATGGTTTATACACCATAGAAGCTGTAACTCCATGTCACCAAAACTGTCACCATTAAATTGAAATGATTAACTTATTTAAATCAGGTTGTTGAGGCTGTCGTTTTCTTTAATCTTCACTTTTAACCACCAGTCATATAGTGGCTATTCACATTTGTATGGACATTATTGTATCCATAAATTAGGAAATAACGCTATAATAGATGTTATTGTATCCATTGAGGCTGTGTATGAAATTTTCACTTTTAGATGATACCGATGTAAGCCAAGCTTTTGCTGCTCATCTACGGGGCTTACGCAAACAAGCGAAGCTATCGCGAGAGGCACTGGCACTGCGTAGTTGTGTACCTGCTTCTACCATAAAAAAGTTTGAACTCACCGGGCAAATTTCATTTCGTCAGCTGCTGCTTTTGTGGCAGTCGTTGGATTCACTAGACAGGCTTTATCAACTGACACAAACCACGGCTGACCGTACCGCTTTACCGACCAGTATAGAAGAGGTGCTTAAAGATGAGCTTTAAATCCATTCAAAAGTTGCATGTGGAGCGCACTCTCACAACGGGCGAAACCGTATCGGTGGGAGTATTAGCGCAAAACCGCCAAGGTGTTTTCTTTCAGTATGATGAAAGTTATCTAAGTAGATTTGGCAATTTATCACCTTTTACTCTTCAAGGAGATTTGCGATTACAGCAAGCACCGAAAGAGCCTCACCAAGGTATACAAGGTGTTTTTGGAGACAGCCTTCCCGATGGTTGGGGGTTGTTGTTACAAGATCGCGTGTTCCGCCAACAAGGAATTTTACCAGCACAAGTAACAGCAATGGATAGACTGGCGTTTGTTGGCCAGCAAGGAATGGGTGCATTGTCTTTTACACCTGTATCAGAGCTCTCATTAGATCAGCGTTCAGATATTGATTTGGCAACACTTGGGCTTGAAGCTCAAACCTTGTTTGACCAGTCCCTCTCTGACGATTTAGACGGTAGCACTCAGCAAGTGTTAGCAACGTTGGTAGCCGTCGGCAGCTCCGGCGGTGCTCGTCCTAAAGCGCAAATTTATATGCCCGCTGGCGACCCGACGCAATGCCGCACTTATGCACAACCTGGTGATGAAGCATGGTTAGTTAAGTTCACTTCGAAGAACTTAGCCTTGGGCCACGAAGAAGGTTTGTGTGAAGCGGTTTATTTAGAAATGGCTGAGTTGGCAAAATGTCAGCCACCGATTTGGCAGTTAATTGAAGCTCCTGCAAGTAGCGGCGCTAAAGCATGGCTTGCGTTAAAGCGTTTCGACTATTTACCCGCGCAGGAGAAGGCTGGGCGTTTACATATGCACAGTGCCTGTGGCCTATTGGATGCTGATTTTCGAAGCCCGAGCTTAGATTACAGCGACCTTATTAAAGCCAGTCGTCAATTGTGTAAGTCACCCGCTGCTGGGCAACTTCAATTTCGTCGCGCAATGTTTAACTTATTTGCCGCGAACCAAGACGATCACAGCAAAAACTGGGGCTTTTTACAAGCCGATGATGGCAGTTGGCAACTCGCTCCATTTTACGATGTAACCTTTAGCCCTAATCCCTTTAATGAGCATGCGACCGCCTTTGCAGGGTACGGAAAAGTGCCACCACTCAGTGTGATGCAAAAGCTCGCTGCCAGTGCTGGTTTTGCTAATTGGCAGGAGGCACAGCAATGCATTCAAGAGGTCGTTGATGCCATTAGTCAGTTTAGGCCGCTTGCTGAGCAACACGGAGTAAGTAAAACTACTGTGTTAGCAATAGAAAAAACACTCGCAGAGCGTAAGCAAGAAAATGCGGCACTTTTAGCTTGAGATGATGTTGGTTTGAGATGACGTAGCATTAAGAAAAATAAGACGAGTAGATAAAACATGAAACCAGGTCGAAATGAATCTTGCCCTTGTGGCAGCGGTAAAAAGTACAAACGTTGCTGCATGAACAGTATCTCTAAGCAACACGCATCAATGCTGGATGATATTGAGCAAGTTGCTGCAATGAACCCTAACTTGTCTATAGAAGAACTTAATATTGTTGCAGAGCAAAAAATGAAGGCAGCTAATGATCGGCCACACCCTGACTTTTGTGGCCTTTCGCCAACACAAATGAGCAATTGGTTATATGCATCTGTCAGTGAGTTGGAAGGGGTAACACTACACACGCCATCTAACCTAATAACCAGCCCAGTGATGCGTTACTTAGCATTGATATTAAACGAAGCCATGCAAAACGATGGCTCTTTTAAAGCCACCAGCAAAGGTAACTTGCCGACAAAAATTGTTAACCAGGCTAGTGAGCTATTACCAGAATTTGCAGTCTCTCAATTTGAACGACATATTAGCATCAGTGAATATGCAGGCAGTAACGAGGATAAGTTTAATGCCCTACATTACAGCCGAGTGCTGGCAGAGATTGCTGGTATTATCTATCGTCGCAGTGGCCGCTATCATGTTAAAAAAACGGCTCAAAAGCAGTATTTAGCCCACGGCATTCAAGCGTTCTTTATCCCTATGCTCGAAGCTGCAACCTCTCAGTACAATTGGGGCTACCTAGATGGATGGGAGCACGATATTGATCTAAGAACCTTCTGGCTATTTATGCTGTGGCGCTTACAAAGTCATGGCAATACAGAGCAATTGATTGAAGAGGTAACGATCGCATTCCCAGACTTACTGCTGAAATGCCCTGAAGATGGGTATTCATCTCCGAGTAAGTTACTAGGCACAATGATTGAATCACGATTTATTAAACGCTTTCTTGAGTTTTGGGGTTTTGTGACGGTTACGCCAATGAGACATGTTAATGAGCTTAGGACGCCGGAAAAAGTGGAAGTGCAACCATTGATGAAGCAAGTTTTCCAATTCGATGTTTAGCGTGAAATAGAAGAACAAGGTTAGGTCTTTCAGCTTAAGAGTTTGCCACGTTGTTCGAGAACGAGAGCAATCGTACATAGGTTTATTTGTTTGGTGACAACTATTACATTCTTCTTAGCGCTCATCTTTGATTACCTAACACTCCGCATAACGAGCAGGTTTAAGGGTGTACGCTTTAAGCGAAGCAAAGGCTGCATTTAACGTTCTCCCAGCTACCGTAGGGAGTGCGTTTATACGATTGTTAGATACGTGCTTACTACAATACATGAACGTCATTAATAGTGGCTGCATATTCAAAATTACCATTAGGTATGAACTCAAATTCTACAGTTAAGTCTGTTATTTCGCCGTTTGCCGGCAAGTAAAAACCAAATAAAATAGAGCCTGATTCAGTTTCTAGCAATTCAGGGTAACACTTAGCTAAGTCCTCGTTTTGAAATTCAACGCGTGAAGTGTTGTCGAAGTAATCTTGAACAATCTTAATTAATTTTGCTTCAGTCCAAATTTCACCATAGCTGTTTTCGGTATCTATTAGTTTCTGAGCCTCGACAAATTTTCTGGCTGAAAGCAAACTTACCCAATTCTGGCAGTAATTTTTGAATGCACTTTCCTTATTTTCTTTTGCTATTAAGGGCATAGACTTCCTTGAATCGTTTGTTATATGCCATACACCTCGATCTCGCAATTTTCAATACCACTTTGATTTAATACATCAAGAGCTGTTGCTGAGACCACTAGCATACCCGTTTCTGATATTGAAAAATCATCTACGCCTAGCTTCCCGTAGACCTGAAGCCATAAGAAATTAGGAAGTTCCCTGTTGGGATGTAATTCATTAAATTGTTCAGAAGTAGTGGTACTACATTCTTCGAATTTACATCCTAACAGACCCTTTTCAACTATTTCTTTAGCTAACGATTCAGTAACAATAAAGCACGGAAAAGATTCTATTAGCGAATCACCTAACCAACCGTCAAATACATAGTTAAGCTTTGTAACACGCGGTGGATGAATTGAATTATCAAAATCTGAATCGTCCCCAATCCTACCAGAGACCTCAGGTTCTAAACTGTAATACATAACTCTCCTGGCATGTAACACCGCATTAAGCGGTAAAATTTGCTCTTTATTCTTATCCGCTTCAAGCTTTTGTTATATAATATTTTTCACTCTACGTCCGTTCAGTCGATAACCAATAAAACAAAATAAAAGTATAACTATGAAAGCAATGTAAGAAGCTACTATATAAGGTGTGCCTTGCTCATGAATTACATGCGCACCAATATCAGAATTCAAAGTTGCATAGCCAGCATAAAACATAAACAACGCGAGTAACACGCCTAAAAATATAAAGCCTTTCTTCCAAACTACTAGTAAACAAACCAGCAGGCCTATAACAAAACCTTGCATCCATAAATCAGATGTTGTTGCCGCCGCTACATCGGCAAAGCTTTCAATTAAAAACCGATGCCCTTCTGTTTCTTTTTCAATAATCGAAAGTAAACTTTGTGCAACAACCTCAAGTTTTTCGAAAAAAATTATGCTGTAGCAATGGCCTAGCTCGTGTGTAAGTGTTGATTTAAAACTTCAGGCTTAGTTTTAAATACATTGGCTGTCGCCGCTAGTGTATTTCTTGGGCAACACAAAATCATACTGGTTCGCGAAGTCATTAATGCTATTCCAAATCCAGCGAGGTCGTTTGATCATTGCTTGTCGAATAGCCTCTTTCGATGCATCTTCTGGTGCTATCGCAACTGTTAGGTGTTTAAATTATTGATTCATAACGTTAAAATGCTTCAATGTATTATCAGAAACTCTACTCAATATTCTGGATCTGCTCACGCATCTGCTCAATCAACACCTTCAGCTCAACCGCAGATTGAGTCACTTCTGAATTAATCGATTTAGAACCCAAGGTATTGGCTTCACGGTTAAACTCTTGCATCATAAAGTCTAGTCTTCTGCCCACAGCGCCGCCTTTTTTCAAAATCGACTTGGTCTCATTTACGTGGCTGGTGAGGCGATCAAGTTCTTCGGCAACATCCATTTTTTGCGCAAGCAATACCATTTCTTGTTCAACGCGGGTGGCGTCGAGTTCCATTTTAGCTTCGACGAACTTGCTTCTAATGCGTTCCTTTTGCCATTCGATAACACTGGGCATGTGCGCGCCTACTTTATCTGATTCGGCTTGTATCGCATCTAAGCGCTGTTCTATCAAGCCTTTCATATTGTTGCCCTCGCTTGCCCGCGCCGCCACAAAATCTGTGAAAGTAAGATCAAAGGCTTTCAGCATATCCGCTTGAATGGTGTCCATGTCGGCTTCTTGAGCGGCGATAACGCCAGGCCAGCGTAGAATTTCAATCGGGTTCATTAAGGCAACGTCGCCTTGTGTTTGCACCCAAGTGGCTGCTTCTACGACTTGTTTGGCTAGGTCTTCATTTACGTTTATAGAATTACTTGCTGCATCGTTTAAGCTGTAACGTAGTGCACATTCTACCTTTCCGCGTTGAAGGCCTTTACGAAAACGTTCACGCAATATCGGTTCTAGGCTTCTAAATTGCTCTGGCAGTCTGAAAAATGTTTCCAAGTAGCGTTGGTTAACCGAGCGTATTTCCCAAATCGCGCTACCCCAATCTTCTTTAATTTCACGGCGTGCGAAGCCTGTCATGCTATAAATCATGCTATTCCTTATCGAATCATCTATTAAAAAATGCTCGACTGGTTCTGTGTTTTCCTAACCAGCAACAAGCGCGCTAAGTTTAGCAGGCTTTTTCGCTTTATCGAAAAACTTATTAATAAGAGACCCTTAGCGCAATTGAAAGAAAGACTGCGTTTTTAAAAGTAAGTAGGCTATAATTCAGCCCTCAAAAATAAGGAGTCCACCATGCGTCCAAGCGGCAGAACTGCTAGCCAAATCCGTCCCGTTACTATTACCCGTAATTTCACTTGTCATGCCGAGGGTTCAGTACTCATCGAGTTTGGTAATACCAAAGTGCTTTGTAATGCCTCTGTGGTTGAGGGTGTACCTCGTTTCATGAAAGGTCAGGGCAAAGGCTGGATCACGGCTGAATACAGCATGTTACCTCGTGCTACCCACACACGTTCCGACCGCGAGGCGGCTCGTGGCAAGCAAGGTGGTAGAACTTTAGAAATTCAACGTTTGATTGCTCGCTCATTGCGTGCGGCAGTCGACCTAAAACTCCTTGGTGAAAACACCATCACCTTAGACTGCGATGTAATTCAAGCAGACGGCGGTACGCGCACAGCTTCAATTACGGGCGCTTGCGTCGCCTTGGTTGATGCTCTTACATGGATGCGCAGCAAAGGCATACTCAAAACCAACCCTATGAAGCATATGATTGCGGCAGTTTCTGTGGGTGTTTATAAAGGTAATCCGATTGCCGACCTTGAGTATTTAGAAGATTCCGACGCGGAAACCGACATGAACGTAGTGATGACCGACACCGGAAAGCTAATTGAAGTGCAAGGCACTGCTGAAGGCGACCCTTTCTCGTTTGAAGAAATGAATGAGATGTTGAGCTTAGCCAACGACGGTATTAAAGAGTTATTCGACGCCCAAAAGAGTGTGTTGGCCTAAGCTTAGCTCTGGCCTTATCGCTGCGTTCTTTTTTGAGGCAGCTATAAGCCAAGTGAGTCAGCAATGCAGCACGATGAACGTTACAACGAAGAGCAATAATTTTTAAGTAAGGTAGTTTACAAATGCAAGATTACAAAAGAGAGTTTATTGAGTTTGCCATTCAGCGTGGTGTATTACGTTTTGGCGAGTTTACTCTGAAATCTGGCCGCGTAAGTCCTTACTTCTTTAATGCTGGTTTGTTTAACACTGGCGGCGATCTAGCGAAATTAGGTAGATATTATGCGGCTGCGTTACAAGCCTCAAACGTTGATTTTGATGTACTTTTTGGCCCAGCCTACAAAGGTATTCCAATCGCAACAACTACTGCAGTTGCATTAGCGAATGACTACGAGCGCGATGTACCTTATTGCTTCAACCGTAAAGAGGCAAAAACCCACGGTGAAGGCGGAAGTTTAGTGGGTAGCGCCCTGAATGGAAAAATTATGCTAGTCGACGACGTGATCACAGCCGGAACAGCTATTCGTGAGTCGATGTTGATTATTGAACAGCACAAAGCGTCATTAGCCGGTGTATTGATTGCTCTCGACCGTCAAGAAAAAGGGCAAGGAGAGTTGTCGGCTATTCAAGAGGTTGAGCGCGACTTTGCTACACAAGTGATTTCGATTGTGAGTTTGGCTGATGTTATCGAGTACTTATCGCAAAACAGTGGCGAAAGCAGTGATTTTGAGCAAGCATCAAGTGCTATCAAAAGCTACCGCGACCAATACGGTATTTAAAAGTGACCCGTGAGATTTACGAACAAGCCGATCACCAGTTAGATGCTATAGGCCTTCGTTGCCCAGAGCCGGTAATGATGATCAGGCTTCAAATCCGTAAAATGCAGGAGGGTGAAACCTTGGCAATTAGCGCCGATGATCATTCAACGACGCGTGATGTCCCCTCTTTTTGTCGCTTCATGAAACACACTTTAGTGGCGAGTGAAACGAATCAAGCCCCTTACCGTTATTTGGTGAAAAAGGGCTTAGATTCCTGCCTTCGCAGGAATGACGATTGACTAGCCGGAATGACGGTGTAGTACCAGGAATGACGGTTGATTAGAAGGAATGAGGATTAAGACCCGTCACCCTTGCGAAGGCAAGGGCCTAGATTCCTGCTTTCGCAGGAATGACGGTGAAGTAGTAGGAATGACGGTGTAGTACTAGGAATGACGGTTGGTCTTAGCTCTCGCATGAGTCCCAGGTTATGCCGTCATCACTACATTCCAATAATGTTGTATCGTTAGGTAGGCTTGTGGCGCGCTCCCATTTAATAGCGTCGCTTCCGCGTTCACCAAATTTATTGATGTCAACAGCGTTACCGTCGTCATTAATATAAGTTTTAGTTTTCTGCCAGCGGTTTACTTCTAGGCTAATGTCATCTTCAAACTGATAAGGAATAGCAAGCAAATAGTCACCTAAATCACGTAGTGCTAGGCTCGCTTCTTTGTCTCGCATGTTATGCCAGTCGGCAAGCGCGGCATACTCTGCATCGGTATTATCAATCGTAAATACTGCGCCATAGCCAATTTCTTGTTCAGAAAAAGTATAACCATAACCGCGCTCAATGCCGTTGCCATAATTCAATGACTGGCAATCTTCATAGCTATCTTCAAACGTTGGCGGTGTTGCATTAATTAAGTCTAACTCTATGCCATTTTGAACGAAGCGCACCTGCTCTTCATTAAAGCATTGCCATTTCTCGCTACCGTCTTCGTATCTGATAGTGGTAGTTAAGCCCAATACACCCTCGTTCCAACTATCTTCGCTATAAAAACGGTAGCCAATTGTTCTGACAATGCTTCGTAAGTTATTTCTCAATACTGCTGTTTCGGTGAAATACTCGGTGGAGTGACTCACCGATATATACCGTAACCATTGCTCCGAGCTATCTGTGTTCGCGGAATCTTTAAACACAATAACGCTTATGTCGCTAGCATCTGGATACTCTTCACTTAGCTCTAGCTGAAAGCGATAACTTGCTTTAAGACTGCGCACAATATCTTGGGCAATGTCATACACCTCATTATTGCTGCTTGCGATGAAATCGGCATATATTTGTTCCGCCGAGATGTTGTAAAAACTCACAACATTCGATACTGCATTTTCTATAGAATCACTGACTTGTTGTCTCAATTCAACATTGTTTCTGAGTTGCGCACAGCTCATATTGCCTTGACCACTGCCTTGCAATTGCCTTCTAACCATACCCCAAATAAAGCTAGTTAGGGGCGTAATATGGCGAATATCGTCGTTGCTTGGCGCTACGAACGAGGGTGGGAATGACATCTGATATGCTTCGGTAACTTCGCCTAAGTCCTCGTCGATGGCACCTACAGGCACATCAACATAAGTTGTTGTATAGGGCAAACAAGCCTGCTCATCTTCACTTAGCTCAAGTGCATAGTCTCCAGCGTCGCCAGAGATGGCAAAGGGTTCGATGTTTCGGTTTAGTTTACCGTTGCCATTTAAATCAAGCCATATTGTAGCGCCTGACACATAGCCATCGATAACTTTTCCTTGCATGGTATATGCACTAGCAACAGGCGTGCTTGGTGGTGTTTCCACTGCTATTGGGGAAGCGCTATCACTGTTGTCGCTTCCGCCGCCACAAGCGCTGAGTAAGAAAGCTGCCACGATTAGTGAGCAGCTTAATTTGGGATGTTGCATACCTTTGAGTTTTGCATTTTGTATAAACATGGGTTTAGCCTAGTACTGGTTTAGTTAAGATATGCACTAACGGTAACAAGCGGGGAAACTAACTCAGGTAAAAAAGCGACAAATGACTGTAAAAAACCGACAGATTACTATTTAAGCAATTTTCTAGTGAATGGCTTGCAACAATGACGAGGGTTTAATGTCATATTTACGAATAAAACTACGCGAGAATTGGTCAACATTTTTGAAGCCGCAAATATCGGCACTGTATTGAATTGGCTTACCTTGCAGTAGCAATAAATACGCTTTATTCAGGCGGAAATCCTTTATAAATTGGCTGGGCTTGCCTAAGCCTAAATTAAGCATATTTCGTTGCAGCGTCCTCTCACTCATGGCCATCTTTTCAGCTAATGACAAGGCTGAAAAGCTTGCATCCTGATAATTGTTTTCGACGATTTTTTGTAACTTTTCGCTTATTTGAGATGCCTTGTGAGGTTTTGCATTAATTGCTCTGTGGTTTAGCTTTCCTTGGTTTGCAAATTGTGAAAGTAGTTTTTTTCTATGCAAAACACAGCGATTCACTTTTAGTAGCAGTTCGGGAGCTAAAAAGGGTTTCTCAATGACGTCTTCACATCCTATTGATAAGGCCTGAAGCTTGTATTCAATATCGTCAACAGAACAAAGAATATAGATGGGAGTTAACTTGAGCGTATCGTGTGACGCGATCATAGATAGTAGTGCAAAGTTATGTCGACACATTATATCGCTATCAGTAATGATCACATCTGGAATAGTATCAGCTAAGAGACTTATAACAGCATGAGAACTCACGGTAGCGAGGTTAAAGCCATGCTCGACAACTTTGTAATGCGTACTGAAAATATCGCCTAAGTAGCCGTTGAGCTCTAGGTTTGGTTCGAGTATCAACACTGAGTTATTGAATAAACTTAACTCTGAAGATTGAACCGCACTGTTGTTACTTTCTCTAAAGTGGACTAGGTTTTGGGATACTTCGTCATGAATTCCAGCGTAGTCTAGCGTCCACTCGATATGTGCCACTTCATCTACCCATTTGTATGAAATACTCCATCCGTACTGCGCATACACAAGATTGATGACTTGCATATCTTTATCTTGAAATAAGGATGTTTTTTGAAAGCTAGGAGTGTAGGTAACACTACAAGTGATGTTGAGTGAAGCGTCGCACACCTGGCTTTTTACCATCATTTCTTTTGGCTGCTCGTTATGATTGACAATAGTGCCAAGCAGGCAATGCATTACCGAGCGAATAGCATCATCAGAAGCAGATATAAGATGCTTGACTGGAAAATGCCATTGCAAGCCAAGCCCTTTGTTTTTGAACCAAGGCTCATAAGCAATAAGGTACTTAACCAGCTCATCTTCAATCGAAAGCATTGCTGATGATGTTGGAGATTTAGACAAGCTTTCTTTTTGTAAAAGCGTAAGGATCGGCGGTGCGCTTTTGGTACTCAAAACAAGGCCCCTACTACTGTAGAAAGCCTGTTTTGAATAATGATGAATAATACAGGAATTTGCGCTTACTCTGGTTTCATGAACTTAATGGTCCAGCGGTCGGTATTTCCGGCTACTGATTTTACGCCAACTTCATACTCAAGTTCGTCATCTTCGCGATAGTGAAGAGTGCTGTAATCTACCATCACGAAACCAGCTTCTTGAATTTCTTTAATTGCCAGAACTGGGTCAACTCTGCGGCGATTACTATTATTTGGTGCTTCCATATGACGCGCGGTATGGTCAACAACACCATAAATACCACCAGGCTTGAGCGCCTTAAATGCAAGCTCGTTCATCTTTTTGCGACCCTGCTCACTGAAGTTGTGATAGTTACGAAAAGTGAGAACAACATCGGCATCACTCACGCCAAGATCGGTCGCCTTGATTGAACTGAAACGTTCACCTTCTTCACGGTAGGTGCTTACTTCCTTTCCAACGATCCGCATTTTTTCGAAGCCTGGCTGATCGGCTAAATTTCTTTCTATGCGACTAGTGCCGATAGCTGCAAAATATTCACCATTTTCATTTAATGCAGGTGCTAGCAACTTGGTATACCAGCCACCACCAGGAACAAGTTCTACTACACGCATGTCGTCCTCAACACCGAAAAACTCCAGAGTTTGAACTGGACGGCGATTGCGGTCACGTTTAATTTCAGCGTCGGTTCTAATGTCTGAGGCCATTGCCGCTTCTATTTTTGCCTTGATTGGGCCTGCACTAACAAACGCCGAGGCGCTGACCAATGCACATGCAATGCTTAAAGTGAGTAGCTTTTTCATGGTTTTTCCTTTGTCGTTCACAATTATAATTATTAATCACTTGGCTCGTCTGGAACCTTTCGCTTGAGTATAGCTTATGAAACATATTTGTGGTTACTAGCTAAGCATTAACCACCAAGCCATGGCAACCAGCACACAAGCAAGTGCTACAGCTTGCCATTTATACCGCTTAATAAGTTTTTCGGTTTTATCACCAAAGTAATAAACCAGCACGGCGATCCCAAAATAGCGAATGATCCTTCCTAGTGCTACTGCAAGCATAAACAGCCCGAGCGAATAGCCACTCACACCGGCGGCTAACATAGCTATTTGCAGCGGTATCGGGGTGACGCCAGTGCTAAAAATAAACCAAAAGCCGTCGCGAGCCATCTGCTCCTGAAAGCTTTTGAACTGCTCTTCGGTGGTTAAGTACTGCATAACCAAATCGCGAATCATTTCAAATAAAAAGTAACCAAACGTGTAGCCCAGCAATGCCCCAAACAAGCAGCCTAAGGTGGTTAAAAAGGCAATTAGCCAGAGCTTCTCTCGTCGCTTCTGCATAAGAGGAACAAGCAGTGCCTCTAATGGAATGGGTACTACCGTTGATTCTAAAAACGAGGCAAGCGTGATGCCACTTAACATATGCTTGGATTCTATCAGCTTTTTAACTTTCGCTTTAATCGACATTTGGCCTGCTTACTCAACTCATGCTCTACAGCATATTTTTCATTTCAAATCACAAAAAAGAGGCCTTTCAGCCTCTTTCGTATCGTCACCACAGGAGTTCGGCTTTACTCGCCTGAGCTTACTGCCATTGTGTTTTTGAACACGGTACCGTCTTTCATTACAAAATCTACTTTTTCAAGCAAGCTTATGTCATCGAGAGGGTCGCCTTTTACGGCTACTAAGTCGGCCAACTTGCCAACCGTCACGGTGCCTAATTCCTTGTCGATCTTGAGTAATTTGGCTGTGTTAATAGTGGCTGAACGAATGGCATCCATTTCCGACATGCCCGCTTCTACCATAAGCGCAAATTCTTGAGCGTTGTTGCCATGAGCGGACACTCCCGAATCAGTACCAAATGCGATCAGCACGCCATTTTCATGCGCTCTAGCGAAGGTCTTTTGGATCAAGGGGCCAATAGCGGCTGCTTTAGGACGGACTATGTCGGGGAAGTAGCCGTCGATTTTTGCTTTTTCGGCAACAAAGTTACCCGCTAAAATAGTTGGTACATAATACACATCGTTTTTGCGCATCAGTTTAATGATTTCGCGATCCATGTAAGTGCCATGCTCGATTGAGTCGACGCCAGCTAAAATAGCGCGCTTCATGCCTTCCTTTCCGTGAGCATGAACCGCTACTGTCATGCCGTAATCTTTAGCTGTTTGCACGATGGCGTCTAGCTCATCTGTCATAAACTGTGGGTTTTGACCGCTTTTTGCAACGCTCAGTACACCGCCGGTTGCTGTGATCTTAATAAGATCGGCGCCGTCTTTGTAACGCTGTCTTACTGCTTGGCGGGCTTGTGCTACACCATTAATTACACCGTCGCGAGGCCCAGGGTTGCCCATTAAATCTGCACTTTGACCATTAGTTGGATCCGCATGCCCGCCTGTTGTTGCAATCGATTTTGCTGAGGTGAAAATGCGCGGGCCAATAGAAACGCCGCTATCAATCGATTTGCGCAATGCAACAGTCTCATTTTTCATGTCACCGAGGTTTCTTACCGTTGTGAAACCAGCCATCAGTGTTTTAGCTGCATAGTCCACTGAGGCAATTGCATAGTCGGCTTCGTTTGAGGTAAAGCGCTTCATATAACTAGCAGGCCCTTCATTTTGAAACGATAGGTGCACATGCATATCCATCAAACCAGGCATGAGAGTGGCACCTGTTAAATCGATGAAAGTGTCGTCATCGCCACCTGTGTCTTTACCATCAACAATTTTAATGATTTTGTTATCTTCGACGATAACAGTCTTATCACTTTGTGTTTTTGAATCTTCTGAAGTAATCAGCTTACTTGCGAAGATATGGGTAGCCGCGAAGGCTTGTATCGAAAAGGCCTGCGATAGTATAAGTACTGCTGCCGCATAGCCTGCAAATTTGTTTTTTGTTGAGAAGATTACTTTCATGTTTGTTTCCCTACTAATTTGTAGTGTTACATTAGGACAAAAGTGACTGTAAATCAAAGGATTCTGAATGCTATGCACCAAATAGGGGCTTGATTTCTTTACACACTTACACTGCCACGTAAAACGGCAGGTAAAAGGGTATTTTATGCGCAAAGACCAGTTGATTGTAGATGAGGAAGTTACTTTTCCGGCTACGTCAGAACTTGTTTCTACCACCGACACTCGAGGTATTATTACCTATGCTAACACCGTGTTTTGTGAGGTTGCGGGCTATCGTTCAGACGAGCTCGTAGGTTCAAACCATAACATCGTGCGACACCCTGACATGCCAAAAGCAGCATATAAAGATATGTGGGATCACTTAAAAAAAGGGGAGTCGTGGCATGGTATCGTAAAGAACCGTTGCAGCGACGGCCGTTATTATTGGGTCGATGCTTTCATTACTCCAATTTATGAAAATGAACAGTTAATTGGCTACCAGTCGGTGCGTGTTAAACCGCAAGCTGAACAAATCGAGCGGGCCAAAGCTTTTTATAAAGTGATCAACGAGGGCGGCAAGTTGCAAAGCTCTGAGCTAAGCTATGCACAAAAAACGCGACTCTTTTTGGCGATTATCGTTGTCGTAGCGCTGTTCACTTCTTTCGTATCAGATTGGTATGCTGGTTTTTCCATTCTTGCATTGGCATCGGCTGGTTTAATCGTTTTTAAAACCGAGCTAATTGAAATTCCGAAAATGGCTCACGACCTCAAAAATGATTATGACAGTATTAGTCGTTATGTTCTCGCGGGGCGAGGGGTTTCTGGCATTGTGAAGTTTCACTTGGGAATACAAAAGGCCATGCGCAGGACTATTCTTGGCCGCACGCTCGATGCAACCAGAGAGATCAGCCAAATAGCAAACAACACCCTAGCGATAGTAGAGCGCACAACCCAAGGCATTCATGAGCAAAAAGCCGAAATGCAGCAGATATCCGACGCTGTGAAGCGCATGGCAGAAGGAAGTCAGGGGGTAATGTCGAGTACCGAAGATACCAACCAACGGGTTATTCAAACTAATGAACAATGCGCTGGCGCTAAAGACTTGATTATCAGAGGGCGCGATGGGGTGAGTGGTTTGTCAGATGTGGTTGAACAAGCCTCAAATACTGCCGATGAACTCATGCAAGCCTCGGATAAAGTGTCTGAAACCATTGGCGAAATAGACTCGATTGCCGACCAAACTAATTTGTTGGCACTCAATGCGGCTATCGAGGCGGCTAGAGCGGGAGAGTCAGGGCGTGGCTTCTCGGTAGTGGCTGATGAGGTTAGAGCACTCTCAACACGCACGCAAGAGTCTGCGGCAAATACCATGAATAGTCTGGCACAAATGCGTGAAATGCTTAAAGAATGGGTCGTTAAGATGCACGATAGTCGCGAAAATGCAGTGACCAGTGCGAATCAAGCCAACGAATCGGCTGATTCTATTCAAGAGGTATACACTATGATAGAAGCAATATCTCAACACCTTGGCGGCATTGTTAGCGCGACTGAATCGCAAGATAGTATGTGTGGTGAAATCGAACAGCATGTTGGCGGTATTCAATCTGTGGCTGATGCAAACGCAGCCCTAGCGCAGGAAATGGAAGATAACGCCCGAGCGCTTAACGACAATATTCAGCGCCTAGTTGGCTTGAGTAACGCCTTCGGTGAGAAGTGAATCGAGTTGAATATTAGCGTCTAGCGAAGGCCGTGGGTGTTCATCGTTATCTGAACAAATACGTGGATCAAAAAGAGCGACAAAGGTCGCTCTTTTTATGTACTTACTTTGAATAGAAATTAGCGTTCTTTATGCTAGCAAAGTCGTTAAATCTCACACCATGCTCCTTCATCACTTTCAAAATTTTAGCGCTTATTGCTTGGCGCAAATAGAAAGGTTGATTTGGCACAAAGTGATGAATAGTGTGTGTCTTACCGAAGTTGAAACAGAACAAGTGAAAAGGCGCAAACAAGCGACTGGTTAATACATGAGTTTGCTCGAAAACGTTATTCACGCCGCCGTAATAGTGCATCGACGAAGTAACAAAATTAAGCGAGCTAGAACGAATGATATTGGGTAAAACCAAAGTGATCATCAAAAACTCGAACACGTTCATAGTCGACATTGCCCATGCTGGCATCATTCCTTCAATGGGCACTATAAAGTTAACCAAATGGAAGATAACCACGCTATATAAAACGATGAAGTAGGCTGTCGTAATGGGGAAGCCTGCGTTAAATACGCGCGAAAAGCTAAAGTCTTTAATTTCTTTTTTGAAACGAGCAGAGTTAAATACCAAGCCCAACAAACCATCAACAATCACTAAGAAGCGCAAGAAGGGATTTTTAATTCCATTGCCAACTAAGCGTTCTTCTAAGTCTTGCTCTGTGCCCGACACTTTATGATGGTGCAAATGAATCTGACGGCGATACCATGGGTTAATAGTATTCGGACGCATCAGCCATACCACTAACATCATAAAATTATGCACAATGGGGAACTTGCTGAAGTATTGCTTGTGGATCAAGTCATGCTCAAGCTCGTGTGAGATGGAAGTTACAACAGCCGCTAACACTACGCACAGCCACGCCGGAATGATGGCTAAATAATAAAGCACCCCTAAACCTACCAACGCAGAGAAGGATAGCAATAAAATCGTAAGCCCTAAGGCGTTTTGATAGGACAGAATAGGATACTTCTGCCGCAAGTTACGCTCTTCATCCTTGATAGCTTTTACAATGGTTTTAATTGTCAGTTTTGTGTCTGTAGTTGTCATAAGCGATTTTCATTACTTTGTGATGCGTGGACTATAACCGATTCGAACCCAGATTCGAAGTATTTAGCTAGACCATATAGGTATATATGGCAGCAAATTAGTACAGTTATTAATCTATTTAAGGAAAGGTTTTTACTGTTTTGGGGGCTGCAAAGTTCAGTTTCATGAGCAAATTCTGTGAGTTATTAATAACGCCCGATAACAAACTCGTAGTCACCGCTGTTAATGACTAACTCAGTGCTCTTTGTAGTTGTTCTTTCTCTTGCTAACTCAACCCATTGATACAATACATTTTGATGAAGCCTTGCCCATAAGTTTCTGCGAACCAAGCAATAGGGAACGAGTACATCTTTGTATTCTCTAAGCTCCACTGGATGGCTATCGTCGATAACAAAGCTATCTCCCAGCTGGGTTGTCACAGTGAGTACGTGTTGGTCTTGCTGCCAGTCGCCAATAATGAACGGAACGTCTTCAACGCTAATCCCAATTTTTTCAACAGGGGTAACTAGAAAATAATCGTCAGCTTCCTTTTTTAAAACACTCGCCAATAGGCTTACCAATGCCGCACGAGTGAATGGACTGCCCTCGTGCCACCATTGCCCATTCGCTTTAATGACTAAGTTCATGTTGCCACAAAATTCGGGGTTCCAGTCATCAACGGGAGGTAAAGCTTGGCTATTCAAGCCCTGCTTTACCTCTTTTAATTGTTGAGCAATTGCGCCTAAATCCATAATTAAAGCTCTGGCCTAGTACTAGGAGTCTTGCAAGGCATCGCGCAAATCACGTAATACTTGTTTGATTTTTCGAGTGTTTTCTGGGCCTGTTCTGAGTATTTGCTTTTGTGGTCCCGACAAGTTTTCAAGTTTCTCGTCTTTATACTTGTACATTACACTGTCGGAGTAAACCTCAATAGGAAGGGGCACTATTGGCGTATCAAGAAGTTCATTGATTGCAGACAACAAGGTGCTATTGAATGAGCTGCCCGGCATTGAAATTTCTGAGAATTTACTTTCTATCGTTGGGCGATAAGTATCAAGTAAGGCAATTAAGTCTTCAGCATCCATCGATGCCAGTGCATCCACATAGGCGTTGTAGCGTTTAAAGCTGGCAGCGTCTATCCAATCTCTATCTGCCTGCTGGTAAACACGGAACTCGTCTTCTGGCTCATTAAGCAGGCTGTGAGTAGGCGACATTTCCGCATTTGCGATGTTGTTTACATTAATCACAAACTTCTGCAATAAGTCTTCACTAACGAGATATTGTGCAATAGCTGGGTTTTCGGCTACAGAAACTAAGGCAGTTTTTATTGCTGAATCACTTTCGTCAATTGGAAGAGGGTCGGGAACAACAGCTTCGGGTAGTGTGGTGTTGCCCGCTTCAATTTCTAAGGCCTGTATTTCCGGCGTGCCATTGAACACATCGCTCTCAACACCTACTTGTGTAGCTGTTTGGGCTTCGGTATCGGTGATAGTTTGTGAGCCATTGAGGGCCGGCGCATCGCCACTCTCGCCATCAAGTGAATCACGTGCATTTTCAGCTGTATCTGGGATGACTACCGGCACGGGTGTTGATACTAGCGCACTGTCGCTATCGTCTGATACTGGCCAAAAAAAGGCGATAAGTAAAATGACAAATAGAATGCCCGCTGCAAATAAATAAGGTTTCATTTGTGCTAGCTGGCTAGGGCCTTGCGTTTCTTGTTCGCTCATTGCTACCTCTTATTGCTGTAAACCGATAAAACCTGACTACTCAGACTATAGGACGATGTTTTTGTTCACTCTATATGGGGGTTGCAGCGAAAAATCAAACCCACACTGACCCCCTTCTCTACTAATTGCGTAAGTAATCTTACTATAGATGAAACAAGCTTAACTCACTATGAATATAAAATATCCAATGTCTGACTTATCAAAAAAGTCTCACGTTATCGAAAAGCTCGAGGTGCAGTCTTTCGAAATGAATGTCTATCTCGTGCGCGTGCAAATTGAGGGGCAAGCAGGTTTTGTCACTGATAAAAAAGGCAGCCCGATGCGTTTCCATAACTCGCAAATGGTACGCGATATGTTCGAGCACTGTGAAGTACAAAAGGCTGTGATGCTGCACGACTCGCCTTACGATGAAATGATTGGCAACCCGATGAAGGCAAGTGATTTAACCGAAATGCCTTTTTCAATGCAGCAACCCTACTAGGCTCTATCGTATTATTGCTAGCCACTCACGAGTTGATTGCGGCCATTCTCTTTAGCCGTATACAACAATCGATCGGCGCGTTTTATGAGTGCGTCTGTTGCTTCATCTTGTTCCGCTAAAATAAGGCCAAAACTCATCGTTACCTTGATTTCGGCAGACGACAAAACTTTACTCGCGATGGTTTTGCGAATTTTTTGTATCACTTGTGGGCCGTCCGACATATCGCATCGGCGTAAAATGATCGCAAACTCTTCGCCACCCCATCGACAAACAGCGTCACTTTTTCGTAGATTGCCACTGATGATATTCGCGACTTCAATTAACACTTCATCTCCAACATCATGCCCATATTCGTCATTCACTTTCTTAAAGTAATCGATGTCGGCCAAACAAACACAGAAAGGACCACCGCCATTCGACAGTGTGTCGCGGTCGTATTCTAATAGGGTATCGAAGAAACCTCTATTGAACAAACCAGTGAGAGGGTCGAAGTTTGCATGGTTTTGAAGTTGTTTGCGGTCCCGGATTTGTACTGACTTAATAAACATCAGCACCGTCATCAGCGGTATTGCAGAGCATAAGGTTAACAAAACAAAAATGAATTCGCGGTAATTTTCAAAGGCAGTGAACTCTGTGAATTGAGGAACAAAGGCATACAGGGCAGCCATTTCAATTAAGCAGGCATAGCTAACAATACGCGTTATCATTTTGTTTTTGTGATAACTGAAGGCTGCATAGGCAATTGATGCCCACAAAATTAGCTGACCGCCATAAGCTAAGCCGATCACACTAACAACTACGCCCACATGGAACATCATTTCAAACATTCCCACAAAAATAGCGGCACTGAAATGCCCACTATAAGCAAAACGCATTGCTGTTAGCCAAAATATGATGCCAGTGATGCTTAACGACGCGAGAAAGTAGCCGCCTTCAATGACAAAAATTATCAGTAGAATGAGGTTAACCAAAATACCATTCAGGGCAGATACAACAATGCCATAAAAATCGGGGTAGTCTTCCTCACTGATAACGCGAGGCGGTTCGGAAAAGCCCTTAAACATCTCAGGAATCGTGGAACTCAATAGTCTATTCATATTCCACCCTATTTCGACCAGACTGCTTCGCCTTATATAACAGCAAATCTGCAGCTTTGAATAGCTCATCGAGTGCCTCACTTCCATCCGACTCAACTACTCCAAAACTGATCGTGGTATTGATGCCATCGATGTTTTGGTCTGAAATAACCTCTCGAATGGCTTCCAAGACTGGATATGCCATGCTTATATCCGACTCAGGAATGAAGATAAGAAACTCCTCTCCTCCCCATCTACAAATTACATCACTTTGTGCCGATATTTCTCTAAAACAGGCCGCAATTGCAACAAGCACAGCGTCACCCATTTGGTGGCCATGTTGGTCGTTAATTTGTTTGAAGTGATCGATGTCACCCAAAGCAAGGCAAAAACGAGTGCCTTCTCTTCGTATAACGTCTTGTCGATGAGCAATAAAAGTCGTGAAAAAACGACGATTTTTTAAGCCCGTTAAGGTGTCGTGATTCGCTATGTATATCATTTTGTTGCGACGCGCTCTAAAAGCACTTTTGATAGACATGACAGCCGATACCATTATTGCTCCAGTAACCAGAATGAAGATCTCAAGGCTACCAGGAATAAAACCATCTTCCGTCGACACCGGGGCATATAAACTGAGTAAAATAAAACTGATCAGGCAAACCGAAGCAAACACGGTGCCGGCCACCATTCTCGTTCTCGTATTAATCACAAATATACAGGCCAGAGGCCACAGGCCCATCAATACGCCAGATTCAGTGCCATACAAAATAGTTACCAGATTAAGCTGAATCAGCATCACCAGAGAGGTGAGAATAGCAATGCGGTAATAGTCTTTTTTGCGTAGAAAATAGAAGCAATACAGCCAGCACGACAGCGCAACAATGTTGTAATAAATAAGCGGCTCTTGTTCATCGAAGATGAAATATAACAACAGCAGAAAATGAACAACGGTGCCAATAATTGAATACAGTGTTAAACGCTTGTGTTCTCGTAGTTGCGAGCGAACGGTCTGACGCTCAACGTTCATCTGAGTTACCTTGCGTCGTGGTGTCAATGTCGCCACTTCGCAATTGCTTGAGCGATTCCTGTAAAGACTCTAAAAGTAATTTTTGTGCTGCTTTTTCTTCACCCTCGAAGGCTTTCAGTTGTAGCTCAGCTTCTACAATTTGAGCTTCGAGCTCTTGCTCTGCCTTTTCTCTTAATTCGGCCTCCTCAGCTTTGTCAAACAGAAGTTCTTCAGGTGCTTTTTCTACCGCACTTTCGGTGCGCTTCGCCTTTGGTGGTAATACTGCCTGATTATCGGGAAGCTTGCGCTGGTTCATAAAGCTTGGGGAAACAATTTCTATTTTTTCGTCGTGCAAACAATCCAAAATATTAGAAAACAACTTCGAACGAGCAGAAATCATACTTTTCACTTCGGTCAATAAACCCGACACTTGATAGGTAATCGAGAAGTCGCCTAGTTCGAGTATCTGTACAAAGGGATCGCTTAAATTGCTTTCTTCGGCTGCCTTTAACAGCAGGGGCTCGATGCGTTTGTGATGTAAGTCGTAACCAAGTGACAAGCTAGCAGAAATGATAGTACCTGACGAACGTACCACCTGCACTGGATGCGAAATGAGAAAGCTGTTGGTAAGAGCGATTAAGTCACGTTGTTCAGTCTGGATTTCAGTGTCGAACAGGCCTTTTTCACTCACTCTCCCAAAATAGCCATTTACTCTAATGAAATCGCCCGTGCGGAAAGGTTTAGTGAAGCGCAGCACAATACCGGCCATCACATTAGATACGATATTGGTTGAGCTAAATGCAATAACACCTGATACCAGTATACCGATCAGACTGATAACCTGATTTCGGGTGCTGTCGGAAACTGGCAAGGTGAGCGCGATGCCAACAAGAGCACCGATATACAGTACGATTAAAATAAGTCTGCGTGGTAAGGCAGTGTCTTTGTCTACGCCATTCTTGGGTAACAACACACGATGAGCAATAGCCAATACAATAATGCTAATGAGCACTATTAACACAAGTGGGACCAGCGCTTTTCCTAACTCTTGTATGTGCTCCATGTGCCCCTCATTGCTTTATATATTACCTATTCATTGGTCGCGGTTTGTTTCATGTTCGCTCAGCTAAATAAGGGGTCAGTGCATTCTTATAATCGAGTGTTGCACTGAGTTTATTCGCTAGCAGGATCATACCGGTAATTTTTCGATTCACTAATGCTACATCAAAAGCAGGGGTAACTGTTGATATTTTATCGCTTATGAGTGGCATGCTTACTCTTTGAATACGCTTTATCAGCTGCGCCTCTTTCAAACTGTAAGGTGAGCTTTGTAAGCACTCACTGGCTATTAAGCATGCATCGAGTATCACCTTAATGACCGATTCAGGCATGTTGTTATCGATGAGGCCAAGCTCAAATAGAGCGCTTTGCATAGCCTCAATATTTTGCTCTTGCATTGCCTTAGCCATTGCCAAGTATTGTGATGATGTATGCTCTGCTATGTTTCTACAGGCACCAAAATCCAATAATACAATACGTTTTGAGCTTGGCTGATAAAGGTAATTCGCAAAATTTGGATCGCTTTGCATTAGCTTTGTTTCAAACAATTCTATGTAGGTAAGCGCCATTAACTTCGCGCATACATCGTTAGCAAGCTCACTGTTTACTGCGATTTCATTAATGGGTTGACCTTCTACATACTCCATAGACAAAACGGTTTCAGTGCTAAGCTCATCTATTACCTCGGGCACAATAAAGTGCGACTTGCCCGCTAAATTAGACCGATACTGCGTTAAGAAAGCAGCCTCTTGCAAGTAGTCTGCTTCTGTTTTCAACTGTAGTTTTGCTTCTGCGATGAGTGGGTCGATATTGATGTGTTTTGGTAAAGCCCTACTGAGTTTGATTAAGCCCACGACATTATCGATATCGCTGTCGATGCTTTCTTTCACGCCGGGATACTGCACTTTTATCGCTAGTTCTTCACCGCTTTTGAGAGTAGCCCTATGCACTTGGCCAATGCTTGCGGCAGCGATTGGTTCGAAAGAAAAATACGAAAACTGTTGATGCCATTCTGGCCCCCAAGCATCGTTCAAAGCCTGAATAAGTTGCTTTTTCGGCATAGCGTCGGCCTGATGACGAAGTCTTGATAGAATAGCTTCCCACTCGGCGGGAAGTAATTCACCCGCATCCATTGAGAGAAGTTGCCCAAGCTTCATGGCAGCGCCGCGCATTTGTGCGAGCCTTGTGGTTATCGAGTTTGCGTTGTCGGCGTTGAGAAGGGAATCGGACAGTGATAAGCGCTCACCCTTTAAAAGTTGCTTTCCAACACCTTTTATAACATTCCCCGATACGGCAGTGGCAATGCCTGTAAGCTTTGCAAAACGCGCTAGGCGGCTAGACGGTACTCTTTTCTCTACTAGCCTTTTATTCAATGAATGTCTTCCCGCTTATATACTTGTAGTGTGAATCGAGTATTGAGTTTTCATAATAAAGCTTATTCGGGTCTATAGAGCAGCGATACCCACGATAGGAGCAATAACATAGCAGATAACACCGAATACGCTGCCTATGCCAAAACCAATCCAGCCGTTCTTGTCAAAATAGCGCGCTAACACTCCACCAAAAATGCCCGTCCATAGCATCACGCTGTATACCGAGCCAATGATGCCACCGCCTGTTCCGGTAAACAATACGAAAAGAATGAATACACACATCGACGCCGACATTAACACCCAAACAATATTTTTTTTATTCTTGAATTCGTCTAAAGGCCGGTATTGTTGGTCTGACATCTTGGCTTCCTAATGTTGGCTAGTAAATTCAACGCTCAATAGCTCAGTGTTATCGGAAAAAGTAAGTGTTTTGATATCACCTAAGCCCTCTATATTAATCGTGTTAGTTTGTTTATGCCAGATGTCTCTAAGCGCATTATGTTCTATGTACACGCCCTCTAACTCAGTGGGAGCGGGGGTTTCTTGGTAAACCCAAAAGTGTTTACCTTCAAGTTCGCTACCTACTAGTTTCAATGGCAATTGCTTCTTGTTTAAATCAAAAATGGCAAAGCGATCTACAACATAAGTAGTGAAGTTAGCTTGAGTTTGCTCGCTATTATAGATATCGGCACTGCCGCCAAAAATCTCTTTTACTGCATGCTCCGCGTCGTGCAAGTTAAAGCGATGCATCACTTCAATATTGTTAGTTCTCGGATTATACAACACAGTGCTTATTGCCATTTTTTGCTGATGTGCCTCGGCGTTTGCTGTGAAAACAATAGCAGCAAACGCAGTGGCTGTAGACAGCAGTAGCAAGCAAACCGCGATGAAGTTTGCTTGCCTTTTTGTATTATTCGTCGTCATCGTTATCTTTTTTATCAAGCTCTTCGTCCGTTTTTAATTCAGTCTTACTATCTTGCATCAGATCACGGCGAACACCTGTTTTGCTTCTTTCCGACTTATAGGCTTCAATGCGAGATGGGATTATGCGTCGAGGATAATGGTTATTTTCGACGTTAACATCTGCCGTCTCCCAGCGAGGATCGACCGTGACCGATTTCAACACTTGATCTTTTTCCGTCACAATGAGTTTTGAAACCGCTTTTGGTGTTCTTCGCCAGATTTCTGCTGGAATATACATGTTCTCTTTGTTGCCATTTTCAAACTCAAGTTCAAGAATAATTGGCATCACCAAACCACCTTTATTAGAAAAGTCTAATACGTAGTAGTTTTTGTCTTCTTTAACGGCGCGCTCGAATACACGCTTTTCCCAAGGATCTAGATTTTTAAGGAAAGAACGGTAGCTATTTCGCTCTTTGTTGGTGACTGTCCATGGATCATTCTCGTCGTAGAAGTCAGAAATATCATCGTTACGATCAACCCAAAGCTCGATACCTTCAGCTTTATTTCTTTCGTCGGTTATCGACACTGGCTTATCCATTTCGGCCTGACGCTGACGCGCAAAATCGATATCGGGATCTTTAGTATCCAGACGTAACTTGTAAACTGAATCGAGTGAAATATCTACGTGATCTGTGGAATAGAACCAGCCACGCCAAAACCAATCAAGGTCGATGCCTGAAGCTTCTTCCATCGTACGGAAAAAGTCTGCGGGTGTTGGGCGTTTGTATTTCCAGCGCTGCGCGTATTCTTTAAATGCGAAATCAAAAAGTTCTCTACCCATGATGGTTTCACGTAGTATGTTGAGCGCTGCTGCAGGCTTTGTGTAAGCATTTGGACCAAGGCGCAATACGGAATCAGATTGCGTCATAATGGGCACTTGAGTAGACGACTTCATGTAATCTGTAATATCTCGAGGTTCAACACCCCAAGGGATCGTTGGGTCCCACTCACGACCTGCGACACCGTCGAGAAAACTATTTAGTCCTTCATCCATCCAAGTCCATTGACGCTCGTCTGAATTCACGATCATTGGAAAATAAATGTGGCCGATTTCATGGATCACTACGCCAATAAGAAAGCGCTTTTCGGCTAGAGAGTAGGTACGCGAACCGTCATCTTGAAGCTCGGTGCGTGGGCCATTGAAGGTGATCATCGGATATTCCATTCCGCCCACCGGGCCATTCACCGACTGAGCAACGGGATAAGGATAATCAAAGGAGAAACGACCATACACTTCCATTGTATGAATAACCGATTCGGTGCTGTACTTCTTCCATAAGTCACCACCTTCTTTGGGGTAAAACGACATCGCCATTACCAAAGGCTGTTCATCGCCGCCTTGCTGATAACCTTTTGCATCCCACATGAACTTGCGCGAGCTAGCCCAAGCGAAGTCACGTACTTTCTCGGCCTTAAAGCGCCAGGTCTTGGTCTTATTTGTAGCCTCTTTCTCGTTCTCTAGCGCTTCTTCTGCAGTGACAATAAATACTGGACGTTTTGCTGTTTCAGCTTCTTTTAAACGTTTTCTTTGCTGGCTTGTGAGCACGTCTTTGGCATTTGTGAGTGAACCTGTAGACGAAACGATGTGGTCAGCAGGCACGGTAATACTTACGTCGTAATTACCAAACTCAAGGGTAAATTCGCCGCGGCCAATAAATTCTTTATTGGTCCATGCTTCGTAATCGGTGTAGGCGGCTAAACGAGGAAACCATTGTGCGAGCAGAAAAATATCGTTTCCACCTTCTCGCTCATCGTCGGGGAAGTGTTCGTAACCGGCACGAGCAGAAACCGCATCTTCCTCAACAATATTAAAGGCAAAATCAATATTCACTTTGGTTGATTTGCCTGGCGCGAGTGCTTTTGCTAAATCAACACGCATTAAGGTGCCCACCACCACATATTCGAGGGGCCTTCCGCGACTGTCGCTCACTTTTTGTAAATCGTAGCCCAGCTCAGTATCTTCAACAAACTGCTGCCTTCTTAGCGCGCCCAAACTCAAACGTGCAGGAGAGCTTGCTCCCACGCTTTGCGTCGCTGGCCCTCGATTGCCAATGCCACCGAAAGTCGTTGTTAGCGCCGACATAGAGTCTTCTCGAAATTTATTTTGATCGAGTTGTATCCACAGATACTTCAGCGTGTCGGGCGAATTATTTAAATAGGTAATTTCTTGGGTGGCACTCAATCGTCGTTTTTCTTCATCAAGTGTTACCTTGATGACATAATCCACTTGTTGTTGCCAATATTCATGGCCAGGCTCACCAGCTGCATTACGATATACATTAGGTGTTGGTAATACTTCGTCAAGTTGACGGAACTTATCTTCGAAACTTCCTTTAGTTTGTTTTATTGCCGAAGTCGCGCTCGCTGATGTGACGTATAAGGTGCTGGAAATAAGTGACGTGGCAAATACTATTGCTGCCAGATTGGCCTGTTTAAATCTCATTGGTGGTCCCTGTTGTTAGGAGTGGCGATATTGCAGTCGTGCTCATTATTATTGTTCCGACTATGCCATGTTATTGTGCATTGTTAGCGCTCATTATTGTATCGACTTTGGTCTTAAAGAAAAGTGTAACCAAACTATCCCTTATAAATAGTGTGCTTTTTATCTAAGTAAAATACCTAATTTCACTTGTGCCGAAGCCCGATTTTAGTATTCTAAAGGCACATACATATTTTGTAACAAATACCCATTTATGACCCCTTTTTCTTGGCAGCGTGCTGTAATCAAGGTTGGTAGTGCGCTTGTCGCTCCTAATGATGGAGACTGCAGTTCAAAACATCTTCTCGCTATTGCGCGTTTTATTGCCCTTAGTCACTCACTTGGCAAAGAGATTATTCTTGTGTCCTCAGGCAGTGTGGCCGCAGGCCGCAACAGTATTAGTTGTGGGCAAAAACCCAGTGTCTCCGAAAAGCAAGCAATGGCGGCAATAGGGCAAACTAAAATGATGGCGAATTGGTCACGTTTTTTTGAGTTTCCTTGTGCGCAAATCTTACTCACTCACGAAGACTTACAAGATCGACACCGCTACGTGAATGTAAAAAATACTTTACGGGAGCTGCTTAATAACGGGGCACTGCCTATTTTGAACGAAAATGACAGCGTAGCAGTTGATGAAATAAAGGTAGGAGATAACGACAACCTTGGTGCTTATGCTGCCATAGTGGCAGAGGCTGATACTTTAATTATATGTACCGACGTTGATGGCTTGTATGATGCCGACCCTCGTCGTAATCCGAACGCTAAGCTTATAGAAAACATCAGTGCAATTACGCCTAGTATAAAAGCCTTGGCCGGAGGCGCTGGAAGTAGGGCAGGTACTGGCGGCATGATCACAAAATTAGAAGCCGCTGAAAAGTGTATTCAAAGCGGCATTCAAACCTTGTTGGTAAACGGCGAAAAGTCAGAAGTGTTCGACGCCTTAATTGACGGTAAATGTAAAGGCAGTTTGTTTTCTGCTGGAAGCAGTTCAGCCTCGGCAAAAGCGCATTGGTTAGCACATTCTTTAAAATCGAAAGGCCAGATACATATTGACGAGGGTGCCTATCACGCGCTTCAACATTCTGGCGCCTCCTTGTTAGCCGTCGGCATTAAAGCCGTAAGTGGTAATTTCACTAACAACGATGCCACTGATATTTGCTGGAACAAGCAAGTAATAGCAAAAGGTATATGTTTATATTCCAAGCGCGAGTTGGAAAGTATTCAAGGGCTACGCAGTGGTGATATCGAGAACAAACTAGGCTTCTCGTATGGCGACACGGTGGTGCATCGAGATGATCTGGTTTTGATATAGCCTACTGGCAAACTGCAGATTATTGCGACTGACGGTCGAAAAAGTTTGAGTCTACGCGGGTTGTGGTGCATTCTTACTTGTGAATAGTATAATAATAACGGGTTTAAACCCGAAAAAAGTAAAATATGCTTGAATTTGAAACCATGGAAGAGCAACGGTTAATGACCAGCTACAGCGAGCACCAAAAAGTGTTAGCTTTAGCGCTTGCGACTGTTTTTGTTGGCTCAGGACGAGACACCCAACATGGCAACGTGTTGGTCACTGACAAGTGCCCATTTAATAAAGCTTTCATGCTCTATGCAAACGCTTTGCAAGATCCCAACGCTTCCCCACTCGATATTGTAGAGCAAGCAAAAATTACCTTTTTACATGGTAAAAAGAAGTTTGGTCGAGCGCATCGACATAGTTTTATGTTGGAAAATAATTTAGCGCATGCCTATTTGCAGAGCGGTGACTTTAGAGCAGCCTCAGCGCATTACTTAAGCGTGCTTTCCTATCATGAAGAAGTGATGGGCGATGAATCACAAGATTATTTTTTTACCTTACTCGACATCATTCATCTCATCAAAGCATTCAAATTAAATGCCAATAAACAAAACAGCAATACTCCGCCCGTTTTCAGCAGTCTCCCATCACTACTAAACAAACTACTCAGTGTTACTGATGCTTTAGTTATTAGTACTCCAGAAAGTGCATTGCTCTATCGCGAGCAAGCTCTAAAGGCGGCACATTCTCATCCTGGCTTGATGCCACTGACTAGAATTCGCGACCTCGCCTTAGACTATGCCCGCGACACCATCAGAACTTACGGAAAGCTCTCGGAGGCAGCAATAGAAGCGCGATTCTTCCTTGGCAAAATTTATTTTGATATGAAAGCCATTAGAAAAGCGCTTATCGAGTTTGTCGCTGTGCTAGATGCTTTAGATGAAATATTAGCGTTCTCACATCCTTATGCCCTTGCATCGCATGCTCGCTTAGTCAGTTTGTATGAGCGACAAGGAAAATCGAATTTGGCCACTCGCCACTGTCAAGCTGTTGGGAAGCTGCGAGTTTGGGATAACTCCACTAATCAACAAGCCCTGCATGCAAATTTGCCGAATTATGCAAAAGTACTCGGCGGAACTTACAATAAATCAAGCACCTGCGATGGCCTAATTTGTTTGAGTTTTGACATATCAAGTTTAGGTTACACAGAAAATATTTCAGTGATCAGTTCCACCAAGCCAGCCTTAAATGAGCTAGTGATTAACGCATTCTCAACTTGGCGTTTTGCTCCTAAATACGAAAATGGAGCGCCTGTTGTTGCTAGGCAACAACAAATTCAAATTAACATTCCTAATTAATACCAACCTAGTGAGAAAGCATGCCCGAAATTAAAAAGCTATTAGACAACAATATTCGATGGGCAGAGCGAACAAACGATGCTGATCCCGACTTTTTCAATAAATTGTCTAAGCAACAAGCGCCCATGTACTTGTGGATAGGTTGTTCAGATTCTCGTGTGCCAGCTAACCAAATCGTTGACTTGCTGCCAGGTGACATCTTTGTTCATAGAAATGTAGCTAATATGGTCATTCATACCGACTTTAATTGCCTTTCTGTATTGCAGTACGCTATTGACGTATTAAAAGTGAAGCACGTTATTATATGTGGGCACTACGGCTGCGGCGGCGTCGAAGCTGCCATGGGCACCGAGAGTTTGGGCCTGATTGATAATTGGCTGGCTCATATAAAAGATACAGCAGACGAAAACAAAGCATTGCTCGACGGTTTATCAAAAGCCGACCGAGCGGCGAAACTGTGTGAGTTAAATGTGCTGCAGCAAGCCGAAAACGTGAGAAGAACCTCGGTTTATAAAGATGCCATGAAGCGACATCAAGATGTGAAACTCCACAGTTGGATATATAGTCTGCGTAATGGAAAAATCAAAGTTCTTTAGTCTAGGTTTTAAGTAGCACGCTGGTGGCGCTATTCCAAAACATCATAAAATTTAGTATTATTCGGTCCGCTCAATTGGATTTTGAGTGTTATTTTCATAGCAAATCAAGGATGCCTCATGCTGTCAAAGTCATATCAGTGTTTCATTAGCGCTATCTTCGTATCTTTCGTTTTTTCTTCCGTTTCTGGTAATCAAGCTTATGCGCAAACACTGGCATCAGAACTGGCTCAAGTTGAGCAGCCTTTGATACCTGCGTCGGTTTTTGGCGCCTTGCCAGAGTACCAACAGCCATCGCTATCGCCGTCCGGGACTAAAGTCGCTTTCATAAAAAACGTGACGACTCCTGAACATCGCGCTCTCCTTGCTACCTTCGATTTTAAAACAGGTAAACAAACTGTTTTGTTTGCATCAAATAATGAAACCGTGCGCTTTCGTTGGTTCAGATGGGCGAATGAAGATACATTGTTAGTAAGTGTGCGCTTCTTAACTCGAAGTGGTTCATCTCGCTATACCAGCACTCGCATGATGTCACTAAAGTTCGATCAAGCTAACCAAGACCCAAATTGGTTATTACAACCCAAACGCAGAACAAACTCCGACCCTCTTCAAAATAGAGAAAGTCAGTTTGCTGATAGAATCATTGACATGTTGCGCAGTGACCCCGAGCATGTATTAGTCGCGCTCGACAGAGACGTACAAAATATGCCGTCGGTATTTAAGGTAAATATCAGTACAGGGAAAACAAAGCGCATCGAGATGGCTAAACATGATATTCGTGATTGGACAACTGATCGACAAGGTGTGTTGCGAGTGGGCGAAGCTTTCGATTATGAAACCGGTACATCTGATGTTTATGTGCGTAAAAATGACGAAGACAGTTGGCGAAAGATTTATACATTCAATGCTTTTGAAGATGCATCAAACGCTGTTTATGTCAGTGGCTTCGGACTTGATCCTAATATCTTATACATACGCAAGTACAAAGGTTACCACCTTGCGCTATATAAAGTTAACTTAAGCACGATGGAAGAAACCTTGGTATTCAGTGATGACACCTACGATGTGGATGGTGCCCTCGCTTACTCTGTTTTGTCGAATGACGTGATTGGGGTATTTCACCGAGCGGCAAAACATGGTGTGCACTATTTCGACAAAAAGCACTACGCATTGCACGATGCCTTGGCGTCGGCTTTACCAAGCTTGAACAGCAGTTTGTATGATCTAAGTGTCGATGAGCGAAAATATTTGATGTACGCTGAATCGGACTCAACCCCAGGGCAATATTATATAGGCGATCGCGACAAAGGTAGTTTGAATTATCTCTTTGGCGCTTATTCAAAGATTACGCCGAACTCACTGCCAGGCAGTAAAAGAATCGAATACAAATCGCGAGATGGCTTGGATATTGAAGCCTACATTACCCTCCCAAAAACTGGCAAAGCGCCTTATCCATTGATTGTGCATCCGCATGGCGGTCCTTCAGGTAGAGTCACCGACGGTTTCGATTATTGGACTTCCTTCTTTGCTAGCCGAGGCTACGCCGTCATACGTCCAAATTTCAGGGGTTCTAGTGGTTTTGGTGTTGATTTCTCTGAAGCACAAATGGGCGCGTGGGGCTTGCAAATGCAAGATGATATCACTGATGCGACCCAATGGATGATAAAGCAAGGTTACGCAAATAAAGACAAGATGTGCATTGTTGGCGCCAGTTATGGTGGCTACGCAGCAACAATGGCAAGCACCAAAACACCTGAACTATTTAAATGTGTAGTTAGCTTTGCCGGCGTTACCGATCTTGTCAAGTTGACCCGCCGCATGCGAAACGATTTTGCAGGTGGTGACTTAATCGGGAAGGAACAAATAGGCAGTTCAACATCCGATTTGAAAGCGCGCTCGCCTTTGCACAATGCTGAAAAGATTATCGCTGATACCTTGATCGTGCACGGAGAATACGACGATGTAGTAAATATTGAGCAGTCTAGAAATTACGTCCGTGGTTTAAAGTCTATTGATAAGTCGGTGACCTATTTGGAACTTGAAGATGGCGACCATTACTTGCTTAATGCAAAAAATAGAATTGCTTTCTTTGAAGCAATGGACGCGTTTTTAGCAAAGCACTTGAAATAAATAACGCTTTAATAGAGAAGATAAATACGGGTGAGAGGGATAAATGAAGCAACTTAATATTAAAGCTATGGTGGTGCCGGCGAGAGCACTCCTTTTCACTCTGTTCTTTTATAGTGTCGCAGCTTATTCACAACAATCTGATGGCGAGAGTGCGTCACATAGCACAGAGCAGCAAAGTGCTGGTACTACCTCTAAAATACAATTGCCTGCATCAGCCTTTGCTTCCTTACCCGAATATGAAAGCGTGTCCCTATCGCCATCAGGCAGAAAAGTTGCTTTTGTTCGCAACATCAGCGAGCCAGAACACCTAGCCTTATTAAGCACTTTTGATCTCGATACAGGTAAGCGCTTCTTATTGGTAAAGTCGGATAACGATGAGGTAAAGCTAAATTGGTTTCGCTGGGCCAATGACGAAACCTTAGTGATAAGCGCCAAGTTCGGTTCTAGAGAACGCGGAACACGATATTATCAAACTCGCCTAATGGCTATGCGTTACGACGACCAAGGGGTAAAGCCCAAAGTACTGATTAAGCCAAGAAGAGCTAGTTTTGGTTCAAGTGCGGGCGGTAATCACATGTCGCAATTTCAAGACAACGTTATTGACTATTTACCGGATGATCCCGGCCATATTATGGTTGCGGTAGACTTTGATGTTCCAAATATGCCTTCGGTATACAAAATTGCGCTAAAAAATGGCAAAAAGTCTCGTATTGAAAAGGGCAAGCGCCAAATTCGTAGCTGGATTACCGACCAACAAAGCCGCCTGCGTATTGGTGTGGCTTATGATTATGATGACGGCGATGTAAGCATATATGAGAGAAAGGACAACGATGCCAAATTCAGAACATTGTTTAAATATAATTCACTGAAGGATGACGGCCCTACAATATTAGGCTTCGATCTTGACCCTAACGTTTTATACCTCCGAAAATATAAGGGCGACAAGTTAGCTTTATATAGCATGGATCTGACTAGCTTAGAGCAAACTTTGGTGTTTGCCGATGACAATTATGATGTCGATGGAAGACTAATATATTCTTCAAAAACACGCGAGGTGATTGGCGTCGGTCATGCTCACGCTCAGTGGGGTATTCATTACTTCAAGAATGGTAGAGAGAGCTTTCATAAAGGGTTGGATGCAGCCCTTCCAGAAACCTCAAACTTCTTTCAAAGTTTTAGTGAAGACGAAAATCGCTATATTCTCTACGCCGAGAGCGATAATGTGCCTGGTATTTTCTTACTCGGCGACCGAAAAAACCAATCGCTACAAGGGATATTTGAAACCTATCCGCAGCTAAATGAAATCACTATTGCCAATAATAAAAAGGTGTCATACCAGACCAGAGATGGCTTGGAGATAGAAGGTTATTTAACCCTACCTACCTCTGGCGAGGCACCGTTTCCAACAGTCATTCATCCTCATGGCGGCCCCGGTGCTCGCGACTATTCAGGTTTCGATTTCTGGACGGCGTTTATGAGTCATCGTGGCTATGCTGTATTTCGACCTAACTTCCGCGGATCTTCGGGTTATGGGCGAGAGTTCTCAGAAGCACAAATGCGCCGGTGGGGTTTGGAGATGCAGGATGATCTTACCGACGCCACAAAATGGCTGATCGCACAAGGTACTGCCGATCCAAGTAAAATATGTATCGTTGGCGCCAGCTACGGTGGCTATGCTGCTACTATGGCCACAGTAAAAACCCCCGATTTATTTAAGTGTGCCGTCAGCTTCGCTGGTGTAAGCCATTTGCCAAAGCTGGCCTACCGACAAAAGCAATTTTTAGGTGGTGATTTGGTAGTAGAAAATCAAATTGGTGATGATAAAGACGATATGCGCGCTCGCTCACCTTACTACAATGTGGAAAAGGTAAAAGTGCCGACGTTGTTAGTGCATGGCAAAGAAGATCGCGTAGTACACGTTGAGCAATCTCGATTGTATGCTGATGAACTGGAAGACCATAATAAAGCTGTCACTTATATCGAATTCGAAAATGGCGACCATCACCTCACCTTGGGCGAAAACAGAAAACGCTTTTTTGAGGAAATGGATACGTTTTTGGCAGACCACCTAAAATAGTAAGTCGCCGCCAGCCTTACAATTCGACAGCCCTTTCGAGGGCACGAGCCTCGTAACGAATATTAAGTTCATGACTTTAGTCTTGAATTATGGAACAATCTCGCGCCCAAAACGCAAGGCTCGGATACTACAAACTATGACAACTTCTGCAGAGAGCTCTGCACCTCAAACACAGGCTAAACCCCAACTTCCGCTATTTGAATTTATCGCTTTGATGGCGCTTCTCACCTCTTTAGTCGCGTTAAGCATCGATGCGATGTTGCCCGCATTAAATATCATCGGTGAAGAACTGAATAGTCAAAGTAGTCAACAAACCTATCTTGTTATCTCCCTGTTTTTTGCGGGTATGGCGGCTGGGCAGTTATTTTTTGGGCCCTTTGCAGACGCAAGAGGGCGTCGACTCACTATTCTTGTGGGTCTTATAATCTTTATTGTAGGCACTATTATTTGCTACTTTGCGAAGTCTATTGAGGTCTTACTGGTAGGCAGAGTGGTACAAGCTTTTGGGGTATCGGGGCCTAGAATAGCGTCAATGGCTGTTATTCGCGACCAATATGCGGGTGATGCAATGGCGCGTGTTATGTCTTTTATTACCGTGATATTTATTTTGGTACCAATGGTTGCGCCGCTTGTCGGGCAGGCTGTGATGGAACACTTTCACTGGCGTGAAATTTTTACCGTGTTTTGGATTGTGGCGGTTATTTCAGGTCTGTGGTTCTTCATTCGACATGGTGAAACGCTGCCAAGGGCAAGACGCCAGCGCTTTGCCTTTCACCACTTCTTTCGCTCGTGCTTATGGCTAATTAAACAACCACAAGTGATGGGTTATTCACTCGCTATGGGCTTTATTTTTGGCTCATTTTTGGCGTATTTGAGTGCTTCGCAAACCATATTTCAAGAAATTTACGACACAGGTAAGTGGTTTCCGCTGGTTTTCGCCACCTTAGCATTTTCGATAGGCCTTGCTAGCTTGTTTAACGGCATGATGGTAATGCGCTGGGGCATGCAAGCTATATGCGATAAAGCGGTCTTTTTCTCGATGGTTTTTGGTATTGGCCTTACTGCTGTTACCTTATATTTTGAGGGTGTTCCACCGCTCTGGTTGTTCATCAGTATGATGTTTTTTGGCTTCTTTTTTATCGGTATGCTCTTTGGAAATTTGAATGCAATGGCGATGTTACCTGTCGGTCATATTGCTGGTTTAGGTGCCGCATTCATCGGTTGTTTTACGAGTTTAATTGCAGTGCCGATTGCGATGTTCATTAATCAATACTTAACCAGCGATCTAGTACCAATTGCACTCGGATTTCTGGTATTTTCAGTGTTGTCATTTTTTGCAGTGCAGTTTGCTAAGAAGAGCTTGCCAAAGTAGTAGAAAATAAAAAGCCCGACCAAAATGGCCGGGCAAAAGGAGCTAATTAAAGCACCTAACGACAGAAAAGTGTCGAAACTAATATCAGTGTTAAAGTATAAACAAGAGGGCGATGGTTTCAGCAATACGGGATTAAGATATTGCCGCAAGCATCGCTAGTTTGTTTAAACTGCCTCTACAATGGCCTTCATGTCGGTCATGTAGCCGCGAAGTACATCGCCGATACTTTCCACGCCATGAGAACGAATTGCTTTGTTCACTTCAACTAGTTTCATATTGTCCACGCCCATGGACTGATTTGCTAAGCCACCACCAATATGCTCGGCTGTGATCTTAGGCATAATGCTCTGTTGTAACAGTGGCACAGCTGCATTAGCGAATAAGTAGTTACCGTATTCAGCTGTATCAGATATTACAACGTTCATTTCATACAAACGCTTTCTTGCGATTGTGTTTGAGATAAGAGGTGTTTCATGCAGCGACTCGTAATATGCAGATTCAGGTAGTATCCCTGCCTCAACCATAACGTCAAAGGCTAACTCAACACCGGCTTTGATCATCGCGACAAGTAAGATGCCTTTATCGAAAAACTCTTGGTCAGAGATTTTGCCGCTAAATTCTGGGGCATTCTCAAATGCACTCTTTCCGGTTTCTTCGCGCCATGTAAGCAGGTTTACGTCGTCGTTCGCCCAATCTTCCATCATGGTTTTACTAAACTCACCACCGATAATGTCGTCTTGATGTTTCTCAAATAAGGGTCGAAGAACAACTTTCATTTCTTCAGATAGATCATGAGCAACAATCTTGGCAGGGTTGCTGAGCCTATCCATCATATTGGTTACGCCGCCTATTTTTAAGGCTTCGGTAATGGCTTCTAAACCATATTGAACAAGTGCGCCAGCATAGGCTGCATCAACACCATCGGCGACCATTTTATCAAAGGCTAAAATAGCACCAGCTTGTTGCATACCGCATAGAATCGTTTGCTCGCCCATTAGGTCAGATTTTACTTCAGCTACAAATGAGCTTTCCAATACTCCTGCGCGGTCACCGCCAGTGGCGCTTGCAAGTGCTTTAGCAATGTCCCAGCCTTTTGCTTGAGGATCGTTTTCTGGATGCACGGCAATGAGTGTAGGTACACCAAAGCCACGCTTATATTCTTCTCGTACCTCAGTACCAGGACACTTCGGTGCGCACATTACTACAGTGATGTCAGAACGTATTTGCTGACCTTCCTCGACAATATTGAAACCGTGAGAGTAGCCAAGTGTTGCGCCTTCTTTCATCAAAGGCATAACCGCTTCTACCACGCTTGAGTGCTGCTTGTCGGGAGTGAGGTTGTATACTAAATCTGCTTCAGGAATAAGATCTTGATAAGTGCCTACTGTGAAGCCATTTGACGAAGCACGTTGATATGATTCTCGTTTTTCATCAATAGCAGCTTGACGAAGTGCGTAACTCACATCCAAGCCAGAATCGCGCATGTTCAAGCCTTGGTTGAGGCCTTGAGCGCCACACCCTACTATGACAATACGTTGCCCTTTAAGTGCGTCGCAACCTGTTGCGAATTCTTCTCTTTGCATGAAACGACACCGACCTAACTGGTCGAGTTGTTTACGCAATGGCAATGTGTTGAAGTAGTTAGTCATTTAAGTTTCCAAATTTGTTTTGAATCTGCTTTTAAGCATCTGCGCTACTGAAAATTGATAACGGTGCAGCGCTAATTGTTTGTGTGTCCGTGACGACATGGATGCATCTTATGTAATGCAGCTTATTTTATAAAGTGATATATTTGAAATGTAATGTTTCATATTATGAAATAAATATTATTCTTGTTGTATTTGGCAAGTCTCAACTAAGCTCAAAAGCGAGGTAAAAGTGGATCTCCGTTCCTTACAACTATTCAGACACTTAGCTAAAAGCCTGCATTTCGGTAAAACGGCAGAAGCAATGTTCGTATCACCGCCTACACTCTCTCGGGCCATAACGCGTTTGGAGGAGGAATGCGGAACCGTATTGTTCGTTCGTAACAATCGAAGCGTTAAATTAACCGTTGCAGGTGAAGTATTTTCAGAGTTCGCAGAAACTACACTTGAATCTTGGCATCAAGTAAGAAGTCAGATAGGCCACCAACAAACACAGCTTAGTGGTTTGCTATCTTTCTATTGTTCAGTAACAGCAAGTCATAGTCATTTGCCAAAATTACTCGATAAACTAAATGCGAGTTACCCGCAAATCGAATTAAAACTCGACACTGGTGATCACGCATTAGCACTAGATAAAGTGCAGCAACAGCAAGTCGATATTGCCATCGCAATTCATACTCCTGACTTTCCAGCTCATGTGGGTTTTCAAAAAATTGATACTGTGCCGCTTGTGCTCATTGTACCTAAATCTACTCATATCACTACGCTGGAGGATATTACGTGGCCTGAGCATAAGGTGGTTATGCCTGGTTCCGGGCCATCAAAACGGATTATTCATCATTGGTTTGCAGAGCAAGGTGTGAAACCAAAAGTTTATGCAAACGTAGCGGGTAACGAAGCTATCGTAAGCATGGTTGCGCTCGGTTTAGGTGTTGGCTTTGTTCCGAAAATAGTCCTTGATAGCTCAGTTGCAAAGACCAAAGTAAACAGTATCGAAGTAGCGAACATTGAGCCATACTCCCTCGGACTATGTTATTTGCGTGATAGAGCTAACGAAGCGTTGATGCGAGCAGTGCTAACGCTGTTTCGCACAGCTAGTTGAGTCGAAGTATTTTAACAAAAAGTAAAGCATACTTGACATGATGAATTTGAAAAGCTATCTTGTCATTAAGTAAAGGACGCTTTACTTTGGTGGTTGCCGCTCTGGTACTTTTCGATTGGATACTATGTTATGTGAGGTATCACTATGAAAGTAAGGAGCTGAGCAACCTTCTGTCTACACGGTGGGAATTCCTACCGCAAAGAAAAGTGAAGAATACAATGAAAACAAACGACCACGATGAAAACTTCAGTTCACGCACCGCGCGCAATACAAAGCATCTCGCGTTTTGGACTGGCCTTTGGCTATTGAGCTTAGCGCTAGTATCTTTCGGCCCAACGCTGCTATGGGACTATCACAAAGTCATTACGATTTGCACAGTAGTTACTAATGTAGTGATGGGTTACAAAATGATCATGGCTAACAAGCAACATTTGCAAGGGCTTGACGAACTACAACAACGCATCCAACTTGAAGCAATGGCAACATCCTTAGGCGTTAGTATGGTGTTTGGCGCATTATTCGGTTTAATTGAGGCGATTAAGCTGGTGAGTTTTACACCCAATCCATCCAGCATACTATTCGTAATGGGTATTACATACTTCATTACCATACTTGTAAGGTCAAGGACCTACTCATGAAGAATCGTTTTAAGGTATTGCGAGCTGAACGTGATTGGACCCAGGCTGACCTCGCTAAAGCACTAAACGTATCGAGACAAACTATCATTGCCATTGAGAAAGGAAAGTATGATCCCAGTTTGTCGTTGGCATTCAAAGCGGCAAGGTTATTCAGCCTCCGCATTGAGGATATCTTTGACGATGAGTAAGTTTATTCAACTAACTCATTGAGCATTCGGTCGAAGCTGCGAAAACTCAGAGCTTCGGCCAAATGTTGCTTATTCACTCGTTCAGCGCCGTCTAAATCTGCAATAGTGCGAGCGACTCTCATTGTGCGGTGGTAAGCTCGCATCGATAAATTCATGCTTTCCATTGCTTTCGCAAGAAAGATACTCTCGAATTCACTCATGGGGCAATAGCGCTCAATTTCATGCCCATTTAAATGCTTGTTAAGACGACCTTGACGCTTAATTTGTGCAGCTTGCGCTTTGACCACTTTGGCTTTGATAAATGCGCTAGTGTTTTCTTCTTGATTGTTAGACGCTGGCACATGTTCCTCAACTGTCGATGTTGACGGCGCGCTACGTAGAGTTTTGCTTAAATCAACCTTTGGTACGTTCACTTGTAAATCAATTCGATCGAGAAAAGGCCCTGAAATTCTATTTAGATAACGAATTACCTGATCGGGTGTTGCTCGGTTATCGTCTATGTCGCCTGTAGGACTCGGGTTCATCGCGGCAACAAGCTGAAACTCTGCCGGATATACTACTTTTTGCGCTGCCCGAGAAATGTTTATTTCCCCAGTTTCCATAGGTTCGCGCAGCACATCTAAGATATGCCGGCCAAACTCAGGCAGTTCGTCTAAGAACAATACACCATTATGTGCTAAGGATATTTCTCCTGGTTTCGGGTAGCTACCACCGCCCACCAATGCGGTCGCTGAGCTAGTGTGATGAGGCTGCCGAAAAGCTCTACGCCTCCAAGTATAGGGGCAAATAGCTTCTCCCGATATTGAACGAATAGCCGCCGACGCAAGTGCGGACTCTTCGTCTAATTCAGGCATTATGCTAAGTAGCCTATTGGCAAGCATACTTTTACCGGTGCCAGCGGGGCCAAAAAAGAGGACATTATGGCCTCCGGCAGCTGCTATTTCTAAGGCACGTTTTGCATGTTGTTGGTCAACAATATCCGACATGTCACCCTCTGCGCTACGCATACCTAACTGGCTCATCTGAACTGCATCTGAGCTCTCACCATCAGCACTTTTAGTTGTAGACTTGTTAATACTGTGCGGCGGGAGTGCCTTTTTTCCCACTAAATGAAGATATACGTCGGTGAGCGTTGAAGCCGCAATAATTTGAGCTTTGCTTACCAGGCTAGCTTCATTACCATTGTCGAAGGGAAGAATGAGTTGCCTACTCGATTTGGAAGCCGCAAACGCCATGGGTAGCGCGCCTTGAATAGAGCGAAGCTTGCCAGAAAGTGCAAGTTCGCCAATAAATTCAAAACGGCTTAGGTCAACATGTTTTAGCTGTTCGCTAGCGGCGATGATACCAATGGCTATCGCTAGATCGAAACGACTCCCTCCTTTTGGCAAATCTGCTGGCGCCATGTTCACCGTTATCCGTTGTGCTGGGAATTCAAAATCAGCATTTATTAGTGCGCTGCGCACTCTATCTCGCGATTCCTTCACTGTGGTTTCCGGTAAGCCAACCAAATTAAATGCGGGTAAACCATTCGAAAGGTGCACTTCGATAGTTACCAATGGCGCATCGACGCCAAGGTTAGCGCGGGTGTAAACAACAGATAAAGACATTAACTATTCCATTAGTTAGTTTCAAAGAGCTTTATTCTATTTGTGTTTGTGCCTGTAAAATAGCTGGCCTGAAGCTTAGTTTTTACACAAGTCTTAGAGTGGGTAAAAGAACATGATGACGCTTTAGTCCTTGCCAAGGCATGTAAAATAAGGCAATCTGCACTAGTGACGACAATTTGAATCAATTTTTAAGCATCTTCGTGGTGGCAGTACTTTCGGCATTATTTTATTAATAGCAAAAGTACGTGCTGCAATAACGAGGGAGCATCGTATCTACGAAACCCTCCATTGCGAGGGTTTTTGCGTTTTAAAGCCCTCCTATTTTGAAGAATACTGAAGAGAGGAACAAAACATGCCTAAATTACGTTCGGCAACCACCACCCAGGGCCGCAACATGGCGGGTGCTCGCGCATTGTGGCGCGCAACAGGAATGAAAGACAGCGATTTTGGAAAGCCAATTATTGCGGTATCAAACTCCTTTACCCAATTTGTACCGGGGCATGTTCATCTAAAAGATATGGGGCAACTCGTAGCACGTAGCATTGAAGCTGCTGGTGGTGTGGCTAAAGAGTTTAACACCATCGCTGTAGACGACGGCATTGCAATGGGCCACAGCGGTATGCTTTATAGCTTACCATCTCGAGAAATTATCGCCGACTCAGTTGAATATATGGCGAATGCTCACTGTGCTGATGCGCTTGTATGTATTTCTAATTGCGACAAAATCACTCCTGGCATGCTTATGGCAGCAATGCGTTTGAACATTCCTGTTATTTTTGTTTCTGGCGGGCCTATGGAAGCCGGCAAAACAAAGCTAAGCGATCAAATCATAAAGCTCGACTTGGTTGATGCGATGGTTGCGGCGGCAGACGACAAGGTATCTCAAGAAGACTCTGATGAAATAGAGCGCTCCGCTTGCCCTACCTGCGGTTCATGCTCTGGTATGTTCACTGCAAATTCGATGAACTGCTTAACCGAAGCTCTGGGCTTGTCTTTGCCAGGAAACGGTTCGATGCTTGCGACCCACGCCGACCGTGAAGGCTTGTTTAAGCAAGCTGGTGTTGAAATCGTGAATTTATGTAAGCGTTGGTATGGCGATAACGACCCGACTGCCTTACCGCGAAATATCGCAAACTTTAATGCCTTTGAAAATGCAATGAGCCTTGATATTGCAATGGGTGGGTCAACCAACACTATTTTGCATTTACTCGCGGCAGCTATTGAAGGTGAGGTTGACTTCACCATGGCCGATATCGACAGATTGTCGCGCAAAGTACCACATTTATGCCAAGTCGCTCCTGCCACACCACAATATCATATGGAGGATGTGCATCGGGCTGGCGGCGTGATGGGTATCTTAAACGAATTAAACAAAGCAGGCTTATTGCATGGCGATAACCCTCATGTGTTAGGTAAACCAATTCACGATGTGATTGCCGAGTGGGACATTACCAACGAGAAGAATACCGACGCATTAACATTCTATCGTGCTGGCCCTGCTGGTATCAGAACAACTAAAGCCTTTAGTCAAGACTGTCGATACCCGACTGCCGATATTGATCGCGAAAATGGTTGCATCCGCACTATTAATAACGCTTACAGTCAAGAAGGCGGCTTAGCGGTGCTTTTCGGAAACCTCGCCGAAGACGGCTGTATTGTGAAAACCGCGGGCGTTGATGAATCTATACACAAATTTACCGGCCCTGCACGAGTATACGAAAGTCAAGATGATGCCGTTGCTGGCATATTGTCTGACGAAGTGAAGTCGGGTGAGGTAGTGGTTATTCGCTATGAAGGGCCAAAAGGTGGGCCAGGTATGCAGGAGATGCTATATCCAACTTCTTACCTTAAATCAAAAGGTTTAGGAAAAGAGTGCGCTTTAATCACCGATGGCCGCTTCTCAGGCGGAACGTCTGGTTTATCAATAGGGCACTGCTCACCGGAAGCCGCTTCAGGCGGTGGTATCGCCTTAGTGCAAAATGGCGACACTATCGCTATTGACATTCCTAGCCGAAGCATGAATTTAATGGTTGATGAAGCTGAACTTCAAGCACGTCGTGATGCGATGAATGCCTCGGAAAAAGGCTGGAAACCTGTTGATCGCAAGCGCGAAGTTACCACCGCATTGAAGGTGTTTGCAATGCTGGCGACAAGCGCAGACAAAGGAGCGGTGCGCGATCCATCGAAGCTTACCTACTAATGACCGAGAAAGCGCCAATAACAAAGCAAAGCAATTATGAGTATCTTACTAAGATACTCTGTGCGCCGGTGTATGAAGCCGCTGTTAATACTGATTTAGACTATTTGAGCAAGTTTTCAAATGACATTAAAAACCAAGTGTTTTTAAAGCGTGAAGATCAGCAAGCGGTAAAATCCTTTAAGATACGGGGCGCATACAACTGTATACGCCAATTAAGTGACGAGAAAAAAGAGGCGGGTGTAGTGGCGGCCTCGGCTGGAAATCACGCACAAGGCGTAGCGTTTGCTGCTAAAAAGTTGAAAATAAAAGCCACCATTGTGATGCCAGAAACGACGCCTGATATTAAGGTGGAGGCGGTGAAGCGCTTCGGTGGTGCGAATGTAAATGTCGTGCAATACGGTACTAGCTTTGACCAAGCCAGTGATATGGCTAAAACCTTATGCGATCAACACGGTTATTCCATGATCCCGCCTTTCGACCATCCCGATGTGATTGCAGGGCAAGGCACCATTGCAAAAGAAATGCTCGAGAAAAATCCCGACCTAGAGTACCTCTTTGTTGCGGTCGGCGGTGGTGGTTTAGCCGCGGGCATCGCGGTGTATATCAAACAAATTCGGCCCGATATCAAAATAATAGGCGTGGAGTCAGTAGAATCCGCTTGTTTACGAGCAGCTATCGACAAGGGCGCGCCTGTTACCTTGCCAAGTGTAGGGATATTTGCTGATGGTGTTGCAGTAAAAACCATCGGCAGTGAGACCTTTCGTTTGTGCGAAGCTTATCTCGACGATGTGATAACGGTAAGTAACGACGAAATTTGTGCTGCGATCAAAGATATATTCGATGACACTCGAGTGATAGCTGAGCCAGCAGGAGCCTTGTCGATTGCCGCGATTCGAAAATATACCCGAGAGCACTCCTTACAGGGCGCAGTGCTTGGCGGTATTTTGTGTGGCGCTAACATTAACTTTCATACACTACGCTATGTATCGGAACGTTGTGAGCTAGGTGAGCAGAAAGAGGCGGTTTTTGCGGTGAAAATCCCAGAAAACAAAGGAGCATTTAAAGCGTTTTGTGCGATGCTCGGTGGAGTAACCATTACCGAGTTCAACTATCGCTATTCTAAAGCCGGCAAGGCAAATATATTTGTTGGGGTTAAATTAAAGCGTGGAAACGTAGAACTTCAAGCCTTGCTTAAAAAGCTTAATAAAAATGATTATGAGTGCTTTGATATGTCGGATAATGAACTCGCCAAGTTACATGTTCGTCATATGGTGGGCGGGAAGCCTCAAAGTGACATCAATGAACACATATTCTCTTTTGCTTTTCCTGAATACCCCGGAGCTCTCATGCAGTTTTTGAATAACTTGGGCGAAGATTGGAATATTACTCTTTTTCACTATCGTAATCACGGTGCCGCTGAAGGTTTAGTGCTTGCCGGTTTCGATATTGAAGAGGGTAAACGTAAGCTATTTGACTCACATGTTGCCGAGCTTGGTTTTGATGTACACGAGCATCAGGACAATCTTGCTTATAAACTGTTTTTGTCGGGTAATGATTAGCAAGGTTCTCATCAATTGACACCATGAACGTTGATAGCAATTTGTTGTTCTTTCCCTCTAACTTTTTGGCTCTCGCTAGATATAGCGCTTTGTGATAGTGAGCTTGTTCGGTTTGTTATGTAGCATGCTGATAAAACCTTGGCGCTAATTTGCTTATGCCAAGCGCCATCAGAGCAGCAAAAACATCCGGTAAGAACAGTAAAAGGTTTCTTTCCTCAAGTGTGTTTACTCCCCAAAAGACGTAACTAACCAATGCAGTGAACAGCCAAAGAAGTAGCAAAACAACGAGTAAGTGTTGAGCCACTTTTTCTTTTTGGAGAAGTGCAAACGCAGTAAATACCACTAAATTGATTAGCAACACTATTGCAAACGAGGGTAATCCCAACCATTCTGGAACAATCACCGCAACGAAATGTCCTGCGGCCATTTGAAACAATATCAAAATGACTATCGTCAAAAGAATACCTTTAAAGTTCACGTTGGACCCTTGGCGACATAACGGCCGCTTAAGCGGCGAAAACTGCTCATTATTTTTGTCGGCTTCAACGTTTTGTTATGTCTAGCCTCTGATTTTGTAACTATAAACATTTTCCGATAACCTTTTGTATTCGGGATCTTGACCGATGCTGGAATAATCTATAGTTCTATCACTTGGGATAAAAAGTCCACTTTCGCTTGTAAAGAAACTATTCATTTTTATGAAAAGTCCATTGCCTCTGATGGTTACGCCCATAGGTTCTAAGCTTTTAATTGTGCTAGGTAAGTCATTAGAGTTAAGACTTTTATTTTCAAGTAAAATAATGGCTTCAGCTTCTATTTTTATGAAGTCTACACTCAAATCCTTAACGTGAGCAGAGCAACTCAATAATACAATTGTACAAGCACACGAAATTAAAACTTTCACCTGAGCTCTCACTAGACATAACACTCCGCACAAGGGGCATGAAAACCGCAAAATTTTATCTCCTGCGCGAGCGTGGCAAGGTTAATGTGATTGTTATATTGTTTCGATTTGATACGGTTTTGATAAAACAATCCATGTCTCCTTGCGTTAATCATTTAGGTAAAACGATACTCGTTTGAAGCCGATACTTCAATATAGAGGCCGCAACTATCCAAAAGACAATCACGCATTTGGATAAACAAGACTCACCGATTAATACCAATACGTGCGAGCGCCACCACTGAATGAGTCAATGCAACCAGCGCTGCTTGACGATTTCGTCATTCAGCGCGATTTTGACTTTGGGGCTTAAGCATCCCACCATCAATATAGCTAGAACACTACCTTGTTGAGTGTTCTATTTTCACATATCACGAAAAAATCTTCAGTACTGATGTCCTGCATAGTATGCTATTCGGTAAATGTTTAGTTCACTAGTTTGATGCCTTCAGCGACTCATGTATGAAAATACTCACGTGACGAGTTAACAACGCTAGCAAGCAGGAAATTGAATCATGCTGGTTATCTGGCTGGAAGAAACGTTGAAGTACCTATAAGGCAGATTAAAGATGGAATGTCCAAGAAGCAAAACACCCTTAAAAAAAATAAATGTGGGTAAAGTGCCTGTTTATGTTAGCGAGCAGTGCGGTGGTGTATTTTTGGAAAGTTCAACACTTTCGTTATTTGAATGCCCTACAAGTGAGAGAGGCCAAGCCTTGGTTAATCATTTGAGTCAATTCCACGACGATACTTTGGACCTTTCTTGTAGAATATCTTGTCCTAGTTGCGCCGATACAGTGATGCTGCGGAGGTATCATAGCCCTCTTCATGTTGTTGAGATTGATGAGTGCCCTGGGTGCGGCGCGATATGGTTAGATACCGGAGAGCTATCAAAACTTCAATCCTTAATGCTGAATGAAAAAGAACGCAGCTTATTGAGAGCTCAAATGTTAGAACAGCATCGCACTCCTAACATTGAAAGCATGCCCTACATCAATGACTATTGGATCAAACGAGAAAAGAGGATAGGCGGCCTTATGGAAATCGCGGGCTACCTAACCCGCTTCTGGTAATACAAATACAAGCGAAAGGCTTACTGTGTATTTGAGGCCAGCAGTTTTGCTGCATCCTCAGCGAAATAAGTCAAAATGCCATCCATCATATCAGAGGGTGCTACAACGTCTGCGCCTGCTTCGACATGGGGCAGGGCTTGTTTCACTAACACATCCGTAGTTTCATCGTTCATCACGTTACCATGCGCGTAGCATGAGTCAATGCAATCAGCCTTAAATTCAGCTGTCATACAGGGTAGTAAATAGCATATACTATCCATATTGCATGCACCGAATCGGATCTTCAAACCTAGCACCCGCTTTAAGCGTTTGTATTGTTAGGTGCGCTCTTTACTACAAATCTCATATATTTGACGCAATTTATCCCAGTTTTCATCTGTTTCGACTTGCAGTTCAATCGGTAGTTTGGGAAATGATGACAGTGATTCGTTGAACCTTTTTCCCACAGCTCCAATATCTCCTGTATAAAAGTGCCATTCTCTCGTGCCATCCTTAGTAAACGCGAGTACAAATATTGCCAAACGATCCAAATCTAATGCGGGCACCACGACATCTTCAAATTTTCGCATTTCTTCCATCTGTTCATCAGTAGGCAATCCATTGTTTTCTTTTTTTTCATAATCCCAAAAGATTGTCAGTTTTCTAGGGTAATCTTTGTGTCCAAGCAAATATTCTAAATCTGGTCTATATCTAATAAGACTTGGAGTTCCATCGATAATACTCTCAGCATTGTTCCATGAATCTTTATCCGCAGAAACGATATCCATTAATTCTCTTTTAGCTCCTAACACCCGCTCTAGCGGTAAAATTGCTCTTCATTTTTGTCTGCTTCAAGGGGCTGTTATGTACCGGTTTTATTGACCAAAAACTCGAGGAACTTCGCAATGCATTCATTGTGTTTTCCACCATTTCAATTTTTTGTACGGTACCAATGAATACGATAGAGGATAATGCGTATTCATCTTCTATATCTTCAACAATACAGTCGCAGGCAAAAGTATCAAAACTAAGGAACAATAAGACTAATGAAATCAGCTTCAAATCAACAACTCTCTATAGTTACATAACACCTGATTGACCAGTAAAAATTTATTCTACAAATTCTATCCGTTTTTAATCTATTGTTATGTTTTTTTAACTAAGCCATAATGTGTATAAAATTACCACCCTTTACACATAGGTGCAACATGAGAACTAACATTGTCATCGACGATAAATTAATGGCAGACGCGCTCAGTGAGACGGGTCTACGAACCAAAAAAGAAGCTGTAGAAGAGGGCCTGAAAGCATTAATCAGACTCAGAAAGCAAGCTAAGATTCGTTCTCTTAGAGGAAGGTTAGATTGGGAAGGCGATCTTGATGATATGAGAACTGGTGAATGATATTGGTAGACACTAGTGTTTGGATTGATTACTTCAAAGGTATTGAGACGCAAGAAACGAATTTGTTAGATGCAGCTTTGAGTAATGATAGTGTGGCCATTGGTGATTTAATCTTATTGGAGATACTTCAAGGGTTTCGCTCTGACAAAGACTATGCAACAGCTAAAGAACACCTACAAGTATTACCTCAGTTTAGTATGCTTTCACCAGAAATAGCGATATATGCAGCTGAAAATTATCGTGTGTTAAGAAAGCGTGGCATCACTATAAGAAAAACCGCTGACATTATAATTGCAACATTTTGTATAAACAAAAGTATCCCACTACTTTTTGCTGACAAAGACTTTATACCCTTTACCCAACACTTGAAGCTTCAATCAGTATTAACCGAAACATAACAGCGCTAGATTACAAACATCACTTTCGCTTGATTCAATTATATAGGGTTTGATCTTCCCCTCTAATCGAAAAGCTGACACAAGTAAAAAGTAACAAGGTAAAGGTGAAAACTTTTTGCACTAAATTCTCCATATGCATTGAACTGTCCCTAGGCATTTAACACCTTACATGAACGGCGTTGGCCGCTTTTGCCAATGTCCGGTTTATGTTTTAATTAGCTGCCAATTAAACCTATTGCTCTCAAATAAACATATAAGTACGGTATTAATATCAATGTGATAACAACTATCGTACCAATATAAAAATACTTAGCCTCTTTTTCCGTTTGGTCAAAATCATAGGTTTGGTCAATATTTTCTAAATCGGATGGATCAACTCCTTCCTCTATCGCTTTCTCGTTTATCTCTGATATCTTTCGTAGTAATTTTTCGTGCTCTGCTATTGCAGATTTATGAATATCAGACTTAAAGTTTTCATAGTTAAGATAGTGTCTATGAGCATGATACGACCAAGTAAAGGTGTAAACAAAACAAAGTGTGCTTAGCGTTGTAGAAAATTCAAACTGCACAACGCTAAAACCTATTAAAAATATCAAAACACCACAAAGGCAGTATAAAATTTCGCCTGCAGGTTGATAGGAACGCCTCAATCGATTTTTGTCAAAAAGTCCAAAAGCGCAACTTAACAAAAACACGCAACAATAAAAATAAGCCCATATAGGCACCGGTCCTCTCCTTGGCAACTAACTTTTTAAATAAGGGGTCATAACGCGTAGAGCACAATAGCGAAGAGGTATCTATAGCAAAAAATTGCATTCTCAATCGGCATTACACCAGACTGATAGTCTCTGTGAATTGTCTTGTTAGCCAATTGCTCGAATATTTGAAACAAGCAAATAAACCGACAAGCCGTCTCCAGCAGCCCCTCTGTATATGTAGTCTGCATCGCTTAGTTTGAATGCAACTGCTGCTAAGTATGCGGCGAGCTCCTCACTCCCTAAAACGTTGACCGTCCCGGAAGAAAGATAATCTAGCCCTTCTTTAATACCATAATTTTTTACTGTTAAAGACGCAGATGAAACTTCCTTATCCACATTGGGATTATTCCAAGCCCACTCCCAAGTACCGTGTGGGGCATAAAAGGAACCTGCTATCTGAGCGTCCGCCTCGTATACTGGGCTTCCATTCTTCAACAACTGAAGTATCATTGTATCTTGCTCATACCCCCACCCAAGTTTCGTGATCTCATATTTCTCATCCATTTCCGAGATGTTTTGATTATATTCACTAATAGCGTTTCCAAGATATTCATCTTGCTCCGCAGTTAAATCAAAATCTGCAACCTGCGGTTTCTTTTTAAATAATTTTGAGAGCATCTTTATCCCTTGAGTAAGATTTACCGACAACTAATCCGGTATGTATAGAATGAGACTGTCCAAATATATTGGGCTTTTTGTTTTGTCGCTAACCCTCTCTGTCAGGCTAATAGGGTACAACAACTGTCGCCGCACAGTCCGCTTATGCCAATTGTGCGCTTAGTGCTTCTATTTTATTTTGCGGATCGCAAATACATGATTGTTATAAAACACTTGGTCTTTAAAAATTGCGTCATAGTGAATCCCTTCTTGCTCAAAACCGCATTTCGTCAACAATTTCATTGAGCCAGTATTGCCAGAGAAAACAGATGCAAATATTCGGGTCATTTCAGTTGTATTGAATATCTTTGATACAAACTCGTGCACAGCTTTAGTCATGATACCTTTGTTCCAATGCTGACGGTCCAACCAATATCCAATTTCACCAGAGCGATAGTATTCAAAGTCGCCTTGATCAACCCCTATGCAGCCAACAAGCGTGCCATCTATTTCAATCGCATTAATGTAACCAAGCTTACTACCTACATCTATCCACCAACTTGCGTCCTGAAACGTATATGGAGCAGGTATTTTACTAGATAAAAACCTAGTTACTTCAGGATCATTTAATATATCAAGCAGTCTATCTCTATCTTGCTCAACAAACTCTCTTAATATCACTCTCTAAACGTCCCTAATGAATGGCTTAAGCATCTTGTTATTTTTTGTCTTGTGCGAAACTACTCACGAACGAGCCTTAGCACTTCTGACTCTTTGTTATCGATGACTACTATCGTTGAGTTATCGATTAATTTAATGGTAACGGCCACGTATGAATCAATGTAACCGTTGTACATATTGCCGGTCCATACGTGCATTATTTCTGAGTCGGAGTTGATATCTTTAATGACTGTTAGACCAGTAGCGCTTTGATTATCATCATGCTGTTTTACCGTCGCTAGGCCTGACTTCAAATCGAATTCGATAAGCGCTGGTTTGTCTGAATGCTTCCAGACTCCGGAAATATCAGTGTTTGCTGACGCTTGAAACGTCAACACAAAAATAGCCGTTACAACAACCAATCTCCATATTTTCATTACTTTTATAGATTCCTTTTATTGTTTAGGCACCTAAACACTTCTATAACTACCTTGTTACCTTTAAAATACACTGTTGACAACTCATTGTGCCAACTTCCAGCGCCCGAAAATTCTTTGATGTTTATGTGGTCGGCTTCGATAGTATTTATTTCAGCCAATACGAATTCTCTGGACTCAGAATGTAATTTACTCTCAAAAGTTGGTGAGGGTTCGTAGGCTAGCTTCGCATTTTACTGGGCCCTGAAAACTGATCTCTTGAATTCTCAATGATCTCTTTGCTTATTTCTATGCAGTCTTTAGACGTCCACAATTCATCGTCAAAAAAATCGCTATACATAGCGCCATTTGTAATCTTGGTTAATACAGACGAGACAGTTAGCATACCTGCAATTTCTTGTGCATTAGAATAGGTATTGAAAGCCGCAACTATTTCTGGCTCCTTCAGTTTTGTAAGATCCTCGGGTTCCCAGTCAAAATCGTCGCTATTGTAGAGGCCTAGAAAATAATCAAAGCCAGATTCAAGTGTTTCAAAATTGCACTTAAAGAATGTGGGCTCGGAGCAATCGAGCTTAAATTCTGCTGGAAGCTCAAATTCAAATCCATTTTCTTTAATTGCATCTTTCAATTCTTCAATAGTAGGAGCGCTATCCTTTGTGAAGAATACGTATGTTTGCATTGCCATTTGCTATAACTTCCTTTTTGTCTAATAACTAGTTATGCGGTAAAAACCGTGCTTGTTTTATCCGTCTTTATTGATTTGTTAGAACCCTATTCACGACCAAGCTCACTAAACTTTCCTACTACATATTTTAAAAAAATTATGTCGAGTAATTCGTAGTACTTTTTGTAATCGAATTTAGGCCCTGCCATATCAAAAAGTTTCAATAAGGGAGCTAATTCTGGGATAGTAAACAGAGCTTTTCGCTTTAACATATCGACAATTTTTTTTGTAAAATTCAAGTCCGGTCGCTCTTCTCGAAACTCACCGATCATCGTATTTAAATTGCAGAGGAGATAAATAACTGCGCCCTGTCTGAGTAACTCCTCACATATTTCATTTCTATTCGATGATTCAACAGATACATCAATATAGTCAACACCATTGAAATGGTCTGGGTCAATGTATACCGCTTCACTTCCTATAAAGCCGCCGCCTTCAACTAGGTGATAATAAAGCAATAAAACTGACGCCATAGCTTTATTCCCTTGGTCGCGATTTTCCGAAATTACAAGTGAATTGTCCATGCGTTCTAATACCAAATTAAGCGGCGTTGCCGGCTCTTGCCAATGTCCGCTTCAATTTTCTTGTTAGCTTTCATTATTTATTTGCCTTCTACGAGACCTAATTCTTTCTATAGCGCTTTCATCAAAACCACCAAGCGTTGAATGGTGAATAATCCAATATATACCAGCAAAAAAAGGACCTAAAACGAGTACCGCAAATGACCAATCTATTGGCCAAATAAACCATGTTTTGCTCCCTTCAATTTCACCTTGTTTCGCAGCTGAATATACTCCCATCGCAAATAAAATGTGGATAACAATTGTGGTGAATAAAATAAACATCGTAACAATTCCACTACCAGCAGCTATTGATACTGAATTGTTAAAGTCCATAACCTAACAATTCCTCCATTTATAAAACTAACTCCACATTAAGCGATGAAAATCGCTTTTTATATTTATCCGCTTGAACGTTTTGTTAATTGTCATTTAAGCAGCATTCCAAACGAGCTTTCCAATGAGGCCGATGTTTATTTTTCACTTTGGCTCCTGACCATGCTAACAACCTAACCACTTCATCACTCGCATGATGTAAGGCCATTTTGAGTGGAACGTTACCACCTCTTGCAGCAAAAATTACCAATTGATCGGCTGTTATTGCTGAGCTCATGTGACTATTAACACATCTGGAATGTGCCGCGTTGTTGCGAAGCAACACTTTTGGCGGTCGCATTGCTACATTTGTAAAAAGCAGTCACTACATAGTACCAATATTGGTTAAAAATGAATTTAGTTGAGATGCGGCTTCATTCAATGACTTGGCCACAGCTGTGATCTCTGCCTTTTTTATAGTTTCATTGAAGTTTGTGTCGCTCTGCAGTTTGCGGGCGGTGAACTCGTTAGTTGAAACGACAGTGAAAGGAACAATACCCGAACGCACATCGAGTAAAACAGCTTCGACTGTGCAGTAAGCTTTGGTTTCATGAGGATCAATGAATTTATACTTTTCAAAGGTACGACAGTTAGATCGATAAGCCAAAAGTAAGTCTGCTTGGTAGCGTGCTGCAGCCTCTCGAAGATAAGGCACTGTTCGTTGCTCTGGGACCAACATGCTGGGCAAGAATGATGCATCATATACTCTTGGGGATTTTCTCAGTTGTCCAATAAAATCTGCCACAATTGAGTCGTTGAGCTGGGTGAAATCATTAGAGTAATACCGCCAGTAGCTTTCATTAGTCAGCTTGAGAATAGCAATTCTATTTTTTGCGGGGAGCTTTAGCCGATAATTCAGGATTCGCTCTATATCTTTATCTGCAAGGGTTCCTACAGTCAAGCCAAAGAGCGGCTCATCACTTTCCTCCTTGCTCCCTGAATTATAGTAATCATTTGGACGATGGGTGGTACCAACGCTAGTGCAACCCGCAGCGAGTATTGTGATTACGATTATTAAATATTTTGTCATTTTTGCTCCTTGGGTGGATGACATTAACTATTAACACCAAATTGAGCACGTTGGCTGCTGTTGCTAGCGTCAGCTTCAATTTCCTTGTTATGTGTATATCTAGTAAGTGCGAAGTCAATAAGATTTACGCTTAAAACACCTCATAGAATTTTTCAATATACTCGTTCTTTTTAGGGGCCCACTCTCCCCCTTTAACCTCGACATCCATCCCATAGCTCTTCAACTTTGCAATGCTGTAGTAGAACCCTTCATATTTCATACTTTTCCATTCTTTTTCGTATATGCCACGCTGCCCATGATATGGTAATTCATGGCAGTATGAACAATCGATAGAATTATAAAACTCGGTTTCTAAATCGGACATCGCGCCAATACAAGCTGTGATAAAAGATTCCAAGTTATTATTAGATGTTCCAGATGAATAATGATTAAATCTGCACTCGTCTGGTGTAAGAGCACCAGCTTTTCTTACGTAAGAAGTTGCTTGCTTTCCTTCTTTACTCGCCGCATCGATATCTGAGGTATTTGAATTGAGCTTTTTGCTTCTTAATTTTTTGATAGTCTCCTCTTCGAGTCCTTTCTGTTTCATTCCACCGTGGAACACAAGTAAGGCGTCGCTATAGAGTACCTTTCTAGGGCTAGCTAAAAAAATATAGTTCGCGCATGAGGACAAACACAGAACCTTAACTTCGACTGATATCTGATTAGCATGTATATATTTTCCTAATCTCAGTGCTTCGACTCCATTTCCACCACCACTAGATATGACAAGTGTGTCTCCAGGTTTTAACAACGATAGCGCATTGTCGACGTTCTCAGGCGTTATATCTCCGTAAAAACGCACTTCTGAAGGCCCAAGTCTACTGACAGTTTTCGTAGGAATTTTGTCATGCTCTGTAGGAGTTATGTCATGTTCTATAGGAGCTCCGTAATGTGTTACATATACAATGAGAGATCCGAGAGACAATACAACGACTAAGACTATTAATGCGATCCACATTAATATTTTTATTGGCAAGGACATTTTTAATATTTACCGACTATTTTGTTAGCTAACGTCAACCAAATCATCCCTTTTCCCCTCTTCCCTAGTTAGTTTCACATCGTATATTAAATTTACTTTACTCATGGCTTTGATAAACCACCAAGCAGGATCCCATTGCCCTTTTTCAAGTCCAATTTTAGCCGATTCAGGAAATGCGTGATGATTGTTATGCCAGCATTCACCATAGGTTATCAAACCTAGTCCTTTTATGTTAGATGCCTGCACTGCTGAATTTTTCACATTCCAGCGTCCGGGTCCGGGGTTGTGGCAAAAATAGGTTATTGTCCAATGACCTACAATACTCAATGAAACTCTGACAAAGACTCCCCAAACAACAAAATCCCATCCACCCAAATAATAAAAAATGATTGCAATAATTAGCTGATGAAATCTCCACGTTTTTTCACAGAAGATGAGAAACTTGTCGTTTTGAAGTGAAGGCTCGATTTCAATCTTTGGTGGTTCATCGAATTCAAATTTGCAGGTCAACTGCCACCAGAGATCTCTAAAAAATGACGATTTATGGCTAAAAAAATCATGACAAACTGCTTTTCGTTGCGCCCAATCTCGTATGTCATGTATCCGTATTATCCCGAATGGACCAGACATTCCTACCAAGACCCCAATATAAATGAGCACTCTTCTGACATAGATATTTGCTTTAAATGTGCGGTGAATCATCATGCGATGCATTCCAACACTATGACCAACTAATAAAGTGAAATAAGTAGTGAAAAGAAACAGTAAGAAAGCGTTAACACTAAAGGTGACGGGTGCAAAAATAAAGGCCAACACAATAACACTCAGATTCCACCCCATCTTTAGATAGTCGTATTGAATCCTTCCATGAATTGGCCTTGAAGATTCAACAACTATTCTTTTTACTGGTTCCATCATATGACTAAATTCTCAAATTTACCCGCAGTTAGCTTAGTCGTAATAAACAGCAACCAATTCGTCTTGTGGGTTAAATTCGATTTTGCACCTAACCATATGCAAATTGAATTTGCTGCTGTTAACAATGCGCTTTCCTTGCTCTGTGTCTTCTGTTTTGTATTCTGACATATTAATAGTATCTAGTTGTCTAACAACATTTGCAAAAGAATTTCCTGCATTAAAATTACCACACAAAAAAATAGACCTCTTTTCTTGCCTCGTTTGAAAAGAAACCAAAAATTGCCAAGACCAAAATGCAGATTTCAGGTGCAATGAGTTTTGGTTTAAGTAAGGTTTTACTGAAGCCATCTCTGGCTGAAACGCCGCTGCGATAACTGATAGTTAGTTGCGCGAAGCAAACAACTGATGCGCGCAAATCCGTCATTAATTAGTTAAACACCTTTGAGAATAGCAATTGAAAGAACGAGCTCACATCGTTGCCCAAAGTTAAAGTTTAAATTTGTTGCCAGCCTTCCAACCTATCTAGACATGCAACTGCAGTGCTATTGATTCCCTAATGCAATTTTTGATGATAACAGTAACGAAGTTTTCAATTTTTCAATCTGCTTAGGTAAACCAACACATAAGTCTGCTTTTAGAATACCTCTCCTTACGCGCCCACTAGAGCCATTCGTACTTGCTAGATATAACATCTTATCATCGATGAAATAACCGTAATACCCATGCTCATTACCTAAATAGCCTACTTGAAACGTAATCTCGGGGCTCCAGATTTCATATTCCTCTTCAGGGAATGCCAATTCAAGAATGGGTGGATGAATGCCACTCCTAGACGTGCAAGACACCAATAGAATTGACAAAAAAAGTGGCAAGTGCGACTTACGCATAATACCTCAATTAGCCGCGCCGCAGTCTGGCGTCGGCTGCATTTGATTATTATGTTTCACATTAACTCGAAACATGAACTTTTATCACCTTCGAGCCATTTAAAAACAGATTCAGTAGCTGTTTTCCATTTGGTTGAATCATTAAGTAAGTATACTTTTATGCTAGCTGGGCAAGACTCTGTTTTTTGTAATTCGATAAGTTGAAGAAACCCACCTGCGACAGGGTTGATGTGTTCTACTGATACTTTTGCAAAGGTTTTATCATTTGAAATATAACCCTCTATTCGGTCCTCCGTTGATATAGCCATGTATCCGCCAGCGGCAGGAACTATTGAACCGTCAGCACCGCCATGACAGCGAGCGGTATTTTGAGCAATGATTTCGAAGGCTTTAAACAATTCAGTTTGAACGCATTTTGATTCTATTTTGAAGTGGTTAGTTTTTAATTCTTGCTCCGATTTTGGCAGGGAAATACAACCAGCTAGCAAAAAGATAAGAAAAATGAAGCGGAACGGTTAGGGCTATTCGCAGTCCCGCCTTATTTGTCGAGTTATGTATTTTCTTCTGTAAGCATTTCTTTGATACCAGAGTAATATTCCCACTCAGGATCAGGGCTATGCTCGATTTCTATTGGAAACATTGGTTTCTCTGCCAATGCGTCGTTAAGCTGGTCCATAAACAGAGCATAATCCTTAGCTTGGTAACACCATTCCCTCTTCCCGTAGCCAGTATAAACAAATGTAACAAAGCTATTATTTTGAGAGTCGTCCAAAGGTTCCATAAATTCTTCGAAAACTTTTAAAACCTCACTCACTTCATTGTCCGGAAACCCATCATCAGCAAATTGCCAGTATATTGAAATACTCTCTGTGAACTCATTTTTATTGATGCCTGAGGTAGCATTTTCAAAAAATCTATACAGTCTTTTGCTGCCATCTTCATCCTCAATGGCAATTAAATTCCATTTTTTGTCTTCCATGATTTCATCTTCCTTTAGTAAATTAACGTAACAGATTAACGTGCCTGATAAGTATATCTGACTTTAAATGTTGGTTATATTTTTTCTAAGTGCTGGGCTATTTCTGGCCACACTAATTCATTAATTAATTCTTTCAGTGCCAGACTGTCTTGAGAAAACTCTAGAGTACCGTCTTCGAGTGTAGTCAATAGCTTACTTTCACGAAGTGCATTCACAAAGCTTCCTAGAACATTCTTATCATAAAACTCAGGTGAGCTCATGCCATAAAGCGTGGAAAGTCTTTCTGCTATCACGCAGCTTTGCTTTTCGAGTTGTGAGCGTCCTAACGACTTTTCTTTTTCCAGTACTCTGAGCACTACCGCATAGCGCTGCCAAGTTTCCTGCATCGCACGGCTCAGTAGCCATGATGAATGAAAGCCATCATCGCTGGCTGCTGGTGGAACCAAATAGCGGCCATTTTGAACTAACAAACCTTGTTGCTTCATTTGTGCAATTAATTCGCTTGCATATTCAATCGCCTGTTCAACACTCAAATGCATAAAAAACTCGCGCTTCAGCAATGGGTAGAGTTTTTCTACCATCGCTAATACCGCAGATTTTTCTGATTTTTTGGCATTAAACACCACCGCCATAATCAAACTTGGTAATGAAAATACATGCATGATGTTATTACGGTAATAGGTGAGTAACACAGCATTGTCTTCTTTAGTGGCGACTAATTTGCCGTATTCATCTTCAGATTGTTCAAAGCGTTTAAGTGCGAGTGTTGTTTGAACTAATTCTTGCGCATCTTCCTTGGGAAGTGTGAAATCATTGCTGAAAGGCGCATTTTTTAAAAGCTCTAAGTAATCTGCGATAGCATTGGTGAGTTCAGACTCACTCATTATTTGCGTCTTGGAAGAGAGTAAGCAAAGTGCAACTAATGCTGTGCCATTGAGAGCCGCGGCCTTATTAATGCGAGTCATGATGGTGTCGGCAAGTTTATTAACCGCTGGTGTTAGCCAAGAGGGCTTTTTGTCGGGATCGCTAGGAATATTTTCACGCCAATCGCTAACCGTATCATCTAAAAATTGATTAATTTGCAAAGGCTCACCGAAATTAACGAAACCATGCCCGTAGTTTTTCAATTTACGAATAGCGGAAAATACTTGGGTTGGCGATTCTTTCTTTTTACCTTTTCCTTTCAACTCCTTCTGATAGCTCTTTACTTCCATAACATGCTCGTAGCCCAAATAAACTGGCACTATCGACACGGGGCGGTTTATACCCTTTACGGCGGCTTGTAAGGTCATTGCAAGCATACCCGTTTTGGGAGGTAGTAAACGACCAGTTCGGGAGCGTCCACCTTCGGGATAATATTTAACTGAATACCCTTTGTTGAATAATAACTCTAGGTATTCTTTGAATACTGCCGTGTATAGTTTGTTACCCGCGAAACTTCGGCGCAGGAAGAAAGCACCACCGCGTCGAAATATTTTTCCAACAGGCCAAAAGTTAAGATTAATACCAGCAGCAATATGGGGGGTGACTAAACCTTCGTTATAAATACAGTAGGTGAGTAGTAAGTAATCCATATGCGAGCGATGGCAGGGTACATAGATAATCTCATGCCCGTTTTGTGCTAACTCTCTAACACGATGGGCGTGTCCGACGTGAATGCCATTATAAATTTTATTCCAAATGCGGCCCAGAATGCGGTCGCCTATTCGGATTAACCCTTCTCGGTAATCCGCAGCGATTTCGTCGATATAGTCGAGTGCTTTTTTCCTAGCTTCTTCACTGCTTATTTTCTTTTGACGCATCTCTTCATGCATTGCTGCTTTCACACTGTCTGCGGCCAAGAGTGAATTGTGCAAAGTCGCTCGCTCTAAAAGCATTGGGCCCGACATGGCTTGACGCTTGCGTTGAAAGTGAGTGCGAGCGACCCTTACTAATTTTTGAGATATGCGTTGGTTGGACCCGTGGAGTTGCCCCATTTGTTGCGTTGATACTGCCTTGCTGTAACTGACAATGTTGTCGCGACCTAGAAACAAAACAATGAAAAACTTTCTTAACCATGAAGGCGACGCTCGGTCGGCGAGAAGCTGAGCAAAGCCCGATGATTCCTTTCCTGCAGAGCGACCCCATGAGATTGAAACTGGGACAACTTGAAGATCGAGCTCGGGATTCTCTCGATGCAGATGGAACATATCGGTGAACACATCTTCAATTTCAGTCTTCTTTACCTTCCGAGTAAACAAGCCTTGTGGGCGTGAAAGGTAATAACAACGCTTATGTTCTTCACCTAAAAAGCTGATCGTTGAGCTGGGATCAGGTAGCCCTAATCCTGCTGTCGACTTTTGTAAGGCCACAAGATCCGTAATCGATTCAGTTTGAATAAGATAGAGGATGGGCTTTTTCTTGTCGATGCCTAATTCTGCTTCAATATTGGCGGGCACGCTTCTTACCGAAATAAGCCACCTAATCGGACTTGTAAAAACCTTACGCAACAAACTGCGAACAGCACTCATGCTTTATTTCCTTAAACTCGGATATTCATGTAATCACTTGCCAATAATAACACGACAACTGAATGAAATATTAATTCCTTATAAAACAACGGCAACAAAATGTGAATTGATGATTGCCATTTTATGTTTACTGTATATACTTACACCTAACTGTATAGAAAAACAGGCTGTTTATGCGTCCATTAACACCAAGACAACAAGAAGTACTCGACTTAATTAAAAATACGATGCTCGATACTGGCATGCCGCCAACTCGCGCAGAAATCGCCAGAAGTCTTGGCTTTAAATCGGCGAATGCCGCCGAGGAGCACCTTAAAGCATTAGCAAAAAAAGGTGTGATTGACATTATACCGGGTACGTCGCGCGGTATTCGTTTAAATTGCGCTTTGGATGATGAAGTCGAAGAAGGTTTACCGTTAATTGGTCGCGTTGCTGCTGGCGAGCCTATTCTAGCTACTGAGCATGTTGAGTGTCATTACAAAGTTGATCCAGACCTTTTCAAACCCAATGCAGATTTTTTACTTCGTGTAGATGGCATGAGTATGAAAGACATTGGCATACTCGATGGCGACATTCTGGCAGTGCATCGCACAACTGATGTGCATAATGGCCAAGTAGTTGTTGCCCGTGTTGATGAAGATGTTACGGTAAAACGTTTTGAAAAACGCGGCAGTGAAGTATTACTGCATGCTGAGAATGAATCCTTCTCGCCAATTAAAGTCGACCTAGCATCGCAGCCTTTTAATATTGAAGGCATAGCCGTCGGTGTGATTCGTAATTCCGATTGGATGTAATGCTGGGCGTAATAATACCCTGTTAAGCTTGCGTAGTTCTTGCGCAGGCTTACTCTCTAAACTAAATAGCGCAAATTATCGTCTTACTCAAACACCGGTCTCATAAAGCTTCTTTCGTAGCTCACAATACATTGGCTCTCTTCGGCTAGGCGAAACGCTGCAATACAGTCGTTGTCAGATTTAATTTTTTCTCTATATCTTTCATATTCGGCAAGGCTAGCGAAACTAAACATCGCATAGGCAAGGTTATTAGCACCTTCATAAGGTAAAAAATAGCCGTGATGCTGCCCGCCAAATTTGTTCACTAAGGGGATCCATGCCTTGACATACCTTTCGAAGGCATTAATTTCTGCGGGGTTAATGATGTATTTCAAATAGCAGGTGATCATGAGAACAGTAGCCTAGTTGCGCAAAATGAAAACTAAGTATATTCAAGCGACCCCGTGATTACCACTTTCTCGATACAGCAATAGCATCCAAAATTTGGCTTTTATTTCATAAAGCTTGTCAAAAAAGTCCAATAAAGAAAATCAGAATATTTTCATCAGCTTTTTCTGCTTGTTAAAAACCAATCCCTAGTAATTTTTTCTTACGAATATCAAAAAAACACTAGACTAAGTAGGGACTTTGTTTAATAGTTATACATTGATTTACATTGCGTTAAAGCTAATAACAATAAATTTACATTAGAGTGTGTTTTCTGAACAATTAAAAGCAATCTGATGGAAGAAAAACCGTGAAGGAGTATCACAGTGAAGCGAATATCAACATTGCTTGTAAGCGCAATGCTCGCGCTTAGCAATTCGGCAATCGCGACGACTGCTGCAGAAAGATCTGACGTTAATCTACGTGAAGGCGTTACCGACATAAGTGCTCAAGTATACGACTTGCACATGTTAATGTTTTGGATTTGTGTCGTTATTGGTGTGGTGGTGTTTGGCATCATGTTTTATTCAATGGTAATGCATCGTAAATCAAGAGGTGCAAAACCTGCCAATTTTCATGAAAATGTGAAGGTCGAAGTTCTCTGGACTGTAATCCCATTTATTATACTCATTGCTATGGCATGGCCTGCTGCGCAAACACTCATGGCAATGGAAGATACCACTGAATCTGAGGTGACCATTCTTGTCACGGGTTCTCAATGGAAGTGGCACTACAAGTATCAGGACAATCCAGAAGTTGAATTTTTCTCATTGATGGCGACCCAGCGCGAGCAAATTCAAAATAAATTTGAAAAAGGCGAGAACTATCTCCTTGAAGTTGATCGCCCATTGGTTATTCCTACCGGCAAGAAAGTACGTTTCTTAATAACCTCAGATGACGTTATTCATTCATGGTGGGTACCGGATTTCGCTGTTAAAAAAGACGCCAACCCTGGTTTTATTAATGAAGCATGGACAAACGTTAATGAACCTGGGATCTACCGTGGCCAATGTGCTGAACTTTGTGGCAAAGACCATGGCTTTATGCCGGTTGTTGTTATAGCAAAAGAGCCTGCCGAGTATGAGGCTTGGATAAAAGCGCAAGAACTTGCCGCAATCGAAGCAAAAGCCGAAGAGCAGCGCTTACTTGCACTCAATATGAGTATGGACGAGCTCATGACTCAGGGTGAAAGAGTATATAACACAGCCTGTGTGGCTTGCCATCAACCAAATGGAGAAGGGCTACCGCCTACTTTCCCTGCATTGAAAGGCAGTGCGATTGCACTAGAGAAGCAAAATATTCCAGCTCATATCGACTACATCATTAATGGTAAAAACAACATGCCAGCTTTTGGTAAGCAGTTAACAATGTCTGAAATTGCAGCCGTTGTCACTTACGAGCGAAACGCTTGGGGGAACAACACCGGCGATATGGTCCAAGCTAAAGACGTTAACGCATTTATTAACGGCAAATAGGAGGTCATCATAATGAGTACTGAAACAGCTACAAATACACAAGACACTCACGCTGATGGCCAACATCACGATGAGCATCATGAGCATCACATTCCAACAGGTCTAAGTCGGTGGTTGCTCACTACAAACCATAAAGACATAGGTACCTTATATTTATGGTTCGCCTTCATTATGTTTTTGGTGGGCGGCGCAATGGCAATGGTCATTCGAGCGGAACTATTTCAGCCCGGTCAGCAAATTGTCAATCCTGAATTCTTTAACCAAATGACTACCGTTCACGGTCTGATTATGGTGTTTGGTGCGGTTATGCCAGCCTTCACTGGCTTAGCAAACTGGTTAGTGCCAATGATGATTGGTGCGCCAGATATGGCACTTCCTAGAATGAATAACTGGAGTTTTTGGATACTACCATTTGCCTTTCTTATATTACTGTCTTCACTCTTCATGGAAGGTGGCGGCCCAGGTTTCGGTTGGACATTCTACGCGCCACTCTCTACACAATATAGTAACGATAGTACTGCCTTATTTGTGTTTTCGGTACACATTATGGGTATTTCATCCATTATGGGCGCAATCAACGTTGTTGTAACAATCCTTAATATGCGCGCTCCTGGTATGACCTACATGAAAATGCCCTTGTTTGTATGGACATGGTTAATTACTGCTTTCTTACTTATTGCAGTAATGCCTGTGCTTGCTGGCGCCGTTACCATGGTTCTCACCGATAAATATTTCGGTACGAGTTTCTTTGATGCAGCTGGCGGTGGCGATCCAGTTATGTTCCAGCATATCTTTTGGTTCTTTGGTCATCCTGAAGTTTACATTATGATCCTGCCTGCTTTTGGCATCATATCTGCGATTGTGCCAACATTCTCGCGGAAAAAACTATTTGGCTACGCCTCTATGGTATATGCAACGGCGTCAATCGCACTGTTGTCTTTTATCGTTTGGGCGCATCACATGTTCACAACAGGCATGCCAGTGGCGGCTGAAATGTTCTTCATGTTTGCTACTATGCTTATCTCGGTTCCCACAGGTGTAAAAGTGTTTAACTGGGTGGCAACTATGTGGCGTGGCTCACTGACCTTTGAAGTGCCTATGATGTTCGCCATTGCCTTCATTGTACTATTTACCATCGGCGGCTTGTCGGGCCTTATGTTGGCGATTACACCGGTAGATTTCCAGTATCATGATACCTACTTTGTTGTTGCCCACTTTCACTATGTGTTAGTCACAGGGGCGGTGTTCTCAATTATGGCTGCCGTTTATTATTGGTTGCCTAAATGGACTGGGAAGATGTTCGATGTAACATTGGCGAAGTGGCATTTTTGGTGTTCATTAATCTCGGTCAATGTGCTGTTCTTCCCCATGCACTTTGTTGGCCTTGCAGGTATGCCTCGCCGTATTCCGGATTATGCACTGCAGTTTGCCGACTTCAACAAGTGGATCAGTATTGGTGGTTTTGCCTTTGGTCTTTCTCAGCTTATTTTTCTTGTGTTAATTATCAAGGCTTGCAAAAAGCAAGGTGAGCCAGTGTCTGACCAAGTTTGGGAGGGCGCAGAAGGTTTGGAATGGGAAATTCCATCACCAGCTCCCTATCACACATTTGAAACACCGCCTGTGGTGAAGTAATTCACTTCAGGCGATAGCTTTTATAAGGGCACGCGGAAACACCATGACTGAAAACAACAACACTCAACATCAACAGCAAGGGCTAGAAGGCTCGGAGGCTACTAACTCTGTAAACCCTAGCCATAAAACGCGAGAGCAGATTGCGGCTGAAAATATGCGCACAGTTAAGAAGCTGGCGTTTGTTGTTGTTGGCATGTTGGGTTTCAGCTTCGCACTTGTGCCTTTATACGATGTGTTTTGTGATTTAACCGGAATTAATGGGAAGACCTCAGATCAAGCCGCAGTTTATGAAGCTGTCGAAATAGATGAATCGCGTACGATAAAGGTAGAGTTCATTACCCGAACGCATTCGGGGATGCCTTGGGAGTTTACTGCCCAGACCGCTGAGGTTCGTGTACATCCGGGTGAAATGAGTGAGGTTGCATTTTTTGTGCGTAATCCTACCTCGCGTGACATTATCGCTCAGGCAATACCGTCTGTGTCACCTGGCACGGCAGCACTTTATGTTAATAAAACCGAGTGTTTTTGCTTTCAACACCAGCCTTTAAAAGCGGGTGATGAAGCGCTTATGCCGATGAAATTTTATGTTGACCCGCAATTACCCAAAGATATTAGTGTATTTACTTTGCAATATACCCTGTATGACATATCTGCCAAAGTACAACCCGCTGTTGACGTCGCCATGACAACAGCTAATGGAGAATAAAATGGCTCAAGAAGAGTATCAAAAGTATTATGTGCCCGAACAAAGCGTCTGGCCGATTGTGGGCGCAGTCGCGCTCTTTCTAATTGCAGTTGGTGCAGGTAACTACGTAATTGAAAGTACCAAAGACAAAGATGGTTATGGGTTTTATATCTTATTGGCTGGTTTAGCGCTCCTACTGGTCATGATCACCGGTTGGTTTAAAAACCAGATCGATGAATCTATGAGTGGCCTATATAGCGCACAACTTGGGCGTTCATACCGTCAGGGGATGGCGTGGTTTATCTTCTCTGAGGTGATGTTTTTTGCAGCCTTCTTTGGTGCATTATTTTATGCTCGTGCCATTGCCATTCCTTGGTTAGGAGGCGCGTCGAATAACGCATCAACGAACGAAGTATTGTGGAATGGCTTTCAAGCAACATGGCCTCTATTAGTTACTCCAGCAGATGCTATTACTACCGGCGAGCCCTCAACACAAGCAATGCCTTGGACAGGTCTTCCGCTCATTAATACTGCATTATTGTTAGCATCGTCAGTCACTCTCCATTTTGCCCATGTAGGCTTGGAAAAGGATAAGCGAAAGCAGTTAATTTGGTTACTTGCTGCTACTATCGTTTTGGGCTCGATATTTATCGTATTACAAGGTCAAGAATATATTCATGCCTACAGAGACTTAGATCTCACACTGGATTCCGGTGTTTACGGCAATACCTTCTTTTTGCTCACCGGCTTCCACGGTTTGCACGTTACCTTAGGCACAATTATATTGATTGTATTGTTTTTTAGGGTATTAAAAGGGCACTTTAGTCCCAAAGAGCATTTCGCGTTTCAGGCAGGTAGCTGGTATTGGCACTTTGTAGATGTTGTCTGGGTAATGTTGTTTTTCTTTGTGTATATTCTGTAGACGAAGGTAAGGACTTTTTGGGCTAGCAAGCGATGTTCTTGCTAGCCCATATAATGCGCTAGTTAACGCTCGAACTCGTCGTCGCTTGGGTCGGATAGGGTGAAGGGTTTGGTTCGATAATACCTGTTGCAACAGCAAGCAGTATTAACCCGATGATCAACGCTGAGGCAAGAACGCGTCTACCAATATATTTACTCATGTTTTCGCTTTGTTCATTTTTTATCATGATCATCATGGCTTTAAATAAGCTGAAAACCATAAAGATTAATAAACCAGCAATCACTATTTTAACTATTAACACGCTTGCTCTCCTGCAGTTGTTGCATTAATCCCTAAGGGATGACAAGGATTTCTAAGGTTTACTTACGCTTATGTGGCTTCGCAATTTACCTCTAATACCTACCTTAATCACTTTGATGTGTGTTGTCATCATGTTTGGCTTAGGGCTATGGCAATTAGATCGAAAAGTCGAAAAAGACATCCGCCTTTCGCAAATTGAGGAACGTAAGCAAAATAAGGCCCTTAGTCCACAAGAGCTGAATAAACTGTTGCTTCAAAATAGCTTGCCTAGTAAAGCTAACGAGCTACAAGACTTCCCTATTAGCTTTACTGGTAAAAGCAAGTCGCAACAGCTGTTTTATATCGACAACAAAATATATCAAGGCAAGGTGGGTTACGAGATCATCTTGCCGGTACAACTCGATAACAGCAACAATATGCTTAATGAAACCTTTATTTTAGTTAATTTAGGTTGGATACAAGGTGTTGGGCCGCGAGGAAGCCGAAGTAAATTACCTAGCCTCTCTGCGTCAGAACTTGAGCTATTAAGCAGTCCTGTAGACATACCAAGACCTACCCATGGTATTGATCATTTGCCAGAGTCAGTGCTCATAGCGGGCGTGGTAAAATACCCATCGAATAATAAAATGGTGAGCGAAACTAATACGCGTTACGGTATCTTCCCAGCCGTTCTGCAACAACTTAACATGGCAGAGGTAGAGAGGCATCTCGGTATTCACTCTGAGCAAAAGCTACTGCCTTACATCGTTAATATTAACCCTAACCCCGAATCAAGCTTCGTTCGCGATTGGCAGCCAGTTGTAATGGCGCCAGAAAAGCACCTTGGTTACGCTGTTCAATGGTTTGGTTTGGGCATAGCTGCACTCACTATTTATCTACTAAGCGTACTCAAACTACTTCATTCTAAAAATAATAAAGAGGATCAAAATGCAAGAAAATAGCGCTAAGGCAAAGTCAAAAAAGTTCACTATCATCGCCTTAATTGTGGTGTTCATTCTTCCTGTAATATTAGCCAAATTTGCCTTGGAGAATGATTGGTTCAACAAAGGCTCTACTAATCGCGGTATCTTGCTCGACCCGATTATCGACGCCAGTAGCATACTTGCCAACAAAAGTGCCGAACCGCATTGGAAGCTACTTTACACCGTGCCAAACACTTGTGACATTGCTTGTGAAAACGCGGTTTTCAGCATAAGTCAGGTACGCAAAGCTGTCGGGCGCGAAATGGACAGAGTCGACGCCCTGTTTCTTGTTACTGAAAGCAGTGATGCAAAAGCTGTAGATAACCTAAGCGTCAACAATTTCGGACAAGTGTTAAACTTAGATTCAAAAAATGTTAATAAATTGTTTAATGCTGTGGGTAATAATGGTATTTTCATTGTAGACACTCTGGGAAATGTGGTTCTTAAATATGAGCTAACACTAGAGCGCGAACAAGCAATTATGGATAGCCGTGACATTTTGGCCGACCTCAAAAAATTGTTGAAACTATCACGGATTGGCTAACGGGAACTTGTAAAATGAAGAACTTAGTGCTTGCTAGTATTTTCTTAGCACTATTTGTTATCGTACTAGGTGCATATACTCGTCTTACTGATGCAGGTCTTGGCTGCCCTGACTGGCCGGGTTGTTATGGCACTCTTCTTGTGCCACAAACTGAGGAGTTAGTAGAAAAAGCGAATCAAGCTTTTCCAGAGCGACCAGTTGAAGCAGAAAAGGCGTGGAATGAAATGATTCATCGCTATTTTGCTGCGGGTTTAGGCTTCTTTATTCTGATTATTTTTATCGCCTCTCTTGTCAAAAAACTTCGAGGCGCTAACGGCCCCATTAAGCTTCCTTTCGCACTATTGTTGCTCGTTTGCTTTCAAGGTGCGCTAGGCATGTGGACAGTCACTTTGAATTTGCTGCCGGTGGTTGTAATGGCACACCTCTTGGGCGGTTTCACGGTGATATCGTGTCTGTTTTTACTTTATTTACGCTTAACGCCCTACCGAATTCCCGGTGGTGACTCCCAAGTAAGACAGCTCGCTAAATTTGGCAGTATTGGGATTGTTATTCTTGTATGGCAAATTGCTCTCGGGGGCTGGACCAGCGCAAACTACGCCTCGCTTGCTTGCACTGAATTGCCTATCTGTGAAGGTAATTGGTTCTCCAACTTGGATATTGCAGGGGCCTTTAGTGTGCCAGCAGCGGAAAATTACGAATTTGGTGTGCATGACTACGAAGAGCGCGCGACGATGCATGTTTTTCACCGTATTGGTGCGATCATCACCTTTATCTATTTGTGTTGGTTTGCCGTTTTACTTTATCAGCGCTCATCTTCTGGTTTGATGAAGCGTTTAGCGGTAACAATGACACTCGTACTTGGCTTACAAGTCATTCTTGGCGTGAGCAATGTGGTTTACAGCCTGCCGCTTGTTGTAGCTACAATGCATAATGCGGTTGCTGCCTGTTTGCTCTTGGTGATGGTGATGATCACCTACACCATGTATCGAAAATATTGATCAAGAAGATCTCAAAATTATAAAAGGAGAAGCCAATGAGCCAACAAGCTATCGCTTCCAAAGCTATTCGAAATCAAGCCACATGGCGAGACTACTATGAAATGACCAAGCCTCGTGTAGTCATGCTTTTATTGCTGACTGCTTTGGTCGGCATGTGTTTGGCAACGCCTACTTGGATAGATCTTCAAGTATTGGTATTTGGAATGTTGGGTATTGGACTTCTTTCATCATCTGCGGCTGTAATCAATCATGTTGTCGACCATAAAATTGACAGTGTTATGGCCAGAACGTTTAATCGTCCTGTTGCGAAAGGCAAGGTCTCTCCGCAACGTGCATTAGTTTTTGCCTTTGTGATTGGCCTAATGGGCTTCGTTTCATTGGCCTTGTTTGTGAATATGCTTACCGCTTGGTTAACGCTTGCGAGCTTGGTGGGTTACGCTGTTATCTATACTTCTTACTTAAAACGAGCAACGCCACAAAATATCGTGATCGGTGGATTGGCTGGAGCCGCGCCGCCTTTGTTGGGCTGGACCGCAGTAACAGGTGATATCCATGCTCATGCTTTGTTGCTTGTGTTAATTGTGTTCACCTGGACACCTCCACACTTTTGGGCCTTAGCAATACATCGTGAAAAAGACTATGCGAAAGCCGAAATTCCAATGTTACCGGTCACTCACGGCATTGAATTTACAAAGACTTGCGTGCTGCTTTATACCGTCTTAATGTGCCTTGTATGTGCGCTACCTTACTTGGTTGATATGAGCGGTTTGATTTATTTGATTGGTTCTACCCTCTTAAATGCTGGCTTTATGTATTACGCAATAAAACTGAAGTATCGTCCTACCGCCACAACGGCGATGGATACTTTTAAGTTTTCGATTCTACATCTGATGATATTGTTCGTTGTATTACTTGCCGATCACTATATCTATTTGTAGGTAACACTCTTTGCTTGATAGTATTGCCGACAACTTACTGAAAAAGTAGCATCATTTGGATACGCAAAAATGAATCAGAATAAACTAGTTGGGCTAGTAGCACTCGTTACCTTGGTATTGGGTGTGTACTTAGCGGTAACTATCGCACCGCCGTCAATTGAAGACAAAGCACTTAACGAGCAAACCAAATACATGAGTTGGTATCCTCAAGCTCGCGCATTGAGTGAGTTTGAGCTCACTGACCATCGTAATAATACAATGACGAATGCAGATCTTACTGGAAAATGGACGCTTGCGTTCGTCGGCTATACTTTTTGCCCCGATATTTGCCCCGTTACCTTGAGTGAAGTTAATAAAATTTATCCAGAGTTGGTGGCACAACAGTCAAATACGCCATTACAAATCTGGTTTCTATCGGTTGATCCAAAGCGCGATACTACCGAGCGACTCAATGAATATGTCAACTTTTTCAATGCTGATTTTGTTGCTAGCACTGGCTCTCACGATCAGCTTTTTCCACTCGTTAGAAGCATGGGCATGATGTATTCAATGAGTGAAAGTAGTGACAATCCCAACTATTTAGTTGACCACAGTGCTTCTATCGTCGTTATTAACCCTGATGGCAACGTAGTGGGTCGTTTTAAACCCAAACTCCTGCCTGGCGAACTGGCTATTAGCGATATGGAAGAACTCAAGGCCGACGTGCCAGTGCTTCTGCAAAATGGCTAATAGTTTATCGCTCAGATCAACACTAGGCCCTTTTGTCGATGCCATTAACTAGCGAAGAAATCAGACTGTCATCGGTGAGCGAATGTTCTGTTGAGGATTCCAAAACCATTGCAAAGCTGATCTTTTCCTCTGAGCCAAGCTTGTTGGCTTATCTTTTTGGTGGCGAGCGTAGTGCGCTCAGTTTTATTAGCTTTGCCTGTGCTCTCGACGACGGACAATTTTCCGCTAATCGGCATTTTGGTGTTTATTCAACGCCCGAGTTAAGCGCAAGTAAAGCTGAAGCGAGTGGAGCATATTTAGGGCCTCGCGCTATTTGCACACTTTGGCACTATGCCATGCCTGAACTGTTTGAATCTTTCACTTTAAGCGCATTAAAGCATCACTTTAGTCTATCTCAACTAACCCACCTTCTCAGCAACAAACAAGATTTAGATGCTTGTTTTCGACCACCAGAAGAGCATGAATTATGCATAGGACACATAGCTGTTGAGCAAGGAAGTCGACATAAGGGTTTCGCGACCACCTTGCTTCATTTTGCTATCAAAAAAGCAAAGGAAATGGGTAAAGATAAACTTGTGCTCGATGTGGAAAAAAGCAACCAAGCCGCTTTCTACTGTTATTTAAAAGCAGGGTTTGACGTTGAGCGTGAAAGTCAATTCGTGCCAACAGCACAGCACTTCGTTAGAATGAGCTTGAGCCTGAAGTAATTCCCTATGCTTGCATAGCGAGTTAATCAAGGAAAGTACCATCTTCTTGTGCGGTGAAAAATGGAATTGAATACCAGTAGTATCGAGATCTGTCAGTGCTACTTGGGGCGGTGCAATTTACCCGCGTTCGCCCGGGTGTGAAGCGTGCATTTAATTGGATGGAAAAGCCGCGTTCAGTCTTTGTTACTTCCAAAGACTTGCCTTTGAAGTAACAGGCTAGTTCCGCGGCTGAAAAGCCCTCAAAGTTGGTCTCCAGCTCTATCTTTTCTAGCACTTCACCGATTTGCATAAGCGATTTGCTTGGGCGCAGCCCTGTGATTGGCATCGCCAAGCTATGTATCTTGGTGCGTAAACTTTCAAGTTTTGCGTAGCTTCCAGCAGCGGGGTAGCGAGGCAGAGCTGTGATGTCACTGAATGGCCCTACGGCACCAGACTGCTGCCCAAAACCTACGTAGCCCATGCTAGCAATCAGGTTTTTCACTTCAATACTGAACTCCCCGAAAGGATAAGCTAACCATTTTAATGAATAGCCCAGTTCATCCATTAGCTTGGCTTCAGCCGACTCTATGTTTTTCTGTATGCGTACTAACCACGCCTTGTCGTTTTCTTCTGAGAAGCGGTCTAAAAGATGGATATGATCAAGGGTATGATTGGCAAACAGCACGCCTTCTTCGCTCATTTGTTTAACTTCATTCCAGTTCAACTGAGAAGGACTTACGCCAATTTCGTCAGGGTTAATGAAAATGGTGTAGGGAAACTGATACTGTCGAAGTATGGGATGACCATTCTCCAAGATGTTATCAAAGCCATCGTCAAAAGTTATCGCAACTGCATTTTTGGGAAACGGCAGTCTATTTTTAAGCCTATTGATAGCGCTATCAAGTGACATGACGGTAGCGTGCTCATTCAGATATGCCATGTGGGCTTCAAATTCATCAGGGCTAGTTGATGTTACTCTAGGCGTAGTGCTGCTCACATGATGATACTGTAGAATAACGAAACTTTGCTGCTGCTCTCCCTTGGGCGACAATGTTGTGGTGGCCGTTTTCCCAGCCGTTTTCGTAGCTGTTTTAGCCTGAGCAAGATTGATTAAAAGCGCCAAAGAAAGTGCAAGCAGTGGCAGAAAATGGCGAATGCGGCGGCCTTGTAGATTCAGTGTCATCACGCTACCCTTATTGGAAGAATGTTATTGGCTTAAATTGAACGACAATCAGCGCAAAAGTTACCATATCACCGTAAACAAAGTAACTGCCAATATGATAGCGTTCTAGGGCGATATTGCTAACGCAGAGAAAAAATAGAGAGCCCATGTGCAAGCCAAACTAACGAATAACGCGACACAAGATAGCCCCTTCAAACTCTTGTTGTTAGCCTTCCCTTTAATTCTCGCAAACATTACCACGCCTTTGCTAGGTTTGGTCGATACGGCAATATTAGGGCATATGGAACACAGCTACTATTTGGCGGGGGCATCAATCGCTACTCTTATTCTTACCCAGCTCTATTGGATTTGTGGCTTTTTAAAAATGTCGGTCACTGGGCTGAGTGCGCAATCAAAAAGCCAAAGCAGTGAGCAACAGCTCAAGCTCTTAGTGCAAGCGCTTGCAATAGGCTTGGTAATAGGTGTGCTGTTTGTATTGCTGCAAAAACCAATCTTGCAAGCAGGATTATTTTTTGTGCAGAGTGCCGACAATAGCAGTGGCTTTGCACAAAGTACCAGAGAATATTTCACAGTAAGAGTGTGGGGAGCGCCAGCTGCCTTGGCTAATCTCGCTTTAGTCGGTTGGTTAATAGGGCAACAAAAAACCAAGCAAATACTGGGGCTTCAAGTTGCGGTGAATGTGATCAACATTGTGTTGAGTATGCTTTTTGTCTTTGTCTTTCATTGGGGGATTAAAGGTGTTGCTGCCGCCACTCTCGTTGCTGAGTATTCTCTACTTGCGTTGTCGTTACTTACTGCAAAGCAAATTCTCGACAAAAACACCGACACACAGCACGAGCATAACAACACCTTAACGGCCTTAATGCGCGGTATTCAAGAATGGTTAACACTGCGCGCACTACTGCCATTGTTAAATTTGAATACGCATATTTTATTTCGTAATTTGGCGCTGCAATTTACCCTAGCATTTCTCACCTTCACGGGTGCCGGATTTGGCGCGCAAACCGCTGCTACGAACGCCATACTAATGCAGTTTTTTGCCTTGATTGCACTTGGGCTTGATGGCGTTGCCAATGCCACTGAGGCCTTAGTTGGGGAGCATAAAGGGGCAAAAGCGCATAAGAAATTAATTCGAGAACTCAAGTTTGGCTTGTTATGGTCAAGCACTTTTGCCCTGTTGTATAGCCTGACTTTTTGGTTGTTTGGGGAAGGGATCATTAATATCTTGACCGACCAGCAGGCACTGCGAGACTCGGCCATTAGTTATTTGGGCCTAATGATTTTATTGCCAGTAATCGCACATTGGTGCTTTCTCATGGATGGTGTATTTGTTGGCTTAACGCAGGGCAGAGCGATGCGCGACAGTATGATCATTAGTGCAATATTCGGATTCTTTGCAGTGTGGTGGTTTATCGCTGATATGGAAAATGTTGGTTTGTGGCTGGCTTTACTTAGCTTTCTAGCCTGCCGAGGCATTATCCTCGGCCTTTGGTTTGTAATACTACTGCGGCGCCGCGCTATTATTAATGACTAAAGACCGCAAGCCATGCTTTGGATTCTTGGGTGATGAAATGTAAGTCACTAACGGCTCATAAAACCCGCAGCATCCTTTAGAAACACGCCTAAGGTTTCAACGTTTTGCTCTTGTTGAGCTTGCAATTTATCTTTCATAACAGGGAATAGCGCTGCGCGTTGGTCGAATTTTGTGTGCCATATTTGGCCCCATGCTTTTTCATTAGGGCGATCACAGCTGGTAAGGTTTTCTTCATCAAAGCAATCCCAATATGCTTTGTCGGCGGCCTGAGAGTAGCCGTCGTTGCCATCTTTACCATTTATGTTGAAGTTGGTCGCTTCAATATAGGCAATTTCAACCCCAGCGCAAGCGAAGGGGGAATGATCAGACCAAGGTCCGGTTTCTCCTTCCGGATAAGCTTCGAAAGCGGCATGCAGAAGATGGGGTGAATCAGGAAAGCTTTGCATAGAGGCCGCACGAATGCCCTCGCGCAACACCGATGCACTATTGTAGTTAAGTTCTTTTATCGCCTCGCATTTGTAGGGAGTGGAGTGAGCACTGTGTACGTACAGTTTATCACCGCCGATAATAGTATCGAGGTTAATCATGCCGCGTATGTTTTTTAAATCAATGTCATCACGATTCACATACGCCTTTGAGCCAATTAATCCGCGCTCTTCAGCGCCAAATACAATTAAGCGAGTGGTATAGGGCAGTGATTCATCTTTTAGTAGTCTGGCGAGTGAAATAAGTGCGGCTACGCCTGAACCGTTGTCAATTAAGCCTTTTGAACCGGTATTTGTGCCAACTGAATCATAGTGAGCGCCAACTATCAGTAACTCGCTTGATTTTCCAGGAATATCAATAGATAAGTTTTGAGAACTAAGGCGTTCGCCTTGCAAGTTGAACTCAAAAGGTAACCGCTTCACTTCGTAACCTAAAGATTCCCATTGTTGGGCTATCCAATTGGCGGTTTCAGCTTCAAGCTCAGTTCCTGCTGTTCTATCGCCTTTATCTTCGATGAAGTCCGCTAAGGATAAAAAGTCCTGCCAAGCTGTATAAGTTTCTTTCTTGGTCTGGACATTTGGCTGTTGAGTGCAAGATAAAATAAGACTAGAAAAAAGGAGTACTGCGCCGCTTTTTAGTGCGCGGCGACGAAGTTTTGTTGTGAATTTCATAGCGACCTAAATGTGTTACTAAGTTAAAAATGTGCAGTGCGTGCTTAGCTATTTTGTTTTGCCACTTTGGCCGGGAGTAAACGGCACACAAGAATTTGTAAGTAACCGTAAATTGACATTAGGCTACCGATCAAAATAAACACCAGCGCGATTATTTTAGCGCTGTTGCCGTAACTCCCCATAAAAGACTCACTGAGGCCTAAACTATCAATACCAATATAATATAAAGCTAGTTCTGAATACCATAGTGCGACGCCGACCATAAAAATAGCAAAGCCTTTTATAAAGCGTTGCCAATGGCGAATAGGATCGGTGGTTATTTTATCAATTAACGTGCTCATGTTATTACTGCCTTGCTAGACGAGTGTCTACAACGTAGAGCGCTACAGCTACCATTTTCACGCATGAGAATAATGCTGAGTGCGCCCCAGTTAGAAAAATTAGTAGTAAGAATGTTCGCCAGCTTCGTGTTCCGTCGCGTCTTTTACAGCGGTAATTTCACCTTCAAACTGCGCTAGCATCTGCTTCTCAATACCGTCTTTGAGAGTAACGTCTACCATCGAACAACCGTTACACCCTCCACCGAATTGTAGCACAGCCGTTCCGTCTTCGGTAACTTCAACTAACATCACTTTACCGCCGTGGCTTGCAAGACCAGGATTCACGTCGGTTTCAATCATATAGTTAATTCTTTCAACCAAGCTCGCATCGTCTGCTAACTTTTTCGCTTTAGCGTTTGGTGCTTTTAGCGTGAGCTGTGAACCCATTTGGTCAGTAACAAAGTCAATTTCTGCTTCTTCTAAGTAGGGTGCGCTTTCCTGATCTACCACGGCATTGAAGCCATTAAATGGTAGCGTAATGTCAGTGTCTTCTACTGCATCAGGCGGGCAATACGACACTCCGCACTCTGCCGTTGAGGTGCCGGGGTTGACTACAAACACACGAATATTCGTGCCTTCACCTTGCTGAGCAAGTAATTTACCAAAATGGCTCTGTGCATTTTCAGATATTGTGATCATTTTGAACCCTTTAAAGAATGTAATGGAGCGAGGGTTGTCCCCGTCTATTTTGTGTATAATAGCAAAATTACCTGAGTAAAACAGTCGGGTATTAATGATTTTACGCAAAACATGAAAATATTTCCTTCCAAGTTTTGTTTATAGTTGGATTTCGCCTAGGATATAGGGAAAATTGTTGCTAGGCCTTAAATTAATCGCGGGCAACAAGCATGAAGTATAAAAATAATGACTATAGGACACAGTATGTTGAATCGTTGCGGCTTTTTTGGTCGAGTAAGAGTGTTTCTTTTTCTAGCATTAACAATGCTACTAAGCCTAAGTGTAAAAGCTGGTGAGTTAACTGATTTAAGTTATCTCCCTCAGGGTCAGAACTACAATCAATCAATTCCATTACCCGAGGAAGTGCTAGGTTATCCGGTCGGCACTTGGCATGTGCGTCACGACCAACTCGTTGCCTACATGTATGCTGTTGCGGAGGCTTCCGACCGCGTATCGATTAAAGAAATTGGCCGCACTCACGAGCATCGTCCCTTGTTGCTGTTAACGATTAGTAGCCCTGAAAACTTAACCAATATCGATGAGATAAAAAAGCAGCATCTTGACCGCATTGCGAACGGCGTCTCGGCGCCACAGTCTGCACCACTTATCATTAATATGGGATATAGCGTACACGGGAATGAGCCCTCCGGTTCCAACGCTTCTTTGTTAGTTGTGTATCACTTAGCTGCATCTAATAGCCCAGAGACCAACAAGCTGTTAAGTGAGAACGTAGTACTTATCGACCCATCTCTAAATCCTGACGGATTATCACGTTTTGCACAGTGGGCTAATTCTCACAAAGGTAAGACTTTAGTCAGTGACAAGCTACATCGCGAACATAGAGAACATTGGCCATCGGGAAGAACCAATCATTACTGGTTTGATTTGAATCGTGATTGGTTGTTGTTAACCCATCCTGAAAGCCAAGCTAGAATTCGAGAGTTTCATGATTGGCGCCCACATATTCTTACTGATTTTCACGAAATGGGCACCGACAGCACCTACTTTTTTCAACCGGGAATTTCATCGAGAAAAAACCCGTGGACGCCGGACACTAACGTTACCTTAACCGCCGCCTTAGGCGACTTCCACGCTCAGGCCTTAGACGATAACAAAGAGCTTTATTTTACCCATGAAAGCTTTGATGATTTTTATTATGGCAAGGGTTCAACTTATCCGGATGCTCACGGCAGCATCGGAATTTTGTTTGAACAAGCCAGTAGTCGCGGTCATCTTCAAGACTCAATAAATGGTGTATTGAGTTTCCCAGACACTATTCAGAACCAAGTAACAACCTCGTTTTCTACCTTTGCCGGTGCCATGGCCAACAAAAATGCAATTTTGGCTTATCAAAAGCAATTTTATAATGACACTCAAAAGTTGATGAAAGACGATGACATTGAAGGTTTCGTGATCCAAGGGAATCTTGATGAGAGTCGCTTTGAGCGAGTAATGAGCATATTGAAAAGTCATGAAATAGACTTCAAGCTTATCGACAAAAACACGACAATTGACAAACTAAACTTAGCTGCGAACAATGCCTTGTATGTACCCGTAAAGCAGGCTCAGTATCGTTTGATTCGTTCGTTATTTTCAGAACGACAGCGTTTTGCTGACAATACTTTTTATGATGTGTCGAATTGGAATTTGCCACTCGCTTTTAATTTTCAGTATGCAAGTGTAACTCGTTCGCAGGCTCGAAAGCTGTCTACAAGCGCATCCTACGAAAGGAACGAAGCTAGCACTGTGTTGATAGACAATGCCTACGCCTATGCTTTTGAGTGGCATGATTATGAAGCTCCGCGTTTGTTGCAGCACTTGCTCACTAATAAAGTACAAGTGCGAGTTGCAGGAGGCGACTTCACTGCGACAGTTGCTACCAACAGTGGCAAGGTTGAGCGCGACTTTTCCAAAGGTGCCATAGTTATACCAGCGGCTCTTGAGCAACCAGACAACTTGCTAGACATATTGAGTACGAAAGCGAAGCAGTTGAACTTAGCACTTTATAATATCGACTCTGGTCTCACCTCAAAAGGCATCGATTTAGGGAGTCGTCGTTTTGCCCCTGTTAACCTACCTAAGGTTCTGCTTATTGGTGGTAAGGGAACATCTCAATATGAAGTAGGCGAAATTTGGCATTATCTTGATACTCGTCTGGGCTTGCCCGCTACCTTGCTTGATTTATCAGATCTAAATGGTCGCGATATATCTGACTATACTCATCTAATTTTTGCCTCGGGCAGCTACTCTTCTATTAATGAAAAAACCGCTGAAAGTATCAAATCTTGGTTGCAAAAAGGTGGTGTGTTGATTGGTCAAAAATCAGCGCTACGATGGTTCAGTAAGCAAGAATGGATTGATAACGAAGTAGTCGATCGCAGCGACATTGACGACGCTTTTTCTACTAAGGGTCTTGCCTATGGTGACAAAAGCGCATTGGCCGCTAAGAAGCTCATAGCTGGCTCAGTCTATCGTGCTAACGTTGACCTAACACATCCGCTCATGTTTGGTTTTGAACGTGATACCTTACCTTTATTCAAAACCAGCAACATGATAGTGAAGCAAAGCGACAACCCTTTCAACGAAGTCGCCACCTATTTAAAGGAGCCATTGGTGGCGGGTTACACGGCCGATGAATTACAAACAATGATTTCACAAACTAGCGCGATTGTAGTGAAGCCAATTGGGCGTGGAGCAGTAATTGGCTTTGTTGATAATATTCATTTTAGAGGTTACTGGGATGGCACCAACAAATTAATGTCGAATAGCTTATATATGTCGCCATTAATTAACTAGGCTTCATGATGGTCAAGCCCATGCACCATACAGTTATCCTTAGCTCGGGTAGAACCTTGAGTAGGGCTAAACAGGCTTCGTTTATTGTCGCGCCAGTGGTAATTACATCATCAACAAGTGCTATATGTTTGTAAGGTTTATCTGATACATATACAAAAGCTTGCTTAATGTTGTCTTGGCGTTGAGCGCGATCTAACTCGCTTTGTGCCTGGGTGTGTTTTGTTCTTTTTAGCAAAGCGGCATTGGGTATTTTACTCAGCTTGCTCAATGCGTTGCATAAAAGCTGTGCTTGGTTATAGCCTCGTTCACGGTGACGTTTGTTGGATAGTGGGATAGGCACTAATACCTCAGGGCGATGCTCGTCTTCAAAAGGTGAATGCTGCAGAACGCTATGGTGAAATAAAGACGCAAGTGCTTTCGCGCAATAGGCCTTCCTATGAAACTTTAGATCTTGCACCAACATATCTAGTGGCCATTGATATGGTCCCGTCGCATAAAGATAATCGTAATGCGGAGTTTCAAGATGCTTAACAAATTCGGCTTCCTCTAACAGATTTGTTGCTGTTGAGCAGTTTGAGTTTTCGAATCGGCATATAAAGTGAAAGCAATATCCGCATACAATGTTGCGGCTACTTTGTAGACACATGCAGCAGTTGCGATGAAAGCCAAGCTCGTTTTTTTGAGCAACAGCGGCGAAACAATTTTCAATTACGCTAGTGGTGCGCCGTAAGGCATCATATAATGTTCGCATTATTTTCCTTGTCGATTTTGAGTTAAACATTAGCATGGTGACTTCACCACAACAGCTGTCTGAGCGACCGGTTTTCAACCTTGTTTTCTTGCATGGATGGGGAATGAACTCTGGGGTCTTTACTAAGCTTATTGCAAGTTTGGAAAGTCAATTGGCTGGGCTGTCATTACCGATAGCATTTACTTTTTCATGTATTGATCTTCCGGGGCATGGTCACAATAACAAACAACGTCCTCATGCTGGGGCGAGTGCCTCGGATTGGCAACTTTCAAGCATGGCAAGTGCAATTGCTGATCAACTAAAAGCAAATTCAATATTGATAGGGTGGTCTTTAGGAGGCTTAATTGCGCAAAAACTTGCGGTTGATCAAAACACTAAAGTTAAGGCTTTAATAACCATAGCCTCTACGCCAAAATTTCAGATGGGGTCGAGTTCCCAGCGAGAATGGCCAGGAATTAAACCAGAAGTACTCCAGACTTTTGTCGAGCAATTAAGCTTGAATCATCATAAAACACTGTCACGATTTTTAGCCATTCAAATGATGGGGGTTGCTAATGCTAAAGCCCTAGTGAAGGAAATATCTGCAGCCATAGAGCAGCGCCCTGCTCCAGATCCAAGTGCCCTTGCTGCGGGTTTACATATTCTTCAGCAAGCTGATTTGTGTGAGCAAATAGCTAACATTAGTGTGCCCACCTTACGCCTTTATGGTCGACTCGACAGCCTTGTTCCGCACTCCGTTATCCACTTAATTCAGAGTCTGCAGCCAGAAAGTGAATCGGTTATATTTAAACATGCCTCGCACGCCCCCTTTCTTACCAATCCAGATGTATTTGCAGAACATTTATTGCCCTTCATTAAGCAAGTTACAAGCAAGCACCCACACTAGCCTTTAATTCTCTGTTTAGTCTATTGATTTCAGTTAGTTAAGTGAAAGAGCAAAAATATTCAAAAAAAAGCTAAAGTTTCTTTAGCATAGGCCGATACGTGGGATACGGGAAAAAGTAATTATTATAAAGGCAAACTAGATGACAAATGCAGTAGGTGGGTCGACTATATCGAGCGCTCTATACGCCGGTGTTCAAGGTTTCAATCAGGGGGCTGAGCAAGTTCAGCAAGCATCCCTAGATATTGCCTCTTCGAATACTAGACAACAAAACGCCGCGCAACAAAATGCGGGTGGCGAGAGCAATAGGCTTGCACCGAACTTAAATACCAGTGCGGTCGAGATAATTTCTGGTAGCAATCAAGCTGAAGCCTCTGCCAAGGTGATAAAGGCAGCAGACGAAATGCTTGGTACTATCATCGACACCTTTGCCTAAGCAAAGCTTTTATTTCAAATTAGGGTAGTAATTAACAAGGGCACACCAAACAGCAAATGAACATTGTAACGCCGATACCTAACAGTTTTGGATTTCCTACGAGTAATGTAGGAACTGATTCTGCACGTCGAGACAATGTGCTTCGTGAAGCCATCCCATCTGTGACTCAGGGCGAAAAGAGTGCTGCCGAAAAAGGCTTGGGTTCAGAAGCTGACCGCAACAACCAAGCGAACAACCTCGCCAATCTATTACAAAACCCCACCTATGATCGCCCTAGTGTTAACCAAGCCCTAATTAATCAAAATGCTGGTGACGCGAATAAAGACAACGGCAGCGATCAAAGTGCTGGGCGTGAAAATGCCGAATCGGAGCAAGAAAAGCAACAGCGGCAAAGCGAAGAAAAGCAGATAAAAGAGCTGAAAGAGCGTGATACCGAGGTGAGACTGCATGAGCAAGCACATGCAGCAACCGGTGGGCAATACGCTGGCGCACCAAGCTATGAGTACGAGACTGGACCCGATGGAAAACGTTACGCGGTTGGCGGAGAAGTATCGATTGATATATCTGAAGAGAAGACCGCCGAACAAACTGTTCGCAAAATGCAACAAGTACAAGCTGCTGCCTTAGCCCCCGCTGAGCCTTCAGCTCAAGACTACAAAGTAGCCGCTCAGGCTGCACAGAAAGAACAAGCAGCCAGAGCTGACATAGCCGAAGAAAAGTTGGATAAACAGAATGGCAATCCGAATGAAGCTGCTGACCAAAGTACTGGTGAGAGCGCTACAGTGAACGAAGTCAAAGGAAGTAGCTCAGCGCCGGCTGATGCTGGTCCTAGCAAAGTGAGTTTAGAGCTCAGTGAAAAAACGCTAAAGGCGAGCGAGACAATTTCAAAACTTTATCAACAAAACGCAAATCTGTATTCCAATCAAGCACTAGAGCTTAATATCTTTGCCTAAAACCTTTGTCTAGTATCTTTGCGCCATCACACAAAGTTAAATGTCAATTCCGAGCAAAAATATACTCATGTAGTGAAAGCGACACCTTAAGTTAAAGATATTTTTGTCGAAAACCTTATAATATCAATCTCACTATTTTCGACTTTTTGGAGCTGAGCATAAAACAGTTTGCTGGTGCAGGGTACAACAGATTTATCCACTTAATGCTAACACTAGGTGTAGCGTTAGGCTTGCTGGCGACTGTAATAATAGCGAGCCCAGCGATGGCAGCTAAAGCCTACATGACTGACAAAAGCGACCAACTTGTTGTCGTTGTTCACGGCACAAGCTCTACAGAAGCTTTATCCAAAAAAGAACTCATTGACATTTACATGGGGCGCTTCAAAAACTTCCCTAACGGCAGCACTGCAACACCTATCGACTATTTTAAAGGAAGTAATCAACGCAAAGCATTTTATCAGCTTTTGGTAGGCAAAAGTGAACGTAAAATTGACGCGTATTGGTCACGATTACTTTTCTCAGGACGAGCCACCCGACCCAATAAAGCGACATCGGTAGCTGAAATCCAACAGGAGCTTCAGCAAAACCCGAGTGCTATTGCCTATATTAATGCGGCAAACGTGACTGAGGAGATGAAAATTGTTTATCAGTTCGACTAAAACAACAGCCTCTCTTTTGTGTGCGCTTCTGAGCCTTAGCCTTGGGTTCTCAAAAGCAGCTTCAGCCGAGTATTCTTTCAATGGTTTTGCAAACCTTGGGGTAACTTATTCTGATTCTGAGCAACTTGCGTATAGAAGCTCACTACTGAACAATGGGCGGGAAGACCTGTCACTTATACCCGATACCTTGGTTGGCTTGCAGTCAAACTACCGCTTCAATGATAAGTTTGACGCAGTAGGTCAGATCATTTTGCAAGACAGAGACAACACTAGTCTGACTAACTTTGTTGAACTGGCTTTTGTTCGCTTCCAGGCAAACCGGAACTGGGCATTTAAAATAGGCAGGTTTAGTACTAATAGCTATTTATTCACCGATTATCGCTATGTTGGTCACTTACTTAACAGGGTGCGACCGCCACTTGAGATGTATTCTGCCGCTGGCTCCTTAGGTAATATGGATGGTTTGCACGCTAGTTACACCATGGATGTAGACTGGGGCGCGATAAAGTTCTCTGGTGCTTACGGCCAAAGCTCTTTCAACGATACACTGAATGGCGGTGAAGTGACTGTCGATTATACCGAGTTAAGTTCACTAAATATCGAATTTCAGTCAACAGAGTGGCGTTTTCACATGGCCTATTTGACTGCCGTGATGGATAATTTTGATAGTCCCGATCTTGACGGTATCCGAAACTTAGATCAGTTGGTGCCAGCTATTTTTGTTCCCTTTGCTCTAGAGCTAAAAAATAATCTGATTCCAGATGGCAAGCGCATCACCTATGTTTCGGTCGGCGGACAATACAGCTTCGACTCTTTTGACCTTATCGCAGAATATTCGGATTATGAAGGAGAATGGGCACTCGCCGCTAGCGCTAAGTCGGGCTATGTTAGTCTCGCTTACCCTATAAAAAGATTCACACCGTTTATTACTGCGGCTTTTTATGATCGCCAAATGCAACCCGAGATTATCGACTATGCTAACGCGCAAGCGGTGTTGCCTGACTTTGCCTTTCAGCAGTTGGTTGCGATCTCCGCAGGCGCAAATGAGGCGATACGCGGCGGGTCAATTGATCAGAATTCAATAAGCGTAGGCATCAAGTGGGACTTCAGTGACGCTTGGGCAGTAAAAGCACAAGTGGATCATTTTGATATCGGAGAATTTGGCAGTGGTTTCTTTTCGGTTCAAGAAGGCTTGCTAACGCCTGCTGAAAAGCTGAGTTACAATGTATTTAGCCTTAACTTCACCACCACCTTTTAACATTAGAGCCGCATTCATATGAAATTGTCGGTGCGCATCAGCTTGGTTATTTTTCTGTTATCCCTAGCGATATCTACGGTATTTGCTAGTTTCAACTACTATTATCAGCTTAAAGCCGCTACCCAACAATACCAAGAACTTACTACTCAACTAGCTACGTCAGCGGTGAATACCGCAGGCATTGCGGCCTACTTGATCGATACGGAATTGGCTCAGGAAGTTGTTGATGGTCTCACCGCTAACGATCTCATTGCCAGTGCATCCATCACTATATCTAGCGAAGAACTTACTATCAGCGCTGGCGAGAGCAAAGCCAGCCGTCAGAAAATTGAAGCAGTGATACGCAATCCCTTCATTGAGGATGATATTATTGGACTATTGGAAGTATTACCTAACGTTGAGTTTATCGAGTTACAAGCTTCCAGCGCTAGCCTAGAGAATGCTTATTTGCTGATGGGCTTGAGTTTCATTATTGCGGTAGCCGTAGGCCTATATGTGAGAATGAAGTTAACCTACCCTCTGAAAGCGCTCGCCGACGCCGTGAGCCTAATTGATACTGATAAGCCCGAAGCAATTACACCCATCAATACTGGCTACAAGCACAATGATGAAATTATGGCGCTTTCGCAAAAAACGAATTCACTGATAAGCGCACTGAAGATTCAGTTTTTATCCGAGCGTGAACTCAGGGAAGCTACTGAAGAATTACAAAAACGCTTCAGACTGTTATTTGAACAGGCCACTGCCGGCATAGGGCTGCTTGATAGTCAGGGCAAAATCAGTATTGCCAACCCCGCATTTCAGAGCTTGTTTGGGAGTGATGTTGAAGGGCTAAACTTTGCGAATCTGTTTGAGTCGCCTAAATTGGTGAAAAAACAAATTAGCTTGCTGTCAGCGAGTAGCGGTGTTTCTCAAGTAAATATCGACCTAGTTTTATTAAATGGCACTGAGAAGCGCTATCTACATTGTTTATTTTCTTCTATCCAAGACACGCGGCTCAATACTCGAGCCGAATCTGAGCAGTTGGTTGAAGTAATAGTATACGATGTTACCGACCGCAAGAAGCAAGAGGCCAAGGCGCGTTATGAGGCCGACCATGATTCACTTACAGGCTTATTAAATAGGCGCTCTGGTGCGCAAAAGCTCAATGAACTTTTGCTTAAGCAGCATAATGAGAAGCAGTTGTTTGCCTTAATGATGATCGATCTCGATAAATTCAAGCCGATCAATGACACCCACGGCCATGATACAGGTGATCTAGTGTTGCAAAACATTAGTCGTCAGGTTCAAGAGTTGTCGCATAAGTACGAGTCGGTAATTGCTCGTTGGGGTGGTGATGAATTTGTTGTGGGATTAGCCTTTAAAGATGCGGAATTTCTGCCCATATTTACCGAAGAATTAATTGAAAAAATATCAACCGAAATTGAGGTTAATAGCGAGTTAAGTGTCCAAGTAGGCGCTAGCGTGGGCGTTATTGTGTTGCGAGCTGAGCAAGAAGCTTCTTTAGATATGCTCATTTCAAAGGCCGATGACCTTATGTATGAAACTAAAAAGCAGAAGGCTAAACGTTACACGATTGTCGATTTTTAGCTTTTTTCAACCCACTTAATATTTTTGTAATTAAAGCCTGCATGCAGTGTCGGTTTGACCACTTTAAAGTAGGGCGAAAGGTCAAAGTCTCGAGGCGTAAAATGACTGTAGTGTCGAGCATGAAAGTAAGTATTCTTTTCCCTAATACTTCCCTGTAGGTCATCGGCATTAGCGTCAATATCGGCTGCTTGCAGCGGTAATATTGGGTAAGCAATTGATTGAAAAGCTTGTGATACCAAGGTAGAGCAAATTGCCTTGGTCGGATCCCCACTGCCAAGCGTTAGTAGGCGACGGCGATAACGCTCTGGCACAGGCGGTGCAGGTAACAAGTAACGCACAAGGTCGAAAATATTCTTGGTGTCGTATTGGCTGCCTAGCCTTGCTAACACAAACTGTACAAGGCTCTCGCTATCTTCCTCAGTAAGTGCCACTGGTCGACAAATACGTAAATTATAGCCATCATATTTATCAATAGGTGCCGCGATCACGCCTTCAACGAGATCTGCCTCTATTAGCGGGTCGATTGGTGTGCCATCTGCATCTAAACGCCCTTCACCAATAAAAATAGCTACATGCGACCATGTAGACTGAGTTAAATACTTTATTGCAGTACTGATGCGACTGTTTCCTTCTACTAGCACAAGATCACCAGCTTGAAGGTTGTCACTAAGTTGTTTTTTAGAAAGCGTAGAAAATGTTTGATAATGAGGGCGTGGCTTGCTCAAGAACTCGGCTAGTTTTGCCCCTAGCGAAGAAAACAAGCCCTCTTTAGCATCACTATTATCGACTGATGCGACGCTTTGAGAAGGCTTATTCTTGCTCATGTTTTACTTCTTAGCTTTTGCAAATGCGTCGGCAAAAGCATTACCCATAGCAACGTTACCAAAGCTTTTCTTATTAGAAGAACTACTGTTCTTGTTCGTATTTGAGCCTCCACCCCTGTTAGATTGCTTTCTAGCACCAGGCGATTTTTCCTTGCTCTTGTTGCTGGTATTACTCGCTTGAGGGCTATCGTCCATTCGCATGCTCAGGGAAATACGTTTACGCGCTACGTCTACTTCCATGACTTTAACTTTTACAACTTCACCTGTTTTTACAACTTCGCGCGGGTCGCTGATAAAGGTGTTGGTCATCGCCGAGATATGCACTAGCCCGTCTTGATGCACGCCAATATCAATAAAGGCACCAAAGTTAGCGACGTTGCTTACCACTCCTTCCAATATCATACCTTCACTGAGATCTTGAATACTTTCGACCCCTTCTTTAAAGCTTGCAGTTTTAAACTCTGGGCGTGGGTCACGACCTGGTTTGTCGAGCTCTTTTATAATATCTTTTAGCGTAGGCAAACCAAATTCTTCAGTGACGAACTCTTCTGGCTTGAGGCTTTTCAATAAGTCAGTGTTGCCAATCATGTCGTTTACGGCAACATCGACTTTATTAGCGATGGTATCAACCACCTTATAAGTTTCGGGATGGACAGCCGATGCATCTAAGGGGTTCTTCCCGTTCATGACACGTAAGAAACCCGCAGCCTGCTCGTATGCCTTTGGTCCTAAACGTTCAACTTTTTTCAATGCTTTGCGGTCGGTGAATGCGCCATTTGCATCTCGGAAGGAAACAATGTTGTTGGCCAGTGTTTTGTTCAAACCCGATACATGTGAGAGTAAAGCCGGGCTAGCTGTGTTGAGATCAACGCCCACAGCATTCACACAGTCTTCAATAACGGTATCAAGTGATTTGCCCAATTGGCTCTGGCTTACATCATGTTGATATTGCCCGACACCAATTGCTTTGGGTTCAATTTTTACAAGTTCGGCAAGCGGGTCTTGTAATCTGCGTGCAATTGACACCGCGCCTCGAAGTGAAACATCCATATCGGGCAACTCATTAGAAGCAAGCTCAGAGGCTGAATATACCGAGGCCCCAGCTTCACTGATAATGATACGCTGCACTGTTAACTCGGGGGCGGCTTTCATCATCTCAGCGACAAGTTTGTCGGTTTCACGTGAGCCTGTTCCGTTGCCAATACTAATAAGATCGACTTTGTGTTGTTTACACAGAGTCGCTAAAGTACGCTGTGATTTATCCCATTGATTCTGTGGTGCGTGCGGGAACAGAGTCGTGGTATGAATTACTTTCCCAGTGGCATCCACTATTGCCAATTTCACGCCAGTACGAATACCCGGATCGAGTCCCATGGTGACTTTCGGGCCAGCAGGGGCGGCCATCAACAAATCGTTCAGGTTCTTGGCAAATACCTTAATTGCTTCGGCTTCGGCTTGTTCACGCAAACTAGCAAAAAGTTCCGTTTCCATGTGCAATAGAATTTTGATCTTCCACGTCCATTGCACTACTGATTTGAGCCATTTGTCACGAGCACTGTCACTAAGGCGCAAGTTAAGGTTTTGTTCGATAAGATCTTCACCATGTGAGCGACGAGCACCTTCTTCCTGTTGCGGATCGGCATCGATATTGATTAACAAGATACCTTCGTTACGACCTCGAAACATGGCTAAAGCACGGTGAGAAGGAATTTTTGAGTATTTCTCTGAGTAGTCAAAATAGTCTTTATACTTTTGACCTTCGCTTTCTTTGCCTGCAGCAACAACACTTTTTACATGTGCTTGCTTGGTGAGATATTGGCGAACACTTTGCAGCAATTCTGCATTTTCAGCAAAGCGCTCCATCAGGATGAATTTTGCCCCATCCAATGCGGCTTTGGTATCACTCACACCATCGTCGATATAATCCTGAGCAAGAACTTCTGGCTCTGCGCTCGGGTCACTGAAGAGTGCGTCGGCGAGTGGCTCTAAACCTGCTTCAATGGCAATCTGGCCTTTTGTTCTTCGGCGCGGCTTGTAGGGTAAGTACAAATCTTCAAGCGACGTTTTATTATCGGCAGCGAGTATCTTAGCGTGTAAGCTTTCATCTAGTTTACCTTGCTCGTCAATTGACTTAAGGATAACTTTACGGCGGTCTTCTAATTCACGTAAATAACCTAAGCGTTGCTCAAGGCTGCGTAATTGAATATCGTCGAGACCCTCAGTGGCTTCTTTTCTGTATCTGGCTATGAAAGGAACGCTTGCACCTTCGTCTAGTAGATTAACAGCAGCTTGAATTTGTTTGGAAGATACGCGAAGCTCGGAAGCGATTTTCTCGATGATCATGAAACACTCTATGGTTAATTTTGTAGGATAATGAAATATATTTGTAAACGCCGATTATAGCACTGTGAAGAAGGGGGGGAAGAAATTTATGTTGATGTGTGCGACTGAACTTACTACATTGGCTGGCAGCAAAGGCGAAGCAATTCGTATACGTCGAAACAAAGTGTTAATTTAATCGAGAGCAGTGAGTGAAAACCAAACTTATCACCCGTGAAGGCTACACAAAGCTAAAACAAGAGCATGATTACTTGTGGCACACCAAACGACCAGAAATCACCAAAATAGTGACCTGGGCGGCGAGCCTAGGTGATCGCTCAGAAAACGCCGATTATACATTCAACAAACGGGTATTAAGGCAAATTGATCGGCGAGTGCGCTTCCTTCGCAAGCTCTTGCCCGAACTCACTATCGTTGATTATCATCCGCAACAAGACGGCAAAGTCTTCTTTGGCGCTCATGTAGAAATTGAAAATGAGGCAGGCGAAACAATGGCCTTTCGCATTGTCGGGCCAGAGGAAATTTATGGCGATGCAAAAGACTATATTTCTATCGATTCACCCATGGCTCGTGCATTATTGAAAAAAGAGATAGACGACAATGTCACGGTGAAAACACCAGAAGGCGAAAAAGAGTGGTTTATCAACAAAATCACATACCAAAAATCAACCTAGTATACTTTTCCATCGAGTAATTCGAGCGTCGGCCGATACCACTAATAGCTAAAAAATTGTACAATGCAGAAGTCGCAAAAATGCTTGCGGTTGTTATAGCTAATGTTTTGTTTGCAGAGGAATTAAGCAAGCAACAAATGACTTGATGGTGTCAAAGTATGTAAAGGCCTACTCTTTGAGCTGCGAACGTTTGAGTATCTATGTTAATTAAGAGTTTGCGCATTGAAATTGCCACCTTGGCACTGAGTTCTATCATCATAGTAAGTGGTCTTATCCTGTGGTTTTCGGTAAGCGCATACGAAACACTTTATCAAAAAGCTGCCAGCAACGACCTTAACGGTTTATCTGAAAACCTCGCGATTGATTTAATTCCCTTTGTCGACGACGCTGATGAATTTGATATTCAGAACAATCTCTTGCAATTAGAACAATATGACAACGTTCGCTTCGCTTTGGTAATTGATGACAATACCCAGGTAATAAGCGCTTATCTTGGTAAGGCCCTCACCAGCAATAAAACGCCCGAAGAACTTCTTGCTTTGTCAAATTTTGATGGTAGAGCTTATGCACCTTTGCCATTCGGTATGACCTTGTCAGAACACAAAATCCTAGCAAAGAAACGTATTGGTGATTTTCAGGCTTCTCTCGGTTTTCTCATTATTGAAAATGATTTGTCTGGGCCATTGAGCAAGAGTAAACGGGATCTACTATTTTCAATTTTTCCATGGGTGGTTCTTACTTTATTGATTAACGTGATCATAATTTTTATTGTTCAAAATCGTGCATTGCGACCACTTGTGCAGCTTGCTAGATTCACCCGCAAAATCAAAGACAGCAAAGACTATGGGTTAATTGCAAAAGTTCGCGGTAAGAAAGAAATATCAATTGTTACCGAAGGGCTCAATTCAATGCTTCAAGCCATCAACCTTGAGGTAAAAAAGAATAAAGAAAAGAATGCGTTACTTGAGCAGCAACAAGAAAAGCTAGAACAACTGGCCAATTTTGATGTGCTTACTGGTTTACCGAACCGTCACTATTTTATGAAACTATTAGATGATGCCGCGAGGAAAGCAAAAGCAAGCGATTCTGATGTTATTCTGATGTACTTCGATCTCGACGGCTTTAAAAATGTGAATGATTCTTTCGGACACGAAATTGGTGACCGCCTGCTATGCATTATTGCTGAGCGCATTCAAATTAGCATGGGCGTAGAGCATACTCTGGCCCGTTTGGGCGGTGACGAGTTCTTAGCGATGATCCCCGGCAAGATTGACGATATTCACATAAAAGAAAGCTGCAATAGATTTATACATGCCTTGTCGCAGCCTGTTGACATCGACCAATGGAATGTTCAGGTAGGCATCAGCCTTGGTGTTGCTCGCGCAAGCGAAGCCAGTTTTTTGGTTACCGCAATGGTTGCAAATGCCGATATTGCCATGCATCGCTCTAAATCAGAAGGTCGCAACCGCTTCACAATATTCTCGCGAGACATGATAGAGAGTAGTCGCCGTAAACTGACGATAGCCAATGCAATTAACTATGCTATTTCGCACGGCGAATTTAAGCTGTTTTATCAACCCAAAGTTGATATACACGGTAAAATAATCGGCTATGAAGCACTCGCCAGATGGTTTAGCGAAGAACTTGGTTTTGTATCACCTGCTGAGTTTATACCCATTGCTGAGCAAAGCGGGAAGATTGCACAAATCACAGAATGGTTAATCGAAAGAGTATGTATAGACTCAAAAGACATTCTTGCGGTAAATGATTCGCTTAAAATAGCGTTAAATTTGTCGGTACACGATTTGAATAATACGCGCTTAATACCCATGATTAGAGGGTTTTTAAAACTGCATAAAGTCGACCCTAGAAAACTAGAGTTTGAAATTACTGAAAGTGCCTACCTTGATAATTTAGATGGTGCAAATGAATCCATTCAAGACATCAAGGCAATGGGAAGCTCTATCGCCCTAGATGATTTTGGAACGGGCTATTCATCTTTAAGTTACCTCACTCAAATCAATATCGATACCTTAAAAATTGACAAGCAATTTGTTGATCACATCGGTGTGTCTGAACAGGGAAGTTTGGTCACGCAAACCATCATCGATATGGCAATACAATTAAAACTAGATGTGTGTGCAGAGGGAGTAGAAACTGCTGAGCAGCACGCTATTTTGGCCGAGGGCGGCTGTAATATTCTGCAGGGTTATCATTTTGGTAAACCCGAAGCACTTGACGCGATATTACCTAAACTAGTGGAAAACCAACAACAATAATACTTGTTACGGCTAACATGCTACGAAAAGGCCAGTAGAAAGTAACTACTGACTTCGATAAACAACAACTAAACCGTCGGGCAGCTTTGTATCGGCGGGTAAATAGGCAACACTATTCTCGGTGTTAACTAACTTGTCCAAAACAGCATCGATGGATTTGAGCTCTTTTGGTGGCTTTTTGCGGCCACTAAAACGCATTTGTGCCCAATATGACTGTATTCTCGATTCGGTTAAACCAATCACTTTGGTATTAAACACGCTCCTTACCTCTGAACTTGTATCCAATGCTATTGGTGTAAGCGCTAATTCAGAACTATTGCCCATGAAAAGGTCACGTAATTCGCGTTTGCTGACGGCAAACTCGCTTTTGTCAATATTGGCGACAACAACTAAATCTACGGCGTTTGCGTTAGCAATGCTGCCAACAAAAGCAAGTTGAGTGATAAGGGCTAACTTCGTCAGGTAGTTCATCAGAACACCCACTCGATTGCCACTTGGTAAAGTGTGGCCTTTCTGTCGAAGCTAGGATCGGCAATTTCTGAGTAGAACGAGCGTTGACCGGGTTCGCCATCAAGCACGGTTATTTCTGCCTTCGCCGACATATTGTGCAAGAAATCCCACCTTGCGCCCAAGGTCACAGAGTCCAAGTCGTATTCCGGTAAGTTACCTGTAATTTGTTCGTAAACAAATGAAATTTGGTCAAGCTGAGGAGATACACCTGGCGGGATTTGGTTCACCGGAACGATATTGTTGGTGTCGGATGTTGAGTAGCTTGCATGAATCTGAAATGGGTAGAAGTTATAGCCTGCGGTAAAATAGTAGGCGTCGACCTGAGGTACTACAAGAAGGTCTGAGCGAATACGTGTCCATTCCGCGGCTAAAAAATAGTCTAAGGTGTCGTAATTAATATTTGCCTGATAACCGGTGACTTTGCCATTAAAGCGCAGGGATTCTGCATTTTCTGTGAATCCGGCGCGCTCTAGTATTTCCGAAAATTGAGTGAACGCTGGCACGTCTGCAAAAAAATCTGATGACTGAGTTGCAGAAATTCGGGCGGTTAAGTTGCCTTTGCTAGCGGAAAAAATGAGGCCTTTAATTTCGTCGGCTTCGAGGTCGACCCGCTCGTCTTCACGAGTAATTTCGCCGTCATACCTGCCATAGTAGGCCTCTAGGTCAAAGTTAACACCACCATACGAAAACAAGTACGAACCTGTAACACCCTCGTAGTTACTAAACAGAAAGCCGCTATACACTTGCTGGGGAGGCGAAATCCACGGGTAAGCGAAACCGACGTCGATAGTGTCACTGTATCTGAAGAAAGGCGTTCGCAATTTACCTAATTTAAACCGCCAGTTATTATTTGGCTGATATGTTAAGTATAGCCATTCCACACCTGAATCACGCTCAGCACTGCTGTGCGCAAGTAGTTGCGAAGATATACTAAGAGCATCGGATATGCGGAATTCGCCTTGCAGGGCAATAAGAGATTGCTGCGATAAGTCAATGTCATTGCCATAGTCTTGAAAGGTAGCAGAGCTTTCATCTAAGTAACCCGCCACTACTCTTGCAAAACCGTTGAATTCGAAGCGTTCACTTAACTCATCGCTGGCGCGTGCAAATGAATGTTGGGCAAAGAGCAAACTTGAAACAAGTGCAGATTTAAGAAGAATACCCATTGCTCTCTTTATTGACGAAACCAGACCGCAATCTTAAATCAAAGTTCTAGGGCTTGCGTATTAAAACACATACAAAGTTATGGTGATAATCAAAGATCAAACAACAAAAACTTTCTTACTAATTGAAAAATAACTAATATTTTTTTATCACTAATGTCGCGTGCCGGCCTCAATGCTTCTTTATTATCTTACTCAGGTAGGTATCTCTTGGTGTAATGTGATAATGAATCAGCCATTGCTAAACTTAGCTCGATGATATACAACTTGTAGTAGTGACATTTCCGAAACTAAACAGAGTAAGCAGCTTGTAAATGCCGACAGAATCCAAACTTATCGATAACAGAATGTCTCCAATCGAAAGTTTTTTTATTAATGCTCGTTCATCGGGCGCGCTGTCGATCGTTAATTTTACAAGCTTTATCTACATCATCGTTTTAGGTCTTACATTCAAAGATCTCTATGCCTTTATGTCGCCCATGGTCAACATCGTTCAAGCTATTGGTGTTTTCATCATCGTGGTGAATGTGTTCGTTTATCATAAGACAAAGAATCAACCACAAGCTGCTGGGGTGCTGCTATTTTGCATGTTTGCCATTCACATGGTGAACGTAACCTATGCTGGTGGAATTGATACCGTCCACTACGCGTGGATCTTTATTTTTCCTGTACTCGCAGGCGGTACGATGGGCTGGCGTGGGCAAATATTCTTCTGGTTTGTCTGCATGTTGGGTACGGTTTTCTTTTACCTGTGGCCAGAAAATATGGCAACACTACCTTACGAAGGAGACATGGAATATACCTTAGCTACTCGGCTAATGTGCATCACTATTTTTAGCTTGATCATGCTAACCTATCATTTCACGCTGAGTGAAAAAATGCAGCATGTGCAAAAGGCGTTAAGGCTTGCTAGTTTTGAGGGGGATCTATTTTCTGGCGTATTTAACTCAAAAGCGCAGTCAGTATTGTTGGTGGATGAAAATGGCATTATTGAACGTGCCAATACTACAGCACATGATACCTTTGGTTTTGAGCGTGAAAAGCTAGTACAAACCAGTATTGATGATATCTGCGTAGGTGCAGACAACGTTTTCTCTTACGTCTACGCACGGGGCAATACCCAAGAGGTCGAAGTGCTCACGCATCATGGTAAGCCTATTTGGCTTGAGCATTCCTCGGTAAAAGTAGTCGACGAGAACGAAAAAGAACATACACTGTTCACTATGCAAGATATTTCAGAGCGTAAGCTCTTTGAGTCTGAACTGTCACACCTAGCTCATTTTGACCACCTTACAAAAATTCCTAACCGCTTGATGATTCAAGACCAGTTAAGCAAACTGATTGCCGAAAATCCTGATACGACTTTCGCGGTTGTGTTTATCGACCTCGATAAATTCAAAGACGTGAACGATATGCGTGGCCATGAAGCGGGCGATGCGGTTTTGCTTGAAGTGGCTAACCGGCTGCAGTCGAATATTAGAGAAGGTGATTTTATTGGTCGCTTTGGCGGCGATGAGTTCATTCTTCTTACAGAGCTGAACACGGCTAAAGAGGACATCATTCGCTTAGTTAAACGCATTCAAAATATTTTGAAATTGCCTATTTATCACGAGCAGGTCGAGAGTTACATCGGCTCAAGCGCTGGCATTGCGCAATACCCAGAGGACGGCAAGCAAGCCAATGACCTTATCCGTAAAGCCGATGCGGCAATGTATAGAGCTAAAGAAAATGATAAGGGCAACTTTACCTTCTATAGCTTAGAGCATGATGCTGATCTACAAAGAAAGCTACAAATTAGTACTGCACTTAATTACGCACTTGAGAAAAATGAGATAAGCCTAGTATTTCAGCCTATCTATGATGCCGACATGAATTTGTTAGGGGCGGAAGCTCTGGTGCGCTGGCATCACCCCGAGTTAGGTAAGGTTGGGCCCGACGAGTTTATTCCCATCAGTGAAGATAATGGTCAAATCATGGAACTGGGTTTGTGGGTGCTTGATAAAGCCTGTGAAGTGTTGAAAACCTGGGAAGAGGCAGGTCACAATGACTTGACCATGTCGGTGAATATTTCCTATAAACAAATTGTAGGAGTCAAACTGGCAGCACAAGTGAAAGAGGCGATATTACGCCATAAGGTTGATGGTCGAAGGCTCATATTAGAGCTTACCGAGCGCGTGATTGCCGAAGATCTCGATTTGGTTAATCAGAACTTAGCTTTATTTACTGAATTGGGTGTACGTTGCGCCGTAGATGATTTCGGCATTGCTTACTCAAGTTTGAATTATCTACAAAAAGTTGATTTCGATATATTAAAAATAGATAGAAGCTTTGTTGACGGGATTGTTGACGATATCGATTCGCTAAATTTGTGCACGGGTATTCTATCAATGGCGCATAGTTTGAATTTAGTCGTTACTGCTGAAGGCATCGAAACGAAGGAGCATTTTGATATTTTGAAAAACATCGGCGTCGACAAATACCAAGGTTACTTCTTATCAAAGCCGCTTAGCGAAGATGATTTTAAGCGGATTTGCTCCAACACCATTTGACATATTAGCTTACCTTAAACTTCTCGATCAGATTGGCCACTGTGTGGCTCATATTCACTATTTCGTCATTAATAGTGGCGTTCTTGTCGGCGACGGATAAGGTTCGCTCATTTGTTTCTTTGATAAGAGTGATACTATTTTTAATTTGACCTAGCGTTTGCTTTTGTTGGTCTGTGTCTTTGGCGATACTTCTTGCGCTCTCAAGATTGGTTAATATTGACAGTTTAATTTCTTCAAAGGTTTGTTCGGCCTGATGCACAGATTCTACATTTTCAATCGCCAATTGTTGGCCGTTTTGCATCACATTTAAGGTGTCAGAAGACTGATGTTGCAGCTTCTCAATAATTTCTTCAATTTGCCCCGTAGACACTTGGGTTCTTTGCGCTAGGGTTCTTACTTCGTCTGCCACAACCGCAAAGCCTCGACCTTGCTCTCCCGCCCTGGCTGCTTCAATTGCTGCATTTAATGCCAACAGGTTAGTTTGCTCGGCTATGCTGCGTATAACTTGAATCACAGTATCGATTGATTGTGAGTGCTTTTCTAGCATTTCGGTTTTGCAAGTTGAGTCACGCATGTTGTCGGCTAAGATTCTTATATTGCTGGTGGCTTTGTTTACCTTCTCAACGCCCTGCGTTGCCAAATTGCTCGTTTCGTGAGTGATTGAAGACGACGTAGCGGCCTTTTCTGCAACATCTATAGCAACATCGTCAAGGTCGGTTAGCGCTCGCAAAATTGACTTCACTTGATTGTCTAAGTCCATTACTTGGCTATTGAGCTGATTGACGTTCTCTTGGCTATTCTGAGCACTTTTATCTAGGGCCTGTGACACCGCCATTACTTCACTAATGATGGTCTGTACATTGGATATAAATAAGTTGATATTGTTTGCAAGTACCCCAAGCTCATCATTATTCTCAAAGCTGACCCGTTGGGTTAAATCACCATCACCCTCTGCGATATCTTTCACCCTTGCAGTAATAAGTTCAAGTGGGCTTATTACCATCCTTATGATGAAGAGATTGACGAACAACATGATGACAGCATCAAGAATAATGATTTGAATAATGCTGTTCAATATTGCACTGAGCATTGCTTCATTAATGGAGCGTTGACTGAAAGTGAGCTTAATTTTGCCTGTTGGATAGCTGTCGCTGAGGTCTTGAAAATTAATATCTGTGCTGAGTATCTTAAATACTTCGCCGCTGTAGCTTTGATCCCGAATCACCTTACCTTCTTCGTTCCAACTCAGCTTAAATAGCAACTCGTCGTCATTGTTAAAGGCTTGAACCTCGAATAAATCGTTAGTGCCAAGCTCAGCTTCGGCGATTTTTTCTGCCGCTGCAATATTGTAATTCCACAGTGCATTCGCTAGGGTGATTTGCAGTCTGGACGAAGTGCTCTGCGAGGCTTCATCTAACTCACTCTTGAGTGTTCGTTGCTCTAGGATGGTGGAGCCAATTTGAAATATAACCAAGGTCGCCGTTACCACCACGAAGGTAGTGATACTGAGTTTTCGTCTGAGGTTCATAGGGCAACTAACTCTTTAGTATTTTCATCGCTGAGTAAATCAACGACGAATAAATTAAGTCAATAAATCCGTTTTTGTGTCGATACTCTTTTTGGAAGGGACGTTTTGGAAGGGACGTTTGAGTAACTACGTTTTCATATCTACGGCTAACCAAAAAGGCGAAAAATGGCTTGTTATCCAAAAAAACCACATTTTCTTCAGTATTTTATCGTACTGCTATCGATATTCATGAGCTTTTTTTGTGCAAGTTTTGCGCAAGCAGAGAACATCGAAGTGGGCATATTAATGACTGCTGGGCCTCAAAAGTCAAGCTACCTCAAACATGCGCAAGACTTTGAAAAGATGAATCCCGGCATTACCCTTGAATTAAAATTCTATTCAGATGCCGAGTTTAAAAAGGCGCTTCCAAGCTGGTTGGCTAGGAAAGACGGGCCTAAGGTGTTGTCATGGCAGGGTGGGCGACGTTTATTTCAATTTGTGGAAAAAAACCAAATTACCGATTTAAGTGATTTCTGGGCTAAGCATGATCTTACCCAGGTGTTTAGCCAGAGCTCTCTGGGGGCAATAAAATTGGATGATAAGCCATACGGTGTTCCTATTTCTTATTACCAATGGGGTTTTTATTATCGCGCTTCCTTGTTTCAAGACTTAAGTTTGCAAGCACCAACTAACTGGGAAGAGTTTTTAGCTGTGTGCGAGGCACTTAAAAAAGCGGGCGTAAAACCAATTAGCATTGGTGCGAAGAATAAATGGACTTCTGCTGCTTGGTTTGATTACCTTAATTTGCGAATTAACGGTTTAGACTTCCATCAAAGGCTATTACAAGGTAACGAAAGCTTTAAAAGTGACAAAGTACGAAAAGTATTCGAGCACTGGAATGTACTATTGGAAAATGACTATTTTGTCGACAAATTCGACGACTGGGATTGGCAGCAAGCAATGCCATTTACCTATCACAAGATGGCGGGAATGACGCTAATCGGTAACTTCTTCGCTGGTGCTATGCCTGCAAAGCTGAAAGATGATTTTCGTTTTTTTCCCTTTCCTATTATCAATGCCGAACTAGAAATATATGAGGAGGCTCCCTTAGATATATTCATGGTACCAAGTTATGCGCGACTAACGCCTGGGATTGAGTCTTATTTACTGTCTCTGGCTTCAGTTGACTTTCAACAGAGCTACAATGAAAGTGCAGGTATGATATCTCCCAATGTGGATGCGAAACCAAGCTCCGATTACTTCATTGCTGAAGGTCAAGCTTTACTGCAGCGAGCAAAAGGGGTCTCTCAGTTTTTTGACCGCGATACCAACGCGGCCATGGCTGGCGCTGCAACAGCAATTTTCACCGACTATATGCGCCACCGAGATGTTGAGAGAGTTACCAGTGAGCTAGAGAGAGCGGGTCAGCAGCACCTTTAAGCTCTTTCGCAAGCATCGTAGGGGCTTAAGCTACGAATAACAGCTTGGCTCTCTGGGGCATTCTCCCCCGCGTGAGCAAATCAGTCTTGCTTCGGTTTCGATGCTACGCGCTACCCAGTTAATATTTAAGATCTTGGCGACACTCGATAGCTGGCTTTTCATTGCCTTAGGGATAGCCGACTCACCACCTGCGGAAACACATAGTTCCTTGAGCTCATTGGCAATTGTTTGCGCGTCTTTACCTTGGGCTTCAATTGCAGGATTTAGGTCGATGCCAGTGCACAGTACATGACTATTATCAGCTAAGTCCTTCACATTCGTCGATTCACATACATAGATACGGGGTTCGTCACCTACGTTTAAAATAGAAATTTGGGCACTGGTGCCCACAGCTGGCGTATTTATCATTCTAAATACAGCCCAATGCTGGCAAGGGTCGTCTACTTCCCGCATATTTCCCCATGGTAGTGGTATGCCGTTTCCGCGATAGACGGCTTTTAACTTACCTGGCGCATAAGCGTCGAAGTAATGCCAATGACGATATGAAGAGACCGCTGTCATTCGTCGCATTGCAACCGACGCAGACACCCCCAACGATTCGTGGGTAGATATTTCGTAGCCATGGCGATCGAGTAATTGTCGATAAGGTACTTTAGGGCAAAGCAATGCACCTGCGAAGAAACTAGACTCAAAATCGCGCCACGCATGTAAAATATCTTGGGCATTTAACGTGGATGATTGTGCCGCCACTCTGTTGTCGGCATTCAGCGTATTGTTATGATTCGTCCCTGTTAATAATACTGACTTAAGCCCGTCGCGGTTATGCAATACCGCATGACCGATGTGTACCGCCAAATCGTATTTCAAACGCATCGGAAACTTCTTCAAACGTTGATTGATGTAGATGGTCCCAGGAGAATCAAAAAAAGAGGTAACGATATTATTGGTAACACTGCCGATCTGTATTCTTTCTCGCGTTAACCCCAATTGTTTGGACAGGCTAGGTGGTGTTTTTGAGAACCACTTTATGTTTAAACCTTGTTGCTGCGCTATATGCAAGAGCTCTTCAATCGAAAGAGGCATTCTTTTATGACCGACCTCTTCGGCTGCCCTCTCTAAATCAGGGAAGTGATTTTGGTGGTGTTCTTGATGTGCACGAATAAGTAAGTGAGCAAACTGTCTGCCACTGGTGCCGGTTTGCGATAACATTTCCGGTATGGCAATTTGTAGGATCTCATTTGAAAACAAAAAGCTTGGCTCTAAAGCCATGCCGCTAATTCCGCCGCGACTACTTCCTTTCATTGGCGTGATAGCCTCATCTTCAGGTACATCGTCGAGGAACCAATCAACGTCCTTTTGAAATACGCTCGCAATCACCGTAAGCATGTCCGAACTCGGTACCCGTTTCCCTCTCTCTATCATGGAAAGATAGGATACAGATGGTGCAGTTTCGGCATTTACCCGAATGCATCGCGCCGATAAATCTTCCATTGTCAGGTTATTGCGCTTGCGCAGGTTTCTGATCTTCGTACCCATCATGTGGGATTTGCGCATCAAACTTTTTGTATTTTTCATATTTTACACTTTTGTTTTTTGTAAAATTTACAGTGTGTAATTTCTATTGTGAAATTCTAATGGTTTTTACTCTATGCTCTTACTCAAGCGATGTAAATAAAGAATCAATGAATACTCGCTATCACTTCGGTGAACATCGGTTCATGCAAGAACCACGAAAAATATTTAGCAATGAGGAAAACACCATGAATATGCCAGCTTTGAAACACAGTCAAATCCATCAGGGCTTTTACAACTTCATCAACGAAGATGTATTGCCAGCGTGCGGCATTGCGAGCAATGTCTTTTGGCATGAGGCAGAGAGCTTGATCAGTGATTACCTTACTGCGCCATCTGATTATATTGACATGAGTAGCCCAGAAACGATAAATAGCTTGGCTGCCAATTCACAAAAAGCAGCAATCACTAATAAAGGGCAACTTATTGCGCTTAATAATCAACGCTGGACGAGCCTTTTTGCATCAGATTTAGATTCAACTGCAAGTAAAAACTATCTTGATCAACACTTCGCATTAGAAACAGGCTCACACTCGCAGGTGAAAAATTATGTTGTTTACTATCACCATCTTTTAGCTTTTTTTGAGGATGGAAGCCAATCAGGCTTAGCAAATCCGAGCCAGTTCGTCGCTTTATGTGGTCACAAATGTGCGCCAGATTCATTGGTTTTTAAATACTTAACGCATGATCTGCATATAGAACTCATTTTCGACAGAAAAGGCGAAAATGGTAAAAATGACTGTGCCGGTATTCAAGATATTATGGTAGAAACCAACGATAGCATTGTTGCCGATTTCAGCGCAGTGCAGGTGGACGGTGACAGTAAAGTACAAACTTATCGCAACCTGCAGTTGTTTCTTCAAGGGCGCCTGGAAACGCACAAAATTGAAAATGGCAGACAGCGCACAAAGCGAATGAGAACAGAAATAAGCTTTACTGACGTAAATGGCGAGGACTATAGCATTTCGCAGCGCTCTCCTATGCAAATTCAATGTGCTCAAGAGGGTTTAGAGACAGATTTATTAAAATGTAACTCTGGTGAGTTTGCACCGCAAATGATGCTTGATGCAATTGTGGCGACTCTACTGTTGCACACCTATAGCAACGAGGCTCAAGCTTCAATTACTAGCCCAATCATTTTGTCACAGGGAAGCTTAACAGCAAAAGCCTTAGACAGACTAAACGCTATTTGTCGATGCTAATAAAATGCGCCGCACTCGCTTTGTATAGCTAGTTGCGGCGTTTCACGTCTTTGCGCTGTATTGATCTGTATAGCGACTGCTAGATCTCGTGACCACCATAGGAAGAAGCGAGGTCATCAAGTTCTGAGCAAGTGTAGTCAAACACCCCAGCCTCATATTCGTAGCTAACGGCCACCGAATGAGAGGACTTAAACAGCTTTACTTTTACATCCGCCTTCGACCAATGCTTTAATTCGTTCAAAAAGCGATTTGCTAATGGTGCGCTTTCAAATTGATAGCGAATTTCATTTACCATTGTCTTTCCTATTCAGAGTGTCTTGATGAATCAGCAAGCGCTTTGTCAATACTAAGTGTGGTGTGCCCAGTATCTTGGCAAGAAATTAGTCGCAGAAGAGTAAATAGTCAAGTTAATAGTAGAGTTAACAGCCAAGTTAATAGTCACACAGGCAAGTTGTCGTAAATAAACCAGACATAAAAAAACGACCAAGTGTTTAGCTTGGCCGTTTTATAGTAGAACTTGAGCTACTGGAGTAGTTTATTCGTAGCTATAGCGCATCGTTACGCCGCTATATGCTGAATAACCTCTAATACCAATGTGGAAAGTACCACTATTTACGTTATTGAAGGTACAAGTTTCGCCATTACCATTTTGATAAGGACGGCAATCGTAACTATTCGTTTCAGGTTGTGAACCGAACTTCATGTAAAGGTCAGCATCACCACTACCACCAGAAATACTTACTGTAAGCGTTTCGATGCCACTAGGAACATTCCACGTATAACGTCGCCAAGCGTTTCTTGCGCCTGATAGATTAGTCAATTGACCAGAGAACGGTTCAACACCACCGCCGCCACCGCCAGAACCGCCGCCGTTACCATCACAGCCATTAGCGTTCAGATAATCGTAAGCATCACGCGCTTGAACAATACCGTGGCCGTAAAGGTTATCTCTACCTGCTGAACCTTTGTCTTTTGCAGTGATGTTCAAAGCTGCACGAATTTGCTCATTAGAACAGCTAGGGAAGAAGCTCCATACAAGCGCTGCTGCACCGGCAACATGCGGTGTAGCCATTGATGTTCCGCTAATAGTGTTGTAAGTGTTGGTTGGCCATGTAGAGCGAACTGCAGAGCCTGGGCCTGCGATCTCAACTTGACTGTTGTACTGTGAATACGATGCTCTGCGCTCTGATGAGTCAACAGCAGCAACTGATATTACTGAGTCGTAAGATGCAGGATAAGACAGTGACGTATTACCGCTGTTACCAGCCGCCGCTACAAGCATGATGCCATCATCTACAAAGCTCTGCATTGCATTTCGTTCGGCCGTTGAAGAACCGCCGCCACCTAAGCTCATATTAACAACGTTAGAGCCAGCATCTTTACATTGCTGAATAGCTGCAATGATGTCTGAAGAGAATGTCCATTGACCATTGTCATCGAAAATTTTCACTACATGAATATCAACACCTGGATATACACCAACAACACCTTCGTTGTTTGCAAGTGCTGATATAGTTCCGGCAACGTGAGTACCGTGACCGTTACCATCATTAAACCAGTTACCTACACGGCTGTTGTTAGCATTACCTGTTACGCCGTTATTTTGGTCACCAAGATCAGGGTGGCCAAGATTGAAACCCGTATCGATAACACACACTCTTCTAGCAGACTGGTCGTTTTGTGATAAAAGATTACCTTGAACCATTGGAATACCATATGGCGTTGTTTCTGCCATTAGTCTACGACGATGGTCAACTGAGATACTCGCAACGTTAGGATCTTTACGTAGTTTGTTAAGCACGCTTTTCGACATTGACGCAGAAACCATGCCTTTCTTAACGATAGACTTATGTGGTTTTGCGCCCGCTCTTTGTAACATGCTGAATGCATTGCCTTGCATTAGCTTACCGTTCTTCATCATCGGCGCAGGAGTTGTTTTACCGAAAGACGACGACTTACCAAAAGAAAAGCTATTTTGAGAACTAAGCGTTGTTGGATCAGTGTTTTCTTTAAACGTAACGATGTAGCGCTCTGGAATCTCTTGTTGAATAGCAAAGTCATCAAATAAATCAAAAGTAACGAAATCTCTTCGTGCGTTTGACGATTTGGTAGCAAACTTATATGGGTTTTTCGCTTTAACTTCTACGGGGCCTTTGTTGGTTGCGGCTGATACGCTCATGGCAACCATTGAAATGGCCATGGCACCTATGCTGAGTGCTACATTCTGACGTAGTTTAGACATGTGTGTTCCTAATTTTATCTTGTTGTTTAAAAGGTACTTCTTATTATTTTTTACTTCTCGGTCTTTGTGCCGAGATAAACTACCCTATTCCTAAAAACTGCTGATTTCAAAGCATTATTTTTTTAAAACTGGTTGACCAGAATCTAAACTATGTCGCTTTTTGCATACATATTCACAAGCTTAATGGAAATATATAAATAAAACATAAGCTTATAAAAGCACATAAGTGTATATAAATATTTACAAGCATAATAAAAAATCTAATTTTAATATGAACTTTTTTGTTGATTTTTATTTTTTGTGGCTATTTTTCTATACTTTGGTCTTAAATTGAACAGCATCGAATTTTTTTCATTAAAATCATGGTATTAGTATTTGTAAAAAAGTTGTTATATTTTTCGATTTGGTGTTGAATATGCAACCAGGTATAGCGTTAGTCGCCAGAAAAAGTCTATCTTGCTCAAATATTGAACTATTTCCACAGATTGAGTCTAATTCCTAATAAATTACGTACAGAATTAAAGTATAACGAAATATACGTCGTTTAGTCTTATTTACTAACACTTGGTTTCAGTTGTAATGGCTTGGTAAGAGTCAGCATTGTAAACTTAGCGAGGGCACTATGAACGCACAACATCAAAACAGCCACGAGAACACAAGGCCGACAATAGGATCCAACCTATTTGTGTTGCTAGGGTTCGTCATATTTATTACAGGAGTATTTGGGCTGGCTTATTCTGTTCTGGCTAGCTTGCTACTTCCTTTCCGAATTGAGTTTTTGGCAATCGCTTTGTGTGGCCTCTTGGCAGCCTACATAGGCAGAAAGGCGTTGAGAAAGGGCAATCGCTTGGCAGAAGTGTCAACTATCTAGAAACTGTTGAACAGTATTCACAAAAAAGCCCGTGTTACTTTGCAAGTGCTCAAGTTAATGAGCCTGCTCCACTAAGTAGCACGGGCTTTTGTTTTTCTACACTACTCTGTTTCAGCAGGCTCGATAACTTCAAGTAACTCTACGTCAAACACAAGCGTTGCATTTGGCGTGATTTTACCAGTGGCTCGCTCACCGTAGGCTAAGTTTGACGGAATGTGGAAACGGTATTTCGCACCTTCTTTCATCAATTGTACACCTTCTGTCCAGCCAGCAATTACTCTGTTCAACGGGAAGGTTGCGGGTTCGCCACGACTATAAGATGAGTCAAACTCGGTACCGTCCAGTAAAGTTCCTTTGTAATGAACCTTAACAGTGCTGCTTGCAGAAGCAGGGCTTGCGCCTGTTCCTTCAGTTAACACTTCGTATTGTAGGCCAGACTCAGTGGTCACAACGCCTTCTCTTAGAGCATTTTCAGCAAGGTAGGCTTCGCCTTCAGCGATGTTAGACGCGGCTGCCGCGTTGGCTGCTTCCGTCTGTTTTGCTTGCAAGACCATATCTGCGGCACGAGTATAGCTTTGCAATTCAGCATTTGTGAAAGCGGTTTGATCAACCAAACCGTCATTGAAACCCGCTTTAAGAGCTGCTTCATCGTATTCAATACCCAATTCTTTTTGTTGGTCTAAACGGTTTTTAGCGAATAGCCCCATAGATGCACCTAGTGCGTATGAGTGCTGTTGGCTTTCAGTTGTGTACTGATTATCTGCAACTGCAGCTTCTGGGGCCGCTTCACTTGCTGCAGGTGGAGTTACCTCATTAGTAACTTCTTTTGCGTCTTCTTTTTGACATGCTGACAGTGCAAGTGTTGATAACACTGCAAGGGCTAAAGTAGCCTTCTTCATTCCATTTCTCCATTGATCGCATTAATTGATTATTTCTGTTCCCTATCTATAGTAAACTTGTGACATTAAAAGAGAAAGCCCCATTTCAATGAATAAAACTGTCTTTTTGCTATTTTGTGGAATTTTTGCGTTGCTTCTTACTGGGTGTTCCATTCCAGAGACAGAGCCTGCGTCGAAAACATCAACGACTGAGTCGGGTGTTTACGATGCAGATATAAGTCATGCTGGTGATTTTGCAGTAATCTCTCGTGTTAATGCTGATATTGCCGTTTGGTCCTTGATTGATAATAAGCAATTGTTTAGCTGGCGCCATCAGGAAGAAGGTCGCAATATTGTCGATAATATTCATATTTCTGCTGATGACGCATTTGTGGTAACCGCTGACGACGAAAACTTCGCCCTATGGAGCATAGATAGCGGCGACCCTGAAGGTTTTTGGCGCATTGATGAGTCAAGCATTCGTGACATTGCAATAAGCAATCGAGGTGAGGGCATTTTAATCGCGAAAGCGAATGGTAAGGTAATGTACTTTGAGCATCGGAGCGGCAGAAGTATAGAGTTTCTCGGGCATGAGGAAAAAGTGAATACAGTAGATATTTCACCCAACGGCAAGTTTGCATTAAGTGGTGGAAATGATTATCGCGCCTATTTGTGGAGCACGGAAACCGGCCAAGTCATACATGTGTTCGAGCATGCAAATCGAGTAACTAAAGTCGCGATAGATGATCAAGGCCGATATTTGTTCACCTCAGATAGTCAGGATGACAGTCAGATTTGGGATGCTCAAAGCGGAAAAGCCATCAGTCAGTTACATTTTATTGAGCGCCAATGGGTATTCACGACAGCAAAATTTTCAAAAGATGGTAAGTATCTTTTGACTGGCTCGCCTGCAAAGCGCTTGGCCTTATGGGATATTAATACAGGAAGAACCGTCGAAGAATGGCGAGTAGCGCCGTCTGCCGGCCCTGCGCCTCAGTCGGCAGTTGTATATGGTGTCGGTTTTAAACCGAGCGAAAATAAAATCATCTCTGTTTCGAGCAGTGGTAATGTGGAGTTGTGGAATGTCGAGTGAACAGTTGGCTAAAATTGAAGAAATGCAATCAGCAATAGAGCAGTTAGAATATAAAGTGGCTTTTCAAGAAGACAGCATAGAACAATTGAACAGTATTATCATCAAACAACAAAATTTGGTTGATAGGCACGACGAGCTTATTCAAGCCTTAATGGAGAAACTAAAAACGATGCAGTCAGGTAGCTCTCAAATAAATCAAGAACATGAGTTACCTCCTCATTATTAATGCGCCGAGATTAAAGCATCGCACACAAACTTAGTTAACTACGCAGTCCATCCATAATTGATTGAGCTTTTGCTCTTCAATCTTAATCGACCTTTTAACAGCAAATTCTTGTCTTATTTTGGATGTTTCACCGGTTTTATCTAGTTCATCTATGGCCATTTGCAGTTTTTCCACAATCTGTGTGGGTGCTTCTTTATTGAAAGCAACATAATTGCCGTTAAGAAAACGCTTGTCGATTCGCATTACAGGCTCAATGTCATCCATGCTCAGATTTGCTTCCTTCAGTTGCACTTCGATACTCATCGGGGAGCCTATAATCAAATCAACACGCCCTGCAGCAAAGGGCTTCAATTCGCCGTACTTTTTGTCATATAGCACCAGATTTTCAGCTTCATCGAAGTCTAAGCTGCGATGAAGTCTCGCATAGGCCTTGTCGGCCGAGTTACCAAGGCGATAACGTCGCACATCATCAATGGTGTTAATAACAATGTCTTGGCGTTTGGCCAACTTGAATAAGCAATTTTGGGCTGATACTAGAGGGCCGGCCCATTGAAATTGCTCTTCTCTTGGCTCTGTTCTTGAGATGGAAAAGATGGCCGAATGTGGATTGTCTAATGTGCGTTTAAAAGCGCGATTCCAAGGCAATAAAATAAATTCACAGCGAATGCCAGCGCGTTTACAAGCAGATTCTAAAAGTTTGGAGTTGATACCGCTAACACCATCAGGCCCCATGAAATTATAGGGTGGGAATTCCTCAGTATGGATGGTTAGCACAAATTCCTCTTGCCCGACTACACCCGGTTGCACACTTTCAGCTACCTTGGCTTGGCTAATAAAGCCAAGCTGGCCACATATAATACATAGCAATAGTGCGCGACAAAATCCGGACAAAAGAGCCTCCTAATACAATGCGTCGACCCCTACTATATGCCTACTTCAACGCTCTTGCAAAATTAGGGTTTGAATACGCCAATGACGTTTTCGTCGGGTCTTGTTGCAGAGGCGACTTTAGGCTCTGCTTGCGTTTCGTTGTAGTCACATTTAGTGCAAGCTAGTTTCTCTACGTTGTTCTCGAAGTAAAGCATGATGCTATCGAGACTTTTACATTCAGGACAGGTTGCGCCTGCAATAAAGCGCTTTTTCGATTTGTTGGTCATGATTCTCAACTGTGACGACGATGATTAATGCTTAATTGTACGTATATACCTAAATTAGGGTACACAAAAAGTGAAATTCTTCAATTGTGACAACAAAGATGGCTTTGCCTAGGGCGTTGTAGCTCATGGTTTGCTATTCTATGCTCAGACTTAAACCGTAATATTACAGGCTTTGTTAACTTTTTCATGATTCAACTACAAAACATGTCTTTGCAGCGCGGTGTAAAAGAACTCATTACACAAGCAAATATAGAAATCTTCCCCGGCCATAAAGTCGCTGTGATAGGAAAAAATGGCTGTGGGAAATCGACACTCTTTGCTTTGCTTCGAAATGAAATTCAAGCCGATACTGGCGACTGCCTTGTGCCTAAAGCTTGGCGAATTGTATCAGTAGCACAAGAAACGCCGGGTACCGACCGCCTTGCAATCGACTATGTGATTGACGGTGACAAGCAATTAAGAAAACTAGAAGCTGATTTAGCCAAAGCGGAGCACGCGCATGATGGCGAGAAAATGGGAAGTCTGCACGACCAACTTGCCCAAATTGGTGCCTATGACGTTAGTGCTCGTGCAGCGACGATTTTGTCAGGATTGGGCTTTTCAAATGAGCAACTTAGGCTACCAGTGAGCAGCTTCTCTGGTGGTTGGCGTATGCGTTTGAATTTGGCCCAAGCCCTATTATGTGATTCCGATTTGTTATTGTTAGATGAGCCGACCAACCATTTAGACCTTGATGCTGTTATTTGGCTCGAAAGCTGGATACAACGCTATAAAGGTACTTTACTTCTCATTTCCCACGACAAATCGTTTATCGATGCCTGCGTGAATAATATCGTGAGTTTTGAGCGGCAAAACTTAGTGTATTACAGCGGTAATTATTCCAGTTATGAAAAACAGCGTGCAGAAAGACTGCGTTTGCAAGCGAGTGAATTTGAAAAGCAGGAAAAGAAGAAAGCCCATTTAAATTCATTTATAACGCGGTTTAAAGCAAAAGCCAGTAAGGCTAAACAGGCACAAAGCAGAATAAAGCAGCTCGAAAGAATGCAAGATGTGTTGCCGGTGCTGCAAGACTCTGAGTTTCAATTTTCCTTTAAAACCCCCGACAAGTTGCCTAATCCTTTAGTGCGAATGGAAGCTGTGCAAGTAGGCTATAGCGAAAAGAAAATCCTCGAGAAAGTAAAAATGAATTTAGTACCAGGCAGTCGCCTAGGCTTACTTGGTAAAAACGGGGCAGGTAAATCAACTTTTATAAAGCTGCTGGCTGGCGAGTTATTGCCTCTAACCGGTGAGTATGAGACGTCGGCAGGCTTAACTATTGGTTACTTTGCGCAGCATCAGGTTGAATTGCTACATTTACAGAGTTCGGCCTACGATCATGTTTTTCGCCTAGACAAATCCCAAAGCGAGCAACAAATACGTGACTATCTTGGTGGCTTTGGTTTTCATGGTGATGAGGCGCTCAAGGCCGTTGCACCCATGTCGGGTGGTGAAAAGGCACGTTTAGTGCTCGCCCTCGTTGTATTTCAGAAACCCAATTTATTGCTCTTAGATGAGCCAACTAACCACCTCGATATGGAAATGCGCCAAGCCCTTACTTTTGCATTACAGGCTTTTGAAGGCGCGATGGTCTTGGTATCGCACGACCGTTACTTATTGTCATCGGTTTGCGACGACTTTTATCTTGTTGATGCCGGTGAAGTCAGCCCTTTTAACGGCGACTTAGACGATTACCGCAAATGGTTGTTTAGCTCACAGCCCAGTAATAGCGCACAGGCTTCAAACGACAACAACTCGCTTATTCAGCCTTCAGCGAAAGCTATTAAGCAGCATTCAGATATAGATAAAAAGGCGCGTAAGCGTCTTGAAGCTGAGTTTCGCAAAAGTATGAAGCCAATTAAAGATGAAATAAGCAAGCAAGAAAAAAGAATGGATGTCGCGTCGGCGGCGTTAGCCAAGTTAGAAGAAGCATTGCTTGATACAAGCTTATATAGCGCTGAGAAAAAAGCCGAATTAACGCAAGTGCTTTCCGAACAAGCGCAGCATAAAAGTAACTTAGAAGAGGCTGAAATGCTTTGGTTAGATGCACAGGAGCAACTAGAGCAAGCACATATAAAGTTTGAAGGCGAACTTGAGGGCGGTGTGTAGTGGCGCCCAATCCGATATTGTGTTCACAAACATTTTGGGACTTCTCCCTATCAATTTATGGCGACAAAGAAGTGCAAATGATTTTGCTTCATCTGCAAGATAAATATCAGTGTAATGTGAACATGCTACTTTTCATGATTTACCTCACACGCTTGCAAATTTCCTTAAATCACCAACAATGCAAATTGCTCATTGAGGGCTTGCACGCATCCGAAAAGGAGCTAAGTGAATTTAGAGAACAACGACGCGCAGCCAAGCTAGGCAGTCAACATGATGCATCACTCCTGGCAACTTATGAGGGCTTATTAAGTGATGAGTTAGTGCTAGAAAAAAAACAGCAGGCGCTACTAGTCAATCTTTGTCAGAGCTTGTTGATGAATGATCAAGATGCGAGTGAAAGCAGTAAAGAATTAATTAGTAATCTATTGGTTTATGTTACTTGTATTCAAAGCAGCGGCAATGTCGCGATACCTAGCAATTTGATAAGGGAATTAGAGCAACATGTTTAAAAGTGAGTTTGGAAAAGTGGTGAAATCGGCATTCTGTGCGCCGTCATGGGCTACCAATCCACACTTACAAACCATATGGCCACGTTATATGGTGTCGAAGCCAAAAATCACTGTCGCTAATGAAAGGATAGCAACACCCGACAAGGATTTTATTGATATAGCATGGAGCATTCCTCGTAACGATGGTTTTCAGGCCTCGTTTGCTGATGAAAAACTCAATGCGAAAGGGGTCGTGGTGATTTTTCATGGTCTCGAGGGCTCCGTGAATTCGCACTACGCAAAGCACCTAATACATAAACTAAGCAACGATGGCTATATTGTTGCTCTTATGCACTTTCGTGGTTGTAGTCACGAGCAAAATTTAACCGCTCGTGCTTATCACTCTGGGGAAACCGACGACCCTAAACAGGTACTTGAGTTGGTAAAAGCGCGCTACCCTTTACTCCCCATTTTTGCAGTAGGCTATTCGCTGGGTGGCAACATGCTATTAAAACTTCTTAGTGAAGTTAAAAATCAGCAGATTATAAAAGCCGCCGTTGCGGTTTCAGCTCCGCTTTTACTAGCGGAATGTTCATTGCGCATGCAGCTAGGCTTTTCTCGTCTTTATCAACATTATTTGCTGGCAAGTATGAAGAATAACTTGCTGGAAAAAATGAAGAAGATAGATATGAAACCACTGCTTTCCATAAGTAAAAAAGAGGTCAAGCAGCTTGCCTCTTTCCGCGACTTTGACCAAAAAATAACAGCGCCGTTGCACGGTTTCGAATCTGCCGATGACTACTACGCAAAGTCTAGCGCTTTTAACATGCTCAAAAATATCAATACGCGGACTTTGATTTTACATGCTAAAGACGACCCTTTTATGACTGAAGCCGTAGTGCCTAGCAGTAAGGATTTATCGCCTAGCGTTGCCTATGAACTCAGTGAAAAAGGTGGGCATGTTGGTTTTCTTTATGGTTCGCTATGGTCGCCAAAGCTATGGCTACAACAGCGCATATCAGCCTTCTTCAGTGAACAATTACGTTTTGCCTATGCGCAAATGGATGATACAGCGTGTGATAACGCTCTTCAGCTTGAAACCGCCTCAGCAAAGGGGCAGGTGACTAGCGAAAGGTCTCGAGCATGATTATTCCCCATTCCTCGATTGACAGTGACACCCTCTATGCCTTAGTTGAGAGCTTCGTGCTACGAGAAGGTACCGACTATGGCGAAGTTGAAGTTAGTCTTGAACAAAAAGTCGCCGAGGTTATTCAGCAGCTTGAACGCGGCACGGTATTGATAGAATATTCAGAGGAGCACGAAAGTGTGAATATTATTGAAAAGCCTTAGGTGGCAAACTATATAAAAATAGTATCTGTATTGTGCGCAGTCGATAAGCGACTACTTCTGATATATGCCGCAAAAAACGGTCTAAAAAGCATGTTTACTAATAAAATAAAAAAGCCCCAATGGTATAAGCGTTGGGGCTTTGTGCTATTGAAACTTTTATCTAAAAGTTTTCGCTCACAACAACAGCTTCTGATGTGTTGCTCTTATATGGTGAGCTTGGATTGTTATCTGGGTCCAAGTCCGTGCCTGGCGCATAACCCTCAAAGTCATCAGAGAAGACCACACTGGTCCCTTCGGCATCAGAATAGATTGCAAGATCATCTATTCTAAATACGGCTGTATCCGCTAAAACGCCAGAGTTGCTGCCAAATCTAAATGAAATATGCGTTACCCCACCAACTGGATCAGCGCCCACAGGAGTGAAAGGCTCAGAAATGGCTTGCCCATCAACGAATACATTAAGAATAGGTAATTGACCTGTTGATGTGTCTCCATCAGGATATTCCCAAGTGATCACAACAGTATGGAAAGTGTCGGGAGACACTGCCGCTAAATCAGTGTTTATCTCTGTTGCTGGGTACCTAATCGCAAACGAATCATCTTTTACTCTTAGGTCTAGAATCGAACCTGCATTATTCGTACTTTCGTTGAATAAGCTAATAAATGCATCTGCATTTCCCAACACATCGTCGGTGCGACTGAATACGACTTCTAGTTTTCCAGAAGCTTGCGCACTTGGCAATTCATATCTTAATTCACCGGTATCGTCAGCGACCGTATCAGATATAGCAACAAATTGAACAAGCTCAAGCTCTTTGTGCGCGGCAACACTGGCGACAGTCGCTTCTGAAGTATTATTTGTATATATCGAAGACGCATTGTTGTCTGGATCTAAATTAGCACCAACAGCATAACTTTCGAAATCATCTTCAAGTACCGACGTATTTCCTTCTATATCGCTGAATATCTTGAGGTCATCAATGATAAACATTGCAGAATCAGTAAGCACGCCAGAGTTGCTGCCAAATCTAAACGAAACATGTGTGACACCGCCAATTGGATCGGCTCCAATAGGTTGAAATGATGCTAAAACAAGAACGTCGTCTATAAATAAATTTAGCGTCGGTAATTGACCTGTTGACGTATCGCCATCAGGATATTCCCAAGTGATTACCGCAGTTTGATATTCACCGGGAACAACACTAGCCAAGGCTGTATCTAAATCTTGAGCTGGGTATCTAACACCGAAAGAATTATCCCTAATACGTAAATCGAGTATTGAGCCAGCATTGTTAGTACTTTCATTAAACAGCGTGATGAAAGCATCGGTGCTACCTACCGCATCATCTGTACGCGTAAATGTCACTTCTACACGGCCTTGTGTTTGCGCTTCTGGAAGTTTGTATCTAAGTTCACCTGTATCAGAGTCTAAGGTGTCCATAATGACCGCAACTTGTGTGGTTGGTTCACCTTCTTCGATGGGCTCATTTGGCACTTCACCATGTGTAGTATTTAAACGATAAAAGGTAACAATGTCGCCGTCACCAGCAACACCGGTGTTGTTTTGTGAATACGTTCCAGCTTTGAAATACATCCATTCATCAGAACGGTTGTAACCACTATTAAGGCTGACCATATCAATCGTTGTTTCACCTATAATTTCGCCATCTTGGTCACCGCTGCGCACCACAACCGTAATGAACTCACCTTCATTAATAATTTCATACGAAAACAATTCATTTAGAGCAATTCCAACATTCGGGTTGGTACAGTCTTCATCACCTAAGATATTAAAATCGATATCATTGGCGCCACGAATTTCATGCGCTACATATATGCAGCCTAATTCGTCGCCCGGATTTTTACGATAATATAAACGTGCTGGTTCGTCATCATCAGCATGTATTTGGCCAATAATTGTGCGACCAACCTGCAAACCTTCACCTGTTGTCGTTACTTGATTTACGCGTAGTGTTGCGCTTAGCTTACCGTTAGCTCCGCCCCAAGCGCCACCATTAGTAGGTTGGTAGCCAAGAGCCCAATTGTTTGGTGTAACACCTTGTGTTGCAATATTCGTGTTGCCTCGGCGCAACATTTCTCTTAGTTCAGAACGACTATATGCCGTGTTCTCACTCGTTTTCGCACCGTCGACGCGGTTGACGAAACGCATACCACCATCGGTGTGAGTGAAAAAGAATTTTCGTGATTCATCTGAAATTTGATCCCAATCGTTTTCGCCAAAACGCTGTGAAAACCCATCGTCGTCAAATGCAGGCGTGTCGATAACCCAACCTTGTAAATCAAAGTTTTCCCAAGGTTCCTTGTCTGCATCAAGGCCAAAATCTATTTGCTCTTTTGGTTCGTCAATTTGGCAGTTAATATCATCACATTCGATGCTAATATCATCAAATATTACTTCGTTACTATTCGGCTTTTTCTCTAATACGATGCGAATTTGACCACTTTCACCAGAATTGTATCTGATTACTGCGCGTTCCCAGTCATTGCCGGTGCGTTTTGTACGTCTAATTGTGGGCGAGTCGCCGGTTATTCTCAAACGACCGTCACCACGAATGAAGGCTTGGATCTTATACTGAGAATTCGGCACGGCATCTACAATTTGAAAAACTCGATGTCCAGAATCTTCTGTTATTAAGACTGAGCTAGCGCCAGAATATGCAATGTCAGACATACTAATGCCAGCACCAGAGCTATCTACAACGGTCCAACCATCAAGCCCACTTTCAAAGCTAGCGTTTTCAATAGTGGTAGCAAATGCGTTATTAGAAAAAAATAGGGAGGAACTACAAAGGACGGTAAGCGCCTTCAGTGAAGTTTTAAACATGACACAACCTTGTGTTTAATTATTATATTTTGAGAACAGGATGTTAGTTCACTTAAAACCAAAAGTAAATAATTGGTAATAGCATAATTAATATTTTGGCAATAACAATTGGTAGGTGTGAATGATGGGTTTGTATTGTGTGTTAGTTTGGCATATAAAATATTTTTAAAGATACACAGCTCTATAGTTAAAAAAAGAGGCCTCAAGATAGAGGCCTTTCAAAGAATGCAAATATTCAGTTACGTTGGAAGGATATGAAAATACTCCCCAAAGAAAATCACTATTTCAATGGCAATCAGAATGATAATAATCCATTCAAGAAAGGATGAATGCTTGTGATTTTGTTCCGCTGCCAACATATCAAATAAGTCTTGAATTGTTTGTAGCTTGAGATTCAAGATTTCAATGCGCTGACTTAACTCCAAGTATTTCCCCAAGCTCAAATAATAATGTTCGAGCGAAGGGAAGTCCCAGAAAAATTCTGGCGTATCAAGTAAATTGTAGTGTAACACAATGTCTGTTTTCGCTTGAAATAGCTGCCCTCTTAACTTCGCTAAATGCTTACGGTTTAATGTAATTTTGCCGCTTTTCGCCAACATATCAATTAGATGCTGATTGCTCGCGATCGTATTTTCCGCAATCTCCTCATAATGTTGCAACTTCGCCGATTGCGCAAAGGCATGACTTAAGGCCAATAAAGTATTGGTCTGAAAATTCTGTAAGTACAAAGTATCATTTGATGCTAGAAGTTGCTCCGCCTGCTCATTGACCTTGGTAAATTCGTAAGTATCGACTTGGTCATCGTGTAACTGTGATGCCAGCTCTTTAAGCTCACCAATATATTGTGCTGCTTTCTCTGGGTTTACGCCCCACATAACAACAACGCCATAATCAAAGATGAATATCTGCCCTTTTGGCATTTCGATATGTAGCGCATCACGATACTGTTCAGTGATATACCTTGTCGCAAACTGCTTTTGCGCACTCTTTAAATTGATATGATCTGCGAAGTCAATGACTTCAACACTCTTATTAAAGAAACTCATTCGTCGCCTCCATTATGCTGCTTTGTACTTGTTTTTAATGACAAGGCAGGTTCTTAATTTACGCTTTCCAAACACTGAAAACTTAGTGAAGTCTTCTTTCAGAATGGGAACATGTTGGTAATCTATTTCACTCGATTGAAATAACTGCTCTTCGGACTTTGTTAATAATTGGGCTTGAACGACGCCTTCAACGCTGGCATCAGGATCATGCAAATACAGAAAGGTATCATCGATATGCGTGATCGCTACCCAATGAGGCGCTTTCTTTCCATCAAACTGGTAAGTGCTAATCAAGCAAATAACAGCATGACCTTCAGCCAAGTCATTTTCTATATTATTTATTGATGAATCATAATAGTGAATACTCACACCTTGCTCTGTAGCGCGTTCAAAAAATTGTTTCTCAACTAACTGCATTATCGATTTCTTGTGTTCACTGCGAACGCCTTCAACGAATAGATCGCCCGCTTGACTGAGATACACTTGTGCATCGAAACCACAAGATTTCGCCGCCAATGCCAAACCCACAGGGTGACAACCACCATGACCTGAAGTCATAAATACTGTTGTTGCTTGCCGCCAAATATCAATTTCTTGGGGAGCAGACATCTGGAAGTCAGCATTTAGCTTATGCATTGCCATCATCAAGGCAGCAGGCCCACAGGTGAACTCGGTCGACTGCTGATACCACGGGTATGCAGGCAGTTTCTGTACCGCCAAGCTCTGCTTGATTGGCTTTTGTAAACGCAAGGCATTAGTGCCATCAGCATAGTATTTTTGATACACACCAAACTGCTTGTAACCAAGATGTTGATACATTTTAATCGCGGCAAGGTTGTTTTCTGCGACTTCTAAACGCATAAACAGACGTTGCTGGCTTACGGCTAAACGCTCTAACTCAAGCAACAGACCTTGTGCAATCCCCAATCCGCGATATTCGCTTTCGAGGGCGAGCGAGTACAAACGAGCAGAACGTGTTCCATTGCGCAAAATAACCAAGCCATACCCACAGATTTGCTCATCTTTAATCGCGACCACGCAAATCCCGTTGGCAGCCAGAATCCAGTGCTTAAAACGACGTTTTGACAGTCGGTCTGTTTGAAAGCAGTGATTTTCAATGCGCACTAAAGTAGGCAGATCATCTAGCTGCGCTAGGCGATATGTAAGGTTCACTTAGCGCCCCCTCGCTTCCAAACGGTTGGCGAATTCTTGCATGATGATCATGTAAAGCTCTTTGCCTAAGTACTTATCTTCGACTTTCGATTCGATGCTCGGGTTGTCATTCACTTCAATTACATACACTTTGCCGTTGGCCTGCTTAATATCAACGCCATATAAGCCTTTACCAATAATGCCGCTAGCTTTGATCGCTGCATCTAACACCGATTTTGGCACCTCAAAAGTGGGCAATGTTTCAAAACCACCTGAGCTATTCTTGCTCGATGCATGGTTGTAAATTTGCCAATGTCCTCTTGCCATAAAATAACGACAAGCATAAATAGGCTTTCCATTTAACACACCGATGCGCCAGTCAAACTCAGTGAAAACGTATTCTTGCACTAAGACCAAAGCAGATTGATGAAGTAATTCAACGAGCCTAGCTTTTAGCTCCACCTCATCTTTCACCTTGAATACACCCAGTGAAAAAGAACTTTCAGGAAGTTTAAGTACCATAGGAAAGCCAAACTCTTGCGCTAAAGACGCAATCGTTTCATCGCTTGAGTCGTATGCAAATCCACTCTTCGGTACTGGCACTTTGTGATAGCTAAATGCGTCTTGTAAAAACACTTTGTTACAGCATTTTAGAATGCTGTTTGCATCATCAATAACCACAAGACCTTCTCGCTCAGCTTTTCTTGCTAAGTGGTAAGTAGGGTGATTGATCGCGGTCGTTTCACGAATGAACAAAGCATCGAAATGCGTAATGCTCGCTGCTTGACTACTATCGATTAGTTGCGCGTTAATACCCACTTTCTTCGCGGCTTGCACGAAGTGCTTCAGTGCTTTTTTATCACTGGGTGGTGTTGCTTCGTTTTCGTTGCACAAAATAGCCATATCCCAGCGCGCGGATTTTTTAGAGAAGCGTTTCACCCAGTTCTTTTGTAAGTATTCTTGCAGCGCTTTGCCAACAAATGCCTGCCCCTGAGAAATGATCTCATCCCAGTTGCCTAGTTTTACTTTTACGCTGGTTGCATTGACCTGCTTGCTCACACTGATCTGCAGATAGGGCGCAGGAAAGCGATCAAATACGTATTTGGCCACACCTTGCATTGCTTCGTCACTTGCCGTTCCGAATACTAAATCGCATACAGCACTATCCTTAACGCTATCACTCAGCGCTTTTGGCAGTGTTAAGCTAGCAACTTCTAAGGACTGTTCAGCGCTCTCGATAATTAAATCATTGATCGTGTTCACGCTAGGTAGCACCCTGTGATGGCGTGCCTCAGCCAATAAGGAACAGTAATATCCCTTACTCAAATACTTGTTTGTATTGCATAGGTTAATAACGCGGGTTTTCCTCTCGCTGAGTTTTGGGTAGTCAGCAAGGTAACGCTCGAAGTCTAGAACGGTAGCGTCTAATTCAAGTACAGGGAAATCGCTTAAGCTGTCAACAACAATCAAAGTTGTAATCATTTTTTGGGGTCCAGTGTCACAAAATAAAGCATGGTTAATTCGCGCGAAATATAGGCTTTATCTGCTCATTAGCAAGACCCACTGACGGTTTTTTGAACGAAATAAATTGTTCTTCAAGAACAGATTATTTCGTTAGCGTATTGGAAAATTGAGCCTACACTTCGACGAACCTAACCAACCACTTTTTTGAGGTGTTTTAATGAAAATGATTACCCTAGTGTCAGGCGCATTGTTTGCAGGTTTATTGTCTTTCGCCGTTAGTGCTGAAGACCGTCCTGAAGCAGATATAGAACTGATCCAAGAGTTTGTTGAATATTGTACCGAAGTCGCAGAAGACGATGGTACGGACGATTTATCTTTATCTGAGTTCTTGCTTGTGTGCGTAAATCAGGAGCTTGAATCAGAAGGTTACAAGCCAATCAAAAAGCTGCCTGAATAAGCGTTGTAAACAGTCATTTGCAGCATTGCCTGGCGGCCAATGCTGCAAATTGAGAATAAGACTCTTGTGTAAATTAACTCTGCCCCCTTTTTTGATTTACAAATGTCATTACTTTCCATAGCATGGCGATCTATTCACGAGAGTCCATTAAGCAATTATGTCTGATCAAATTCCTAGTTTAATCGATGAAATCGTCAAAACTGATGCGCTCGAAAACAATGCGGCGTTAATTAGCACGATTGCTTCTACCGATTCTGAAAGCTTAGCCTTGCTATTAGAATCATTGCCCGTAGAACAGAGGGTAAATAGCTGGGAGCAAATACCCAGTCATAAAAAGCTAGATGTATTGGTCGAAATGCGGGCTGATCCGCGCTCTCCTCTCATTGTAGCCACGCCAATTGAAAAATGGGATAACATTTTTCAAGATGTTGATTCTGAACAATTACTAGAAATTTGCGATAGCCTACCAAACAACTTAGTTGATATTGCCGTTTCGGCAATGGGAAAACAACAACGACAATTCTTTCAAGACGCAAGTCAGTTCAAAGACAATCAGATTGGTCACTGGTTAAACCATGACGTATTAGTGCTACCACTGAATGCAAAAGTTAGTGATGCTTTGCGCTTAATTCGCCGTGAAGTACCAGAATCCACGGAGTGTATTTTTTTAGTGAATAGAACAGGGCAGTTCTCTTCGGCGGTGAAGTTTGATCGGCTTTTCCGTGCGCCAGAACACATTCCACTTGTCGATTTATCAGTTGAGTTCATCAGCGTGATTAAGGCCGAACAAGATGCGGTGCAGGCTGCTAGAATTGTGCAAAACAGTGGTTTTATTTCCTTACCAGTGTTGGATGATACCAATAAACTATTAGGCCGTGTTGATATTGTAACAGCCTGTGAGCTTGTAAATGAAGACTATGAACGTCAAGTCATGTCATCAGCAGGTATGGACGAAAATGAGGATTTATTTTCCAGTGTGAGAAAAAGTGCTAAAAAGCGTGCTATTTGGCTGGGTATTAATCTAGTCACCGCATTTCTAGCATCATGGTTCATTGGTTTGTTTGAAGCAACTCTTCAAGAGGTAGTCGCCTTGGCTGTTTTAATGCCTGTCGTCGCGAGTATGGGCGGAATAGCAGGTAGTCAAACGCTCACTCTCATAGTGCGCGGCTTAGCCTTAGGACAAGTTACTGACAGTAACCGTAAAGCACTATTAGAAAAAGAACTAAAAGTGGGTTTGCTAAATGGTGTTATTTGGGCCATTGTCGTTGGTGCGATTGCATACTTGTGGTTCGATAGCAGCTTGCTTGGTATTGTGATATCTATTGCCATTCTCTTAAACATTGCCATGGCGGCGTTGACTGGCGTGTTGCTGCCGATTGTATTAAACAAGTTGAAGATAGACCCTGCTTTATCAGGGTCTGTCATTCTTACCACTGTTACTGACATCGTTGGTTTTGTTGCCTTCTTAGGACTTGGCAGCTTGTTACTACTCTAAACAAGTCTTTATTTTTCAACTTAGTGATCTTGAATTCAAATTAACTGAAAAATCAACAACAGCACATAGTCGCACGTTGTAAGTAGCGGTGCTCTCTCTACTGCGCTACCTTAACGCAGTTTCTGCCTGAGTTTTTACTGACATATAGCGCTCGATTTCATTGGAGAGCACTTCCTCAATCACTTCTCTGATATTTTGTACAACGAGCTCCGATAGCAAAGTATTTGCATCTGCCAACTCTTGCGTTCTGGCGGTCACTTTGTTTTCTAAAGACTTACACAGATTTTCTAGTGCTTTATTGCGGGCGTCCAATGCTAAGTCAAGTCTAATATTTTGAGCACCATCCTGAATAAATCGGCTATAGGTAATGTAGTTTAGGCAAATCATAAAAGCGACCAAACCGAAACTGACCAACAACACAGAATCAATCACCCCCATGCTGTCGAGTATGTCATTCACCAATGAAAACACCTGGATGAAAATGTGGTATCGACGACGCTTTCGTTTTAGCAACCACTCCTCCTTCAGCGAGCAATACATCGTCGATATAAAGTTGATAGGCAGTGCCAATTGATGGCATCAAAATGCCCATAGTATTGTTGGGTTTATTAATAATTAGGGCCAAGCCTTAGTTATTAGTGTTAGCAGTTAAAAGAAGTACGAGATGGAAAACTGTGCTTCGCTAGCAAATTGATGAGCAAAGCCAAAGCGCAAGTCAAAACTTTTACTTCCATAAAGTTTTGCATTGCACTCGCTGCGAAGCTTTTTCTTATTATCTTCTTTTAAACTTATGGGGTAACTCAGCTCACAATGCATTTTGAATTGTCCATTTTCGTACAGACTGGCTAATTTAGGTTTAGCAAAGTAACGCTGATTATTGCGATTTGGCGTTTGTAATCTGCCATCTAGTTGCGCCAAAATCACCCAATCTCCAAGCTCAAACGCCTTACCCACACCACCTTCAACATAAAACTCATTGGAGTCTTTTGCATCATCAATAAAATTTCTCTCATTGCCTACAGTTAGTTTCCAAGAAACACCATAGTCCCCAGGCAGACCAGTTGCATTTAACTGCATTGTTTCAATATTGAGTAATTTCAGTGACGAAAGCGTGACTTTATTACGGTCAAGCCTGAGCTCAGTTTCCATCATCGACAGCGCTGAATTTGGCAAAATACCACCGCCACTCGATAAGAAGTCGTAAAAAGCAGGGCGAAACATAATGCTTGTGAAGACTTTTTCCGCCTCATTGTATCCAAAACCAACCCTCGCTGTAGTTGGATAATGACTGGTATGAGGGAGTTGCTTCACTTCTTCCTGAGGCTTATTTTCAGCAAGCGGAAGCCGAATTCGATATTTCTGTAGCGCCCGTTTTTTACTTTTTGCTGCTGTATTGTCGGTCTCCGTAGCCAATACAAAATTCAAGTATTCAATTGTGGCATCAACTATCGCAATCTGTCGCTGAACTTCTTTATCTTTCAACTCACTTTGCCATGTTGTTGAATTTAATAAATGCTTTACGAGCTCTTGCTCTTCTAAAGTAAGCGCATGATATTGAGTTCTAAATCTTGACTGACGAGAAGGCTGTCTTTCAATGCTGGCAACCGCACTATTCCCAGTGCGTGTTCTCGCGTTAACAAGCGAGTCGAAAACACTAATGGGCAGAACAAATGGGTCATTTACTTCGATAAGGGTATCATCAACAACCACTTCTAGCATCTTGGCAATATGATAGGCACAGTTGCGGGAAGTAAAGTAATAGGTGTAATCGGAAAAGAGCAGTTCCCACGCATGAGTAGCCAACAGCAAGCTTTCTTCAGCGTTTAAGTTAAGTTTGTAATCCCACAAATCACGCATTTCAACTTCGGAATAGTTAATATTGTAACGATAAAAGAAGTTAGAACTGTATTCAGCACCATAGCCACCAATAAGTCCTTTGATGATATACATAACGGGGTTTTCATTATCCGGCACACGGGCACCAAAGTTCAGGCTGTTAGTAAGTAAGTTGGTGCCATTTGCATTGTTTAATTTGAAGAGCAAATGGCCATAGAACGAGGCAGGATTTTCCAAGTAACCGTCTGCATATATAATACTAATGGATAAATCATCGGTACTGCCCAACCATTTTTTCAGTGCAACACATCCGCTCAGCGGGTCGGCAACGTTAAAACCATGCGAGCGCATGTATAGTGCTCTAGCCGGGTATTTACAGAGAACTGAATCACCTGTTTGGTTATCTATTGCTTGTGTTTGAAAGGCTGCGAGCGTTGCTTTGAATTCTGCTTCTGGATCGCTTGCACCACTTGGCGCGAGAAAAAAATCAGCATTTTCAATTTCGCTGTGCCCCAGAGTGTCTTCAAAATGAATAAGTTTTTTCCACACTTGATCGTGCCACAGTGCTGGAATATCAGTGGCATCAGTGCTCGTGCTAAACAAAAAAACAAAGAGAGTACAGTAGAATAATTTCATTAGTCTTAACACAGTAAAAAGGGCAGTTTTCACTGCCCTTTTTTATGAATGCGAGGAAAAGATATTAGCTAGCAGAGCAAGCAGATGCTGCAATGTTATATAAACGTTCAGCTTTAACAACGGTTGATTCAGTAGAATCTAAAAGTTGATCAGCTACTTCAGTGCGAATTGCAGTAGATGCAGACGCGTCACAGCTCATAAGGTTAAGCATAGCAGTAACATGCTGACCTTCACCACGAACTAGTTCGTCTTCAAGGTTGTCATAAGACTCAGTAATGAATTGAGCAGTAGTTGCGTTAGCACCCTGACAGCTATCTTCTGAAGCAGATGCAGAAGTTACAGCTGTAGTACCTAAATCCCAAATGATATTCGAGATAGTAGCAGCCGTGCCGTTATCCGGGAAAATTGTTGCGCCGATGCCGCACTCAGCCCATGGGTTCATTTCAGCTTGCGCCATTGAAGAAAAGCTTGCTGTCAAAGCAATTGCAGCTACGGTAATAATTTTTTTCATATTTAGTCCTTAAATTGAGTTCTTTCCTCGCACTTTCGAGAATGTCAGCTTAGATCACTTTTGGCAAGAAAAAAATGTCGCCATTCTGCAACTTTTTCTTAACAGTAGTTTTACAGTCCCATACCCAGCAGCTCATTGTCTGGTACATATTCTTACTTGTTAGTTCAAATATGCCAACATACATTATGACCTGATATTTGTCTCAGCTCTGCGTGTTGGCATTCCTTCAATATCAGCAACACCGCTCTCTTACTCAAAGCCTGTATCAGAAAGTAATAGAATATATTCTTCAACGCACTGGTTTTTAGCTAGGCTTAATTCACCATCTTGGTCTTTCAATTTTAAGCTCTCCAAATAACTCGGATATTCTAAATACGATATGGCTAGTAAAAGATTAGAGCCAGTGGTTGCAACCTTAGGTAAATCAATATTGTCGATTGCTTGGTAGTTTTCTTTATCACGATGAGAATTAATAGTTAATATCATTTCTTCAGTGAGCAATCTTATATCTTCATAGTCCTTGTCATTAAGGATATTTGAATGATGTAGCGCCTTGTTATAGTCGGGCTCGTTAGTAAAAGTAATATACTCATACAACGTGCCTAAACTCTTTCTTTGAATTCCGTACGACACATAAGCAAGCGCATTTTTTACATGCTGTTTTGTTTCAGGGCTTACTGTTTGTTCAATTTCAAAATTCACACCAGCTGAGGCAATTTCAACTATCATTTTGTGCCGCAAAGCAACGATCGTGTCACCGAGTAAAAAAAGCTCATTCGCAATACGCTCCTGATTTTCAATATCTACATCAGTTCTTTGTAAAGCTGCAATCATTGCCAAACGATCTTCCTGACCAATTAAGATTTTTAAACGCTCTAGTGGCATATCTCTATATGGTTCGACATGATCGGTATTTGAAAACTCGCGAAACGCTTCGGGTGAGTCTTGCTCTAGCAGCAAAAATACCCCGAGTTCTGCATTCCAATCTATGTATTGTTGTATTGTAAGGTCGAAATCTCTCTCATTTAAACCAAGGTCTAAGATGCACTGACTCGGATTTCTAATCAATTGATCGGCGTTCAAGTCTTGTTCTGTTGCCTTTGCATGGGCCGCCAAATTTATAAAAAAGATGGCGACTATAATTGGACGATACATATCAAAAAAACCTCTTTACATTCTTACGTTATTAATTGTCTGTGAATATTCAACTCTTTCGGTAATTTGCCATATTTGAAGTATAGAACAAGTAAGCTGTATCGTTGTTTAGGCTTAATCTTGAATTCAAATTAACTGAATAATCAACAACAGCACATAGTCGCACTTTGTAAGTAGCTGTGCCTTCTTTATTGCGCTACTTTAACGCAGTTTCTGCCTGAGTTTTTACCGACATATAGCGCTTCATCTGCGCGACTGATACATTGTTCTATGGTTTCGTTGTCACGATATTGTGCCAGCCCAATCGTCACTGACACATGGCGCTCGATTTCATTGGAGAGCACTTCTTCAATCATTTCTCTGATGTTTTGTACAACGAGTTCTGCATCGCTGACGTCAGTATTTTGCAGCAATATCAAGAATTCTTCGCCACCCCAACGCGCAAGTACATCGGACTTTCTAATACATTCCTGTATTATCTTTGTGCCTTCTTTAAGCGCTTTATCTCCGGTTTCATGACCCAACAAGTCATTTAGCTTTTTAAAATTGTCAAAATCAACTAAAGCAACACAAAACGACGTGTTATATGCTAAATAACTTTTCTTAGCGTCGTCAATTTTAGCCACCACTCCCCTTCGATTGAGCGCCCCAGTTAATGGGTCTTTGAACGCGAGCTCCGATAGCAAAGTATTTGCATCTGCCAACTCTTGCGTTCTGGCGGTTACTTTGTTTTCTAAAGACTTACTCAGGTTTTCTAGTGCTTTATTGCGGGCGTCCAATGCTAAGTTAAGTCTAATATTTTGCGCACCATCCTGAATAAATCGGCTATAGGTAATGTAGTTTAGGCAAATCATAAAAGCGACCAAACCGAAACTGACCAACAACACAGAATCAATCACTCCCATGCTGTCGAGTATGTCATTCACCATTAAAAAGAAGAGAAATAAAGTACCTGTTAGTAACAACCTCGCATTTTTGCGCTTGTAATACACTGCGCGCAAAATTCCCCACAACAAATAAGGAGACACCACCAGCATATATACCTGAAATACTCGCATATATGGGCTGAAGTATTCTACAGAAGTTACAATAACGCCCAATGAAAAAACAATAGGTATTGCAGCAATGCAGTAGATAAGTTTTGGTTTGTAATCACGAGTAAAGGTAGAGTACAAATAGAGAATAACGGTAAGCACGCTAACGTAGAAGGTTAAAAAGTTAATTCGCACACTTGTGGCAAAACTGAGTTGAGCAATCTCAATAAATTGTAGGAGGTGGCTCGACTCCATCTCTCTGAAGCCGAGTAAAACACATATGACTGCGATTAGAAGCGGCTGGGTGTTTTTTGAGTGAAGAGAAAATTGGATCAGATTAAAAACTGTGATGGTAAAAAATATTGAAATGATAATTGTGCTTTTTAAGTTCTTTTTATTTTGTTCTGCATGCAACATCTCAGCGCTTCCTATCTTCAACTGATGCCACATGCCTCCCCAATAAAACTCCTGATTTGATACCTGAATAATAATGTCGAAGCGATCGCTGGGCGCGGTGAAAATGAAAACACCGGGATGAAAATGTGGTATCGACGACGCTTTCGTTTTAGCAACCACTCCTCCTTCAGCGAGCAATACATCGTCAATATAAAGTTGATAGGCAGTGCCAATTGATGGCATCAAAATGCCTAAAGGTAGCCCAGTGTTTGCCTTATTTAGCGTAACTGATAAGCGATAAGTAGCGAAGCCATGGGTGGTAAAGCGAGGATTGATTGAATCATCGTCCACCCAAGTATGCGGCACATTTACAAAGTTAGGTGGGGTGCTACTCTGGGTTATCTCGTTATAAGACAGAAGCGCCTTCCAATATATTACCCATTCGCCGCCAAGCGCAATCGGATATGATTGCGCTAAATTGGTTTTACTTAAATCAAGCCTACCTTTTTGGGGAGCAGGTGCGTTTTCATCTATTTGTGCTTCCGCTAAAAGTAATATCACCACAAAAGTAACTAGGGTTAATAGGCCCACTAGCAAACCACCGGCAATTGTGGGCAAAGAAGACTGATCTGATGTGGCGTCATCCATATCGTTATTCATGTCATTTTTCCTTCAATTGATCTAATGAAGCTAAGAAGAATGAACAATAGATAAACATAGCAAGCAGCTGCGTTGGTAAGGATTAAACTTTCTAAGCTACCTGTGTGGCAGTGAACACTCTTACCTGCATTCTCACCGCAAACTAAGCTCATAATCTCACATACCAACGTTTGTAATTCATAAAGGCAAGCACCGCATACAATAGTGCAATAAATACAAGCGCGAACATAAGTGATGCCATCGCTTTGGATTCGAACACAGCATTCAATGCATTGAATCCAGCCGTACGAAGTGATAACTCACCGAACAGAGACAGATCTAAAAACCAAAAAAGCCCCAGCCACGAAACAGTAAAACCAAATAACGCATTTGCGCCATAGGCGTATGCTGGGTGTAAAAGCCTGTTAACAAATGGGTGTGTTTTAATCGACCAAAGGATAACAAAAGCAATAACGGATACTCCCGAACTTACAAGTACAAAACTACTCGTCCAAATCTTTTTGATAATAGGGCAAACAAAACTGAACGCTAGACCTAAAGCAATTAAAGCAACGCCAAATACAATAAGTTTACGTTTTGTATAGTGTATATTTTTTTGTTGATACATCACGCCGAGGATGGTGCCGAACAGCACATTTGCACAGGTTGTAACAGAACACATAATGCCGTCGGGATCATAGGTTACCACGCCATTTGTTTGCCCCCACTCCCACATATGGGCAACACTAAAAACGCTGCGATCAATTACGGAAGCCCAACTATTCACAGGGCCAAATTCGTTGGCCTGACCACCAGGCACCGGAACTAAATAAAATAACAACCAAGCGGCCGTGAGTAATACGAACGTAATGACGAACAATTGTTTAATACTGGGTGCGAAGCAATCGCTCTTGCGACCAACGAAAAGTACCAATAAGCTAACAGCAATAAAAGTCACGCCTATTCGTTGTAGAACCCCAGGTAATCTCAAAGAAGCTAAATCGGCGCTGCCAGTCCAATTGATAAAAACCCCAAGTAAAACGAGTAAGCCTCCTCGCCGGATTATTTGAAGCGCGATCTTTGATGTTGAAAAAGACTGAGCAATACGATTTTTTAGAGACAAAGGAATAGCGAAACCAATACAAAACATAAACGCCGGTGCAATCATATCGACTGCAACGACTCCCTCCCAGTCGGCATGATTAAGCCAAGGATAACTTACACCCCAGGCACCTGGGGTAATAACTAAAATCATCCCAATAACACTTATTCCGCGGAGTAAATCGAGTTCATCTAATCGAGATTCCATAAGCTTTATTCTTCTTATATTATTAGTATTTAACCGCGCTGCGCGGATACAAACTATGGTTTATTTTGATGGCTTACAAATACATAAGGACTCTAGGTTGCAATATTCATCACAACCATAGGTAACGGAGTCTGGTTATATCCATTTTCCCTTGTTAAGGCCTAGCTTTTTCGTTTTCTTCGTTTGCGAGTTAAGATTTTCTTTTGTAAGGCTCGAAAGCGCTCTAAACGCGAGCTTATTTTCACTTCTTTATTGTGAACAACGGGTTTGCTGATAAATGCTAAAGCATGTTCTTCCACTAACGGCTTAGAAATTAAATAGCCTTGAATAAAATCACAGCCTAGTTGCTTGAGTATGTCCAATTGAGCGCTTGTTTCAATACCTTCAGCCGTTACATGCATCTTAATGCTTTGCCCCAAGGTAATTGCTGCTTTCACGATTTCAAATGCCTCGTCATCGAGCCGGCCTTCGCCACTGTTATCTAAAGCGTCGATAAATTTGCGGTCAATTTTGAGGTGTTTGGCAGGCAACTGCGGTAAATACGATAACGAAGAGTAACCAGTTCCAAAATCATCAAGCGATAGTTCAATGCCACGCGATACTATGTCGTCTAACAAGCCGCTAATACGATCGTTATTTTCAATTAATGACGATTCCGTTAATTCCAGTTTCAGTTTCCTTGGGCTTAAGTTATAGCGCTCTAGTGTAGAGTCTATGTGCTCCAATAACTTAAGGTCTTGAAATTGAACGGAAGAGAGGTTAACAGATATGCCAATATCACTGCTATTCAAAGCGTCGTGCCAGTTCGCCAGTGTTTTTATCGATTCCTCTAAAACCCAAGCGCCTATGGGTATGATTAAGCCCGTTTCTTCAGCAACGGGAATGAAACGGTCGGGTGGGATAAAGCCTTTTTCTGGATGATTCCAGCGAAGCAAAGCTTCAAAGTAATCTACTTTATTTGTTTTTAAGTCGAGTATGGGCTGAAACACCAGGTGGAATTCATCGTTCTGAAGGGCTGTTCTCAATTCTGATTCAATTTCTAGTAAATCACTGGATTCTTGGCGCATTGCACTGTCGAATAGTTTAAATGTACATTTGCCTGCTTTTTTCGCCTCATACATGGCTATGTCGGCGTCCCTTAAGGCCATCGTCTTATTCTTATAATAATCGTCGCATAAGACGACACCGATACTCATATTCAAGGAGATAGTGGTTTTCTCAATGATAAAAGGTTCTTTAAAGGCGTCTACTATCTGAGCAGCTAGGTTTGACAAGCTCTCTATTGAGTTACAATTTTCGACCAAGACGGTAAACTCATCACCTCCTAATCGGATTGCATGAGAGTGCTTATCGAGTAGTTTGCCAAGTCGCAAGCTTGATACGATAAGTATTTCGTCACCAACGGTGTGACCAAAGGTATCATTGATGACTTTAAACCTGTCGCCGTCTAAAAACATGAGACCAAATGAATTGCGGGGTTCTCGTTTTATAAGGGAATCGAGTCTCTTAGATAACCATTCTCGATTGGGTAGACCGGTTAAGCTGTCGTGGAAAGCCAAATCGTAAAGTTTAGATTCAACTACCTTACGTTCATTTATTTCAATTAATAAGTCTTTGGTTCTTTGCTCGACACGCTCTTCGAGGTGTTTGTTAGATTCCTCTAGCTTTTCGGAAGCAGATTGTAGCTCAGCGGCGTATTGCGTGATTTGTGCTGTCTTTTCCTTCACTATTCGCGTAAGTTCAGCTTGCTTTTGCTGCAAAAAACGAACTCTTGCTTTAGCATAAGTGAATATTAATAGTATGACAAACGCTGTAAAGCACAGATAAGCCCACCATGTACGGTGCCATGGAGGTAAGATGGTAAAGCTGAACGACGCTCCCGTAGCGTCCCAAATCCCTTTGCTGTTTGCAGAGTAAACTTCGAAGCGATATTCACCCTCTGGTAGGTTCGTAAAGCGAGCATTTCTGTCGAGGGCGCGTCCATACTCAAACTGATCACTTAAGCCCAATAGACGATATTTAAATTTGTTTTCGTTTGGAAAAATCAAATTGTGAGTCGAAAAGGAGAAGGCCAAGCTATTGAGAGCATAGGGAATTTCTGCAACGCTTTTCGATGAGGGAGCGGCTTGCTTCAGGGCTGTTAGTAAGGCGCTAGGATCCGCATCATTGATGGTTTTAATTTCGGTGATAAAGGTCTTTATGCTTGAATCATACTCTGGCAAATCATCCGGCGAAATAATACTAATGTCGTTACGTCCAGGAAAATAAAGTTTATTTTGCACCATTAGGCCTTCACCAAAACGGGTGAAAATATTATTAGCGAGGCCATCTAACTCGTTATAGAACAGAGTTTCTTTGCCGTCAGGATTAAACCTGAAAATACCAATATTGCTCGCGATCCAAATGAGTCCATTTTCGTCCTCTAAAAAGTAGTAGACAGAAAGGTTGTTATCATCGCCAAGCGCTTCAAATTGTGCCGACTTAGTATTGAGGTCGTAACGATAGAAACCATTCGTTGCGCCAATATAGATAGTTTGATCGGCAGAAATAAACAGGCTTTCACAGGGGCAATTTTCGGGTCTAAAAACAATTTCCCCCTGACCACTTTCTGTGGAAAAGCGTTCAAGCCCCTGCGTGCCTATCAGCCAAATGTTGCCATTGAGGTATTTAAGATCGTTGAGGGTGCGATTTTTCAATCTTGAATCATTGGCTTGCGCAATGAAGTTTTCGAAGGTGGCGTTTACCGGGTCGTATTTTTGAATGCCAATAAACCAAGCGCTAATCCATAAATTATCAGACTCATCAAACACTATTTCCACAACACTGTTGCTCAGCAGCTTCTTCGTTTCATCATCTGTATTGTTCACTCCAATATTTTCGATCTGTCGTGTGTTTGGGTCGATTTTACTCAAGCCGCCCTCCCATGTGCCCGCCCAGATAAAGCCATTAGGACCTTGGGTAATTGTTACGACGGCATCGGAAGGGAGAGAATTTGGATTATTGGGCTGATGCCGTATCTGGCTGAGCTCTCTGGTACGTGCATTCACAATTTGAATGCCATTTCCGTCGGTCGCTATCCAGAGCTCCTTGTCGTTATTATTGTCATTGTCATTGTCATTGTCATTGGCATTAGGGCTTACCGAAATCGCGGCAACGGCGCGCTTAAATAATGCGTCGCCCTTCGTTAATATTTGGTGATTTAGGCTCGTAAACTTTTCTATGTTTGGCGATATCCTCACAAAGCCGCTGTTGTTCATGGCCAGCCAGAGAGATCCTGATTTGTCTTCAAAGATGTTTTCTACAGTTGAAGCAGGTATAGCATTATCTTTATCGTCATCTGCCGGCAAACATGAAAAGCCGTCAAGGTCGCGTAAATATTTGCATAAGCCGTTTTTTTCAAATCCTATCCAAACATTTCCTTTGGCATCTATACGTGTGCTCGTCGCATAGTTACTGGGAAGTCTAGCTCCGGTGTTTTCTACCGTATACAGTGTTGAAAATGAGGAATCGATATCTATTTTAATTAGGCCGCGAGTAGTGGATACCCATAATTCTCGTTCTTCATGATCGATGGATAAATTACGAGGGAAGAAATTGATATACTCTTCATCGATTGGCGTAAGCACCTTGCTAAACTGACCTTGTTCAATGTCAAACTTGTAAATACCGTCATTTGCGTGCATCCAAATGGTAGCGTCTTTCGGATCAAGTACCGCATGTACGATTAGCCCTGGTACATTTTCAAACTCGTCACTGGCAAAATTACCTTCGACTTGTTTTGTGCCTTTGTTGAATTTAACAAAGCCAAAATCTCGACCGAAAAGCCACAAATTACCTTGGTTGTCATCGACTATGCTATAGATCGCTTTTCCATTGGTAATATCGAAGCTTTCAAGCGGGCTTAATTGTTTGGAGACTATCGACAGGCGAGAATTGCCAAGCCATGTTTGTCCTTCGCTATCATAAAAAAGCGTATTAGTAACATGCTCGCCATAGGTCGCATCTGGCTGAATAATGAATCTTTCGAGGGCGTATCCGTCATATTTGAAAAAGGTATGAGCATCGCTTCGTAGCCACAAAAAACCGTCACTATCTTGCTTAATATCATTCACAAATAGTGTTTCTACATTGCTACCGAGTAAGGGCGGATAAAAGGCTCTAAAATGTGTTATCGACTGCTCGTTGTTGTCACCAACATCAGCAGATAGAGTTTTACTTCCGGCGAGTAACAACATAAAACATGCACTAAGAACGGCTAGTATTCTTATTATCATAGGCATCTAACTGTTGATATTGCTTTCAAATTAAGTCACCAACTTGCATGCAAGAAAAAGCCCGAGGAGGTTAATTAATCTACGATATATGTTTGTTAAGTGCAAAGTTTTTAAGTCCTTACTCTAGGCAGTAGAGAGCTCTACTCTATTTCGACCATTTAGCTTGCCTTGATAAAGCGCCTCGTCCGCTCGTTTTATGCAGTTGTCGGTGCTCTCGCCTTGTTTTATTTCTGCTGCGCCAATAGTGATCGACACTGGGAAGTTGATTTCTTGTGTAAGACAAAAGTGGATTTCTTTGCGTAGCTCTTCACCAATTTTTCTCGCTTCTTCAAGTGTACTAGATGCGCATAAAACCAAAAACTCTTCGCCTCCCCAGCGCCCAACCACAGCGGGTGACTTAACTATCGATTTCATCAGAAGGCCGCCCGATTCGAGTACAATATCACCCACGTCATGACCCTGTGTATCGTTTAGCTTTTTAAAGTGATCAAAATCGATGATCAGAATAGAGAAGGGTAAATTCATATCCTCAAAGTTTTTTCGGGCGCGTTCAAAATGTGGCGCTAGCCCTCTTCGATTTAATAAACATGTGAGTGGATCTTCGTTCACTTGCTGCTTCAACTTTAAATTTGCATCTTCTAAGTCTTGCGTACGCTGGGCTACTTGCTGTTCGAGATTTTCGCTTAGTTCTTCTAGTGTTTTGTTTTTACTGGACAGGCTTACATTCAGTATCTTGTTTTGAACACCCGCATTTATGAAGTAAGTGTAAGTTAAGTAGTTCTGACACATCACAAAGGCTACCAAACCAAAATTTACTAAGACAATGGAGTCGATAATCCGAAGGTTGGTGAGAATATCATTGGCAATAAATGCAAATAGAATTAATGTGCCCAAAAGCAACACATTTGCGTTTTCACGTTTGCGAATAGTCGCAAGCACAACGCTATAAACAATATATACAATGACGAAAAGGCAAAATACTTGATACGCGGTCGCTAGCTGACTGAATATCTTTGGCGGAGTGAGAAGTGCGACCGCACTACAAATAAGTGCCGTCACACAAATTCCGTAAACAATAAAACGGTTCATTTCCTCTCTTAAGCGCACATAAAAGTAAAGAGTAATCGGCATAACTGTAAGAAAGAAAGTAATAAAATTAATCCTAATGCCGGTATTGAAACTGAAGTCGTAAATATTGGTTAATTCCAAAACGAAACTGAACTCTAGCTCTCTTAATGCAAGCAATGCGGCAATAAAGGCAATCAGAATAGGTTGAGAGCTTTCAGGTCGAAGAGAAAACTGAATAAGATTAAATACACAGATGGTAAAGAATATGGCAACGATAAACGTGGTTTGCAGTACTTTTCGATATTGTTCCTCATGCAGACTAACTTCAGTCCCTAGACGCAAATTACTCCATATTCCTGCCCACTCATAATTATGATTAGCGACCTGCACAGTAATTGTGAAGTGTTCACCTACATAATTCAGTGGATAAATACCAATCGTCATTGAGGGTGCTGATAGGCTAGCTTGGTCTGTTATTAGGCCATCTTCACTGATCAGTTCATCATTTACAAAGAGCTTATGAGCCGTACCAATTGGAGGAATAAAAAGATATAAGTTTTCGTACTTTTCTTTTAGTTTTACATCTAGCCGGTAGGTAGCAACGCCAAAGTTGGAGAGAGTCTTGCCGTTTATTTGATTATCTTGCCATGAACTCGGCACTGAAATTGAGTCAAGCGTGGTGTCTTCGACCTTTGCTTTGCGAATAAGTTTATCAAACTCAGAAGGTTGCAATATTTGCTGTGTGAAATGCCATTTGCCTGCCAAGGGCAATGTTAAGGCATCCTTGAAATCAATTGCTTGAAGGTTAATTTGACCCGAAAGAGCTTTGGGCATGCGTTTGTCATCAGTGAAGTCTTCGACAACAGTAATAACCAAAAATAAGATCGCAGCCATTATGCCGACTAGAAAAACACCCGACACTGAAGAAAGCTTCAACATGACCTTATGAGTATTGTCGAAATATGCTTCCGAGCTTTTGTCTTGGCTATGCAAGTGGCTATGCTTACTGTGTTTACTCAAAGGGGATCCGCGCTATTTGTGATTAGTCTTTATTACATCCTTCACTGCTTTGCATGATTTGTATCGGCATAGGCGCTGAATTATTTAATTATTGCCCGATATCTTGTGGAGTCATTTTTGGCATTGAAGTGGCATAGCTACGATGTGCATTCAGACTTCTAATCGCGCCAGCTTTTGTTATATTCTGCTGAGTGTTTTGCAAAGGTTACCATGTCGAGCCAATACATTTCGATGAGCATTTTTCCAAATTTATGCTGATTAAAACTCTGCTTTAGATCCTGTATTTTTTCGTCGGAAAAGTCTTTCTGTTTTAATCGTTCGAGTGCACCTTTGTACACCACGTTGAGTTCAGGCTCGAGCATGCTTTTGCATGACAACACAAAATAGTCCTTTGATTCTTTACCTGCAAATGGAACCACTATTTTACCCTCATTCTCTGCCTCTTCAATTTTAGAGGCTGGGAAGGAAAAGTGGTTATACACCTCGGTATTAAAAAGATAACGATGGTCATTTGCTTTGTACCCAAGATAAAGTCGTGCGCATACAAACAAGCCTCTGAAGGTTTGTTGCGTCAGAGTAGGGTCGTTGATGATTTCAATGTAGATATTCGCGACTGCGACGTCTTCTATCATGCTAGTGAGCTTTAAGCCGTGTTGTAAAGTCAGCCGGTTAGACTGGCTTCAATGCAGGTTGTGTCGTGTTTGCAATGCCTTTGAACAGCCAACAATCTGCTATGTTTTCCATGGCTAAAGAATAACCGACTTCGAAAGTAAAGACAGCGCCGGTATTAATACCGACGCATTAATTTATATATTTTAGTTTTTCTTGGTGAACACGACGCTGAAACTTAACGGAACGGCGGTTGAAATACTATTTAAGCCTGCGATGTTTTGTAAAGACGCTACCCCCTCATCTAAACCAAAGCTCGACGTGGACAATATTGTTGGCTTCGTTGTCGTCACTGAAAGTTTGTTGCCAGCCAAGCCAACCACATTTACATCGAAACTAACGGGCACGGTGTTGCCTACTATGGTCATATCACCTTTGACCGTCGCTGTTTTTCTCTCCCCTGGCGCAAGCGAGGTGAGGTCTTTGTCTACCTTTGCGACAAAGTTTGCTTGGTTATAATCGCTAACCTTAAACAACATCGACTTCATACGTTCATTTCTTATTGGAATCATTGTATTAACTGATGCCATGTCAATAGTGATTACCAACTCACCTTTATCATTCAATGAGCCGGTGAAGCTATCAAAAGTATGCTGCTCACTAAAGTTTGCATTTTTAGTCGACATAAAACTAATGCTTGAGCTTTCAGCATCAAGCGTCATATCGGCGTTTACTGCCGATGACAGTAATAACCCTAGAGCAATAAGCACTGGCTTTGTTTTTGTGGAGCAATAATTAATTAGCATGTATGAACCTTTGAGTTAATAAACAATGGCGTAAGTCGTAGTGTAAAAACAATGACTATTTATAGTTAATTATACTCTGCCAGTTAACTCGTTGATCACCTAGTACAACAAAATCCGGATTTTCAACAGAATCACGTTTGTTATAGCTCAATTCATCAAAGGTAGCCGCAAGGATTTTGCCGCCCGCTTCGTTAATGATGCATTGTGAGGCGCCGGTGTCCCATTCCCCTGTTACTCCTAAACGCATGAAAACGTCTGCTTTACCTTCGGCAATCAAACAGGCTTTCAGTGAGCAGCTTCCCGCAGGTAGCGTTTGATAGGATCGTTTATCGGACATTCTGCTGAACACACGTTCGCGCGATTGGCGTCTGCTGATAGCGATCATCACCACATCCTCGCTTGGCACCTCAAATTGTCTTACTGTTATTTTTTTGGTTTCAACACTGCAGCGTTTATAGGCACCTTGCCCCTTGCTTGCAAAGTAAAGGGTTTCACCAGGTGGCCAATAGATAACGCCAAGTACCGGCTCGTTGTTTTCAATAAGAGCGATATTCACGGCAAAGTCGCCAGAACGAGCGATAAATTCTTGGGTGCCGTCGATAGGATCGATCAACCAGTATTTCGACCACTTGCTTCTTTGCGCAAGCGGCAGTTGCGGGAGCTCTTCTGACATTACAGGAATATCCGGCGTGAGGCGTCCAAGTGCCTCCATAATAATATCATTAGCCTTATAATCTGCGCTTGTTACTGGTGATTCGTCATCTTTTTCGTAAGCTTCAAAGGTGCCTTTATCATAAATATCTAGTACCTCTTTGCCTGCGACACAGGCTGCGTCCTTAGCTATTTCAAGTAATTCAGAAAGACTGTGCTGCACTGTGATTCCTCTCGTGATGTTATTCGTGGCTTAGTAGATTAGATAAGTTGCATACAACATAAGATAGCGCTACTTGGCCTTTGTTCAGTTTTCTTCAATATTTTCTAAGCATTGCTAAGGTGTTTTTGCGCTAGCAACAATGCTGCAATACAACGTGCCTCAACAAAGTCGGGGCGAGCGAGTAGTTCATCCGCTTCACTCAAAGGCCACTCAATCACTTCTAAAGGCTCAGGCTCGTCGCCCTCTAAGCGGCTGGGGCTTAGCCCCTTAGCGAGTAGAATATGCATCTTGGCATCAAAAAAAGTGGGTGCCATATGTACTGTATGTAGAGCGTGTAGATCGTTTGCAATCACACCCACTTCTTCCTGCAACTCTCGATTAGCAGCTTGTTCGGGCGTTTCTCCTGGGTCAATTAGGCCCTTTGGAAAGCCAAGCTGATAAGAATGTGTACCGCAGGCGTATTCTCGAATGAGTAAGAGCGTATTTGCATCCTTCATCGGTACTATCATTACAGCACCGCGACCAGAGCCCCCCATGCGCTCAAATTGGCGAGTGGCACCATTGCTAAACTCTAAGTCGAGCTTTTCAATTTTGAAAAATGCAGACTTAGCAACGACCTCTGTATTATGGATGATGGGAAGTTGTTTGTTTGGGTCTATTTTACTCATAAGTGATTCACGGTAGACTATCGAGCCTTCTCATTTTTGTTTCGCTAACATTATCATAAGGAAAATCGCTTGGCACTCTTACCATGGCATAATATAGATACTGTTTTACTTGATATGGACGGTACGCTTCTTGATTTGCATTTTGACAATCATTTCTGGATGGAACATATCCCTCTAAAAATGTCAGAAAAGCACAATAAACCCATAGAAAAATGTCGTGAGGAAATGCGCAACGCGTATGCTCAGGTTGAAGGGCGTATTGAGTGGTATTGCCTTGACCATTGGGCCAAGGAACTCGACATAGACATTATGGCCGCGAAGCGAGAAGTTGCCCATTTGATTTCCTTACGTGACGATACTGTGCCGTTCTTAGATGCCCTGAAAGCAGCAGGAAAGAAGGTTGTGTTGGTTACCAACGCTCACCCTGATAGCTTGTCATTGAAAGTCGAAAAAACACAACTCGACGAGCATATTGATGAGCTTATTTCCACGCATATTTTTGGTGTCACAAAAGAGTCTCAATTACTATGGCAGAAGCTACAAGCTCACTTAGGTTTTGATGCAAGTAGGTGTCTCTTTGTTGATGATAGCCAAGTGATCTTAGATGCAGCGAAAGCCTACGGCATTGCCTACACCTTAGGGATTAGTAACCCAGACAGTAAAAAGCCAGAAAACATCTTGCGAGGGCATGTGAGCACTAATTCCTATCACCAGTTATTGAGTGATTCTAAACCACTGAGCATTATTGTTGCTTCGAAAAATCCAGTGAAGATAGAAGCTGCGCGCGAGAGCTTTCAAAGTGCGTTTGTAAATTCTCTTGTCACTGTCGTGTCTATAGATGCTCCTTCTTCAGTTCCCGATCAACCGATGAATGCTACTGAAACCAGAGATGGTGCGGTTAACCGAGTAAAGTATTGCCAAGAATATGCGGCAAATAATAATTTGCAAGCCGATTATGTTGTTGCTTACGAAGGTGGTGTGGAGGTACTGGATTCCGTGCCGAGTACTTATGCTGTGGTGTGTGTTGCAAACGCTGAGCGCTGTCATACCGGGCGAAGTGCAAGCCTAGCACTACCACCGCAGATTTATCAGCGTTTACAGCAGGGTCAGGAACTTGGACCAGCAATGGATGCTTTATTTAATACCGTAAATATAAAGCAAAAAGGTGGTGCCATCGGGCAGCTTAGTAAGGGGCTTCAAAGTCGAAAGAGCATTTATATAAGTGCTACTCAGCTTACGCTCAGTGCTTTCTTTTACCCAGAGCTTTATTAAGCCCAGCGCAGGCTCTTTTGTTTAGCCAGGCTTACCAAGTTAGCAGCCTCGCATAACGAATGGCTTGTGCGTTTTGTCTTCAAACTTCATTCGGCGAATAGTTAACTAACATTATCCGTGACTCGCTTATTCCGCGCTAGTGTATTACTTTTATTAATGACTTTCCTAAGCGAAAGTTTCCTTCAACGAACCACTAGGATGAACATAATGGATAAAACACAACAACTTTTTACCGAGATATCTTCTCAAGGGCAACTCACTATTTCACTTGATACCGTAGATGTTCCAAAGCCAAAACCTCATGAAGTTGTTGTGCGTATTGAAGCCGCGCCTATAAACCCATCTGATATGTGGCCAATGTTTGGGCCAGCGGATCTGCGTGAAGCTAAGTTTGATGCGTCTACAAACAAATTAACTGCGCCGGTGGCTCCTGCATTTTTGCGCCGAGTAGCATGTCGAGTTGACCAAAAACTACCTATCGGTAATGAAGGTGCAGGAATTGTGGTCGCCGCTGGTGACAGCGAGCAAGCTCAAGCACTCATAGGTAAAACAGTTGCAGTACTCACCGGTGCAGTATATACACAATATGTCTGCGTACCTATTCAAGCGTGTATATTGCACAATGAGGGGACGTCGCCGAAACAAGCAGCATCATCTTTTGTTAATCCGCTGACTGCCTTGAGTATGGTTGAAACAATGCGCAGAGAAGGGCATAGCGCTTTGGTGCACACGGCGGCAGCGTCTAGCTTAGGCATTATGCTAAATAAGATCTGCATTGCAGAGGGTGTGCAATTGGTCAATATCGTTCGTAAGCCAGAGCAAGTAGAGCTTCTAACAAATTTAGGTGCAAAATATGTGCTAAATTCCTCAGACGATGATTTTCAAAAGTCACTTTACAAGGCTATCTTAGAAACAGGTGCAACGCTGGCATTCGATGCTATTGGCGGCGGAAGTTTAGTAAGTGATATTCTCACTGCTATGGAGGCTGTGGGCAGTAAAGACGCGAAAGGCTTCAACACTTACGGTTCTGCAGAAAACAAGCAGGTCTATATTTATGGCGGCTTAGATTTTGCTCCTACCGTTCTCAATCGTGCTTATGGTATGACGTGGAATATTGGCGGATGGTTATTAATGCGTTTCTTAGGCAAGTTAGAAATAAAAGAAGTGTTGGCCTTACATAAACGTGTTGCAGACGAAATTGACACAGTCTTCAAGCTAGACTTTAGTGACGAGATCTCGTTAAAAGATGTGTTACAGCCGAGCAATATAGCCCGCTACAATGCAAAGAAAACCGGTGAAAAGTTCGTAGTGAATCCTACACGATAACTTCGTTTTTTCTAAACAATAGTGGGAGGCAGTGTGGGTTAGGCCTGCTTCCCATTATAAAAACGAGAGCTTTTAAATTGATTTCGACCACGATGTTTGGCCTCATATAAGGCTTCATCTGCGGCCTGAAATAAATTGAGAGCTTCGTCGCCTGCCTTTGGCAACGCAACCGCTACACCTATACTCACGGTGACTCGATCGTGTCGTGGTGCGCCCTGATTAGCGATATTTAGAAAGCCCATCACATTAATAACTTCCTGCGCTTTCTTTTCGGCACCGTCAATTCCACAGTCTGCAAGCAAAATGACAAACTCTTCGCCACCTATCCGTGCGAACAGATCCCCCGGGCGATGTACAACGCCTTTTAGTTCCGAGGCCACTTTAATCAGACAATCATCGCCTACGCCATGACCATAAAAATCATTAAATTGTTTAAAATGGTCGATATCGATAATTAACATCGCTAATGGCTGCGCATATCGGATGCTTCTAGCCCATTCTCTTTGGATGGTTTCATTATATTTACGTCGATTGCTCACCTCGGTAAGTGGGTCGACATAAGCTAAGGATTCTAAGAGTTGAGTCTGTTGTTTGAGCTTGATATGTGTTGATATGCGGGCTTCCATTTCAGGAATGAAAACCGGTTTGGGAATATAGTCGACGCAACCTAAGGAAAAGCCTTTAACTTTGCTATCCATGTCGTCTTGACCACTTACAAATATAACGGGAATATGCGCAGTGAGCTGGTCTTCTTTGAGCATTGAACATAGTTCGAAGCCATTAACCTCGGGCATAACAACATCAAGTATGATCAAGTCGGGCTGAGGAAATTGCCGTGCTAGTTGTAGGGCGTTTTCGGCCTTTCCGGAAAAACTGCAGTGGTATATTTTTGATAAGCCGTTCAGATAAAAGCGCACTTGATGGGAGTCGTCGTCGACAATCAATAAGCGAGCACGCTTTGCTTCATTTGAAGAAATTGGCGTGATAGTTGACTGCGCTGTTTGCGTTAGTGCCATAGTTGCTACTTTTTTCGTATAAAGTAAACACCACTATAGACCACACATCGAATAAAAAACAGTCAAGGTAGAAGCTATCATAAAAATTCTAGACTAAGGTATACACTTACACTTCTATATAACTGAACTAGACGGCAAGTTAGAGGCTAATGGTCCTGAAACCTTGAGCATCGGCTCTGCCAAAAAATGCGGCGCCTTGTTGTACTTCCTTTGGAAAGCTTGCATCTGGCTTAAATTTGCCATTTATCGAGTACTTTCCATCGACGCTAAGCACTACCTTAGCGTCCAGATTAAGTTTGTTATCTGGAAGTATCTGTAGCGCAAATTTTTCACTTTCACAGCTTAAGTTTGCTTCGTAGTTTCCGAAGTCAATCAAACCCGTTGGCGCAGTTACTGTTCCATTTAACCATCGGCCTTTTCCATCTAAAGTTACGCAGGCAGCATTAAAATCAAGCTCGTTTATATCGATACGGAAACGCCCGTCAGCTGATACTGGCACTGGTAATGGAACTTGCGCCATGACTGTTTTTGCGGGTAAAAATAGCTGTAGATTATTGGCTTGAATCGCTTGCTGATTAAACAAGGACGCTGAAATATTGCCCTTCACATAAGCTTGTTCAGTTTCACGAATATTTCCGCCTTTAATATCTAATGAAGCTTTGCCGGTAAGCAGTGCGAAAGGACTTAATGACCATGATAACTTGTTCACCAATACGCCTTGCACGACGACACGATCCACTTTACCTTCCCATAAGCTGCCTTCGACTTTACCTATTGAGATAGGGGCTGTTGGCGCTTGGTTCTGTGCATAAGTGATAACATGTGAAGCGGGCAAATAAGCGATAAGAAAAAAGACGTAGGTGAGTAGCGCGAGTACTATCCATTTCCACGGTTTCATTTGTGTCATTTAACGTTTCCCTAATTGAAGTCGACGCACTTGCACATAACCTGCTTCGTTGGTCTCGGTGATGTCGGATTGCACTACAACCACGCCACGGCGCTCTATGCTATCTAACCAGGTTATCAAGGCATTAAACGACACTTCGTCGATGGTAATTTGTAGATTTTCACCGACCGGTTGCATGCGCGCGACCTGAATTTGGCTTGAGCGAGTACTTTGATTTACCAACTGGGTAAGTGAGCCATTGAAACTTGGGCCGGTAGCAGATTGGCGCAATTTCGCTGCTCTGGCGGCTTGGTCTTCTACCCATACTTGGAAGCTGCGCTGATTATTGAGTAGCTGCTGTTGTTTCGTCAGTGCATTGTTAAGGGGCGACCACAATGCAAAATAAAATAGGGCAATAGCGGCAAACACGGCGGCCACTGACACAAGCATTTGCTCGCGTTCGTTGAGTGCGTAAAACCATGCAAAATACTTCTTCATTATCTGTCGTCTCTGAATGTGTTCATTAGCCTTTCACCACGATGGTGCCAACAACTTGGTCACCCTTATTATTAATTGCACCCTGGTCAACTTCAAAGCCCAGTGCTTGAACGTCGCGTCTAAATTTCTCTAGGGCTTCAAAGTTGTCGGCCACCGATTGCATTCTTAATTCTGTTCGGCTGGCGTCAAAGCGAATTGATTGCGGTTTTACGCCGCTGCTTGCAAAGGAAGAGCTCATTTGTGACAACATGACCAGCATAGAAATGCCGCCACCACCATTCTCTAATTTAGCCATTTCCTTTTTGATCGCGGCTCGCTTATCTCGAGCTCGTAGGCCCGGAAAGCCTTTTTGAATGCTTGCTTGTAATTGTTGCTCTACTACAACACGCTGTTGCTTTATGTTGTTTAAGTCGATGGTTTTAGACACAAGATTGACACAAATTGCTACCGCAGCTAATACCGCGGCTAAGCGCCACTTTTGCCAAGCTTCATTCGACTTTCGTTTAAGGGCGTATTCACCTTGCAGTAGATTAAAAGAACTGCGCTCAGCACCTTCAAGTAAAAGCTGCATTGGTAATTTGTCATAGTTAGTAGTGAAGCTTGGCGTAAGGGCGTCAGCGTTGTCGGTGTCATCACTATTACTTGCCTTAGCTAGTTCATCATATAGCGCGCTTAATTGCTCAGTGTGTGACAACGCTGAATAGGCACGAATTGAGGAAGGACTTTTTTCCAAATCTTTCTTCAATACGGGGAATACCCATGCCTCCTCACCTTGAATCGCAGACCATTCGCCATTTCGAGCTAACAATAGAGCTGAGCCGTTATCGCCTAAACTGAGTAAGGACATACTGTCGCTTTCAAAAGGCAAGGCTAGGGTATCGGGAATGAGTTTAGTGCAAAACAAGCCAGCGTCGGCTAAGGCACTTTGCCAAAGTAACATTTTCTCGTGCGAGACTATCGCAACCTGTTGCTGGTCACCACTGCGTTTTGCAAAAGCGAAAAAGGACTTCGAAATGTCGCTAGCAACTTCATCCTCAAGCATGTAGGGGATAGCCGCCAATACCTTACGGTTGGCTTTTGCTGGTAAAGTCACGGTTTTCAGTACCACATCGCAACCCGGTACTAAGGCGATAATATCAGCGTTGGGTGCTCGCTCTTTTAACTGGGTTAATTCGTTTGCATTAGGTAATTCGCCAGACGCAATAATTTCATTCTCTGCGCTGGACCACACTAGCCAGTGAATTGCGTCGTCGAGTGACGAGCCTAGTCTGATTGCTAGCTTTTCCATTAGTTGATGCCTCCGAATTCTCGACTAATCACGCTCACGCCTTCAGAGGATGAACCGCCATCGAGTTTAAATATACTGGTCATTTTGAACCCTGCTTCATTGTAACGGGTTTTAGTACGAAGCATGAAATAATTTGTGCTTAATATAAACCATTCTTTTTGTTCTTGAGTTAAGTTTTGCCGAGCGACTTCTGGCTCGGCAAAAAATGCAGCTAAATCACTAAAGCCATCTTCCGGTCTGGAAGCAATTATTCTGCTGGCATCTTCAACGGGTAGATTTAAAAGCGCTGCTAGTACAACCGCGTTATCTTCGGTAATTGTATTAATGTTGACTTCCATTTTGTTATATTCGACATCGGGGATCACGCATACAAAAGGCAGAACGTCACGTAAGAAACTTAATTCCACACCATTGATGAGGCGTAACTCAGACTTATTGCCCATTAAGGCATTTGCCGCGACATAAGGGAATTGTAGAGCTTCATAGTCGGCATCTTCAGCGCCTAAATCAGTGATGTTGCTGTCGGCATCAAGCCAATCAATGAGAGAGTCGCGTAGTGTTTCCGCCGTAAAGCTATCAATATTAGCGCTGCTTAAGGTGAGCAGGTTGTAGAAGGCTTCTGCGGGCGTTTTCGGTGCTGCGCTTGGATTGTTTGTGTTGGTGCTGTCGTTGGGAGTTTCATCCGGCACTGGCACCGGCCCTTCCCGTTCTGTATTTGGCACACTTGGCACTGCTGTTGGGCCCAAGGTATTCAAATTAAAGCAGGCTTGCAAATCAACTAACTCTGCTTGAATACCGCCGCCATCAATCGGGTACTCGAACACTTGTGCCCATGGTTGACTCAGGTTGATATTGCTTGGAGAAAGGGCTTTTAGCTCACCGAGAGATTTTTGCGCAAACTGCTCTGCTCCTATGGCATACCAGTAGGCTTGATTGTTGTCTTTAATGTTAATTGTTCTGGCAATATTCAATTGAAGCCTAGCGACCATCTCAGTAGCTAAAATACTGATAATTGCTACCACGAGCAAAATAACGAGCAAGGCCACGCCCCGCTGTTCATTAAAGGAAGGTCGCACGCGCAGCATCAGCGGCGTATCCTAAATTCACGGCGTATTTCACCATACACACTTGAGGTGAGTATAATCGCCACTGCGATGGGTAACTGCTCTGTCGATTCTGCTTCTTCCCAGGTGAATTTTTTAGCATCAAATTTTTCTAAAAACTCAAAGGCGACGCTGTCGATATTGTCGAGTAACACGCGTTCTTTTGGCTCAAAGCCGATGACGTTGTCAACATAAGTAGAGTGAAGGCGTTCAAGCTTACCTTCCCTAGTGCGGTAGGCAACAGACTGTAATGTGCTTCTGCGAAGGGTGAGCTGAGGGTTGTGCCAACCAGAGCGCACAAAACCAATTGCGCCACTGTCACTTTCAAAATTAAAATCACCAGCGAGTACTAAAATATCGTTTACTTCGCCTTCGGCTCTGGTTTTTCTCGGGACCATCTGCAGAAAGTCACGCTCAATAATCAACATTGCACGTTGCAGATTTTGCAATTGAACAAAGCGCTCTTGCGAGGCTTCGTCGGCATCACTTACATTGGTTAAAATCGACGTTGCACCAAGGGCGATCAATGCGAAAATCGCCATCGCGATCAGAATTTCTATCAGCGTAAAACCTTGGTAACGACACTTTGAGTGACAGACTGCTTGCATCATCACGTTCCTGTTTTTGCTATATAGGTGGTTACTGAAGTGATTGAGCCTTCATATTGATCGTCCAAGCCAACAGTGATGGTGACTGCATGCAAGTTGGCATCGTTTGTAGACTCAACTTCTTGTTGCCAGTACCAAGTACGGTCAAGCATTTCGACACTGCCGCGCTCATTGTTTTTGGGTGGCCATTGTTTTTCAGCGACCAAGCTTGCTCGAGTGAGTTGGTTATTGGCAACCCAAGTAGCAAAAGTGATTTCTTCCAGTTTTGATAATGAATTTATGTGCTCAGCTGTGGTTTTGACAATCGCTGCGCCTGCAACGGCAAAAATAAACATCGCGACCATGATCTCTAGTAGGGTAAAACCTTGTTGTTTTTTGCCATATTCACAACTGGCTTTGTTGATACTCATAGCGCCTGATCCTCAGGTGCAAGACGTTCGATCGGCGTGGTTTCTTTACCTTGTAGAACGAAAGTAATGGGGTAGTCTGAGCTGAAGTCATCCTCGTAAGTGATGCTGAGTTCAAAAGGTGTAATATCGCCACTTGATAATAAAAATAGTTGTGGTGGAGGTGGTGGTATATCTTCTTCGTTTCCAATATTAACGCCTTCGTCGCTAATACTCAGTTCTTCGTCAAATATGCCGCGGTCGAAGAGTTGTTCTTCTGTTTCCCATGGTAGGTCCTCAAGGTTTAACTCTAAGCTCATATACTCCGGCATCTCGTAGGTCGCGAATAGCTTTTGATCGGGGATGTCTACCCAATTATCTTCGTCGTCGAGAGTAACGTAAGTATAGGTACTTTCTTCTTCGTCAATTCGAATACCCAACTGAACTTGATTGAGGATGGCGTAGTCACTGGCCATATCAAACACAACTTGAAAACGTTTTGCTTGGTCTTCTACTTTGTCGTAGTTGTTGGTGCCCAGCGCTGTATAGGTAACTACGCTGATGATCAGACCCATCAGGGCAAGCACAAGCAGTACTTCTAATAGGGTAAATCCTAATTGCTTGCGCACCTTAAAGCCTTATCGTTGTGAGGAGCATAATACTGCTTATTGCAGGTACTCGTTGATGTTCCAAGTACCGATATCGTCATCGGTACCTTCTTCCATATCAGGGCCGAACGAATAAATGTCGATCGTGTCAATTTCACCTGGGCTAAGCAAACGATACGGATTTCCCCAAGGATCAGCGGGTAAGCGTTTGATGAAGCCGTCGGCGGGATAATTACGTGGAATCGGCTCAATGCTTGGTGCGCTGACCAAGGCTTCTAAACCTTGTTCGGTGGTCGGGAAGCGATTGGTGCGAAGCTTGTACATTTCAAGCGAGCCTTCCAAGCTTTGTATGTCAACCGCGGCCTTTTTAATTTGCGCTTCAACTTGGGTGCCCAATATTTGCGGTGCAACAAGCGCTGCCATTATCCCTATGATGAAAAGCACTACCATGATTTCAATTAAGCTGAAGCCGCGTTGTGACTTTTTGGATTTTCTAGCGTTAGGGCTAGTGATTGCTGATTGCATGTTATTTTGTCTCATCGGTTAACCTACTAAATTATTTAAGGCCAATATTGGAAGCAATATTGCCATGACAATAAAAAGAACCACGGCCGCCATACTAACAATGAGCACGGGTTCGAATATTTTGAGCGAGATACTAATTGTGGATTCAAACTCGCGATCTTGGTTGTCGGCGGCACGCGCCAACATTTGCTGCAACTCTCCTGAACGCTCACCCGATGCGATCATGTGCATCATCATGGGTGGGAACATTTTTGTATTCTCTAGCGCGTTTCGCAGGCTCGTACCTTCTTTTACTTTCGATGCTGCTTCTTTGACCGCTTGTTTTAGGAAAAGGTTCTCCAAAACATCACCCGCAATACGCATCGATTCCAATAAGGGTACTGCACTGGCGGTAAGAATACTTAAGGTACGCGCAAAACGTGCGGTATTCGTACCTCTGGTTAAACGCCCAACAAAGGGCATTTTGAGCAAGCGTTGATGATACTTCAAGCGTATTTTTGGTACTTTTACCAAACGAGCGAAGCCCACCATAAGCAGGGCTAGCAAGATGGCAGCAACAATACCGTAATTTTGCACCCACTCACTTACCGATATAAGAATGTTGGTCATGGTCGGCAAGTCTTGGCCCATTTGGTCAAACTGGCCAACGATTTTCGGCACAACCATTACCAACAGCATGACGACAATACCGATAGCGACCACCATCATGATCATCGGGTAGACCAAGGCCTGAATTATTTGATTGCGTGTGCGTTCTCTATTTTCGGTGTAATCGGCGAGGCGGTTGAGCACCGTGTCGAGGTGACCTGATTTCTCACCTGCTGCCACCATGGCACGATACAAGGTATCAAATACATAGGGAAATTCTGCGAGAGCTTCGGCAAAACCATGGCCTTCAACGACTTTACTTCGCACCGCCATCATCATGTTTTTATGACGCGGTTTCTCGCATTGCTCGGCAACGGCCAGTAAAGCTTCTTCGATGGGTAAAGCAGATTCAATCAAGGTGGCCATTTGACGCGTAAGTAGCGCTAAGTCGCCAGCGGAAATTTTTGCTTTGAACAAGGAAAACGAGGCTTGATTCTTTTTTTCTTGCTCCGCGACTTGTTCCACTTCTAGTGGAATAAGTGCCAACTCTCGAATTTGCTGGCGTATTTGACGCGCGTTGTCACCTTCAAGCACACCGCTTTTTGATTTTCCCTTGGCATCCATTGCCTTGTATGCAAAAGCAGCCATTTATTCTTCTCTTGTCACTCTAAGTACTTCTTCTAAGGATGTTGTACCTTGGAGTACTTTATCACAGCCATCTTGGCGAATTGACGGGGTAGTTTTACGAACATAACGCTCGATGGCCTGCTCACCTTTGCCTTCGTGCATCATGTCGCGAATATGTTCATCAACAATCAATTGTTCATGAATACCTGTTCTGCCTCTGTAGCCTGTGTGATTGCAAGCTGTGCATCCTACTGGACCATAAATAACGACTTTTTCGCTAGCATCAATACCCAGCGTGTCGCGCTCTGCAGTGGTTGGCTCATGGGGCTTCTTACAGTCTTTACATAAGGTTCGCACCAAGCGTTGCGACAGCACCGAAAGTAGACTACTCGATAGCAAGAAGGGCTCAATGCCCATGTCTTCTAGCCGTGTTATTGCACCGGCGGCTGTATTGGTGTGTAAGGTTGATAATACCAAGTGGCCAGTCAAACTTGCTTGCACGGCTATTTGTGCTGTTTCAATATCTCGTATTTCACCTACCATTACGACATCGGGGTCTTGACGTAATATGGCTCGTAGTCCACGCGCAAAGGTCATATCTACTCGAGGGTTGACCTGAGTCTGGCCAATGCCTTCTAAATCAAATTCTATAGGGTCTTCAACGGTAAGAATGTTGCGGTCTTTTGAGTTAATTTCGCTCAAACCAGCATATAGGGTGGTACTTTTACCAGAACCTGTTGGCCCTGTAACTAACATGATGCCATGGGGCTTTCTGATGAGGCTAGAAAAGTGTTTGCGATTAGCCAAGGTCATACCTAGATCTTTAAGATCAAGGCGCGCATTGTTTTTGTCTAGCAAACGCAACACAACGCGTTCGCCATGGCTTGATGGCATAGTTGACACACGTACATCAACTGCTCTACCTGCAATACGCAAACTGATTCGGCCGTCTTGCGGTACACGTTTTTCAGCGATGTCCATTTTCGACATTACTTTAATACGCGACACTAGCATTGACGACATTTTACGATTAGGTCGTAGGATTTCGCGCAGTACACCGTCAACACGAAAACGCACAACTAGCTGGTTCTCGAAGGTCTCTATGTGTATGTCAGAGGCACCTTCTTTAATCGCTTCACCAAGCATCGCGTTAATTAGTCGTATGATCGGAGCATCATCTTCGCTTTCTAATAGGTCTTCTGTATCGGGCAAGTCTTCAGCAAGTGATAGCAAATCACTTTCGTTGCCCAAATCTTCCATCAGCTGCTTCGCTGCGCTTGAATCACGTTGAAAGCTATTGGTAAGTAGCTCTTCAAATTTGCCTTCTTCTATCTCTTCTAGTACGAATGTTTGGTCTAAAAAGCGACGCACCTCGGCAAACACACTTAATTCAGTGGTTTTGGTGTGGTAAACCTTCACTGGCTCGTGCGCAGGTTCCACAAGTACTTGAAAGCGTTTGGCAAAGCTAAAAGGAAGTTGTAACGCGGCAATAGGTGCGGCTTCTTCAAAGTCTTCATCGCCGCCAGCTAACAAAGACGCATCAACTTCCTCCGCCACGGCGCTTTCGGTTTCTTGTAAGCTCATGTCCTCACTCATGCTAGCCATTAGTCGTTCTCTTTGGCTTTGCGTTCTTTTTCAAGCAAATACTCGTCGAAGGATGGTGGTAAAGTCATCGCATCATCCCAATCAGGAAGCACTGGGCTTTCTGAGAATGGCATCAGCGGAACACCTTCAGACTGACGCTTAAGCTGCTGCGCTCGAATATAGTTATACTTACGTAGGCTCATTTTATTTGATGTGATGCCATCACGAATAATCGTAGGGCGAATAAACACCATCAAATTACGCTTACGTTTAGTCGTAGAGGTAGATTTAAACAAGTTACCAATAAATGGAATGTCACCTAGCAATGGTACCTTGGAAACACTCTCTTGAATCTCTTCATCAATTAAGCCGCCAAGCACGATAGTGCCGCCGTCATCCACCATGACCGTGGTTTTAATCTCACGTTTGTTAATTGAGATATCGACAGAGGTTGCACCTGATACGCTAGACACTTCTTGTTCTATTTGCAGTTGAACGGCATCGCCTTCGTTGATTAACGGGGTGACTTTCAGTTTTATCCCCACATCTTGACGATTAACTTGTTGGAAAGGATTAGCATTATTCGCGCCCGTAGTTGAACCGGTAATAATTGGCACCTCTTGACCTACAATAAAGAAGGCTTCTTCATTATCCATTGTAGTTAAATGTGGCGTCGCTAATACGTTAGTATTGGTGTCGGTGCTCACTGCTTGAATCACTGCACCCCAACCATTTTCAACCACACCAGCAATTAGTCCATTGGCTGAGCCTAGTAAAGTAGCCAGCAGGTTAAGGTTTCCTTCACTGGTTGTGACGGTATCAACCACTTCTCCATTCGCGGTAGTGGTGCTACCAAGAATTTCAGTGTCTTCTGCTTCACGCAAAGCAACACCTAACTGACCTACACCAATAACGCCGTTGGTAAATTGAGTACCACCGCCTTCTTCCGATACCCATTGAACGCCTAAGGTTGTGCCGTCACCTTCAAACACTTCTACAATAATCGCTTCCACTTGTACTTGAGCTCGACGAACATCTAGTTGGCGGATTACGTCTTCAAGTGAGCGCATCATGTCGGGCTCTGCCGTGATAACGAGTGAGTTGGAGGCTTCGTGGGAATCGATGCTAACATCACGATTGCTGTTGCTGCGACGCTGGTTTTGGTTGCCACCTGATGCGCCTTCAGATTGAATCGATGCGCTTACGCCTTGCAGAACTTGCACCAAATCTTCGGCTTTTGCATAGTTTAAGTTAATAACGCGCGTATTACCGTTCGATTCTAACTCTTGGTCCATGCGGTTAATGAGGTTGATTAGACGCTGTCTAGCTTTTGCGTCGCCGCTCACAATGACACTGTTGGTTCTGTCATCCGCTACAGCGCGTGGCTCAGATTTACCTACACCGCCAGCGGCTTTACCTTGAGATTTATTGATACTTTCAATAATGCGCACCATTTCTGAAGCTGAAGCATGTTTGAGTTTGATGACTTCAACATCTTCATCACCAGCACGGTCAACGCTTTCAATAATCTTCACCAAGCGGTTCACAACAGCAGCTCGGCCCGTCAGCATCATAACGTTCGATGGGTCGTGACTTACCACATTACCACCACCTGCTTGGTCGTTAAGCTGGCGAAGTATTGGAGCCAATTCGCGTACGGGTACATTGTAAACAGGTAGTACTCGAGTGATCATCTCGTCGCCGTCAAGTAAATCGTCATCAACGACGGGAATATTCGACGTTTTTGCATCCTTCGATCTGACTATCTTGAGAATACCGTTAGGCATTTCAACAACAGCATAACCGTAGACTTGAAGTACGTTTAGAAAAAACTGGTAATATTGCTCTTCGGTGAGCAAGTCATAACTTCGAACTGAAATTTTACCGCGAACATTGGGGTCGACGATTATCGTCTTTTTAAGGTTTTTACCAACAATGTTGATGAATTCCGTTATTTCAGTATTTTTAAAATTAGGACTGTATTCTGTTGCGTAGGCGTTTGGAGCAGTCACAGCGCTAGTAAGCACTAATGAACTTGCCAAACCTGCGGCAATAAGTGAATGCCTGAAAAACTTACGAATACCTGTGATACCTTGGCTAGCCAGCCTCATAATAAACCCTTTTGTTTTATTCGTCAGACGATGGAATTTCGATATCTAATGATATCGCTTCATCGCCTCGTAATATTTCGAGTTGCAGCTCTTGGGCTTCCCGAAGAATATTAATTGCTTCAAATGCTTGTTGTGGATCGGTTAAGTCGATCCCGTTAATATCTGTAATCACGTCGCCTGAGCGTAAGCCAAGCTCGTTAAAAAATTCAGGTTCTTTGCCCGGTGATACTTGGTAACCCACTAGCTCACCCTGCGGCGCATGCGGGCGAATCGACATATAGTCAGTGAAACTGGCTGGGGAATCTTTGAGTTTCGCCCGCGCTTCTTTCACTCGCTCGCTTGCGCTGTTCCCTAGCACCGGGCCTTGAACAGCAGCTTGTGAATTCTGTTGACGCTGTTCACGTTGCTGGTTGGCTTCATCAAAATCAATACCATCGAGCATGAGTGTCTCGCGAGCCATGCGATTTTTAATAATTACTCGGTCGACGTAAAGTTCATCGAGAGTCGCATTCGTGCCGTCAATTTTCTCGCCAACGCCATAAGTGTTTTGCTTACCTGCGTTTTCAATAATAGCCGCGCCTATCTTGGGATCTGTGCTCGAAACCACACCAGTTAAGGTAAGATTGAGTTTTGTTTCAGGTGCTTCGGTAATTTCTGTTTCTTCGACCACCGGTTTTGCTTCTGGATTGCCAAACAAATTTATTCTAGTAAGAGGGCTAATATCAAGTCTTGCCGAATTCGAGCGGCTAGTGTTTGTGTTAGCATTATAAACGTTTGCCGCTTTCGATTCTGGCTGAGGTAAGATGCGCCATGTTAGTTCTGCAGCAAAAGCGAGAAGGTACAATGATAAAAGCACAACCACGGCAAGGATAAGCTTTCCTTGATGCAAGTGGTAAGTTTTTGTAAGGCTTTGTACTGATAAGTTGGCTGTCATTCTCTCAATGCTTTTTATAATTGCTAATTGGTTATATTTAATCTGAGTTCTATACTAGCTTTACATCTACTCAAGGTAGACGTTTAGGAAGGATACACAACGCTCTATATTAACCAGTCGAACAGCTGTGAACAATAGCAAAGCGTCAATGTGATCAAATATTTATATTAAAGAGACCATGAAAAAACAAAAAAGTGCAAAAGCACAGAAAAAAACTGGAAATACTGAAAAGAAAACCCATATCGACGAGGTTCGAATCGACAAATGGTTGTGGGCTGCGCGTTTTTGTAAGACCCGTGCGATCGCAAGAGAGTTGGTGCAATCAGGAAAGGTTCAGTACAATAAGCAACGTTCGAAACCCAGTAAAATTGTTGATCTGGGTGCAATAATCGTGGTTCCGGCGGGATTTGATCAAAAAACCGTGGTTGTGAAAGAGGTCAATGGCCAGAGGCGTGCCGCAGCATTTGCTCAATTAATGTACGAAGAAACGCCAGAGAGTATCGCCTTACGTGAAAAAAACCTTGCCGCGAGAAGGTTGAGTGTGTTTCACAGCCCTCGACCAGATAATCGACCAGATAAAAAACAGCGTCGCCAAATCATTAAATTTAAACAGCAGTAATGCAAATGAAGAGATATTATGACCGTTAAGCAAGACACCCTAGATCGATTTCTATTCGAAGAACACAGTGTTCGAGGCGAGTTGGTGCGTTTGGAATCAAGTTTTCAACAGATCCTAGCGTCGTATCATTACCCCAGCATTATTCAGAGTTTGCTGGGCGAACTTATGGCAGCCGCTAGTTTGTTAACTGCAACACTGAAATTCGAAGGCGAGGTTGCTCTGCAAATTCAAAGTGATGGGCCAGTTCGCTATGCCGTAATAAATGGTACTCATGATCAAAAGTTAAGAGGCGTAGCTCGTTGGGATGAAAGCCAAACATTGCCCACGGATTTCACATCACTTTTTAGTAAAGGCTACTTAGCTATTACACTGGCGCCGAGCGAAGGCGAGCGCTACCAAGGCATCGTTGCTCTCGACAAACCAACACTGGCAGAATGTTTAGAGGACTATTTTTTACAATCAGAGCAATTGCTGACCAAAGTGGCGTTGTTCAGCTCGCATGAGAGCGGCAATGAGCAGGCCGGTGGTATGTTGCTGCAAGTGGTGCCTGAAACGAGTGAAACTAGCCAAGCGAATGAAAATCCTGGTTTTGAGCATTTGTCACACTTGATGAATACCCTGAAGGCTGAAGAGCTCTTTGGGCTATCGGCGCAAGAGGTGCTGCATCGCCTTTATCACGAAGAAGCGGTGCGTTTATTCGAGCCTCAACAAGTGCAGTTTAGTTGCGATTGTTCCAAAGAGCGTAGCGCAAGCGCCCTTCGAAACGTCGCTAAAACTGAGCTTCTGTCGATTATTGAAGAAGAAGGCAGTATTAAAATGAATTGCCAATTTTGTCACACAGAATACAGCTTCGATTCAATTGACGTAGAGAGTATTCACTCACAAAATATTCCTGCAGAAAACCAACAACATTAACGATTTATTTTTAGGAGAAGGCTCATCGCCGCTGCAAATTTATTAACACTACTCGACGATATAGCAACGGTTTTAGATGATGTGGCAGTACTATCGAAAGTTGCCGCTAAGAAAACGGCTGGAGTACTCGGTGATGACCTTGCACTAAATGCAGAGCAAGTGTCGGGTGTCAAAGCAGAGCGTGAGTTGCCTGTTGTATGGGCGGTAGCGAAAGGTTCTTTCCTTAATAAGTTGATATTAGTGCCAAGTGCTTTGTTGATCAGCTATTTCGCGCCTTGGTTAATTGTCTATTTGTTAATTATTGGTGGTTTATACCTCTGCTTTGAAGGCGCTGAAAAAGTCATCCATAAGTTTTTTTCAAAGCATGCCAATGGTGAACATAGTCACGCTGAAGATCATGCAAAAAAGCTAGCCGCGCTTAGCGACCCTAGTGTTGATTTAGTGGCAATGGAAAAAGACAAAATTAAAGGTGCTATTCGCACAGACTTCGTTCTTAGCGCAGAAATTATTGTGATTATTTTAGGGACAGTACAAGCTGAACCATTCTCTACCCAAGTAACGGTGCTATCGCTAATGAGTATCTTGTTCACTGTGGGTGTTTATGGCTTTGTAGCGATGATCGTTAAGATTGATGACCTAGGCCTTTATTTGCTGCGTAAGTCGGTAAGTGGACGCTTCGATACCTTACAGCGAGGAATGGGCAGAGCTTTGCTACGCTTTGCGCCAATATTGATGAAAACACTTGCTATTGTGGGTACCGCCGCGACGTTTTTGGTCGGTGGCGGCATCATTGCCCACGGGGTGCCATTCTTGCATCATTTTGTTGAGCACTCAGTTGAAGTGGTAGCGGTATATCCTGCATTGGGCAATATTGCTGGCTCTATTACGGGCATCGCGTTAAATGGCTTGGTAGGTATAGTGGCTGGCCTGTTCGTGGTAGCGGCATACGAATTAGTTAACAAGTTTCTGCTCTCTGCGAAGACAAAAAAGTAAGTCTTTGTTGGTGTCTGGAATACCTTTGTTTTTAATCGCTGTAGGGAAGAGTGAAGCCCGCAATTAAGCCGCCCGAAGAGTGGTTGCTAAATAGCATTTGCCCACCATGACTTTCTACTATTCTTTTGGTTATTGCTAAACCTAAGCCTGATCCAACTGAACCGCGCGCTTTATCGCCTTGGGTGAAGGGCGCAAATAAAGCGGGAAGTTGTGCTTCAGGAATCCCCTTACCGTAGTCTCTTACATTACAAACAAGGGCTTTGTTTTTATGATCGACGCGAGTACTGATAAAAATATTTTCGCTACCATAGCGAAAAGCGTTTTCGATGAGGTTGTCGAGCACGCGTTTGATTCCTACCACACGCAGCTTGGCATTTGGTAACGGGTCGAGCGCAGTTTCAATGCTGTGCCCCGGCTCCAAAATACGTCCGTTAATCAGCTCTTTGATGAGTGTGTTTAAGTCGACATTTTCCGTTGCCTCTTGTTGATCCTGACGCGCATAGTCGATGAATTGATCGATAATAGCGTTCATGTCATCAATATCATGTTCGATGCCATCTTTTACCCAGTCTTGGTCGTCTGGCAGCATTTCACTTGCTAGTCTTATGCGAGTTAATGGCGTGCGCAAGTCGTGGGATATACCCGCAGTCATTAGGGCTCGATCGCTTTCTAGCTGATGGATACCCTGCGACATTTTATTGAAAGCATTGGTTACCGACACCATTTCACTGCTTCCTTCAAGGGGTAAGGGGTCTGGAAATTGTCCTTTGCCGACTTTTTTTGCTGCGCGCTGCAATGCTCTCAAAGGTCTGTTGAGTCGCCTTACGAATAACCACCCACCTAACACACTCAGTACACTGATCACTACCAAGTAAATAGTGAGAGGCGATACATCCAGTTCATCGACACCTTGCATGGGAATCGATATCCAAATACTGCGGTCCTGAGGAGGCCGTATCCAGATTAGATAATTTGCCCCTCCCGTGAGTCTCACATCGGTAGGACCGTCGAGGCTCTTGGATATATTTCTCGACATGAATGGGTAGTGAGTGGCATCGCGCAAACCAGCGTGCATGGCCGATTCTTCAGTATGAAAGCGTATTCCTGTTTTAGCCGTAAAATCTTTATTCTGTGGGTTGTCGCTGTGATGTAAGCCCTGCACAAAAATTTGGTCAACTTGAGTCGCTACTAACTGACTAATTTGTTTGTAGTTCGGCGCAATAAAATAGGTCACCACCGAATAATAGGTAACAATTTGATTGATCATCAGTAAACCCGCAATGAGCAATACTGTTTGACCGAAGGTGCTTTTTGGGAAAATACTCAAGCCACGAACACCAAGAACGCTATCTGCTTTATTCTCACTATTGCGTCTACTTTAGTCATTCGCTGTAGCTTACGAATCTAATTCGCCATCGGGCACGAATACATAGCCCAAGCCCCAGACAGTTTGAATATAACGTGGGTTTGCAGGGTCTTCTTCAAGCATACGACGCAATCGTGAGACTTGCACATCAATACTGCGTTCAAGCGCACTGTAATCTCGGCCCCTAGCAAGGTTCATTAGCTTATCGCGTGATAGCGGCTCGCGTGCGTGGGTTACCAAGGATTTAAGTACCGCGAATTCGCCACTTGTTAGGGTAAGGGCTTTGCCGTTATCCGACATCTCACGAGTCGCTAAGTTTAGCTTATAGCTACCAAATGACACGATTTGCTCAGACTGCGATGGGGCGCCCGGTGCTTCGGTGGTTTTACGTCTTAATACCGCTTTAGCGCGTGCAAGTAATTCACGTGGGTTAAAAGGTTTAGGAAGGTAATCGTCAGCACCCATCTCCAAGCCAATGATGCGGTCGACTTCGTCGCCTTTTGCTGTGAGCATGATGATGGGGATCTCATTTTCTTGTTGGCGTAAACGGCGACAAATAGATAGCCCGTCCTCATCCGGAAGCATCAAATCTAGCACCATTAAATGGAAGTTCTCGCGCTCAAGGAGCCTGTCCATTTGTTCAGAGTTTGCTGCAGCTCTAACCTGATAGCCTTGTTCAACTAAATAGCGTTCCAACAACGAACGTAGTCTCATGTCGTCATCGACTACTAAAATTTTTGAGGTTTCCTGACCCATACTCTTTCCTAAATCACTTTTTACTCACTGTATCATAAGCTAAACAATAACAAGCGAAAAGAGATGAGTTTAAGAGGATTGTTACAAAGGGTGTCTGATGTAGGCCTTGCCTACGCAAGGCAAGCGTCATTCCTACGCAAAGTAACCGTCATTCCTACGAAAGTAGGAATCCCGTGACTTCCAAAGGCAAGTCCGACAAGCGGGGAAAGCGCCAAAAAGCAAAAGTATAAAGCATGGGAACATCGCTTTTTTACAGGCAAAAAAAACCGCCGATAAACGGCGGTACAGCTAACTTACGCAATCAACAAATTAGCTGTTTTTCTTCACTACCCCTTTAAGATAGCATCTTGGTGTTTTTATACAATATGCGAAAATGAATTTTGATTAAAAAATGTGCTAACTCATTGGTGAGACGCATTATTTATTTCGAACTATTTTTTCTCTGCTAGCCAGTCCATCTGATAACCGGCTCTTCGTTTTTTATCCAAAAGTTCTTCAATCAAAGGTGTAAGAATAAGCTCCATGGCTAAACCCATTTTGCCGCCCGGCACCACAATAGTGTTGACACGCGACATAAAAGCACCATCAATCATCTTCAAAAGATAGGGGTAGTCGACACTTTTCATTTCTCGTCTGAAACGCACAACGACAAAACTTTCGTCCTGAGTGGGGATCTCACGAGCACTGAAGGGGTTTGATGTATCAACGGTTGGTACGCGCTGAAAGTTAACATGAGTGCGCGAAAACTGAGGTGTGATGTAGTGAAAGTAATCATCTAAGCTGCGAACGATGCTGCTCATTACCGCATCCCGAGAATGGCCTCGGTCGGTGGTATCGCGCACGATCTTTTGGATCCACTCCAAATTCACTATGGGCACCATGCCTACCAATAGATCTACTTGAGAGGCAACATCGACCTTATCGGTTTCAACGCCGCCATGCAGTCCTTCATAGAAAAGTAGATCGGTATTATCTGGCAGATCCTGCCACGGCGTAAAAGTGCCTGGCATCTGGTTAAACGGCACAGCTTCATCGAAAGTGTGTAAATATTGTCGGTGTTGGCCTTTGCCTGTTTCGCCATACTCCACAAACAACTTCGAGAGTAATTCAAAATCATTCGCATGGGGGCCAAAGTAACTGATGTGTTTGCCCTGTTCTTGGGCTTTTCTGATTTCCACTTCCATTTCAGGGCGGGTAAATCGGTGGAAGCTGTCGCCGCCTACAGAAGCGGCGTTTACGCGTAAGTTACGAAATATATGCCGAATCGCATTGGTCGTTGTGGTTGTGCCAGCCCCAGAGGAGCCAGTTATTGCAATAATTGGGTGTTTTACAGACATAAGCTTCTAGGGTAATTTAATTACCCTAGTTATAAGCAACCATACCATGGTGGTCAAGCTATTTTATTTTGATGCCTGCTCACGAGCGATGGCCCGATAGGCGATATCGGTTCTGATCATTACACCTTGCCAATCGATGGCATCCACCAAGGCATAGGCGTTTTCGCGCGCTTCTGTGACTGTATCACCCAAGCCAGTGGCACAAAGTACACGGCCGCCATTAGTGAGTACTTTATCGCCATCTAACTTAGTGCCCGCATGAAATACCTTACCTGGTAACTTAGCGGCTTCATCTAAGCCAAATATCTCATCACCCTTTGGGTAGGAACCTGGGTAACCATTGGCAGCCAATACGACACCAACCGCCGCGCGGTTATCAAACTCTATGTTTGCTGCGTCTAATTGCTTATTTTCGGCTAATAAACATAGGCCAACTAAATCAGACTGCAATCGCATCATAATCGGTTGTGTTTCAGGGTCACCGAAACGGCAATTGTATTCTATTACTTTTGGCGTACCCGAAGCATCAATCATCAGTCCAGCATACAAAAAGCCAGTGTAAGGGTGACCTTCACTCGCCATGCCGTCTACGGTCGGACGAATAACTTCATCCATGATGCGCTGGTGAATATCTGCGCTAACCACTGGGGCAGGCGAATAAGCGCCCATGCCGCCAGTATTTGGGCCTTGATCATTATCGTATGCACGCTTGTGATCTTGGCTGCTAGCGAAAGGAAGGATGTTTTTGCCATCCACCATGACAATAAAGCTAGCTTCTTCACCTTCTAAAAACTCTTCAATAACCACTCGACTGCCAGCATCGCCAAAAGCATTTCCTGCTAGCATGTCTTTAATCGCGTCTTCGGCCTCTTTTAATGTTAAGGCAACAATAACGCCCTTACCAGCCGCCAAACCATCGGCTTTAACCACGATAGGCGCACCTTTCTCCCGAACGTAATCCAAGGCCGGTTGAATTTCTGTGAAGTTTGCATAAGCGCCGGTGGGGATCTTGTGACGCGCTAGAAAGTCTTTGGTGAAGGCTTTTGAGCCCTCAAGCTGAGCTGCGCCTTGAGTCGGACCAAAAATAACTAAATCGTTGTCGCGAAATAAATCGACAATTCCATCAACCAAAGGAGCTTCGGGACCAACAATGGTGAGGCCAATTTTTTCTTTAAGTGCAAAATCGAGTAGAGCTTGCTTATCTTCTGCTGCGATAGCGATGTTACTTAGCTTTGGTTCAAGTGCCGTACCTGCATTGCCAGGAGCAACAAAAACGTCGGTGACTAACTTTGATTCTGCTGCTTTAAATGCCAGTGCGTGCTCTCTACCACCGCCGCCAATTACTAATACTTTCATATGCTTGCTCTACTTTGATTTTGTTGTAGTGTTTATATTTTTAGTGCTTAAAGTGTCTCATGCCGGTAAAGACCATGGCAATACCGTGCTCATTCGCTGCATCGATAACTTCATTATCACGCATAGAGCCACCGGGTTGAATGACTGCTTTTATACCTGCTGAAGCGGCGGCGTCGATGCCATCGCGGAATGGGAAGAAGGCGTCGGAAGCCATTACGCAGCCTTCAACTTCTAAGCCCTCATCAGCCGCTTTGATACCAGCAACTTTAGCTGAATAGACACGGCTCATTTGGCCCGCACCAACACCAACCGTCATGCCGTTTTTGCAATAGACAATTGCATTCGACTTGACATATTTGGCGACCTTCCAAGTAAATAGGAGGTCATCGAGCTGCTGTTCAGTGGGTTTGTTTTCCGTTACCACTTGTAGGTCTTCTTTTTCTACCATTCCGAAGTCACGCTCTTGAACAAGCATGCCGCCGTTGACACGTTTAAAGTCATAACCGTCGGTGAGTTGTCCGTGCCATTCGCCACAGGCGAGTAAGCGCACGTTTTGCTTCGCCGCGACAACCGCTTTTGCTTCTTCGCTGACACTCGGCGCAATGATAACTTCAACAAATTGGCGATCAATGATGGCCTGTGCCGTCGCAGCATCTAATTCGCGGTTAAATGCGATGATGCCACCGAAAGCCGAGGTTGGGTCAGTTTTATAGGCATTGTTGTATGCGCTGAGAATGTTGTCAGCAATAGCGACACCACAGGGGTTCGCGTGTTTAACGATAACGCAAGCAGCTTGATCAAATTCTTTGACGCATTCTAATGCCGAATCGGTGTCGGCGATGTTATTAAACGACAAGGCCTTACCTTGTATTTGCTCTGCCGTGGCAACCGAGGCCTCTTGTATATTGTTTTCTACATAGAAAGCAGCTTCTTGATGACTATTTTCCCCATAGCGTAAGTCTTGTTTTTTGCTCATTTGAACATTAAAAGTGCGCGGGAATTCGCTGTGTGTATGACCACATTCTTCGTCATGATTTCCACTCACACTTTCAATTTTTGCTCCGAAGTAATTGGCTATCATGCCGTCGTATTCCGCAGTGTGTTCAAAAGCCTTTATAGCTAGGTCAAAGCGTGTGGCGAAGGTCACACTTCCACCATTATCATGCATTTCTTGCATGACTTTGCTGTAATCAGCCGCATTTACTACGATGGTTACGTCGTTATGATTTTTAGCTGCTGCACGCACCATTGTCGGGCCGCCAATATCAATATTTTCTACCGCATCTTCCAAGCTACAGTCAGGGTTTGCTACCGTCGCTGCAAATGGATAAAGGTTTACCACAACAAGGTCGATGGGGGCGATTTCTTGTTCCTGCATAACTTGTTGATCAAGTTCGCGGCGGCCTAAAATACCGCCGTGGATTTTCGGGTGTAGTGTTTTTACCCGCCCATCCATGATTTCAGGTTGACCTGTATGCTCACTCACATCTGTCACCGCGATGTTATTGTCGCGAAGGAGTTTGGCGGTACCACCGGTTGATAGAAGCTCTATGCCTTGGTTAGCAAGTGCTGAAGCGAATTCAATAATACCGGTTTTGTCAGACACACTTAAGAGTGCGCGTTGGATGGGTTTGGCTTTTTGCATTACATTCTCTATTGTTGCGAGTACAGTAGGTATATTTCGCAGCAGCATCTTGCTACTGAAAAACATGACAATTACTTGGGCTCAAATATGAAGGGTTTATCAACTTCTGGATGGGCGCGGATATTAGCAAATATTGTGCGATTTAGCATCAAAAAATTGTGATAATTCAGCTAATATTCATCGCATAGGGCTTATGTTTTGTGATACAAACGCATATCGCAATTAGCGCATTGTTTTGTTTGATTTGCTAATCTGTTTGATAGTTTTACGGGATAGCACTATCGGAAGGTACTATTTACCACATTTATGTAGGAACCACTATGCTAGACTTATTATATCGTGCTCGATTTGTCGCTATTACTCTAATGAGTTTGTGCTTGCTGAGTGCTTGCGCAAACATGAACCAAGCTGACTGCGAAACCGCAGATTGGCGAGCCATCGGTTATGAAGATGGGGTTTCTGGTGCCAGAGACTCGGCGATAGGACAGCATCGCAAAGATTGTTCCAAGCATGGTATCAGTCCTAATTTGGAAGAATATTTAGCGGGTCACTATGCTGGCGCGAAGAAATACTGTACCCAAACGAATGGCTTTTTTGTTGGTTCAAGAGGTGGCTCATACAATCGCAATTGCGCCGATGAATTTGCGAGTCAGTTTCTCGCTGGTTTGCAAGACGGTAAAACCCTGCATACTGCTGAGCGCGCATTAAATAGTGCTGAAGATGCCTTAGACGGGCTTTATATTCGCATCGAAAACTTTGATGATGTTATTGCTGACAAGAACGAATTAATGATTGCTGATGGCTTGGTAAGAGCTGAGCGTCTAGAGCTTCGCCAACAAATAGAAGAACTCGAGCTTGGCAAACTTGCTTTGATTGAGGCTATTCCCTCATATGAAGATAATTATGATTCGGCGTTAAGCACCTACAACAGCATAAAACTGCAATTTGCTGATTACTTTCAGTAAACCAAGATAGTAAATATGAGGCAACACAAATGGCAAAACTCTTAACAGGTATTGAGCATGACTTAGGAGGCTTGTTTGTTAAAAGAGTGCTCCCTCACAAAGAAAAGACCATGGTCGGGCCATTTATATTTTTTGATCAAATGGGGCCAAGCGATTTTCCCGCAGGTAAAGGAATAAATGTAAGGCCGCACCCTCACATAGGTTTGAGTACGCTAACCTACTTGTTTGAAGGCGGAATATTGCACCGGGATTCACTTGGCAATAATCTTGAAATTCAACCCGGTGATGTAAACTGGATGACTGCAGGTAAAGGCATCACTCATTCAGAGCGTGAGACTTTTGAAGTTCGCGCAAATAAACATCGAATAAATGGGCTGCAATGTTGGATAGCACTTCCCGAGCACATGGCCGAGATAGAGCCTTCTTTCACCCATACTAAAAAGAGCGAATTACCGCATTTCATACACGAAGGAATTATGATGCGCTTAATTGTGGGCGAGGCCTATGGTATGAGCTCTCCAATCAAGACCTACTCACCGATGTTCTATATTGATATTGCAGCAAGCGAGGGAAGCCGCATTGAGCGACCTCATCCAAATCAAGAAACGGCCATATTTACCGTTAGCGGAAAAGTCGAGGTTGATGGAGAATGCTATGGTGAGGGTGAATTTGTACTGTTAGATGAGCATGATAGTGCGATCAATGTTATTGAGTGTGGCCGTTTTATTATGTTAGGCGGAGACAAGTTCGACACTGTTCCGCACCTTTTTTGGAATTTTGTATCATTTAGTAAAGAGCGGATAGAGAAAGCAAAAGATGACTGGGAAAATGGGCGCTTCCCTGATGTACCTGGAGACAATAAAGAATTTATCCCGCTTAAAAAGAAAATAAAGGCGGTATAACACTCGCTATGTATTACGTTTGTGAGTGCTAGGGTAGTGGGTACTCTTAGTCGCAAAAAAAAACGAGCACCCTTTGCAGCGTGCTCGTTTCGTTTTTAGTTCCGGATAAAGCTAGATTTCAACACGGTGGCAATGCGCCCCTGTGCTTTGCTTAGTTCATACCGTACTGTTTAAGCTTCTTACGCAATGTACCGCGGTTAATACCCATAAGGTTTGCCGCACGAGTCTGATTGCCACGCGTGTAAGTCATCACTTCTTCTAACAACGGTGCTTCGATTTCTGCAAGCACTAAGTCGTATAAGTTGTCGATATCTTGGTTATCTAGTTCCTTTAGATATTTGTTCACAGCTTGTTTCACTGAAGCACGAAGTGGCTTTTGTGTTTGAGCCTGTGTTGGCGTAGTTACAGTCGTTGTAAATGGTGAAGATAAGTTTTGATCGAACATAATGCTTTATTGCTCTTTAATTAAAATTAATCTTAAGCTGCTGGTGTCACGTTTTGATATACGGACTCTGGCAACGATGAAAAATAACGTTTTATTGCATCAATCTGGCTTTCGCCGCAATCGATAGCATTAAAATATCGGCGAAACGTTTTATCTGAATCATACTTCTCAACGTACCAACCCACATGTTTACGCGCAATACGCACGCCCATGATGTCACCGTAGAAGTTTTGTACATTCTCAACATGTTGAGTCAGTACACTGACTTTCTCGGTAATAGTTGGTTCATCCAAGTATTGCCCGGTTGCTAGATAGTGCGATATTTCTCGGAATATCCAAGGGTTGCCTTGGGCTCCACGTCCTATCATGACTCCATCTGCACCGGTATAGTTCAGCACGTTTATCGCATCATCAACGGTAACAATGTCGCCGTTTGCGATGACCGGAATAGACAAATCACGTTTAATGCTTTTTATCGTGTCGTATTCCGCTTTCCCTTTATACATACAGGCTCGCGTTCTTCCATGCACTGCAAGAGATTGAATGCCATTTGCTTCAGCAATCTGAGCAATCTGAACACCATTTCTGTTGTCGGTATCCCATCCCGTACGGATTTTTAAGGTAACTGGCACCTCTACTGCAGACACCACCGCTTTCACGATGCTTTCAACCAGTTGAGGTTGTTGCAGCAAAGCTGAACCAGCTAACTTTTTGTTTACCTTTTTAGCAGGGCAGCCCATGTTGATATCAATGATTTGAGCACCATTTTCAACATTAAACTGCGCAGCTTGTGCCATTAACTCAGGTTCTGACCCCGCTATCTGAACAGAGCGAACGCCCGACTCACCAGCATGGTTCATGCGAAGCTGTGACTTCTGTGTGTTCCACACTCTGGGATTGCTAGAGAGCATTTCCGACACAACAAGCCCTGCGCCCATCGATTTGCAAAGCTGCCTAAAAGGTCTGTCAGTCACTCCAGCCATGGGAGCAAGCATCAAATTGTTGTCTAGTGTATACGGCCCAATTTTCAACTTTCTCTCCGACTGCGCACTAAACGGTACTTTAGTCTTAGTGGTCTGACTTCGTTTCGAACGGACGCATACTACTCACTTTTTAAACAAATAGAAAGTGTGTTTTTTAATCAATTTATACTTAGACAAAAGGTGGAAAACAATTAATTTATAGCTGTCAAAGGCTTAGATGAAAATCTTGATATGAAAAAAAATAATCGCGCAAAGGCAGTTGACATCTAGTCTTTACCGTTTGAAAGCGATTTTAACGAGTCTGTAACGTTGCATTATTCTATCGTTTACAAAATTTCCATGCTACGAGTGAATCGATTGATTTTTACACTTTCTTCGTGGCGCTCAATCTAACCCACTCACCTTCAACAGCAATTGGATCAAAGTCGAAAAGATGTTCATATTTTGAGATAACTGACTCTGCTTGTTCTTCCAATATGCCGGACATAATTAATTGCCCACCCGGCTTACAATAATCAGATATAACGTTTTGAAGCTCCCGAAGTGGGCCTGCCAAAATATTTGCCATGACGATATCAGCTTGAAGCGTAGGTTGGTTTTGTGGCAAATAGACTTGAAGTCTATCGCTCACATTGTTGCGCTGTGCATTATCAACGCTGGCTTGCAAGGCCTGAGGGTCGATATCAATACCCACGACAGCTTTTGCATCAAGCATGAGTGCTGCGATGGCAAGTATTCCCGAGCCGCAGCCAAAATCTACAACTGTTTTTTCGGCCACATCAATGCCGTCGAGCCATTGTAAACAAAGCGATGTAGTAGGATGAGTACCTGTGCCAAAAGCCAAGCCTGGATCTAGCAAGATGTTCACCGCACTAGGGTCAGGGGCTTCACGCCAACTCGGACAAATCCACAAGCGACGACCAAACTGCATAGGATGAAAGTTCTCCATCCACTCTCGTTCCCAGTCTTTATCTTCTAACTGGTCAACAAGGTGGGTAAAGTTTTTACCTAGTATTTTGGCTTTCTCTAAGCGTTTTATTACGATACTTAAGTCGTCACCAGCGTCAAAAAGACCCACAACTTGCGTATCTGGCCATAGCAGAACTTCACCGGGTTTAGGCTCGTACATTGGCGTGTCTTTGGCATCAACAAAGGTAACTGCTTGGGCTTTGTTTGCACTTAACATGTCGCCGACCGCTTCGGCGTATTCTGCTTTTACATTTATTTTGAGTTGTTGCCACGCCATATAAAGACCTTAATAGTTGGTCAGAATATGGCGCTCAGGGAGAATTGAGGCTTAATTTTGACCTTGTTGAACAAATTCACGCATGTCAGTTGCAAGCTGCTTCAGCGAAGGATGGTGAATATACATCATATGCCCCGCTGGGTAATACTTCATTGTGACTTTTTCTTTAATAATACCATGGTGGTTCATACTGTGTTCGGTAGCAAAGAATGGCGTTGCCAAATCGTAATACCCATTGGCTACGAAGATCCTGAAGTCTTTGTTTTGATGTTGCGCAGTAGCAAGGTGAGGCGTTACGTTTAAAAAACCTTGCTGACGAGGGCTGGAACCGTAAAGCCAATTCCAATTACTAAACACTTCTGAGCTAAGTATGTGATAGGGCTCGTTGCGCTTTACGTTTAAGTTCTTGGCAAGATAGTTTTGAATAGCAGCTGTATATGCCCCGTCTATTGCATAGCCAGATGGGTCAGCGTCGAATCTGGCCTCTACGTTGTTGGTTTCAGTACCTAAGTAACGACTGTCTAGTCTACCCACTACTTGACCGCGATCGCGAAGTAATTCCTTCATAAAATAGAATTCGTTGATGCGCATATTACTATTTGTAATGAAGCGTTTGCTTAAGCCCGTAAACTCATGTAATTGTGCGAGTATTGCTTGGCTTTCTTGCTCAGAAGCCCTTTGTCCCTTGAACAAGAACTCGGTATATTCATTGAGTGCAAATTGCCTCACGTCATCAACGAAAGCTTCGAGCGAAGCCCATTTTTGTTTGTTCGGCACGACATTGTGATACCAAGCAGTAGCAGCATAGGTTGGTAGAAAAGTGATGTATGGAATGTCATTGCCGTCGGTGAAATCGCCAGTTTGAAAGTCGACGATAGAGGAAATGAGAAAAACACCATTTAGATCAATAGAGCCCCAGCCCTCTTGTAATTCACGAACCATCGCACCAGCGCGAGTTGTACCGTAGCTCTCACCAGCTAGATATTTTGGACTGTTCCAACGCTCGTGCTGCGTAATAAAGCGTCGAACAAACTCTGACATTATTTCCGCATCTTCTTTTACACCCCAGAAATCGTTACCTTCGTACTCACCAATGGCTTTGGAATAGCCTGTACCAACAGGGTCGATAAATACTAAATCGGCAACATCAAGTAAGCTATGTGGATTGTCTATTACCCTAAATGGCGCTGCACTCACAGGCTCTGCATCACTTGGTAATTCTACATACTTAGGGCCAAAAACACCCATATGCAACCAAACGCTTGATGAGCCAGGACCGCCGTTAAACACGAAAATAATCGGACGCGACTCGCTATCTTTATCATTGGTTTTTATGTAAGCGGTGCTAAAGATGGACGCTTGCGGCTCGCCTTTAGCGTCAAGCAAATGTGTATCGCCTGCCATTACTTTGTAGTTTACTGTTTTACCGTTAAATTTGCCTTTGTGAGTGCTTATGACCATATCGGGTGATGATACAGCTTTGTTTGCCGCTTCTGAAAAAGCGGGGAGTGAAACAAGCAGGCTTAAGATCAATAGTATTTTGCACGATTGGGAAATCATTTGGGGCATACTCTTTGTGATTAACATGGCATGAATAAAGTATATAGCTACAGGACTTGGAATAAAAGGGTGAGGCAAAGGCCACTACCAAGTTGTATGGCCATTTCGCCGCTTCGTTATTTCGCCTCTAGGCTTTGTATTTCAGCCCAAATTTTTTCAGCTTCGGCTGTTAGCATTGAATAGGTTTTAATATCGCCTTTTCGTTGTGCATGCATAGCTTGTTCTAGCTTCATGTCGTAAGTTTTTCTGAGTTTTTTCGTCGGATTTGATTTAAATAAGCCAAACATGTTTTACCCTTAAGTGTTCGTAAAATTAATACATTATTACGTAAACTATCGAGCAAAAGTGCATAAGTAGCTGTGATTTTCTTATCTTCTTCCTAACGATGCGCCAGAAATGAAAAAGCTCAGCAAAACTGAGCTTTTTGGTCGGACTACTAATGCCAATTTCTGGCTTGATACACTATTTAGCCAAACCCAACTTTTTCTCTAAGTAGTGGATGTTAGTGCCACCATTGAAGAAGTTTTCGTCTGCCATAATTAACTGCTGCAGTGGCACGTTGGTTTTGATACCTTCTACAACCAACTCACTTAGTGCATGACGCATTCTGGCAATGGCTTCATCTCGACTTTCACCATAGGTAATCAGTTTACCTATCATCGAATCGTAGTATGGGGGAACCGTGTAACCCGAATAAATATGCGATTCCCAACGAACACCTAGGCCACCTGGCGCATGAAACATATCAATTTTCCCTGCGCAAGGAATGAAAGTTTCTGGGTCTTCAGCGTTTATGCGACATTCAATGGCATGGCCGCGAATTTGTATCTGTGATTGCTCAATTGAAAGTGGTTGCCCAGCTGCAATTCGAAGCTGCTCTTTAATTAAGTCGACACCAGTGATCATTTCTGACACTGGGTGTTCTACTTGGATACGCGTGTTCATTTCGATGAAATAGAATTCGCCGTTTTCGTAGAGAAATTCGAAGGTGCCAGCACCACGGTAGTTTATTTCGATACAAGCGCGCCGGCAGCGTTCACCGATTTTCTCTCGCATTTGTTGGGAAATACCCGGTGCAGGTGCTTCTTCAACTACTTTCTGATGGCGACGTTGCATAGAGCAATCCCGCTCACCTAGATGAATGGCGTTACCTTGTCCGTCGGCCAATACTTGGATCTCAATATGACGTGGGTTTTCGAGAAACTTTTCCATGTATACAACATCGTTGTTAAAGGCAGCACCGGCTTCGGCTTTGGTAGTGCGAATAGCTTCGTCGAGTTCAACTTCGCTACGAACAACGCGCATGCCACGACCACCACCGCCTCCTGCCGCTTTCACGATCATCGGGTAGCCAATACGTTTTGCAATCGCTTTGTTTTTCTCAATATCGTCACCCAAAGGGCCGTCGGAGCCTGGCACACAAGGAACACCTGCTTTACGCATGGCGTTGATGGCTGATACTTTGTCGCCCATTAGATTGATGGTTTCAGCAGTTGGCCCGATGAATACGAAACCGCTTTTTTCTACAGCTTCTGCGAAATCGGCGCTTTCCGCTAAAAACCCATAACCAGGGTGAATAGCGATAGAATTAGTCACTTCCGCCGCAGCAATTAAGCGCGGAATATTGAGATAACTTTCGTTAGCAGGTGGATTGCCGATACAAATTGATTCATCGGCTAACAATACATGCTTGAGCTTTTGGTCTGCAGTAGAGTGAACAGCAACCGTCTTTATGCCTAGCTCTTTACATGCGCGTAATATACGCAATGCAATTTCGCCTCTGTTGGCGATAAGTACTTTATCTAGCATAGTTTTAGCCTTATTCGATAACGAACATCGGTTGGTCGAACTCTACAGGCTCTTGATTATCTACCAAGATCTCTTTTACCACACCGGCTTTGTCGGCCTCTATTTGGTTCATCATTTTCATCGCTTCTACGATGCATAAGGTATCGCCTATATTTACGCTTTGACCAATTTCAACAAAGGCTTTGGCTTCAGGTGACGATGAGCGATAGAACGTACCAACCATCGGTGATTTGACGACATGTCCAGTGGGTGCTGCCGGGGCTGCTTCTACTGCTGCGGGTGCGGGTGCCGCCACAGGTGCAGGAGCCGCTTGCATCATTTGCGGTGCATATTGAACAGCAGAGGCAGAGCCGCCGCGATGGATGCGCACTGATTCTTCACCTTCAGTAATTTCCAATTCGGCGATGCCTGATTCTTCTACTAGCTCAATCAGTTTTTTTATTTTTCTAATATCCATTTGTCGTCTCTTTTTTTATTTGATTTGTAAGTATCATTGTTTCTGGCTAAGAGCAGGTTGAGCTCTTGGCATTGAATTGGTTTATTTTTTATCGAGCAGAGCATCCAGTGCCAAGCGGTAACCGACAGTGCCGAGCCCCACAATCACGCCAGATGCAATATCAGATATAAAAGAATGCTGTCTGAATGCTTCACGCTTATGAATATTAGACAAATGCACTTCAATAACGGGTAGCGCGCTTGCTAGCAAAGCATCTCGAATAGCGATACTGCTGTGAGTGAAAGCCGCGGGATTGATGATAATGCCTTCATATACGGAATCGTCTAACAACACTGACTGAATTTTGTTAACCAGCTCATGTTCAGCATTCGACTGAAAGTGACTTATTTCAGCACCACACTCTGCTGCGTAATTAACTAGACCAGCCATGACCTCATCAAGGCTTTCGCGCCCATAGATTTCGGGCTCACGCTTTCCGAGTAAATTTAAATTTGGGCCATTTAATACTAAAATATTCATTGAATATGCTTATAAAATCGGGGAACGAGCATCTAACATGCTTATTTCAAAATTTAGCGCCTAATTTTTGAGCTTTTTGAGTCGCGCGCACTGTTTTGACGTTCATTTTTAACGTTATAGGTGAAATATACACAGATCGATGCAAAGATTCAGCATTTTACTGGTCTAATCAGCGAAATTGCCAACAATAAAGTGTTTGGAAAGAGAGTAAGTGAGCGTGATTAACCTGTGTTAATACAAGATGATACTAAGTATCGCTATTTGTTCGGGCCAACGCTAAAGAAAACTACGCAGTAAGGGGTGTTTATTGTCATGTCAGGTACTTCAGAAAGATAAAAGCCGCCTGCCTTTTTTGTTCCATCAGCAAGTTCAAATTCAGCAGCGAATTTACGATTGTTCGCTTGAATATTCTCAAGCACTACATTTACCGGAAGTTGAGAAATAAGTTGTTCTTGCTTAATACTTGTTCTATCGAGATTTAACATTTTCAAGCAATAGTCGTTGCACTCTACGTGCATTGATTTGAGATTAATAATGAAGCCAGGTCGGGTTGACTGTAAAAAGGCATCAACGATGGTTTGATAGGTTTGTTGTTGCAATACCCGATTGTGGATATCCCGAAAAAGGCCGATAAACTGCTTTGCCTTGCCCGAAGCATCTCGTTTTGTTATTCGGCCGCGCATTAATGACCAACGATACTCCTTCTTCGACGATGATTTTCGCAGGGCTTTTAACACGAAATTTTCAGTTTCTTGCTTCTCATGCGCCTCCCATGTTTCACGAAATAAGTCGCGATAGTCTGGGTGTAAGGTGCTAATTGCGTCTTCGAGTGTGCCTTTCTCTTGAATTTTCACTTCACTTTCCGTGATAGCAGCATACAAACGAAATAGGTTTTCTCGAGCATTCCATTCCCACACAACTTCATTGCTAGCCCACAAAGATAGGCGCAAACGCTCACTCGACAGTTGCAAGCGCTCAGTAACCTCGAATACCTCCATGGCTTTTTGGCGAAGTACGTCTTCAGCGCTTTTTCTGGCGCTACGCTCTCGCTCGAGAGCACGTTCAAGCGCGGCTATTTGCTGCTTTAGCTCTTGTTCGCTCATTGGGCGCCCTCGTCTAAATCAATTTTAAATACGGCATTGAATGGCTCATCAAATATCGCGGTATCGAGTTTACTCAAGCATATATCGCCATCGAAGTACAAGGCGCACCCTCGAATTAAACCCTCGGCAAAATCGACCAAATTTCTTTGCGACGAATAAGCAATAGTTGTGCTGGAAGCATTACTTTCGATGACCTTAAACTGAGGAAAGCGAATGTCGTCGTACATTAGGTCTAATGCCGGATGAATGCTCGAATCGAGGTTATTCATTACACTCAATAAGGAAGTGTACTTTTTGGTGATATGACCATGCTGTTCGTAAAGACTTTTGAAAGAATATATACCAAACTCCTTCCATACATCGCTATAGCATCGTCCCGTTTTTGTGATGTAGGCGTTGGTTAGTTTGAATAGGTCATCATCATCGTAAATTATGAAGTCGGTGTAGGCACCGTCGTTGTCTAATTGCAGGGAGCTAATTAAATCATCGACAAAGGCTTCATCATGCTTGGAATGAATTAAGTCGATAAAGCTTGTGATAATTTTACCTAACATAGCTACCTTAGATGACCAAAAGAAAATGGTCATAGAATTTACATTAACGATTTATATTAACAATGAACATTGCTTACACCACAAAAAGTACGTGCTAATAAAGCCTGAATACTTTTTCCTATAATTCCCATTCAGAAATAATAGCAAAATTCTTTGCTGCGTATTTTCTAAGTTAGCGTTATTGCGTTGCGGATCTGATACCTTTGTATATATTAGTAGTTAAGTTATCGCTTTATTATTCAACTTTAGTAGTGTTGTTGAGGCATTTATTGCTTTTAAGATGCGACAACTTGCATTAATGTAGAGTAACGAGTTCTTATGTTGTGATAAGAAGTGGAGAGTCGCTATCAGTTTGCCAACTAACTTCGATGCTAAATTTAAAACCAAACTCAAAATATTGGTGTCTTTGTGGGCCGACGCTCGCAAGCAAAAAAGTTTGGCCTTACTTGAACCATTTCGCTACAACATTAATGCTATGGCGCAGTCAGTGGCAACCTTTGCTTTGTTTGAGTTGCAATCTATTTTGCAAGATATCAATAAAGCCTGTGAAGATGCTAAAGCCGAAAAGCTAACGATAAAAGAGTCAATAGTTGGCATCGATGCCCTAATGAATCGACTCATTTCTGATGCTAACAAAGACCCTAATCCTCTTCTAATAGAAAACGATAATCCTTTTGAACTTCTTACATCATTAGACGCTAACAAGAGTGCCGCAAAGCAATCACGTAAGCCCTCAATCGCCATTATTGACGACGACAAAAGTGCCAGTATGGCGATTGCTTCACTGATCGAAGAATTCAATTTTCAAGTGGATTACTATGAGAGTATAAAAGTATTTAAGGCCGCTATTAGCGACTTAGACATGCAGCCTGATCTGGTCATGTTAGACATCACCATGCCGGAAATTACCATGGAGCAGGTGTTTGACTACGCGAAGCAGCTCACTCAGCGTGGCATAAAGGTTGTATCATATTCTGGCCAATTTTCTCTGGAAACGCGCCTAGCTGCGGTGAGGGCCGGCGTTGTTGACTTCATTGTAAAACCGATGGCAATACTGGGTATTATTGAGAAAATCAATCGGGTACTTCATCTACAAAAAACGAGGGCATACCGTGTTCTTTTCATCGACGACAACCAATCAATGGGTGAGTTTTATCAGACTTTACTCGAAGAGGCCGAGTGCGAAGTCTATTTCTCGTCTTCGGTAGAGCACATGTTTGATAACCTCGACGACTTTTATCCGGACCTCTTTTTACTTGATATGAACATGCCGGATGTGAACGGTCTTGAGGTGGCGAAGCTTATTCGCCAGCAAAAAGAATATGATTTTACCCCAATTGTATTTTTGACCGCAGACGAGCAACTTGAAACCAAGTTGGCTGCCCTAAATAGTGGCGCCGATGATGTGATTGCGAAAAGCACACCACCTGGTTTAGTGGTGAAACAGCTACTCACACGTTTGAGCAGAGCGTTGGCGGTAAAAGATTTTGTCTCTAAAGACACGCTTACCGGAGTGTTGAATCATGGCGAGATAATGGAAGCTGCGATGAATAGCTATCGCTTAAGTCAGCGCCAAAAGAGCCCGGTAAGCTTGGCTATGCTCGACCTCGATCATTTCAAAGCAGTAAACGATACCTTCGGCCATGCCGCGGGAGATAAAGTATTAAGCGGGCTTGGGCAGCTATTAAAGCGCAGTCTGCGCACTACCGATTACATCGGTCGCTATGGTGGTGAAGAGTTTCTATTGGTGTTTGTGGGTTCTACCACTGAGGATGCCGCTGCAAAACTCAACCATATACGAGAAGCTTTCGAGCTCATTGAATTTGAGGCGAAATCGCAAAAGTTTCGCTGTACTTTTAGTGCTGGGCTTATTGACCTCGGGAACAACATGAGTTTGCCCCATGCAGTAAATCAAGCTGATCAAGCTTTGTATCTATCTAAAGAAGCCGGCCGAAATACCGTGACAATATATGAGGAAAAGGCCTTATAGCCGAGTACCGCCGCCTTTTTTCTCAACTGCTTTAGTCAAGGCTTTGCCCATTTTACCGAGTGGAAAGACGTGCTCGGTGCCACCCATCTCAACTGCTGCTTTGGGCATGCCATAAACCACACAAGTTGCCTCATCCTGAGCCATGGTAATTGCCCCCGCTTCGCGCAATTGAACCAAGCCCTTTGCGCCATCTTTACCCATACCAGTGAGAATCGTGGCTACTGCATTTTTACCTACGGTTTCTGCAAGTGATTTAAACATGACGTCGACCGCTGGCTTATGGCCGCTAACTAAAGGACCATCGTCGAGCTTAATTCTATAATCTGCGCCGTGGCGGCGTAACTGCAGGTGTTTGTCACCCGGCGCGATATAAGCATTACCAGGCAATATACGCTCTCCGTCCTCTGCTTCTTTCACCGTAATTGCACATAAGGAATTTAAGCGAGTCGCAAAAGACTTCGTAAATGCCGGTGGCATATGCTGCGTTACTATCGTTGCGGGGAAGGCTGGTGATAGCTGTTGTAATACTTCACGAATAGCCTCTGTACCACCAGTTGATGCACCTATTCCTACTACCGTCTCCGTACCTTGATAGCGAATTGGAATACTGGTGGTGGTTTTACTGATATTTGGGCGCGGTCGAGGTTTCGACTTTGCGGCCACCCTAATTTTGTCGAGAATTTCTTGTTGATAGTTATTTAAACCGCGTGCGACATCAATTTTAGGTTTAGCAATGAAATCGATAGCGCCAAGTTCAAGCGATTTTATAGTTGCGTCTGCACCCTTTTCCGTAAGAGTGGAGATCATTAAAACAGGTGTTGGCCTCGCTTTCATTAGGCGGTCGAGGAAAGTCAGTCCATCAACTTTGGGCATTTCGATATCAAGCGTGATCACATCAGGTTTGAGCTCGGTAACCATGTCTTTTGCCATGAAAGCATCAGGTGCGGCGCCCACCATTACCATGTCGGGCGCTTGATGAATAATCTCACCAAGTAAACTGCGTATTAGCGCTGAGTCATCTACAACGAGAACTTTGATAGTCACGGTTTACACACCCCTAAACTTGGCGTCAACATTATAAAACCGCATAACGCGTTTCCATCATATCTGGTGTTAGAACAAATCAACATCACCGCCCCTAGTAGACCCGCTCTGTTTAATTTTAACCTTGTACTCGCTCTCGCGATCAATGATGGTGGTGTTGTGCATGGATTTAAGTTTACGTACTTTCACTTCACCGGTTTCAGGGAAGAGATAGAGCTTACGAGGGAACTCTCCGAGTAAATCGGTTGCCGTGACCCTAATTTTTTCAGCCTCTAAGTACTCTTTCACAAACAAGGCGTTTTTTTCGCCTACGCTGTTTGCCGCTGAGAAGCCTCTTAACACGTTAGCGCCACCAAATATTTTGGCTTCTAATCGGTTTCGATTTGCGCCTAATTTGAGCATGTGGTTAATTAAAATTTCCATGGCATACACGCCATATCGAGCCGACTCCGAAACGAAGTTATCTTCGTCGACATTGGCAGGTAATAAAAAGTGATTCATGCCAGCAATTTGGGTGATTGGATCTCGAATACAAGCAGACACACAAGAGCCTAGAACGGTCACGATCATGGTTTTTTCGCTAGTAGCGAAGTACTCGCCGGGAAGAATTTTTACCGCATCTGTGTTGAAATTGCGATCAAAATAGCGATTCGGGGCTAGATGTTCATTGTCAAAAATATTCAATGTTATCCCCGCTTCGGTTTGTATATGGTCTTACCGAGGGGCGTAAGTACCTGGCTAACATGGCCGAAATTTTCCGAATGGCCGGCAATATACAAACTATCGTGAGCCATGTGTTTTACAATTTTTTGTAAAATATCCAACTGAGTCGGTTTATCGAAATAAATCATGACGTTACGACAAAACACAATATCGATATTTTTCGGAATGGCGTAACTATCGTCCATTAGATTTAACTTCTGAAACTGCACGAGTTCTCGTAGTTCTTTTACTACCCGTACTTTTCCATCATGATTACCGGTGCCTCGGTGAAAAAACTGTCGTTTCATTTCAATCGGCAGATCGCGAATTTGATCGCTGCGATACATACCTTCTCTAGCTGTTTGAAGCACTTTGCTGTCGATGTCGGAGGCAATAATTTGCACAGGGCAACTGAATTTACCGAAGGCTTTTACCGCAGTCATGGCAATAGAGTAGGGCTCTTCACCGGTTGAACTGGCGGCACACCAAATTTTCGTCGCCTTTGGGTTTTTCTTTAAATGCGCCTCAAGTGCATCAAAATGATGACTTTCTCTGAAGAAGGAGGTGAGGTTAGTTGTAAGCGCGTTAACAAACTCTTCTTGCTCTGGAGCATTGTTGTCGAGGTAGGTTAAATACTGCAAAAAAGAACCCAATTTTAATACGCGTATGCGTCGTGCTAAACGAGAATAGACCATGCTGTCTTTACTATCAGCAAGGTTAATCCCCGTGAGCTTTTTGAGTTTCTTACGCACGGCTTCAAAATCAGCAGTGCTGTAAGTGAACTCCTTTTTTGCAGGGCTTACAACCATGACTTAAAAGCTTTCCCATTCATCATCTTCCGACTTTGTGGGTATCACCTTACGACTGGCTTCACGCGATTCTGCGGTGCTCATTACCGACGGTAGCTCTTCGAACTGACGCGATAATGGGTCGGCTGTTGACCGGGATGGTGCCGCTGTGCTGGCCTTCGCTGATCCGCTTTGGTGCCCTATTGCTCTATTAGAGCTTACGTCTTCTTCGTTAAGCTTGAATGTGCCTACACGGTCGGTCAAGTCGCCGGCCTGTGTGCGCATGCTTTCAGCGGCGGCTGCGGCTTCCTCAACTAAGGCAGCATTTTGCTGGGTCATCTCGTCCATCTGGGTGACGGCTTTGCTTACTTCATCAATACCACTCGCTTGCTCGGCAGATGCAGCGGCAATTTCACTCATAATGTCGTTGACGCGCTGAATTGACACCACGATTTCTTTCATTGTATCGCCCGACTGGTTAACTAATTGATTGCCGTTCTCAACTTTTGCGACCGAGTCTGAGATCAGGTCTTTGATGTCTTTCGCAGCATTAGCAGAGCGCTGTGCAAGTGTTCTTACTTCCGATGCAACTACGGCAAAACCTCGACCTTGCTCGCCTGCTCTAGCAGCCTCAACCGCGGCGTTAAGTGCGAGTATATTGGTTTGGAAGGCAATGCCATCGATAACACCAATGATGTCGGAAATTTTCTGCGATGACTCGTTAATAGAGGCCATGGTCATCACCACTTCTTGTATCAAGTCGCCACCACTGCCTGCAACCTGCGCTGCTTGTGAGGCAAGTCCATTAGCTTGATTGGCATTCTCTGCATTCAAGCGAACGGTACTGGTGATCTCTTCCATGCTCGAGGCAGTTTCTTCTAAGCTAGAAGCTTGCTGCTCGGTACGAGTGGAGAGATCAGAGTTGCCCTGTGCGATTTCAGAAGAGGCATTGTTAATGGTTTCTGATGCTTCTCGGATTTTACTAATAACATCAGCTAGGTTTGAGCTAGTAGTGTTACTGTAATTTTTCAGGTCGTTAAAGGTACCCTGATAGTCCGACGTTATGCGTTTGGTTAAATCACCTTCAGATATCGCCAAGAGGACATTGCTCACTTCATTCAGACCCGCCTCGGTGGTTTTCACTAGCTCGTTCAAACCTTGCGACATGGTCAATAAGAAACCTTCTTTATCGCTTTCCTCAATTCTTCGCGTAAAGTCACCAGCTAAACTAGCACTAACCATTTGTGCGATTTCTTGTTCTGCTCTAATCTCTTTGGTTCTATCTAACCACTCCACTACGGTGCCAATACGCTCGTTATCTTTCGACATGATCGGGTTGGCTGTTAGGCGGAAGTGACGCGCACCCACCGTGATTTCTGATGTATGTGCTTCGGTGAGTCTGTCGAGTAAACCGCGTTGATGTGAAGGATCTTTGTGGAAGCGGTCCATACTGTTGCCAATAATGTCACTGGCATCAAAATGCGGAAGCACTTTGCGAAGGTCTGATTCAGCTTCTTTCATCATCACTACCTGCGAACGGTTCATGTAAATGATATCGCGGTTGGCGTCGGCAATCATAATATTCGTTGACGATGAATCAAGAGCTTCAAGAATACGTGCTACTCTGCGCTCTTCTTCATAAATCTCGGTCATGTCTAGCCATTCAACAGAGTTACCAAGGTCGTTACCTTTTTCATCTTTGATTGGGTTGATATTGAGCTTGAATGATTTGCCGCCTAGGTCCAAGCGCGCTTCGTGTGTACCCGTTAATTGGTCGAGAACCGCATGCTGATGTTTAGGGTTATGATGGAAACTATCAATACGAGTGCCAATGAGCGTTGACGCATTAAATTGTGGGAGTTCTTTGCGAATTTCGGCTTCACTCTCTTCCATTAATTTCTTAACCGCTTCATTCATATAAACGATTTCACGATCAGCGTTTGACATCATAAAACACATCGAGCTGCTGTCGAGAGCTTGTTTGACTTTTGAGGCTTCAATCGCAACGATAGCAGCTTCTTTAAGCTTTTCTGTTAATTCAGCCAGCTCGCGCTCGAGTATACCCATCTCATCTTTGCGGCTAGTCGTAAATTCAATGTCGTAGTCATTCTGAGAAATTTTCGCGAATGAGCTAATCAGTTTACTCGCCGAGGTATTTACTGAGCGAATTATCACGAAGCCGATAAATAAGCTAATGATAAACAGAATGCCGATGGTGAACAGCGTTGTTCTGCGCTCGGCAACAGTATTGTCGACACGCTCCTCTATGATGGTCCTCAATAAAACGATACTTTCTTCATGCAGCTCATATAGTTGGTTGATGGCACTTGAATATTCATCAAAAAAGCGAGCTGGAGAGTAGCTGAGTTCGCCGCCCACTAGCACTTCGCGTTCGGCTACTTGGATTAAGTTGTCAACGCTACTTTTAATCGTTGCGCTAGTTGATCGTAGTTTATTCAAACGCTCATCAGCGTCAGAGCCCGACAGCATGTTGTAATCAAAGTCTCTTGACGGGGCATTGATGGTATTCACGAACCCGCGAATAACACCTACTTCAGCTTGCGTTATCGCGCCTGCTGCCAATACGCCAGAAGCAGAGCCACGAACTTTGCCAAGTGCATCGGCTAAGCGCGGTAAATTCTCGAAATTAGCAATAATTACATGGTAACTTGCCGCCGAAGGATCGTAGCTAAGTAAAAAGAATTTCAGGATATTTGAAATAACACCGTCTGCATCAGACATTAAAGAAGAATGCTCGGCAAAAGACTGGGCTTTGTTGTATTGGCGATTATTAACGCGGGATTGAACGTTTTTCCAAGTCGATTCTAAGTCATCCAAATTACGTTCTAAGCCTGAATCGGCACCTGCGTCTTTTAAATCTGCGCGTATGGTTGAAAATTGACGCTCTACCTCACTTGCTTTTGATCTCAGAGAGTCTGCTACGCTGTTATCGCCACCGAATAGGCGAGCCGACATACCACGGTGTTCGGCGAGTAACTTCTTCAGCATCACAACCTCTGATGCCGGCGTAATCCCTTTCAGTTCGATCTCGTCGGATGCTTGCCCGCTAACTGATAGGGTGGTGTAGTAATAGGTTGGGATCGCAAGGCCAATAAAAGCAAGCAAAGCGATAATTGACATTTTAATAGGAAGTTTGATGTTATCAAACACACTTAATATTTTCATTTTACTCTTGCTCCGCTTTTTGGCTCTTGTCGTACAGACCTAGCTCATCGCTAGAAATTAATTTTTGAATGTTTACTAAAATAATCATTTGTTCGTTTATGGTGGTTAACCCATGCAAATATGCACTATCAAAGGCGACGCCAAATTCCGGAGGCGGTCTAATGTCTTCGTCATCAACCTTGATAACATCACTGACTTCATCAACAACGATGCCGACGACTCTCTCACCAATCATCAACATAATGACAATGGTGAACTCATCATAGGTAGCCTCGCCTACTTCAAACTTAATGCGTAAATCGATAATGGGAACAATGTCGCCACGCAGGTTTAACACACCTTTGATGTAATCGGGTGCATTCGCTATTTTGGTGACATCTTCGTAACCGCGAATCTCTTTCACTGTCATGATGTCTAAGGCATAGTTTTCATCGCCTAGCACAAAGGTCAGGAACTCTTGTTGAGAGCTTGAACTGAGTTGTAGGTCGTTATTTTTCTGGTTAGCCGACAACGGACACCTCCGATTGATGCGTTTGTTGATTAGGGATGGTGACTACCGAAGCGATAGACTCTATATCTAAGATTAATGCTACGCCGCCGTCACCCATAATGGTTGCCCCAGCAACACCAGCCACGCGTTTGTAATGCTGCTCTAAACTTTTTATTACTACTTGTTGTTGACCTTCTAAGCCATCAACTAGCAGGCCGAATCGTTTGCGTGATGTTTCTACTAGCACCACAATTGCGTTTGAAGGGTCGGTAATTGCGCCGTCAATTTCCATTAGTTCATGCAAGGGAACGAGTGGCCAGTATTCTTCTCGTACCCACAGTAAACGATCGTTACCGATGGTTTTGATTTGTTCTGCGCTAGGCTGCATCGACTCAATGATGTTAGTGAGGGGGATGACGAAAGTTTGGTCGTTTACCGCGACACACATGCCATCGACTATAGCCAGCGTGAGTGGCAAACGAATCCTAAATACCGAGCCTTCACCCTTCACAGATTCTATCTCGACGCTACCACCGATTGACTCAATGTTCCGACGAACCACATCCATACCTACGCCACGGCCCGATACATCGGTAACCGCTTCAGCGGTGGAGAAACCAGGTTCAAAAATTAACTGCCACACTTGTGAGTCATCAATATCAGGTGCAACGTCAAGGCCATTTGCTAGGGCTTTTTCGAGAATTTTGTCGCGATTGAGGCCTGCGCCGTCATCGGTGATGGAAATGATGATACTGCCGCCACGTTGCTCAGCGTTTAGCACTACCGTGCCTTTTCGCGGTTTACCAGCGGCCTCGCGCTCGTCGGGCATTTCGACGCCGTGGTCGACGCTATTTCGAATAAGGTGGGTAAGTGGGTCGACGAGCTTTTCAATCATGCCCTTGTCGATCTCAGTTGCGCCGCCTTCGATCACAAGCTCGATGTCTTTAGCGAGTTTATCTGCAAGATCGCGAACGACGCGAGGAAAACGGTTGAATGCGAAAGACATCGGTAACATGCGCATTGACATTACGGCTTCTTGAATCTCACGAATGTTGCGAGAGAGTTCGCCAATCGCCCCCTCAAGTTTTTCTTCTACTTCACCATGAACGTCTTTACCAACAATTTTTATCATTGACTGGGTAATCACTAATTCGCCAACTAAATTAACCAGGGAATCGATTTTCATGGTGTCGACGCGTATCGACGAAGATTCCTTAACCTCTGTTTTCTTGGCTGTACGTTTTGGTGCAGTTTTTCTAGAAGCGACTTCTTTCGCCGCTGCGGCCGGTTTCTGTTCAACAGGCGTTTTCGTTGTTTTTACGTTATCTTTTTGCTGAGAAGCGGCGGGGTCTTCGTTGGTATTTTCAGTTGTCGCGCTTGCTTCAACTGCTTCGCTAGGTTCGTCATCAAAAAAGCCAAAGCCGTCATCTTCGTCGTCGAGTTCTACTGCGCCTTCAGCAGCCTTCTTGGCGTCTTCATCAGCATAAATGCCATAGCCTTTTTCTTCTTGTTCAACTGGTTCATCTAGGGGTTCAAAAAAACCAAAATCGTCATCATCATCTTGCACAGGCACGTCAAAGAAACCGAAACCATCATCTTCGTCATCATCCGTTGCTGCTTGCTCGCCCTCCTTTTTTAAAAGAGCTTCGAGTTCAACGGTGCCTTTCTCTATGCTGTCCCAGTCGATATCATCTTCGTTTTGATAGCATTCAAGAATGTTTTTAAGGGTGTCGACCGTAATGAGCAGTTGGTCAACGATAGGCTTAGTGATGGTGAGCTCGTCTTTGCGGGCGAGATCAAGAATATTTTCCATCACGTGCGTAAGACCTGTCAGTGCATCAAAACCAAACACACCGCTACCGCCTTTAATTGAATGGGCAGCACGGAAGATGCTATTCAGATCTTCTGGGTCAGGGCTATCTAAAGACAGTTCCATCAACAGATGTTCCATGTCTTCTAAATGCTCGTGACTCTCTTCAAAGAAAACGCCAAAAAATTGGCTCATGTCTACTGACATTGAGGTCGCCTTTTACTTAAGTGGGAACTTAACGTAGAACTTTAGCCGCGACGCTCAATAATTTTTGAGGGTCAAACGGTTTAACCATCCATCCGGTGGCTCCTGCCGCGCGACCCTGCGCTTTCATCGTGTCACTTGCTTCAGTGGTGAGCACAACGATGGGTGTGGTTCTGTATGTTCCCATTCCTCTCAACGACTTAATGAGGGTTAGGCCATCCATACGCGGCATGTTTTGGTCGGTTAAGACAAAGTCATATTGCATGCGCTTACACAGGTCAAGCGCCGCTTGCCCGTCTTCAGCGGTTGTGACTTGGTACTTTGCCGACTTCAACGTTACTGTCACCATCTGACGAATGGATGGTGAATCATCTACTACCAAAATGTGTTTGCTCATTGGTTAATAGTCTCTCTTCAAGTTAACTTTAGTTTGGTTACCGGGTGCAATTACTTCTACGTTTTTACACAATTTGTTTATTAGGTCTAAGCCTCGACCTGATAGGGCATCATCGCCTACGTCTTTTTCTTTATTCATATCGAAGCCGTCGCCGGAATCTATGATTGAGAAGTCGATTTCTCCTGTTTCCGGGGAGAAAGCAAGTTTCATGCTCAATTTTTCACTATCAGGAATATTCGCCAGTCTTTCTTCTTTAAGCTCGATATATTCGGCGAAACCTGCGAAATCATTTTTCAGCTTGGAATCGAGATTTAATATGCCATGGTCAAGGCCGTTACTGATGAGTTCAGCAAAGACAGTAAAGGCTTTTTGACGCAAGTCACCCACCATATCTACACTGCGCATGATGCTGTCGAGACAACCAACAATGTCGGCGCTCGCTATCATGCCACCTTCGATTTCAATCGTTGCGGTGATTTGACCGCTAGTGTGTGCCAATGCTTTTTTGGTGTTGTCGTATAGGTGCTTATCCATCAGCGCTTCTACTTGGAGATCACACAACGATAAATCATCTAAAAGCTCACCGAGTTCATTAAATACGGTAAACTCATTGACTACTCGACTTACCAAGGGCTCTTTACTGTCGTAGCGCGTTAAAATATCGATAAGTCGGTCCATACCGAAGGGGTCGCCGAGTGGATTAGGCTGTTCTATCAAACCGTCACTGAAGAAGAATAGGTTTCTGATTGGACCGGTATCCAGCGTAATGATGCCTGGGTCAAAATTTTCCGGCTCCAAAATGCCCAGCGCCATCGATTTCGATTGATAGTGCTCTAGCGATTTATCTGTTCTTAGTGATAGCACATCGGGCATACCAGCATTGAACAATTGTAAATGCTGTTTATGGAAATTAATTTCAACACCGATGAGTGCTACAAATTTATCGTCGGGCAATTCCAAATACAGTTTTTTGTTAGCCTCATGCACAATGTGCGCTAGTGAAAGCCCTTTGCGGATCATGGCGCGAATGGTTGCTACCAGCGGCAAAATACTGATCGCCGCGGCCAGTCCATGCCCTGTTGCATCGGCAAGAATAACAAAGCGGTTGCCGTTTGGTGCGGTGTCGGAAATAAACACGTCACCGTTAAAGGCACTAGAGGATTGGATGTAAGTACCTACACATTCTTCTTCAGCAATAAGCGAAGCGGCAACATGCTCATATACGTAGCGAGCGAGATGCTCTTCTTGTTCCTGCTGATTTATTAGCTTTTCCAAACGCGTTGTCTTTTGTATCAGTTCGGTTTCCTTATCATATAGGGCTCGACAGCGTTGGATCTTTTGCCATAGCAAATCTACGCTAATCGGCTTGATCAGGAAGTCGTCGGCCCCTTTTTCGAAGGCTTCAGACATTACTATTTGATTATCTTCAGCAGTGATCATCATCACCGGTACTTTGTAAGGGAGTTCGCGAATAAAGGGAACAAAGTTAATGCCGTCACCGTCCGGCAAGTGATTATCAAGCAATATAAAGTCGAAGGGAGATACTTGCAGTTGATCTTTCGCTGCCTGAATATGATCCGCCAAAATGGTGCTGCAGCCTTTGTCTTCCAAAAATACCTCGAGTATTTCGGCAAAAAGGGGATCATCTTCAACAATTAGTACACGCATGAATAGCCTTATGGTTTCAAAATAGTGACGATATAACTAAGAAATTTCGAAGAGCCGATCAAAATTCGCAATTTGCAGAATCTCTTTAGCACTCTCTTTAGCGCCGCGGATCCTCACGGCAACATTTTGGCTTTTCGCTTTCTTTTGAAACAATACCATCATGCCCAAGGCCGAACTGTCTAGGTAACCTACACGGCTAAAGTCCAAGGCAATTTGAGTGACTCCCTTGTCTTCTAGTATCTGTTGGTACTGCTCTGTAAACTCTTTGTGATAACCAAAGTCGAAACGCTCAGGTATCTGTAATGATTTTTCGCTCATGACTGCCTCGTTAATCTTTAAAATAAATCAATGTCGCCGGCATCCATGCTGGTGGCTGAAACGGGATTATGACTACTGGTTTTACGAGCCTTCATTGACTCTAAGTAATCGTGTATTTCTTGGGCTACTTGGTCAATATTGTCAAATGAAAGGCGCTCTATATGGTCTCTGATAAACTCCAAAGACTGCGCTGTAAATTGTAGATTTTGACCGTTGATATCGCCGAATTGTAGGCCCCGTATAGCCTCACCTAATGAGACTTCGAGCTGATGCGCGGTTTCTTCTAAGCCCATTGTAACTTTGGCATCCGACTCTGCTTTTGCGATAATGCTGAGCAGGGCGTCGTTAATTTCTTTCTTTGCGTCAATTACGTAGCTCACGTCATACGACGCCAACTCGCCTACCTCTGTGGTAAGCGTCTCGATTTGTTGGGTCATGTTTTTGAGGCGTGCCTGAATGGCATCGCTGAATTCAGACGAGCGATTTGATAATGAGCGAACCTCGTCTGCAACAACGGCGAAGCCTCTACCGTGCTCGCCCGCGCGGGCTGCCTCAATGGCAGCGTTTAGTGCCAATAAATTAGTTTGGTCAGCAATACTATCGATGTCTTTCAGGGCCTTCATCACCTGCGGAACGCTGTTGTATATTTCTGTTACGCGCTCAAGGAGCTCCATTGACGATGCCGACATCTCAACAGTCGACGATATAAACTTGTCGAGTGTGAGCGATGTGTTGTCGGCAAATGAACGCATTTTTTCACTGTAGAGTTCATCCGAGCCTTCTGGCGTAGAGATATTGCCAAACTCATCGCTGTGTACAGTGGCTTCTGCTCTGATTAGCGTTTGTATAGTATTTGATTGCACCTCAACCAGCGATTGCAGAGTGGTGAAGCTTGTGCTGAGGGTCATGACGGCGTCGTTCTGGGTGCTGAGTATATCCGACAAGTTTGACTCACACTCAACTAGGGTTGGCACGAACTCGTGTTTGAGCGAAGTGAAGTGTTCAAAGGTATCGTAGGGAGACTGTTTTTGGTTGTCCGCGGCTTTTGCGTCATCTTGCTCATGAGTGTTAACTGTAAAAGTGCTTCCAAAATAAAAAATCGCAAGAAAGCCGAAGCTGTTCAATAAAACAGCGAAATAGGGCAGCTCGAGATAAACAAGCACAAAGCTAACTATGCTCGCTATGGCAAGTAATGTTGTAGTTTTTATCGACAAGCTGCTCATGGCTTTCCAACTAATAATTTCATACAAAAAATAAACCTAAAATAGCGGGCGTTAAACGACTATAGACTGCGCTTACCGCCAAGAATTTGACAAAGCCAAGGAGCAATTTCTGCTCTCGAAGCTATGCTCAAAACTTGAACATCTGTTTAGAGGTTATCGTTCTAAATTTAAAAACATTTAGGATTGTTTTAACGTTATTTCAAAGCGTTGAAGAGTGATGTCTCGCGAATCAACTGAAATATTAGATGCAATTGAGTTTATAGATCTTGAGTCTTAATTAAGGTATGAAATTTCATTCAATATTATGAGATTTATATATTTAGGTAATGAATTGAGGTTTTTTTTGAGATTTGCTGCTGAAACTTAATACAGGCGTAGCGCTATTTTTAATCAATGGCGCTACGCTGTATTAATTGCTATACCTTGTTTTTTGCCAGATGAGCCAGCCTATTCTTGCGCTAAAGCTCTTTCAACATGTTCAGCGAAAGGGTCAGCCTTCATAAAGCCAGTGACTCTGGCTTTAGATAGTTCGTAGCCGTTTTTGTCAAAGAATAAAATAGTAGGTAAACCTGTAATATCAAAATATTCTTGGAACTCCAAACCCTCTGGCGTGTTGTCGGTTAGGTCAATTTGCATCCAAACGGTGCTCTCTAGTGCTTTTATCACTTTTGGATCTGGGAAAGTTCTGGCTTCAAACTCTTTACAAGCAACACACCAGTCTGCATATAGATCAACCATCACTGACTTACCTTGCGCCGAGGCAGCGCCAACTTTCCCAAACAGATCCTCTAAATTTTTAACCACCATAAATTCTGGATGGCCCTTAGCATTTAACTTTACACTGCCAGTACTTGCTTCAAGTTTGTCTAACTTGGCTTTTAGCTCAGATGAATCCGCATTGCCATTTACTGCTATGTCGGTGAGGATGGCTTTTAGCTCATTTATCTGAGATTCCAGGTTTTGTACCTGCACTTGTGTTTGTTGAATTTTACCAGAGTTGGATAAGGACAAACTATGCCAGCCCATGTTCGCAGTGCTGCTTAGACCTAAAATAATAGACACCACTAAACCCACTAAAATGACGAGGGTTCGTACGCCCTTTAGAAAGCTTGTTGTGCTGTCGAGGTTAACGACAAACCAGTAACTGAACAGGGCTAACCCTAACGCTACCCAAAGGAGCATGGTCCAGTCGGCGATAATGAAGCGTTCTACGAACAGTATGGCTACCGAGAGCATCATAAAACCAAAACTGGTTTTCACAACATTCATCCATTGGCCAGCTTTTGGTAATAGTTTACCCCCTGTCATGCCAAATAAAATCAGCGGTATGCCCATACCGATGCTCAAGGCATACAGAGCGCTGAAACCAAGTAATAAATCGCCACTTTGTGCAATCACCAATAGTATTGCAGTGAGAGGCGCGGTGGTGCATGGCGAAGCTACTAGACCTGAAATGACACCCATAATAAAGACACCAATGGGATTCCCCGCTTTCTGACTATTACTCACGCCATTAAGTTTTTCTTGCCACTTAGAAGGAAGCTGTATTTCGTAGCCACCGAACATTGCAATGGCAAGGGCCACAAAAAGTACAATGAATACAACAAGAACAATAGGAGATTGCAGAGCTGCTTGGAATTGGACACCAGCCGAAGCAACAACTAATCCTAACAAAGAATAGGTAATGGCCATGCCTTGCACGTACACAAAAGACAAGAAGAAGGCGCGGCCCGTAGTGAGCTTATTTTTACCCGCTCCTACTATAATACTCGATAAAATTGGGTACATGGGAAACACGCAAGGCGTAAAGGCTAAGCCCAAACCGAGCAATACAAACAAGCCGAGGGTAATGAGTAGACTCTCATTTGACAGCAATTTATCGGCCAGTTGGAATTGCTCAGATTGCGGCGCTTCGGAGTCGGATACACTTGCTTCAAGCTCGCCTGCACTGCTGCCTGTAGCGTTAGGATAAGCGTTAAGGTAAATAATTTTGGTGGTAGGAGGGTAGCAAAGGCCAGCGGTGGCACAACCCTGAAAGCGTATTTTAACAACTGAATCTTGCTCTGCTGAATTAATCGGGTATTCCACCTTCATGTCTTCAAAGAAAACGTCTGATTTACCAAAAAATTCATCTTCTATTGGGGTCGACTCTGGGTATATTGCATCTCCCAAATCAGCATTTTTTACCACTGTTTTGAATTGTTTTTTATAGAGGTAATAGCCATCGGCAATCGTCCAGTTAACAGTTAATTTGCCATCGGATTGGCTATGTTCCATTCCAAAGGCTTCTTCAACTTTTAGGAAAGTCGGTTGCTCTGAAAACAGGCTTCTTAAATCAAGATCTTCTCGAGTCTCTACTTTTTTTACTTCATTTAGTGGAATGCTGATGGTTTTAATCGGATAACAAAGACCAGCTTCGGCACAACCTTGATAGCTAAGCTCAACGCTTGCGCCTGCATCGGCAAATGTGATGGGAAAGGACATTTGCATGTCGGTTTTGTACACATCGGAAATACCGAAATATTCGTCTTCTACTTGCACTGATGGCGGAAAACGGCCTTGCTCAAGTACGGCGCCGTCGGCTTCAACTTTGAACTGTTTTTTATACAGATAGTAGCTTGGTGCAATGTCCCATTTTACAATAAGCTCGTTACCTTGCTGTTCAAAGTCCATTTTGAACGCATCTTCTACCTTTAAGAAATCTGGGGTGTCGGCAAATAATGTTTGTGGCGACACGTCGAATTGCGCATTGCAGGCCTGCGGGTATGCAATGAATGCGGCCATTGCAACTAAGATTGACGATCTAAGTGACATTCTGAACTTATCAAAAAACTTCATATATGGGCTAAACCTTTTCTACAATTGTGTGCAAGTATGTATCGAGTATGCTTCGCATGCAACAAGACCCGAGGTAACGGTGTCTTCTTTCGCATACCTGAAACTTTTCTTTATTGTTGTTTATTAATCAAAAACACACAGAGGCTCCCCACCTATCTCAAGTCGCTTCAAGGCCATCCATGGCACGCTCGGCACTCGACATCCTTGTCGAGTGACGCTTGAGCTAGGCGGGAAGCCTCTGCGTGCTTTTGAGTTGAGAGGTGTAATGTTCACAATTCATTGATAAGTTGGAGCTGTACTTTGTGCGTATTGCTCAATAACTCCAAATCCCACAAAGGCTTCCCACCTATCTCAAGTCGCTTCAAGGCCATCCATGGCACGCTCGGCACTCGACATCCTTGTCGAGTGACGCTTGAGCTAGGCGGGAAGCCTCTGCGTGCTTTTGAGTTGAGAGGTGTAAAGTTCACAATTCATTGATAAGTTGGAGCTGTACTTTGTGCGTAATGCTCAATAACTCCAAATCCCACAAAGGCTCCCCACCTATCTCAAGTCGCTTCAAGGCCATCCATGGCACGCTCGGCACTCGACATCCCTGTCGAGTGACGCTTGAGCTAGGCGGGAAGCCTCTGCGTGCTTTTGAGTTGAGAGGTGTATGGTCTTGAATTATGTAGTTTTGGCCATACTTCTTTTGAGGCCTATGTGGCAAAAACGAACGTTAACGGGAGAAGGCATGTTTGGTCGGTTGTTTATCATTTTTGCAGTATTGCCTATTCTCGAAATTATGTTGCTGATCAGTGTCAGCGACAATATTGGCGGCTGGAACACTTTTGCAGTGGTCATCATCACTGCCTTTTTTGGTGCTTACTTCGTTCGCAAAGAGGGTGCTAGTGCACTGCGCAATGTACAAACAAAAATAGCGCAGGGGCAAGTACCGGGTAAAGAGTTGAGTGAAGGCTTGTTGCTCTTGGTTGCTGGTGTGCTGCTTGTTACGCCGGGCTTTATAACCGACATTATTGGTTTGCTGTTTACTATGCCAATCACTCGAGCACCGATAGCGGCTTATATTGTTAAATCCTTAGTCGCTTCAGGCAAGGTGCAGGGAAATTTTTCATTTCATCAGCAAGGTGGTTTTGATCATAGTCAGGGTGAACCTCGTTCTCCGTTTGGGCAGCGAGACAGCCAAAACGGGGATGTTTTTGATGCAGAATACGAAGACAAGACGGCATCTGAAGATGATTCTGAATCAAAAAATCGATTGAATTAAGATTTTTTTTAAAAAGCCCCTTGAGATCCTAGGGCAAAACCCCACTTAACACGCAACAATTGATTTTAAGTACCGAAAAGTTTGGTGCTTAATGCGTTCGCCTCGGTGAATGTTTTTTTAAACACAATAGAAACTAACTATCTATATTGGATTTTCAGGAGATTTGAAAATGGCAATTCGTCCTTTACACGACCGCGTCATCATTAAACGCGAAGAGCAAGAAAGCAAATCAGCAGGTGGTATCGTTCTAACTGGTTCTGCAGCTGAAAAATCAACACGCGGCAAAGTTGTTGCTGTTGGTAACGGCCGCGTTTTAGATAACGGCGACGTTAAAGCACTCGACGTTAAAGTAGGTGATCTTGTTATCTTCAGTGAAGGCTACGGCGTAAAAACTGAAAAATTAGACGGCGAAGAAGTGCTTATCCTTAGCGAAAGTGACATTCTTGCAATCGTAGAGTAATAGTTAATTTAAAGTACCTAACTTGCACTTTTGCCTAAGGTCAAATCAAGGCGAAAGTGACATTCAAGAGTAAAGAGGAAAAGAATCATGGCAGCAAAAGAAGTACGTTTTGGTGATGACGCTCGTAGCAAAATGCTTAACGGCGTAAACATCCTAGCTAACGCAGTAAAAGTAACTTTGGGCCCTAAAGGTCGTAACGTTGTTTTGGAAAAATCATTTGGCTCTCCTACTATCACCAAAGACGGCGTTTCAGTAGCGAAAGAAATCGAATTAGAAGATAAGTTCGAGAACATGGGCGCGCAAATGGTTAAAGAAGTTGCTTCTAAAGCTAACGACGAAGCTGGTGACGGAACAACAACTGCTACAGTACTTGCTCAAGCCATCGTAACTGAAGGTTTGAAATCAGTTGCAGCAGGCATGAACCCAATGGATCTTAAGCGCGGTATCGACAAAGCTGTTACGGCAGCAGTTGAAGAACTTAAAGCGTTATCAACTGACTGTGCTGACAGCAAAGCAATTGCACAGGTAGGTACTATCAGCGCAAATTCTGACACTGTGGTTGGTGAAATCATCGCTGAAGCAATGGAAAAAGTGGGTAAAGAAGGTGTTATCACTGTTGAAGAAGGTCAAGCACTACAGAACGAGCTTGACGTTGTTGAAGGTATGCAATTCGACCGTGGTTACTTATCGCCTTATTTCATGAACAACCAAGAGAACGGAACAGTTGAGCTTGACGCACCTTTCATTCTTCTAGTTGACAAGAAAGTATCTAACATTCGTGAGTTACTGCCTACTTTAGAAGCTGTTGCAAAAGCATCGAAGCCTCTACTTATTATTGCTGAAGATGTTGAAGGTGAAGCGTTAGCAACACTTGTAGTTAACAACATGCGCGGCATTGTAAAAGTGGCTGCGGTTAAAGCGCCTGGTTTTGGTGACCGTCGTAAAGCAATGCTTCAGGACATCGCTATTCTTACCGGTGGTACTGTGATTTCTGAAGAAATCGGCTTAGAACTTGAAAAAGTGCAGCTTGAAGACCTAGGTACAGCGAAACGTGTTGTTATCAATAAAGACAATACAACTATCGTTGATGGTGCTGGTGAGCAAGAAGGTATCGAAGGTCGTTGCGGTCAAATCCGTGCGCAAATCGAAGAGTCTTCTTCAGACTACGACAAAGAGAAGCTTCAAGAGCGTCTAGCTAAGTTAGCTGGCGGTGTTGCGGTAATCAAAGTCGGCGCAGCAACTGAAGTTGAAATGAAAGAGAAGAAAGCTCGCGTTGAAGATGCGTTACACGCAACTCGTGCAGCGGTTGAAGAAGGTGTTGTACCTGGTGGTGGTGTTGCACTTGTTCGCACCGCAGCTAAGTTAGCGGGTATGACTGGCGACAACGAAGATCAGACTCATGGTATTGCATTAGCTCTGCGTGCGATGGAAGCACCGCTTCGTCAAATCTCTTCAAACGCCGGTGCTGAAGCATCAGTAGTAACGAATGCTGTTAAGAACGGCGAAGGTAACTATGGTTACAACGCTGGTAACGACACCTACGGTGACATGCTAGAGATGGGTATTCTTGACCCAACTAAAGTAACTCGAAGTGCACTTCAGTTTGCGGCATCAATCGCAAGCTTGATGATCACCACTGAGGCGATGGTTGCAGACGCACCACAAGACGACTCACCAGCTCCTGCAATGCCTGATATGGGCGGCATGGGTGGTATGGGCGGCATGATGTAATCTGCCCTTTATAATTGCATAGACTTGCATATTAACCCACAAGCCATATGGCTTGTGGGTTTTTTCGTATTAGGGTGTTGCATACAGTTTTATAAAGCTGCATCAAATTGCGGATTTTTTGGGGTTTAATTTGGGGGATCAATAAAATTTAGTTTGCAAAATATACCATTTTTAGATTATGGTACCCCTAATGATACCCCACTTAGAAGTGACAATGCCTCTAAAAGCTACATAAGTTAAGTACCTCTCATGTCCGACTGATAAAAAGCAGATCGAGAAAGCTGATGGAAATGGCTTGTTTATTCTGATTAAGAGTAACGGCTCAAAACTCTGGCGCATGAAATATAAGTTTGCTAAGAAACATCAAGAATTAGCATTGGGTAAGCACCCTAGCGTGAGCTTGGCTGACGCTAGGAAAGCTACAGAGGAAGCTAGAGCATTGCTAATTCATGGCATTAATCCAGCTGAAGTGAAACGCGAACGAAAGCTTGCTTCTGCAAAAGAAAGCACCTTATTCTATGACGTAGCGTTAAAGTGGTGAAAAAAGGAAAAGTCAGGTTGGTCTGATGATTATGTAAAAAAAATCAAAAGATACATTGATGTCGATTTAAAGCCGCTATCAAAAAAAAAGTTGGATGCTATAGATTATGCTCTCATATCCAACATATTGATTTCGGTTGAGTCAAAAGGTTCTCCAAGAAAAGCTTCCCCCATCCTTTCGGTAATTAATCGAATCTTTAACTATGCATTGGCTAATCGACTCACTGGTCATAACCCAGCGATGGGAGTGAAGATTAGGGAGATCCTAAAGCCAATGCCAAAAATAGTTCACAGGTCTGCTATTTTAGATATTGATAGGCTTGCCAATCTGATCAGGGATATTGATGAAAATGATCGGGGTAGCTTTTGCAGCAGTGAAGCTCTCAAGCTGATACCGAGGATATTTTTGTGCCCAGGTGAAGTGCGTATGCTGAGGTGGGAATACGTCAATTTTAAAGAAAAAAGGATACTCCTTCCTGCTGATTTTATGAAAATGGATCGTGAATTTATCGTTCCCCTCTCATCTCAAGTCCTTAAGCAATTGGAAGCATTAAAGATGAGTACAGGTTACTCAGAATTACTATTTCCAAATTCAAAAGATAGCAGCAAACCGATGTCAAAGAACGTATTGACTAATCGTTTGCGCGATTTAGGGTATGAAGCAAACATCATGTCCGCCCACGGCTGTAGATCATCTGCATCAACAACCCTTGTGGAACAACTAGATTGGGATCCAGAAGTAGTCGACGTTCAACTTTCCCACCTAACTGGAACAGCTACTTCCCGTGCATACAATCGTGCTATCCATTTAAACAAACGGACTAAAATGATGCAGGAATGGAGTGACTTTTTAGAAAAACTAAAACATTTGTGAACAAAGCGCTAGCTAAAGATCAAATGTTGGAATAACTACCTAAAATGTTAATATATTCATGTAAAAAAATTTGGTAATTGAAGGAACGTATGGATAGGCTGAAGAATATTTTTAGTAAAAACGTGCAGGCACCTGTACCCTTACAAACTCTTGCTCAAAGTGTATATAAAAAATACAGAGAAGTGTCAAATGACAAAACTGTTGATTTAGCAAAAGTCAAAAAAGCACATTATCTTTTTGGGCAGCTGATCAAATACACGGGGTCACTCGTGGACGAATATGAATTCAGACGCCGATTAATTTCCTCAAGTGCTGACTTGAACAAACAAGATACAATAATTGAGAAAGTTGAGGCCACGTCAAATTGGCTTGAAAAACAAACTTCTATTACTGCCGGTCAAGCTGAAGATATTCTCCATAACCTCTATTTTGGTCTACATTTGCACTCATTCAGCCCAGACGTAAAACAAGTTTTTGAGCAAATAACTGAATATTGTATTCAGGTAGAACAGAATGGTATATTCAGTTCAACTTGAGTATTGCCATTTTAGCCGGCTTAAATAATAAAGTTTTAAGCCGGCATTGCGTGCTTAGTTGACACTACACTGGTAACTTCGGCAACCCTAGCTCCTCTAAAAATTTGTTATGTTTGCTCGTTGCTGAAACGATATCTTTTTCTAAATCACTCAGCTTTTTGTTAACAACCTGCAAATCAACTTTCTCCTCTGGCTTAGCAGTGCTCACATATCTTGAGATATTCAGGTTGAAGTCATTCTTCTCTATTTCTTCCATTGATACACGGCGAGCGTAACGTTCTTCTTCCTTGCGGAATTGATAGGTATCGATAATCTTATCGATATGTTCTGGCAATAGTCGGTTTTGGCGTTTTCCTTTTTCAAAATGCTCTTCATTACTGGCGTTGATAAACAGCACATCATCCGGCTTTTTGCACTTTTTCAAAACAAGAATACATACTGGAATGCCTGTTGAGAAAAACAAGTTAGCTGGCAAGCCAATTACCGTATCAATATTGTTTTTTCTTAAAAGCTTGGTACGGATACGAGCTTCTGCACCACCACGAAATAAAACGCCGTGGGGAAGAATAATGGCCATGGTGCCTTCATCACCTAAAAAGTGAAAACCGTGCAATAAAAAAGCAAAATCTGCCGCTGATTTTGGCGCAAGACCATGGCTCTTGAAGCGGAAGTCTTCGCCTAGCGCTTCTGTTGGCTCCCACCGATAGCTAAATGGCGGATTGGCAACAACGGCGTCACATTGCAATTTTTTAGCTGGGTTCATTTCATTGAGCAAATCCCAGTCATTCAGTAATGAATCACCATGATGAATTGCAAATTCGGAATCTTTAATCCCGTGCAAGAGCATGTTCATGCGCGCAAGGTTATAGGTGGTGATATTCTTTTCTTGTCCATAGATACGGCCAACATTACCACCAGCTTCTTTCAGCTTGTTACGCACATTCAACAAGAGAGAGCCAGAACCGCATGCGAAATCTAATACGTTATTGAGTTTCTTCTTTTTACCTGTTGCAGGTTCTTGACTGTCTAGCGTTACAATCTCAGACAATATGGTCGAGATTTGTTGTGGGGTATAAAACTCACCTGCTTTTTTACCTGAGCCAGCGGCGAATTGGCCTATCAAATACTCATAAGCATCCCCTAGGGTATCGCTATCCGTTGAAAACCCTGATATTCCTTCGGCGATTTTGGTAATGATGGTGCAAAGTTTGGCGTTTCTAAGGCTGTAATTCTTGCCTAGCTTTTCTGAATCCAGATTGATTTCCGAGAACAGTCCCTGAAAGCTGTTTTCAAAGGATTTGTTTTCGATGTATTTAAAACCTTGCTGCAAGGTAAGCAGAAGATCATCATGCTGCGTTCTAGCAAGTTCTGCGATGCTGCTCCACAAATGCGCGGGTTCAATCACATAATGTACTTTGCGGCGCATTTGTTTTTCAAATGCAGGAACGTCTTCTTCGTTCTTCTCGTACCATACACTTAACGGTGCGCGTTTATCATCTTCGTCGAGAGTGGTGTAATCCGAGCCAAGCTCCTTTTTCGCTGCGGCCTCGTAATTGTCTGACAGATAGCGCAAGAACAAGAAGGACAACATATAATCGCGAAAATCATCCGCGTTCATCGCGCCGCGCAAATTGTCGGCAATTCCCCAAAGTGTGCTACCTAGTTTATTTAAATCTTGTTCGGTCATATCTCTCACCTAAAATAAAAATTCGTACTTCCTGATGAGCTTCTCAAAGACTTCATTGAAGTATCGCTCTTCCGCCTCATTCATCAGTTCTGTTTGGTTGTAGTAAACGTTTTTGTGGGAATGAGTATTTATTACGTTTACTACATCATCGACATTATCAACACCAATTTTGCTCAGTGTGTGTCCGGTTCTTCCTGTTCCCAAGAAGGATGCAACGTTCTCTAAAAGCTGTCTTAATAATGCAAAATGGTAGGTATATAGTTGATCTTTCCTAACCTCATCCAAAACTTGCAATAGGTGCAAATGATAAAGAAAAACATTACGTTTTAGAGGCTCAAGCGTTACTTCATCCCCTGACCTTTTCAATATTTGTACTGAGGTAAGATTTTTATAGCGCCCACTTTTTTCGCCTTTAGTCAGCCGATTCACCAAGTTCGAAAACAACCCAATATGGTGTGTAGTAATAATTATCCGCTTTTTCTGGTAATGGCTTTCAATTTGCTGAAATAAAGTGTCAGCAGTAGTGAAAATATTGTGCTCATCAAGGCTAGAAACTGGATCATCAATGAAAATATGAGAGTCCTGCTTATTCGCCCAACCATCGATTTCTAAGAGGGCAAGATAAAAACACCATACAAAAATACGTTCTTCACCACGAGAAATTTTAATCGAAGTGTCTTCTTCACCCTCAATATAAAATGTAACTGAATCAATGCCTTTTTCCAGATCATCATAGGAGTTGAAGCGAAAGCGATATCTAGGGTTATAAAGCGACAATTTTTCCATCATTGCCTGTTCATCTTCGTAAAGAAAGCTATGAAACTGATTCAGACTACTTGGCAATATATTGAGCTTTATATCAGCTCCATCATTTTCCTCGTCATTTTCCCAAACAAATAGGTCTTCGCTGTAGGCATTGTAATAAACACCAGCATGTTGACCCTCGTTGGCGCCTTTAGTCGCATTCTTATACGCAACAGATAACTGTGTTTTACCCGACCCATTAAATGCATAGATGAGAATAATATTCTCATCTATTTCTAGTAGCTGGCTCGCTATTACATCTAAATTCATAGCACGCCACCTACCGCGGGAAAAAGTTTCGCCATTAAACCTTTTTTATGGGCTTTCAACTTTTCAATCTTTTGCGTTTGTGCTTTTATTAGGTCATCAACGGAAGAGAGGAAATCAGCTATTTTTTGTTGTTCCGAAAACGATGGAATTGATAGTTCAAACTCTTTCAACCACGTTGTATTTAAATTATTCTTGGCACCGCCTGCCACCTTCTGATTTACTTGCTTCCAAAAAATATCGGAGTTCATCCAATGTTTAACATAGTAGTTGGAAACACCATTGCGCACTCTCAAAAAACCCAAACTAACAAATATTCCAAATTCTCTATCTTTTTCCAGAATTATTGGATTACCCAAATTTGAACCAACCCTTGTAAATAATATATCTCCAACCTTTGGTTTCGTGCTATCAGGCATACTAGAAAACTTTTCTTCACTTATATATTTGATATTTTCAAAATCGATATATCCATTCGATATATTCTTTGAAGATAAGAAAGGTTTTCCGAAACTTACATATTCTGGTTTATGAGTTAAACCAATCATCACTTTACCCAACTCAGAAAAACTAACAGTTTTTAAGTCATCATTAAACTGAGGAAAGCGAAGTGCGGGAACGGTTTCACCCTCGTCGGGAAAGAGATTTTGCATTAAGCCCTTTTTATAGGATTGAAGCGCTTCGTGCTTTTGAATATGGGCTTCGATTAGCTCATCGAGAGAAGACAAACAATCGGAGATTCTTTCTTGTTCTTCTTGAACTGGGGGGGTTGGAATTGGCATGGCAATAAAATCACTCTTGGATATCGCCATTCTGTCATGCCTTGCTCCAGTACTAGAAACCTGCCGCATATAGTGGTGCCAACCAGTTGTTTTGAAAAAATGCGCATAGTAGTCAACATTCTCGAAATTGAACCGAAAAACAGTGTAGAGAGGCGACATAACCCCTGTTGCAATATTATTTTTTGATATCGGCCCTACAGGCGCCATCGAAGATATTCTTGGGTTGTAAACAAAGTCGCCTTTTTTGACAATAAAGTAACCCTCCAGATTTCCTTGAACAGCTATATCCTTATCAAAATAGTCACGTTGATCGACGATGCCATGCTCGGCTGAATTTGTAAGAACCCTAACGATATTGCCATCACGGTTCTTTTCTGTGCAGCTTGTTGCTAGCTTTTTAAGGGGGGATAGCTTCCATTCTCCTGAATCCCGAAATTCAGGGAAACGCAGCTCTGGAACTAATCCTTTTTTCATTTTCTTACTCATACGCTGCCAACCCTGAAATCTCACGCCCTTGTGCGAGTTTATTGAGTAATGGCACTAATTCTTCCATTAACGCCAACTCTGCCTGTGTACGCGCTTTCCAGCCCAAATCTAATGGTTCCAGTAATTCGCTGAGTTTTTCACCATCGAATATCATTCGATCCAGAATGTTATCTATGAACGTTTGCAAAGCTTCATGCGCAATATTGTGCCTACCTGCAATGGTGGCGAGTTCTTGGGCGGATTTTTCGGATTTGAACTTTTGATACCCTTCGCGAATAGCTTTTTCATTCAAGCTTTGGTCGGTCGGAAGGCTGTTGATGTAGTCGACAATATCGTCACGTTCATCCATCAGGTTCGCGCTAGAGCTAATCAAGTCGATCAGTTGTTGGCGACTCATTTTGTGCTTGCTTGGTTTATCGTCATCCGTAGATTTAGCGATTAAGCCCATGATGTAGTCATAATCAATCACGGCAGAAGCAAACAGCACTAATTCAAATTCTAACTGTTGCACTGGGTCATCAGGGTCATCACTACCTTTTGCTTGTTGAGCCTTGAGGCGTTGCGCGGTATCTAAATATGCTCCTCTTAATGACCTCAAACTCTCTTCAGGAATTAATGAATTTATAGTTGCGCGCTGCTCATCATTTAGGTCAGTATACTGGTCTAATTGAGTTTTAAGCCTTTGAACTTCTTTAAATTTATTCATAAATTCTATGCGTGCTGCATCACCTTTTAAATTGTAGACCTCCTTCGGTTCACAAATAGTATTTACGTCACCTTGATCCTTTTGTTGCGACATAAAATCCGTCATTAAACTAACCGCTTCTTTGTACTTGTCAATTACTTGAGGAGCGGGATCCACTAACCATATCTCTTTAGAACGCGTTCTATCTTCTCCTGAGAAACGACCTATTGCAGTATTCACGGCATCTTCCTGATAGCGAAAATCCAAGATATTGCCGTACGGCTTGGTATCGTTTAGGACGCGGTTAGTGCGAGAGAAGGCTTGTATCAAGCCGTGATATTTCAGATTTTTATCTACATACAGTGTGTTGAGGTATTTAGAATCAAAACCCGTTAACAACATATCGACCACAATAACAATATCGATTTTGTTTTTATGTGGGTAGTCTTTGTTGGTGTACTTTTGATCTTTAATGCGTTGTTGTACATCCTGATAATATAGATCGAATTCACTTATAGTGTGGTTTGTACCATATTGCTTGTTGTAATCAGTAATAACGGTTTTTAGCGCTGCCTTTTTCTCATCAGGCGCTTGCTGGTTGTCTTCCTTTTCTTGCGGCAAATCTTCCTGTATCTGCTGTACATCTTTATTACCCTCCGCAGGAGGCGAGAATACGCAGGCGATATTCAAAGGTGTATAGCTATCATCTTCTGCCAGTTTTTCCGCCTGAGCCTGTTTGAATAGCTGATAATATTCAATTGCGTTGTTGATAGAGGCTGTAGCCAATATAGCGTTAAATCGCCTTTGGTTAGTGGCAGAATCATGTTTTTTAAGTATTTCGCCAACAACGGCTTCAGGCGATGGTAGCTTTGGTTTTGACTTTTTCTTTTTATCGCTCGTATCGTCTTTCGGCTTCTCACCGAAATAGTCGATATGGAAGCGCAGTACGTTGCGATCGTCAATGGCGTTAGTGATGGTATAGGCGTGTAACTGCTTTTGGAAAATATCTACGGTGGTTTTGTATGAACCTATTGTCCCGTCAATTTTCTTGTAAGTGGCGTTATCTTCAAAGATTGGCGTGCCCGTGAAGCCGAACAATTGCGCTTTAGGAAAGAAAGCTTTAATGGCCTGATGGTTATCGCCGAACTGAGAACGGTGACATTCATCAAAAATAAAGACAATTCTTTGATTACGAAGCGGTTCAAGGCGCTCTTTGTAAGTCTGTTTGCCTTTCTGTTTGTGTTGTTGGTTACGCTTGCTGTTTTCGTCTAGCGCTAGGCCAAGCTTTTGTATGGTGGTAACGATGACTTTATCGGCGTAATCGTCCGACAACATTCGTCGAACCAAGGCTTCGGTATTAGTGTTTTCTTCTACACAGCCTTCTTGAAACTTATTGAATTCCTGACGAGTTTGACGATCAAGGTCTTTACGATCTACCACAAACAGGCATTTATCAATGTCAGGGTTGTCTTTCAATAAAGTGGAAGCCTTGAAAGATGTGAGCGTTTTACCGCTTCCTGTTGTGTGCCAGATATAACCATTGCCGCGATTTTGATGAATACAATCAACAATCGCCTTTACCGCATAGATTTGGTACGGGCGCATAATCATGAGCTTCTGCTCGCTGGCTACCAGTACCATATAACGGCTGATCATTTGTCCTAAGGTACATTTTGTTAAAAAGTTATCGGCAAAATCGTCGAGATGGGTGATTTTGGTATTATCTTCTTTGGCTAGCTGATAAATGGGCAAAAAACGCTCATCGGCATTAAAGCTAAAATGCTGATTGTGGTTGTTAGCAAAATAGAGAGTGTTATCGCGGTTGCTGACAATGAAGAGCTGCATAAAACAGAGCAACGTATTGACGTAACCATTACCTACGTCATTCTTATATTCGACAATTTGCTCCATCGCACGGCGTGGTGTGAGGCCAAGCGTTTTCAGTTCTATCTGAACCACAGGAACGCCGTTTATCAATAGAATAACGTCGTAACGATGGTGGCTGTTGTCGGTATTAATCCGTAATTGATTGATGACTTCAAATTCGTTTTTGCACCAGTCTTTGATATTAACTAAAGTGTATTGCAATGGGGTGCCATCTTCACGTTGGAAGGTATTACGCTCACGTAAAGTTTTAGCTGCGGCAAAGACATCTGAATTGACGATTTCATCGCGCAGGCGAGCAAATTCAGAATCGGTCAGCTTTACGTGGTTAAGGGCTTCAAATTTTTCGCGAAAATTCTGTTCAAGACTGGCCTTGTCGCGTATATCTTCGCGATAGGTATATTTAAGGTCTGTGAGCTTCGCTATCAAAGAATTTTCTATTTGTTGTTCTTTAGTCATGCATCCATACCTTTATTCTTTTTATCTTCAATCCACTGGAGGATATCTCCTCGCCGAAAGCGCCAACTTCCGCCGACTTTAAACCCAGGAAGTTTGCCTTCGCTCGCCAATCTGTATGCTGTTTTATCATTTAATTTAAGATAAGTTGCAACTTCTTGAATTGTCATAATTTCATCATTCATAGGATATTCTCACACTGTGAATAAAAACAAGGTATGAGAAAATTGCGGAACTAGCAAGCGAAAGCTCTAACTTAATTAACTCTGTGAAAAGGTAGTAATGTATTAAAAAATTTCTAACTCTGTCTTAGCTATTACCTTTTCCTTACTTTCGCTAAGCTCATTAGCTTGCCGTTGCTCTAAATATTCAATCGCAAGCTTGGGTCTACTATCCCGTGACATCTGTGCTGCTAATGCTTCACGCAGTCCGATCTCAACAGGCGCATGCTCAAAGTCTGATGGAATTAAATCCTTTAACTCCTCAGCGTTAGCAAAAATGTGCGCTTTGTCTTTGTGACGTGAGCAAGCGACATAGCTGTGAGCACGATCCATGTATTTAGTGTAATAGATGAATACGTCACCATCGATAGTTAAACCTTGTGAGCTATAAACAGTTTGGGCATAAGCTTGGGTTAAATAGGTACGGCCATCATCATTACAGTAGTCTGAAAGCATGAATTGAGTTTGTCTTCCTGTGTCCATGTTAATTCTTATCCAAACGTCACCATCATCCATCTGCTGCACCTTAGTTACCGTTCCAAAATCTCCATTAGTGTAATTGCGTTTGTAGTCATTTTTGGTGAACCTGATGCGCTCACCAACTGACACTTGAAATTCTATCTCACGATCGCTTACAACGCCTTTTACTTCGATATTTTCGTGCCCAACAACTCCTTCATTTTGTAATTCGTGCCGCATACTTCTATTCAATTGAAGAACATCATTCCAGCTTTGCGCGATCACCATCGATTTTTTATCGGGGTTATGCATTCGGTAAGTTTGCCAAGCAGAAATTAAGCTCTGTTTAGTCGAATCTTCATCATTTGAAAAGTTGAGTTGAAGTCGTTTAGCGTATTGAGTGAGAGCTTGGCTAGCATACCCATCTCGAAAGTCAGCCACGGCTTGCCGATCCCAGCTATTCGTTTGTCGTCGTATTGTCTCAACACGGGTGGTACCGACTATTTCTGGTTGCGATAAGTAGCGTAAAACCCCACCGTGCTCTATAGCATCTAGCTGTTTATCCTCGCCGACCAGTACTACCTTAAAGCCAATCTCAGCGGCATGAGATAAGATTTTCTCTAAGTACTTAGTTCCCACCTGTCCTGCTTCATCTACTATAAGCACATCACCTTTGTTGAGAGGTTTTGTTTTGGAATCTAAAGCATGCAGTAGACGAGCAATTGTATGGGTTTGAATTTTTGCTTCGCTTTGTAAATTATTTGCGGCAGCACGGGCAATGGTTGCTCCCATGACATTACTTCCCGTACTTTTGTACGCCTTGGCTACACATCGCATTGACACTGATTTTCCTGCTCCAGCTGAGCCTTGGATTATCGAAAGTTGGCTATTGCTACAGGCTGCAAACACAGATTCCAGCTGTTCTGCTGATAATTCAATCGACATATTAGAAATTGCGAAATCAATAGCTGCCGGCGGCATATCATTGAAACTATTCGAACAAAGCTCAATAGCCAATCTCTTCATTGAACGTTCAGTTTCAATTACTTCTATCGTGGTATACAACGCATTGTTTTTCCAATCTCTACATAAAAATATAGAGTGATCCGTCTCCAATACTCGGCTAGCAACTGCTACTGCACAATGCGCAGACCCTCTATTTTCTATAGCAAGCTTTGACGCCAATTCGTATGCGTCCTGCGCACGAAAAGTAGACATGCGTTCTGTCAAAAGATCCTTTACAGTCTCTTCGTCTAAGATGGGGATATCTATCTCGTTTGGTGAAAAGTCATGTTCAGCTGAGTAAATACGATTAAGAGCATTTTCGTCGAACCCCATTTCGTCCATTTCGAGGGCCCAACTCGAAAACAATGAAGACCTGTCGATCACAGATTTTCGCTCACGGGTATTGAGCGCAATAATATCTGCTGATTTAGATCTGCAATTGGACTTAGAGTGTTTCGCCAACTCAGTTTTGATCAGCTCGGAGCGCTTTGAAAGTTGCTTACATTTGGCTTCTGGTACACCAACGACGTAAAACGCTTCTTTGTCTTTTGCGATCTGATAACCTAAGGCTCTTATACTTTCAGCCAATGAGGCTCTGTAAACCGAGCTAGCTGCTTTTTGCCACAACATAATGCTGCGGGATTCGATTGTTCCCCAAGTTCCGTCGGCTCTTGGTGCTGTGTTTGCTATGACCATATGCGTGTGGAGATGTGGATCTTGAGCACGACTTGTGGAATGCTCAAAAAGCCCGGCTACTAAACCTTCAACAGCCTCAAATTTACTACCTGCCGAACCTCTTCTAGTAAATGCGGCATTGTCTTCAATTAACCTCAATGCTGTTAGAACAGCTTTCTTTTGAGCTTCTTGCAACATGACTCTAGTTCGTTCGTCAGCACGTGCCCACAGCACTGAGACACTTTTAGGGGCATTAAAAGTCAGATCCCAACCGGGGCGATGATTTGCTCCAGGTGCCTGACAAAGTGCCGTTTTTTTATCAGGTGAATAGCCCTGCATAACATTCGCAAAATCTTTATCTTCAATAATACCTTGGAGTTTGAGTTCCGTCGCACCAATACCAGCCCATATTCCCGGGGGTTCTCCGCCTTTAACGTAGTAGTCCTCAGTTGCCAGATCTTGGTAGTAGCCAATGTTTTTTATTCCTGCAATCGTCATCATGACTCATCTCTCCCTCGTCTAAAGCGATTTTTTGATTGCGGTTTGGCAATCGGAGCTTCTTTAGAAAAATCGAGGCTATTCTCGGCAGGGATAAACGATTCTGCGATCTTACGACGCTTTAGAATTGGCCAATCCAGTCTGTACACGGCTTCAAACCCGTTAATCAGCAAGTATCCTGACACTTTCTGGTTAGAGCGAGGTAAATGCACAATTTCTTCTGAACTAACAACTGGCATGTCAGTTTGTTGAAAGCTATGTGACTCCTTTCCTGAGCTATCAAATGACTTAACGCGATACTCAACTTTCTTAGTACCCATTGTTTCAGTTGCGACTTTCGTAGAGTCACCAATTGGGCCTGTTCTTAGTGTAAAGACGCTACTAAAAAGGCTTGATATTGTTTCCGCATCATCTATTCCATAAAGTGATCGAAGTTGAGAAATCGCTTGGGTCCCGGCAATTGTTCTCACTCCCTTTGATCTTCCAAGGCTCAGTAGCTTCTTGAGGGACTCTGTTTTTGGCATATTGCCTAGTTCATCGAGAACAAACCAAAACCTTTCAGTGGTAGAGTCGGGCGATGCTATTATCTTGTTAGTGAGTAAAGACAACAATGCTGCACAAATAGCTGAACTCATTTCATAAGACATTGGGTTTCCAGCCACTATCAACCGCTTCGAATGTTTCACATTTTGCCAATCTTCCAAGCTGAACCCATTGGTACAAGACTTCCAGTGAAACGCAAGGGCAGGAAGCCAACTTAATTGAATAGCTAAAGTGGTTAGAATGGACAGCGTGGTCTTGCTATCTGGCTCGACAAGATTTGCACCTTCTTTGTAATGCATTTTAAAACGCTCATGAAGTGAATGTGCGTCGCTGAATACAAGATTACTCAGGTCGTGCCAGTTCCACCTTTTTTCCTCCTTCATTAAACTGATTAGTACGCCAGTTAGCACCACTTGTGCGGCATCCGTCCAAAACCTGTCTTGTGTTGCGCCTTGAATCATAACGCTTGCAACCGCTTTCGCAGATGCTTCATCAGTTACATCTTTCGAAATATCCCAATAAGAGCTGCGTTTGTCGCCAGGACTAATGAGTACTTCATTTCCTGTGAAAAATTGCTCTGTATATTCAAGTTTTTCATCGTATATAAATAACGAATCATTGCGCTTTAGCAGTTGCTCTAGCATGAACTTGATAATCGTTGATTTTCCGGCGCCTTGCTGTCCGAATATGAATATATTCCCCAGCTCCCTGAGTGCTGATATGGTTATTTTAGGGTGTAACCTTATACCACTCATTCCTGCTTCTTTTTTTCGCCATTTCTTAGCATGTGCAAATGCCTTCCGTCCTCTCAACACAAGAGGACCGGCTATGTGGCGGTATTGAGGTAGCGGTTTATAACTTTTAACAACGAAGATGCTTATGAACAAGCTGAACGCCAAAGCCATAATTGGAATATAAAATGTAACTTTGGTTATCGTCGAAAACGAAAAAGCAAACTTGTCGCAATTTGAATAAAAAGCAAGACACGTTGCATGATCAAATGAATAGCTCAGAAGCTCTGCTACTTGAGCCTCATTATCAAAGCCAAAAATCATTATTGGAACGGCAGCGCTACTAATTAAAAGCGACAAACCAAGAGTCACGCTTGAGAAGCGCGACCAGTCCACAGGTCGCATATCATTCATTTGCCATTACCTCGCTGCACACGATTTCTATTTACTGACTTTGCAGCATCTCGCTTCTCATCTTCGCTCAGGTTTGCGACAGCGCAACAAATATCAAACACCTTTTGCGACAATCGCTTTTCTAGTTGCGATAATTGCGCTGACAACTCAATCTGTTTAGTCGACAGGCGAATACGCTCTCGTGCAATATCACTAAGTGTTGTGCCAGCATTTTCTGCCGCAACCTTGAGATCTCTGTGCTCACTGAGGCCTAGTCTAATGCTTACCTGAGCAGTTCTCTCTTGCTTTCCATTACAAGCCATTATTTGTTTCCTCTGTTTTCAGCGAAACCGCTTTATTTTTAAGGTTTGCAAGATGCTCTTTAAGCGACTTGGTTTCGATATCGCTTTCGCCTTGCACTCCCGCAAAATCTGGGCCGAAGTCGAATTCAAGTTGCACGGTTAATACACCGGAGGTGCGTGGCGTGTAAATATCTTTTGTTGATCTAGACATCACTTCTCTCCTCAATCCATGCGTTGATGCTAGATAGCTTCCATGCGACCGTATTTGCACCTAGCACAATAGGATCAGGGAACTGCCTATTCTGCCTCCATCTCCATAACGTGCTCTTGTTTATACTGAGGTACTGGCTGACCTCTTTCGCTCTCAATAATTTTTCATTACTATTTTCCATTCTGCTAATCTCCGTTTTTGAGTGAGCGTCAATTTCAGCATTGGTGAGAAATGAAAAATATTGAGAAGAGCGAAGATAACTCTGTTGAATTTTTGCAAAGGCAATAAAGTAAGTGACCGAATCGTCAAATATAGGATTAATAAAATCGTTCCAAACTGACTTGAATGCGTTCATGGATGCTGCTAATTCCCGAGGGTTGTCTGTTTCAGCTAAGCCCAATAAGAATTTTTTATATATTGGAGAGTTGTTGAAAAAATATGAGCTAGAAAGACTTTTTCCACAAAATGAATTGACTGCAAATGATGTAGTTACGTTTAAAGATTTGTTAGAAAGGTGCGTTAGTATAAGTGGAACGTGTTCGTTTCTTCAGCAGCAAATTGACTATCTGAAAAAAACAAATTCAGTAGCTTCGGAAGAAACAAGATCATTTTTAAATAGTTTGATAACACTTCGAGATTGTTTTCAGTTAGTAAAAACCGCAATCAATAGTAAGCATTTAAAACGTTACGCAGAAGAACCGCTATTTTTTTGCGCTCTTTGTTGGAAAAGAGTCCGCGTTTCTGTTGAAACAGAGCATTTAGGCAGAAGAGATTCAACTTTTTATTGCCCAGACCATCTCCCTAAAAGAAGTGAACATTTATACAGAAAAGATAAAACAGCGCTGATCAGCGCAATGAAAACAACCGACAGTCGGTTTTTAGAAGAACTCCACTACTATGAAAAGCTGTCATTTAAAACATCATTTTCATTAGCACCAACATTTTATAAATGGCTGGGCAGCTTTTCGCCTAAACCATCAGCAATTTTTTCATCTATTCAAAGCATCGACAATCAGAGTCAGAATTGGCAATCTATTGCTAATCGAATAACTGAGCTTTCCCTGAAAATATACCCAAATGCCTACGAAAAGATTAATCAGGTTGATTCACATCAATACAGTTCAATTGACTCATGGCTAATCGACGGTATCGTAAGCGCACTTGATAAAAGTCGAGACAAAAATGAGGTTAACTTTTGGAACCATGAAGAAGCCAATCGCATCAAATTATCTTCATTTTTAATGGCACCAAACACACCAATTCAAAACTCGTTTGAGAACGAGCACCTAAATGAATACTTAATGTTAACTTGCGGCATCTTATCGCGCTATGAAGCTTATCAGATTGTAAAAATGACTCCCCAGCCAAGAGGCGGTGGAAATATAAAAGACGAAACACTGAGGTCAAAAATAAAATCGTTAAGAGATCACAACATTGCAACTACTGGTAAACCAAACGTAGAATCGATAGCAGAAGAAATGAATTTAAGTCCGGCTAGAGTGTACGCGATACTAAAAGAATAAAATGGTACAGATGGACTTAGGTGTATTGCTAATATTTTAAGTTAATAAAAAGTAAATTATCGACATAATCTACTTAATCCGTTATATTTTGGAAAATAATTTGGAGGATGTTTATGTATGGATAAGAATAAGAAAGTTATGGATATGACGCAGTCTGAGATAAATGAAGCCTACCAATTGATAGTGAACTCCTCAAAGGCAACATTATCTCAACCCTCAAAAAAGAATGATTTTTCTCATGAAAGAGTGTCTTTGTTGAAAGATACCTCAATAAACTATTCTGTGCGAGCTGCAGTAGTTTAGTTAGCCCAATAAACAAGGAAGTTGTATGCCAAGTTGGAACCAGGTACTCGAAGAGCTTACTGATTCAAAACGTGTGGATGCGCTAGATTACATTCGTCGTAAATATATGAATAAGTTATCAGCGCATAGAGACCGAAACGTCATCGCATACTATTCAGGTTGGTTACAAAAACCTGGACTTGCGAAGTCAAGTATAAACGACGATGACAAAAATGGATTTATGGCAACTATACACGAATTGGATAGAACAAAAGGGCTAGACCTTCTGCTTCATACTCCTGGCGGTGATATGGCGGCAACTGAATCTATAATCGATTATCTTCACCGGATGTTTGACGGTAATATAGAAACTTTTATACCACAAATCGCCATGTCCGGTGGCACCATGATAGCTTGCTCTACCAAAAATATAATTATGGGCAAACAGTCTAATATAGGTCCGATTGATCCTCAGTTTGGAGGCATTCCAGCACATGGAGTTGTAAAGGAATTCGAAGAAGCGATAGAGGCAATAAAGTCAGACCCTGGAAGTATACCAATATGGCAAGCAATAATTGGTAAGTACCACCCAACCTTCGTAGGTGAGTGTAAGAATGCAATCAAGATGGCTGATGAAATGGTCGAACGGAGCTTGATAAGTATAATGTTTAATGGGTGTGATGATGCAACGGAGAAGGCTCGCAATATAGTTTCCTTCCTAAACGAGCATGAAGACTCTAAAACTCATGCTCGTCACATTAACATAGATGAGGCAAAGCAATGTGGATTACGTATTGAAGATCTAGAAGATGACGAAACTCTTCAGGATTTAGTATTAACAGTGCATCACTGCTTCATGCACACCTTCGCCAATGCCAATGCTATTAAAATCATTGAAAATCAAAATGGTATTGCCGTAGTAATGAATCAACCACAGTAAAAAGCAACTCAAAGAAAGTAGGGTATAAAGTGGGGTTTCCCTCGCATCGAAATATAAAAAACCATTTAAAAACAACATATTAACTTTTATATGGGCGGCATGATGTAAGCCACTCGCCTGCAATTTATTGCAATTCGATGTAATACAAAACCCCGTTAAGCTATTAGTTTAATGGGGTTTTTCTTATAAGACAGTTGTCGAGACTAAATAAATAATGGCAGTCAGCAGTTGGCTAATAAAAGTGAACCAAGTAGATGGTTCACTGCTTACTCGAATTACTAGGCGAGTTTAGTAGGTTTTATAAGGCAAGAACTTTCCAGATAGCACTACATTGACGCGATCACCAGCTTCGTTTTTTTCACGCTTTATGTCCATCGAGAAATCAATCGCACTCATGATGCCGTCACCAAACTCCTCATGAATGAGCTCTTTAATCGTTGAGCCATATACGTTGACTACTTCGTACCATCGGTAAATGAGTGGGTCGGTAGGAACGGCAGTAGGTAGTGAGCCTTTATAAGGCGCAATTTGTAACCAAGCGACAGCTTCGTCACTCAACTCAAAGAGTTCACCCACTTTTTCAGCCTGCGTTTTATCAAAGGCCATTTGCCCCAAGCAAGCCGCGGTAGTCCACTCTTTTGAAAGGCCAATCGCTGAAGCAACATCGCTCCATTTGATGCCTTTAACTACTTTTGTTGCCATGATAATTGTGCTTACTTCTTCTCTGCTGCTAATCATAATGTATCCCCATTGGTCTGAAATAGTTTGTTTGTGACACTTACTAGAAAATCATGTGTGTTTTTATATAAATAAAGAGAGTTATTGCTATCGTGGTTGAAATCAAAGCCAGCCCCTTCCAGAAGCCAAGTGGATTGCGTTCTATCAAGGGAGCTTTTGACTTTCTTAGGTAGATCGGATTCGGTTGTCGCAAATCGTGAATGAATTCTGATATTTCGTCATAGCGCCTGTCAGGGCTTATTTGCAGGGCTTTACGAAGGGTCTCGTTGATCCAGGCTGGAATATCCCGTTTGTCGTCTAACACTGATTGATAAACAAGCCTTCGTTGCGCGGCTTTCGAGTTTGCTCTGACTATGGCATTCCCATAAGGAAAGCGACCACTAAGCATGTAATAGGTTATGACTGCTAGCGAGTATTGATCGGAGCGCGTCGATGAGGCTTCGCCAACAAAAAATTCAGGTGCCATAAAAAGTGCATCGCCAGGAAGCTCTGACTCTACTGACATTTTTTTTAATTCTTCTATACCGCTAATTCTTACGGCCCCAAAATCAATGATTTTAACGGTGCCGTTTGTATCTATCATGATGTTGTCTGGCCTTAAATCTTGATGCAAAATTTCCATCCTATGGATGCCATGTAGTCCTTTTGCGACCTGTTCAATTAACTTTCTGACGGTTTCAAGATCGAGTTTAGGTGTATCTGTTAGCCATTGGCTTAGCGAGATCCCTTCAATGAATTCGGTTACGGTGTATAAAAATTTCCGTTCCCTTCTTTGAATTCCAGCCTTCATGACATGCGCATTGTTAATTCGTCTAGCAACCCACTCTTCCATCACAAGGCATTCCAAATAGCTTTTATCTTGTCGGCGCGCTATGGAGGGGATTTTCAGGGCGACTTGGCTTTCGTTTTCTAGGTCTTTTGCAAGATACACATGGCTTCGGCTATTGGCGTGCAGCTCCCTGAGTATCAGGTATCCATCAAATTCTTGGCGGGGCTTAAGCAATGGTGGAAGTGCTAAGTTGTTCAACTTTTCGTTAAGTACGCTTATTTCGGATTTTGGTAGCGCGTCTATTCTAACCAGTTGAATGGTGAGATTGTCTGCACTGCCATTATCGAGCGCCTGAGAGGCAAGTAATTTTGCGGTCGCGTCTAGGTCTGCGGGATGTTCCGCGAGTAGGGCAAGAACCGAGTCAGCATCCCAAAATTCATACACACCATCAGTACAAAGAATGTATATGTCATCTGTTTGCATTGGTGCGGACTGATAATCAATTTCGAGACTTTCGTTAACGCCTAGAGCTCTGCTAAGGTAGCTCGTTTGCGAAGAAGCCCATGTACGATGATCCTTTGTAAGTTGTTCTAATAGATTATTTCTAAAACGATAGATCCTACTATCACCTACGTGAAAAAAATGTGCAGTGAATGTTTTGAAAATTGCGGCACTAAAAGTACATACATATCCCTTGTCCTTGTTGAAACGGAAATCACTATTCAGTGTTTGTACGGCTAGCCAACCGTTGATGGATTCAATGACTCGTTTCCCTGAGGTTTGAACAGACCATGCCTCTGATGTGCAGTAGTAATCATTTAAAAAGTTCTTAACGGCAGTTTTGCTGGCAACTTGGCTTACATCGCTTGTACTAATTCCATCAGCAATTACGCTTACTGCACCTTTTATATCAAGCTGCGGGCTTGGCGGAATAGTGCAGTCACAGGAGTCCTGATTAATAGCTTTTTTTCCAGAGCTACTGAATTGACCATGACTTACCTTCAGGGAATTGTGCATGTGATATTGACAACTTTTACGCTTATCTAAAAGACATGCCCTGTTCGTTCCGTCGATACAGGGCTCATTTAAATGCGACTAGAGCGCAGCGATAGTTTCAGTGCTTGCTGAAGATTTTGCTTTGCGTTCTTTGCTAGTTTTTACATGCGTATAGTACAGAGGTAGCCCAACTAACAGCAGTCCTCCTGCTAGATTACCCAACACAGTCGGGATTTCATTCCACAGAAGATAGTCTGAAATCGTGAACTCACCGCCCATGATCATAGAGAATGGGAACAAGAACATGTTAACGATTGAATGCTCAAAAGCCATGTAGAAGAACAACATGATTGGCATCCACATTGCGGCCATTTTTGAGCCAGCAGAAGTAGAAATCATGGCACCAACAACACCCATTGATACCATCCAGTTACACAACATGCCTCGGATGAAAATAGTAAACCAGCCCAAAATTCCTTGGTCTTTGTAGCCTATGGTTCTCGATTCGCCTATGGTGCTAACTTTCTCAGCAACTGCACCACCGTCGATCTGATAACCATATGTAAGAATAAACGAAGCGAAAAACGCAACCGTCATCGCCCCCGCAAAGTTTCCTACAAACACCAAACCCCAATTTCTGAAAAGCTCGCGCATTGTGCAACCTTTGCGCTTATCTAATACGGCTAGCGGTACCAGGGTAAATACGCCAGTCAGCAAATCAAATTTCATCAGGTACAACATGATGAAGCCAACTGGGAATAAGACCGAGCCGAGTAAAGGATTACCGGTTTTGGTGATTACCGTAATAGCAAAAAAGGCTGCAAGGGCAAGAATCGCACCCGCCATAAATGCGCGAATAAAAGTATCTTTTGTCGACATGAAGATTTTTTGCTCTCCAGCGTCGACCATCTTAGTGGCAAATTCACTTGGTTCTAAATACGCCATAGTATTTCTCCGTTAAACAGTTAGGTGAGCTAAAAATCAGCCCGTAAAAACGAAAAAAGCGCTCACATTTTCGCCGGATCATGCATAGCATGGGTTGGCGGAACTGTGAGCGCCTTTGCTCATTGTATATATCAAAAAATGGTGTCAGATCATTGGTGATCTACTTTTGAATAAGCAAGTGTTGAACCAAGAATTTAATATTCATATTAATCAGTCACTTACATTTCTTGTCGCGCTATTTTTTATTTGTCGGCGCTATATTTAAGTGCGCTGCGCGATCTTGTTGGTGCAGTTTTTTCGATGCTATAGACAGAATTTACCGAAGGATCTGATGCGCTTAACACTTATGTTGACGTGATAATAAAGTAGAGCAGTTTTAGTTGAGAGTATTCAAAGAAATTAATTAAATGATAATGATTGTTATTTGTATTTGGGTGTGTATACTAAAGATGTTGGCCGATTGGTCTTGGCTAACATGCCCTTGTGTTTGGGCGAGTCTTTGGCTCGCCCCTTCCTATTTAAAGGACTTCTGCTTATGCTAAGTGCAATACAACACAATGACTGGTGGCTTAGTTTCTGCGCCTATTTGATAATTGATTTACTTATCATTGCTTTTTTTACGGTGATATATTTCGGTACCATCTTACTCTTCAAATGGCTTTCTAAGAAGTCGAGCGTTGCTCACCGTTCAGTCTGATTTTTTACCAAGGTAAACTGTAGCGATCGGTGTTATGACGACGCTAATAAATCCTCTTGTGGGAGTGGTTTACTGAAATAGTATCCTTGCACAAAATCACAACCCAGTTTGTTGAGCAATGCATACTGCGCCTCAGTTTCCACGCCCTCTGCTACCACTTTTAACCCTAGGCTGTGCGCCATGGCAATGGTGGCAATCACTAACTTCTGATCGGCAGTGTTTTCAACAATACCACTTACAAAGCTACGATCGATTTTTAGCATGTTGAATGAATATTGACGTAAATAACTAAGGGAAGAATAACCTGTGCCGAAGTCGTCCATCGATAAAGTCACCCCCATGTTGTGTAAATTATTTAGTGTTTCTGTGATGTAGTTTTCACCAGTAAGTAGAACGCCTTCGGTGATCTCAAATTCTAGTTTATGAGGCGGAATGTTGGCAGTTAGCATGGCGTCGCTTACAAAGTTAAGTAAGTTTTTATCCCTAAATTGGCGAGGCGATAAATTTACCGCAACATGCAGATTTTTTTGTGATTCTGCTTCCCATGAAGACAGAAAACTCAGCGCTTGTGTAATAACAAATTCACCGATCTCGATGATCAAGCCCGTATGCTCAGCAATTGGGATAAATTCGTCGGGCCCAACATTCCCCAGAACGGGGTTAAACCATCTCAACAGGGCTTCAGCACCAACAATTTCCGCTGTTTGAGCATGCAACTTCGGCTGAAAATGTAAGCTAAATTCCCCTCTCTGCAAAGCGCCTCTCATTTGATCCTCTAATTCGAAACGGCGACTCGTAATTTCATCCATTTCTTTGGTAAAGAAGGAGTATGCATTGCGACCCATGGCTTTAGCTTGATACATAGCGGTATCAGCATTGCGAAGAAGGTCGGAAGCGTTATCGCCATTTTCAGGGTATATCGCTACGCCTACGCTAAGAGTCAACATAAGCTCTCGGCCTTCCAGCTTAAATGGCTGCCTAAACGCGTCCAATAGATTTTCGACAACGGTAGTAATACCCCGATAGTCTGCTACATCAGGAAGTAAAACAATAAACTCATCGCCCCCAAGTCGGCCAACCGTATCACGTTTTCGAATAACCGTTGTAAGACGAGTTGCTGATTCAACTAATACTTGGTCTCCGGTATCATGGCCTAGGCTATCATTGACTTTTTTAAAGTCGTCTAAGTCTAAAAATAGTACTGCACACTGTGTTCGCTGCCGTTCAGCTTCGTTCATTATTTGAGATAAACGATCGAGCGATAAAAAACGATTTGGTAACTTGGTTAGGGTATCGAAGTAAGCTTGGCGTTTAATCGTTTCGGCCGCGTTATGTTGCTCAGTGATATCTCTCACCACAAGCACCAGTTGCTTCTCTGTTTTGAGGTGGCGTGCGCGCGCTTCAAAATACAGTAAGCCAGCAGGCACATTTAATTGATACTGAAAATCAACAACGCCATCCTGTTGAAGCGCCTTTTTAATATTTGTTTTTAGTTTATCGCTTACTTCTTTTGGTAATATTGATGCCATAGGTTTGCCTATAAAACCATCTGGCACCACATAAAGGTCATCTTGGGAGTTAGTATGGAAAGAGATGATGGTGGTATCTTCTTCCATTACAAAAAATAGGTCGGGTGTTGCATCGAGAACGGCCTCAAGTAAATTTTCTTTGATGCTAATTTGTTGTTTCGCTTTAAGCACATCATCGAGACTAATATCGATGCAATACATCTGCTTTTTATTGAGTTCGGTCGTAAACATTACATGGCTAGAATAGACATTCACAGGCAAATTATTTTTTGCTCGAAGAGTTAATTTTGACGCTCCGATTGGAATATTATTGTCAACCCAGTTTCGATGAGCTGCCACTACAGAATCATGCATATCAGTGGGAATGATCAACGATTCCAATTTACAGCCTAAGGCCTCTTCCTCAGAGTAGCCGTATAGTAGCTCACTGCCTTTATTCCAATAGATCACATTCCGATTCTCATCATAACCTTGCACCGAGATTGCTTCTACGGCATCAAATAGTTGATGAATTGCATCGGTACTGGTGGCGGGAATAGATATGGGTGTAGTGATTTGAGCCTCTCCTTAATCGTTCAGTTCTTTAGTTCTATTGTGTTCTATCGACTGTCATTACGCAGGGGTTAAGCTTTCTTTGAGTTTTATCGAATAAGAAAAACAAAGTCAAATCGAAAATACTGTAGATTATTGGTTTACAATATTCATTACCAAAGCTATTTACATTGTTGACCAATAAGTGTCATTATCTTAACCTCAACCCAGAAATTGAATAATGAAGAAATGCGAAGGCTACTACACGAGAGCTGGTGCATCATTAATAAAGGAAATGCAATCTTGTACAAAATTTCAATATTAACCCTCGCGCTACTTTTATCGGCCTGTGGCTCCTCTGATACTCGTGACATTGTGTTGCCTTCTCCAGACCCAGAACCTGAGCCTGAAACGAATGTACCTGAGCCACTGTTTCCACCAGACTTAAGCAGAACGTCTTGCAGCGGATTAGACTATCTTCAAATCAATGCTATTTCTTCAGACTCTTCTGTGAACGCATCTTTTAATGCGGATTTAGCTATCGACGGCAGTCTAGACGAGTCGAGCCGCTGGGAGGTCGTCTCGGGTTCAGCGGAATTTATCGTTGACCTTGGCTATCGCCATTACATTCGAGAAGTTGGTACTGCTTGGTATCAGGGAGATAGCGCGGTAAATTCATTTGATATAGCTGTATCGGAGGATGGCGAGACTTTTTCCACAATATTAACTAGCGAGCTTACCGCAGGCGACACGCTAATGTTTGAGCGTTTCAACCTTGGTGCTAGCGTTGCGCGCTTCGTGAAGTTTACCAGTAATGGTGATACGACCAATGGTGCTACTGCCTTAAGTGAGTTCGCACTTTTTGGTTGCCCCCTCGACGTAGTTGATGCTCCGATTAACACACAAACCGTAGACATAGCTCAATATGGCTTGGATCCAACAAAGCCGCCAGGCGAAAACTTTGACTTACTTAGTTGGGCGCTTGACACTCCAAGAACCGATCCTGATGACGGCTTTTCTCTGCGAGCAAGCGAAAGAGAGTTAGACGCAGGTTTTGAAGATGACGATTACTTCTATACTGCGGATGATGGCGGTATGACTTTTGTTGCTACGATTTTTGGTGCAAAAACCTCAGCCAATACTAGCTTCACTAGGTCGGAGTTAAGAGAGATGCTACGTAGAGGAAATACTGGCATTCGTACTCAAGGGACTACCCTAAACAACTGGGTATTGGGCTATCAGCCTGAGCCCGATGGTGCGGTTGCCGGCAGAGGTGGTGAACTCAAAGCTACGTTAAAGGTAGACAAGGTGACTATTTCTGGCAGTCAATCCCATACGGGTCGAGTGATCGTTGGGCAAATTCACGCAGGTGACGACGAGCCAATTCGACTTTACTACAAGAAGTTTCCGGATAACGAACGTGGCTATATTTATATGGCGCATGAATACTGGGGCGGAGACGATATATGGAAGACCGTATTGGGTAGACCAAATTTAAGTGAGTCGTCGCAACCTATTTATACCGACAATCCCGAGCAGGGCATTGCCTTGGGTGAGATATTTTCTTATGAAATAATACAAGCAGGTTCACGTATCGACGTCATTATTCGCCGAGGTGATTTACAAGGCCCTATTATTGCTCATCAATACGTAGACATGGAAATAGAAGGCAGTGGTTATGACCGTAGCGACGAATGGAATTACTTTAAAGCGGGTGCCTATTCTCAAAATAACACTGGAGACAGCGGAAATACGAACGGCCTTGGTTCTGATTTCGACCAAGTGACATTCTATTATTTAAGCAACACTCACGGCGAACCATAGGCTATTGTGGCGTTATTGGTCAACACCGATAACGCCCGCCACTGGATATATTTTTCCAGAGCCTAACTGACGTGCTTCGAACATCATGTTATCTACTGCAGTGAACAAATCGTTTGACACTCCACCACCTGCGGGCGCTGCCACAGCGTAACCAATAGTGCAACCAAGCCGAGAGGTAAGGTTAGCTATTTCGCCATTATGAAAGCGTTCCATTACTTGCCTTGCCTTTAATTCTGCGCCGTCATGGCCGCAATCAGACAGCAAAATCGCAAATTCATTGTTACCAAGGGTTGCAACTAGGTCGCCAGGCCGATTCCCAGCATCAGACAAACCCTCGGCAACCGCGGCAAGTGTAGAGAAATACTTATCGTTACCGTCGTTTTCGCGAATTTCTTGTATTTTCTCAACCTTCACGATGATAAGGGTAAGATGGTGCCAGTAGCGCGCGCATCGAGCCCATTCTACTGCCATAACTTCTTTAAATTTAGCTTCGTTTGGCAAGTGAGTCAGTGGGTCGATAAAGATGAGAGATTCAAGTTTTTTAGTTTTACGATACAGCTTTATATGTCGTTTTAGACGGGCGATAAGTTCTGTCATCATCGGCGGCTTAGTGACAAAATCTGCACCGCCTAGCTCAAAGGCTTCTGATTTCACTGAGGGACCAGTGAGTGACGAGACAAAAATGATGGGAACATCTTGCAAAAATTGAGTTTCTTTAATGCGATTACACAAATGTAATCCATCTTCATTCGGCATCATGATATCCAGAATGATGGCGTCGGGCAGTGGTGAGTTATTTAATAACTCCCAAGCTTGGCGAGCGTTTGGTGAGAACGAAATGTCAAAGTCTTTACCCAAACCATTAAAGTATAGCTTGAGTTCCATTTCGTTATCATCGATCACCAAAACACGGTAGGTGGATTCGTCGATACTATTACTAGATTGCAATGCGCTGCCCATAGTTTATTATCCATCGTTGTGTCGCTGACATACAAAAATCTCTTAACGCACGCCGTATGTTAACCAGTATTTTAGTTTACGCTCAATAACAGAGAATTGCATGTAAACCTTCGTCTAGTATTTAACCAAAACTACGCTCTATTTAGCATCTTTTCCACTCTAATCTGCAAAATAGTTTAGTAAGTAGAAAAATCTGCACTATAATCTGCGCTCACTTTGTAGCTTAGTCGTTTAATGGCAAAAATTATGACACAAAACAAAACTTGGACAATAGAAGATGCAGAGCGCACCTATGGCGTTTCTAGCTGGGGTGGAGGCTATTTTCATATAGGTGAAAATGGCAATGTCAAAGTATCTCCAGATCCATCCAATCCAAGTATGCGAATTGATTTTAAAGCCGTTATCGACGAAGTAAGCCAAGAGGGTATTCAGTTTCCAGTAGTCGTTCGCTTCCATGATGTGCTTCGCTCGCAAGTGGTTGGTATAAATGAAGCTTTTAATTCAACCATTAGCGAGGCTTCGTATAACGGAGAGTATCGCGGTGTTTATCCAATTAAAGTTAACCAGATGCGTGAGGTGGTTGAAGAGATCGTCGACGCTGGCGCACCCTATGATTTTGGCTTAGAAGCTGGCTCTAAATCAGAGTTACTAGCAGTATTGGCCTACAATACAAATCCGAATTCACTGACGATATTGAACGGATATAAAGACGAAGAATTCATCCGTTTAAGTTTGCTAGGCAGAAAACTTGGTCGCAAAGTCGTTGTGGTGATTGAGAAGTACTCCGAGTTGTTAATGCTTGTACGACTCTCAAAAGAACTCAATATTGAACCAATTATTGGTTTACGCTCAAAAATGACTGCGATGGGCAAGGGCAAATGGCAAGGCTCGAGCGGTGAACGCGCTAAATTTGGTCTTACCATTCCAGAAATCATCAATTCTGCGCGATATCTTGAACAAGAGGGTATGGCGCATACGTTAAAGCTATTGCATTTTCACATCGGTAGCCAATTAACCGATATTAGAGCGATAAAAGATGCGGTTAATGAAGGTGCGAGGATCTATTCTGAACTGCACGGAATGGGCTTTCCTTTAGAATACGTAGATGTAGGCGGCGGACTCGGGATTGACTATGACGGTAGTAAATCTACCAATGATTCGTCTCGTAATTACAGCTTACATGAATATGTGGCCGACGTAATTTATGGCATGAAAGAGATATGTGACCTAGAAAATGTGCCACATCCGCACATCGTGACAGAGAGTGGAAGAGCGATTACGGCTCATCACAGCTGCGTTATTACTGAGATAGTTGGTGAAATTAAAGCGGATGGAGCGATGCTTGATACAGTCGCTGCAGAAGGCGAGCACATATTATTGAAAAATATCAGAGAGCTGCTTGAAAACCTCTCCAATGTTACAAACTTGCAAGAAGCTTACAATGACGCTTCAGAGTGGAAAGAGCAAGCTGTATCGGCCTTTAAACTGCGAGTTATCTCGCTTGAAGAACTCGGGAAAATAGAAACCCTCTATTGGCAAATTATGCGACAGTTGCAACTACAGTATCGCGACGTGGAGTTCGTGCCGGATGGTTTGCAGCATCTTGATTTTTCTCTGTCTTCTCAGTATTTGTGTAATTTCTCTATTTTCCAGTCGGCGGCCGATACTTGGGCGATAGATCAAATTTTGCCTGTTGTGCCACTAACTGGTATGGATCAAGAGCCTGATATTGATTGCTCATTAGTTGACATCACTTGTGATTCCGACGGCAAGATTGACCGCTTTGTTATTGACCGAGCGATTCAAAACATCATGCCAATTCGTTCGTTAGCACCAAATGAAAAGGCCCATTTGGGCTTGTTTTTAACTGGCGCATATCAAGACGTAATGGGCGATATGCATAATCTGTTCGGCCGCTTAAATGAAGTGCATATTTTTAGTTACGATGACGATCCTGAAGACTTTTACATCGAAGAAGTTGTTAAAGGTTCGTCGGTAGAAGACGTATTGTCAATCATGCAATATCACCCAAAAACAATGGCTATTGATGTTAAACGTCAGATTGATAAACAAGTTGCTAATGGTCAAATTTTGCCGCGCGAGGGTGTAAAGTGGACCGATTTTTACGAAAATTGTTTGGAAGGTTACACTTACTTAAAAACTGAGTAGTAACAATAAGTCGAAAGGTTTGATACGACGCGTTATTTGTTCTTTTTATATGCCTTTATTTGTTGTTTCCAGAAGTCGGCCGTGAGTTCGTTGATGAGATTCGACTCGGCGTTCATTAGCATGGCATAACCGACGCCAAGTTCTGGAGAGAACGCTATATCCGCTCTGTAGCCTTGCACCCAGCCACCATGATAAATGATCTCAATATCGTCAACATTATAAACGCGCCAACCCAAGCCGTAATGAGCGTCTTTGATTATCTTGCGCCATTCTCTTCGATATAACTCGCGCTTGGTTCTCACTCTAGGCTCCGTTAACGACTCAATCATATCCTTATCAATAATATTAGGGTAGTCGAGCAGCATCGCTTTAAGCCAGATTTCCATGTCTGCTGCACTCGCATTGATACCTGCCGCAGGGTTGTATTTGTAATAGTTGTTTTTAACTTTCACACTAACCCATTTGTTTTTATCTATCGCCGCATGAGGTTTGGCCCAAAGTGTTGATGACTCTAAGCCTTCCCTGCCGACACTAGCGGTTGGCATTTTTAAGGGGGTTAGGATTTTGTCAGTAATTTCGCTCGCAAAGCTTGTATTTTTGCCCTTGTAATACTCTTCCAACACTCCAAAGAATGTGTTTTGATAGGTATAACAAATACCAGGCTTACATAGAGAATCTAGCTTTTCAAGATGCTGTAATACCCTTGGTAGATCGTAGTTTGCTTCAATTAAATTATCGTAGGCATTGGGAATAAAACCTGTAGATTGCCCAACTAAATGAGTGAGTAAAATGGGGCTATCTTTATAGTTATCAAACTTGTAGTCGGGTAATAAGTCTTGAAGGCTATTTTCCCAGCTATAAGTCGCGTCCTCAACTTCTTTCGCGACAAAAGCGGCGGTGAAGGTTTTTGAAACCGAGGCGAGTCGAAATACTGTTTCTTTATTGATAGGCGTGCCATGGCGGTCAGTTTTGCCATAGTATGCAAAATGACTTGTTTTACCTTTTTCAACCATGATGAAAGCCAAGCCGGGTAACTTTTTATTCTGGGCTTTTTGCTTAATGTCTCGCTTATATTGCGACAACCAGTCTTCATCTGCACTAACAGAAGTGCAAAGCGAAAAACCCAAGAAGATAATAATTAATTTTGATATAGACAAATGCTGCACTTTTTATTTTTATTGTATTTTGTCCACCCGGAATGGTGAGAACACAATATTAGCAATTGACCCCAGTAATTCAACATAAGTTCCATTTACGTGTTCCGAAAAGAACGTGTTTTTGTTTCATTTCAGCGTACACTGACGGTAAATAAATATAGTAATGGCCTACAAATGACCGCCTTGTCGCTAAATACAGAGTTGATGAAAAATGCTCGACTGGCTAGAGACGCACGTTTCGACGGTTTGTTCTTTATTGGTGTAAAAACCACCGGAATTTTCTGTCGTCCTATTTGCAAAGCGCGTGCGCCTCTGGAGAAGAACGTGGTCTATTACGCCTGCGCCATTGAAGCGATGAACCAAGGATTTCGACCTTGTTTACTTTGTCGGCCCGACAGTGCGCCCGGTTCATTTGCTTGGAAAGGAGTAGAAACTACTGTTGAGCGCGGAATGAAGCTTATCGGTGAAAACTTTGAGGCAAGCATAAGCGACATCGCAGACAGACTGGGTGTGTCTACCCGCTACTTTAATCGACTTTTTAACGAATATTTACAAATTTCACCAAAACAATATCAACTTTATCATCGGCTGTTGTTTGCCAAAAAATTACTTCACGAATCTAGCTTGTCTATAGAGCTGGTTGCGCAAGCGAGTGGCTTTTCTACTGCTCGACAAATGCAAATACACATGAAGAAAGTTACCGGCTTGAGCCCGTCAAACATCAGGAAAAAAAGTGCTGATCGCAGTTCCCATAAGAACCAAGAGTTAAGTGTTTTTTTATCGTACAGGCCGCCTTATGATTGGCCCTCGGTGCGTGACTTTTTTAAGCTAAGAGAGTTACATTGCAATGAAAAAATATCGGATAATAAAATTGAGAAGGTGCTGACGATTAAAAATCAAGCGGTACTTATCAAAGCTGAGCATAAAGCCCAGAAAAACGGCTTTGAAGTGTGCTTGAAGTTACCCGACGTAAGTCTACTTAAGGACAGTATTCGGGCCGTTGGCAAGATGTTAGATTTACAGTCAGATAGTATGCTTATTGCGGCGGCAATTGCTGAGTCTGGTTTGCCAACTCGGTATATTGCCAAGGGACTTCGTTTGCCTGGCGTGGTTAATCAATTTGAGGCGGCATGTAGAGCTATTATTGGTCAGCAGGTTAGTGTGAAAGCGGCGATATCTCAGCTCAATTTGTTACATCAAGTACTCTATGGAAACGTTGAGGGTGGCCTTGAGAGAGCTCTTGAGAAAGCTCATGAGAAAGGCACTGAGACTATGTACACGCAAAAGCTCAACGCTTTTGTGAGTCCGGAGCTTGTTGCTCGGGCTGATTTGTCGTTTCTAAAAATGCCTCAAGCCCGAAAAGATACCTTGAAAAGACTGGCTCAATTCGTGTTGGATAAGCCCAACGCTAAGCCTCAAGAATGGCTCGAATTAAAAGGTATTGGCCCATGGACTGTGAACTACGTGCTAATGCGAAACGCCGATATCCCTGATATTTTCCTCGATACCGACCTAGTTATCAAAAACAGACTTTTAGCGCTCGGGCAAAAAGGCGTTGAGATTCAACCCGACAACAGTGCGCCATGGCGTAGTTATTTAACACTCAGCTTGTGGGCCGCAGAATCGCTGGTGCCGGTGAAAGAGTAAAACAACAAGGAAAAAATGATGACTTATAGTAGTCAGGTGGCAACAAGTGCCTATGAGCTAAAATATCCACAGTACCAAGAATTGTCTCGAAGTATCGTAGCCAGCCCTGCTGGATATTTAACGATATTTGCAAGCGACGATGCAGTAAAGGCGATTGATTTTACGTCAACACATCCACAAGAGAATGAAAACCAAATATCTTCTCTTGCGGCAAGCCAGCTAAAAGAATACATTGCGGGTGCAAGAAAAGAGTTCGATTTGCCACTTGATCCAGAAGGAACTGCTTTCCAGAAAAGCGTGTGGCAGCAATTAATCCAAATTAAATACGGAGAACTCGCTAGTTATCTCGATATTGCAAAAGCCATTGGTAATGTAAAAGCGTGCAGAGCAGTCGGTGCTGCTAATGGCAGAAATCCTATACCCATCGTTATTCCGTGTCATCGCATCATCGGTAGTAATGGCAAATTAACTGGCTATGCAGGTGGATTAGAAAGAAAGTCTTATCTGTTGGCACTCGAATCAAAGGAAAATAGTGAAACCTTCTCACTTACTTGAACTGATTTTTCTAAGCGCTATTTGGGGTGCATCTTTCATGTTGATGAAAGAAACGGTGCCCTCGTTTGGTGTGTTTGCTTTAGTAGAGGTACGAGCAGCTATGGCAGCGCTGTGTCTATTACCCTTAGTGTATTTTAAACGCCAGTTTCCTGATTTAGTGGCCAATTGGAAAAAGCTGCTTTTTGTAGGTGCCTTCAACACTGCAATACCTTTTTGTTTGTTCTCCTATACGAGTATTCACCTTGATGCAGGCTTAACCGCTATTTTAAATGCCACCGCGCCGATGTTTGGTGCTGTTATTGCATTTTTATATCTTCACGAGCGTATAGGTCTGCATGGTTTAATAGGTCTTCTGATTGGTTTCTTTGGCGTGGTGGTGATCAGTCAAGACACGCAATCAAGCAATAGTATTAGCTTGCTACCAGTATTGTCGGCATTAGCGGCGACAAGTTGTTATGGCATTGCAGCCTGCTTTATGAAAAAACACCTAAGCGGTGCTAAGTCTTTTGCAGTGGCGGCGGGCAGTCAAGTATTTGCAGCAATTTTACTGTTGCCAGCGGCGATATATACCTGGCCGAGCGTTAATCCTTCGCCGACAACATGGATGTTCGCGATGATACTGGCGGTTGTTTGTACTGGCGTTGCTTATATTATGTACTTTGACTTGATTGCGAAGGTGGGGCCATCCCAAGCGATGATGGTTGGATATTTAGTGCCTGTCTTCGGTATATGTTGGGGCATCATCGTGCTTGGTGAAAGCTTGTCGACTCAAGCGATGATAGGCGGCACGATGATTATTTTTGGTGTGATGATCACCACAGGGATATTAAAACGAAAAGCGCGGATAAAAGCAGCTTAAGATTGTTATTGTTTTACCAAACTCAAGCGGCTTATGAGGTGTAAAGTGCAAATCAGTAAAGCTTATCAAGGCCTTTCAGTATGACCCGGTCGGATGCTGTCCAGAGCGGGTTTTAGGCGTAAGATGGCAGACACAAAAGTGTCGTCTTGAACTATTTTAACTTTGCAGGTTGAAAAATTAAGAAGCGCCTGCTCTTTTTCGCACTGAGTTTGAATAGTTGCTAAACCATGGCGAATATTCTCCATGAAGCGTCCAGAGTGTTTATCGTTAGTATTCTGCAATAATATTAGCCACTGACTCTCGTTAACCTTACCAAATTGACTGTCATCATTAAATTTGTGAACTGACTCTACTAAGAACTCTGATACCTTCGTTCCAACACTCACCAAATCTGGGATAACTTCTGCGGTGAGGGGCTTTTGGTAGAAGTCATTGAGTTGAATAAGCACCAAGTAGCCAGTTTCTCTAATTGCATTTGAGTCAATCAAATATTTTATCTGTTCGTCCGATACCATTTTGCAATGCGGCAGCACAATGGCGTCGCTTTGCATGTCTTTTCTAAAATAATACAGAAGGTTGTAGATAACGAGAAACAGAATGAAAATCACGGCGAGCACACTAATAACCGAAAAGATGAAGCCTTGGCTTATCTCAGTTTGCTGGTCATTTAATGGTGACATTAACACCATCGTCCAATTAAACAGATCCAGATTTACTTGGGCTAATAAAACATCTTCGCCATTGATAGTAATCAGTTGATTACTGATATTGACTGGCGCGGCGTTATCAGCGAAAGCGCTTTCTGAATCGATGTCGAGTGATACTAGCAAGTCTTGATACCAGTTGAGCTCTTGTAAATTATTAAACTTAGACTGAGTTGCATTGAGCAAAGGGTCAGACGACAGCATTATGTTGCCTTTGGGGTCGACGAAGATAAAGTCGTGCCCATAGCTTTGTTTGTGTTTGGCAAAAACATCGATAAAGGTAGAAAGACTTTTAGCGACGCCAAAAAAGCCTAGAAACTCGCCTTTTTCGTCAAATATTTTAATGTCGATGAAGAAGTGAGTGTCTTCCCACTTACCAATATCGCCAACAGATTTTTGAGGCGAATCTTTGTATTTGAAATACCAATTTACACTACCTTCAATTAGCTCAAGTGTTGAGCCGTCGGAATTAAACTGTTTTCTTTGTTTTTCAAGGGCAAGAAAAAAGCCCATGTTGAATTGATTTTCCAAGCGGGCAAGAGTAGAAAAAACTTTTTCAGTATCTAGCTCTTCGGTTTGCGCAGATAACCGCACTAAATCGATTATATCCTGCGATTTGCTTAAAGTTTCAGCAATATGTAATGGCTCGATAACCTGATCAACGACTAGTTTAACGGCTGGCGATAGGGAGGCTTGGTGCGAGCGGCTTTGCTCAGCGACAATTTTCGTCATACTAAAGTGAACAAGAGTAACGATAGATATTACGACTACAGCAAAAAGAATAAGTATGCTGCGATGAAGAGTACGAAAAATATTCATTATTTTACTAGGCTCTTTAAGGATTGGGTGGAGTAGCGATGAGCCAACTTCCTGTTTTGACTTCGGAATGGTAGCTTAAATATTGGACTGCGTCTACTGACAAGCGACGCCCGCTCGTTTACAATTACGCTCACTATATTTAAGGAATTATACATGTCGCTATCCGTTATTATTCTTGCTGCTGGCAAGGGGACTCGAATGAAATCATCTCTTCCTAAAGTGCTTCATCCTATTGCAGGTAAGCCTATGGTTGAGCACATAATCGACACAGCAAAAGAGCTCGATTGTCATAAGATTAATCTGATTTACGGACATGGCGCCGATTTATTGAAATCAGCATTAGCAGAGCATCAAGTAAATTGGTGTTTGCAAGCCGAGCAACTGGGCACGGGGCATGCCGTTCAGCAGGCGGTGCCGTTTATCGAAGATAACGATGATGTGATGATTTTGGTTGGTGACGCGCCGCTTATCAGTAGTGAAACATTGAAACGCTTAGTCGCTGCAAAGGAAAATGCTGACTTGGCCCTACTGACCGTGCATCTCGACGACCCAACCGGTATGGGAAGGATTGTAAGAGAGGGTAGCGACATAAAGGCCATTGTTGAGCATAAAGATGCAAGCGATGAGCAACGTCAAATTACCGAAATCAATACTGGTATGATGTTAATGTCGGGAAGCGATTTGAAGCGTTGGCTAGGCGCGCTGTCGAATGACAACGCTCAAGGTGAATACTATCTAACTGACGTGATTGAAATGGCGGCGAGTGAGGGAAAAACCATCAGAGCGGCTCACCCCGTTTGGGAGCGCGAAGTTGAAGGTGTGAATAACCGCGTACAACTATCTTCTTTAGAGCGAGCTTTTCAACTCAGAAATGCTGAAGCGCTCATGACCGCTGGGGTCAGTATAGCCGACCCATCTCGGATTGATGTGCGCGGTGAGTTAAGTGTAGGGAGCGATGTAAGCATCGATATAAATGCAGTATTTGAAGGCAAGGTGAATATAGGTAACGGTGTTGCCATAGGCCCAAACTGTGTATTGAAAAATTGTAGCATAGGCGACAACACCGTTATCGAGGCCTACTCCTTGATCGAAGACGCTCAGGTAGCTGAAGCCTGTAACGTTGGTCCTTACGCACGCTTGCGCCCCGGAGCAGATTTAAAAGACAAAGCAAAAGTGGGCAACTTCTGCGAGGTGAAAAAGTCGGTTATTGGTGAAGGCTCTAAAGTGAATCACCTTACTTACATTGGAGATGCACAAATAGGAAAAGGCGTAAATGTGGGCGCTGGCACTATCACTTGCAATTACGACGGTGTGAACAAGTTTACAACTGTGATCGGAGATGGTGTATTTGTTGGTAGTAATAGCTCTTTGGTCGCACCCGTAAATCTTGGGAAAAATGCGACCATTGGTGCTGGTTCCGTTATCACCAAAGATGCCAATGCTGATGAACTCGTTATTGCCCGAGGCAAACAACGCGGTATCAGTGGCTGGGAAAGACCAAAGAAGAAGTAGCTCCCGTCGCCTACACTGTCGCTGCTTGGATGAAGCAAGCAGCGACGCTATCTTATACCTAATATCCTCAATAAAATTATTCTAAGGCTCATGAGCTAACTCTTGCTTAGACCTGCGATGCTTCTCTGCTGTGTAAATACACCTTGATATTTTCTTAATTTCTTACTTTTTTTAATTTACATTCTGCGGTATATTAGATTAATCTAATATATGTGATTGTGTTTATATCATGCTAACTCAAGAACAAAAAATCAATATGGCGCAGAGTGCTGTGGCCGCAGAAAGTTTATTAAAGCTGCTAGCTAATCGTTACAGGCTACAAATTATGTGCTCTTTAGTTGATGGCGAAAAAAGCGCTGGTGAACTCGAAGATATGCTAGATATATCACAATCTGCTGTATCGCAGCACCTTGCCAAACTGCGGGATAGCAAGGTGGTAGCAACTGAGAAGCGTGGTCAGATGGTGTTTTATAAATTGGCTAGTGTGGAAGTGAATGCAATTCTATCAACTTTATATCTTATTTACTGCAATAAATAAGTTTTTACTAATATTAAGGTTAAATGATGAACTACGAAAATGTATCAGTAGCGCAAGTTAAACAGTGGGTAGATTCAGGTGAGGCTGAGTTAGTTGATGTTCGCGAGCCAGCAGAATTTGCAAACCATCATATCGAAGGTGCAACTCTACTACCATTAGGTAAGATTGCTGCCAACGATTTGCCAGCAAACGATAAAAAGGTTGTTATCTACTGCCAGAAGGGCGCGCGTGGTAATTCTGCCTGTATGAAGTTAACAAAAGAAAATGAGTCCATCACTGTTTATAACCTTATGGGCGGCATTGAAGCTTGGAGTAAGGAAGGGCATGCAGTAAAAAAAGGCCAGTCGTCGGTATTACCGCTAGATAGACAGGTGCAGCTAACGATTGGATTGTCGGTACTGGCAGGCAGTGCTTTGGCATACTTTGTTAACCCTGCTTTTATTGCAATCCCTGCCTTCTTTGGTGCGGGGCTTACGTTTGCTGGTGCATCAGGTACTTGTGGGTTGGCTTTACTAATGGCAAAAATGCCGTGGAATCAATAGCTCGACGATAGTCATTATTCGCTCGTAACTTGCAAAACGAAATTTAAAAACTATAATGCCTTTCGATTCGAAACTTAAAGGCTTTCTTTTTTGCAAAAACGAAACACACAACAACGTCGAAGAACTATCATCGAGCGCTTAAATAAGTTCGGTGAAGTAGCTGTCGACGTGCTTGCAAAAGATCTCCAAACATCAGAAGTCACCATTCGAAAGGATCTTGCCGAGCTTGAAAATAGTGGCTTGCTACTACGCAAGTATGGCGGCGCTGTGCCCCTACCTTCTGAATCATCTGAGCTTTCTAGCGAAAAGCTTTCGCTTCGTAAGCAAGCAATAGGAAAGCTCGCAGCCACTTTAATTCACGATCACAATCGCATCATTATAGATGGCGGCAGCACAACTTCTGCACTTCTTCCTTGTTTGTCACAAAAATTAGGCTTAGTGGTTATGACCAACTCTCTGCATGTTGCTAACTCTCTTTTGGAAATAGAGAATGAGCCGCAAGTGCTCATGACAGGCGGAACATGGGATGCGCAGTCACATTCATTCCAAGGTCAAATGGCGCAAAACACACTACAGGCCTATAATTTCGATCAAGCTTTCGTTGGTGCTGCTGGTTTAGATATTGAACGGGGCACAACAACATTTAATGAATTAATTTCACTTACCAGAACGATGGCTGAAGTATCAAAGAGCTTGGTAGTCATGGCTGAAGCAGAAAAATTAGAGCGGAAAATACCTAACATTGAGCTTCCGTGGGAGGTGATATCGGTGTTAGTTACCGATAAGAGTCTTCCTGATGAAGCTAGAGCAAGAATTGAAGGGCATGGCGTTAAGGTGCTGTGCGCGTAGAGTGAGCAAATTTTAAAGTCGCTGGTGTTGTCGTCTAAGTATGATGACTTGAGCACGAAGCGACATATCGGTTAATAAAGAATAGGATACGAATATGTGTGGAATAGTTGGCGCAATCGCCGAGCGTAATGTTGTTGAGATTTTACTAGAGGGTCTTCGTCGACTAGAGTACCGCGGATATGACTCTGCAGGCGTTGCCTTATTAGATGGCGAAGGCAATCTTCATCGTGAGCGCCAAGTGGGCAAGGTAAAAGCCTTAAGCGATGCTATCGAGGCTAAGCCAATAAAAGGTTCTACTGGTATTGCTCACACTCGCTGGGCCACACATGGTGGTGTTAATCAAGCAAATGCTCACCCGCACTTTTCTACTGAACGTATTGCGGTGGTGCATAATGGCATCATTGAAAACTACGAGAGCTTGCGCGCAGACCTTCAAACAAAAGGTTATACATTTACCTCCGATACCGACACTGAAACGATTGCGCACACAGTGCACGAAGCACTTAAAAGCGGTAAAGACTTGTTAGCGGCAGTGCAGTCATCTGTCAAACAGTTTCATGGTGCTTATGGCACAGTGATTATGGATAAAGAAGACAGCGACCGAGTGATCGTTGCGCGCTCTGGAAGCCCTCTTGTTATTGGTTTGGGGATAGGTGAGAACTTCATCGCTTCTGATCAAATGGCCTTATTGCCTGTTACTCGTCGTTTTATCTTTTTAGAAGAGGGCGACGTAGCTGAAATCACGCGAACGTCAGTCACTATTTATGATGATAATGGTGACCAGGTTGAGCGTGACGTATTCGATTCGGAATTAGAGCATGATGCAGGCGACAAAGGTGGTTATCGCCACTATATGCTCAAAGAAATACACGAACAGCCAACAGTTGTGCGCAACACCTTACAAGATCGCTTAGGTGAAAACGAATTAGTAGAAGGCATTTTTGGTGCGGGTTCAGAAGAGATACTCAAGAACATAAAGCACGTACAAATTATCGCTTGTGGCACAAGCTACCATTCAGGCATGACAGCACGCTACTGGTTAGAACAATATGCGAATGTGTCGTGTAACGTGGAAATAGCCTCAGAATTCAGATATCGCAAATCAGTTGTGCACCCAAACAGCTTGCTAGTGACTATTTCACAATCAGGTGAAACTGCCGATACCCTTGCAGCTCTTCGACTAGCGAAAGAAAATGGTTATACCTCAAGCCTGACTATCTGTAATGTGCCAGGCTCTTCACTTGTTCGTGAATCAGATATGGCCTTTATGACGCTAGCCGGCGCTGAAATTGGCGTAGCATCAACGAAAGCTTTTACAACGCAACTTACTGGTTTCTTAATGCTTACTTTAGCCTTGGGGAAATACAACGGTATGTCGGTTGAAGACAAAAAAGCAATCATTGACGGCCTTCATAGCCTACCCAGTAAGTTAGAGGAAACACTTACATTAACGGCAGGCATTGAAGCCTTAGCTGAAGAGTTTGCCGACAAACATCATAGCTTGTTTTTGGGGCGCGGTGATCAATACCCCATCGCAATGGAAGGTGCACTTAAACTGAAAGAGATTTCTTACATTCACGCAGAAGCTTACGCCTCGGGTGAATTGAAGCACGGCCCACTGGCGCTAATAGATGATGAAATGCCAGTAATTGTGGTAGCACCAAACAACGAGCTACTCGAAAAGCTTAAATCAAACGTGGAAGAAGTTCGCGCTCGTGGCGGAATTATGTATGTTTTCGCCGATAAAGACGCACATTTTGCAAGCGACGACACCATGCGTGTGATTAACGTACCGCACTGCGAAGAACCCATCGCACCCATCATCTACACACTGCCGTTACAGCTTTTGTCGTACTATGTTGCGGTAATTAAAGGCACTGATGTTGACCAACCTAGAAACCTAGCCAAATCGGTTACGGTGGAGTAGGCACAATCGCAGGCACAAGGACGTGCCCTGCGCCAACCGTCATTCCCGACTCGTTCGGGAATCTCCGACGTCAACAGTCATTCCCACGACAACAGTCATCCCCACGACAACAGTCATACCCACGACAACAGTCATACCCACGACAACCGTCATTCCCGACTCGTTCGGGAATCCCCATAAATAGAAGCAGACATTTCACATTTGTGTCCGGTTGGTCTTGACCAGAACAGATGGACATGGCTCAATGAAAGTTGTCAGTGTCATTGATGAGCAGCGTGTTGACGTTACATATAATTTTACTGTCGCAGATTTTCACACATACTATGTAACAAAGAAAAATGTTCTTGTTCATAATTGTAATAGAGCTGAACTAAAATCAAGTGCTTTTGGAGACAAAATGGGGGGATCAGAGTCTGCCGTCAAAAATAGAGTATCTGAGGCTAAAGTGCATAATGCACTGGGTATAGTAGTAAAGCTGACTGTTTATCTTGTGAGTTAAAGACTAGCATAGATAGTAGAACAAAAGAGCAGAATTTCGAATTAGGACGTGGACAAAGTCCATCTTCTCCAGAATTTAAAACACACCAAAATAGAATCGAATTTGAACAGAAGCAGCTGGATGAATTCAATAAATAGGCTCTGATCACAATGAACGAACTTATGCTCGAGCAGAGCACCTTTAAAGAGCTCCTGGAATTATTCTTATCTGGGGAAGTTGAAAAAATTTGGCGTAGTCAAACTAAAATGTCTACTCAAATCGGCAATTTTTTATGGGATAAAATTGAATCGCCAAAGGATATAAAGCCTTTATTTTATTCGCCATTGGAATCTTGCCAGTACTGGGGTACTTATATAGTCAAGGAAGGAAGCGTTGAATACAAAGTTTTAATGGATTTGGTAATTTGCTTTGCCGCATCACCATTTTCTTCTGTTCGTAACAATGTATGTTCTGCTTTGTGGTCGTTTTGGGATGTAAAATATTCGGAAACACTTATTTTATATCTCAATGAAAGTAATGAAAAAATTAAAATTATAGCTACCCTTTTACTAGGGAAATTATCTGATAAAGACTATGCGAATGTAGTTTCTGAAATTAAGCAGGACAAGTATAGTTATAAGAGTATCCAATACATAATTGATTATCATGATGCTCTTAGGAATGGTGATGTAAATTTAGCTAAAAAGATTGCTTCGAATGCAAATGATATAGTTCTTGATGAAGTTGAAAAGTTGAAAAGTTGAATTTAGTTTTGAGATCAAGAAAATTATTGAGACACCCATGATATCTAACTCGAAAAAGGAGATGGTATGCAAGTAAAAACATGGCATGACCACCGCGCTGAGATGCGACAAGAAGACCGCCAAGAATGGTTGCAAGTGATTGCGATTTCTCTTGTGGTGATTGTAGCAGGCGCACTGCTGGGCTATCTGGTGCAGTGATAAAACGAGCAACGGAATCTCAGCCAGTTTGGTGATAATGGAAAGTGGGAATTGATGATGTCGGTTCCCACTTTTTTGCCTCCTTCGGGACACCCTTGATGCTGCTTTTTGATGCTGAGATTAATATTTGAGAAGCAGCAATAAAAATTTCACACTCCTCAGAATCAACATCTGCACTATGTTCAACAAATTTCGCGAGTACTTCTTTGAAAAACTGAATATTAGAGGTCTCTAGCTCACCAAGCCAATCCAAAGCAGCATCGTTACCAAATGGTGAGGTATTCCAAGCGCCCATTTGTTTGTTTCCCATCGTTGACATTTATTGATTTGTTCATAATACAAGGTGAATAGCGTAAATGCATCAAAAGGCGATCTTGGCAATAATATTAAATAGACTATTTGGTAATGCCTACTCCCTGCTAAAAGTTAGCTTTCATCATCAGAAGGCCATGCTGCTGAGTTGCTAAAAGTTTCATAACTTAATGGAGAAAGGTGTTCGAACTCTTCATTTATTTTGTGTTCATAGGCTAATGCGGCAAGTTCCAAAAGAGCTTCAAATTCGATGTCCTCGGGCATTTCCTCGGGAGCTGCAAGCACTGAGTTGTAATACTCCTGACCATTAGCTACCACCACACATCGCACATATAGGAACCAGTCAACTGAAAAGTAACCTGCCTTGCCGTACGCGTGATCACCAATATGGCGAGCGTGAGCCTCTGTGTCGAGAGCAAACAACTTTTCTGTCATGATGTCTGCGAAGCGAGCGATATCGTCAACGCTCATAGAGGAAAGGGCTCTAACTGCAGGCCACATAACAGCTTCGTCGTCTCCCGTCTTTTTCCAATTAAACAGCGCAATGATCCGCCAGAACAAGTCTTCAGTCATTGTCATTTCAGCCCAGTTGGGCTGAGTGTATTCTGGTGGTTCGCCCTCAACATAGCCCTTTTTCAGTTTCGAGGCTATCTGCTTGGAAATTTCGGTGTTTGCTTCGTCGATGCTCGCAAAGGTCCTCACTGTTTCTCTGGCTTTTGCGCCAACGCGACCGTTTGAAGCAACATATGCAGTGCCTTTGGCTTCAATGGTCCAAAATTTGTTTGAGAGATCATCTTGATAGTAAAAAGTACGTTTCATAAAAATCCTTTTAAAATAGCGTTGTACTTACTAAATATTACGAATTAGGAATTATCGTGATACATAGAAATTATCGTAAACTCTACTATATAGGTGACTTTCAGGTCGAGAAAATATTCTTTTCTCTTATCATTATGTTTGAAGGTTAATTATCGATTTTAGAAGTAAGGCTAGAAAGCCGGTCTCAATAGGCCACTATCATAGACAATCAGCATATCTTCTTTTCAGCATAATTAGCAGAGCAGCTAGCAAACGATTTGGTCGCGACCGTTTGATTTAGCTTGATATAGTTTTTTGTCACAAATTTCAATCAACTTTTCTTCTGTTTTTGCTTCTTCAATAGTGCATATGCCTGCACTAATTGTAACTTTTATATTATTTGGAAAATTATGAGCTTTAATTACCTCGCATAGCGCTGTTGTTGTTCCGTTTGCTTCTGAAAGCTCGGTATTTTCCATTAAGATTAGAAACTCCTCGCCACCAATTCGAAACAACTTATCCTTTGAGCTTAAGTACGAACAAATAATGGCTGCAAATTGTTTCAGCACTTGATCTCCTATTGGATGTCCATGTGTATCATTTATCCGCTTGAAGTGATCAATATCAACTATAGCGATGCAGCTAATTTGTTTTTTTTCATAGAATAGTTCATATGACTCTCTTAATGAAGACGAGAGTTGACGCCGATTGAAGGCCTTGGTCAAAACGTCGAAATTCAACAATTTCTCCAAGGTTTCGTGTTTTGCCGATAGTTCTTTATTGGATATGTAACTAAAAAAGCTTATACCAACGAGCACAGTACTAAATCTTATGAACATATTTAGCTGAGTATTAAAATATGCTACGAGTATCACGCCACAAACATACACTACATTCGTAATTACCGCATATTTCAGGGGCAGTACAAAATAGATGGCAAATACGCCAAGATATGCCCAATAACTCCCCTCTTCTTGCTGGTTATACAAGGCGTAGCACACTCCAATAGTCATCGCTGGCATAATCCCTAACAGGTTAAGGGGAAGTGAAAAACGTTTTTGTAGAGAAAATCTTAAATTGATGCCACAAAGCGCTGCTGCAATCGAGACTAAAACTGCGGCTAAATAACGCTCTTGATAGATATGATTAACAGTAAAGGGAATTAAAAGTGCAAGCGCGACTGTTGACATCCGTTGCCCAGCTTTGACTAAAAAGTCGATATCTAAATTTTGGTTATCGGGCATTTGTATGCACTTACCTTAATAAGGTCGACGCCTTTTTAATTGGGAACCTATAGTAATTATCGTTCATTTTTAGCATTCCATGACACCTTATTTGCAGTGAATTTTTCACCACTGTTTTTTATGAAATGCTTGAATATGCTAATTACTATTGGTAAAACCAATTGTGTAATTATTTTGTTTAAATTTATCCATATATTTAACCAATTATTAATATTTGATTAACATTTTTGTTGACCAATGCGGATAAGTCCTATTTAATAAATGGTCTAGTTTGAAGTAAATGAAATGACTTGTTCTTGTACTAATAGACAAAGTGTTTTGGCAGTGAGGGATGTTAAGTGCCTGTTTTATTTGTGTTTTAGAAGGGCTTGCAAAAAGTGAACAGCAGATTCACCACATTAAAACTAGACACACTTGATAATAACTATTAGGAAACTAGGATGAACAATTTACAAAAATTAGCGCTCACTGGCTTAAGCCTGTGTGCATTGGCTTTACCCTCTATTGCACAAACTACTGTGGTAATGGAGAAACGTAATACCAATTTCGCGATTGATGGCGGTAATGGTGCAGCGAACAATCGACAAGTTTACTTGTGGAACACAAACACCAGTAACGTTAACCAGCAATGGGAAGAAACCTTCATTGCGCCAAAGTATTACACTTATAAAAAGAAAAACACCAATCATTGCTTAGATGGCGGAAACGGTGCTGCTCGTTTACAAGCTGTTAAGCTATATCGCTGTATTTCAGGTGAACGCAATCAGCATTGGGAAAAAATTCCTCAGGCTAACGGCACATTTCGTTTGAAGAAACGCGGTTTCAGCTATTCTATCGACTGCAACCGTGGCGCAAGCCGTCGTCAAGGATGCTATTTATGGAATTCTGGTGATAGCAACGTAAACCAACATTTCAGCTTTAAAACAGTAGGCAGCAGCGGCGGTTCTGGCGCGTTTGGACTAGATCCTAACCTGCCACCATGGGGTAACTTTGATCTAAAAGACTGGGCTTTAGATGCGCCAAACGCTGATCCTGATGATGGTTTGTCGGCACGCACAACCGACAGAGACTTTGCAAATGGTAATTTGTTTAACGGCTCTGCTCCTTTCTTTTATACCGGCTCCGATGGCGCAATGGTATTTAAGTCTCCGATTAACGGGGCTAAGACATCTTCGAATACAAGTTATCCTCGAAGTGAGCTCCGAGAGATGTTACGACGCGGGAACACGAGCATCAGCACTACAGGTGTGAATGCGAACAACTGGGCCTTGGGTTACCAGCCAAATAATTCAAACATTGGTGCAAAAGAAGGCAAGCTTACGGCGACACTACGAGTAAACAGAGTGACTTCTACTGGCAGCAGTAGTCAGGTTGGCCGAGTGATCATTGGTCAGATTCATGCCGATAATGATGAGCCCGTGCGTCTTTACTATCGCAAGCTACCTGGTAATAGCAAAGGAAGTGTCTATTGGGTGCATGAAATTCGCGATGGTGATGATCTTGATGAATTTGTGCTTGTGGGCAGCGCCTCAAGTAGCGCAAGCAATCCGAGCAATGGTATTGCTCTGAACGAATTGTTCTCGTATGAGATCATTAATGTTGGTGCAAACCTAGAAGTGATTCTTCGCCGAGGTGATCGCGATGGCCCGATTATCGGGCGCAAAAGCATGAACATGAACACTGAAAACAGTGGCTATAACCGCAGTGATGAATGGATGTATTTCAAAGCAGGTGCTTATACACAAAATAACACAGGCAATGGTAATGATTATGACCAGGTGAGCTTCTATCGCTTAGATAACTCTCACTAAGCATACTTTTGAAAGCGTAAGAGGGTTGTGTATATGACCCTCTTTATTCGTTGTATAAAGGAGTAAGTTTATGACTACTTTTAAAGCGATTGGGATATTTTTATTAGGAAGTATTTTTGCCTTATTTACTGTCTTTTTTGCTGATGCACTTTTGAGTGACCCAGTAAATAACGAAAGTACTTTTTTGGGAACTGCCGCTTGTGCTGATGCTCAATTGAGTTCAAGCATCAACTCGATGAATCACGAGCACAATGACAACAACAATCAGGTGGGTGCGGGTACACACTACGATGATGAGCAATTCCTTACTGCCTCTTCGTCGCGAGAAGACAACAAATCACAGGCTCAACGTCGCTTAAGCAATAATGAATCCAGTTTGTTTCAAGACCAAGAAAAGACGCTAAGCTGCGATTTACGGTGTTTAGATGACTTACATACTGCACTATTAAACTCGACTGAGATTAGTGCCGATATGCTTGATCTTGCCAGTGACCACGCCCAAGAATATGCCGATTACCTACTTCAAAATCCAAGCGCACTGCAAACATTAGAGCTAAGCATGCTGCAAATGAATAACGCGCAAGATAAAGAAGTAATAATTTACGTGTTAAGTAAATTACCTGCAGAGCAATTATCTTCAGCTGCTTATCGTTTAAGTACATCTGACAACAGCGAAGACCGCATCGCTGCGGTGAGTCTTCTGGAAGCGTCACTGGCCTCTGGCGCTGATGTGTCTGGTCAATTCAATCTATTAATAAAAGATGAACAAGATGAAAAGGTGTTGATTAGAAGTCTTCAAGCCTTTGACCAAGTGGAAGTTAGCTCGTTAGATGCTGAGACCATGAGTCGCTTGTCGGCACTTGTGATGCAAGGCGATACCGAGAGTATTAGAAAAGCAGCACTATTTGCCAAAATGAATGTAGTAACTAACGATAATGAGTTGCGAGGAGGTGTGTTTAGCATGCTCGACGAAAACTCTGCCGACCTTCAGTTAGCTGGCTTGCAAGCCATGGATTCCATACTAGCTCGGCAAAAATACCGCCCAGAACAAGGAAATTGGCACAACGATAATCAGGTGCGCCAGTCGATTAACAGTATTGCTAATAATATCAGCGCTAACCCGCAACTCCGAATAGAAGCCCTTAATTTGCTCAGTCGACACTTTTAGGTATTCAGTAAGCGCTCAGCCGACCTAAACCATTAGTTTCAAAAGGGTTCTTTTCAACTCGTATATATTCTTGTATATTCAAAAGATAGTATTGATAGGGTCACGACTGCAATGGTCACTATCAGGTTTGTATATTAACAAGGAAGTGCATATGAAGTATCTTTTACCTGCGTTCATTTTAGTAGCTTTAACAGCTTGTAGTGGTGGCGGTTCGAACGAACGTAATGACGGACCTCCTGACGTAGACCCTGCCCCCTCCAACAATGCGCCAACGGCACAAAACGATAGTGCCACTACCAATAATGGACAAGCTGTCACCATCAACGTGTTGGGTAACGATACTGATGCTAACAACGACACTCTTACCATTTCAAGCAACACCCAGCCTCAAAACGGCAGTGTAAGAATAGAGAACAACCAACTTATTTACACACCCAACAGCGCCGCTTTTGCAGGAACTGACACCTTTTCTTATGTAGTAAGTGATTCGCAGGCTACTGCTAGCGCGCAAGTGACAGTAGATGTAACTCAATATACGACTTTTCAGGGGATTGTCGTTGGCAGCAACCTAACAAGTTCACCTATCGTGCGACTTAGCATTGGTGATGAGGTATTCGAATCGCAATTAGACACCCAAGACATGTTTAGCTTCGACTATGAAACATCAACCGTCGATGCTCGAGATCTTGTCTTATCTGTGTTGATAGACGAACGTATAATTTATACCAGTAGAACGATGGCCTTCAGCGACATTGTTGAGCAGCGTGGCACGGAGGTTTTACTGACTTTTGACAACGTGAATGAACTTGTTCTTTCACCATTATCTACCGCGCTAGAGGCTATGGCCTTGAGATACAGTTCAGAGAATCAACGCGCGTTAGAAGAGCAACTTGATGGTGATACTCTGCTTGAACTGGCGGCAATTACTTCGCTAATAGCAGATGGTGAATTGAGCGTTGACGGTGACATTTTAGATGTACTCAATAATGACGCTTTGCTTGAGACATTAGCGCGGTCTTTATTGTTAGATAATGAGTCAGTGAGCCGCTCGTCGGAAAATATTAATGGCGTTGAGGGGACGCTTGCTGTGGGTACGCGATTGGCGAATGCAATAGACACTGTTCGCGACAATGTTGCTCCCTATTATTCTTACCGCAATTCAATACAGGCAACAACTTCGTCAGTAAATGGCAAAAACAGCGCTAAGCTGAATAATGCAAAGGGCGAAGCGAATGCTAAAAATGAAGGTGTGTTGTACGACTTTTATCAACTCAAGCCAAGCTATCAAGGTAGAGTTGCTAGCTATAATTTTGTTGGTGCGCAACTGACTCTCATGGAAGATGGTACTGGCACATATTGGGCTGAATTTGGTAAATCAAGTTTGACTTGGGCAGAAGAGTCAGACGAATTGGTGATCACGTTAGACTCACCCATTATATACCTCTCAAACAGTAGCATTAACGAACTGAATATATTGGGCCTCATCAGTGCAGACTTGTATTCGCAAGCTCGAGTATTTGTAGATGGCAGGATTTTTACTAGTTACATTAACGGTTTTACGCTTACCCGCCTATTTGATGGTGAGAGTGTTGATATTGCATCCACAAATTTTGAAATCAACGTTGTAATGGATGCAGACGTAAGTTTCAGAGATGAAGCACAAACAATTGGCGTAGATGATTATCTTGTATCTCTGGAACAGAATCTAGAATATACCGAAACCTCAGAAGAAAGCTATTTTCCATTTGAAAACGAAGAACTGCCTGGAGTGTGGGGTTTTGCTGTCGCAGCATCCGCTATTAGTCAGTCGCGCAGTGACGACCAAACCGTCTTGGAGAGCATATTTGCTGATAAAGTTACCTTTAATGCTGATGGCACTATGCAGAGTCAATTTCACAGCGTGATGGGTTCATGGTCGATAGATGAAGACGGTGTCTTAACAGTTTCACAAGATGATGGTTGGACCGTGCGTTACACGCGCATTGCTCAAGACCAACAAGCTTTTGGCATGTTGATTAGAGCCAACAATGAAGAGGAAGGTAAAACATTCAGTCAGTTTAGGATGGCAGTGAAACAGTCTGTGACGCGTTTAGATACTGCGACGATAAAAAACAACAGTGTTCTTTGGAACGGTAATTGGGGTTTAAGTAATCCAAATAATTATAATGCTGATGGGTCGTTCAAATCGACGGGTTATTTTGGTTTTCAGTTTTCAAATGGCGATTCATCTTTAAGTTATCTGCTCGGCTTTTTATATAGAATAGGTAGCGAAGTAGAATTCGTTATACGAAACCGTGCTCGTTATTTAGTGGAAAGAGATGACTTACTCATTATGGAGCGACGTCACGATCGCACGCAAAGTGGAATCGATGCTGAATGCGAATTGACTGAACCAAGCTGTATCACATTTTGGAGACGACAGTGGACTCCTTTAGGTCAAACCGAGGATAGGTTCTATGTGCTCGAGCACTTTTACTTCAACATTGATTTAATTGTTGATGGGAACGAGGGAGCGCCTTTGTACATGCAGCCAAGAGGTCGAGTTATTTTTTATGAAAAGATCGACTATCCCGCAGGTTTGCTAGACTAAAAGTAATACAAATATTGATGCTTTCATGCTTCAATTTTGTCGAAAATTATTAAAAAAGGATTTTACATGAGAATATTTACGGCAGCGTCGCTTTTACTATTGGCAAGCGCCTCATTTTCAAGCCAAGCTAACAGCGAAAAGGGCGATTGGTTTGTACATGCTTCAGCACTATCTAGCTTCTATCAATATGAAGAAGATGATGCTCGTGCTGAGTTACCTGAGTCTATAGTGCAATTGCTAGATGCAGATGACTTTCGAGGGGACGATTCAGATTATTTAAATGTAAGTCTTGGCTTGGGCTATTACATTTCTAATGATTTAAATATTAGCCTAACCTACACCGATGATATCGAGCTGAATTTTTTAAGCGGTTTAGATGTTGGTTTTCTTTTTAATGATGTCGATAATGAGCGCCTGCAAAGTGACGGCGAGTTAAAAATGCTCGAACTCGACGCTCAGTATAAGGCTTATCAATTTACACCGTCATTAGCTTTCACTCTAAAGGGTGGCCTTGTTTACAATAAACTCGATATACAAGTGAGTCGCTTCCAAGACAGTAACTTCACGACAATTCTCAATGACTCCCAATCAAAAGTTGGTGTTAAGCTTGGCCTTGGTTTGCAATGGGACTTTAGCGATAACTGGGCGCTGAAAGGTGGCTATAGTCACCTGAGCTTCTTGTCTATGGATAAAGTCTACTTGCAGCTTGAGTACCGTTTCTAGCTTTTTGTAACTTTCAGAAGTCGGCGCATGCCCGCGATACAAAAGCAGTAGACTGCCAGAACTTTAGCTAAAGATGGCGCTTTGCTCGCATTTAAGTCGCGAGCATATACTGTCGGCTTTTCTTACAAGTGTTTTGTTTATGTATAAAAAAAGAATAAATATATCAATAATATCAATTACTTAACTCTGTGGTTCGATTATTGCACGTAAATTTTTGCAAGGAATATTAAGAAAATAAAAACACAATGACGGGATTCAGCTTCGCACGAAGCTCGATACTTAAATTAACTAGGATATTTTGGGGAAACAATCTTGAAACTTTACAAAACACTATGTGCAGCATTACTTTTAGTAGGCGCATCATTTGCAAATGCGAGCGTTATCTTAACTGGCTCAATCGACACTGGTTCAGAAGTTGATTACGTGAGCTTTTCAATGACTAGCGATAGTTTCTTGGAAATTAATGTATTGGCTCGAGGATTCAATGGTTCTCGACTTGATTCTTATATATACCTTTACAGACCTGATGTAAGTGGGGCACTTGTTGGTAGAAATGATGACTCAAGGTCAGGGAATTGGAATGCTGATGGTTCTACTTCGGGCCTAGATTCTTATTTAAACATATTTTTAACTGCTGGAAACTACACCTTAGCAATAGGTGATTTCTTCCTATCTGACACAGATGCTCGTGATGGCTTTAATGAAAGCAATGCTAGTGACACTTTTGTTGGTGCTTACCAAATTACCTTTACAGGTAATGGCTTTGTTACTGACGTACCTGCACCAATTGGTTTATCCCTACTTGGTTTAGGTTTGCTAGGCTTTAGTGTGTCTCGATCAAGACGTAAAGCATAGACTTCAAAATTAGAAAACCCTGCTTTAGCAGGGTTTTTTTGCAAAAGTTTATGTTGTTGGAACCTATATTATAAATGTCCGATACTGGTACACTTTTTTCAAAAACCGAATTCAACCTACACTCTCAGATATCGCCTAGTTTTTTTGAAAAGAACTCATTCGCTTCATCAGACAAACACTGCTTAGAAATATAACTTCTCATTCCGCTGTGGTGAATAAGCCAACCTTTCGGTGTTTGCTCGATAAGTGTAATGTCAGCCCACTTAATTTCACTATTTACGTATTGTGATTCGCTACGAATACTTATTTCGTCGATGCTTAAGGTAAGATTGGTATTCGCAGCTTGGCTGATCATTTGCCGAGCAAGCCACCACGGTCTTCTAAAATAAACACTTAGCGCCTCTACGATGCCCAAAACAACAATGAACCATGCGAAGAAGGCTGCTTCATCAGTAAGGTAGACAATGCTGCTTCCAACAACAAACAAAGCAATGGCTTTCGCATAGGCTTTTGAAGGGCTTTTTTCAACAACAGTCTGGTCGTAGGTTTCACTGTAGTGACTTTTGTTTAAAGTATAGGTTGTCGAATATTGAAAGGCTTTGGTCATGAGATTTTTCAATGAGTATAAAGCTCAAGTCTATCGAAAAATATATGCTGTTTATAGCTTTTACTTTGGTTTAACTTTGAAGTGGTAAACCTAAATGCAGCTACAAATATTGGTGTATTCTTATCTGCGGCTTTTAGGCTGATTTTGGCTAGGTTTAGAGGCAAGGCCTAATGTGTACACCCAGAAAAAAGCCCGCAAATTAGCGGGCTTTTTTGTGTTAGCTAGCAACTGTGCGACCAACATGTCGCTCAATCAATAATGCGTATTGACGCTATAACCCAACTCTCGAAGGCAGTCTTTCCTCGCACTGAGCATTTGTGCTAGGCACTGAACTGATCATTTGTGAGCCGTTTTCACTGTGGAAAACTCGAAAATCTCCATCTAGATCAAAGCGCGCGAGCGTGTATTCAATATCGTTAATGGTCTCTTTGCCTGCCGGTTTAAGTATGGCCTGATAAGTTGTACTTAAAAACTCGATTGTTAACAGCACACTAAAGCTTGAAGGTGAGTCTGAACCAGCACCAAGAAGTGACCAATACCCGGTTACTAGCTCACCACGTGTGTTTCCATCGCCCAGTTCACCAGTATTGGCGTTTGCACCTTTGATAAATTTCACACAGGCGTCGAATCTTCCACTAATAGCGTTAGTAGCGCCTTCGAAATAGAACTCAACTTCGGCGTCGTCGACATCTGATGGTGCGTTACCCAGATCCAAGTCTGATACTTTAAAACTTGTTCCTCCTAAGTTAGCGAAGGGTAGAGCATCTTCAGGCAAAGTCGCAATATCTCTAATCGCCTCTTCGCTTTCAACATCGCTACCGTCGAAGCTATTGCGTGATAAAGCTGTAATATCCGCTGAATCGCTTTTCAAACTATCAATGAGAGTATCTATGAGGTTTTGTTCACTCGTTTCGAAAAAGCCACGCATATTTTCAATTGATGTGTCGTTATTCGTACCCTCGTTCAAACCTTTTATTGTGATAACTTCAATTACTCTCGCGCTAGCGAGGGCGTCGGTAGCATCGAAATTAGGATCATCCATTATAAGCTGCTCAACCACTCTGTTGATATTGGTACCCACGGTTGCAGCTCGTTGAAAACTCCGTTGAATTTGTGAGTCACTTTGATTTGGTAGGTCAAAGTCTTTGCTCTCATACAGTGATTTAGTTTGCGTTTCAGCTACACTGAGAACCGACATTAGCTCTTGGCTTGAAGCTAGCGTTTGGTCAATGCTACTGCCAGAGTTGATCAACTGTTGAGCTAAAGCAGGGTAAACCAAGCTAGAGGCATCATTTGGCGTACCAAACTGGTTGCCTATTTCATCGTAAGTGTCGGTGATCCGGTCAGAAAGCACGGTTACTACCTTATGTACTTTGAGTGATGCATTTAGAAGGTTGGCGTCGATGCCTGTTCCAGCTTTTGTATCCAAGTAGTCAATATTGAGGTCCTGCTCATCAATACCCAAACTATCTAGCACAGCACCTTGATTATCAGACTCTACATTGGTTAGCAAGCTAGTGAGAGGGCTTACAATAGAGCTTCTGACATCTTCCCCTGAATTCGATGTAACTCGTCGACTAAGTTGTCCGGCGAAAGGTTCGCCCGTGAGTACATCGTAGCCACTGTCGATGCGTACCACAACATTGCTATAGGGTATCGATGATAGTAAACAGTATTGTGCTTCTTCAGCTGTCGCATCCTCAGCGCAATAGTCGGTATTTGTGTTCGGGTTAAATGAAAAGAAGCCCTCGTTATCAGTGAAAGCAAAGCTTTCCCACGCATCTCGGGTGCCATTGTTATTGCTGTCTAAAAATACTGTAGCTCTAGCTAAGTAGCCATCTATTGCTCGGCCCGCGAATACCTGCTCACTTGTGCTAACAATATTTATGTCCTGCTCGTCTGAACCGCAAGCGGCCAGCAGTAAGCTCGTGGAAATACACACTGCAATAGCGGACTTTGATAATGTAAGATTTTTCATAATAATTTCCTGTGACTGATTCTGTAAAAGCGATATCACGCCATTGATCAAAACTGTTCTTGTATGCTGAGCGCAAATCCAACTCTGCGGGGTGCTGAGGTGCCGTCAATATCGACGCTGTCTAAGCCATATTCAAAATCAACATTCAAAATATCGAATAGGGTAAAACCGCCGGTGGCGCTTGATGTTTCAAAGCCACCTAAGTTTTTGTGGTAGCCAGCTCGCAGCGATGAAAGTGCGAACCAGTCAGTTTGATAATCAACCGCGCCATGCAACCACTGGTGTTTGTCACCGATAAAGTCGTTGTATTCAGCGAGGTCGAGCGCGGCACTGAGGTACACACCACTACCAACACTGATAAGTCCGTCGATACGTACTTTGGGGTCTTTTACATGTATTTCGTTTTGTGCAATGTCGCCTTGTACTTCACTAAAAAAACGAGCCGCTTCGCAGTTTGAGCGAGAACTTGTATTTTCTGCTAGTGCGTTGCAATTTGCGCCAACCGCGCCGTATTCAAATTCCGGAGAGTTAATGTCTTCAAGCGTTAAACCAAGGCGGTAGGTTTCAGTATCCCAAACAAAGCCGAAGTCGATACCAAAATCGCTACTAGAGTTTTGATTTTGATCATATTCATCTTTAATCAAATCGCCTAGTTCTTCGCCGGCGAGTTGAATGATGGGCAATACCTGTTTACTTAAATCGATACTGATATATTTTGCCTTAACTCCGGCGAACAATGTGCCGCTATCGTTTTTAAATGCTTCACGGCTAAAGCTGAGTGCGAGGGTTGTCTCTAATCCCGATTTTATGTAAAGCGCTGTGGCAGTGGCAAAAGAATCATTTTGGTTATCAAACGAAAGCTCTGAATCGAGAATACTAACGCCACCAATTCCGGCAATGCTTAGGTCGAGACCGAATGCACCATCTAGCGTTTCAGAGTAAAAATAGAAGGGAGTGAGAGGAGCTTGAGCTTGTCCGCTAAATTTGATGTAGCCATTTTCACCTGCAGATTCTAAAACAGCATTGAAGCGGTCGAGAATATCACTGGCATCGTCATCGCTTGAGCTCGGATCGTCGATAATGTCAGCGAGTTCTTCTAGGTCATCTGCGAAATTATCTACTGGACCCAGTTCTAAACTAAAGCCAAAGGAGGGGAAGTAAGCCATACGCATCGACTCACCCTCGGAAAATAACAAAGAATTCATGGCGGGATTTAGCTTCGCTGCGGAAAGTGAATAGGGGGAAGACGAGGGCCCAGTTGTTAATGCAGCGCCATTGCCTGATATTGGTCCGCTAGCGCTTGCTTGAAATGATGCGGCTATTGAGCATGACAATAGCGTGGCGACGAGAATATTTTTCATTCTTATGCCCTTTGATTGAGTTGTTTGGTTAATTTTGATGGCTATGTTTTGGTGATCTGTTTGCTGAAACAACTGGCGCGGAAAGCGCAACAGCGAGAGCGAAATATAAACTAATCGCTACACTTCAAAATGATAGCAATGTATCTATAGGTATTTTTTTACATACTAGTGAATTTGATTCAAGCAAGATGGTGAGCTTTTAGTCTTAAATTACGGTCAGCTCGTATGTGTATTATTAATTTACCTTAGGTCACAATTTAACAATGCAGAATAATAAAGAAAAACTAGGAAGTTCGAAATTAGTCAGCGGAATCGCAGCGCGATACTTAGTGATGGTCATCACCTTTGTTAGCCTAAGTTTAACTGGTTGTGCTAGTTACGATTACGATGCAAAGGTAAAACTCGGCGACAAGATGATTTCGGTCGTTGGCGAGTCACTTGAAGGAACACAAGTGTCGATACCTGAAGATTTTAAGGGTAACAAAACCTTGCTAATCTTCGGCTTCATTCATAAGTCGCAATTTGATATCGACCGTTGGCTCATCGGCTTGGATATGACCCAAACCAAAGTCGATGTATACGAAATTCCTACTTTGAAGGGGATGTTCCCTGAAATGTTTAGTGTCTTCATCGACGATGCCATGCGTGAAGGCATTCCTAAAGAAATCTGGAAAGGTGTGTTAACGGTTTACGGTGACGGCGAGGAGGTACAGCGCTTCACCGGTAATCAGAAACCGAAAAACGCGCGAGTTATGTTACTTGATGAAAATGGAACGGTAATTCACTTTTACGACCGCGGGTTTTCCGTTGATGCCCTAAATGACCTAAGAGCAAAGCTGAATTAATCAGCTTTGCGACAATCTTGCTCTGGGGCCAAGCTTACTGCTGGGTCCCAAATTCGATCCCAGAGTCGGCCCAGGGCACTTGGGTCGGGGCGCTTTGTTGTTTTCTGCATATCTCCAAGTTCAACTTTGCCTTCTTCAATCCTGCCTACATTAAAATTAAAGACATAAAAGCACTCAGCTCCCATACGAAGGTCAGACAACACAACATCGTCACCATTTTGGCTCACTGAGTAAAGCCCTTTGGTAAACCACTGCAAGCGCTCTACTTCCCATTCATTCTCAATACTATTCAACAAAGACGTTTTGCTGGGATAGGCATAAAAGCTTACTTCTTCAGAGCTATCAAAAACTGAAGCGTAGATTTCATAGTAAGCATCGTCGGTTACCGCCACAGCGCGCCATAGCAAAGTAGTGAGGGGGGCGGGTGTACTCTCATAAGCACTGGCTTGAATATTCTTATCTTTCAGCGCAATTTCAATTTTATTGTCGATGGCTACCTTCGCTGCAAGGCTCCAAGCTACATACAATGAGCTGAGTACCAAGCCCAGCAGGTTCACGCTAATTGTTCTTTTGCTTGGTAATTTTGCAAACAACACAAAGCCCAAAGTAATCAATAGAGGAAGCGTGTAGAGAGGGTCAATAATGAATAGGTTAGAGATACCTACCGGATATTCTGTGAGAGGCCACATTAGCTGAGTCCCATAAACGGTAAAACTGTCGATGAGAGCATGAGTAGATAGCGTCAAAAATACAAAACATGACCATCGAAGTATCATGCTTTTATTTGAGTATTGCGAAGCATATTCAGCGGTATTTTGCTTGGGTGTGGGCCCGCTATCGTTAAATAAGTATCTACCTTGGTAAAAATGGTGAAAAAGCCAAGCAAATAATGGGCTCAGCAATAAGTGCACGATAAAAGAATGGCTAAAGCCACGATGGTAAGTGAATGCCTGTACCTCACCACCATAGGGAAGGAATACATCGAGGTCGGGCAAGGTGCCAAGCGCAGCGCCATAAAGCACGGCTTTTCGGCCAAGTTGCTTGCCCATCACGGCATAACCAACTGCACCGCCCAACGCTATCTGTGTTAATGAATCCATGAAGTAAAGCATCCCAATCGTGCGCTAAAAGAAATCTCGCATAAGCAAATAACAAGCTAAGAGTATAGATATTAAGTTAGTGAGTACAAATAAATTATTTGCAATAGGTGTATTGGTGATGTATAACACTAGCTATTGGTGTGTTGGTGAGGTATTACACGCACTAACATCATTATAATTTTCAAAAAGGACGACAATATGGCTACTCAGTGGGATGGTGACATTCCAATCTATGTGCAGCTCTACCAACAAGTGATCCGCCGAATACTCGACGATCATTTGTTGGAAGGTGAAGCACTTCCCTCGGTACGAAAAGTAGCGTCGGAATATCAGTTGAATCCAGTCACAGTATCAAAAGCTTATCAAATGCTGCAAGAGGAAGAGATAGTGGAAAAACAGCGCGGAAAAGGATTGTTTATCAAAGAAGGTGTTAAAAAAGTGATTCTCGCACGAGAGCGCATCAATTTTTTAGAAAAAGAATGGCCGGTCGTGCTGGATCAAATCGCGAGACTTAATCTGTCAGCTGAAGACTTGCTGGCGGATCGACAAGGAGGCAAGTAATGAATCCATTAATATCAATCAAAGGCCTGTGCAAGTCTTACGGTAAAAAAGCCGTACTAGATGATGTCAATTTATCGGTATTTCCGGGTCAAATACTAGGGCTGGTTGGCCCAAATGGGGCTGGGAAATCTACCTGTTTGCATGCCTTATTAGGCTTAACCTCATATACAGGCGATGTTGAGGTTAATGGTTATAATCCAAATAAACAACGCATTAAGATGTTAAGCGAGGTGGCTTACATTTCAGACGTTGCTGTATTGCCGACATGGTTAAAGGTGAGTGAAGCCTTAAGTTATATGAATGGTGTGCACCCAAATTTTGACCTTGAGAAAGCAAAGACCTTTTTGGCAAAAACCAATATAGAGGCTTCAGCTAAAGTCAAAACTCTTTCAAAAGGTATGGTTACACAATTGCATTTGGCTCTTATTTTGGCTGTAGACGCTAAAGTGTTAGTGCTCGACGAACCTACTTTAGGTTTAGATATACTCACACGTAGACAGTTTTATAATCATTTATTAGAAGACTTTTACACAGAAGAAAAGTGCATTGTTATTACCACTCACCAGATTGAAGAAATCGAAAACATACTTACCGATGTTGCCTTTATTCAAGAGGGTAAAATCGTGCTTGCTGAGAGCTGTGAGAGCTTAACATCGCGCTACCAAATTTTAGCTGTTGATAATGATTTTAGGGAGCAAGCTGAGCAGTTAAATCCTTTGTATACCACTCGTATGATGGGCTTAACAAGTATGCTTATTGATATGCAGACACTTCCAGAAGGTCAACACTTGAATGAATTGGGTAAAACACAGGCAGCCTCTTTAGCGGATATTTTTGTGGGGCTAATGAGCAAGGACGAAGTGCAAGGAGAATTACAATGAATTACCGACAAATCATAAGCACCTTCAAGCGCGAAATATGGGAGTACAAACGTACATTCGTGATGGCTCCATTAATTATTTCAGGCTTGCTATTGTCAATGATATTGCTTGAATTGGTCACCTTGGATAGCCATCAAGTTGATAACATCGGAAAGCTGCTAGACGCGACTCAAAATGCTGAGGGCATCAACGCCATCGAAAAATCAAGTTATGCCGCGGTATCGGGCGTATTTGTTATATTCCTGATTATTGCTGGTTTTGTTCAGCTAAAGTATTTTCTATCTTGCTTATATGATGAGCGGCGTGACAAATCCATCTACTTTTGGCGCAGCTTGCCCGTATCTGATTTACAAAACGTAGTTGTAAAGTTTATTACCGGAGCGTTTATAGTGCCGATCGCTTTTATAATCAGTGCAACGGTTTTTGCTACGCTGGCTTTTATTATTTTTATCGTTGGTGTTGGTATTATGGGCGCTGGTGGTGAGGGCAGTTTGTGGGACTTTATTGTGACTTTTGAGCTATTTTCGCCTCTTTGGTTAGTGTTACTCGCTTTAGTACCCGTTGTGTTGTGGCTATTTCCTTTGTTTGCATGGTTGATGTTAGCGTCGATGATTGCCGAGAGAGCCGCCTTTCTATGGGCAGTCTTTCCTGTTGTTGTATTGCTACTCGGCGAGGTGATTTTAGTGAAAGGTTTTAATAGTGGCAGCTTTTATTTCGTGTACCTGTTGAGAGATTATTTTGCCTTTTCACCAACCGACCCAGAACTTGCTCAATTGGCTGTGCATTTCGGGGTGTCGAGTTCTCCATATTTTCTGAGTCAAGCCGTGCTCACTAAAGTTGGTGTTGCGCCTCTCACTTTAGGGGTAATATTGATGGGGGCGACATATTGGTTGCGAGTGAAACGTAGTCATGTATAAGGCTTTATAGCGCTAGGGCGCGAAGCCCTGGTTAAGAGTATAACGACAAAGGCCACTAAGTTTTGCAGCTTAGTGGCCTTTTTCATAGTGTTGTCATTGACGACTAATTTTGTTGAGAATTAAGACTGTTCTGCATCTGGGAGTTTGCTCAAAATCTCGCTGACATGACGGCTTACTTCGCTGAGGTCGCTTCTTTTGTCGCTGACATCTAGCTTTTTCTTTGCGGCTCCAAACCACACCTGCTGACGTCTTTCACGGTCAAAAATATCTATGGCTAGCGAGCCCTCTACATATGTTTTAACATCTTGGTCGCCAACGACTTCCAAAAATTCACTTCCCCATCGGCCGTTTTCAGAAAAATAACTCGGTGCTTTCTCTGCTTTTACTTTGTTCTGAGCACCAATTGAGAAGAGAACAACTAAATCTGCTTGCGATTGATCTTCAATAAAGCGATAGCCTTTTGTTTCTAATTTAGTTTTTATTTGCTGTCTTACTTCCATGCCAATTTCATCTGCAATTGGATAATCACTTCTTACAAACATAGGACCTTGTTTAGGCCACGAAAATGTTTGATAGCTGTCATTTTCAATATTAGTTTCGGTATAAATACTTGTTTCAGAGGCGCAAGATGCCAAAAATACGATGGCAAAAATAGCCACTAAGCGTTTTATTGTTGTGTCTAACATAATCATTATCCTTGTGATTAAAAAGAGTCCTTAAGCTGAGCTATGCTGATAAATAGAGAAATTCATCTAGTAATAGCAACAAGCTTGAATTCAAATATAGCAGAACAGGTTTATTTTTGTACAGCTCAGTATGGCGTTTTACAGTTGCCGTATAGCTTTCATGCGAGACAAGTGCATGAGTTTTTTTAAGAATGTGTGTTAACCTACTTCAACTACACAAGGGTCATACGCAAGGAAGAAAAATGAAAATAAACAATAAGATCTCTAACGCTAAGAACGCCGCGAAGCACTCTTTGTCATTGTTAGTACTCTCTTTTATCGCCTTCTTAAGCTCCTTAGTGATGGCGCAAGAAGGAAGTGATATTTATATCGGTAAATTAAATCTTCTCGATAAGGAAGCAATCAGCGACCTGAAGCGCATTACCGAAAATGGCCAATACACGAATCAGCCCTATTTTTTTGGACACAACACCATTTTTTATACTCAAGCGCTTGAGCTTCCCAGCGCCAGTGATGAGCCTGCATCAGTCCAAATGGATATTTTTGAATATAATATAGATACTGAACTAACGCGCAATTTTTCAAATTCAAGCGAAAGTGAATATTCGCCGACACCTCTGCCAAACAGTAAAGGTATGTCGGTTATTCGGGTAAATGAACAAGGTAAGCAAGAGTTATGGCGCCTCAACGAGAAGGGCTCAGCAGTCGAACACTTAGTGCCTGCAATTGAACCTGTCGGTTACCAGTTATGGTTGAACCAGCACGAAATGCTACTTTTTGTATTGGGTGAACCGCACACTCTTCAAAAGGTTGATATTAAGCAACCGGAAAGCCCAGGTACAGTTGTCGACACTAATATCGGTGCTAGTCTCTATCGCTTTAAACAATCAGATTGGTATCTGTATTCAAAGGCAGAAGACGATTCGGTCGATAATGCCGTTAAAAATAGCTTAAAAGCATACAACCATAAAAGCGGTACAACCCTTGTTGTGAGTGATCTACCTTTAACCAGTCAGTACTTTGCCCTAAGCCCGACAGGACATGTTATTAGTAGTGATGGTAAGCATATTTATCAGCGTCAACTCATGCTCAAAGACAAGCAACTACAGGCAGTTTCAGAATGGCAAAAGGTTGAACTGGAGCATGATAAGTGCGATTCGGGTGTATCTCGAATGAATGTTGCAAGTCATAGTGGGCTGATTGCCCTAGTGTGTCCACATTAATCTCTATTTATACGAGCCGGTACTCACGTTAGTCAGTATCTAGATGAGCATAGCCGCACCAGTTGCTTGAATGGGGAGGTGATTAAATAACGTTCAATCAAATTCGTTTATTGTCGATACGCTTGTTATGAAACTTCTTTCTTCTTTATCGAGTCAATCAAAAAATTACTTAGTTGCCTTGGCGCTTTGTATGACTGCGTTTCTAATAAATGAGTACGGGTCGTTAGACATATACGGTGCTATCTCTATTTATATGGGAAGTGTTGCGGCCCTATTGTCTTTGCTTGTGCTTCCTCTGCGCTTGAGCTTGGCAGTGTTTGCTACCAGCGTGCTAACTTTTTATTTGCAAATAAGTTCTACCTCCTTTGCATTGGTGCAAGCAGCGGAGTATTTATTCGTACTCGCTATGATCAGATTAAAGGTTCGCTTTTTGATTGCGGTCTTTTCTTATTGGATATTCATAGGTTTTCCAGCCGTTTTTGGCATATTCCTTTTCGATCATCAGTCTATACAAACCGCACTTTTTGTTGCCGTTACCATCGGCCTCAATGGCTTTGTATGTGGTATTTTTGCCATATTTATATTTTGGTTCGTACCATCTCAGAGTCAATTTAGGGCTTATAACCCCGTCCCTCCTCGCTTTGCCAAAGTCGTATTTGAACTGTGTATCGTGAGTGTAATTTTGCCAACAGTATTAGTAACACTGGTGTTCACATGGCGCTCAACTCAAGAAACCGAAAAGCAACTCAATGAACAACTTTTAAATGCTGCATTTCAGGTAGATAGCTCGATTAGCGAGCGCTTGTCGCATAATCTTCATTCGGTAAAGCAGACGGCAGTGGCGCTTAATAAGCTCGATAACCCTGATGAAGCGCACAGTATTCTTAATCTTGCGGCAAATGGTAATGCTGATATTGAGAGTATGATCGTTGTTGATCAAGACGGGTTTATTACAGCACTAGCACCCGAAAAATACGCCAGGTATTTACCCACATATCAGCAAAAAAATATCTCCGAGCGGGAGTATTTTGCACGCACGAAGCAAGAGAAGACCGCCTATGTATCGGATGTTATTGAAGGCCAAGGCATTGGCACGATGGACATTGTCGCAGCGACAGCGCCGCTGTTTAAGGACGGAGCTTTCACTGGCATTGTTCAAGGAGCTACCAAACTCGATACCTTGTTAGATGAACGTGTGATATCGCGCATAGAAGGTGATGGCATAGCCTTAGTTCTAACCGATTCGTCTGGCGTTATTGTTTATAGCTCCAAAGAGCTGCTATTGGAGCAACTCGACTCATTTGATTTGCAACCGGCATTTCATATGTTTTTACGTCAGGCACCTGCTTTGAACGCTAATGGTTTGGCTTTTATGTATGGCACTAGCAGCAGTGAATTTGGGTGGCAGATTTACGCTTTAGCGCCGCCCACTAAGGTGTTTAGAAATATCGTAAATTACTTCTTGTACATCGGTATTACCTTCTTAATTTCAGTGTTGCTCGTTGGTTTGTTGGCAAAACGTCTTTCCGCAATTATCACCAAACCTTTGGTGAATCTGGAGCGTTTTCTTGCGGGTAAGGTGGAAGGTAAAGAAATTATGCCGGAGTCAACAATCAGTATTGAAATGGTGACGGTAACGAATAGCCTAATAGATGCGAAGCAAGTTGCTGAAAACTTTCAGGCTGAACTTAAGCAACAGGTGTCAGATAAAACGCAAGAGCTGCAGGGTGCCAATGAAAAGCTACTGTACGCTTCTCAAATTGATGCGCTTACCGGTATTTATAATCGGGGAGCTTTTGACGACTTCTCCAAAAAAGCCTTTAACCTTTACGTGCGAGAAAAGACGCCTTTCTCCGTTGTGCTGATCGACATTGATCACTTCAAGAAGGTAAATGATAACTTCGGCCACATGGCAGGTGATGAGTGCATCGTAAAAGTGGCAAAAGCTCTTCTCGACACTAGCAAGCGAGACAGCGATATTATCGCTCGTTACGGCGGTGAGGAGTATATAATGATGCTGTCGGGAACGACGCACTTTGATTATGTTGAAGCGATACGCAAAGAAATCGAGGCTGCTGTTATCTCCGTCGACGGCAACGATATCAAGTTAACGATAAGCGCAGGGATTGTCACCATTAACAATGACTTCTCGTTGAAGCTCGAAAAGCTGATATCTTTAACCGATGAACTGCTCTACGATAGTAAGCGCAATGGCAGGAATCAGACTACTCATGTTGTGTTGTAAGTCCGAGGGCACTTGCTAACTTCGAGGCTTCGTTCTCGAATCGTAGTTGACGACGTTTACTCCAGATGTACCAAGGTACAAAAATAACGAGTACAAGCCCGAAGGAGCGCGCAAAAATCGACAGCAAATGTTGATAATCGTAGTCCCTCATTGCGCCATCTATTGTAAGAAATGCAACAACTGCAATAGCAACTATCCATGATGTGTGTTTGTTTATACGCGAGATTAGCGCATTGTTTCGTAGTTGTTTAATTAGTGTTTCAGCGTAATCGGAAGTTGCTTTAGTGCTCGAAAATGCGCTAATCGAACGCAGCTTTATAAAGTAGGCTACCATCACAATGCCTGCAATAAGGTTGATAAAGAAGAAAGGGATAATGGGAGCAGCGTATTTATTCTCGTCAATGAGCACCATCACCATGACAAGTGGCACCAAGCCAAGCACATCGACCGCCATATATAAACGCTGCTTGTTTCGTTGCAATCGTGCTTGTTTTGCAATGTTCTCGAAATCAACATTAAAAGAGCTCTGTTCTTGCCACAGCGCCTCAAAAGAGTCTTGAATCTCAGATGCTCTAGTATCGGATTTTGTATTCATTTCTTAACACTCCTAGCGTTGACTCGGCTTTCGATAGACGTCATTTTGTTTTTCAACTCGCTTTTTATTCTGGAAATGGACACACCAACATTATTCGCCGTGAGGCCAGTTATTTCTGCAATTTCTTTATTTCCACAGCCTTCCATTGAGAGCGTTATAATTTGTCTGTTGGTGATATTGAGCTCGCGCACGGCTGTGAGCAATGAGCTCAACTTTTGGCTTTGTATAATTTGATTTTCAACACTCAAATGAGAAGCTGTTCGGCTAGCTTCTGCTGGATCGGGATCGTGGCTCCTATTCTCTGTTGTATCAGAAATATCGCTACTTTTAATCCTATTCGCCTCTTTGGCTACATGAGAAATACAGCGGTTATGAGCTATTTTTAATAAGTAGGTTTTAAGGCTCGCGTCCTCATTGAAGCGAGGCAATGCTTGCCAACAGGCCATGCATATCTCCTGATAAAGCTCTTGGCGAATGGCTTCGTTGGCCTCATAAGTTGTCGCTACTCTTGAGAGTAGAGCGCCATATTCCTTCATGACAGTGTTGAAGCGTTCACTCAATGTTGTGATCCACGATATTTTTTACTTGATATGAATAGTCTGGCGTTTTGCAAAATTATTACAAATGTTTCTGTAATAAAATTCAAAGGTCTAAGACTAGAGTAGATGAACATATCAATTTTTGGAGAAAATCATGTCGACCATACAAATTTCATTGCTCGTTTCAGGCTTAATCGCTTCATCGTTATTTATGTGTTACGTAGATAGTAAGTACAAACTTCACTTTGTGGCTTGGTTTAATGGAGAATGTAGCAACCCCTTTAAAAGACAGCTTAACGAAAGTAATGATAATGACTTAAGCGCACCTTCTTCTCTTGATAAGGATAGAGAGATAGCAGAATTAAAAGAACGCATTCAAGTATTGGAGAGAGTGGTTACCGAGCCAGCCTATGAGCTTAATAAAAAGTTAAATGCCTTGGACTAGCACTCAGTAAAAAGCCTCTGCTTGAATAGCGCAGAGGCTCTAAATTTCGAGCCGTGCTCCTAGTTACAGAAGCCGAAACCATTGTTACTGGAGGGCAGTTCGCCATTCAGTTGCTTTGTCATATTATCAACACGGTACTCAACGAAAGAGGTCAGTCCGTATAGCCCACTCACAGTAGTCGTCTGATTCTGAATAAACTGTGAGTATGAATAAAATGCGGTGGGGTCGTTTTCTACATGCTCATCGATAAGCGCTGCAATACTGGCTATTCGGGCTGCGAAAGCATTCTTCTCCAACGGGCCATCGATTAGTTGCTGCAAGTAAGCATGGTAGCTTGCAAGATGTTCACTGTTCGAAAATACATGATTAATCATTGGTTTTTCTGCCATAGGACCGTCGGTGGGTTCATCAATATAAAGCTCGCGAATATCTTTACGAGTGCAGTCTCGATCAAAGCTACCGAAAGCTTCATTTAAGTCCCAAGGTAAAAACGAGAACACGCCATCTTGCTCGTAAATATAATAGTTGTGAGCGAGCGCGCCGTGGTAGCTGTCGAGGTTTGACAGGGCAACACTTACCGACATATATCGTAAGACTGAGTCATAATCAATAACGCTTAACGCATCACCGTAGGCCATTTCGTTTACAAAATTGATAAAAGCACCGTTATCTGATGTTTCTTCATTGGTTTTAAGCTCTACACCGCTGTAGCTGCTCATATTATCGCTGATATATTGTAAATCACTGCCAGTGCCGTCTGGCTTATATAAATCACCCTCTGCATTACTAAAATTCTTTTCGAGAAAATCACCATTGACGAATTCAACTAACAGATAGAGGCCTTTGAGTTCGTCGTTAACATACACATTTACGAAGCTATGCTCTGGGGTGGCAACCCCCATTTCTTCTAGTAAGTCGTAAGCGATGTATTCACGCATGTACGAGGGGTCGTTGAACATATTATTCAACACGAACTTCTTCATGCCGAGCAGTTTTTGCCCGTCTACATATTCATTTATGTCGATGTTAAAACTAAAGCGTTCACTACCAGAGCGGATCACAGACTGCAAACTTGAGTTACCTTTAGTGCGAATGCCAACCTCGTCTAGTGTCACGCCTTTATAGCTTACACTGGCGAGGTGGTATTCTTCGTCGCTAGCGTTGTCGAGTAAGTGTTGCCACTGCGATTCTTCAATGTCGAAATAGATAGATTCAACGCGGTCTTGAACATAGATATTCACAGCACTATTTGCTGAGTTTGGTGAAGTGCTCAGGGTGTTTTGCTGCCAGCTTCCGTCAGAAGACAAGCCATAGCTATAACCTGCAGAAACATCACTTTCCTGCCAGTCAAGATAATCAACGACTTCACCGTTAAGCATTAAGCTCAATTCGTCTTCCTTCCCTAATTTAAAAGGCACGAAGTAGCTACCTGGGTCTTCGTCGCTGGCTTGAATGACGATGTATTCACCAGGCGCAAGGCTTAATTCTGGCAATGTGACAGGCTCGATATCGTCGCTGCTATCAATTATTTGATAGTTATTAAGAAGGATGTCACTTTGGCCATTATTATATAATTCAAACCAGTCGTTGCTATCGTCATTTTGCGAGGCAACAACTTCATTGATCACTAGAGGACCACGAGTGGTTAATGTATTTGCGGCCTCTGGGCTAGGACTCAGACTATGAACTGCGTCGCTACCATCAGGAAAGCGTCCATAGCTTTTGCCAATAAGCGCTTGACCCTTTGACCATGAAATTTGGTCAACTAAATCGCTATCGAAATACAGACTAACTTGATCAGACGAGCCTAGCTTAAAGCTTATCGTGTCGAGGTTTTCAATCTCTTCGCCGCTGGCATACACGCGATAAAACTCTCCTGGTGCAATGCTTACATCAGGTAACGAAAAGCGCTCACTGCTTTCATCTGCAAGACTATAGTCACCTAAAAACACCACGCTATCGCCTGATGCATATAATTCAATCCAGTCATAACCGTCATTTGCATCTTTGGCGACTATCTCATTGATGCGTAACTGTGCGTCGTTGTTGGTGACAGTATCTAATTCTACGATAGGGTCACTTAGCTCACTATTAGGCTCACCGGCACTTGGCTGCATAGTTTGGGCGCTGCCGGTGCCATCGGTATATAAACCATAGCTATAACCTTCAGGCGCGTCTCCGTCTTCCCAGTCGAGTTGACTCACTATACTGCTACCAAGATAGAGCGTAACCGCATCATCCCCACCCAATTTGAAGTTTACATAATGCGCATCTTCCGGTGGCGTATCATCTTCGTCAATCGCCTGAATAATCAAAAAATCACCCGCGTTAAGACTGATTTCAGGTAGCGCTTGTAATTCATGTGCTTCGTTATCGTCAACTATGCTGTAGGCCGAAACATCGTCGATGTCCTCGAGAGCGTATAGCTCTATCCAATCATGCTCACCATCGGCGGGTGAAGCCACAATTTCATTGACTACCAGTTTGGCAGCGCTGTTGTCGATGGGAGAATCATTGATAATATCAACGGCGTCATTGCTTTGATCATCGCTTGTATCACTTCCCCCACAAGCACTTAGCAGTAAACTGCTTAAAATAACTGAAAATATTAATGCGGATTTTTGTGTCATGTTGCACCTAATATAAAAGACTAGTGCGGCTAAGGTAACAATAGAAAGTGCATGAAATGTGCAGAAAGAAGGGGTAGATCATGAAGAATAATTGAAATATGTTGCCGCTATTTTAATGGCTTTATGAATATCGTATTTTACGCTTGAGATATCAGCATTAATCAGTGTTTTTTTGAAATCGAAAACGATAAAAGAGCGCTGTCGTGCGCTCTTTGCTTACCCTACTTTTAAGTAATAAAGCTTAAAACTAGAAAGACAGTTGTTACGGTTTATCGTTGTTTGCGTTTTTTGCGACCCTCTGGCACGGCCACTAACTGCTCTTCAATCATTTCGCAGGTGCCCGTCAGCGTATCACCCTCTCTGTTCTCGAAGCTTACGCTATCACCTTCATTCATGCCTTCACACGCTTCTATAGCTTCAGGTGGTGGGCCTGCTGGTCTTTCTCGCTTTTTGTTTGGTTCTGCGTGAGCGAGAGACATGGCAAGGCAAAATGCAGCAGTGGCGAATAGCGAGCTTTTTACAATCGTTGTAATAAAATTAGTTTTCATTCGTTTTTCCTTTGGTCAAACATCGCTAGTGACTAGACTAGCGCTTGAAATAAAAATGGCCCACAAACGCAAAAAAAGTATGCGAGTGAACTTCACGATATAAAGGTAACAGAGGATATTGCAAAAATTGTGCAGGCAATCAGCAGATAAAAAGGTTTCGACCTTGGGCATATATCAATGCCAGTGAATTTGCATATACTACGCACATGAATATTTCGAAAAAACTATTATTAAGCATGGTGGTATTAACCTCTGTGGTCTTGGTTGCAACGCTTAGTTTGGCGCGTTGGAGCTTTGAACAGGGCTTTGCCGACTTTGTTAACGGGCTAGAGCGTGAACGACTTGGACGGTTATCGGAACAAGTCGTGCAAGCTTATGAAGACAATAATGCGTCGTGGCAGAATATCGACAGTAGCACTATTTTTGATCGCAGAAATAATCGAGAAAAGCCCCCTCGCAGACATCAAAGGCCGCCACCCAAAGGAGGCCCTGATAAAAGGCCTCCTCCCGGGCCTGACGCACGATTTAACGCAGGTCAACGAGGTGACGGTCGAGGGCCAGATAGGCCTAAAAGCACCTATCCAATTACTTTTTTGTATGATGTTGATGGCGAGCTATTGATGAGCTCTGAGAATGCAAGGCAAGAGTTTGAACACTTAAGTGAGCACGACCGTGAGGGCATAGAAATAAACTACCCGGTGTATTATCAAGGACAGGTTATAGCCAATCTTCAAAGCTGGAATCAAGCGCCTAGCGACAGTAGTTTGGCAAATCAGTTTGAACTACAGCAATTGAAAGCCTCGTTTATTATAGGTGGCATTTCCTTGGCGCTAGCCGGTGCCTTGGCATTTTTTATCGCGCAGTTATTTGTAAAGCCAATCAAACAGCTTAGCTCAGGAGTAACACAGTTAACTCAGGGCAATTTCGACATTGCTTTACCTAACACAGGAAAAGATGAGCTAGGCCAGTTAATGCGCGATACACAAGCGCTTGCTCATACACTTGAGAAAGCACGAAGCCAGAAAAACAGATGGTTTGCTGATATCTCTCACGAACTAAGAACGCCCCTCACAATTTTGCTTGGAGAAATCGAAGCTATCAAGGAAGGCTTACGTAGTTTTGATGAGAAACAACTGGTATCCATTGAGCAAGAGGTTCAAATGCTTAATCGCCTTGTCGAGGATTTGTATCAATTGTCCTTGTCAGATCTTGGCGCTCTGAAGTACGAATTTAAAGATATCGATCTCAGCAAAATGCTACATATATCGGTAGAGGCATTTACGCATCAGGCAAAAGCGAAGAATATTCAGATAAGCACAAGTATTGAGTCGCCAGTGACTTATTTAGCTGATGCTCAACGTTTTGAACAATTGATCAATAACTTACTCAAAAATGCGCTCAAGTATACTGACCATGATGGCAAGATTCACGTATCGCTTTCGCAGACTTTGACTGAAGTATACATGATAGTTGAAGATTCTCACCCTGGCGTTCCCGAGCATGAATGTGCAGCGTTATTTGAGACGCTGTATCAACGAAATAGCGCGAGAACTAGAGCGAATTCAGGCGCTGGATTGGGCTTAGCTATTTGTAAAAATATCGCTGAAAGTCATAATGCAAATATTTATGCATCGGCCTCTGAACTTGGCGGTTTGAAGGTAGTCGTAGAGATGCCAAAAGGAAGACAGTAAATGCCACAAGATAAAATATTAATCATCGAAGACGAGCCTAAAATTGCTCAGCTTATTGCTGACTTTCTAGAGCTAGACGCTTACGAGACTTCCATTGTATCTGACGGTGCGATAGCCATTGATAAGATCAAAACCTACGAGCCAAATTGCGTCATTCTCGACTTAATGTTACCGAATAAAGATGGCTTAGAAATCTGTAAAGAGCTTCGTGAGTTCAGCAATGTACCTGTGATCATGTTAACCGCCAGAGTGGACGAGATTGATCGTCTAAAAGGCCTAAAGAGCGGTGCTGATGACTATGTTTGCAAGCCTTTTTCGCCAAGAGAAATAGTGGCAAGAGTAGATGCTATTCTTAGAAGAGAACGCAGTTATCAGGAAACAAAGACCAGCAATACCTTTCACTACAAGCAAATTAGCCTTGATGTTGATGCTTTCGCATGTAAGATTGAAGACAGTATTGTCGATCTCACGCCAGTGGAGTTTCGCTTACTCTTGGCATTGGTTAAAAGCCCTGGGGCCGTGTTATCGCGAGACCAGTTAATGACGCATTGCTATCAAGATGGGCGCGTGGTGAGTGATAGAACTATCGATAGCCACATGAAAAATGTCAAACATAAACTGCACAAAGTGCTACCCGACGACCAGTTTATTCAAGCGGTATATGGCGTAGGCTATAAGCTCATCTGACAGCTTGTTAATTGCTGAGTTTCTGAAGTAAAGTCTGTAAGTAGTCCTTCTTCTTTGCCATATCTGCCAGCTTAGCTTCGAAACTATAAATGCGTTTTAGGTTTGGAAAGCTAGGTTTTTTGTTTAACAGCGACAAGCTTACAAATAGGCTAATGTAATTAAGATATAAAATCACTCGTTGAAGGCCATCTGTCGGTACCTGAACTAAGCCGAATTTCTGCGCGCTGCGGGGGTTTATTATATAGCTAGTTGTTTTCACTTTTAACGAGCTTTCGGATAAGTGTAATTGCTCTTTTTCGAATTCACTGATGAGTTCTAATAAGCCCCTAATAAAACCCTTATAAACTTCAGATTTTCGATATTCTGCCGGCATTTCTTTATCGAAACAAAAGAAATAGTCAAACAAACTAGCTCCATGCAAAACAATCAGATTGTTCTTTTCTTTTTCAGCTAACAAAAAGGGAGAAAGGTAACGTAAACTTCCCTGAGCTATGCCCGATGGAACATCAACGAAGGGCGCATATAACAGCAAAAGAATTGCAAAGCACCCAATGGAAACAAATAGTGCATTTATGGGAGAAATGAATAACCAGCTCAGAGCACAAATTAGAGCGAAGATGAAGAATAAAGCCAAGGCTAGTTTAATTTGCGTGAGCACTTGCTGACTTTTTGTTAATGCGTAGAATCGGTTTACCATCATAGTGCTCTTATCTCAGTTTTATCATTCGTAGTGTATTCGTGATTTTTTTATAAATGAAAGCAACTAGCGATAATATCCGCGTCTGCCTCGGTATTCATGATATGAAGAGAAATCCTAAAAATGTTGCCGCGCTGGTCAAAACGAACACCGGCTTGCTGAAGTCGGTGGGCGGTAGCTTCCATGTTTTTAGCACCAACACAAATACTGCCTCCTTGGCTTAAGATTTGTTCATGAGTTGGGGCAATAGTAAGCTCACTTGCCCCAGCAAGTTGTGTAAGAAGATAGCGTTTCAACGCTAAATTATGAGCTGCAATCTTACCAATGCCTATCGACAAGAATATGTTGATTGACGCATTGGCGCAAATATAGCTGGCGATACTAGGCGTGCCGCCCCAAAAACGCTTAGCACTATTCGCTGGCTTATAATGAGTAATATCGAACTCAAAAGGGTTAGCATGTGAAAACCAAGCTGTAAGATCGGGTTCAAGGCTTTCAATATCGTCTTTTTTCACGTACATAAAACCTGCACCGGGCCCGCCGCAAAGCCATTTTACACAAGAGCCAAAAACGGCGTCGGCACCCCATGCACTTACATCAACCGGCACAACCCCAACTGATTGAGCAATATCGACTAGAGCAAAGGCATCGCTTTCTTGTGCAAGTGGAATCAGTTTAGCAATGTCTGATTTAATCGATGTGTTGGAGTGGACATGAGTAAACAAACAGGCCAATACATCACCCTGACACAAACGAGAGTGCCAAGCACTTTCGTCATTTGGATCAGCAGAGATGAGTTCTAGTATTAAACCGTGGCTTTGAGCTAAACCACTTACGACGAAACCCATTGAGGCAAACGCATCTTCATTCATTAACACCACGCGTTTAGTGCTGTGCTCAGCTAGTTTTGCTATGGCACTCAAATACGACGAAAAGCCAGATGCTAGGTTAACCTGAGGGCAAATCTGATCCGCACTGGCGTTGATAAGCTTGCCCAAGCTAGTACAAAAGTCGTCAATATTCGCTAACCACTCAGGCCAAGCATCACCGCCAAGTGTTTCCCATTTATCGAAATAATGCGCATTGAGTGCTTCTTTGCAAACCCTCGGTAGCGGCCCTACCGAGTGAGAAAGTGCATAAACACCCATGGCATCAGTAAACAGTGCTTTGGCTTCGTTGATGTTCAATATAACGACCTTATGTTAATAGGCAATCATGAAATTCCCTCGTTTCATGAACATCTTAACATAGTGAATTTATATCAAACATACGGCTTTTTACGACTCTTTATTGTAAGGTCGATCAGAAACGATACGTAGCTGAAAGCCTAAAGCTCCTTGGAGTACCTGGCTGCACCCAAACATCAGCGAATGAGTTGAGGTAGTAGGTTTCATCAAACAGGTTTTCCAATTCTGCACGCACAGTAAGCTCAGAACTGAGATCGTATTTAACAAAAGCTCTGGCAATGCTGTAGCTAGGGAGTTCGAAGTCAGTACCAAAGAAACCATTACGATCGCCAACATGCAATAAACCGCCACCATACTCAACTGGCTTACCAGATATTTCACTAGATTTTATCAATTGAATGCTTAGTTGATGTTCTGGAATATTTAATAGCGGGCTACCAGCTTCAACGGTGAAACCAAAATTGGCATCAAAAAATTCGTTTTCAGTTTGCGCGTCAACATAGGTGTATGAAGCCCACAAAAACAAATCGGCAGCAACTTCACCACTTAAGTCAATTTCAATACCTTGGCTGCTCGCCTCGCCAATAGCTGCGCTGGTGAAGGCAACTGGATCGTCTACAACAAGTATATTTTCCTGCTCAACCTTAAACACTGCTACCGTGCCTGAAATATTACCTTGGTCAAGGGCGAATTTTATACCTGCTTCAAGGGAGCTAGATTGATTTGGTTCAAAGCCATCGCCATTTGCATCAATGCCGGAAAGTGGCCTAAAGTTTTCGCCAAAAGCGGCGTAAAGTGATAAGGCCTCTGAGCTTTTATACACAATACCAAATTGAGGGCTAACGCGGCTTTCACTTTGATTTACGATTGAGCCGTTGCGGCGATTGTTCAACTCTTGCTTATAGTCATCAAATCTAGCGCCGACACGAATATCGATATTATCACTGACACTGATTTGGTCTTGTAGGAATATACCCACAGACTCCTCAGTAGTCAGTCGGTCTGTATTCGGCCCTAACTCGGGTAGCTCGTATGCACCATATTCAGGGTTGAATACATTGATAAATTGATCTCCGCGCACTCGCAAGAATACTTGGTCATTTTCAAATTTATCAGAGTCGATACCCATGATTACACGGTGACGCAAACCGCCTAGTTCAAATTCACCGTTTACTTCAGCACGAAATACTCGATAGCTAGCGTCGTAGTCTCTTGAGCGGCGGAAACGATTTATTTCATCATTAATAACGTCGCCAAAGCCAGTTTCGGTTGCAACACCTTCCAATGAGGTTTCACGAAAGTTAACGCCAACCAGTGCGCTCCATTCTTGGTTGAATTCATGTTGAAATTCAATTTGATGCCCTAAAACATCCGCTTCCATTGGGCCGTCGCCCGGCTCCCCTAAGAAACGACTGGGTGGTATTAAGCCTAATTCGTTATCTATTGCAATCACACCTCGGTCGAAGGGAACTTCTTGATGGCTATATTCCAGTTCGTACACAAGTTGACTATTGTCATTAATTTGCCATGCAATTGATGGGTACAGGCCTTGGCGAGTTGTTTCTATAGTGTCGCGAAAGCTTTCTGCGTCTTCATAAAAACCGACCAAGCGAATTGCAAGCTCATTTGACAAAGGTGTTGTGTAGTCGATGTCTGCGCGGTAAGTGTCGTAGCTGCCAGCGATCAAGCGCACATAACCCTCTTCTTCAAAGTTTGGGCGCTTGGTGACTAGGTTAATCGTGCCACCGGGCTCACCGCGGCCGAATAGAGCTGCACGTGGGCCTTTCAATACTTCAACTGATTCAATTCCGGCAAGATCCCGAGATCCTCCAAAACCTTTACCGGCATTAAAACCATTTACAAGGTAATTACTAGGTAAGTTTTCATCTCCTACAAAGCCTCTCACGGCGAAGCTATTCCAAAGTCCACCAAAGTTATTTTGGCGAGCTACCGAGCTCGATAAGTCTAGCGCTTGTGATAAGTCAAAAGCACCAGCGTCTTCAAGAAGCCCGCTTCCTAAAGAAAGTTCAGACTGCGGTGTTTCCAAGGTAGCAAAGTTACCACGGTAAGCCTGACGTGCCCCTATTACCGTAACTCTTTCGATGTCTTTCGCGCCTTGTTCCGGCTCTTGCGCAACTGTGCTTGCGTTCGCTTGCACTGAAAGCAAAGCGGTAAGCACTGTGGCTAAATAACATTTTTTAAATCCTTTTTCATCTTTCATTTGTGTCTACCTTGTTTTGCTTTTTATGTTGGTTTTCATTGTTGTTAAAGTTGGGTAAGTCAGAAAGCACTGCTTTATCGAAGTCGTTTTCGAGGAACAACCACGGATAATAAAACTCACGTAATTCAGCATGGAAGCTACGAATTTCTTTTTCGTACTGAAAGGCTGCGATGGCATCGCTGTTGGCGAGTCGAGTCATTTTTCGTTGCAATAGCATTGGGGGCGAGAGCATTGCTACGTATGCGGCAAAGTCATATTTTCGTTGTGATGCGTCGGCATAGGCCTGAGATAGATTTGCAGCGGTCTGGTCGCCTACTTGCTGAAAAGCGTAATACCAGCCCCAATTGAAGCCTTCATGCTCCTTCTTATAATTTGCGTATTTGGGGTGCTTGGCGACAAAGGCATCCATGGTTGTTTCCACTGGGAGATCCCAAGCTGCGTTTACTGCTTCACGCTGCACCATAAGAATATCCCCGCCCTTTGGAGAATGCACCGCTTGCTTAATTGCCAGGTCACCTAAGATGGGTAATATGAAAACAAATAACACCCAAATAGCAATCAAGGCTGACGCTACGCGCGGAGCGCTGCTCGATTTTCTGCCCACGTAAACACTTATTAATGTCCAAAAAATGAAATATGCGAAGCACCAAAGCGAGACGAGTGCAATCGAAGACCAAGCTGTATCACTGATAAATGCAGCGACATAGAAGGGGAGAAGTAAACATAAAAATACCGCGAGTAGGCGCACAACAATTCGGGCCCCCCAAAGGTGGATTTTCATTTTTGCGGTTGTTACAAGGAGGTCATGACGACCGCTAGTGCGTTCGTTGGCACTTAAGTCGTGAAACAATAAGATTAGAAGTAGCGGCGACAATGCGGCAATAACGAACGTGAAGTCGATTTTACCGGCTTGCGCCAACTCTGCATTTTGCGCATCGCTTTCGTAAATTTGGCCCTCTAAGGCAAGCATCCTGATACGGTGCTTCCAAGGGTAAGTATCTCTCTCTCCTAGTGCGGCGAAAGCTAAGTTAGAAGGTTCAGAGTAGCTCAGGTGAAAGGTATAATAAGCCAGCGAGCCCGGATCATCATATTTAGCCTGGGCTTCTAAACGGTCAGTTTCGTCGGCAAGCTTTAAGCGCTCAATTGTTTGGCGCTGGCTTGATACTTCGCTTACACCAGTAAATACCGCGAAGGAAGATAGAATAAAAGCGCACACTAGGAGTATTAAGACGTAACGTTGACGCAGCATGAAGCGCCATTCCCTGGCGATATGTTTTGTAAAAGCGACCATTAGAACGATGCCCTCCTTGCCAAATTTTTTGACGCTAAACTTAAAAGAAGTGCCAGCATTACGCTCCAAAAGAGTAATTGTATTAAGGAGCTGAACCCGCGCTCTATGCGTACAGCGGGAGAATCAGTTGTAAATTTGAACCCTTCAATGATTTTCCAATTCTCAGCACTGACTCGCGCTTTTGCCCAGCCCTCTTCTCCATTATTGCGATTAATGTCATCGATATAATTGAGTTGTTCTATGTGTGTTTTATTCAAAGCTTGCACAAAGTCGAGCCTTAAGGTTTCAGTTTCTCGCAAGAAGCGATGATGCGTTTCAATACTAGAACCTGCGGTTAGCATAGAGAGGGAGCGAACTGCAATTTGAGGTGATAACCAACCAAATAGCCTTGCGGTCTCGGTTTGGGCTAACTCCTCTTCCATGCGCTTTTCGGCGAAGCGATTTAACACCTTGCTGAGTTCTTCTTCTGAAGCACTGGCGACAGCACCGCGAAAATTAATTGGTAAATCTTCTACCTTATCTACTTCGTATTTATCAAATAAAGACTGTTTTAACTTATTGAACGCCGGGTCGTTTGCATTGTGTCCATCGCCTAACTTTCTTAAATCAGCCAGTACCGCAAAATCAGTCTCTAGCTTGCCAGCCACGGGTACGACAACTGACGCGCTAGTACTTGCTATACGCGGCATTGCAATGCACAAGAGTATCCAAATGAAGCTTAATGCAGTGAAGCTTTCACTATTTTTAGCAAGCAGGGTTGAGCACAACAGGATAGCCAAGGTCCAAGTTAGCAAATAAAGGGTGTAGGTGAACAAGAAGTAGAGCACAACCAGTGTGCTTTCGCCTTGCACGATTGCAAATAATCCGGCGATTGCTACGGGTAGCATGATAAGTATCACAATAGAAAAAAGCGCTAATCCTTTGCCTGTAAGCAGGGTAAACATCGATGTTCCTTGAGCGAGCAAAAACGCTAGGGTTTGTGATTCACGTTCTCGCGTGATGGCACTGTAACCGATGAGAATGAGCATAAGAGGAGCGAGTACTTGAAGGATAAAGGCGGGCGACAAATTTCCCATTTTAGTCAGGCCTGTACTCTGTTTTTGTTCAGCAAACATTGCGCTATTTTGACGGTGACCTTCTAAGAATATTGAGTTACCGGTATAAGCGTCGACGCCCGGATCTAGCATACTCAGTGGTGCGGGTGTTCTGAAGGCGTAGTGTCCATAGTGCACCATTCGGTGGGGGTGACGGTCTGGCTGATCCATAAAAGTATCTTCTGAACTATTTTGCATAGCCGCTCTTTCATGAGCCAACTCGATCATGTTGATTCCCGTTACCACGACTGAGGAAAGGGTGAGTAACACGCCAATCAATAATACTGACATAGCCAGTTTTGAACGGAACCAATAGCGCCATTCGTCTTTTGCTACTGAAAGCACTGGCGAAATACTTAACGAAGCCTTAGTTTGATTACTCATTGAACTTAGACCTCTGAAGTTTGGCGCTGCGCGAACGCCGCATGCACTAGCTCAGTGTCTATTTTTTCATTTTGCTTTGCTTCAAACTGACCAACTAGCTCTCCATGTCGAAGCAAACCAATGCGATTAGCAACCTGACACGCGCCATAAACATCGTGGGTTACCATGAGCACAGTTGCGCCACTTGTTGCCAGCTCTCTTACTAAGTTGTTGAATTCATCGATAGCAACCGGATCGAGCCCTGATGTTGGTTCATCGAGTAAAAATATGGGCGCATTTCTTAGAATGGCTAAGGCAATTGCAGTTTTTTGTCGCATTCCTTTTGAAAAGGTTTGTAGCTGTTTATCGCGAGCGTCGTTTTGTAAAGAAACTCGTTCGAAAGCCTTGTCTATTTCACTTTGTGATTTACTTATTTCGGCTAACGACAAGAAATACTCTACATTTTCTCGTGCGGTAAGATGGGGGTATAGCGTCGCGTTTTCTGGCAGGTAGGCTGTTTTCCGTCTTACTTTATCAAGCGATTCGTTTACTTCGTCACCATCAATAAGTACTTTACCGCTTGAGGGCAGATTAAACCCTAAAAAGGTTTTTAGGGTAGACGATTTACCAGCTCCATTTCCGCCGAGCAAAGCATAAACTTCGCCTTTCGCGACACTGAAACTTAAGGAAGATAAAATATTTTTGTTGTCGATACTAACGCATAGAGATTTCGCTTCGAGCAAATACTTCGCTGATGAGCCAGAGTTGGTCACGATACATTCCTTGATGTTATAATATAACAGTAATGTTATATTATAACGGTCTAATGTATCAAGCTTTTTTGGTATTAACTCCGACTATTCTGAGGTAATAGAATTTCCCCAGTTTTTGTCACATAAATCGGAAATATCACGCCACCCAAACTGATTTTCACCTCAAGTTCGTATTCGATGGGTTTATCTAAATTTTTCTGCTGCAGTAAATCGACGACGAGTGACAAACCACCAAAAAGGTCAGCCTGCCCAGTTAAGCTAATATTTTCACTTCCATAACCCGCAATTTTGGGTATTTGATTTGTGACTCCTGAGAACACCTGGTTGCCTTTGATGCTCGCACTGTATGACAGCCCTTTTACATCTAACGCAAAATCGTTTGGATTACTGATGTTCAAGCCAATTTCAAAAGTGGGGTTGACCGTGTTACCCGGCAACAATCTGAACGAACTCACTTTTATGTCAGGCTCTTCAAAGTGAGGTTGGAGAGTGGCACATGCCGAAAGCATCAATAGTGTAATAATGATGCCAATGTATTTGTGTAGAGCTGTCATGCTTTTTCCTTGTTAAGCTTACGTCATGCTACCAGTATAAGCTGCTTGTGTTTGTATTGTTGATCGCGTTAATTATGAAGTAGCAGAAACGAAATTAACCCTTGCTCCATATAGCTCTAGTGGGCAACGCAGGCATGGCGAACGAAGCCCAAAGATTGTTTACCAATTAGCTTTTCGCTCACTTTTATAAAAACGCCAGACAAAGGCTGCCCCTATCGTATAAGTTACCTCTTTCTCAAATAATGGACTGTCTTTGTTAGCAGCCCTACTGTGAAACTGGGCAGAACTTCCAATAAATGCACGTATGTCTTTATTCACTCTAAATGAAAGCCCTAAAGAAAGCTCTGAGCCTAAATAGCCTGATTTAGCATCGTAGGCTGGGCGCTCTGCAGTGGCAAATTCAGGTGCCACTTCGTAAAAATAATCATGGGTTCTCTCAGTTGCAAAAATAGCACCAACGGATAGCGTTAAGGCTGTATCAGGATGCTTAAAGCCACGATGTTGATAGGAAATTTGGGGCTCTAAAATAAAACCTCGATCGTCTATGCTGCCAAAGTCGGTTGAAAATACCGCCCTCGCTTGCAGGCGCAAATCTAAGCGGCCCTTTCCGTAATCTGTACCGGTAGAGTCACCGGCCGCATTTTTGTCAAAGTCATAATTACCCAACATATAGATAGCCTGAGGCCCTATTTCTAATAGGAAATCAAGCTCAGGCATACCTTCACGCGCTGTGTTGTCTTCGCTATCAGAGGGAAGCGCCGCGCCAAAAGAGAAATCAACCTCAAAGTTCTTTTGTTCAACAACAACCGCGCGCGCGCCGCCGCCATCACCAATACGGAATGTATCGCCACGATATACGATAAATGGTAATACTGCAGTGTTGAAGCGTGAATCGCCGGATGCAGGGTATTTTGCCGTGTTGAAAGAGCCACCGCCAGCGCCTAGCTCCCATAGCGAAAGCTCTTCATTCACCCCTTCAAAGCCTGTTAGAGAGCGTTCGATTCGAATGTCTGCTTCACCAACATCATTGCCTAGCGACACTCCGTTATCTGCTTCTAATACCTCAGTTTTAACACTAGAAATAGCTGACGCTGAGACAGCGCTGCGCTCTATTGAGGCTTCGCTCGATTCATTCGCGTACGCAGCGCATGGCGAAAGAACCAAAAGCAACGCACATAGGCGAGTGAAATGACTATTGAAAGTTGCACTATTTACAACCCGATTACCTACTATTATACGCATCTTATGCCTTGCTTATGTCATGCCAATGAAACTAGTACGTATTTATACCGTGAAATGTTTATTCACCGGCAGGTCGCGAATGCGTTTACCTGACGCTCGATAGATAGCGTTTGCTAAACTGGCAGCAACCGGCGGTGTGCCTGGCTCGCCAACACCACCTGGGATTTCGTCAGATTCTACGATATAGCTAACAATTTTAGGGCTTTGCGGCATTCTTAAAACCTGATAGTCGCTATAGTTTGATTGTTGTACAGCGCCATCTTTAACCGTAATCTCACCCATTAGCGCTAACGATAAGCCAAAGATCATCGAGCCTTCTTGCTGTGAGCGAACGCGGTCAGGGTTCACTATAGTGCCCGCATCAATACTAGAATGCATTTCGAGTACTTCCACTTTGCCATTTTTTACACGAACTTTAGTTGCCACGGCAACATAGCTAACAAAGCTTCGATGCGCACTAATGCCCCAAGCCTCACCTTCTGCGGTGGCCTTATTTGCTCCTGATTTACTGACTACATCGTTCAGTACGTGCTTTAGGCGTTTGGTATCTATAGGAAAGTTGTCGAGTGGCTCGCCATAATTGCCATACTTGAAGCCTTCTTTCGTTGGGTCAACTTTTCTGTCTTCGCCTAGCAATTGTTGCCACATATCGTGGGCTGGTATGTTTGCAGCTACAGCAAGCTCGTCTACAAAACTCCCTTGCGCGAATGCATGCTGAATATTACTGACCGAACGAACCCACCCAATACGCAAATGCGCAGGCGCTTTGTGAGTTTCACAACTTAGATTGCTCACGGCAAATGGCACATCGCCAAAACCCAAGCTAAGCTCGCCGTCGGATGGTTCGTCGGCACTTCCATTGAAAGTCCAGCTAATACTGGGGAAAGCCGTACGCTGAACCCAAGATTCGACTTGATTCTTATCATTCATACCCGCAATGAAATGCTGTGAGCTGATAGCGTGATAGTAGCCTTGTTTGATATCGTCTTCACGGCTCCATACAACCTTCACGGGTTTACCGGTGTGCTTTGCAAGCAGAGCAGCTTCTATTGAAAAATCAGGCTTTGACTTGCGGCCGAATGCGCCGCCTAATAAGGTTACGTTGATTTTTACTTTGTCTTTTTCGATGCCTAATGCACCCGCAACATTTTGCTGTGTGCTTTGAGGCGTTTGAGTACATGCCCATATTTCACAATGGCCATCCTTAAAGACTGCCGTTGCCGCAGGTGGCTCCATTGGCGCATGCACTAAGTAGGGCATTGTATAGGTAGCAGAGTGGGTTTTCGCGGCTTTCTCTATCGCTTGATAGGCATCGCCTCTAGCGCGAATAGATTTGCCTTTATTAACTATTCGCTTATTGAGCTCTGTTAAATATTGCTCAGAGTTGTGGCTCGAATGTTCACTTGCTCCCCAGGTGATATTCAGCGCCTTTCTGCCTTGCAATGCAGCCCATGTATTGTTGGCAATAACAGCGACACCATTCATAGGATTGAAGAGAACAGGGCTTGGTTGTGTAGGCATTTGATACACATCTACCACCCCCTTAACTTTTGTCGCGGCGGTTTTATCAAAGCCTTCAACTTTTGAACCCACAACTGGGTTACGCTCAATACTGGCATATAGCATGCCTTCAAGTTTAATATCTTGGCCAAATACTGTGTTTCCCGTAACAATATCGGGTAAGTCGATAATTTGCATTGGCTTGCCAATGTATTTAAAGTCTTTTTTCGACTTGTAAGTGAGGCTATCAACCGCTGGCGCTGTGACCTTGGCAGCGGCATCAGCAAGAGAGCCAAAAGATATGCGCTTGCCACTTGCTTTGTGCACCACAAAGCTGTCTTTTGCGAATACCTCGTCTAAAGGCACTTGCCATTGATCAGCCGCAGCTTGCTCTAACATCGTCCGCGCCATCGCACCCATTTCACGCATCTTCGTGTAGAAGTTACGAATAGAGCGCGAACCATCGGTATTCTGGCTTCCATACGCTTCATTGGCTAAGCCTTGAACCACATTGACGTCTTCCCAGTTTACGCAAAGTTCGTCGGCGACAATTTGTGGAATACTGGTGCGGATACCTTGGCCCATTTCACTGCGATGACAAATAATATTGACTTGGCCGTTGTGCTCAATACTCACAAACAAATTTAGGTCTTTACTATGGTTTTCACTGGTGTGAGCCCAAGCTGGTAAACTTACTGGAAGCATTGAACCGAGTACTAGACCTGTTGCGCTTAGGCCAGTCATTTTAAGAAAAGCTCTGCGGCTTAGCGCTTTAGGTGATTCTTGTAGAGGGCGGCTCATGCGTTATCTCCCACATTTTTAGCTAAGTTGAAGTCAAAATGTTGCGCTGGGCTTTCAGCATGTTGGCTGGCTTGTTTGCCCGATTGCATGGCTGCAGCGTCTTTGATAGCAGCCTTTATTCGAGGATAGGTGCCGCAACGGCAAATATTACCTTGCATAGCTGTATCAATTGCTTCGTCACTCGGATTTGGATTAGACTCAAGCAAGGCAACTGCCGCCATGATTTGACCCGATTGGCAGTATCCGCACTGTGGCACATTGTTGTCTAACCATGCTTGCTGAACCGGATGACTGGCATCTTTAGGCAAGCCTTCAATAGTCGTGATCTTTTTACCAGAGATTGCCGACAACGGCATAACACAAGAGCGAATAGGGCTACCATCCATATGCACTGTGCAAGCACCACATTGAGCAATACCACAACCGTATTTGGTTCCGGTCATGTCTAGCACATCGCGCAAAGCCCAAAGTAGAGGCATACTGGGGTCGGCGTCAACTTCTATGGGATTGTTGTTCAAGGTAAAACTGATCATGTTATGTCCTTTATACTCGTTTTTTAGCTTCCAAAGAAGCTTGTACTTGCAGTAAGTCGCTCGGCGTGTCGACATCAATACTGGCCTCGGCCATATCTACCTCGATCACGTCTACTGCGTTGGCAATAATATCTTTTGCACCCTTGTCAGCGCGCAATGTTGCTAAATCTGGAAAAATACTTCTGGGAAAAATCGCAGGCGCGCCAATTCGCTCTTTCCCAGCATGATGAAAACGGCTTGCAACAATACAACTAGGATGTTTTGTCGCCCTCTCTATTAACAGATTACACTGCTTCTCGCGAATTGCCACCTGATCAGCCAAGCCAATTAGTACATGACTGCATGCTTCTGGCAATTTTTGTATACTATCGGCAATGCTTGCCCCCATTCCATAATGCCAATTTTCAGCGAAGAGAATGTTAACCTTATCGTCTATTTCATTTCGAATGGCTTCACTATTTGCGCCTAAAACAACTGTGAAAGAGTGTAGGTTTGAATTAGAAAAGCCTTCAATCGCAAGCCTAATAAGCGATTGACCGTTAAGTTTTGCGAGCTGTTTCGCCTGACCAAATCGTCTGCTTGCACCTGCGGCTAAAAGTAGGCCGTGAAAGTATGGAGCTTGCACATTCGACATTAAGTATCCTTCCTCTATCAGCGTTAGCAGCATGGTAACAAATGCTTCATGTCTTTGCTGTTACTACTAACGTCCTTTGAGCGACGCTTACCTTTCTGACCTTTCACTAACGGCATACTGACATAAGTCAACAGAAATAGGGTTTATTGCTTGAATTGCTTATTATTCCATCATACTCTGAGCGCTTATCAGGAGCGACAGGCAGTGCTTATTATCCTCAAAAAACTTCAACAAATCAGTTCCCTATTTTCCGTGAGTTCGTTTGAAAGTGAGCCAATTTTGCAGTTTAGGCTAGAAATGTTTAAACGAATAATATTTGTGTGCATTGCTTGTATTGCTTTGTTCAATTTCTATTTTCTCTATGTGGGTAAATACCTTACCTTTGCTGTTCTGTGCATTGCTTTAGTCGCTTATTTTGCTTGTTACTACTTGGCTAAATTAAAAAGTGTAAAAATGGGCTCGGCATTGTTCCTAGCTGCATCGACAGGTTTTACGTGCTTTTTTATGTGGAGAAATGAAGGCTTATTCGATGAAGCGATTATTGCCTTTCCCGGCTTTTTGATTTTTGCTGTGATGATTTCTAGCTTTACGCTCGCTCGTTGGTTGCTCGTTTTTATAATTGTAAACGTGTTGGCAATAGGGCTTGTAAATGAATACGGTATTTATACTCATCCGACAAATGCCTCGGATCTCGATTCTGCCATTGTTCTAAGTATTATGCTGATAATGGTGAGTGCAAGTGCATACGTTGCATTCGTCAGTATTCATAGACTCCTAAATAATTTGTCTGCCGAAAATGAAAAGGTAAAAAAGTCTCAGCGCGAGATTTTTCGCCTACAAAATCATGACCCTTTAACTGGCCTTCCCAATCGTATTTTAGCGCAGCAGATATTCGAAGAAAGACTCAAAATTGGTAACCGTGAGGGCTTTGAAACCTCATTATTGTTTATTGATTTAGATAATTTTAAAACCATAAATGACACTTATGGTCATGCTACTGGGGATGAGTTACTAAAAGCTATTGCTCAACGTTTGCAAAACTCGATACGCGACACTGATACTGCATGTCGTTTTGGCGGCGATGAGTTTGTTGTAGTGGCGATGCATGAAAGAAACGAACGCTTTGATCACGAATCTGCATTGGCCGAAAAGCTGGTAAAAGGCCTCAGCGAAACTATTTCAATAGAGCATGCGCAGGTATCTCCAACAGTTTCAATTGGTATTTCGGTTGCACCGACGGATGCGACAAGCTTCGAAGAACTATATAAAAAAGCTGACCTAGCGATGTATGCTGCTAAGGAGTCTGGCCGCAATGCCTACCAATATTATTCAACCGAAATGCAAAGTAATAGCGCTCGTTATTTAAAGATTGCTCAGGCACTACGAAATGCACTTAGCAACAATGAATTTGAGCTACATTACCAAAGCACCCAACGCTTGAGCGATGGTAAAGTAATGTCTGCTGAGGCGCTACTTCGTTGGCATCACCCAAGCATTAAAGATATGTACCCTGATGAATTCATACCTATCGCTGAGCGTTCTGGGCGTATTCAAGAAATCGGCGCATGGGTATTAAGTGAAGCAGTAAAAACCTGTAAATCTTGGCATCAAAATGGCTTTGAAGATATGTCGATTGCGGTTAATGTATCTGCCATTCAGTTCCACCGAGGCAATTTTGCAGAGTTAGTCAAAACCGTACTAGAAGAGAATAAGCTCGACGGAAAATATCTTACTTTGGAACTCACAGAGTCTTTATTGTTTGATATTAAAAACAAGTTTAGCGATACCGTTTCAAAACTAGTGAAAATGGGCGTAAAAATAGCGGTTGATGACTTTGGTACAGGGTATTCAAATTTAGGCTACCTGCATAAAAATGATATTAGTATTTTAAAGATTGATCGCAGCTTCATCAGTAAAATACACGAATCAAGTCATGATTTAGCCTTGGTTGAGAGTATGATCCAAATGTCTAAATCTCTTGATATGGCAATAATTGCTGAAGGTATAGAGACTGAAGAAAGTAGAGACAAACTGCGGAACATGGCTTGCCATTACGGGCAAGGTTATCTGTGGAATAAACCAATGAATGCAGCGCGTTTTGCAGATTTTCTTAAAGGCAATTAACGCCATGCGTAGCGACGGTACTTTGCGCTCAATATTAAATAAATATGGTGTGGACGACTGGATGTAAATGCTACTTCGGGTTAGGCTATTTGCTCTTTTAACTTATTACAAGCAAACCCAAAGGACATCGTTACTTCATGCAGATTGCCGAAAGTAGCTCACTACCTGCAGACTCCTTGCATTATGCGAAACCCAATAAACAGTTTTGGACGCTGCAGACGGGTGCATGGCTTGGTTATTGTGTCGTTGTTTTTCTAGCAATTATTCACCCTCAATTTGAGCAGGAGAACTTCAACTTCAGTGGGCAGTTGCTCAATTTGGGCATCGAAACACTCAGCGGCTTTGTTTTATCATGTTTGCAGTGGTTCATGCTCAGAAAAATCGTACACTTGCCGCTCCGACTCACCTTATTCTTTAGCTTTGCTCTAGCCGCCATTCTGGGCTGTATATTTAATGTCATCAAGTTAGCGTCTTATAAATCAATTATTCATAATCAAGTATGGTATCAAGAGCTGGATATGCTTGAGTTTGGTGGTTGGTTGTTATTTTCCGTCGCGACAATGTATGTGTTCACTGCCATCTTCTTCATCATGTTATATAACAATCGCCTGCAAACCGAGCATGAGATGCTTTTACGAGCGCAGACCTCAGCAAAAGAAGCTCAACTTGAGATGTTGCGCTACCAGCTTAATCCGCACTTTATGTTCAACACGCTTAACGCGCTTTCAACGCTGATTTACAAGCAAGAAAATGACAAAGCAAATGAAATGCTAGATAAACTCTGCTCCTTTTTTCGCTATTCATTGATCTCAATGAATGATCAAGAGAGTAACCTAAAAGAAGAGCTGGAATTGCTTGAGCTGTATTTATCTATTGAAAAAGTGCGATTTGAAAGTCGGTTAAACGTTGCTTTCCAAATCGATGACGACGCCAGAGATGCAAAAGTACCGAGTTTATTTCTGCAACCTATTGTAGAAAATGCAATAAAATTTGGCGTTGAGGGCAGAAAGTCCCCAGGCAATATTGTGATAAGTGTACAAAAAGAAAAAGAGCTCTTGGTGATTGAAGTAATAGATGATGGCCCAGAGAATAAACTAGATATATCAAAAGGATTTGGTATTGGATTAAAAAATACCCAAGAGCGTCTGAATACCATGTTCAATACAAAATGCCACGTGAGCGTTAATGAAGAGGCGAATACGGGCACTAAAGTGCGTATCAGCCTACCTTTTGTAAAAAGTGATGCAAATGACTGAATATTCGATTAGCGCGATTATTGTTGATGACGAACCCCTTGCCATTGAGGGCTTGAAACTCCGCTTACAACAAATTCCAGAGGTAAAAGTAATTGCTGAGGCGGAAGAGGGCGATACAGCCATCGCACTATGCCAAGAGCTCGAGCCAGATGTTTTATTTATTGATTTACAACTTCCCGGCATTAATGGTTTGGAGGTTGTGCAGGCTATTCAAGCTGATGTAATGCCTTTGGTTGTGTTTGTGAGTGCGCATAGCGACTATGCGGTAGATGCATTCGAACTGAATGCCATTGACTATATTTTGAAGCCAGCTAATCTTGGCAGGCTACAACAAACCATAGAACGAATTAAGGAACGCTTGTCGCCGGTTGATCGCGAAGAAGAAAAATTCAAGCTCATGGAAGCCTTGGGGAAAACATCAGGTTTGCCTATTTCAGAACTTGAAGATTGGTTGGCAACCGATGCCCCCTTACCAACCGCCTTGAACCAAGAATTGGTAATTAAAAATTCAGACAACCAACGTGTATTTGTGCCCATGTATGAAATTAATTGGATAGATGCCGCCGGTGACTATATGTGCGTGCATACCTCTAGCGAGAATTATATTGTGCGCATCACCATGAAAAAATTAACCAGCCAACTTGATGAGAGGATCTTTCAGCGCATCCATAAATCTACAGTAGTTAATATTCATCGCATTAAGGGTATAGAGCGCTTACGTAACAATCAAAGCATTGTTGACTTAGGCGACAACGTAAAACTTAAAGTCAGTCGGAATTACAACTCTGCTATACAAAATATTCTCGATAACAGAGCTACACTCTAGTTAGATGAGTCATCATTTGCGTGTCTTGTAGCAATATCACGTAGTGCCAAAACCTGATTAATTTGACGTTTTTTTCTACTATTCGATGAATGTTAATTGTTGATAATATAAAAGCAAGCATTGCGATTATGATTACAGGAGTACGTAATGAGCACGCATCTACCAAAAGTAGACCATACTCAATTTGACAGAGAAAAATGGAAAGTATGGCACAAAAACCATCCGCTAATTATACACTGGCGATTAAACCCCGGGCTGGCTTTTAATGAATTGATATTAGGCCAGCGTAATCCAGAAGTGATGCTGATTGATAAGCATTCTGACAAAGCGGAATGTGACTCTACTTTCGTCCCTTGCCCGCATTGCGGCGAATTAAACAGTTCAAAGCTATATGCCCATGATAATGCCTTTAAAAACTGGGCCGGACTATATTGTGGCAGTTGCGATAAACAAATACCCACTGTGCTAAACCTATTCAGCTTTCTAGCTTTAATTATCACATTCCCACTCTTCATTTGCTTTACTATGTTTTACAAAGAAAAGGTGAAGACGGCCAGTATTAAACGTACAAAAAAGCTTAGAGAGCAGTATACGAATAATACTTTACCCACAGCCGAAGACACCAGTTTTACAAAGCTAGGTTTTCAGTTTGGACTATATTTCTTTGGTGCCATGTGCGTTTCTAGCTTGTTTCTCTCAGACAGCATGACTGATTTTGAACTGCGTGATATGGGAGTTTTAGCCATTTGTTCTTGTTTCGCAGGGTTACTTTTTGGTGTTTTAATGAAATTTATGGTGGGTAGAAAACCCAAGCGTACATGATAATGTTTGATGCTTGGTGATATCGAAAAAATAATCGGTATTGTTGTTTCTGGAACTTTCAACATCATCAACTGCGTCAGAGCCTAGAAAAATTAATTTTACTCAAACCTTAGACTTTCGCTTAGAAACTTTGTTTATCGAATAGTCTCATCACCTCTTTGAACGATCGTTTCTCTTTTCACAAAAATACAACTATCACTTTGCAAAGTCGTGGTCGCAAGGGTTGTTGTTTACATACTGATATTGATTGAAACTTCCAACATTTCTGTACGTTATCGGGACATTTGAGTAAAACCGCCCAGTCACTGAATCATAATATCGTGCCTGCATATAAACAAATACAGCACTATTTACTCAATATCAATATTATCGATTACAAGTTTTCTGCAAAGCCTCGTAAAACATCAGCAGAAATAACTAGTCCACAACTCTCAAGCGTATCAATATACTGTGCTATTGATTCAGCCATCGTATCGCGCTCTATCTGGAAAAAGCAGGACTGATCCAACGCGACCTGCAAAATGCCTATCTGGATTTACCGATTGATGATGAGGACAGTTTGTTGGCATTACAGGCTGCATCAGTGAACTATCGCATTTCAGTTGGTCCCGATGTAGGTAAAAAAGTATTCAGTCTACAAACACTACCAGCCAAAGATCTTGAAAACTATGGACAACTAGCAAAGATAGCGGGATTTAGCCTACATGCTGGGGTTTTCGCCGATACCCATCAATCAGATAAACTCGAGCGCCTTTGCAGATACATCGCAAGACCTGCGGTTAGCGAAAAACGCTTAAGCCTAACCTCCACTGGCAACGTCAGGTATGAACTCAAGACGCCCTATACCGATGGGACCACTCACGTATTTTTTTCACCGACTGACTTCGTAGGCAAGCTCGCTGCGCTGGTTCCCCCGCCCAGACTCAATCTTACCCGTTTTTATGGAGTATTCGCCTCCAATGCGAATGTGCGTGCACAAGTGACGGCTTCACAACGCGGTAAAAATAGTCCTCACTTAGCAGAACATCTGAACGATTCAAATAAGCCCTACCACGCGCGAAGCATGTCGTGGGCGCAGAGACTTAAACGCGTATTCAACATCGATATCACCCAGTGCGAAGTGTGTGAAAAACGTAACGTAAAAATCATTGCTTGCATTACCGAACGGGCTGTTATCCGTAAGATTTTGACATGTTTAGATAAGCGAAATAGCTCTGACGCAAGTCAAGATGCGCCGACCCCGCCCCTTCGTGCTTCACCGAACACTGATGCATTGAGCGATTTCACCATCCAACGTGACTTTGACTTTGGCGCTTAATTCCCCTTAAATCAATATGCCTAGACACTCCATTGTTAGGCACGGCACCGGTCGTCTGTTGATTAAAAACCTGCACCAAAATGCAGCCATAAAGCAAATATATTGACCAAAACGTTGATTGAATTTGCTGACACTACACTCAGTCAGGCGGCTCTCAAATCAAACAGGTCACCTGGCATTGTGGCTAGTACATGGCTTTAATTCGTCTTATACTTATAGGAGAATACTATGCCTAGTAAAATTAATATCAAAAAAGGCTTTTAAACTTTTCTTAAACGCAAACATGCCAAGGCAAGTAAGAACATAGTGAAAACAGATGGGGTAGGCACATTGGTTTGCGAAACTGTAATCCCAAAATAAGACACATGAGAAATTTCGCCGCCTTGTGTTTTCAGATTCATCGGGCTTGCAAGGTCGTTTAAGTCAACGACACCCCAATTGAATTCTGCGTTGTTTTCAAAGATGGCCCAGGCCCGAGTATTTTTTACGATGAAATACTGCGCTGTGGAATTAGCAAATAATTCAAACGCAATTACATCTGTTGTGTTTGTGCTTTGATACGAAAGGTCTTCGGTTTTATTGAAAAAGCTCAAATTATAGTTATTGGTAACCGACTGTAGCCATGCTAACTCGGTATTTGGATTACTGTTTTGTAAGTTTGTGTTTTGTCCAATAAAGGTATCGATATCGCCAACGTTATTCGAACCAACTTGAATAAGACTAGCATTGGCTTGGAAGCACACTCCTAGAATTGCAACAAAAGAAACCAATAAACCTCTCATAAAATATCCTCTTTACGTAAGCGTTTTATTTAATCGTTCGAATCTTTGTTCAAAATTAAGCACATTGTGCGCCAAAATTAAATATTAAATTATTTTATATACTTAAGCGGTTAAGAGATTTCTTTACAGATCAAACTGTAAAAAAAATTGACAGTGACTTGTCTCTCGGTTTTGCAAATTTATCGCTTGCGTAATTGGGAATTAGTTTTTCATAAACTCTTTCCATTCCAGGTCTGAATTCTAGCTGTTTAAGTAAATCGTAATTTCCAGCTCTTAGAACTACAGCTTTTATAACGCTCTCTCACCTTTTTAGCGCTAACATGGTTTGTATCCCACCTCGACTATGTCCATACATTCCAATAGCGTCCGTGTGCATTTTTGAGATAGCGAAGCTTGAGATGGTGCAGGAGGTGGTTTGAATCCCGTTTCTGCACCTAGAACTATTGCCTTCTTTTCTGCAATACTTGGTTTCTTGCTCGTTCGAAGGGCAAGATTGAAAAAGAAGTCATAAAGTCTTTACAGTTTATAGATTCGAAATAATAAGCCCGATGTGCTCTGGTATTTACTTCGATGACTATTTCCGTAAATTATGTTTGGTGTTTAGCGGATATTGTAAGGAGGTGATCATATGTCGAGTGTTTTGAAAAATGTGGACGGTAGACCGCTAGCCGTTTGTGCTGAACGAAAGCCAAAGCCATTAGCATAGGTATAGCTGCTCGGAGCACCATTGGCATGATATTGTGCATTGCTAACATGACCACTAACTGAGCGAGCTTCGCCAAAGGCATTTGGTGCAAAAGAAACTGTATGCCCACTTGGATACGTTGTTTTATCCAGATACCCCATACCATTATACATGTGGTCAAGCAGAAACGTTTTACCATCAACCGTAAGCCTCTCATCTTCCAACCCGTTGATGGTGTTGTGCGAATACGTCCAAACAACACTGCCCGCTTGATTGCGCGTCAAATTTCCATTTTTATCGTAAGTGAATGACCTATCCGGCGTGCCGTCGCCAAAACTCAGGTCCGTTAGCTGATTAATATTATTATACTCGTAGTTGTTTTTTCGAGCACTACTAACCGAGTAATCACAAGTGCTTGTGCTTGCATTACCGAACCGGCTGTTATCCGTAAGATTTTGACATGTTTAGATAAGCGAAATAGCTCTGACGCAAGTCAAGATGCGCCGACCCCGCCCCTTCGTGCTTCACCGAACACTGATGCATTGAGCGATTTCACCATCCAACGTGACTTTGACTTTGGCGCTTAATTCCCCTTAAATCAATATGCCTAGACACTCCATTGTTAGGCACGTCACCGGTCGTCTGTTGATTAAAAACCTGCACCAAAATGCAGCCATAAAGCAAATATATTGACCAAAACGTTGATTGAATTTGCTGACACTACACTCAGTCAGGCGGCTCTCAAATCAAACAGGTCACCTGGCATTGTGGCTAGTACATGGCTTTAATTCGTCTTATACTTATAAAAGGAGGCTAGTCTTCAATGATTAAAGTAAAGAAGGCACTGATAATATTTTTGCCTATTGTTGCCACAATAGGGTTTGCGAAACTGTATGTTTCGCAAACCCATTATTTTTCTTTTACAAACTTAAGTAATCATAGCAATGGATTAATTAGATCTATTTCTAGTTCTTTTGTCCAACAAAAACTAAACAGGGTGAGTTTAGAGGAAAAGAAAAACTTATTTTTGGAAATGCTTTTTCCTTCTGCTCTTGGTTTACGTGTAGAGTGGAGACTATCTTCAGAAACTATTAATGTATTTTGTGATTCAATTCTAGCTGAAAGCAAGAGCGAAAAAGAATATATTTTATACAATATTGCGCATACTGCATCTTTATATAACAATTTGGAAGTACTGAGATTTCTAAACCAATTTGGTGATATAAAACATGTGTTTTTAGAGTTTGAAAAACCAAAAGGTAAGGAATCTTACGAAAAATTAAATCAAGAGAGTAGAAATATCATCGCTAACGGTGATGTTGGCATATTAAGCTGTCACAACTAAATCTTGCTAGAGAATCCTAGTTCAAAACTTTCATTTATTCCTCTTTAAATAGAAGTAAATAATTATTGAGGATACAAGCATATAGATATAAAGGTTTTTAGTGTCGTTATCCATTACTAGAGAAAATATACCAAGAATCAAAACTTTGTTACGGCTACTCTCTCCGATTTCGATTAGATATGGTGAACATATAATTCCATAAATGGCAGATTGGAATGCAATTGTAACTATCCCCTAAAATAATACAGCCTACTCGTAGAATTTCTTATAAAATAAATTTAAGGAGTTTTACGATGACAAAACGCATGACTGAAAGCCAAATTGTGGCGATTTTGAAAGAAGCTGAAGCAGGCATGCCTGCAAAAGATTTATGCCGTAAATACGGTATTGCGAGTTCAACTTTTTACAAGTGGAAGGAAAAGTATGGCGGTATGGAAGCCTCTGATGTTAAACGTTTGAAAGAGAGGGCAGACAGCGTGTCTGATTTTGAGCTGCGTGATATAGGAGTTTTAGCCATTTGTTCTTGTTTCGCAGGGTTACTTTTTGGTGTTTTGATGAAATTTATGGTGGGTAGAAAACCCAAGCAAAGTGGGTAGAATTTTAATCTTAAGCAAAAAACCAGTGCGATACTTTATATGCAGCTACTTTACTCTCGTGTGCTCGTTTCGTTTTTTCATCATTTACCCAAGCGTACATGATAATGTTTGATGCTTGGTGATATCGAAAAAATAATCGGTATTGTTGTTTCTGGAACTTTCAACATCATCAACTGCGTCAGAGCCTAGAAAAAATTAATTTTACTCAAACCTTAGACTTTCGCTTAGAAACTTTGTTTATCGAATAGTTGTTGCCAATAAAAAAACCAATAGCTAACGATGGTAAAGCGGTTGTTAAATCGAATGTTTTTATATCAAATGGCGATATACCAAACAAATTATTTACGACAACCAAAGCAATTATAGAAAATAAAAAGAAGACAAGTCGTAATCTAAAAAAGAACGTAGACATATATACGAAAGACATAAAAATACTAGTCAATAAAATTGCCGCAACTATCATTCCCATTGTTACCACAAAAATCAATATACACCTCTCTTAAAATAGTTGCCTTGAACACTTCAGTTGTGATTCTGTAAACACTAAAGTGCCTATTTACAGGAGCCTGTAACAGATTCTGTGTAACTGCCATTAGTTAATGTGTCTTTCGAGGCGATCCCCGAACTCGATGATAAACCGACTCATCGCTTTGCGCCAGTTGTGAATTGGCATCGTCCATTTTTTCGATGCTTCAGTGGCAGCCAAGTAGACCATTTTCTTGGCTGAATCATCGCTTGGGACTACTTCCGTTTTTTGATAGCCTTGCGAATAACGCTGTTTAGAGATTCAATTGCGTTGGTAGTATAAATTGCTGTGCGTATGTCTTCAGGATACGTAAATAGCGTGTTTAGATTTTGCCAATGTGTATTCCATGACTTCGCGATTTGAGGATAGTGGTCTGGCTCCTGAAATCACAACACCAAGTCTTAGGGCAGACGGATTTAAGCGCGGCCATTCAATATTGTTTAAACCAATGGGAAAAACTAGAGCGATATATACACTTGATGGACGTTTGAGCATAGACAATAATCGCGCGGAGCGCGCGATAAAACCCTTCGTGATGGGCAGGCGAGCGTGGTTGTTCTCACAAAATGCGAAAGGAGCCAAAGCTAGCGCGGTACTGTATTCAATCATCGAGTCGGCTAAAGCGAACGGGCTTGTGCCCTACGATTATCTAAACCACTTGTTCGAGCAATTTAGCTACGCCGAGCCAAACATAGAGCAATTACTGCCTTGGAATGTTCATTTAGGTAACGGTCTCTAGGCGACGCTTACAATCGTCAAGCAATTTATTGCTTAACTGATCGGCATTACCGCGAGTGCGAGGCTTTAGATTCAAATCACTACCAACTTAGGCCCACTTATGACTCACCTAGTCTGTTAGATGTACTGCCAAGTCTTTTACTTATTAATACTAAAAGGCAGACAATTAATATTACTGGAAAAAAGGCATAAACCCACAGAGTAAAAGTAGTGTTTAATACGTGGATAGCGAATTGATAACCAGTATCACCTAATCCTAGCACTACTACCATGAGCTTCATCAATACTAAGATAAATGTAAAGCTCAACGAAATTAATACGTGTGGCTTTAATCTCACAAGATTGATTTGGCTGCTCAATTTATTTTTTGTAAAAACTTCATTTTTAACAGCCAAAGCAAATAAAATCAGAATTACTGCTAAACACAAAAGCTCTGACCAAGGAGTGAAAACATAAAACTCTTTATAAAACCCAAAAAAATGGTTCAATGCAGAAAATGTAAAACCGCAAGCAATGCATGTTATAGCTAACAGCTTAAATACATTCAACTTATAACTACTTGATGAAATTAACGTCAAATATAACACCACAGTTGATATAGCCATATATAAAAGCCGATCTAACTCTAATCCGCTATGAAAGTAATAAGAATAGCCAACAATAGATAGTAATATCGCCACTGAAATTGCAATTGCTAAATGAAGTAACTTAATCATTGGCAGCTCCCACCTTCACCAACTGTACAAATTTTTTGACTAGTCGTACCTTGGTCAGTAGTAGTTTGTATAGAAAATTCATTGGTTTGTGAATTAAACTGCAAACTAGATGAGTCACCTAGAACATTTAAATTCCCATAATTGGATAAAGTTTCGCTAAATCCAAGCTTCCCTAGAGTTCCTTTACGATCAACACTTGATTCTGATGTGGAGGTATTATTTAAAACTCCAATAACGCCTGCAAACTCTTTGTTGATTAGACAAGTAATACAACCTAACGAAACTGTCCCTTGGTGTAATCTAATTTGGTTTCGTCCACCATCTGTAGCGTCATCACCAAAGCTACTATCGTTAGCTTCAAGTCTAAATGCTTGGGCACCTGCCATAGTACCTGATCTTGATAAAATGGAATAGCTTCCAGAAGGTACTGGACCATCTGTTTGACTAGAGTTGAGACCTTGCTTCCCTGAAAAGAAGTTTGTCGAATAAGCATACGCTCCAGTATCGTTATCTCGGATTAAGAAAGCACCATTACTTCCTGAATAATATGCTGTCGCTTCACGGCCATCGGGATCTACATACTTATACGGATTATTATTGGCATAAGCATATCGATTGAAATTGTGAACATTTTTAAACCCAACCGGATCATTTGAGTAAAAACGACCGATAACTGGATCATAGTATCGTGCTTGCATATAAACAAGCCCCGTCTCACTATCACTCACATGCCCAGTATATCCTTGGTCATCCTTATTGCCGTCAGGATTATCTAAAGTTTCACCAAACGGCGTATAACGCTCTTTCCAAACAATTGCCCCTGTTTGGCTAGTTTCTGCCACCGGACTGCCTAAGTGGTCTACATGCACATACCGAGGTATGCCATCTTCCAGTCTGATACTGCCCGTGTTTGAGCCGCCAAGTTGAATATAATCGGTCTTCTTATTTTCACTTATGTTGTGTCGATGCAGTAGAGTACCACCCTGACTATAAATAGAATAAGTGGTTTTTGTGCTACTATTACTGCTTACCACTTGTTTTACGCGGCGTTTATGACCGTCGTATAGGTAGTTAGATACCCCGGAGTTGTGTGTCATTCGAGTAGGTTGGTCTGACGCATCGTAAATAAAGTTCACTCTACCTGAATTAAGGGTGTTTCCGCGCGTGTCGTATTGATAAGTAGCATTAAATGAGGCCGAGGTGGCGGTGGGCACGCCGGTGCCGGTGCTGCTGGCCGATGATACTCTATTTAAGCTATTATAGTTTATATTGACCGTGCGCGAACCTAGACGTTTTTGACGAATATTACCCAGTGCATCGTACTCAAACGAGGCATTACCGAAGGGCCCGGTTGCCGACGTTAAACGGCTGAGGCCATCGTAGACAAAAGTGCGCGTATTAGCGCTGCTTAAACTGTCGATAATACTCTTCAGGTTGCCGCGTCTATCGTAATGATGGGTGTAATTAACGGCGCTAGGTTTTGAGGCATGGCTGGTCCACAACTGCTTTGGTAGCAGGCGTGCATCTAGACTTTGTTGCAGTGTATGCCCATTGCCGTATCGCATCTGCGACCATGCACCATTGACGTGATAAGCCATATTGTTGGCATACACTTGGCCATTAGACGCAACGCTGAGTACTTGGCCTAAACCATTGAGGCTATAATCAATTTTACGTCTTGAGGGCAGGGTGACTGATGTCATTTGCATGCTTTTGTTGTAGGTATAGTCAGTTTGCCATGTGTACCCGTCTAGTTTTAAGCTTTCTTGTTTGAGATTGTACATGTCATCGTAAACATACGTCCAATCCGCCCCTTCTCTATTTAGGTTAGTGACGTTACCCATCGGACTATAGGCATAAGTTGTATCGGGTGTGGCAGGGTCAGCATAATCGAGCAAAGTTAAACGATTAAGATTGTCATAGTACGACGTGACGGCAGTATTGCCGGTAGGAGTGCCGCAGCCATTTAAGGCGGGCAGCCCCTTGGCAGTGGTTTTAATGTGTCCTGTGTCATAATAGGTATAAGCAGTGTCACCGGTTTCAGGTGTGCGGTGACGGCAAAGTCGCATGGCGTTGTCGTAAAAATAATATTGGGTTTGGTCGACCGTGCGATTGTGTTGTGTACCATGTTGACGAAGGGTGAGCATGTTGCCCCATATGGCATAAGTCATTTGTGTGGTAACGTTGTGTGGGCTAACAATTTTGATCACTTTGCCATCTTCAGGGCTGCCATAGCCTGAGTAAAAGGTGCTTGTCACATAATTATCAGCATCGGTGGTGCGAGTGACGTTACCCGCTAAGTAAGCGCTAAGGGTTTGAGCATAAGGTGCCATGTTATCGCGGGTTTTAGTGACCCTTCCGAGACCATCGTAATAAGTGTAAGACCCCAACGTCGGATTTGGAACAGTGGCGGGTTGTGAGGCAAAATATGTGCGACCCAAGGGGTCATAAGTAGTTTTGACATAGCTGGTTTTGCCACCGCCATATGTGGCTTCATTTTTGATTAATATGGGGCGCAGTAACTGGTCATGGGTGGTGGTGGTTTGACTTGGTCCAGTGGTGCTAACTTGCGTAAGCCCTGCACCCAAATTGCTATATGAAATGTGAGTATCATGCCATGGACTTGGCAGGTTGATATCGCTAAGTCGCCCCGCTACGTCGTATTGATACCCAATGGTCAAGCCTTCACTATCGGTTTGTGAGGTCATTTGACCAAACGCATCTATGGTGCGCATAACCGTGCGATTGTCGGCGCGCCTGACAAGTTGTGGCGTGCCGCTTTGGTAATTAGTGTAGTATGTTTTATTTTCCTCAGCGTCTTTAGCTGAGGCGAGTGTCCCATCACTATGGTAGGTATTGGTCAATGTCCTAGTGTTAAAGCGGTTTAGCCATGTATGGTTACCCCTTGAGTCATAACCATAATGCTCGAATTCTTTACTGTTTAAAATGGAGCGCTCGGGTAGAGCAAGCTTCCATATGGACTTGATATGTTTATAGGTACGTTGAGCGATTCTTTTGGGCGCTTGCAAAGTGGAGAACTGCTCAATTTTTATAGGCTTACCATATGAATACAAAGGTGACGTTAAATCGGTATTGTAGGTGTTAATGGTTTTATAGGTATGCCCACCTTGTATAATATGCACCTCAGACAATAAATCGGCTCGAATATCACCATGTTCAGGGTGAAGCCAGCGAAAGGTATCTCCCATAATGGGGCCATGTATGTACTTGTAGTATTCGGTACGCAGTAAACCTGAGTCCTCATATGTCCATGTGTATTTGGCTTGGCCTTCTCCTGCGCCACTACTATAAAACTCTTGTATGGTGCGCCTGTTCATAGGGTCGGTGATAGTAACTCTTTTACCGTTGTATGCATAACGCCAAGTGCTGGTAGGAATATCAGTCGCACTGATGGTTTTATCTGTAACACTTACTGTTTCATATACTCGATGCCAGCCACTGTTGTAGGCCCAGCCTGCACTTGTGGGGTCGTATGCGCATCGGCTGTTTACCGAGGTACCGCCCAGCCGCGAAGGAGCGACTCTGACAGTTTCAGCCAAACCAAACTCGGCTTTTGCGCCATCAGGATGGGTGAGTGAAACGCTAAAATCAGATAGGTTACAGGCTTGGCCGGGCATTGCTTCCCAATATAAACGTTGAAGGTCAAAGGTCCATGAGCGACCGTCAGGCAAGGTGACTTCTTTGAGGACAGCGGGACGCACAGCCGAGGCTGCATGATAATCGTATTGCCATGTGCGACCATGAGCAACGACCCTATCAATATTATTGTTTACGTAAAAAAGATCTATTTTTCGCCCATCGTTTGATTCAATTTGAGTAAGCTGCCCATTATCGGTATAGCGATACTTGACCCAATTGCCGTTGACATCTGTGACTTCGGTAGCCAGCATCGTCGCGTGACTCATTCCTGTCACACTATAAATAGCCGTAGGGGACCCTATTGCCATGCCTTTAGGGTATACTTTTTTGTAAGGTGCTTGTCTGTACACAAGTTTGTCGAATTTCCATCTATCGCCATTCGGGGCAATGGCAATAAAGCCTTCCCCGCCATCTGAAATGTTAGCTATACATTCGAACTTCCAATGATTTTTAGTGACTTTTTTAGGTGAGCCATGCCATATACCACCTCGAGGAGTGTCGAGTATTTCTTGGCTTCCTTGACCAGGAATAGACAAATGCGTGCCATCCGCGTAGGTGTCCTCATCGTAAAACCACTCTGGCACAATGGTGTATGAATTCCAATTGGTATTGCCTAGAAGTAAAGCACCGCTAGGCGTAACCCATCGGGAAGGGCGTTGGTAATAGTGATATCCAGCATCTTTCCTCGAGCAACGGTCAGCGCGCCAATTGGGTGCTGCTCGCCCAAACTGAGTGATAATAATGCCTATTTTTTTAATGTTTGCAAAACCACTGCTATTGAACAAAACCGGTTGCGCTACTTTGCGGTGAATGCGCGGCACGTCTAACTCCCAATCACCAAAGCCCCTTGATTGCTGCGGGTGATAGGTTGTTGCTTGACTAACGCTACGCCTAACGGCGACTTCTAGATGTGAGTTACCAGGCAGCGATACATCAATATGTGAAAAAGATAAACCACCAGTATAGGGGTCGATATTGTCACCAAAAATACCAAAATCATGAGCGCGTAAACTGGCATCGGCGGCTACCGCGTCAGATGATTTAGCAATAATGGCGGCCTCTGCCATGCTGGGTTGGTCAAAATCAAAATCGCCAAAGCCGCCGAAACTGGCGGTCATTGGTTCAAGCAGTTCCTTTTTTAGCGGCTCTGTAATTTCCTCTTCAGCTTCTTTAGCGCCTTTATCGGGGGATTTTTCGCTCGTATCTTCAGCGGGGTCTTCAGTGACTTGGCCTGTGAGCGTTGATTTGCTACTAGGCTTTGATAATTCTGAGGCGTATGCGCTTGTTGCACAGACACTAGTGATAAATAAAAATACTATTAATGCTTGATTCATCGCTATTCCTTGATTTTTTAATACTTTAACATCCATTTTGTGTGAAAAATAAGCGAACGCCCCGCTTCTGTCAAACAATTAATGTCAGCGTAATCCCGTCATCGTTTTCATCGCATTTAAAATTACCTTCCTGTGTCGCGCGCGATCGTACGAGAGCTAACAGTGTTTAAAAACCGTACGCTTGCATCTACAAAACAGAGAAATCTAGCTTCCAAGCGCCCTAACATTACGATATCCACAAACCCGAATACCACTTATCGCAAAAATGTACCCTCTTGTCTTAAAAGAGCAGTTGTTAACTCTCTGACCGCAAATAGTTTTCATCATGCCGCATTTGAATTGTATCTGGTTGAGACATAACGCAACATCCTTTCCAAATGTTACAACTGTGTAAATTGTTTGTTCAATGTTGAACGGCAAGTTAGCAATTTGTAACACCGCAAGCGTTAACAAAGGCGTTTATGCTGCCAAGCAATACTCAGTGTAGACGCTCGTGGTTGATGTAATTGTAAGGACATTCTCCAAATGGGGTTTAACACGATGAGTTTAAAAATGAAAAGAATCACCATAGTGACAGGTGCTGTATCGGTTCTGCTTTTATCTGCCTGTGGCGGTGACGTAGAAACTGAAACAAATCTCGATGCAATCGATACAAGCACACCAGATGTGCAGCAAGTCGGCGAGGACTTCACCGGTAGCGATTGGCGCTTAGTGTGGAATGATGAGTTTGATGGCACCACTATCAATACTAGCAATTGGAACTATGAAGTTAACTGTGACGGTGGTGGTAACCAAGAATTCCAGTGTTATACCGACTCTGAAGAGAATGCCTTTGTATCTGACGGTACACTAAAAATTGTCTCAAAACTAACGGAAGGCGCTAGCGGTGAAGACGATGATTTTACGTCTGCTAGATTAACGACGCAAAACAAAGCTGACTTCAAATATGGTCGCATTGTTATGCGCGCCAAACTGCCTATGGGTCAGGGTTCATGGCCTGCATTTTGGATGATGCCTACCGATTCAGTCTATGGTGGATGGCCTAAGTCGGGTGAAATCGACATTATGGAAGCCGTAAACTTGGGTGCGATGCGCAGCGATGGTACACCAGAAACTAATGTGTATGGCACAATTCACTACGGTGGTGGCCCAGCAAGCGATTTTTCTGGGGCTTCTTATACTCCAGAAACAAGCCCAGCTTCAGACTTCAATACCTACGCAATAGAATGGCAAGAAGGCGAAATACGCTGGTATTTCAACGACACCTTATTCGCTACGCAGCGACAGTCCGAATTAAATGTGAGCTCTACGGGCGAAGTTGTTGGCTTAAACCATCGAGGCTGGTACGCAGAATTATATAATATTGCCACTGGCGAATTGGAAAATAACTATTCACCAGCTCCTTTTGACCAAGACTTTTTCCTTATTTTAAATTCAGCGGTAGGCGGAAACTGGCCTGCTTCAGTTAACGAAACGGGCATTGATGTGAGTGCATTTGAAGGCGCGGGTCAAACCTATGAAATTGACTTTGTTCGCGTATATCAATGCACTGCCGACCCAGACACAGGTCGTGGATGTGAAACTATTAGCCCAGGATATGAAACAGATGTTGCCGACGGTGGTTTTTTAGTTGAAGGGCAAGCTCCTTCTCCGAGCCTCGCTGCAGGTGAAGCTAACCCTATCACTATTTTCGATGATGTTATTGACCCAAACTGGGTAGCATGGGACTGCTGTGGTGGCTCTACACCCGGCTTAGTCGAAGATGATGAGGACCGTGGTAACGTATATGAATTCGAGGTGCAAAACGGCAATAACGGCACGGTCTTTGGTTTTATTACTCGCGCTGCTTTTCTTCCTCAAGATCCAACGTCGGGGTCAAGTCCAACTCCTCATAATGCATTAGGCATGATTGAAAGCGGCTACGTTACTGTCGACGTGAAAGTCATGTCAGCTCCCCTTAACCCCGATTCACAATGGCTTTTTAAAATTGAAGCAGATGAAGGTAGTGGCGGCGAATGGGAGGTTCCTCTTGCAAACTTTGGCCCAGAGCCTATTGTGGGCGAGTGGGCGACTTACCAAGTACCATTGCAAGACATCGCTGATGCCGGTGTAGACTTAACACTCTTAGATGTGATTATGGTTTTTCCTGCATGGCAAACCGGCGATGGCGCGGTTTTCCGTATGGATAACGTTGCTATCGAAAGCGGTGAAGAAGCATCTGGCCCTATGTTTGCAGAGTTCACAGAAGGCTTTGGCGGTGCAAGCATCGATGGTACCACTTACAGTTTCCCTGTTGGATCAGAGGTGTGGGGTGGTTTTGCAAACACGAACACTAACCTATATCCGCTTAACTTTGTGAACGGAGGTACGTTAACTTTCACCGCGTCAATTCCTGATGGAGCAAATGATACAAGCATCCGCTTTGTTTTCGAAAATGCACCGTTCCCAGATGTCGACCCTAACTTTGCAACCGCAAACATAGACATCGTTGGTAACCAAGCAAGAACATATACAGTGAACATTCCTCCACAGGATGCTGAGAATACCTATAGCTCGTTCTTGTTGTATATCAATGAAGCTGGTAATTCGGTGAATATCCAAGATGTTAAAGTGGTCGCAAACAACCATGCTCGTATGGAAGGTTTTGGTAACGTAAGCTTTGATGCTGCCACTAGCACTTATACCTTCCCGGCTAACGCCGAGGTATGGGGTGGATTTGCTAACACTAACACCGATTTGTACCCACTCACCTTTGAGCGCGGCGGAAAAGTCACCTTCACAGGGTCTATTCCATCTGGTGAATCAGATGTGACGGTCAACTTCCGCTTCGAAAAAGCAGCATTCCCTGATGTTGATCCTGCGTTTAGCACAGACAACGTCGTCGTGTCGGGCTTAACTGAGCAAACCTATACAGTTTATATTCCGCCACAAGATGCAGAAAATACTTATAGCTCATTCCTTCTGTATTTGGTTGATCGTGACTCCCCAGTAATCATTAAGAACATTGTTGTGAGTCAAAACGAAAACGTGGCGACTTGGGAAGGCTTTGGTAATGCAACTATCGATGCAGATACGGGGGAGTTCAACTTCCCAAGCAACGCAGAAGTGTGGGCCGGTTTTGCCAACACCAATAGTAGTGCTTACCCACTTAATTTCGCAGCAGGTGGCCGCGTAGAATTCAGCGCAGCGTTACCTGGGGGCGGTTCGGATACAAACGTAAGATTCTTGTTTGAGAAAAACCCCTTCCCAGATGTAGATCCCAATTTTGGTGTGGGCCCGGTAACCGTTACCAGCACAACAATGACTCGCTACGTGGTTGAGATCCCACCACAGCCAGCAGAGAACACATTTAGCTCTTTCTTGTTGTACCTAAACGAGAATGATTCACCTGTGATTATTAAAGACGTTGTTGTAACAGCTGATCGCCCACAATAAGAGAGTACAAAAAATGAAAAATAACACTTTCCAAAAAACAAAATTAGCAACGACAGTGTCTTTGCTGTTAGGGCTTTCAGTGGCAATGCCTACGATGGCTCAAGAAGACGATGCCGGCGCGAATGTCGATCCGAACGTAGAAGTTATTACAGTGAAAGGTATTCGCAGTTCATTAGTCAAATCAAGTGATATCAAACGCAGTAACCAAGGTGTTGTTGATGCGATTGTTGCCGAGGAAATGGGTAAATTCCCCGATACCAATTTGGCAGAATCGTTACAACGTATTACCGGTGTGTCGGTAAGCAGAGCAAACGGTGAAGGCAGCCAAATTACTGTTCGAGGTTTCGGCCCAGACTTTAATATGGTGACTTTAAATGGTCGTCAAATGCCTTCCACCGGTTTCTCTCGCTCTTTCAACTTTGAGAACTTTGCATCAGAAGGCGTGAGTGCACTTGAAGTCTATAAAACAGCTCGTGCCGATGTTCCAACGGGGGGCTTAGGTGCAACCGTAAATATCGTCACGGCTAAACCGCTAGCTCAGCCCGGACAGCAAGTATCTATTACGGCTAAAGCGAATCACGATAGCTCGAATGTTGAGGGTGATGACATCACCCCTGAAATTGCAGCATTGGTGAGTAAAACTTTCTTAGACGACCGTCTAGGCGTTGCTTTAACTGGTTCTTTTCAGCGTCGTGACTTCCAGAAACAATCAGCAAACATCCAAGGTTGGCAAGCCAACGTTGCATTGCCTGAGTTGGATGCGTCGCAGTTTAGCGATGCTCGCGCGGTTGACGAAACTGGCGCACCTGTTCAAAACTTTCTGGCGCCAAATGCTGATGGTGTGTTGGAATCGACAGCTGCACACTTCTTCCCGAAAGACATGAACTACGGCATTGAAAACGTACAACGTGAGAGAACCAATGCCCAAGCAACAATTCAGTTTGCTGCAACAGATGATCTTACTTTCACCGCCGACTACACCATGAGTAATGTAGTGGCAGGAAGCAACAGTATCGGGTGGGGTATTTGGAATAACTTCGGTGGCAACGTAAACAGTTATCAACTGGATGAAAATGGTACCGCAGTGTTTGCTAACATTTCCGGTGACGACGGCTCGTTTACAGCGTCAAGAAGCACTACTGAGTTTGACATGAAGTCTTTTGGCTTCAATGTTGATTACCAAGCTCGTGATGATTTGAAAATCACCTTTGATTACCATGATTCAAATGCAACTATCGACAATGGCATCGACCCCGGCCTGCGCAGTGCGGGGCAAGTCATTCTTGGCTCTGCTGCTTTGGATTACAAAGAGTATTCGTACTTAGAGGGTGATATTCCACAGTTTGTGATTGCTTGGAATAATGGCACGAACCAGCTGACTGCGAACGAAATAGACTCGAATTTCAGTCAGTTTATTCATTCTCCTGGCGAGTCAGATATACAGCAAGCGCAGCTTGATGTTGAGTATTTGCCAGAATTTGATGCGGTAGAATCCTTGGTAAAATTGAGCGCTGGAATAAGTAGTACAAAACAAACGCTGATTGGTACTAATGGGTGGTCTGGTTTGCGTGGCGGTCCTGGTTTTAATCCTAGTTTTCCGCAGATATTCCCAGACAATATGTTTACCCTCAATAGCACAGGCAATTTCTTAGATCAGTTCGCAGGTGGTGGCGCCTCATTGAGCCCTAACTACTACTGGACTTATGATTTTGACGAAGCTGTTGCGCGTCAGGCGGCCTACTTAACTGCTGATGTTGTGGGTAGCAATGAATATGTTGTTGACCCTTACTACACCACGAATACGACGTCGAGTGTTGAAGAAACAACAAATTCTCTTTACATCAATTCACTCTGGGAATTCGACGTTCAAGAAGTCTTCGTGCAAATTAATGCAGGCATACGCTACGAAGAAACTGACGTTATTAGCCCTTCAGAAAGCAACATTGCTGAACAAGTAAACTGGGTTGCATCTTCGGAATGGATCACCTCATTCTCGGGTGTTCAAGAAGTATCAAATGCCGGCGGTTACGATCTATTGCTACCCATGGTAGATATTCGCGTCGATTTAACCGACGACCTCGTTTCTCGTGTGTCTTTCGGCAAGAGTGTAACGCGTGCGCCACTGGGTAATTTATTGGGTGGCTTGTCATTGTCGGGAAGCCCCAAAATTGGCTCGCGCACTGGCTCCCGTGGCAACACCAACTTGAAGCCTTATCAGTCGACTAACTTTGATATCTCTTTGGAATATTACTATGACGAAGGCAGTTACGCGTCTGTCGGTTTGTTCTGGAAACAAGTGGACGATTGGATTGAGACTTCTACCGTTGACGTTGAAATTGACGGTTTATATGACGTTTACTTGGGCCCACGCTGGAATGAAGCAGTTGCCAACATTACCAATCGCGGCGACCAAGCAACAGATACTGCTATCTTTGATGAGATGTTAGCCCTAGGTTATGGCAACGCTGATGGTCAGATTGAACCCGATCCTGCAAGTGACTCATTAATCACTTGGCGTTTAAGCTCGCCTGAAAACGTCGAAGAACGCAAAACAAACGGTATCGAACTTGCCGTTCAGCACCTTTTCCAAGAAACGGGCTTTGGTGTCGCGGCAAACGCCACATTTGTAGACGGCGACGTTGATTACAACCCTTATATATTAACGTCACAAAAAGCCCTTTCAGGTTTGTCTGATTCAGCTAACTTCCAAGCATTCTATGAGGACGACAAGTTGTCGGTTCGATTAACTTATGCATGGCGCGATAGCTATTTGATTGGACAAGGCCAAGGGCAGGGTACATCAGATGTTCCACCTCAATTCGCTAAAGAATACGGGCAATGGGACATGAGTGTGAACTACGACATCAATGAAAGTTTCACGGTGTTTGCAGAAGGTATTAACTTGAACAACGAAACCGAACAACACTACGGTCGTTTTGAAGAGCAATTCTTATTTGCTGGTCAATATGGTCCTCGTTATTCGGTGGGCGTTCGCTTCAGTATGTAGGCCTTTGCTGAAAAAGGGCGTTTGCAAGGTCTAAACGCCCTTTTGCCTGACAACTTACTCACTCACATGTTAAGCCATTAATCTATTTTGGAGAGTTACCCATGGCGTCTACTATGCCAAACTACGAATCATCTGAAGCACCACACGATAGCTCTGGCAATCAACCGTCTTATGCCTTCCCGTTATTCGCGCTCACCTCGCTATTTTTTATGTGGGGCTTCATTACCTGTTTAAATGATATTTTGATCCCCTATTTGAAAGGCGCTTTCGACCTTTCATACACACAAGCTATGCTGGTGCAGTTTTGCTTTTTTGGTGCTTACTTCGTTGTGTCTGTGCCGGCTGGTTTCTTAGTGAGTAAAATCGGTTACAAAAAAGGCATCGTTACCGGCTTAGTGATAGCTGCCCTTGGATGTTTGTTGTTTTATCCTGCGGCACAAATGCATGTGTATGCGGTTTTTTTGTTTGCGCTATTTGTTCTGGCATCTGGCATTACTATATTACAGGTAGCGGCTAACCCTTATGTTACGGTATTGGGTAAAGCAAAAACCGCCTCATCGCGACTTACGATGACGCAAGCTTTTAATGCGCTAGGAACGACCGTTGCGCCTTTCTTCGGAGCCTTCTTGCTGTTCGGTGCTACGCATAACCCAGAAGTTGAAGCTGCGGCTGCTGGTTCTGACTTAGTGCAACTTCCTTACCTTATCCTTGCAGGCGCACTGCTTTTACTCGCAGCGACTTTTACTTTTTTAAAGCTGCCCGACCTCGGTCGTAAAGAGGAAAATAGTACTCATGTGGCCGACGCGTGGAAACATAGGCATTTGCGCTTTGGCGTAATTGGTATTTTCTTATACGTTGGCGCTGAAGTGGCCATAGGCAGTTTCTTAGTAAGTTTCCTCAGCCAAGCTTCTATTGCAGGGCTCAATGAAATGCAGGCGTCAAAAGTGATTGCCTTTTATTGGGGCGGTGCAATGGTTGGACGCTTTATTGGCGCAGCCGTTATGCAGAAAATTGCAGCGGGGAACGTGCTCGCTTTTAACGCAGTTATGGTGATGCTCTTAGTGCTATCTGCCATTGTATTCGATGGCAAGCTCGCGATGTGGTCTTTGCTATCGGTTGGCCTTTTTAATTCAATTATGTTCCCGACTATCTTTAGCCTTGCGTTAAATGGTTTAGGTCAAAGTACCGCGCAAGCTTCAGGATACTTGTGCTTAGCCATTGTAGGCGGGGCTTTGGTACCGCTGCTTCAAGGCTTTTTTGCCGACAAAATAGGCCTGCAAATCTCATTTATCGTGCCATTGCTTTGCTACTTTTTTATCGCGTATTACGGCTTGAAGGGCTCGACTCCGCTTAAAGACTAAATATTGAGACAAATTATGAAGACTTATACAAATCGAACTAAATCTTTACTTTGCGTAGGCTTTACCGCAGCTATTGTCTTTGCTTCGGGTTGCAATCAATCGGTGATGACTGCAGGCAGAGATGCTGGTGGCAGTGCTAGCCAAGAACAGGGTATAGATATATGGCCAAGCCTTGATATTGTGGTGAAACCCTCGGCTGACGAAGAGGCCAGAGTAAAAGCGCTGTTAGCAGACATGACCTTAGAGCAGAAGATTGCTCAGATGATACAGCCCGAGATCCGCGATATTAGCGTTGAGGATATGCGCAAATATGGTTTTGGTTCCTATTTGAACGGTGGCGGTGCTTTTCCTAACAACAATAAGCACTCAACACCACAAGACTGGATAAATTTGGCTGAAGATATGTATCAAGCTTCTATCGACGCTAGCATAGATGGTTCAAGCATCCCTACGATGTGGGGAACCGATGCAGTGCATGGCCACAATAATGTGATTGGTGCAACCCTCTTCCCGCATAACATCGGCTTAGGCGCTGCGAATAATCCAGCCCTAATCGAAAAGATTGCAAAGGTAACTGCAACAGAGGTAATGGTAACAGGCATTGATTGGGTATTCGCACCAACAGTTGCAACAGTGCAAGACGATCGCTGGGGGCGTACTTACGAAAGCTACTCTGAAAACCCGCAGATCGTGTATGCATACTCAAAGGCGATTGTAAAAGGTTTACAAGGCTCACCTGGCGATGATTTTTTGGGTGATAGCCGTGTGATAAGCACCGTGAAGCATTTTATTGGTGATGGCGGCACGGTTGGTGGTGATGATCAAGGCAACAACATCGATTCTGAGCGCGACTTATTTGAAATTCATGGTCAAGGCTATGTGGGTGGCCTAAGTGCTGGCGCGCAGTCAGTGATGGCTTCATTTAATAGCTGGCATGGCAAGAAATTACACGGAGATAAGTATCTTATTACCGATGTACTAAAGGAAAAAATGGGCTTTGACGGTTTTGTGGTGGGTGATTGGAATGGTCATGGTCAAGTGAAGGGCTGTGATAATACCAGTTGCCCGCAGGCTGCGAATGCGGGTTTAGACATTTATATGGTGCCAACGGATGCTTGGAAACCCTTATATGAAAACCTAATTCAGCAAGTCAAAGACGGTGTGATACCCATGTCGCGCATTGATGATGCGGTTACGCGAATTTTACGCGTAAAAGTAAGAGCAGGTTTGTTTGAAAAGCCAAGCCCGGCAAAGCGTCAGTTTTCAGGTAAAACGGAGCTTATCGGCCAGCAAAGCCATCGCGATATTGCTAAGCAAGCGGTGCGAGAATCTTTGGTGCTGTTGAAGAATAAGGCGCAATTACTGCCGCTCGACCCTAACATGAATGTGCTTGTAGCTGGTGATGCTGCGCATAACATCGGTAAACAATCGGGCGGGTGGACAATCACTTGGCAAGGCACTAACAATACAAACGATGACTTCCCCGGAGGGAGTTCTATTTTTGATGGTATTGAGCAGCAGGTTTTAGCGGCTGGCGGCACGGTGAGCCTAAACGAAAGCGGCGATTATAGTAGTAAACCTGATGTTGCTATTGTGGTGTTTGGTGAAGAGCCTTATGCCGAAGGACACGGTGACAGAGAACATTTGGATTATCAACGTGGTAGTAAATCTGATCTGGCATTATTGCAAAAGCTCAAAGCCGACAACATTCCTGTTGTATCGGTATTCATAAGTGGTCGCCCAATGTGGGTAAATGCCGAATTGAATGCCAGTGATGCTTTTGTTGCAGCTTGGTTACCAGGCTCCGAAGGCGATGCGGTTGCCGAGGTCTTATTTAAAACTCAAGACGGCGATATTCAGTACGATATGACTGGGCGGCTATCTTTCTCTTGGCCAGCCCGCCCCGACCAAACAAGCGTAAACTTGAATGACGAAGACTATGCACCTTTACTCCCTTACGGATTTGGCTTGTCGTATGGCGACAAAAACCTCTTAGCCTCAGATCTTAACGAAAAATACGAGGTGAGTGCTAAAGACAGTCAGGGCCGGACTATTTTTACCGGTTCCCTGCAGCAGCCGTGGGAACTTTGGTTAATGTCGGGCACACATATGCAGCCAGTCACTGCAAGCACGGCCAGCGTAGAGTCGTTGAACTATCGAACCGTTGATAGAATAGTGCAAGAGGACGCTTTTAGGCTTTCTTTTGAAAAGAGCTCAAGCGGAGCGGGAATGCAAATAGCGAGTAAGAGCTTTTTTCGAGAAGATATGTACCCTCAAAGCCAAAACAAAGCGGTGTTGTCATTCATGTTAAAAACTGAATCTGCCATTCCAGATGAGGTCATCCTAGGTATGAACTGTGAAAGCGAAGGCGATCCAAGTGGCAGTTGCCGAGGGCAAGTCAATATTGCTGACTTGTTAAAAGACCTACCTGCAAACACTTGGTCTGAGCTCAGTATCGACACGCGCTGCTTTACTCAGCAGGGGGTGAAGTTCGAAAATATGGTGTCGCCTTTTCAGTTGTCGAGTAAGGAAGCACTGAGCCTAAGCATTAGTGACATTGCTTTCAAATTCGAGCAAGCCGATACAGCAGACATGCGCTGCCAGTAGGGAGCAGTCTTTCCTGCCACCATCCGTCTTCCCTGCTACCATCCGTCTTTCCTGCGGAGGCAGGAAACTAGGCCCTTGCCTACGCAAGGGAGACGGAAGTTTGGCAAGGGAAACGAGAGCTTATAAAACAGCGCTGATCGATGCCCCTGAGGCTTTTTCTAAATAAGCGTGGATTTCAGCGACAATAGACAACGCGATCGACTCTGGCAATTCTCCGCCCAGTTGTAGGCCTATAGGATTGGCAAATGTTATCTTTATTTGCTCTCGGTTTATGTCGGCATGTTTTAACACTCTGTCGGTGCGATGAGTTGGGCCCAGTAGGCCAATATATTTAGCGCTGCTTGTTTGAAGCAGCAACAGCGCCTCGGCATCAAGTTTTACGTTGTGGGTCATGACAACTGCAGCGTCAATGTCATGAATCCAAGGGTGTTCGTCGCGCACGGTCAGCTCTTTTTTAACGATGTGGACGCCAGGAGGGAAGTCACTTATCCGTGCATAGGCACTGCGATGATCAACTACCATGACTCGCCAGCCAAGACTCAAGGCAATGCTAGCAACTGGAATTGCGTCAACGCCGCCGCCAATAATAGCAATGCGAGTTAAGGGTGAAATACGATGAATGAATGTCTCAGTCGTGAGCTTTGTGTGAACTTGTTTAGCGCTTGTTGAACGACCTTCGTTGAGCTCACCGCTTAATTGAGAAAGCTCCTTTACTTCATTTCGGGCTTCAACACTAGCCAGTGACTGATGGTATTCGCATACTTTATTTGCGTTCACCAGTTCTCTAAGTTTGGCCAGTTCAAGATAGTTGTTCTCTTGGTTTACGGCTTGTAAAAGAATTCGAACTAAACCACCACAGCCAATGCCCATTTGCCATGCTATATCTTCTTCTTCACGCATATCATATTGAATGATTTTAGCTTGTTGCGAACTCCAACATTGTCGGGCCTGACGCATGATGTCAGACTCCAAACAACCGCCGCTCAGCAGGCCATGATATTTACCCAAGTCGTTAATCATCATCATTGCACCGGGTTTGCGATAAGACGAACCATCAATTTCTATAATGGTGGCTAGCACCCATTGGAGCTCATCTCGCTTTTCAAACCAAGTGTTTAATAATTGTTGAATGTGATTCGCCATGAATAGCGGCTTACAACTTAGATTCGATGAGTTCTAATGCTTCGGTAAGGATGGTTGATACGGCATCGCGGGCTTTATCAGCATCGCGAGAGCGAATGGTATTGAATATGTCGGCATGCTTTTGCACATCTGCGCCTGGCACACCTTTAATTTTGTTAGTGTAGCGAATACTCACCCTTAATGCGGTACTGATGAAGTCTGAAAGCTGAACGAAAAAACGGTTACCACTCGCTTCAAGGATAGAGGTATGAAACTCGATATCAGCCTCTAGAGGATCGTCTAGGCCAGCGTCGGCGTCGGCCATTCGTGCTAAAGATTTTTCTATTTGAGCTAATTGCACTGCGGTGGCATTCTCAGCAGCTAAGGCTGCGGCCTCGGGTTCAATAGCAAAACGTACCTGGGTAAATTCTTTAAGCAGTGACAAGGATGGTTTGGAACTGAGTATCCAAGTAAGCACGTCGGTATCAAACATATTCCAACGGCTTTCAGGTAACACTCGTATGCCTTGCTTTGGACGAGAGGATATTAACCCCTTCGCCGAAAGCATCTTGACTGCTTCACGAGTAGAGCTTCGGCTCACATCGTATTCAACACATAGATCCGCTTCAGAGGGCATACCTTCGCCGATAGGATATTTACCATTTACAATGGCAATGCCTAAGTCATGGGTAAGCTGATGTGTTAAATTATGGCGCTGTGAGTTCTTCATACGTCTCGTCCGTTAGATGATTAATCAGTTATATCATATTTATTTTTGTCTTTGAACAGAATGTGCTTTAATTTCAGTGAATATTCAGTCACTTTTTTGCGTTTTCGCTTGCGCTTCCCAATATTTTCTTCTAATTGTTGACTGCATTACCGAAGCACACATACTAGTAACAGTAACTGAACAAAGTAGGGAGCACTATGGAATACACCCGCTATGCGAGTTTGACCGACAAAGTAGTATTTATAACGGGCGGTGCAACAGGCATTGGTGCTGCAATGGTTAAAGCCTTTGTTAGGCAGAATGCTAAGGTTGCTTTTGTTGACATAAACGAGACTGCGTCAGCCGATTTGCTCCAGTCAATTGGTCGTATAAATCCTGATGCTAGGCTTTGGTTTAGGCGTGTAGACGTTACCGACCCTGATTCTCTTAAATTGGCTATCAACGATGTAGCAAGTGAATTTTCTACGCTTGACGTGTTAGTTAATAACGTTGGTAACGATGCTCGCCAAGATGTTGAAAACATTTCTGCCTACGATTGGCACAAGTGTATGCAAGTCAATCTCGATCCCGCTTTTTTTGCCTCCCAAGCCGCTTATAAAATTATGCACAACAACCCTGCATCAAGCGGTGGCAGCATTATTAACTTTAGCTCGATAAATGCCCTGATTGGACCGCAACAGATGACGGGTTATGTCACCGCTAAAGCGGGGTTAATGGGCATGACTAAATCACTTTCACGCGATTTTGGTGTCGATAATATTCGTGTAAACGCCATCCTTCCGGGCTGGGTAGCAACTGAACGTCAACTCGCGAGCTGGCTGACAAAAGAAGAAGAAGATAAGTGGACTGACGACATGGCTTTGAAAAAGCGCATAGAGCCAGAAGATGTGGCGAATCTTGCTCTATTTTTGGCTTCTGACGATTCTTCCATGATTACAGGGCAGGCGATTAATATTGATGGAGGCAGAACTTAATGCCAACTCATTATATTGCTGTTGATTGGGGTACAAGCCGTTTGCGGGCTTTTTTGTGTGAAGCGAAAGGTGACGGTAGTTTTGAACTATTAGCGCGCTCTGCTGGTTTAGGCGTAAGTAAGTCACCAATGGGTTTCGAGGAAACTTTATTGCATGCTATATCTGCTTGGGAAGCAGACTATGGCAAACTTCCTGTGTTAATGGCTGGTCAAATAGGGTCAAGTATTGGTTGGAAAGAAACACCGTATTTATCTTGCCCGATATCACCAGGTGAAGTGGCTAAGTCGAGTCTTGTATTTGAGTGTCAGGGCTATTCCATTAGTATTGTGCCAGGGTTGAGTTGTCGGCTTGAAAACGACAATTACGATTGTATGCGAGGTGAAGAACTTCAAATACTAGGTTGGATGCAACTCGACAGTGCGCATAAAAAAGGTCGGCACTTGCTTTGTTTGCCGGGCACTCATACTAAATGGGTGCTAGTAGAAGACGGTAAAATAAAGCTCTTTAAAACGGCACTTACCGGTGAGCTTTTTGATTTAATTGCAAATCACAGCGTGCTAATTCAATCCCAAGGACCCGACTTCAATCTTGCTGCTTTTGAGCAAGATGCTTTTGATAAAGGGGCGGCGTTTACCCTCAACAGTGAAGTTGGGAGCTTTATGCATGGTTTGTTTAGTGTGCGTTCCAAGCAGTTATTTGGTGAATTGAGTAAAGAGCAGGCCACATCCTATTTATCGGGTTTGCTCATAGGTAGCGATATACGCGCAGCGCTTCATGCCACTGAATGGTCATTAAGTTCGGTTGATCAGGTCACTATTATTGGCGCGCCTCATTTAAGTCGTAGTTTTGCTAGAGTGCTTGCGTCTGAGGGTATTCGCTCTAAGATCAGCAAGGTCACAAATACAACGCTATTGGGCTTCAACGCGATTTATCATTATTCTGCGCAACAACTAAAAGAAATATCGTGAATACCAAGCAATCTTCGGTAGGACAACTACTATTCAGCATTCCCTCACAATCCGTGCTTGGTGAATGTGCTTTGTGGCATGTGCAGGAACAAGCCATTTATTGGGTCGATATTTTGGCCGCTAAAATTCAACGTTATTTTCCCGCCACAAAACAACTCGAGAGCTTCGAACTTCCTCATCGCATAGGTTGCTTTGCCTTTACCGAAGTTGAAGGCGACATCATTGCTGCTTTTGATATTGGCATTGCCCGATATTCGCTGCTTAATGGGGATCTTAGGTGGTTAGCTCAGCCAGAGATGCACTTAAGGCTGAACCGATTCAATGATGGCAGAAGCGATCGGCAAGGGCGCTTTTGGGCCGGCACTATGTGTGAGCAAGATGATTTGTCTTTGCCTACTACAACGCCGGGTAGTTTGTATTGCCTTGCATCTGCCGGTGAAAAGCCGGTTAGAGCGATTTCCGATGTACTCATATCAAACGGTTTGTGCTGGAGTAAAGACGGTACGACGATGTATCACGCAGATTCAGTAAAGCAAAGTATTTATGCTTTTGATTTTGACACTCGAAGTGCAACAATCTCGAACAAGCGTGAATTTGCCATCACCACAGGGCACTGCTTTCCTGACGGTGCGACCGTAGATAGTGACGACCATTTGTGGAACGCCCAGTGGGGGGCGTCACAAGTACTGCGGTATAAGCCCGATGGTAGTATCGATATCGTCTTAAAAACACCGGTTAGTCAGCCTTCAAGTGTCGCTATAGGAGGCCCAGACATGGATTGGTTAATCGTGACCACTGCTAAGCACTCCTTGTCGGCAGAAGCCCTTGCGAATGAGCCACAATCAGGTGACGTGTTTGTGTATCAACTCAATGCAGTAAAAGGAATCGAAGAGCCTAAATGTAAGCTATAGGCCCTACGTTATCTTTGCGCTATCTATTAGGCTCTCAAGCCCTTAAGCTGGGCTCTGCGCCCTTTAAGCTTCACTTAATTCAAAAATCAGTGTGGTTTGCGGGAAGGTAATTGGCAGTTGCATGCCCATATTTACCAATAATTCACCGCTTATCACTTCACCTTCGATTTTGCTTAGTATGGATTCAGAATACTCTTTCAAGTGAGTCGGCCAAATCAAATTGAAGCGATAAGCTTTTTGTTCATCAAGCCCAGTAAAACGATACTTTTTAGGCATGGTTCGTTTGGTTTCAGTAATGCTATTGTAAGCATAAAGGGCGTGCGACTTGTCTTTGGTAATAATGCCAAAATCAATGGAATTGCCATCTGTGTCTAAGCGAACGAGGTCTCCTGAATGAATTAATTCGCGGTGCTTTTTATGCAAAGCAATAACCTGCTGTAAAGCATCTACTTCGTGTTCGCTGAGTTCGCGAGGGTCCATTTCTAGGCCAAAGTGACCAAAGAACGACACGCCCGAGCGCATTTCAATACTGATATGTCTGCCAGTGATATGACAATCACGTGGGCCAACATGTGCTCCCATTACTTCTGATGGGAAGAAGAACGAGCAGCCACGCTGAATACTCAGCCTGTCGAGTGCGTCGTTAGAATCTGAGGTCCAAACCCTGTCGGTGTGCGCTAACACGCCATAGTCAATGCGAGCGCCACCTGATGAGCAGCTTTCTATTTCTACACCAGGATTAGCGGCTTTGAGGTCGTCTATTAGTTTGTAAAGCGCTTGGGTTTGTTTGCTAACAGCCGGCTTACCTTTTGCATCGCCAGCGTGATTGATGTCGCGGTTCATATCCCATTTTATATACGAGATGCTAGGGTAGAGTTTGAGAATATCGTCGATGCACTTAAATAAATAGTCGATGACTTCTTGGCGGGTTAAATCAAGAACCAACTGGTTTCTGAATGCGAGTTGCTCATTCCCCTCAGTCTGTAGTGCCCATTCGGGATGGGCGCGATAAAGGTCGCTGTCAGGATTAACCATTTCAGGTTCAAACCAAATGCCAAACTCCATGCCTAATCCAGTCACATGGTCGATAATAGGAGACAAGCCGTCGGGGTAAATAGTTTCGTCGACAAACCAATCACCTAAGCCGGCATAGTCCCCTCTGCGCCCCTTGAACCAACCATCGTCTAATACAAAGCGCTCTACACCTAATTTAGCGACGCGGTCGGCTAGATTTTTTAGGGTGTCTACATCGTGATCAAAATAGATGCCTTCCCATGTGTTGTAATGCACGGGGCGAGGTTTTGCTTGCTGTTGTGGGCTCAAAATATTGCTACGCACAAAGCTGTGGAAATTATTTGAAAGCCTACTAAAGCCTTGATTGCTAAAGGAACAATATAAAGTAGGCGATTGATAGCTTTCACCTTGCTCTAGGCTGAGCTCTGAGGGCATCAGCAATTCACCCATTTGTATGTAGGTGCGTTGCTCTGGCAACAGTTCAACACGAGTTCGATGGTTGCCGCTAAACCCTAAATGAAAGCCGTAGCATTCGCCTTGAGCTTCATTAGCAGTGGCTTCATGTAATACAGCACCGGGGAAATTATCATGTGAGGTTTTACCTTTACGATTCTCACGTAACACGGCACCTAAGAACAAATCGATAGTATTACGGTGAAATTCATTTGACCAGCGACCCTCAAAGGACATCAGTTTAGTGATATGGTCGGGCATGGGGATCGTAGGCGCAGCACAATAGTCGATGTTTAGCTTTTCATCAGCGTGGTTGATAATTTGAGTGCTGGCGCTGAGCACATTGCTCTGCTCATCGAGCTTAAGATGATGCTTTAGCGTGATTTGGCGATGTTCATCAATAGATTCAAAAATCACTTCGTGTTCATTATTTTGTGTGACTTTGTGCAGTGTTACACCAAACGACCAAGCGTCTTTGTTATTGCTTAGCTCAACACCTGGCCCGCCCGTGAAGCCTTCCCCCATGCAAGGGCTTAATGATATCGGAGCTTCAACCACTACTGCGCATTTTGCTTCTTGGCGCGTTTGCAGTAATTGAATCATATCGAACGAGGAAGAAGATGCTAGCTTTTTACCGAAGTAGGCTATTGCCGGTGTTTTGTTTTGACAATTGATAATTACGCTCGCATGGCGACTATTTAATTGAACTGAGCTTGGCAAGTTTTGTGCTTTGCTAGGTGTCATTGCAGCATCCTCTGGCTTGATAATCGGGCAATTAATATGATTGATATGGTGTTTTTCAGAAATATATCATATAAATATGTTTATTATAAATGACGATTCACTTATTTTTAACATATAATCTAGTACAGTCAGTTATCTTTATACAGAAGTAGAGATACGTACCACCATCAACCATGAGAATTTATTATGTTAGGTATTTGCTATTACCCAGAACACTGGCCTGAGGAAATGTGGGCCCAAGACGTAACAGAAATGCGTGAATTAGGCTTAGAGTATGTGCGTATTGCCGAGTTTGCGTGGTCGAAAATGGAACCACGCGATGGTGAGTACGACTTTACTTGGCTAGACCGAGCAATAGACACTATTGCCAGTGCAGGGCTAAAGGTAATTATGTGTACGCCCACAGCCACACCGCCAAAATGGCTAATAGATAAATTCCCTGATATTTTGCCCGTGGATATCAATACCGGCACGACTCGCGGTTTCGGTTCACGTCGCCATTACGACTTTTCTAGCGAAAACTACTTCAATGAAGCGATGCGAATTACTGAGGTGTTAGCTAAGCGTTATGGTGAGCATCCAGCAATAGTAGGATGGCAAACTGATAATGAAATAGCATGTCATGACACTACCCACAGCGGCTCGGAAAACGCTAAGCTTGCCTTTCAAAAGTGGTGTGCAAATTATTACGATGACATTGATACTTTGAATAAGGCTTGGGGGACTATTTTTTGGTCAATGGAATATCAAGATTTCAGTCAAATTGAGCTGCCAATATTAGCCGTTACGGAAACGCACCCCTCACATAATTTAGCCTATAGGCGATTCAGTTCCGACCAAGTTATTCGCTTCCACGATGAAATGATAAGAATTATCAGAGCGAATGCGCCAGACCGTTTTGTTACACACAATTTTATTCCCATGGTTGATACGCAAACCGACAACTATGCGTTGGCTAAAAACCTTGATTTTGTAGCTTACGACAATTACCCGCTAGGGCGAACTGATATGTTCTTCAAAGACATGCCTGCTGAAGAATTTAAGCCTTACATGCGCACAGGGCACCCTGATTTCTCAAGCTACTCCTTTGATCAAACTCGTGGCGTGAGTAAAAACAATTTTTGGATAATGGAGCAACAACCAGGGCCTGTGAATTGGGGCTATCACAACCCGCGTCCGGAAGATGGCATGGTGCGATTATGGTCGTGGCAGGCCTTTGCACATGGTGCTGAAGTGGTGTGTTATTTCCGTTGGCGGCAAGCGCCTTTTGCTCAAGAACAAATGCATGCAGGCGTAAAAAGAAACGATAATTCGAAGTCGCAAGCATGGTTTGAAATCGAGCGAGTGCGCGACGAACTTGCAAAAGCCCATATTGATACCGCTGCGCCAGTTAAATCAAAAGTAGCGATTGTTACCGGTACGATTAATCAATGGGTAACTGAGATTGAGCGTCAGGGCGACAGCTACAATCATCAACAAGTTGAATTTGCCTATTACACGGCTTTGCGACAGTTAGGTTTGAGCGTGGACTTCATCTCTACCGACTGTGACTTCAGCCGATATGACTTATTAGTAGCGCCATGCTTGCCGATAGTTGATCAAGCATTTATCGATAAGTGCAAGCACAGCAAAGCACACCTTGTTTTTGGTCCGCGCTCGGGAGGCAAAACCAGTGAACTGACCCTTGCACCAGAACTACCGCCAGGATTAATACAACAGTTGATCCCCATTAAAATCCATTCAACCGAGACTATACGTCCAGACTGCTCTGAAACTCTCAACTTTAACGACGGTGAGTACGAAAGTAAGCTATGGCGTGAAGAGATCGTATTACCAGAAACGGTGATTACTGCTGCCTCTTACCATGATGGTAAACCAGCAGTAGCACGCTTCGAAAATACCAGTTACATATCAACGCTTAGTTGTGAAGGTTTTCTTATCGCTTATTTTGAATCTTTAGCGGCAGAGCTGGATCTAAATATTATGAAGTTGCCAAAAGACGTAAGGATCGTTGACCGAGGTGATGTTGCCTTTGTATTTAACTACGGCCACGTCGAACAGCACTTTAAGGCGCCTAGTAATGCAAACTTTGTGGTGGGTGGTGAAACCTTAGCGCCATATGATGTAGCAATATATAAAAAGTAAAATCACAGCTAAAAGAAAGGCAGTGTTACTCAGAAAAACGCTGCCTCACTTACTTTCTTCGTTAACTAATCTGCCATCCAGCCGATAAGTTCATATTGGAAAAAATATCGAAGGAAGTAGCGTGTATCCATGGCACATAAAAGGTCACCAAGTTTATTCTGGTGTGCTAATAATTCAATATCTGTTGAGTGTGGCTGTCGGCTTTGCAACCGGTACGCTTGTATCTGGGCTGTTAATCGGTTTGGTCATTCTGGCTCTACCCCTATTCTTATTTAAAACTGCACCTAGTGCCACCATTACTAGGCATGTTGCCGTTGTGGCATCTCAGCTATTTGCTGCCTTGCATATACAGCAAGCAGGTGGTCTTACTTACATGCACTTTGAAATTTTTGCGGTGATGGCCGTGACTACAGTCTACAGAGATTGGCGAGTAGTGGTCTCAAGTGTTTTAGTTGTTGCGGTGCATCATGTTCTTTTTTATGTATTGCAAACTTCCGGCTCAGGTGTCTTCATATTCGAAGAATCAAATTTAATGATATATGTGTTAGCCATCCATGCTGCTTTTGCTGTGGCCGAAGGTGCTGTGCTCTACTTTATTTCCAAACAAAGCGAACAAGAGGCGCTTTCATCTCTTGAGATATTGAATGCAATCAGTCATATAATGGCTGAACCTGGGAAACTGGACTTGAGTGCGTCACCACAAGGCGATACTAGAGAGATCAGAGAATTCCGTGCTTTGTTGGCTGAATTTAGCTCGCTAGTGAAAAATGCCATTAATGCTTCGTCGAATATATCTGAAGTATCTAAAACAGTGTGTGATTTATCTAACGAAGTAGGTGAAGCTAGCATGACCACCACGGGTCAAGTATCAACCATTGCCGCCGCCACTGAAGAAATGACGGTGAATAATGATGCTGTAGCTGAACGTGCCAAGAGCGTAAATACGCTGTCTGACGAATCGCGCACTTCCTCTCTCGAAGCCAGTGAAGTTGTTATTCGTTCGAATGAAGAAGTATTAGAGCTGCAACAAAACTTGGGCGCTACAGCAACCACCATTATGAGCTTATCCGAAAAGTGCCAGCAGATAGAAACCGTTATGGCGTCCATCACATCAATTTCTGAACAAACAAATTTACTGGCATTGAATGCGGCTATAGAGTCTGCAAGAGCCGGGGAGCATGGCCGAGGCTTTGCTGTGGTAGCAGATGAGGTTCGTCAGCTAGCAATGAGAACTAAAGAGAATACCCAACAGATCAGTGACATAACGTCGTCGTTGATAATGGAGTCTAAGGCATCGGTTGATAGTATGAATGGCTGTGTAGAAAAATCAAAGAGTGTTGCAGAATCTTCAAACTCTGCAAAACACATAATTGATTCCGTGGTGAGTAATATTGCGGAATTAAGTGAGAATATGACATCAGTGTCTGTTGCTATTAGTGAGCAGTCGTTGGCGTCGTCGGAAATAGCCAAATCGACAAATGCCTTAGCATCTACATCGAGTACCTTGTCGAACAACGCTGAAAACTCCGGTAAAACCGTGACCGCATTGAATCGTGAAATTTCCAGCTTGCAGCAAGAGTTAGCGAAGTTCAAATAATACAAAGATAGCAAATACGCTAGCTTTCTAACTCTTTTCAATAGACTGAGGTGATTGATCGTCGGCATCGACCACTTCAGTAATAGCTTTTTGAACAAGCTTGACTCGACCGCTTTTCACTAGGGCGTCACGAAGCACAAATTCAATTTGCGCGTTTACACTGCGAAGTTCGTCATCAGCCCAACGTTGCATAGCAGCAAGTACCTGTGCATTTATTCTTAGTGGATAGGCTTTTTTGCTACTCAAAATATTGGCCTTTACTGTGAGTTAAAAAGAAGCATGCCAAGCCATTTTTAAAATAGCAGTGGCATGCGCCAAAATAAATGCATTAATATAAACTACCGGCATTTACCACGGGCTGTGCGTGTTTATCACTGCACAGAACCACTAACAAATTCGATACCATGACAGCCTTGCGCTCTTCATCAAGCTCTACCACCCCATCATTCTTAAGGCGGTCTAATGCCATTTCGACCATACCAACAGCACCATCAACAATCTTACTTCGTGCGGCGATAACGGCCGAGGCTTGCTGGCGTTGAAGCATAGCGCTAGCAATTTCAGGCGCGTATGCAAGATGGCTAATTCTAGCTTCATGTACCGTAATACCCGCTTTGCCAAGGCGCTCTTGTACTTCTTCTTTGAGTCTGTCGCCAATCTCAACCGGGTGACTTCTAAGGGCTACTTCAGCTGCAGCATCATCACTTGGGTCGTAGGGGAAACTACTCGCCATGATGCGCAAAGCAGATTCGCTCTGTATGGTTACATAGCTTTCATAGTCGTCAACTTCGAATACGGCTTCGGCAGTGTCTGAAACAGACCACACGACAATGGTGGCAATTTCTATTGGGTTTCCTTGATTGTCATTAACCTTAATCTGTGCGCTTTCAAAATTCCTAATCCTTAACGAAACAGTTTTGCGCATAAAAAATGGAATTGTCCAGCGCAGGCCAGTTTCTTTGACTGTGCCAACATAGCTTCCAAAGAAGGTCATAACCCGCCCTTGGTTTGGTTGCACCATAAAGAAACCAAAGAACAAGAAGACATTGGAGAGCACCATTAACACACCTGCCGCTTTGACAATATTATTGCTTAAAAGATAGATGGTTAGTGAAATATAAATGGGCAGTATTATCAGCGCTACTGCAAAGCCATTAATGGAAAAACCTTTCTTTTCTGTGATCATAAGATCTCCTTTATAGATATCACTTTGATATCATATTAGTCTCATCTTATTAAATTTGCAAATGGTGTTAACTCTGTGTTTTTTGACAGAGTCGTTTATGCTGTCGATTGTTAATATACATGTGGCCCAATTCTCGTTCTGGTTCACGTGCATATAGCGCTGCATTGACGCTTGATTTCTGTGGGATAATAACAGCATACCAAAAGATACATTAGTGCTGGCTACTAGCCCTGCATTTTCCTCTTAGCAATAAAGGCATCTATCTTCGTTGCTGCCTTTTTCATTAAAACTTGGCATTTTCGAAGCCAAGCTTTTGCCCATACATAGTCGTAACTAAGCAAAAACAAACCAGGTACTATGAGTAATAAAGAAGGGCCCGGAATAATCACAAAGACTAAGCCTAGAGTGACTAATCCACCGCCTATAACCGTGCGTGCTGTTTTCTTGATAAGCTGCATGCTTGTATTCCTATTTTCTCAAGTTAATGTGTTCTTTGAAATTTTTATAATCAAGATCGAGGCCAAAATATAAGTCATTGTAAAATATAAAGAAAATAAAATCATCGCTATGGTGGAAGCTATATTAGTGAGGAAATACACTAATTATTGGCGAGTCAGGTTAATCTTGCTCTTCACCATAAAAAAAGCCGGTAGCAAGATGCATACCGGCCTAATATAGGGAGCTCTTTCTAGCTAAGTGAGCATTGACTAAACTCACATTTGTAGCTTACATTTCAGCAGTGTTAGCCCAAGATAAAACAGGCTTTTGTTTAAACACAATTGCATTGACTGCTAAAGCAACCGACACGCAAGAGATCAGCGTAATAAACATCAAGTGTATGTAGTGCAAACCAAATGGTGCATGTAAAGGTGAGAATTCAAAACTCATCGCGCCATAGAATAAAACACCGAATGCCACGGCAACGATAGCTGCGTTGGCGTGTACATTCTTAAATAGTAGACCTACTGCAAACACCGATAATATTGGCATACTTAACAAGCCATACAATTGCTGTATCAGGTTGATAATGCTGTCTGCGCTTGCATATACCGGTACAAGAGCTAAAGAAACAATAGTCAGCAACGCGGTTACTAAGCCGCTTAGCTTTTGAACGTTAGGCTCTTTATTGATATAAGCTTGGTGAATATCACAAACATATAGTGCGGTGGCTGAGTTCAAATTACTGTTGTAAGTAGTAAGCACTGCCGCCGCCATAGCCGCTGCGAAGATGCCTGACAAAGAAGGGTCGAGTAAATCACCTACAATGGTGCCATAGGCTGCGTCACCAATGTCACCATATAGCTTGAAGGCAATAATGCCAGGCACAACAATAATTGCTGGTACAATCATCAAGCGAATTCCAGCGGCAGCGAATACCCCTTTCTGGGCTTCTTTGATGTTTGGAGCGGCCATAGCGCGCTGGGTAATCACTTGGTTTGTGCCCCAGTAAAACATCTGAATAAATATCATACCGGTTAGCAAGGTATGCCAAGGGATAGGAGATTCGTCGTCGCCAATAAGTGTGAGGCGCTCAGGCGGAATACCAGAGAAATCGTAATTAATTGCTTCTAAGGCGACGAATACGACTACTAGCGCCATTATCAGCAGAAGTACCCCAGAGTAGGTGTCTGACACCGCTACCGCTCGCAAGCCCCCGAATATCGCATACATAGCGCCAACTGCCGCGAAAGCAACAGCAACGGTCATGATGTTAACTTGTAAATCAAACATGTTGATCATGAACAACGAACCACTGTAAATAACTGCCGGACAAAATATTAGGGCAGATCCAAGAAAGAACAGGCTACTAATCACAGCACGTATGTTTTTATCGTTATATCGACGCTCAAGTAGCTCAGTGGTCGTAGTACATTTGTAGCGGTAATAGACTGGTAAGAACACTTTCGCGAGGATAATCAAACCCACCACAGCGGAGAACTCCCAAAGAGCAAGTAAGGCCATTTGGTTACCATTCATACCCACTAGCTGGTCGGTACTAAGGTTAGTAAGTGTGATAGAGCCCGCTACGAAGTACCATGCCAGACCGCCGCCAGCCAAAAAGTACTCTTTGGTCTGATTTGTATCTCTATGGCCTTTGCCTCGGCAGTGCATGTAAGTGAGAAAGGCAATGAGTAGCGTCACCCCAAAAAAGACTGAAACCTGAATAATACCGTCCGACATAATACTCCCTCAACTTACTCACTTCTTATGGCGCTAGCCAGGGGCGTGGTAAGTCTTTTTTATTATTAAGTTACTTATTTGCTAAGAGATAGCAGCGTCTTTCGCTACTTCCATTTTTACCTCAACGATTTGAGGCCTTTCTACCACTTCATTATTCAAATTAATCAGTTTGTTAACTTGAAGTATCGAAATCAACATAGCGTGTATCGGCATTAAATAACCTTCTTTTCTAAGGCTATCTAGTTCCTCAACACTCAGAGCCTGGAAGCGATCTTCATCAATAGTGTGTAAGCCTCTAATTTTTGAACTATCACCTGCTAAATATTGAACGTTCATGTCGAGCGCTTTAAACAAACCCATTTTTTCAAGTGTTTGACTAAATTTCGCCGTTTGCACATCTTTATGTACATCTGCATCCAAGATCTGAATACGATTGCTGGTGGCCGCCGTAGGTTTACCTTCTTCGTCAAAAAGTGCTTCGCCAGAGCTTTTAGAAAAATCACCTTGGTCTTCTAAAATCCCAATTGTGTAGGCATTTTCATCCTTCGGAGAACGCATAAGATAAAAAGGAAAACTTTGCACACTGGTCGGACGGTAAATAGCATCGAGCTTTCCGTCTTTTACAAATAGGTTATTATCGGGGGCAAAACTTGTCATTGCAGAGAAAGTCCAAAAACCGTTATGCGAGTTCTTTGTGGCAAAAACGGGATAGCAGGTTGCCGCCTGACCAAGCTCTGTTGCACGCAGATTCATAAGATGCTGCTTTGCAATGTGGTCAATGTTTGCGCTGTTCTTAATTTTAAGATCTTTGTGCGCGGTGCTGCTGAGTTCAACGAGTGTTAATTTTGTCATAAGTCCGTTATTTCATTTGTGCGCTAGCAAGCCACTTTTCTATATATTCTCTGTGAGGAGGCAGTGTTTGCAGCATTTGTTCTGTAATTTTCTGATTTCTTTGTATGATCATCTCGGCCTGTTGCTTTTGGTTGTAAAGATGAGCATGTTGAGTGAAATCAGGCTTGAAGCCCATACCATAGATTACGTATTGGTAACTGGCCGCTGGGAATAATTCTATCGCACTTTCGAAGTCGCCGCTCGTTGGTCCTTTATAGCCCCAAATCGCCAAGTCTTCTTTGAGCGAATCAGGAATTCTCTCTGGATCAGTATGGTCTTGCCAATATGGCTCTGGACGCTTGGTTAGCATGTAATGCAACTTGAGGAAGTCGATAATACGAGTCCATCGATAGCGCATTTGTTGGTTAAAACGCTTTGCTATGGTAGGCATGATGGCTTTATTAGGCGGCAAATTTTCTGCCACAAATCGCGCTGAAAGCTCAACCAGCATAATAGCAGTCGCTTCTAAAGGCTCAACGAAGCCTGCGGCCATGCCTACTGCAACACAGTTTTTTTCCCAGAATTTTTCTCGGTGACCTGATTGATAAGAAATTTTGCGCGGCGTAATGCCTTCGCCTGCCTTTCCTAGATATTTGCGAAGATTGTTCTCGGCTTCATCATCTGATAAATATTTACTTGAATAAACATGCCCTACACCTCTGCGATGAGTGAGCCCGATATCCCATATCCAGCCTGCATTCTGACCCGTTGCAATAGTATGCGATGCAATTGGGCTATCTGCGCTTTCGTATGGCACATGCATGGCCAAAGCACTATCATTGAACAAGATGTTGTCGACTTTAATGAAAGGAACGTTCAGTTTCCCACCTAGTAAAAGAGCGGCAAAACCAGTGCAATCAACATAAAGGTCGGCTTCTAGATCTGCACTTTTTTCTAAGCTGATGCTTTTTATACTGCCATCTGAAGTTAGGCTTACCTGATTAACAGTATCAACAATGTGTTTCACACCAAGCTTATTTCTACAGTGGTTCTTTAGTAACTCAGCAAACTCGCCAGCATCTAGGTGATAGGCATAGTTGCACTGACCGCTATACTCACCTTCAGAAATGGTTCTAGGGGCTAAACCAGCTTCACACACATGATGCTGAAAATTCGACTCTACAGCGTAATTTTCAATATTTGAAACGTAAGGGGCTAGATCGAGGCGGCCATAACCGAGTGGCACAGTAAAAGGATGATAATAAAAGTCACCATTACCATGCACCCAATTTACGAATTTACCGCCTTGTTTAAAAACCGCATGACAGTGCGCAAATAAATCAGATTCTTTGATACCAATATCACGAAGGGTATTCTTCATTGTAGGCCAAGTACCTTCGCCCACACCTACTGTGGGAATATCAGACGACTCAACTAGAGTCACTTGAACACCATCTGCATTACTGCCTTCGTGATGCGCAGCAATGATGGCAGCACTTAACCAGCCGGCTGTACCACCACCTACAATTGCAATTTTTCTTATGGCTTCAGACATAGCTACTTAATCCAGTTTGACCAAAAATGTGACATGGTCGTAAATTCAAAATTCGAAAAAATATTACTGTTTAGCAACGATAAACGCTGTTTGAAGTGAAGTAAATTCTGTCTTAGCTTTGCTTTAAATTTCTAGCAACTCTTATGTATACAAGCTTGTACAAAGCCTCATATACCTAAAAATTGTAAAGTAAAAGTGTGAGTAGCAACCAAGCACACATTTGGTTGCCACTCACGATGTCAAAGTGATTTGACGGTAAATCTTACTTTAGAAAACTGCGCGTACACCTACAGAGAAGCGACGACCATTGTCTTCAATTGAGTAAGTTTGGTTAGCGAAACGACCGAACTGCACCAGTTCTTCTTCGGTAATGTTAATACCTTCAAAGAATACTGTGAATCGCTCGTCAAGCTCATAGCTTGCGCTCATATCCCACTGACCAAATGTGGCAGTGTTGATTGGCTCACCGTTGAAACCGTTATCGATGGCTCGTAAGAAACCTTCACGGTTGTTATAGGCGATACGGGCTTGAATTGCGTCTTTCTCATAGAACACAACCAAGTTTTGTGAATCACCAATACCTTCTAATGCGAAAGTCTGTGTGGTGTCATTTCCAATAGATACGTCGCTGTCTACGATGGTAGCGTTGGCTTGGAAACCAAAACCATTATCGAACAAGTGGGTAATTCCGATCTCATAACCGGTAACTGTTGCCGCTTCGCCGTTTTGTGGACGAGTAACAGTATACACTTCAGTTACGCCATTTAGCTCATCAGCACTCGCAGTAGCATCACTTCCACATAATGCCGTATTAGCCACACTACATCTGTTTCCAGGTGTGTTCAAACGATCGCTCAATGTATACGTTTCAGGGCCAGTTAAGCGGGTAATGAAGTTATCTACTTCCTTGCTAAAGAACGCAAAGGTAAATAAATTCGCATCGCCGTAATAATACTCAAATGCCATATCCCAGTTTTCAGACTGGAAAGGCTTCAGAGTTGGGTTACCACCCGACGCTGTTAGGTTCTGACGACGAGGTTCGTTAAAGGTTGTCGCTGGTGATAACTGATCCATAGTAGGGCGAGTTAATGAGTCATAAACCGAGAAACGAACAACCATGTCGTCTGTTACTTCCAGCTTCATGTTTACGCTTGGTAGCAAGTTAGCATAGCTGCCACCCTGTACGATGTCGGTTGCTGGGCCAAATACATTCCCAAACAAGGTTGCATCACTGGTTGGGATAATATCAGACAAGAAGCTCTGCACTGCTGATACATCAATATCGGTTTGTGCGTATCTTGCACCAACGTTTACCGACAACGGCATATCACCAAGATCGTAAATGAAGGTGAAGTCCATATACAAGCTAGTGATGTCTTCGTTAATGGTGTATCTGTTGTTCTGCAGTGTTGTAACAATCGGGTTGCCGCTTGACGCTAAGAAATCTACGTATGCATCACCGTCATAAGTATAGAAGGTGTCAATCAAACCAGGGAAGAAGTTCTCTGCTGTGAATGGTCTAAAGTTGATGGTGTCGTTAGGCGCCGGCGTGCCGTAGCCACAGAAAGCACATTGGTTACCGAAGATTTGAAATACCGATTTTTCACGCTCTTGGCGATAAACACCGAAGCGTGCGTTGTCGAGCACTTCACTGTCAGCAAGGTAGGTGAAATCAGCTTTGAATTCAGTAATTCTGTCTTCAGCCGAAGGTACGTTGCCTTTTTCGTTATAGTGCAAGCGAGAAAGTGATGCGTCAGGCAAATTACCATTACCAAAACCATCATGACGCACAGTTGGAATAGCGCCAGTGCCATCAAAAGAGTAGTTGTTTATAATCCCAACTACGTTGAATCTGTCTTTACCAGCACGGTCGTTTTCTGCAGACGATGTTGATAAATCAAACTCTGCTTTTAATTGGTCATTTATGTCCCAATCAAGATTAACACCAAAGCCATTGTTTGAAACATCACGAGAGTTACGAGTTGTTGATACAAAGTCACTTGCTGGGTTTCCAGAACCTTGAGCATCAAGACCGATGTCTTGTGTGAAGCTCAGCAAGGTGCCTGTAGCCGGATCGATTGTAGCAGAGCCTACACGATCGGGTTCGAACCACGATGCAAGGTCAGTCACTACTGAGTCAACTTCGAACTTCGATACAAAGCCATCTACCGTGATAGTTAAATCATCAGAAGGTGCGTACTGGAAAACTAAACTCGCGTTGGTTCTTGTACGTTCTTGCTTATCAACGATTTGATCCCAGTTACGAGGAATGTAGGCATTTGAGAACAACACACCATCGCGACTGTTTTGAATTGTTTGACCAGGGCGCCAGCCCGCAGTCGCTATTTGGTTAATTTGTACATCACGTTCTTGATGACTCACGGCTAGCAATAAGCCCATAGTGTCGTCGTTGAAAGTGTTACTTACGAGGGCTGAAACTGAGGGTGAAATAGCTTCACTTAGACTTTCATACATGCCTTTCGCAGAGGCAACTGCTTTGAAACCATCGTAGTCGAAGGGGCGAGCTGTGATTAAGCCAACCGTGCCACCTATACCACCTTCCTGCATGGCTGCATTAGTACTTTTAAAAATGTCTGCACCGACGATTTGGTCAGCCGCAAGCACATCGAAGTTAAACTCACGACCTGCGCTGTCTGTAGCGATTTGGCGGCCGTTTACTAACACCGTGTTGAATTGAGGGCCGAAACCACGAATAGTCACTGCTTGGCCTTCACCACCGCTTCTATCTATTGCTACACCGGTGATACGCTGTAATGATTCTGCTACGTTTAGGTCTGGGAACTTACCTAAGTCTTCTGCTTTGATACCATCAGAAACTAAGTTTGAATTCTTTTTGTCATCAATTGAGGCTTTTAAGCTGCTACGGATACCGCTAACAAGAATGACCTCTACCGGCTCTTCTGCCGACGCTTCTTGTGCTATAACTTGATTTGAGCCTAGCAAAGCACCAGCTACAGCTATAGCTACCGATGTGCGTTTGCCAAACGTTGTTAACGTTTTATTCATTTGTGTTTCCCCTTTTGCTTTATCAGCTTTTTATTTTTTTGATGTGCTTGTTTGTGTGTGGACAGCACAAGATAAACAGATTAAAACCTATTTATCGTATAAATATAATCAATTGTAAAAAAATATCAACGATTTTGGTTAAATATCTATGTTTATTTATGACGTTTATATCACAATGATTTTACAAATGTAAACTTGCAGTTGGAGTTACAGAAATTGTAAATTGTTGATAAGTATATTCATTTACTGATTTAAGCCTATTTTTTTGTATTTTTTCAATAAACAAAAAATTGAGATAAATAACATTTAATTATCGTATAAATAGGATTAATGTTGATTTGTGCGCCATGGCTAGCTATTATTTTCAGCATTAACGTATCTCCGATGGCAGGCGATAGGCAGCAATCGCATTTGGTCAATCACATTTATTTAGGTACCTATAGCTAATGGCAACAAATTACGAGTTTACCCACCGACGCAAAAACATGCTTAACGGCGAATGGGTATTGGTGTCACCCCATCGAAATAATCGTCCTTGGTTAGGCGCGACCGAAGATACTATTGATAGTGATTTACCTGCTTATGATGCTTCTTGCCCTCTGTGTGCCGGGAACAAACGTGCCAACGGAGAAGCCAACCCTGATTATTTATATACCCACGTGTTTACAAACGACTTTGGCGCACTAACACCGTCGTCTGCAGAAAGCGATGCAGAGCAGAGCAATAATTTAGATAACGATGCTCTTTTTCACGCTGAACTTGCTTCTGGCACAGCGAGGGTAATTTGCTTTTCACCCGATCATAACAAAACCTTGGCTGAGTTGAGTGTTACTGAAATAACTAAAATTGTTGAAACTTGGCAGACTCAATTTACTGAGTTAGCGAAAGAATACTCCTGCATTCATATTTTTGAGAATAAGGGCGAGATTATGGGTTGCTCGCAACCTCATCCACACGGGCAAATTTGGGCTCACAATCATCGGTCAACTGAGATACAACGAGAAGATGAGCAGCAACTTGCTTATTATCAGAAGCACAAAAGCCCTATGTTGGCGGATTATGTTTCAAAAGAGCAAAGTCAAAAGCAACGCATTGTTGTTGAAAACAAGGATTGGATAGTGGTGGTTCCCTTTTGGGCGAAATGGCCATTTGAAACGCTGTTGATCGCTAAAAACGACATACAAACGATTGATCAACTCAGTGAGCAAGAAAGCACTTCCTTGGCTGAAATTCTTCAGAGCCTGACAATTAAATACGACAATGTTTTTAACTGCAGCTTTCCATATTCGATGGGGTGGCACAATCAACCTCTGGACGTAAACGGTACCTATTGGCGCTTACATGCGCATTTTTATCCACCTCTACTGCGTTCAGCGAGTGTGAAGAAGCATATGGTGGGCTATGAAATGTTAGCAGAAAGTCAGCGTGATCTTAGCGCCGAGACCGCTGCGAAGATATTGCGCGATGCCGCAAGCGAACACTATAAAAACAAAGCGAAGTCACAAAGTACCTAGGCAGAGTAAATATGACCATTGACAAACAACACGAACACTTTCTGCAGGCTTTCACTTCCATTTACGAGGCGAAGGCACAGGCAATATCAATTGCTCCTGGCAGAGTGAACTTAGTTGGCGAATTTACTGACTACAATTTCGGTTTTGTATTGCCTTGTGCTCTACAGTACAACACGCGAATTCTATTTAAACAGCGTGACGATAAGCTTATTCGAGTGAGCTCTATGCAATACCCAGGTGAAATTGATGAGTTTGATCTTGGCGAAAAAATAGTACCCGGTGATTTGCACTGGGGGAACTATATTCGAGCGGTCGCTTTCGTATTCACACGCGAGGGGCATAGCTTATCGGGCTTTGATATGTTGATTGATAGTGATGTTCCGCAAGGAAGCGGATTGTCGTCGTCGGCGGCGCTAGAGGTGGCTGTTGGTGGCATATTCAATCATACTTTTGAGCTTGGTTTAGGCAGCGATAAAATAGCCTTATTGGGCCAGGCGGCAGAGAATGACTTTATTGACTGCCAGTGCGGCGTGATGGACCAAATGATTTCAGCTTGTGGAGTTGAAGGTCATGCAATGCTCTTAGACTGTGAGAGTCTCGAAACAAAAGCGGTGCCAATACCTGATGATTTAGTGATAGTTATCGTGAACTCAAATTACCCCAGAAAGCTCGTTGACAGCGAATATAATCAGCGGCGAATTGATTGCGAAAAAGCAGCCGAAAAAATGCAAGTTGCTTCTCTGCGGGCCGCTAATATGGCGATGCTGCAAAGTGCTAAAGCGCAAATGTCGGAAAATGAATTTAAACGAGCCCATCATGTTATCAGTGAAAATCAGCGTGTACTTGATACCGTTGGCGCATTGGCTGAAAACAACATGCAAAAGTTACGCAACCTGATGACGGCTTCTCATCAGTCTTTACGAGACGACTTTGAAGTTACCGTGCCCGCAACTGACGGGTTAGTCGAGATATGTTCACAAGCCCTAGGCGAAAAAGGCGCGGTTAGAATGACCGGTGGCGGATTTGGTGGCGCAATAGTGTGCGTATGCCGTAAGGCAGATATTCCTTTAATTGAGAATGCAGTCGCTGAACACTATTATTCTCGCTTTAATCTCAAAGCGGATATTTACGTTTGCAAAGCGGGTAATGGCTTGATCGTTGAAAACTTAGCCGCCGATTAATCGCTTTTTCAGCGTGTTGGCGTACACTCACATTTTACTAAAAATAAGGATGTAGAATGTTGAATTGGGGAATTATTGGTTGCGGGCACATAGCGCATACGTTTGCAGATGGTCTTGCTTGTTTGCCTGAGGGGCAACTTGTTGCTTGCGCGTCGAACTCTCGTGAGCGAGCACAGCAATGGGTGAATGATTACCAAAGTCGACACCCTACCCGAGCTAATGTTTCTGCGATATACAGTGATTACGAGAGTCTACTCAAAGACAATAATGTAAATGCTATCTATGTTGCTAACACCCATAATTTCCACTTTGAGTCAGTAAAACTGTGTTTAGAATATAAAAAGCATGTGCTCTGTGAGAAGCCAATTACCTTGAATTCGAAACAAGCGGCTGAGCTTTATGATTTAGCGAAAGCCAATAATTGCTTTTTAATGGAAGCAGTATGGACGCGCTTTCTTCCTGCTATTCGCATGCTTCAAAAAGTCTTAAGCGATAACATTATTGGCGATATTCAGTCGGTAAATGTGGATTTTAGTATTGGCCGAATGAAAGACGAATCGCATCGACTTCGAAATAAAGCGTTGGCCGGCGGTGCCCTTCTGGATCTTGGTATTTATCCAATTACTTTTGCCTACATCGTGTTTGGTCAGTCACCAAAGCATATTCAAAGCTCGGTAAGTTTTGACACAACAGGCGTGGATATGGCGTCGTTCTATTTGTTCAAGTATGAAGATGGTCAACATGCAAGTTTGTCGTCTTCATATAATCAGTGCGGGCCAATGAAAGCTGTTGTTGCAGGTACGCAGGGTTACATTGAAGTGCCTTTCTTTCTAGGAGCGAAAGGCTTCACTGTGCACAAGGATGGGGAAGATTTGCAAAACTTCTCCTATCCTTTTGAGGATCATGAAAACTTCAGTTTTGAAATTCAGCATATGCATGATTGCGTGAAACAGTCTTTGACGGAAAGTCCAATATTACCTGCACAAGAAAGCATTGCTGTATTGCAAACGATGGATGCTTTACGAGCGCAATGGGGATTGAAATACGATGGCGAATAGCCAAAAAATAGCACAACGCATGGAGTTAGGATGTTAAAAACAACAAGCAAAGCGAGAGTACTAATAGGCTCACTGGCAGCAATCGGAGTATTGAGTTTAAGTGCCTGTGGTGGCAATGAAGATGCAACAAAGCGTGACGCATCTACTCAAAACACTTTAAAAACTGAGAGCACAACAGCACAAACAGAAGTGTCGAAAACGGCGCAACAGCTTTACCCGATAACTCACCCCGACATGCAACCAGAGCTGGCCGCAAAAGGTAGTTTCGAGGTTGGTGTAAAAACTATCGATATTATCAATGAAAAGTATATCGACTTGCTAACCCAGCAAGTGAAGCCGCGCAAGCTTAAGCTTGAGATCTGGTATCCTGCGGATACACCCGCTAACGCTAGTAAAACAACTTACGAGAACGAAACTCGCTTAGCCAAAAAATTCAGTATTCAAGCTGATGCGGTGCGCGATGCAGTGCCACTTGCCAGTGATAAAAATTACCCAGTGGTAGTCATATCACACGGTTACACTGGCTACAGAACAATCATGTTTTATTTGGGTGAGCATTTAGCTAGCCATGGGTATATAGTCGCGGCAATTGACCATACAGATTCGACAAACGAAGATGTAGATATGATCAATGGTCCATTTAATGGTTTTCCATCAACGCTTATTAATCGTAGTCGAGACCAACAATTCACCCTAGATTACATCACAGAGCAAGAGCACTTTCTTAGTGCTGTGGTTGATAAACAAAATGCAGGCTTAATAGGGTATTCTATGGGTGCATTCGGGGCCTTAAATACCATTGGTGCTTGTTATAATTTTAGTCCTGAGCAGGCAGGTGCTTTCACGGGTGTGCAAATAGAAGCGATGTTGCCTGCTGTACAAAAAGCACTGAATAGCTGTGCTGGTGGCCAATATGACAACCCAGTAGTTGATAGTAAATGGAAGGGCGCCATTACCTTCGCAATATGGGGTGGCCAACATGACCTATTTAGCGACGAGAGTTTGGCCGAAGTTCAGGTACCGAAGCTCTTCGTATCAGGCAACCTAGACGATATATCGGGCTATGACGGTATTCGTTCTTTGTTTCAAAAAACAAAAGCGCCAAGTACCTATTTGCTTACCATGATCAATGCCCGTCATAACATTGCGCCGCATCCAGCGCCGGCTGAGGCATGGGAAAGTGAGACTGATTTTGGGCATTACTATGAGCCTGCGTGGTCGTCGGCGGTGTTGAACGATATTAATAAGCATTTCACACTTGCGATGATGAATTGCCACGTAAAAAGTCAGGCCGATGCCTGCGATTATCTGAATTTGTCAGCCAGTTCCGACCAAGTGCAAGTTGATGGAAAACTACCAGAACCATGGAAAGGCTTCGATAGCCGATTCTCTACAGGTTTGCGGTGGGAACAGAAGTAGGTAATTAAAATTAGAAGAGCAAGCACGCTGATAAGTTTGCTTTTTTATGCTTAGTATCAGAAAAAAGACGAGTTCAGACTGTTAAGTCTAAACTCGCCAAAACAACAAGACGTTTAAACAGGGAAGTTAACGTTTTGCATCTAAAGCAGCTTGAATGACATCTAACTGTTCATTATCTAATTTTGTGGCGTTGATTAAACTGACAATCGAATCGGTAAGCCCTGTCGCAAAAGCAAACTCTTCGACTGCATCGACATCTTCTAAGGTTTTTATAATAATCTTTTTGTCGCCAATAAAATGCTGTACCTTGGAAGTGTTTTGTAGGGCACTAAGGTCAAAATTCGAAGTGTTAAAACGGATCTTAGGTCGGCTTTTTTGGGTCAAGCCGTTGAGTCGCTCATCGAGTTCAAGCTGTTCAAGTAGTTCTATGACTTTATCTTGCATATCGATATCGAGAGAACTAATTTTGTCCAAGACTAAAGCGTCAAACTCGGCCGAGCCTATCTTGATGTTTTCGCCCAGATCTAATTCGATCACTTCAATACGGTCATTGTTCTGAATAATTAGCTTGCTATCTTCCCCCGTGCTTTTATGTAGGCGAATGAGAGAAGTGTTTTCGTCATTCGCTTGTGCGCCAGATATTCCGCCTAGAATCAAGCTAATAATAAGCAAACATGCGTTGATTATCATGGTAACGTATTTCATAAGGTGCCCCTTGTTTGTGGTAGTCGCTATTACGAGAGTGCAGCTATCATTTATCTAGCTTTGCGACGTCCTAAATAGTGACTGTATAATGAGTATGTTGTTGTACCGAGTATGTGATTACACTAACGAACTTACAAAACGCGTACCAACCTTGTTAATATGATGATTATCAATGCTTTAGCCTAATTGATGGCGATATTGGAGTCACGATAGTCCTTCATGTATCCTGATATGAGGACATGTTTTCTTTATATCAGGATAACTGTGAGTTGTGCTCTGTGGGGGAAGTGAAAATGCATATAAAAATCAGTGTTTTAGGCTTTTTTAAAGTTGGCGCAGATATTGTTTCATTTCGCTTGATGACTCAATCAAAGGCGTTGGGTCACAATGACACTCATCCTAGGGGAAACAAAAACGGTGAATGCTAAAAGTGTGACAGCAAAAAAGCTGAATCTTTCGTTATCTAGCTTTATTTTTTTGGTCGTGGGGGCTTTTTTAGTTTGCCTTGCTGGTGCCCAGCTATTTTTCATTTCTTACATTGAAGAAAAAGTGAATGAGGAAGTGAGTGCAAAAAGTACCTTGCTTTCGAATCGAGCAATAGAAATCCTTAGCGTAAATAAAACCTTCGATATAGCCGCGATTCCTCAGCGCTTCTCCGAGTCGAGTAGCTTACCCAACACAATCACCATGAAAGAAAAAAAGCTGCGTTTTGATGTGTCAAAAAATGAAGCTAGAGAGGATTTAGAAAGAACACTTAAAGACTTGAAAGCCAGCCGTCAAGGTCAAAATGAAATTTTACAAGATTTAGAAAAGCAAGAACCCGACGATCTAGCAAAAGAAATGGACGCTTTGCAAGACCGAGCAGCCGAGCTAAGTGATGGTTGGGAAATACGTGCCGACAAAATCACTATATTTCCGACAAATAAGCAAACTCGGCAACTGAGGATAGAAAACAATGATAGAAATAGCTTTTCTTTTCGACTGCCAAATAGCAGCTTGCCTTCAGTAGAAATTATTGAATTCAGTGAAAATGAATCGCTAGTAAGAGGTTATTTTCAATGGTTGGCGGTGGCAACACTTATATTGCTGGGAGTGGGCTTGTTGTTTGCATTCTGGCTATCGCGACACGTGAGCCGACCATTAAAAGAGCTTGCAGGTGGTTTTTCTGCGCTCAGCGCTGGTGAGCTCGGCAAGCAAATTAAGCCCAGTGGTGTGAAAGAAGTGCAAAATACTTTGTCTCAATTTAACGCCACGAGTGAACGATTGAGTCAGTTGCAAGCTTTAGCTAATAAATATGAACAACAAAAACAACTTGCTGAGCTGGGTGAGGTAAGTCGTGGTTTAGCGCATTCATTGCGCAACCCTCTCAATACCATCGGCTTGGCACTAGAGCAAATGTCGCAGCCAAGTCTGCAAGAGAATGAAAGAGCACAAATCGCCGAACAAGCACGGGTTAAAATATCGGTACTCGATCGTATGATCCGTTCCTTGCTAGCGCTGACTACTAGCGGCGTGAATCGCAAACAGAAAGTGAACGTGAATCAAGCGATCGAAGATGCGGTGTTGCAAGCAAGTATGTGTGGGGCTAAAAATATAAGTATTAGCGCTGAACAACAAGCCTTTGTCATTGGCTCTGAGGTTGAAATTACTGCCCTTATTCATAGCTTAGTCACAAACGCAGTAGAGGCCTGTAGCAGTAATCACGATCTAGAAGCTAAAATTGAAGTTCGTTTGTTTCAAAGTAACAATGCAACCATGATTTGTGTGGTTGATAATGGCACAGGCTTAAGTGAAGCGATCATCGGCAGCCTGTTTCAACCACATACCACGACTAAAAGCGAAGGTGCCGGTATGGGCTTATATATTGCTAAACGAATTCTGTCTTCGCATTATGCAGGTGATTTAACGCTTATGAATAATGCTGAGCGAGGTTGCACAGCAACAATAACTATAGGTGAGCTTAGTGGTGTCTGAACAAAGCATTAATTTACTATTGGTTGAAGACGACCATCAACAACGCTCTCTTCTGAAAGGCATTTTACAAGGCGAGGGGATGAGAGTCGAAGATGTTGAGAGCTGCGAAGATGCCATCTTGTTGTTAAAAAAGCAGCATTTTGACCTCGTATTTTCTGACTGGAAACTGCCTCAGTTGTCTGGCTTGGAACTACTCAAATATGTAAAGCGCAATCAGCCTGGGCTTGGCTTCATCATGGCGACAGCTCACGGCACTATTGCACACGCTGTGGAAGCAATGAACGCAGGGGCCGACGATTACCTAACAAAGCCTTTTCAACGTCAAGAATTTCTACTCTGTATTGAAAAAGTACTAAAAAGCACCTTGCTCAAGCGTGAGAATATCAAACTAAGCGAGCAACTGGGGAAGCAGCAGCAACTTGTTGAATTTGTTGGAACCAGCGCAGTGATGCAAAGTGTTCATCAACGTATTGCTAGGGTAGCGAGCACCGACGCAACTATTCTTATTAACGGAGAAAGTGGCACGGGTAAAGAACTTGTTGCCCGAGCTTTACACCGTTTGTCAGACCGGAATAAGCAGCCATTTATCGCGATTAATTGTGGTGCAATACCCCATGACTTGGCTGAAGCTGAGTTATTTGGTGCCAAAAAGGGGGCTTACACTGGCGCGCATCAAGATAAAATAGGTAAATTCGAAGCGGCAAACCATGGCACACTCTTTTTAGACGAAATTGGCGAGTTACCTCTATCATTGCAAGCCAAGCTGTTACGCTTCCTCCAAGAGGGCACGATAAGCGCGTTGGGTGACAGCACTGAGAAGCATATTGATGTTCGGGTATTAACGGCTACTCATCGTGATCTTCCTGACATGGTGAAGCAAGGCGAGTTCAGAGAAGACTTATTTTATCGCTTAAACATTGTGCCTATTACCATCCCTCCGTTGCGTGAAAGAAGTGAAGACATTTTGTTGCTTGCTGATTTTTTCTTGCAGCACCGGGCTAAACTTCATGGCTTCGATGTTCCGACCTTATCAACTACCACTAAGGTTGCTCTGCAAAAATATGCGTGGCCGGGCAATGTGCGAGAGTTAGGTAACAAAATGGAGCGTTTTGTTCTTTTGGGTGATGAACAGGAACTTTGTGATGGCTTGAGCCAGGAATACCTCAATGACACGCTCGAGGCAACGGCGTTTTCGCTCCCCGCTGAAGGTTTAGACTGGGAAGTTTTTGAGAAACAGTGCTTAGCGCAAGCCCTAGAGCGCCATGCTGGAAATCGAACACAGGCTGCTCGATTCTTGGGCCTAAGTTACAAAGCCTTTTTATATCGCTTAGACAAATATGCTTTGAACTAAGAGGCTTGCTAATGCCACAAATGCTCTCATAAGTCCTTTATAATTAATTACCATCCTTGGTAGCTTGTCCCTTTTGGATTCCTGCCTACGACGCTCGGTAATGGCGGCAAACAACAACGGACAGGAAGTTGTTCTCTTTGCGCCGTAAGCAGGAAGTACATAATCGCAGAATCAAAAATATATATAACTGGCCATGAGTAGTGTTTGTGATCTTTTGTTGCTTATGTCTGTTTAGCATGCATAAAATGCTGATTATTGTTTAATGGTGTCGAGTGCTGATAGTGATCTATGGAAAGCAAGTCTATGGAAAACAAGTCTGTGGAAAATAAGTCTATGGAAAATGAATCAAGGGAACAGAAAGTAAATACAGAGTCCGCTAGTGAACGTTTACACTCTCTTAAGCTTTCCTATGAAAGGCTCATAAATAGCTCAAATAGCCCACAAAATCAGCACAATGGGATCTTTCAGCGGTGGACGAAGCCAGTCATTACAGCCGCTCATGTGCCCCTTGAATGGCGTTACGATTTTAACACTTCACGTAATCCTTTTATGCAAGAACGTATCGGCGTTAATGCAACCTTCAATGCAGGCGCAATTAAATATAATGGCAAGTATACTCTAGTCGTTAGAGTTGAGGGAGCCGACCGTAAGTCGTTTTTCGCTGTGGCGCAAAGCGATTCGCCCGTTGATGGCTATCGTTTTTGGTCGAATCCAGTGCTCATGCCAGAACTTGACGCTAAGCCCGACACTAATATTTATGATATGCGCTTAACTGAGCACGAAGATGGTTATATATACGGTCTTTTTTGCTCAGAACGCAAAGACAATACAAGGCCAGACGATAGCAGTGCTGCAGAAGCTGTGTGTGGCATCGCGAGAACGAAAGATCTCATTCACTGGGAGCGCCTTCCTGATTTGGTGACTTACTCTGGTCAGCAGCGTAACGTTGTGTTGCACCCAGAATTAGTAGACGGTAAGTATGCCTTTTACACGCGTCCGCAGGATGGCTTTATTGACGTCGGAAATGGCGGTGGTATCGCTTGGGGGCTGGCTGACGACATTTGTTCTGCGGTAATTCATAACGAAGAGATTGTCGACAATAAGCATTATCATACTATAAATGAGCTGAAAAATGGTCAGGGTCCTACTCCCATCAAAACAAAGAAAGGATGGCTTCATCTTGCTCATGGAGTGAGAAACACCGCTGCTGGTTTGCGTTATACGCTCTATCTATTACTCACCGATTTGAACGAACCATGGAAACTCATTAAAAAACCAGCTGGTTACTTAATTGCTCCAGAGGGAGAAGAAAGAGTAGGTGATGTATCAAACGTGGTCTTTTGTAATGGTTGGATTGAAGATAAGGGTTGTGTATATATTTATTACGCTTCTTCTGACACACGACTTCACGTAGCAACAACAACAATTGAACAGCTACTCGATTACTGCCTTAATACAAATGAAGACGGGCTTAGCTCAGCTAAATCGGTGAACAATATTCTACGTTTGATTGAGGCTAACGAAGAATAGACTCTTGCCACTGCAAGAGTCCAGATCACTAAAAGCTGTCACTAAGGGCTGTCACTAAAGCATATCACCAATAAGAGTGTGCTAACTAAGCGTTACAATAAAGCTAACCTGCGAGACCACACCACTTGGTGATGTGATGGTCAGGGTAATCGTTGCATCGGTTGTGGTATCCAGCACACCTAGCGTATTGGTTAAACTAAACACAGCTGAGCGACTACCAGCTCGAGTCGTTTGTGGCATTACGAAGTTTATATCGCCTGCTACTTCACCAAAGTTGGTACCGACTTGAATTGTTGAGCCGCTAGCAATAGCTTGTAGTTGTGTATCTGAATAGGTAAAACTAAATACTTGGCTCCCGCCTCTTGCTATTACCGAAACCGGGGCGGTCGGCGTTGGGGTTTGTGTGCTCGCAATCTCGCTTCCGCCGCTTGTTACAGCAATCAAAGCCGAGCTGCTAGATGTAATAATTACTTTGGCTCTGCGCACATGTAGACTCGTATTTCCACAGCTTGAAGCAGTACACTGAGGCCCATCAAAAGCCCCATTTTGACCGTTAAAATCACCCGAGCTATCGAAGTCTAAGAAGATTTCGTTAACATCCTTAAGCCCATTTTCATTGTCGTCACGCCAGGCTTCACTTAAGTCGACGAAGCCTGTTGATGTAGGTAAGGTAAGGTCAAAGCCACTACCATCGTTAGTGCTGATTGGTCCACCATCGGCATCATCATATTGGTTATTACCATTGCTATCGACTAAGGTTTCATGACCAATAGCTGTTGCTAAAATAGTAATGCGATGATCGTCTGCTCGAGGATTCGAACTGGTCCAGGTAACACTACAGACACCTGAAATGGTGGTGCAACTTGGGTCAATATTCCCGCCCTCGGTAGTAAACGCTATGGCAGTGCCATCTGGAACTGGGTTGTTAAAAGTATCGGCTAAACTGGCCGTGAAAGTGACTTGCTGGCCATTAATATTAAAAGCTTCTGGGTTGAGGTTGCTTGCAGACAATGTAAAACTATTTTGGTCAGGCAGACCCGTATTTACCGACAATAAGTCTGACTGCGTTTGAATCGTTTGTGTATCCGATACGGAAACCTCAGCGGTAACTCTTACGGATGTAGGAACATTGCCAGCGGTTACTTTAACGCTTACTTGGCCTTGGGAATTTGTTAAGCCTGTTGCTGGAGATAAAGTAAGACCACCTGTTTCAGTATTCAGACTGAAATTAACTGTTTGTTGAGCCAAGGGATTGCCCTCAGCGCCATTAACTTGAAAGGTTAAAGTAGATACCGACTGACTGCCTTGCCCACCCGTGCCTTGCAGCACAATGCTTGAAGGTGCAGCTGACACAAACTCAATCGCACCAACTGATTCTGGCGCTAAAGTAAGGCTACGACTGATCGTAATGGTGCTAGAATTTACATTTATTGTTGCCGATATGGTGTCTTCATTACCTGCGCCGCCAGCACAGCTAATATCCTCATAAGTGGCATTAGCACTACCATTGATTGTGTTTACCTGAGTATCTAAGCTTGCTTGCCCGTTGGCTACGCAGCGCGAAGTGAAAGTAATCGGCGTGCTAGTCGTAATGGGTTGGTCATTCTCGTCTGCTAAACCAACCAAAATCCCTAATGTTGCTCCAGCGCTGATAGTGACATCATCGCTCTCACTGCTGTTTGCAAATCCGATTGTATTTTCAATGAAGTTTTCGCCATCGAAATAACCAAAGCGAACAAGACTATCGTTAACTGTATCGACCGATTGAACTTCGTAATTTAGAGAATCACTGAGGGTTGTTTCATCTTGACTGTAGGTTGCGGTAATCGTGCCTGCACCAAGTTCTGCTTCATTGGGTGTAAGCGTTGCTTGCGCAAAACCAGTGTCGCCGGTGAGCGCTTGGCTTATTGATAAACTACCTGATGTGCTTTGTAGTTGAACAATTTGATTAGCGATAGGCATGTCATCTTCGTCAACTAACTGTATGCGAACTTGCACTTCTTCATCGGCTCTAAAGCGCGTAATCGGACTGCCATTATCACCCAATAAGTCAATACTAAGACTCGCTGTGCTGGGTGTAATTACCGACCCTGATAAAAACTCATAGTTTGCGCTACCAACAGTGTTGTTATAGCTTGCAGTAATAGTTCCCGCACCTAAGGTTGCGTCTACTGAATTTATTGCAATTTGAGCAAGTCCATTGTCATCAGTTAATTTTGTTGCTGGGCTCAATGCACCAATATCTGCGGTAAAACTAACAACTTGACCACTAACCGCTTCGCCATTTTCGGTTAAGCTTGCTTGCACACACAACTGTTCACCAATAATAAAAGCATTTCCGGTAACCGCTTCGCAGTTGCTGTCTAGTACCTCAACTGAGATTGCAAGAACTGGCGCTAGGTCCTCTAGTGGATCAGTTTCATCATTTTCGCCTGACGAGCCATTACAGGCTGTGAGCGTTAATGCCGTAACAATGAACCCAAATGCTTTTAGTAAACGTTGTGTCATGGAAACTACTCTTCAATATTCTGTTTTAAGTACTGAAAAATCTCACGTGAGGCTTTAGGTGGTTTTTCCGCTTCTTTCTGTTTAACGGCCTGACGATGCAATTGCCTTAATTTTTGTCGGTCTAAATTTGGATATTCTGACAATAAGCTCTGGATCGCACTGTCGCCTTTTTCAACAATGTCGTCTCTGTGCTTTTCTAAGAGGTGAAAATGTTGATTAGATTGAAGGTGATGCGCGCGCAAACGATTAATGGCGTCTTCAATGGGCTCTATTTCACGTTGACGCAGAATTTTACCGATCAGTTGTAACTGCCTACGAAAGCCATCCTTTTTTTTGTTTATTCGATTGGCTAAAGAAATCGCATCTCGCAACTCCTCGTCAATTGGGATTTCGGACAATTGACCAGGGGAAAGGTCGACCAATACCGACCCCAGTTTTTTTAGCACTTCTGCTTCTTGCTTTAGTTGTGTCTTACTTTTTATTGGCTCGCCATTTTCATCAAGCAACACTTCGTTTGCATCATCAGTATTCATATACGGTTTTTTAATATCTTTAGTGATAGAATTGCGGCAGATTGTAACCGTCACACTATTGTTTGGACAGTAAAAATAAATTATGGAACCTGAAAAGCAGTTAGCAGAAATTCAAAATGTCGTTGATGACGCGTTGAAGTTAGCCATTAAAAAAGGCGCAACCGCCGCTGAAGCCAGTATGTCTAAAGTACAAGGTATCGCAGTTTCTTCACGCATGAAAGAAGTTGAAACAGTAGAGTTCACAAATGACGGTGGGCTAGGAATAGCGGTGTTCGTAGGGCAGAGAAAGGGAAGTGCATCTACTGCAGATTTAAGCCCTGAAGCACTTAAACTGACGGTAGAAAAGGCCGTGGAAATTGCCAAATATACCAATGAAGACGACTGTGCTGGCATCGCCGATAAGCAGTTTATTGCCACAGATATTCCTGATTTAGACTTATACCATCCTATAGAATTAGATACGCAAAAGGGCATCCAATTAGCCATCGAATCTGAAACTGCAGGCCTAGATGCCGACTCTCGAATCGTAAATTCCGATGGGGCTTCTTATAATGCCAACCTAGGTGTGCGCGTTTACGGCAATACTCACGGTATTAACGCAGGCTACGCCAGCAGTCGTTATAACCTAAGCTGTGTGTTAATTGGCCAAGAAGGCGATGACATGCAGCGCAATTATGCTTACACCATCAATCGTGAGGCTCATTTATTAGATGCGCCGAGCATCGTTGGCGCTGAAGCTGCCAAAGAGACACTCAGTAGACTAGGTGCCAAGAAAATAGCAACGGCGAAAGTGCCAGTGCTATTTCATCGTGATATTGCGTCCGGCATTTTTGGTCACTTTGTTAGCGCGATTAGTGGTGGTAGCTTATTCAGACAGTCTTCTTTTTTGCTCGATAGCATAGGCACTCAAGTGTTCCCAGAGTGGTTAACGATTCAAGAAAAGCCCCATCTTCTAAAAGGTTTAGCCAGTTCTCCTTTTGATAACGAAGGGGTGCGCACTCAAGACATGACAATAGTCGACTCAGGCGTATTACAGCATTATCTGCTTACCAGTTATTCCGCACGTAAGATGAAAATGGAGACTAACGGTCACGCAGGTGGTATTCACAATTGGTTGATCAATTCAACGGGCGAATCAGATCAAGAGTTGTTGCAAAAAATGGGTACCGGACTCATTGTTACCGAGCTTATGGGGCAGGGTGTGAATATTGTTAATGGCGATTACTCTCGCGGCGCTGCAGGGTTTTGGGTAGAGAATGGCATTATTCAATATCCTGTGCATGAAATTACGATTGCGGGTAATTTACAAGATATGTTCAAGAGTATTGTTGCCATTGGTGCTGAAACTGAAGTGCGCGGCAGTATTCAAACCGGCTCTATTTTAGTTGAATCAATGCAGGTAGCCGGAGCCTAAATGTTCTAGCTTTAACGGTAGATAGAGCGAGCAAAAAGTTCATGCAAAAAAAAGGGGCACTTACAATTAGTGCCCCTTTCTCTTTTTTACTTTATCGAAGTATTCACTTAATCTACTTCGCCACAGAAGCGATAGCCTTCACCGTGGATAGTAACAATCAATTCTTCATCATTTGGCTCTGACTCGAAGTGCTTACGAATACGGCGAATCGTTACATCAACGGTTCTATCGTTTTGGCGCAATTCGCGGCCTGTCATTTCCATGATCAGTTGTTCGCGAGTCAATATTTTACCTGGATTGCTCAAGAACAAGTGAAGGGCACGGAATTCACTACGCGGTAGTCTGAACTCTTTGCCTACAGGCGATATGAGACTTCTGCTGTCGCCATCAAGTGTCCAACCGTTGAACATTACCTTACTGGGTAAATCGTCATCTTCTGAAGCGCTGCTTGTGCGAGACAATAGGTTACGTGCACGGATGGTGAGTTCGCGAGGATTAAAAGGTTTCGTCAGATAATCATCTGCACCAATTTCCAAGCCAAGAATACGATCGACGTCGTTATCGCGACCGGTTAAGAAAATAAGGCCAACATTTTTTCTGTCACGAACTTCACGAGCCAGTATTAGACCGTTTTTACCAGGGAGGTTAATGTCCATGATCACGAGATTGATCTGGTTATTTTGGAAAAAATCATGCATTTCTTCGCCGTTTTCAGCTTCAAATACATTATAACCTTCGGCTTCAAATAAGCTCTTTAGGGTAGTTCTTGTTACTACTTCGTCTTCAACGATTAGGATATTTGGCGTTTGCATTTTTTACACTCTGTTAACATTTCTAATTTGAGTCTATCAGAATATTTATAAATTTCTAATATTTAGCTATCTGCGATCACTTTGAATTTTAGGTACCTGTGTTTTTAACGCAGCAAGCTGTAATAAAGTTCTACTTTTGTAATTTTATTACATAATTTCACATTATTATAGTCGAAAGTGAATACTATTTGAAATTAACCGTCAATATCACAGTGAGTATTCTTATTTTAAACTCGATTTCCAAGCTCTTTCTAACTAAGATATTTGCTTACAAGTTGCTTAAATTAATATTAAAGGTGCTTGTAGATTGCCTCATACTCTTTTGCGGCTCTATTCCACGTAAACTTTTTACGCATGCCATTAGTGATGATTTGAGCAAACCGTTTTTTATCTTCTAATCGCAATAACAGAGCCTTTCTTACCACTGATAGGAGCGCCTCTGGACTCGGATCATAAAAAATAAAACCAGTACCATCGGCTGAGTCTACGTCGGTAATGGTGTCTTTTAAGCCGCCAATACCGCGCACTATAGGTATCGTGCCATAGGCCAATGAGTACATCTGATTTAAACCGCAGGGTTCAAATTCCGACGGCATTAAAAAGAAATCTGCACCCGCTTCAACTTTATGTGCATAGTCAGGTTTGAAGTCTTCGATGAATACAAACTTGTTCGGATGAGCATTGGCAATCGCGTGTAATTGTTGAGTAATGTCTTGCTGGCCTGTTCCAACAAGTGCAATCTGAACGTCGTGCTTAAGAATACTCTCAAGCACAGGCATTAAGTAACCAAAGCCCTTTTGTAAAGTAGTGCGGCAAACCATACCAAGTACAGGTGTTTTAGCACTCACTTTTAACTTGAATGTTTTTTGTAGGTCGCGTTTACAGGCAGCTTTACCGCGCATATCGTCAACACTGAAATGTGCAGCAATGTATTCATCGGTGGCAGGATCCCACTGCTCGTAGTCACAACCGTTCAGCACGCCCTCAACAGCCGATATTCGTTGCCTGATCACGTCATCAATCCCGTGGCTACCGAGTGGTGTAGATATCTCTTGAGCATAAGTAGGGCTTACGGGGCAAATTTTATCTGCATACAACAAGCCTGTTTTGAGCATGTTTAAGTGGCCATTTTCTATGTACATGCCCGGAGCGACCTGGTCGACACTCGGCACATTGCTCAGCTTGTCGACACCTTGAAATGCTGCATTATGTATGGTCAGTACCGACTTTGTCTGCGCAAAAAACTCATAACTTAATGGAGAGTGCTTGGCAAAGTAGCAGGCCATGGATGTATGCCAATCATTCGTATGCAGAATATCAGCTTTAAAGCCAATAGCTTCGGCGCTTTTTAACGCTGCGAGTGAGAAAAAAGTAAACTTTTCTGCGTTACTTACTTTTGAATCGATAGCGTAGAGGGCCTCGTGAGCAAAGTATTCCGGATAATCCACGAAGTAAACCTCGATACCGTTGAAGTTTATGCTCTTTACGTCAAACGCATAGCTTCTACCGTTAACGAAGATGATTTGTTGAGCGATACAATTTGATAGCGCAAAGGCTTGCTCAGCCGCTTGATAGTAAGGCAGTATAATTTTGACATCATGGCCTAGCTCAGACAGTGCTAGAGGAAGCGCCTTGCCAACGTCGGCAAGGCCGCCAGTTTTTACAATATCTTCTACTTCAGATATTAAAAATAAAATTTTCATAAGGCAAAGATACTCTTCTCAATGTAGCCGCCAGGGAAGAAAGTTATTTCGCGGCTTCGTAAATATTATATTTATTTGTGCTTACAAGCGTTTTTGCACGAAAATAAGTAGCTTGCAAGACTTCAGTGTAAGGCAAAAATTTATTTGCAACGATGTTCAAACTTCCACGCGGGCGGGTTTGTTTATGTGCTTGAGCAATAAATTGTTGAGTAATGCTGTAGTTTGTATGCACACCAGTATGAAACGGCGGGTTGCTTATCACATGGTCGAAAGTCAAATTAACTTCCTTCATGCCATCGCTGGCAATTACGCTGCCTTCTACACTGTTAAGTTTCAAAGTTTGCTCACTACAATACACGGCAAGTGCCGATACATCACTCATTGTGATTTTAATTTTGGCATTCATTTTGGCGAGATAGGTACCAATAATTCCGGTGCCACAAGCAAAATCAAGCACCTGACCTTTCATGTTCAGAAGTTTGTCGCTTCTTGGCTCAAATTGCTGCAACAACAATTGCGTGCCGGGGTCGAACTGCTTATGCCCGAATACGCCGGGCAGTGAAAATACTGTGAGCTCTTGACCGTTCACCGAGTACGTACGCTTTACGCCGTATTTTTTGATATCAAAGGCTTTGGTTTTAGCCACCATTGCCGCTGACACCTCAACACAAACCAAACCACAGTGTTTTGCTCCGTCAATTTTATTGGCGTTTTCACCAACCTTCTCCAGTAGCTTACTCACGCTTTTAATACCAGCTTTGTTTTCGCCAACAATCAAGAGTTGGCCGCCATCTTTGACTAATTCAGCAAGATTCGCGATTAGCATTTCAAGCTGTTGTTTAGCTTTGGGTAAATAAATAATAGCGCCGTCAAATGCTTCTTTACTTTTTATTTGCTCTAAATTGAAGCTAGCAGAAAAGACTTGTTGAAATTTACTTGTGTTTTCAGCTTGCTTATATACGTCGTGAAATTGATGTAAACCCGTAATGTTGTAGTCGCGAAGTTCGTTAAAAACATCTGCGTCGGTCGGGTTAACTAAGGCCCATCGACCCTCTTCAAATAAAGATTCGTTGCGCAAAATCAATTGACTCGGTAATGACAACATTTAGCTCACTCGCTTAAATATAATATCCCAAACGCCATGGCCAAGTTTTTGACCTCGCACCTCGAATTTTGTGATAGGACGATACTCAGGGCGCTCGACGTAGCCTTCAGCACCATCGGGAGATGTATTTTCAAAACCCTCGGCTTGCGTCATCACTTCCATCATGTGTTGGGCATAGGGTTCCCAATCAGTCGCCATGTGGAAAGTCCCCCCTATGGCGAGCTTAGAACGCAGATTCTGTACGAAATCAGCTTGCACTATTCTACGCTTGTGATGGCGAGTCTTGTGCCAGGGATCTGGAAAGTAAAGTTGTAAGCGCTGCAAAGAGTCATCCGGAATCGATTGCGCAAGTACTTCTACAGCGTCGTGTTCAAATACGCGTAAGTTTTCTAGTTTCGCTTCTTCGGCGTCGGCCAAACAGGCACCTACACCAGGACGATGAACCTCTATTCCAATAAAGTTATCTTCAGGGGCTGCGGCCGCCATTTCAACGAGTGATTTTCCCATACCAAAACCAATTTCAAGCACGGTTGCTGCGCTGCGACCAAAAACGGCGTCTAAATCAAGCATTCCTTGTTCGATACTCAAGCCTTTGCTCGGCCAATTTGTTTCAATGGCTCTGGCCTGGGCATTTGTCAGACGACCTTCACGTTTTACAAAACTTTTTACTTTACTGATATATACGCCAGCTGCGCGTGCTTCTTCTTCGCTTTTGAATGACTTCATGAATCGTTAGGTCTTTATTTAGTGGTAATAGAAATATATGTTGCATTGCACGACCAAAAATATGGTCTATTGCTGCATAAGTTCGGTATTATAATTCATTCTTCGGCTGATGTGCGGATAATGTGACTTCCAATAGTTTTTCTTTTTCTCAGGCATTGCTTACGTGGTTTGATGAACACGGGCGCAAAAACCTTCCTTGGCAACAAAATAAAAGTCCTTACTCGGTCTGGATTTCGGAAATCATGTTGCAACAAACGCAAGTTGCCACGGTTATTCCTTATTTCAACAATTTCATGCAACGTTTCCCTACGGTTACCGACCTTGCAAACGCACCGGTCGACGAGGTGTTACACCTATGGACAGGTCTTGGATATTACGCGCGCGCTCGCAATTTACATAAAGCCGCGCAAAAAGTACGAGATGAGTACGACGGCGAATTTCCACGTAACTTTGATGATGTGCTCGGGCTGAGCGGCATTGGGCGCAGCACTGCCGCTGCTATATTGTCTCTCTCGGAGAACCAAGCGTACGCAATCATGGACGGAAACGTAAAGCGAGTGCTCACTCGTTTTATGGCAATCGAGGGCTGGCCAGGTAATAAAAAAGTGGAAGATGCGTTATGGCTTGAGGCCGAAGCATTAAAACCCAACCCAGCGAATAACGAAGCTGCTAGATACGGGGACTACACCCAGGCAATTATGGATTTAGGTGCAACCGTGTGCACGCGATCAAAACCTAAATGCGACATCTGTCCAATGCAAGCGCATTGTCTCGCTTTTGCGCAGGGAAAGCAGGGCGACTTCCCGTTTAAAAAACCAAAAAAACAAATTCCCACGAAATACACCACCATGCTCATACCTTCATACCAAGGCCAACTATTAATGCAACAACGTCCAGCATCAGGCATTTGGGGGGGCTTATGGGGCTTTATGGAAACGGGCTTCTCGACACAGAACGAAATTGGGCTTGATGAAGCCGTTGAGAAACTCAAATCACACTTGGGTGCTGTTGAGCTTGATGGCGCAAACACGCTGCGATTGAGTACTTTCAAACACACATTTAGTCATTTTCATCTGATGATCAGCCCCATTATATTAGAGTTGGCTCACGCACCAAAAACTATCAAAAATCAGATAAAAGAAAGCCCAGTACCTCTGCCTGCACAGTTATGGTACGACAATGCAGCACCAAGTAAGATTGGCTTGTCGGCGCCAACTGTGAAAATACTCGAGACTTTGAAGTCGCAGTATTCTTTGTTTTAACGTTATTGTGAAGTTGTGTTGAAGTCTTGCTGAATTTTCCGAATATAAAATGATAAATACTAAATATTCTATTCGCGATGGACTATAATCGTCGGCAGAAAATATAGAACAAATTTAAAGGAACAAACATGGCCCGAACAGTAAATTGTGTACATTTGAAAAAAGAAGCTGATGGTCTCGATTTCCAGCTGTACCCCGGTGAAGTGGGCAAGCGTATTTTCGATTCAATATCGAAGGAAGCATTCAGCCTTTGGCAGAAGAAGCAAACCATGCTGATAAACGAAAATAAGCTCAATATGATGGAAGCAAATGACCGCGCATTTTTGGAAGAAAAAATGGTCGCTTTTTTATTTGAAGGCATCGAGCCGACAATTGAAGGCTATGTTCCGCCTACAAAATAAGCGTTTGAACAACTTTCTGCACTTAAAGTCGTAAAAACAGCAAAAAATTATTGACTTGAGAGGTCAAAATCCGTTTAATACGCACCCACAGCGAAATACAGCGTGAAAACGCAATCGCGAAGCCTCGATAGCTCAGTTGGTAGAGCAGCGGATTGAAAATCCGCGTGTCCCTGGTTCGATCCCGGGTCGAGGCACCATTTATTTCTAAGCCCTGCAAGAGATTGCGGGGCTTTTTCGTTTTTAAGACCACTCATAGTTTCAGAATAAAACGCCCTAATCCATTTGCTTAGCGTTAATTGTGGCCTTTTGCCAAGCATTTCTTGAAGAACTATCAGTGTGTGGTGAACTTATTAGCATTAATGCATATTATGCTCTGCAAAACTCTGTTCTTACCAATGCCTCGGGTTACATTTCCTTAAGTTTTTTAAAGCTACCTTCAATTCTATTTATAACCATATTATTGGCGTCTTTCGCCAATATTGTATTTTCGCCATGCATCAATAATATTGTTGAAACATTCTTACTATCTCTAACTATGGTTTTATCATGCGCAGTAAGTGATTCGATATCGCGATTTGGTGCAACGCGCCCATGAAATACTTCGACAAAACACGGGTATGTATTATTGCAAAGTAAATTTGGGATTTTTATTTGCTCACGACCTAAGGTCATCCACTTAGGCTTGTCGTTGCTGTATATTGTCCTAGGCCAAATTACATCTATATCCCATTTCTCCGGGTTAGAAGACCAAATCTCCTGGTTTTGGTTGATCAACACAAACGGCTCGTCACTTTGTTTCTTTGCCAACAATACGTCATAGAGGGCAACTTCAAATTTGGTATGACTTTTTTCTCTAATTTTAGTTTGGCTCACGGTAAGAGGATTTATGTCTAACAGATCATTAATTTCGGCGGCTAACCATGTATCTTCATTAATGTGCGAGTAACCGACATGAATAAGCACTTTTGCCTTGGAGTTTTTATCGAAAATACGTGCTTTTAAGTTTTTGGCAGAAAGGTGTTCTCTCATTTTTATAGTCGACGAAGCACCGTCATAAGAAACAATCTCAAATCCCATTTCCTCTGCGGTTTTAATTAACATAGAAAAAACCGGTTCGTTTGTGTAGTAACCGTGATTGTCTAGTAGTGGCGGGCTGTAGGGATATATATAACTACCCATTCCTTCTAGCGCTAAGAAACGAAAGCCTTTGTTGTATAGGCCCTTTAGCAATCTGATTGATAATACGCGATGTTGTGCTATGTGGTGGGCTTCATTGATCATAACGACTTGAGTTTCATCTGATCTATTTAGGATAGTTTGAATTGCGTCAGTTTGAAAATAACCTGATATTTCGAATGTTTCGTCCTTTGGAATAGACGCATTTGTGTCGGCTGCAATAAGAGCGTTTTTGTGGTCCGCGACAATCGAGTAATAAGTTGCTGTGTATTGCGACAATATTTGTAATGCTTGGCTATCTTCTTTGTATTTTTCTTGAAGCTTTTCCGCTTCCAAAATAACAGCTAACTCATTATTGGAAGAGGATTCTAGGGCATCTCCAATTTCAGTTGCCTTTCTAATAAAATCGTCATCAAACGCAGCAGAAGCAATTCCAAATGCAAACAACACAAAAGCAGCCAATAACATTTTTATAAACACACTTACGTCCTTTTTATTTTATATTTCATTTCCACATAGCATTGATAAGGTAATGCAATTAATGTTTTTTCAGTACCTCAAAAGCACTCAGAGAACTACGTCACTCCGTTTGCAAGCGAGCGCCGATACTCCATTACTGAGCATTATCGCTACAAGCTTTGGCTTTTCTTCGACTGAAAGATGCGATCTCTTCCGCTTTGCTTTGCTTGATACAGATTTTCGTCAGCTTTTTGAATACAACGCTCTATCGTTTCAAAGTCATTAATGCAGGCCGCTCCACCAGAAATAGTCACTTTTATCGGTTCACCTTCGAATTGCACAACTAACTCTCTGATGCATTCGCATATCTTTTCGGCAGCCATGATGGCACCAAGCTCATCGGTTTTCGGAAGCAATAATATAAATTCCTCACCTCCCCAGCGGGCGAGTATGTCATGTTTACGTATTTTTGTTCGAATACAACTTGCCACTTTTTGTATTACAAGGTCTCCAGCGCTGTGGCCTCTGTTATCATTGATGCTTTTAAAGTGGTCGATATCCAGCATAACAATAGAAAAGTAGAGCTTGTGCCTTGTAAATTTTGACATCTCTTGTTTAGACAACTCAAAAAAACCTCGTCGGTTAAGAATTTGAGTAAGGGAGTCTTGGTTTGATAATAACGTGAGTTGCTCGTTCGCAACTTCTAGGTCTTTGGTTTTTTTATCAACTAAATAGCGTAATTTGTTTGCTTGTTGAGTAACGGCATACATACGCCATTTGAACACTAAAACAGCTGTAGCAATAAGCAAACAAATAAACAAAAAGCGAGCTATATTGGTTTGATACCATGGCGCGAGTACCTTGATTTTCAGTGTGAGTGCGTTGTAGTCCCAATTACCGTAGCGATTAGTTGAGGCTACCTCTAGCTGATAGTTTCCTGGGTTGAGATTGGTGTAAGTAAGCGAACGCTCGAAAGCATTGGTATAGCGCCATCTATCATCATACCCAAGTAGTCGATAAGCATATTGAATATCTTTTGGGTTACCATATTCCAAGGCAACAAACTCCGCACTGAACATGAGGTTATCGGCGCTCAGAATAATCTCCTCCGTGGCATGAAGATCTCCTAATGGTAAGTCATGAGCGTTTAAAATTTTCTCATCTTCGCCTTTATCGAGAATGGAAATTTCACTTAATTTCACCAGTGGTTGAGTCGTCGACGTTTGGATATCATCAGGGTGAAAGTAAGTTAAACCTTCGGCCCCAGAAAAGAGGATAAAGTCGTTATCTAATTTAGCAAATGAGCCCACAAAGTAGCCCGACCGATTAACACCGTCGCTGTCATCAAAGAAATCAATCTTTTCTAATTTGCTATCTACGCGCGCTATTGATGAATCTGTGCTTATCCAATAGTTACCTTTTTCATCTTTAACCACTGAGCCGATGGAGTTTTTTGATAGCGGTGTGTCTTCAAAGAGAGGCGAAAACTTAGGGTCCTGGTTGGGCGTCGAAGAATCAAAGCTCATCATTGCCAAGCCATTACCTTGGGTGCCTATAAAATATTGCGTCTCGTCGTACTTTGAGAGCCAAGTAACCACGTTGTAAGGTAAAGCGTTAGGTTCGGCAGGTGAAGACACGTAAGTCTGCGTTTCGTATGTTTTACCGTCTAGTTTCACTAAGCCGCCGGTGGTGAGTACCCAATGAATATTATTTTCATCATGAACGATGTCGATCACGAAAGGTAAATCCCAGTGGTGTATGACTTCATTACTTTTGGCGTCAAATAAAAAGAGTCCGTTGTTATAACTACCTAGCCAAAGCTTATCTCCATCATCAGGTCGAACTGAATACAGAGAAATGTTTGTCAGGCCCACGGGCACAATTTCTGCAGGATTGTTGACGTCATCTAAGCGATACAAACCTAAGCGAGTACCCAACCAAAGAATATCTGAGTTATAATCGTAAGCGATATTAGTGAGTTTATTTGTTGTTTGCAGCCCATCATAATCGCCGGCGAAAAGAAAAAGCTGCTGTGCTTCTAGGGCGTCATTTAATAACCAAAGGCCCTTTTCACTCGATGTCCAGGTTTGCCCTTGTCGGCCTTTTGTAACTGAAATGACTGACTTTTCACTTTTAAACAATACACGACTAAACATTGTGGTTCTTGGGTCGACTATTGCAAAACCTTTGTTTCGAGTGCCAAAAATTATCGTACCGTCTAAAAGCATATGTAAGACAACAGCATGAGGATTATTTGTGCCCTGATTATGTATACGTTCATCAAAGAAGATGGCCTGATTTGACTCCATAGGCTCAGGGATAATAAATATACCAGATGGTGTTCCCAACCAAATTTCACCCATATTCGATATTTCAATATCGTTTATAATCGAATCAGCAAGACCACTGTCGATGCCAATCTTTGAAACTCCAAAATCGATTGTGTTGCTTTCGCTAAGCACTTTAATTTTATATAAACCTGAGCCATTGGTGCCTACCCATAAACCTTCGTTTGATTCTGTCTTGATAGAGGATATTCGATTACCTTCCAAAATCGTTTTCACTATTTTCAAGCTCTCTTTGTTGAGAATGCTCAGTCCATTTTGAGTGCCAATTGCCATATACTGATTGTCGATGCTGCTGAGGCTCTGGCAAGGAATCGAAGAGTCTGACGTTGTAAAGAGAGTGAATTCGCGCCGTTCAACTTGACCGACGAATAGGCCCTTATCCGTGCATGCCCAGATAATGCCTTTGTTATCAATGTGTATCTCGTTAACAGTCTGTCGTGTTGTGCCATCGGCGTTTGTTAATAACAATGGCTCAAAAACTGATGTTTCGGGGTTTAGATAGTCAAGTCCATTCATGGAGCCTATATACAAGCCTCCATTTGGTGCAATTTCAATATCATAAACAAAAGACGAGCTCGGGCCCTCACCCTCAATAGGAGTTTGTTTGAAATTTACAAAGTTATAACCATCAAAGCGATCAATACCTAATTGTGTACTCACCCAAATGTAGCCGTTGCTATCTTGTTGGATGTCATATACGGCAATTTGGGACAGCCCATGCTCTGTTGAATAATAGCGAGGGTTAGGGAGAGAAAATTTCGATAAAGCAAGGTGAGAATATACTAAACACCCAAGCAAAAATATAAGCGCAAAGATGTTCTTTATCACTTTTGTATGATAACTGTAGGGGCGGCATACGCGATGAGGGTTAATAAAATGACCTCGAAGAATCGATCAATTAGTTAATAGTATAGCGGTAAAATGCTAACTTTCTTTAGGTAATCGTTTTTTATCAAAGGAAAAACGCTATTAAATGCTTGGGCTTTTCGCGTTTCAATTACGTTCTTGACGCATCGAGGGCTTGCTGAACTTCAGGCTCGTATTTATTAGATTAAGTGTCTGTAAATAAATCTGACATTTCTTTCAAATAAAGATTTTTCTATATCAGCAGATATGAAGTAGTGGCGTTGTGTAATCACGATTGCGCTTCATCAATAAAATAACTTCTTACTTATTTGGGCAATTGCATGCTTGAGATGAATCACCTCATCGCATTTTATTTTACAGCAACCATCACGCTGAACTTTGTTAGCGCGTCGGTGGTGTTGCTGTCGGGCGCCTTTAAAAACAAAGCTCATCTCAAATTACTATTATTGTCAGGCGTAGTCATCACGGTCTTTCAATATGCCACTTGGGAGTTTCACGATGCTCAGACACTACAAGAAGCATTGAATTGGTTGTATATCCAATCCGCCGCAATCTTTGCTGCTTTGCCAATATCAGTGCTTATGCTCATGTACTGGAGCCGTCAAAAAGCCCCCGCTTGGTCAATAGCACTGGTCAGTGTTGCGAGTATTTGTTTTTTCTTGGTTAACACCTTTTCAGACAGCCCTATTTGGTTCACGGGCGAGTTGCAACTCAGGCAATTTACCATTTTTACGGGTGAAACAGTCTCGGTTATTAAGGGCGATGTGAATCCAGTCAGTTACTTTTACAATATATTCATCCTCGCTTACATGCTCGGGTTAATATACATCGCTCGAGTAGCCTATATACAGGGCAGACGACTACTTTCAATCACCGTTACTAGCACTATATGTCTACAGATTTTGACTACCATCGCTGCCGCACTCACCGACATGGGCATCTTGAATCTTATTAACCTTGGGGGCTTACCGTTTAGCCTACTCAACTTCTTCGCATGTGTGTCTATCAGCATGTCTTTGGAGTGGAAGTCTGCATCTTTAGCAAAAGAAATTGTTGAAAAAGCCAGTTTGGAATCCATGCTATTTAGTCTAGCAAAAGGGGTGGCCGCAAATGATAGTTCACAATTTTTTAAGGATGTGTGCCATGAGCTATATCATTTAGAAAAGCCAAAATTACTTTATATTTGTGAATTTGATGACCCAGAAAATATAGAAGAAATTAGCACTCAAGTCGTGTTACAAGACGGTCGTATTGCGCAGAATTTTTCGTACAAGTTAAGTGATATTCCGAATGAACTAATCTCATATGATGCGACTCTTTTTATCGAAGAAAAAGCCAATGAACGCTTTCCAAATCTAGCGCTAGTCAACAGAATTAATGCACAAGCCATTATCAACGCGCCCCTTAAAAACGATCATGACGGCTTAGAAGGCAGTATCATTTTACTGTATGACCGCCCCATAAAATTATCAGATGCTCAAAAACGCACATTAGAAGTGTTCACCTCAAGAACAGCATCTGAAATTCAACGCGTTAAATTAGCCAAAGAGCAGCATAAAAGTGTTTACTTTGACTATTTAACTAAGTTACCCAACTTATTAAGTACACACGACTTGATAAAACAACAGTATGATGAGAACCAAGCGAATGATTCACATTCTGCGTTGATTATCATAGATTTAAAAAAGTTTGGGCAAATAAACAGTGTGTTTGGTTTTACCGCAGCAGAGTATGCACTTAAGGAAATAGGAATACGTCTATCAAGCTACGCAAGTAGCAATATTGTGATTGGGCGCATTAGCGGCAATCAATTTTCCTTACTCATAAAACAAACACCACATGAAATGAGTGCTGTAATTAATCTACATTTTGATGCAATAAAACGTGTAATCGAAAAGCCAATAAAACTTGATGATACGCAAATCGAACTCAGTTGCGTGGGCGGTGCAGTTGTGTTTCCAATGCAAGCGCAAAAGCACACTGAAGTAATAAGGTGCGCTGAAATAGCCTTAGTTAAAGCAAAAACCAGTGCCGATGATGATATTTGCCTATTCGATGCGACATATATTGATGAGATAAACAGAAAACAGACCGTTGAGCGCCTTTTACGACAAGCATTAAACCAAAAGGAAGAACTGTATCCGGTCTACCAACCCAAGGTTGATACAAACGGCAAATTACTGGGAATGGAAGCTTTAGCAAGGTGGCAGAGCGCAAGCTTAGGGTTTGTGTCACCTTTTGAGTTTATTACAATTGCAGAGTCAACCGGCTATATTGAAGAGCTGGGCTTGTGGATGACAGATAGCGTTTGTGAGCAGATAAATAAGTGGCACCAAGCTGGGTTTGAGTTTGATGGCAGGGTGGCAATCAACGTCAGTTGTTTACATCTTGAGAAGGCTACGTTTATTGATGACATTATGGCCATTTTGAATACTCATAGCATAAGCCCGGCTAAAATCGAGATAGAAATTACAGAGTCAGGATTACTATCAAATCGCAAGCAATCAGTATCAACACTAAAAGAACTTCAGTCTTTAGGGTTTTCTATCGCCTTGGATGATTTTGGTACGGGATATTCTTCACTCTCATACCTTAAAGACTTACCACTTGATGTATTAAAAATAGATCGTTCGTTTGTGATAGAAATAGAATCAACAAAAGCGTATGACTTGGTGAAATCAATAGTGACAATAGGTAAAAACATGTCATTGAAATTGGTTGCTGAGGGCGTTGAAGAGCGAAAACATATTGAACTGCTAGATGCGATTGGATGCGATATTTATCAAGGCTATTATTTTGCAAAGCCAATGAAGGCTGGTGATTTAATGGTATGGGCTACAAAAACTTAATAGTCTAACTAATACATCTAACTAACAGATCGCCGCATTTAGTTTGTAGTAATTATCATCGTACAAATCAACCTTGGTAGAGTGGATAAAAGTAAGGTGCAAATAGCGCTTCACAGCGTTTCTATTTCCTTTGCAATATTTTCTCGCGCGGAGGCTTCATACTTTTTTTGAAATTGCTCAAAAGTATATATTCGATCACGACTAAGAAAGCTTGCTAATACCTCTTTCCTTTTTCTGCGGTAGATAAACGAAGGAACTCTTCGGTATTCTTCCCTTACCCCTCGTGAAAATGCATTATAGTCAGCTCTGGACCTCCCCAACACTGACAGGTCAATATCAACAATCAAATTTTCGTCTATAGAATTTGTAGAGCTTTGATGTGCAGTTGCCATGACTAAATCAAAAACTCGTTTTTGACTTGTATCGCTGGCACCATTGCTCTGTAAAAAATCTGATGCCCATTTTGCGCTATCACTTTCATTTGAACTTGAAAAGGGCTTGTAGACAGCGTCGTGAAACCATAATGCTATCTCAACCTCGTCTCTGCGTTGAGCTAGATGATCGACGCTATCCAAACATTTCAAAACTGATTCTAAATGGGCAATAGTATGATAGCTCCGGCCCTTTTCAGAATACGCTCCTATAATGTTAATGTAGGCTTCCATGTTATCTGAAAACCCCAAACTTACCATTAGTCTTAGCCATCTAGTTTTTAACATTATTTTCCCCTCGGGTTTCGTCTTTGCGGAAATCATGAACATAGTTTCATTGATTATTTGGTTGATTGACCAATAAATTAAATATTAAACAGAAAAGTCGCATAAATCAAAGTTTTTTGGTTAAATAACCAATAAACATTGTTGAGCGAGAAAATAATGGGCAGGCCATCCAACACAAATGAGAGAAAGCAAGAAATTGCCACAGCATTGTTGCGAGTCATGGCACAGCAGGGATATGAGAAAGCGTCAATTCAAGCTATCGCCAAAGAGGCTGGGCTTGCCCCAGGTTTGATTCATTATCACTTTAAAACAAAACAAGATATTCTAATATCCGCAGTTAACTGGATAGTCAGGTCTGCTGAGGGTAGATTAGCTAAACTCCAACAAGAGAAGCAAAGTCCTTGGGAAAAGCTAGAAGCCTTTATTAATGCGCGACTAGCGATTGGTGATACTCAAATGCCAGAAGTAGTTTCCGCTTGGGTCGTGATTGCGGCGGAATCTATCAGGCAACCAGAGGTAAGAGAGATTTATCAGGGCTTGATTCAGACTCAACAGGATATGATTGCGGCATTACTTGTTGATGTTTGGGCGGTAAAAACCGAAGTTGATGAAGAGGTTTTGCACCTAAGCGCAATAGTAATTGCGGCAATAGAGGGAGCATTTCAATTGTCTGTCACCGCACCACAGGCTATGCCTAAAAACTATGCAGCGAATTCACTTATCAATTTAATCAAAGCTCAAGTAAGTAATTAAACAGGGCTTTGGTTAAAAGTCTGTTTTCAACAAATCGATTCGCCATTGCGCTAATGACTGCATGCCTAGTAAACCTGGATTTCTTTTAGGTTTGCTCCACTGTTTATGTTGCATTCTTTGTTCTTATTGTTCAAACTCCGTCGCATTTCACTTGGCCTTAAAAAAGGAATTGTTTTGGCTGACAAGAGAGAACTCAACTTCAAAAAACTCATCGCTTTAGCGCTCATCTTTTCTGTGCTTATTATCATGCTGTATTTAGCTTATACAGGCCAAAATATAAAAACTCCCGATGATGCGTATCGAGATGCAATAGCATTAGATACGGTGGCAGCATATCAGGGTTTTTTAGATAAGCACCCCTCATCTATTTGGGCAGAAACAATAGCCTATGAGCGAGATAATTTAATTTATGCTGAGTTGCAAACTACGCCCGATTTAGAAAATATCGTCAGTTTTTTAAATGAAAATCCACGCTCTCGATGGGCTCCTAATTTTAGGGAGCTCTTGAGAACTTATTTTTATATTAATCACGAATCAGAAGCCACTCCCGAGTATATTTTAGCGATAAATAAGCGTATCGCTGATATGAGCTTTAAGAATAATCAAGCATCACAGGTCACTACCAAGTCTAATGTAGCAATAAATGAGTATATCGCTGATACAGAGAGCTTTGAGAATAAGCGCGTGCACAGAGGCAGTAACGTTCGAGATGAACACTTTACGAGCTATGTGCGAGATATTACGCCCTACCTTGAGCAATTATCCGATAAGGACTCTGTCTCCAGTAAAGCTAGCTTTTTGACTATATCTGATGCATTACCAGAAGTCGGGTTTCGTGCTTATTATTACAATCGTAAATCAAAGATTAATTATATTGAAGTGCATAGTGAATTAGTCGATAACATTGCGCTTCAGTATGCTTATGACGATTTAAAAGATATACCATCAGAAGATTTTGCTGGGTATTGGGTTGGCCAAATACACTGCGAACAGGACCAGCAAAAACTAATATCGATTGCACAAAGTCGAGCGCAAAGTCGCGTTATTATCGATGGTGAAATATTTTACGAGGGAGGGATATCTAGAGAGCTTCTTTATTTTTGTGAGAAAGGTAGCCATAAAATTGAGGTTGACCATTTTAACAATTGGCACACGACAGATTTTTTTATGCGAATAAGCGATCCTGTTGATAAGATTGAAAAAACCGCTCTTGCTGATATATTAGAACAGTTAAAACAGCCAGAACAGCCTACTGCTGAGATTGGATTAGTGTCGGTATATGAAAGTGCCGCCATGAATGCTGAAATTCGCTTGGACTTAGATAAATCAAAAGAGCCTTTGGTACTGTTTCTTAATTCTTACAACCCTGTTAGGTGGATTATTAGCAACGTTCATGCAAATAACATTGAGGCAATAGTGTATCAATCGTTTCAGCCAGGTACGCATGTTATTGGTGATATTAGTAAAAGTACACGTATTATACCGCTGAACTACGGACTTAAAATAAACGCTAGTTCTGGCAGTGCTAAGTGCATTTGTCATTCAGGTTACTTTTATTGCGAGGGTGGCGGTTTGCTTTCAACCTTAGAGACTGTTAAAGAATTTACAAAGAGGCCTCTACACGGAGTGACAATTCAACATGAAGCTGAGCAGTTAGCTTATCCTCAGCGGCGAGTGACACCAAACTTCTATGCTGAGAAAAGGTATGAACTTGAAAAAATAGCTAGACAACAAGAAGTTTGTAAACAAGAAAATGAGCCTAACTTTGATGCTATGTTTAATGGTGTTCGAAAAAGTGAATCAGTTACTGAGTAAAGTTGCCAACGTAGCGATAAGCCAGCCTATTACATTGCAAAACTAGTTAAGCACTCTGCGTTTCGGTTAACAAAAAGGCTCAAGGAGCCAAAGTGCTTGTGAAAACGCAGCGCGTTGAGCTATTCGCTTAACTATAGTATCTACAGATTACTAGCCACTAAAAGAGGCGGTATACCAATCATCTACTAATTCAGCGTAGAGCGGGGCCGTATTTCTGCGGTTTGCTTTAATCTTACTTTTTGTAACACGCTTTTCGAGCTCGGCACTGCCAGATTCCAACAAGTCACCTTTTTCATTCAGAATTGCGTATTCGAAAGAAAGGCTAAGTAGGTTGGACAGAGACTTAATATCGCCTACCTGGCGGTTTTGTATACTTCTAATGCTAGGAGCGCGGTCGTCCTTGGAATTCACATCGGCACCGGTTCTAACGTTTAACGCTTGCAAATCACGATTGATTGCGTCTACGGAAACGATTTTGATTTTTAATACTTCACCGTCTTTTAGGTGTTTGGCAGTATTAGCTTGAACGTCTGTTGCGAAACTATTTTTCCAGCTCTGATCTATGTTTTCTTGTTCCCAAGAAACCTTGGTGTTAGTTGCTTCACCAGCCAACGCAGAGAAGGAAAGGCAGGCTGCTAAGCCCAATGTTGCACATAACTTATATTTCATAGCGTTTCTCCATAATTGATTAGTGTCGACTTCAGATCCTTGGAAATCGACATATTCACTCTAGTTTGGTTGCATAATGTTGTCAAATAAGTTGTACGTTAATCGTACAAGCACTTGCTTCCTTATTCCCATACTTAACCTGATTGGTGGAGACTAGCCAAGTAACTCTCTATGTAAAAACTACTTGCTAAATCTACAAGTGTAGTTATATGATATATCTACACTTGTAGATTTAGTTGAGCGAAAATGTCCCTATCTGATTTTGAACTTGAAGTAATGCAAATAATTTGGGAGTCCGATGAGTCGACGGCACCTCAAGTCCACGAAATAATTCAGAGTAGAAGAAATGTAAAGTATACGACAGTTAAAACGATCATCGACCGCCTTGAGAAGAAGGGCTCTTTAAAGCGCAGTAGAACTGAGGGGAGAACTATTTTCTACATCCCAACAACGGAGAAGCAAAGCGTTAGAACCCCTCTGATCAAAGAATTTATTAGAAAAGTTTTTCTTGGCAAGAGTCGCCCCTTAGCTGCACATATTCTCGAACAAGAAGACTTATCTATTGAAGATATTGAATATTTGGAAGCTTTGCTTGATGAACGTAAAAAGGGACTGAAATAAATGGAAGGATATTTTTTTGTCAATGGCATCGTAACGTTAATTGTTTTAGCTCTTTTGAAATATGGAAATGGAACCAGTAGCGTAAATTATTATTTATCTTGCTTCGGGATTTTTGTTTGGTTGATACCATATGCCTTCCTCGCCCAAATTGTTCCAGCGGAAGTATTAGTTGAACCTTTAATTCTCAAACAATCGTTTTTGGTCAGCACAGAGTCAACGGCTGCCTCAAATACCAGTGTTGTTAGCAGAGAGCTTTTAGCGCGTTTTATAATACTAATTGCCCTACTTATTGGTGCAATTTTGTTTATCAAAAAAATCATCGATGTAATGACCCTAAATAGTCGGATTGTTAGTGACCCGTCACTCCAGTTTCACAAAGATTTATCCCTTAAACATCAAGTCCCCGTTTACTCGGCGAATGGCACACCAAGCGGAATGCTCCTAGGAATAAGATCGCCAAAGATAGTTTTTTCAAAGAGCATTACTGATATCGGCCAGATAAACTTAATCATTTGTCATGAGAAGAAACACCTAGAGAGGAAAGACAACGTTCGATTAGTTCTACTCACCTTAGTGGAATCGATTTTTTGGTGGAATCCTTTGGTCAGGGTTCTGGCAGATAAAAATAGGTTTTTTATAGAGGCACTATGTGATGAAGACGCAAGTAAAGAGTTTGGCCTAGAAGAGTATATTGATGGACTAACATCGCTCATTTTGTTTAATCACAAAACTAAGCAATATCCCTTAAATTGCGCTGCCACATCTAATACAAGCAACAGTATTTTTAGAGTGAAACTACTAAAGGAAAACAGAAAAATGACATTAAAAAGAAAGGTAACTTACGCTCTAACCATCTGCACTGCACTAATAGCAATGACATGGAATACTCTTGCTACCCCAACTGATAGCAAAGTCGAAAACCTAGACAAGCAGTATCAAGGTACTTTGGTTAACTTCGATTTAAAAATTGAGGACAGAGAAAGTAAAGAAATAAGCACTCACACATCTCAGATGTCAATGTGGGTCGATTTTGATAAAAAAGTATCATTCGAATTAGGGGGGCAGTACAGATTTAACTTTACAGTATCGGATTTAGAAGAACTTGCATTTTTTGATATAGAAATAGTCGAAGTGTCAGGCTCTGATGAGAAAGTTGTGGCTAACCCTAGGTTGAAAACTGGGTTTAAACAAGGTGCTGTTATTGAAATAGACAATGTTGAAGTTAGCCCTAACGCATACTACATTAAATTCAATCTTGAGAGGGCATTAAGGCCCGAATAAATTACGGTTTAAATCTTAAATTACGCATGCATTTGTTTAATTGTTTAGGATATCTTTGTTGAGCATGTGCTTTTAGAAGAGCAGATTCGATTCATATCTTAATCAAAATAGATTACTCACATTCAACTAAAGTGTTTGCCTAAGCTCGAATAAACTTAAGTGCATACTTAGGTAGCATTCTTTCATTTAGTTCATTTGTTTTTTTAATTGCTTTCTTTCTTACATCGTAAGTTCAGTCGAATATCATTTAAGTTAAAATCGTGATTGGCTTCCAATCTACAAGTTCAAATGGTCGAAATATGCAATGCTATACACCGATTTATAGAAACGTGGCCACCCATTGAGAAGCAGAGCTCACTGCCCTTAGCGGTGCTCACTTATATTTTCGTGCTAGCTCATTTAGCTTTTCTATCTTTTGCGTTTCGTTTGCGATTTGTTGCATCTCAGCTTGAGCACTTGAGGCTCGGTTGATGCTCTCCTCTGCACTAATTGAGGCTTGCGACGATTCATGAGACAAGCCGTTCAACTCTTCTTTCAGCCCGTTCGACCCCTTTTCAATGTTAGCAAGTAAATCATTAATACCTGTTACAGCACTAGATATGCTGTCAATTGAACGCGATACCGCATCCACAGTATCCCCCGTTTCTTGTAGGCTTGATTGTGTCCGCATGGATAGCGCTCGTACTTCATCGGCAACTACTGCAAATCCGCGTCCAGCCTCTCCCGCTCTAGCCGCTTCTATCGCTGCATTCAACGCGAGTAAATTAGTTTGCTCGGCAATGCTGCCAATCGATTTTATGATATCGACAATCTTTACAGCATTACTTCCTAATTGCTCAACGCTTGATGTGAGCTCGCTGCGTTGCGCATCTTGTTGGGCAACCTGCTGCATAAATGACGAGAACTCTTCTCCTAATGCTAATTGCTTCTTCGCTGCTTGAGTGGCCTTTGACGCGACATTTTCTAACTGGCCATTAGATTCTTCCAATAATGGCTGAAAACGTGATGACTGAGTAATTAAGTTGTCTTGTAGATTGTTAATATGCGTCAAACTCGTAATCGTCGATTTTAAGTGTTGACTGGAAAACGAAGAATAATAAAAAGCGAAATTGTTTACATAATCGTCATAGAAAGCTTCATTTTCATTGACCTCAAAAAACGCGAGTGCCGTGAGCGTTTCATTTTGGTGTATGCCCAAAAACTCGCCAAAGGTAGAAAAACCAGACATCTTAGTTTGATCAAACACACAAACATCTTTTAAATCAGTTGGGTTATTTAAGCGTCGAAAAATACAATCATTTGCGATCGTCGCTATCGGCTCTCTTGGTTTATGTCTCATAAATTCAGCATAATCCTTTGAAGTTGCTTGGCCTAAAGGCTTGGCTCGCAGCAGCTCAAAGGTTTGCCCAAACGACAAGTCGCCAAAATATTTTATACTGCCATCGTCGTTAATGGCTGCAATTGTCAACACATAGAGTTTTCCATTCATTTTGCGACCAAATGAGTGGCCAACTAATTTGTCACCTAGTTGATGGGGTGAGCATGAAAAGTGTTTACTGAGGGCTTCTACAGGCGTGATAAGATTGAGATTTGAGTCTAACACCGAATACAAGGTTCGACTTAATGAGTCAAATCTTGCGGCGGTAAATTCAACCCCTATAGACTGATAATTATGACTGTTTAAGACGCCATATTTGTAACCTTTGCCTAGCTTACAAAACACAACAATGGCTGTATTTTCTTTTACTTGACCATTTAAACTGATATTTGCAGCCTGAAAGTCAAGCTTGCCACCCGCAGACCCTCCAATAAAATAGCAAGGAAACTTCTCACTTTGATATAAAGCTTGAGCAAAATACTCTTCCGAGGCACTTAAGCCATCAAAGTAAGTCAACGCAAACGTATCTTGGGAATTGATATCAAATGGAGGCTTAAGTTGTACTAACTCTCTTTCTATCTTGTCAGCTCGCTCCTTAGGCGAAGCGGTAGGATTTCCAGACTTTAAATCGGCGCTGTGCAGATTGACACAGTGATAAGATGTTTTGCCCAGTAGAGACGTGGAGAATGCCTGTAACACTATGTTGTCCCAAGTGTCAGGCGTGTCATGATACACTTTTACGCCACCGCCAAGCTCCCCGGCAGTCATAATTCCCATTACATTTTTCGCGAACGGCATGGCATGCTGTAAGCTTTGAATGACTTGATTAAAGTTGTTGTGAGGAGAAATAAAGGCTAGTACAAGTTCTGTGCCTCCCTGTAAATTCAAACTATCGAATGCACTCGATGATATGCCACTACTGCTAATCGCAAGAGTCGCAGATACTGGGTAGTTAGTTTCAGTAGGCGATTTTTTATTTAGAGAGAAGAACAAAATATTACCCCTTATTTTGGGAATGTATTTCTGCTGGTTGAATACTAGTGATGCAATCACTCATTGTTTTGCTTAAGCTTGAAGTTGAGCTTATTCAACTCGACTATAGTTCATTTTATCGACATCAGCTTTTATGACTTGAACGCTTTTGCGTGATTAATGATTAACCACAGGGGGTATAAGACGGATTAAAGCTATTTGCTACTCCTTGTGACTTATTGACTAAGAAGGTCTGCTGCAACGTCTGATTATGGAAGCTTAGAATGAAGGGTTAGAAGGCTATCATATAGCGTTCGTTTTACTCATGCGCTTTCATGTGGATAAGATCTACATGAAAACAAAACGTGTCGAAATAGAAGGCTTTTTTCGACATGATATCTTTACCTGTCGATCTCATCGACATATGCTCACTTAATGATATGTCACCCATTGAGTATAAAAATGCGGCTTAAGAGTTCCATGAACTAGCGGTGTTACAAATGGGGTATTTACAAAGAAATACGTAAACAACATTTTCTAAAACTTTAAGATGGTTTTCGCCAGACAACACTTCCACTAAATTTTACCGACTGTGTTTTATCACTGATAGGTCGATAGCGTAAAAACATGTAAAAGGCTTTTATCGTTTTTTCATTTTTCACAACATTTTCTGAATTATCAGGAAGTAGTCTAAAGTCCCTAGGTCTTCCTGTTTTATCTACAATAAATTCCATTTTAACAACTTCCGCGTTCTCAAAAATCTCTGTAATATCTACCGGCATTGACTTCGCCATTGCCTTTTGGTTAATAGCCCAATACTTTTGAAAGTCAGCCTGTGAAGATACAGTTATCAATTCTGTTGCGTTAGCTGACAAAACGAATAAAAAAAATGTAGCTATGCTTAAGACTAGTTTGTTCAATTATTTTCCTTAATTACTATAAGCTCATTGAGTGATACTCTACTCAATGAGCATGTTTTAACTCTAATTAATCATATTTCACAAATTGGAGAATTATTTTAAGGGATAGTTACAATCAGCCATTTCCTTATCTTACCTACATCGACATTCGATAATGTCTGCTCTTTTTGAGTTAGAAACACGTGAAACATGCTTTACACCCAGCTGTCACAAAGGCTAGTGTATAGCGTTAATCTTCTTTATATTCATTATTTGTTCGCAATTATCAACAATATCTTCTCAGCAGAGTTCTTGGCTGCTTCATATGTGCTGTTAACGGCCACTTCACCTAATGATTCCAAGGCACTTAGAGACCACTGTGTTACGGATTTTAAAACGGCGGTTTTGCCATCTTCAATGCTTCCATTAGTGTCTCCCGCCAGCATACGCAATTGCAAGAGCTTCTGCTTCTGGGAAAACGAGATGTCTTCTCTATTGGCAAAAGTGTTTAGTTTAGAAATCGTGGATAGACCTGGTCCGTCCATTAAAATAGCAGCTCCATGAGCAACAATCGGCAACCAATCTTGGCCTGTTTTATCACCAAGCTCAGAGAATAAAGACTCTGCCGATACTCCATCTCCCTGTTGAATTGCCGACAAACCTAAAATGACTTTGGCAGTGATACGTGCATCTTGATATTTCTCGTCGAGTACTTCACCTTTCTCTTCAATACTAGCCATGGCTGCATACTGCGAACCTAGTTCATCCCACCCATTGCTATGCAAAGACAATGACATAGCTGAGTAGGCTACATATCTGCCAATATCATCGTCGGCTGCCTCAGTTGCTAGCACAGCTGACGCTGCAGAAAAAGTAGGGTAGTTAGCTAGTGCGAGAGACACCGAAGTGAATGCATGCACTATTTCTGGATGGACTTCAGATTGGTCTTGTTTTTTCTTTTTATTGTAAAGTTCAAGCGAGGGATTTACGGTTTTATCAGTGATTTTTTTGAAGGCTTTGAAGCTTATCGAGCGTTGTAGCTCGTTAAATTGCTCTTGTTCGGTTTTTGGAGTACTAGAGCAGGCGCTCAACCCTATTACAAAGGCCACGGCAATTACCATGTGGTTTTTAATTTTCATATCTCATCATCCTTAATGTGTTTGTTTGGTCTCTAGCTCACCCTTTCTAGGTCACATAGTATGCCAAATTCTAAGCTATTGCATCAGCTTTCAATAAACACAACGCTGAACACTCGGCTTCCCCAATTGACCTTCCCGCTTGGAACAGGGACAGCACTTGGTAATCCCAAAAACTCCATTCTGCAAGTTTCCTAGGCACTGGTATTTTGGGTCCTTAGTTAGGTTTACGATATCACAGTTATGTGAAGACGAACGCTTCAAGGTCAGCTTTATTTACAAAGCTTATGTGCTTTAACACCTCAAGTTGTTTAACTCGCTGTGTATATTGATTAAATCAAATTGGGAAGAATTTTTGCCCAATAATTTGTGTAATCCAGTATTGCCAACGCCACTATTGCTATCAATTATTAGCAATATAGTTAGTAAGCTGACCGCCTTGGTACCACCGCCTAGACTCAACCTTAGCCGTTTTTATGGTGTATTTGGCTAAACAAGATTCACTAATAGCTTCCAATATGTGCTGAGCGCCACCACTGATTGAGACAAAACAAATAACAACAATTGACGATTACCTTATTCAAAGAGATTTCAACTTTGGTGCCTAAAAGCACTAACGTTAAATATAGCTTGAGCATTAATGTGTTGAGGCACCAGCTTTCTCATATCGCAAACAAGCTTTACATCCAGCTGTCACAAAGGGTAGTGTATATCGCTAATCTTTCTTATATTCTTAGTCAGCATATTTTCTAGTATTTCAATCAATTAATAGAAAAGGAAAATTCATGTCACAGGTATCAAACTTTTGGCCTACTAAGAGTAATCTTCGCTGCTCGTATATTATTAGTTATGGCGAGCGCCTTTTAGGTAGGCCAATAAAAGGAGCAGGTCTTGCCCTACTCTATCATTGGCTAGACCGCTTCTCCAGTAAGTGGGGCCAAAAAAAACAAATCGTTTCTGCGATTGTATTCGTTCTAGCTCTGCTCGCTGTCTTAGCGGGCTCCCTGATCGTCGATCATTATTCAAAAGATGAGGCTCATGAGGAATCAATTTCGAAATCGTCTGATTGCTATCTGGAGGTATGTAGCAGCGAGGTGTCCAAGAAATCCAGTTCCCAAGTTTTTCTTCAGAGTAACCCCAACCAAAATCAAAAAATCGGCACTTTAGCGGACGTCGACTTTAGCAATATGAGCCCCGAAGATTTAGACAAATATTTTGCCGAAAATAATTTTTCTGACGTCAGTGTAGTGTCTACAACTACTTTGATTAAGGAGAGATTCGAAGGACTGAATTTGTTTGAGCGAGAAAGTGTGCTCGATTGGGATCAATACTTAGTAGAGTTAGAGCAACTATCGCATACAGACCCTTTCGCAGTGCCCGGAAAGATTTACACCGCATTAACAAACAAAGCTCCTTTCGAGGTAGTGGAAGAAATTGTACTCAACGGACACAAGCTAACAGGTATCGATATTAGTGCCTTAGCTATGTACCTGAATGTGGAGCAGATTCAAAAGTTAGAAAACTACGGTGTGGATTTATCACTTTCAACTTCGGCAAGCGGCAGTGCGATTGTAAATTCTCTTTTTCACGAAGATGGCCCCAGTATGTTCGAGTACCTAATCGGCAAAGAAGAGCTAGTTTTGTCAACAGAATTTGATGTCGTAAAAGAAGTTTTAGTGATGTCATATAATCTTAAAAGGCCCCCTACATATGCCAAAAAACTAATAGAACGTGGTGCTGTCCTGTCTGAAGACGCAAAGTCTTGGGTTGAAAGCGAGCTGAAAACAAAAGACCCACGCTACTACTCACTAGTAAAAGCAAATTTAAATATCTAGGATTTCATATTTAAACACACTTTCATGAATTAACACTGAAAGGAATGTAAAGCCTCGCGAAATGTAATCATCACCTAAAAACTGTGTTCCATCTAGTTGATGGGTCATACTCAATGAATGTCAATTGAGCTTCTGCTTTACACTCTGTGGATACTTCACCTGCGTCCACAATTGCTCACAAATTGATTGAACATTCTCCCATTCCCCTGCGACCAGCCAATCAACAAGTTGCTGCGGGTCAGACGGAAAAGTTACTGTGTTGCCCTGCGCTTTCTCTAGCCATTCCTCTATCAGGTCGGTATCTAGCTGATAAATTGTATGGCTTAAACCTAAGTCCTGCAGCGCTTTGGCATTCGAAAGTTGTTCGAATTGACCATTTAGAGGTTTCGTTAAAAGCGGTTTCCCTAAGCTTATACATTCGGTCGCTAATTCAAAACCAGCATTGCCAATAACACTTTTGCACTTGCCAAGGGCCTTTTGGAAACCACTTTTACTAGGCGTATTCCATTCAATGTTTTGTGCTTTGTATGGAGAATCAATATCGGGGTGAAAGCAAACAAAGCTGTGTTCACTTAATGGGGCGAGTGTATTTTTGATTGCATCGATTGACTCGAAGGGTAAATAAACAAGCGTATATGCTTGGACCTTATTAATTGAATGCTGAGCGTTAAGGCCTAATTCAACAAAAGGAGGAATAACCGCCTGATTGTAGTGATACCAATGCACACCTAATGAGTGGCGCGTCGGTGCAAAATACTTGATCAAAAACTTATCTATAAGATCTGCCCCAGTGCTAGGAACAGCGTGGCAAAATGCCGCTTGATGACTAATAGAGAGTGACGGCTTGCCTTGTAGTCTTGCTGCCCACGCAGATATAGGCTCAAAATCATTTAATACTAAATCATATTTATCAAGGTTAAGGCTTTTGATATCTTTTATAAATGTCATGAGCTTGGTTTGCTTGATAGTCTCGAGTCTATTGATACTGCCGTTTTGTGCAACAAAGGTGAGCCCTGTTTTTGTTTCAAAGTGGCCAAAGCCTTCCATGTCAAAATACTTATTGCGCTCTCTCCCTGAGAACAAATAATCGACCTCAATATCATGACGCTGTTTGAACGCATTATTGAGAATTCTTGCTCTGGTAATATGACCGTTACCAGTTCCTTGGATTCCGTACAATATTTTCATAGAGTTTCTGCCTAAGGTAGATACTACGCTAAAATTGCTATGCTCAAAGCCGCAATACTGACTCCCAATGCCGCACCTACCAAAACATCAGAAGGGTAGTGTACGCCTAAGAGTATTCTGGAGAGGCCAACCAGTGTTGCCCACGGTAATGCGATCATGATGTATGCAGGATAAAAATAACCAATAATGGTTGCCATCAAAAATGCGGCGGCGGTATGCCCAGACGGCAGGCTAAATTTATCAGACGGTGTAATAAGTGCTTTGTAATTGAGCAGCGTCATTGCCGGTCTTGGTCGCTTAAAATACTGCTTCAATATTAAATACAGTGGTATCTCAAAAGCATAAGCCATGATCGACGTGTAAAAGAAGAGTTGGCCATGTTTGCTATCTAAATAGAATAAAATTAGGCCTAAAATCAGATACAAATGGCCGTCTCCAGTTTTCGAAAGATAGCGAATGGGCCTGCAATTTCGGCCGGTTGTAAATTTGTTAAACCAATAAAAGAGCCTTGTATCTACTTCACTTATTTTGTCGAGTTTCATGCGAATCTCACGTTTGATTACCAACATTGGTAGGCTAAGCCTTTAGTATGAACAAAACGTGACACTACGAGTGCAGAAATATGACAATTGCTCTATTTGTCTTGTGCGTTATTTTTGAAGGTCTTTTTGCGTCTTAAATTTAAACGAATATCGTTAAAGCTATGTTTTAAAAACGAGTGAAATACGCCTAGTTCAGGCTGAGGTTTGAGTTCTTTTGCTAATCGAATTATCTGCCAATAGTAAAAGCCTACTTGCCCAAAGCTATTGATACCCTTAATCAGATTTGATGAGCTATTATTTCCCCAAAAACCTTTACCAAGCACGAGTTTGTGCTCGTGGTCATCGAGCTTGTCGATTTTTTGAGTCACTAAGTCATTTGAGCAATAGGGCTGAGTACACAGCGGGCGAGCAAGGCCAATGAGATCGACTTCGCCAGAGCTAATGGCATTTTCCATAACCTGTCTGCTGCGAAAGCCGCCTGTAAGCATCAGTGGTACTTTTGCGGCTTCTTTGATGCGCTTGGCGTACTCAATGAAGTAAGCTTCTCGTTTTCGCGTGCTTTCTCGCACCTCTGTGGGCTCAACACCGATTAAACTCAATTGTTCGTAGGTGCCTCCAGAGATTTCAAGTAAGTCTATCCCGTCTTGACCTAACCAACTGGCTACCTGAGCGCATTCATCAAGAGTGAAACCGCCTTTCTGAAAGTCGGATGAATTCAGTTTCACCCCAATTGGAAAATCTTTACCAACCGCTAGCCTCACTGCCGCAATAAGCTCTCGTATTATGCGAGCTCGGTTCTCTAGGGAGCCGCCATATTTATCCTGTCGTTTATTAATTTTTGGTGACAAAAATTGACTTAACAAATAGCCGTGAGCGCAGTGTATTTGCACCCCACTGAACCCCGCTTCTTTAGTGATGGCCGCAGATCTCGCAAAGCGCTGAATTACGTCGTCTATATCGGCTTGAGTCATCGCTCTTGGCTTTCCAAAATTGCCCAACATATCGAGCTGAATATCTGAGGGTGACAGCGGCTGCTTATTCACTAGTTTTGGGCATTGTCGGCCAGGGTGATTGAGTTGAACCCAATGCTTATTCCCTGAAGATTTTCCTGCCGAGGCCCAACGCTTTAGTAGTTCAATTGAACTATTATCTTCAAGCACCACATTGCCAGCGCGTTCAAGGTAGCGTTTATCGACCATGATGTTGCCTGTTATTAGCAAGCCAGTTCCACCTTCAGCCCATGTTTTGTAGAGCTGAATGTGCTCATGAGTTGGCCTACCATGAGGATCTGCTAAACCTTCCGTCATCGCGCTTTTCCCTAGCCGGTTGGGAATTACTGTTCCGCAGGGAAGTGCGAGCGGAGTCGCCAATACATTCAGAATTTGCTTAGTATGTTGTTCTTGCGGTGCCAATGAAGTTGAGTTTTGTGACATTTGCTGATACTTCCTCTGTAAACTTGCCTCAGTAGTGCTTTGTAAAAATGAGTATTTACTGAATACCAAAGATAGCGTAGTGCTGTTTAACGCAGTCTATAGTTATCGGGGTGAACAGCAGACTTTATCTTTGCATATGAACTGAGGTTTGGCTACGGAATTGAAGGTGCTAGCATAGGGAATATGTCTGTAGAACAAATGTAAAGAGATGAGAAAGGTTTGTGTAAATCAGCTTATTGTATTAGTTTAAAAGCTGTACTATTTAAGAATAAGTTCTATTTCTATGGTGATGCTTGACAAATTGTAGCCAATGTAAAAATGGTGACGACTTCTCTATTGCTATATCGATGGCATTTCAACCCATCATTGACATCAAACTTAAGCGTGTGCATTCCTATGAAGCGCTAGTAAGAACCATTAATGGTGGTGGTGCCGCAGAGGTGTTTCAACATGTAAGTGCAACTAATATTTATTCTTTTGACCAAGCTTGTAGAGTGAAAGCAATTGAGTGGGCGTCTAAATTAGGAATAACAAGCAATTTATCGATTAATTTTATGCCTAACGCGGTCTACGAACCAGCAAGATGTATTCAAACGACACTCAACGCAGCTAAGAAGTATAATTTCCCCATTTCGAATATCACTTTTGAATTTTCTGAACATGAAGAATATAAAGATGCTGACCATGTTGCTAAAATCGTCAATGACTACAAAAGCAGAGGTTTTTCGACTGCCATCGATGACTTTGGAGCTGGCTTTTCGGGTCTAAAGTTGCTGGGAGAAATTGAAGCTGATGAGGTTAAAATAGATCGTAGTCTCATTAGTGATATACATCTGCATCAAAGAAAGCAATTGATAGTAGAGTCAACCAAAAATATGCTCGACAGGGTGACTAGAAGGATTATTGTAGAAGGTGTTGAAAAGCCCGAGGAATTTAAAGTGCTTCGAGAGTTAGGCTTTCGCTACTTTCAAGGCTATCTTTTCGCGATGCCAAGCTTTGAGTCGCTTCCTACAATAGACTTTGAGCTACTTTAAATTGCACTTTAAATTGCATTAGTGTGATTTGTAGTAGTGTGATTTGTAGTAGTGTGATTTGTAGTAGCTTAAACCTAATCTGGCATCTTTGGTTATGAGTTTCGATTTAACCTGACAGGAGGAAAAAGACAAACTCCGAGCATTCAGGAGCGATAAACTAAGTTGCTGGTTTGTTCGCATAGCAGAAGCTGAACGCTATTCAAATTCAGGTACTAAATCCAGTATCCAAGCGTAAACATTTTCAGCAAACTATACAAAAAATTGGTGGCAAGGACACCATTGTTGCAAGTTCCAAACAAACACAAGTATCAACGTCATCGACCAGAGCAAACATTGCTGTATCAATTGGTTGAGTGTAACTATCCAGACTTTCAAGCGCACCTTTCTCATCAAGGAAAGTCGTTGCCACATCATGTTGAAAAGGAATTTGATGAGTTTCTCAAATGCGGTCGACTTGAGAATGGGTTTTTACGCGTGGTATGCGGCGACTGCAAACATGAAAAGTTAGTCGCGTTTAGCTGCAAGCGACGTGGATTTTACTCCGGACATCCTGTCCTACGCCCTTTGGGCCAACCTTCGGTTGTTCAAAATCGTTCCCAACGATTTTGTGCCCAAGCTGCGGCGCGAGACGAATGGCAGAAAGTGCAGCTTTATTGGTAGATGATGTATTACGGGGCTATCCCATAAGGCAATGGGTACTGAGCCTCCCCATTCCACTTCGATTACTGCTGGCAAGATGCCCAAGTGAGTTAAGTAAAGTGATGGGCGTTATTTATCGCGCCATTTCTACTCATATTGTGAGCCGAGCAGGCTTTACCAATAAACAAGCTAAAACAGGAGCTGTTACCCTCATTCAACGCTTCGGTAGCGCCCTCAATTTGAACATCCATTTTCATATGCTGTTCTTAGAAGGTTCAGTAAGTGAAAATCCATGGAGTGGCACTACCTTTACCCGGATAAAGGCCCCAACACATGATGACATGGTCGAACTGTTGCATACCATTAGCCAACGCATTGCTCGATATTTACAAAAAGTCGGTTTAGTACAACGCGACATGGAAAACAGTTACCTCACTTTGCCAGTAGATGATGAGGATAGTCTGCTGCAGTTGCAAGGAGCGTCTGTCAGCTACCGCATCGCCATGGGACCGCAACAAGGGCAAAAGGTGTTTACCTTACAAACCCTGCCTGCGAGCACTGATGGCGAGTATGGACAGTTAGCTAATACTTCAGGCTTTTCATTACATGCTGGAGTATTTGCCAATGCCGATGAGCCTGAAAAACTAGAACGCTTGTGTCGTTACATCAGCCGTCCAGCTATTAGTGAGCAGCGCTTGAGCATGACCGAGCATGGAAAAGTGCGATATGAGTTGAAGACCCCATATCGAGATGGGACAACTCATATATTCTTTGACCCTTTAGACTTTATAGGCAAACTAGCCGCTCTTATTCCACCGCCAAGGCAAAATTTGACTAGGTTTTATGGGGTATTTGCGCCCAACAGCAATCTTCGATCGAAGGTGACTGCATCGCAACGTGGAAAAAACAGCCCTAAACTCGTTGATAAGCAACACCCGTCTGATAAACCCTATCATGCAAGAGGCATGAGTTGGGCCCAGCGCTTAAAGCGGGTCTTTAACATAGATATTACCGAATGTGAAAAATGTCAAAAGCACAATGTAACGATAATTGCTTGTATCACAAAACTCACCATCATCCACAAGATATTGTCATATCTAGACAAACAAGGCTCACCCATCACTGCCAACAATTCCAGAGCACCGCCAGTCGAAGCTTTGGAGCAAACGGTTATTTTTGATGATTTTACCATCCAAAGGGATTTTGACTTTGGCGCATGACACACGAAGGATACAGTAATGCTTGAACATGTTTTATGTTGAGGCAAGGTCTTTCGCATCTCACTATCCCAATTTCAGCACCAAAGGTCAGCTGACTTACTCACCTCAACGACGAATATTTCACAAATTTCTTTAACACCACAAATGAGTACACGCGAAACTGCCCTAAAGCCAGCTGTCACCGAGGGTAGTAGATAGCGTTAATTTGTCTTATATTCTCACCAGTAACTTCTGCGTCTAAAGTAAAGTACTTAATACCTGCATTATTTAATTGTTCATTGCCTTGCAAGGTAACAGATACACTCATGGCGTTAGGATTATTGATATCTCCACGGTTCTTGCCTTCCACAGCGATTTCACAATCAAACTCATCAATATTGGTTGATTCAGTAATATTCACTTTCCCACTTAAGCAATATTCCGGATAAGGCTCTTCGTAGTCGTCGCCATCTTCGTTTTCATCATTGTCTTGATAGTTGGCAGCATAGGCTTTGTCATCAAGCTCTTCATAACTATCAAGCTGATTTGATGCGCTATCCTCTGAAGGGCCGCTGCAGGCACTGAACAAAAATATGATACCTGCCGTTAATAATAATTTGATCGAAGTCGACCTTGATGCTTTATTTTCCATGCTTTCTATTTCCTATTAAGACTTAGTAAATGGTCGTAATGTAGCGCAATAGATTTGTATAGGAAATAAGCAAATTTAAAAAAACGGCAGCAAGTATAAAAATATCTGGGTAATACGAGGTAATAAAAAAGCAAATTAAATAAGCACGAGAAGTATTAACGGTACATGCTAGTCTTTATAGCAGTTGAATTTAAGAAGTGTTTTTAAGCACCAAAATCGAAATCCAGTTGGGTTTCATTATCGTTTACTGGCAGGTTTTGCGATAATTCCTTTATCGGCGATACTCTATACGTGTTGATAGTGATAGCTGAATCGCATTTATTATTTAGGTCAATCAGCCGTGCCTATAGGAGCGCCAGATGCATGCAAAGAGATTCTTGAAGCGTAGTTTTCTTATCAGCAGTTTTCTGTGGTTAAATGCTTGCGCTGCAGGAGACTTTCAAGACCAAGCACTGAGTGTTCAAGAGAATAACATCGCCCCTGATGAAGTGTTGCAGTTTTTTACGACAGATGCGTTTCTACGTGATGCAAATGGTGATGGTACCGGCGAATGGCAGATTCCTGTTCATGCTTGGGTATACGAGCCAGCAGATAGTCAGGTTCGCATGAAAGTTGTAAAAGAGAGTTTGTGGCTTGCTTATGATATCGACATCGACAATGAAAACGCGGCCACTTTTGAGCACAGGATAAATCAGTTTCTGGTTGATAATGAAAGAGGTAAATGGTTCACCATAGCGCTTAAGACGAAAAGCAACTTAGCCTCTAAAAATCTATACCGCGTTGGTAAAACACAGGAAAACGGGCAGGTACTAAGCTATTTTACAGCCAGTAATGTAGACGAAGATCAGGATAACAAGGCTTTTATTCAATCTATTCAGTATTGTACTCGCATTCATTCAAGGGAAGTATGTGGTCGAGCTCGCCTGATTCCTCAATATGGCATTTCTGTGATCAGCGACATTGATGATACTGTTAAAATTAGTGAAGTAAAATCAAAGAAAGCACTGCTTGAAAATACATTTCTGAACTCATTTTCCGCTGTTCCAAATATTGCTGAGGTATATTCTTCGTGGTCTGAGCAAGGAGTGAGTTTTCACTATGTTTCATCTAGCCCTTGGTACTTATATTCCGAACTTGAGTCATTTCTGCAACTTGCTGGCTTTCCTGATTTTTCACTTTCGCTGAAGTCGTTCCGCTTTCGAGATGAAAGTCTGTTGGCACTTTTTAAAGATGGTGAAGCGACAAAGCCTGCGCAGTTGCGCCAGATTTTAGATAAATATCCACAAAGACAGTTTGTTCTCATCGGCGATAGTGGTGAACAAGACCCAGAAGTCTACACCAGTATTAAATTGCAATATCCTGAACAGATAATTGGCATTTATATTCGTGACTTAGCACCAAATGGAGAGAACACGCGGCGTATTGAAGGCTTAGTTGAGCGCATGGGCGGTTTTCCAATTTTACTTTTTCAGGAAGCGTCAAGCTTGCCGTCAACGATTAAATAAAAATGAACTAGCGCCTAAATAGTGACAATTGTCATTCGGTATTGATGACTTTTGTGTCTATCTAAAGCTAAGGCTCTAATAGAAAAGGCTGTGGCGCTCACTCACTTAACTGCTCTTGCAACCGTTTGCCCTGATTATTAATAAACCCAACAATCCTAAAAGCCAAAAGACACTTATAGAGCCGCCAGAATCACCGGCGTTCGGCGTGGGTACTGGAGCAGGCGACGGGTTCGGTTCAACTGGATCAGGTGTACCCGGTTCGCCATCGGTAATACTCACTCGAACAACTCGATTTTGACCCAGATTCGCGTTTTCTGGGGCTGTTAAGGTAACGTAAAACGATTCCTCAGGCTCAGCCAACGAATCTTGGAAAATACCAATGATCACACTCGCTTCCGTTTCCCCTTCCGCAAAGGTCAGTGTACCTCGTTCATCCAGATAGTCATTACCGTTACCAAAAAGTGCTGTCTCCGGACTGACACTAAAGGCAACCGTAGACTGACCGATTGCATCTGCGGTTCGCGTTGCGACTAGCACCACTTGCCTCTGCTGCTCGGTGACTGCATAGTCGGTAACAAGCCACTCTATTGCTGCTTCATTGTCGTCAATAACCACTGTTGCTGAATCAATTCGGGTTTGCGGATCAGAATACAAACTCAGCGTGAATTTCTCGGCTAACTCAAACTGACTATCGTCAACGATGTTGACACTAAGCATTTTACTTGTTTCACCGTCTGCAAAAACCAGCGTTGCATCTGGGAGTATATAATCGACATTTTGTTGTGCAGAAATTGCATCACTAGTTATGCTGACTTGCAGGCTCCCTGTGTTTCCAGCCACGCGCTCAATCACAATGTTTGCTTGTGCTTCGCCTTCCCTGATTCGAGTGACCGTATGTGAAAATTGAATGTTGCCAGGCGCATTTTCCGCCATCAATGGATTAGTATTTGCGGTAAGCTCAAGATCATTACTTATGCCATCGCCATCTGCATCTTCAGCGCCCGGTGATGGGTCACATGCCTCTGAAACAATCAACGCAAACCCACTTAACAAATACCGTTCAAAGTAATTTTGCTGCCAGCAATAAATTCCCGTATTGCCCAGCAAGTTGACGTTCACCCAACGTCGCTGTTGACTTATTAAGGTCGAAATATCGGTAAGACTGTTCTCTGATATATCCAGATCGCGCAGCCGCGCTGAGGTTTCCAGTGCCGTCACTTCCGTGATGGCATTTAATGACAGGTTCAATCGGTTTAGATGAAGCAATCGCGACAGCGGAGTGATATCTGAGATCGCATTATTCGACACATTTAGCACAGATAGCGACGATAAGCTTGCCAGGGGTAATAAAGACCTAATGTTATTATTGGCAAGCTCAAGCACCTCTAACTGAGTAAAATTCTCCAATCCGGCCAAGGACTCTACCCCGCCTTGATCACAAACTAATTCAAACATTGATGCCGCATAACGAAGATTCTTGGTTGATATTGTTTGGCTTACACACTGTTTTAACTGGCTATCCTCAATTTCATTCAATGCATCTTCGGCAAGACGTAAACTACCCTCAGACTCGACCAAAGTAGCCGCTTCAAAACGCACTTGATTGAGAGCAAAGGAGGCATCAGCACCCTGCGCAGCGTCGGTACGCTCAATTCCACAAGCGTAACCATTACAATTGCCTTCTGAGTTAGAAAACTGCAGTACTTTACTGAAGTTTGCATTGAAAACCCCTGGATAGGCCATGATAGTTGCGAATGCATTGTCAAAGCCATGACCTAAGGCAAAATTATAGGTATAGCCACCTGTCGGTTCTTGCGGGTGCGAATGACCCAGCCCCAAATTATGCCCTAATTCGTGCGCAAAGGTATCTTCAGCACAACTATTTGCCAATATCGCGCGGGTTGATACCACATGAAACATATGTCGCGCATTGCCAAGGATTTGATCGTTGCCGAAGGCAACGCCACATGAGGTATCTGCAGTAATCAAACTAACAATATCAGCCCCAGTTTCAGTTCGGATATTGGCTATCTCTGCGAATGCTTCATGACCTGCAGTCGTTATATCAATAAGACTGGCATTGGCATCTTCATTACTCGCATAATTAACTTCTACCATACCCACACCGTTAAGCTGTATGTGGACATCGCTATTGGCAAAAGCTTCGTTAGCCAGAGTCATTAGATAGTTAATATAGGTCGGTAAATTACCGTCATACTGGCTAGCAGCTTCAGCCGTATAAACAAATAACACATCAATTTGCGCCGTATCTTTGGACGAAATCGCCGGCGTTCGGAGAAGGTACTTCCCGCTTTGCGGTGTAAAATCCGAACGAGGAGCAGTTTGCCTCGGCGGTATAACGACATCCGTTTCCGTGGCCGCTGCATTGACATTTCGCGTTGCGCTAACAATGGCAATCTCGCCGGTTAACTTGCTGGCACTGACATGATAAACCGCGGTATTGCTTTGTATCCTATCCTGGATCGTATGTTCCCCAAGGGTCAGTATGGCGATTTCATTGGGGTTTGCAGTCAGTACAATGCTCTTATCACTGTTTCTATGTTGATAGGCAGTTCGAGCTGTTGACCTACCGACAAAGTGTCCCGTTCCAGCAGCTGTAAAGTCATTGCTGAGGGTTGCAATGACGAGGACGGTACGGTTGACCATAGCGGTTGAGCATTAATTGTTGAACAACAAAGCATCAAACCAACCACTTTGCCGAATACACGCACTATCTCCATTGTGATCCCTTTTCGGTTACGTTCTAACCAAGAATGAGCATATCGAGACCCTCAAAGCAATGCAAATGAAGATTTTAAGCTCAGCAGCAGTTGGAGAACCTTCAAAGCCCTTAGTTTGCTAACGCGGTCTACGAACCAGCAAGATGTATTCAAACCACACTCAACGCAGCTAAGAAGTATAATTTCCCCATTTCGAATATCACTTTTGAATTTTCTGAACTTGAAGAATATAAAGATGCTGACCATGTTACTAAAATCGTCAATGACTACAAAAGTAGAGGTTTTTCGACTGCCATCGATGACTTTGGAGCTGGCTTTTCGGGTCTAAAGTTGCTGGGTGAAATTGAAGCTGATGAGGTTAAAATAGATCGTAGTCTCATTAGTGATATACATCTGCATCAAAGAAAGCAATTGATAGTAGAGTCAACCAAAAATATGCTCGAAAGGGTGACTAGAAGGATTATTGTAGAAGGTGTTGAAAAGCCCGAGGAATTTAAAGTGCTTCGAGAGTTAGGCTTTCGCTACTTTCAAGGCTATCTTTTCGCGATACCAAGCTTTGAGTCGCTTCCTACAATAGACTTTGAGCTACTTTAAAGATAATTATCACTCATAGACTATAGCTCTCTTTTTAGTCTTCCGACACAAATGTCGCTAACTCAGATCTCTTAGCACTAGACTTAAGTCTAGTTTTTCGTTTAGTATGCACCGCAATATGTTTAAAAAATAAACACAAAAATTAAAGAATCAGGTTGAATCAAGGATAACCTAAACAGGGTTTCAACTAATTTGAGTAAGCAAATACGAGACATCGGCAGTACACGCATTTGTTTTTCTAGGGCATCTTTGATCAATGACTCAGGAACTATACCAGTTTGTTCCATTTTATTTCTCGGCAACAATAGGCTTAAACGCCCTTTGTGCGGCTATTCTTCTCGCGTCATCTTTAAATCAAAATCGACCGCATTTTAAGTCACTTTGTGTTGGCTGTTTCGTTGGTATTTTTTATCAATATAGTACCTGGCAGTTTCATGACTCGAAAGACATTGAAACCGCTTTAGAGTGGCTCAGCATACAAACATCCACCGTTATTCTCGTGCTACCGCTATACGTGATAATTTTTTTACAGTGGAGCAGGCAAAGTTACTCGAGTAAATGGATAATTGCTTTCACGATCCTAAGTGCCGTCTTTTTCACCATTAATGTTATGTCACCTTATACACTGCGTTTCAGCGATAATGTTGAGATGGTGCGGTATATCTTATTTAGCGGTGAGGAAGTTACCCGCCTTACGGGTACGCGAAGTATTTTTATTGTGATGTTCCAGTTCTATGCTATCGGCACATTAACTGTATTAATATGGGTAGCAGCAGGGCTAATTAAAAAGAAGAAATTTTTACTGTCGTCTTTTCTCATACTCACTCTGATTGCTCAGGTTGCGGTGGCGCTTAGCAGCATTTTTGTCGATAAAGGCATGATAGAAATGATCTATTTAGGCGGCGTTCCCGTCACCATATTAAATTTCATCGCCTGTGTTACCGTGGCAACATCGCTAGAAATAAAGACAAAGTCACTTAAGCTGCAAATAGGAAAAAGAGAAGAGCTGGAGTCGGTGTTCGCGTCATTAGCCGAGGGCGTTTCTGGCGGAGACAGCGACCAATTTTATGTTAATTCAATGGTGCAGCTGCAAAAATTGAGTCAGGCTGATTTAGCTTATTTATGCATTTACAATAAAAAGCAAGAAGAAGATATTGTTAAAACCCGCGTTGTGCTGTTCGACGGGCAAATGGTAGATAATTTTTCTTATCCAGTTGAAATGGTGCCGACAGAACTGATGGACTCTGACGATATCATCATAGTAAAGCAAGATCTGGCTCAGCAATATCCTCATCTAACCTTATTCACTAAACTGAATGCATCTGGTTTCATATCAGCTCCGATGCTTAATGAAGAAGGTCAGTTGGAAGGCGCAATAGTATTATTATTTAAGCGAGCTCTCAAAGACGATCCTACTTTTACCAAGATACTTGAAATATTCAGAGCCAGAACAGGAGCTGAACTTAAACGCGACAGGCTTGAAAAGCAGATGCATCAACAAGCTTTTTTCGATTATCAAACCGGTTTACCAAATCGCTTTAGGTTGCACGAACTTATTAACAAGAGTTACGACCAGAGCAAACTTGATAATACTGAGTCGGCACTAATTGTCTTTGACCTTAAGAATTTCACCGACGTCAATCGCCAGTATGGATTCGAAAATGCCGAATTAGCGTTACAAGCGCTCGGAAAAAGGCTCAAGGCTTACAGTAATAATAATATCCAAGCGTGCAGGGCCGGTGGTAACAAATTTGCGATAATCATCAGCTCAATGTCGTCGCAAGTGGATGGCATGATTGATGTGCATTGGCAGGCCATACATGCGCTAGTGAAACAGCCCATTAAACTTGATTCACGCACTGTTACCTTAGACTGCCGTGGCGGTTTAGTGGTTTTCCCCATGCAAATTCAGGCAAATATTGAGGTAATACGCTGTGCCGAAATCGCCTTGAATCAAGCAAAAAGAGAGAATGTTGAATCACTTTGTAGATTTGATGCCAGTATTCTGGAAGAGATAGATCGTAAAACTAAAATTGAAAGTTTGTTGGCGCAAGCAATTAAAAATGAAGTTGAGTTGTTTGCGGTATATCAGCCAAAGGTTGATGCAAACGGCAAATTGATTGGCGCAGAAGCCCTATGTCGATGGATAAGTGATGAAGTTGGTTTTGTCTCACCTGATGAATTTATTGCCTCTGCAGAGCGTTCGGGTTTAATCGATAAGCTTGGCATGTGGATGGTGCGAACCGTATGCAAGCAAATTGTGCACTGGCAGGATAAAGGCTTCATTATACCAAGCAGAATTGCTATTAACGTTAGTGCGATTCAGCTGATTGCTGATGATTTTGTTGAAAAGTTAGTTGCAGAAGTAAAGTCGCATAATGTGAAGCCTAAACAAATCGAAATCGAACTCACCGAGTCGGGGCTGTTAACCAATATCGAAGATTGCATAGTGAAGCTACAAAAGCTCCGTGATGCCGGCTTTACAGTTGCACTGGACGACTTTGGTACCGGCTATTCATCACTCTCTTACTTAAAAGACTTACCGCTTGATGTACTTAAAATCGATCGCTCTTTTGTTAATAGCCTAAATACCGAGAACTCTGCTGAGTTGGCTCGCGCCATTATTACAATTGGCAAACACATGTCGATGGACATCGTCGCAGAAGGCGTTGAAGAACTAGAGCAAGTCGACATGTTAACAGGCATGGGCTGTAATATTTTCCAAGGTTACTATTTCGCAAAACCGATGAAATCTGATGAGCTTCTTGAATGGGCTCAAGCTGAGAATGCATCTACATAGTTAAATAATAATTGGTAATGCCACTTTACAGCTTAGACGGGTTGTTTTGTTTGTGTTAGTGTTATGCAAAATTTATGTAAAAAAATGTATAACACTGGGAAAGGAACACAAACAATGAAAATGAAGTCATTTACTATTTGCGCGTTGGCCCTTGCGATTTCGGCCTGTGGGAATGGTGAGAATACCAATAACCCTGGCGAGATCTCATTAAGCGGCATAGCATTGGAAGGCCAAACGATTACGGCTACGGTCACAGATAATGATGGCGTAATTGCTAGCACTCTGCGATTTCAGTGGCGCTCAGGCAATAGTTTGATCGATGGAGCGAATGGTCCCACTTTAGAGCTTACAGCTGATCAAGTTGGTGACCCTGTATCCGTTGTCGCTTCTTATGATGACGAGGCTGGCTTTACTGAAGTCGTGTTATCTCGACAAACTACCGATGTTGAACGTTTAATTGTGAATATAATAGGCACCTTATCTATTTCCGGTGAGGCGATTGTTGGTAGCCTATTATCTGCTAGCCTAAGCGATGAAAATGGCATTGGCGAGAGTATTAATTATCAATGGGTGGCTGATGGTCAGGCCATTGAGGGTGCCGCAGATGCCACCTTCGAAATAACAGAAGCACAAATCGGCACAGCTATTAGTCTTATGGTGACCTACACCGACAATGATGGCTTCGACGAAACACTAAGCTCAGATTCAACTGCGCCTGTTATTGCGGCACCAAGCAACTCACAGGCAACAATATCCATTGCTGAATCAACGCTTTTGGTAGCAGGTACACAAGTTGTATCAACCCTTGTTGATGGTAATGGAAGCTCAAACGCAACTGATTATGTTTGGATGGCGGATGATGTCGTTATTGCCGGAGCTAACACCTCAACCTATACGCCTACAAGCGACGATAGAGGTAAAGTGCTTTCAGTATCCATTTCATTTACCGATGATGAGGGGTTCTCTGAAACGGCATCGGCAACCGCCAGTGGCGTTGTTCATACTGTTATCACCGACAGCCTTGCAGATCTTGTAGCGGCTAGCGCGACACTTGTCGACGGTGACGTAATAGGCATTAACACCGGCAATTACGCCAATACTGATACTGACGCGATAGCTAACAGCATGACTTTCACAGCGAATAACCTACTCATTCAACCTGTATTAGGAAGTACTGCTGTGATTTCTGGGCCGATGTGTTTCGAACTTAATGGCGATGGTATTACCGTCGATGGTTTGCGTTTTGCTGATGTGAATACTCTGAATGGTTCAAACTGTGCAAGTAGTGGCGGCAGTGCAATAACTATGCGCGGCGACGGCGTTACCTTTAGCAATAACGTGATAGACAGCGAGCAAGTTGGTCGTGACCAATCTGCCCAATTCTCTTGGATAGCGCTACGCGGAGTGGGTAGTACAATTACTCGCAATAGTTTTACTGACAGTACCGGCCAAAAAGCCTTGACCAGCGGTGGCGTTATTTCGGTATATTCCAGCGCTACCGCGGGGGTTAATCAAGACCACACTATTAGCTATAATTTGTTTAAAGACTTCCCTGATAACGGCACAGCAGGTGACCGAAACGGTAGCGCCTATATGATACAGCTTGGGCGCTCTACGGGTGCTGACTCTCAGGGTGTTCTTAATACAAGCGTACAATTCAACCTGTTTAAAAATGTGACCCTTGACCGTCGTTATATTAAGGTTCAGTCAGGTGGAAACACTATCGACAGTAACACCTTCCTCGACGGTTCGGGCATGATTGCCCTTGAAGACGGCAATAACAATGTGGTTAGCAATAATATTATAATCAACTCACTGAGTGACAATAGCGATGATGGCGGTATAAGCTATGGTCCTTTTGGTCATACAATAAGCAATAACTATATTGCTGGTTTGCGCACAACTTCTGGTGATAGAGCAGGCTTGTATGCAAATAGCGATGTTATTACTAATTCAGGTAATGCTACGTCAACGATTGCTCTGGTAACAGTTGCCAATAACTCAATCTTCAATTCACGTGAAGCACTTGAGTTTGGGTCGAGAGAATGCAGTGCATCAGCACAGTTTATCGTTGATTTTGATAATAATTTGATTGCAAATGATGAAGAAGGTGACAATCTCGGTTTAGCATCAAATGGCAGGAGTCGAGAGGCGATACAAGATGATTGTGACCTTGACGCAAGCTCAGATTTTGACAACAACCATATTTATTCACGCGATATTACCAATAGTGGCAGCTCATTCTTTGCTCTCTTTGTTGGTAGTGCTGGTAACATTGAAGGTGCTCAGGGTGACGCGGATATTGCACAGGCATCCAACGGCTTGTGGCAAGGTCAAAACGCAGATGCGGATATCGGTGCTGATGTATCGGCCTTAACTTTTCTCACTGAGGCCGATGTCGGCCCCGGCTCAGAGAACTAAGGCGCAAACCCGATGTTGTTTGCAGCATCGGGTTTTCATTTTTATCGCTCTTCTACTGCAATACTAGACAAGTGCTCGCGCATAATAGAACATCACTCCAGTAATTCCTTATTCGCTGTACCCACAAGGAAATGATAATGCATGCAGTAGTGATTATTGGTAGTGGCTTTGGTGCCATAACCGCGGCAATTGCCCTTCAAAAGCGCAACATATCAGATTTTGTGATGCTAGAGCGTCGCTCTTTTTTTGGTGGAACCTGGCTGCAAAATACTTATCCGGGTGCTGCCGTTGATGTTCAGTCTCCGCTATATAGCGTGTCTGGAGAGCCTTATGTTTGGTCACACTTGTTCGCTAAACAGAGTGAGCTAGCCGATTATACTGAATCATTGATCCAGAAATATTTACTCGACCAACACATTAAACTTAATTCTGAAGTGATTGAAAGCAGGTGGATGGGGAGTTTTTGGAGGCTTAGTTTGGCAAATGGAAAGAGCCTCGAAGCTAAAGCTGTTATTAATGCAACTGGGCCTTTAAGTACTCCCGTTATTCCAAAGTTTAACAATATGGCGGATTATCAGGGCGTTTCCTTTCACAGTAATGATTGGCAGCATGATGTTGAGATTGATGGCAAAGATGTGGCTATTGTGGGAAGTGGAGCCAGTGCAGTTCAAATCATTCCTGCAATTGTTGACCGCGTCAAATCACTCGCAGTTGTGCAGCGCACACCACATTGGTTGTTGCCGCGCATGGATTGGTCATTCCCCAAGTGGCTTGCCAGAATCTTAGCCTTTAGACCACTTTATACGCTTATTCGTTGGTGTATTTATTGGGCCTTAGAATTGAGGGTTATTGCCTTTAAATATAGTCCTTTTTTGCTCAAACTGGTGGGGCACTATCCTGCACTAAGGCATCTCAGGAAACAGGTGGAATCACCTCAACTTCGAGCCAAGTTAACCCCCGATTTCACCATCGGCTGCAAGCGTATCATTGTTTCAAACACTTATTACCCGGCTTTGCAAAAAGACAATCTACGTTTGTTTGATGCCAGCGATGCCATGCTTGGCTTTTGGGAAGGCGGCATTGAGTTTGCAATAAGTGGTAAAGTTAAAGCAGATGTAGTGGTTTTTGCAACTGGTTACGATGCCGCAGACTCTATGATTTCATATAGCGTTATCGGTCAACATAATATAGCGCTCTCACAACAGTGGAAAGACTATCCTCGCGCATACTTGGGAACGACTATGCCCAACTTTCCAAACTTCTTTGTAGTGACTGGACCGAACACAGGAATTGGCCACACCAGTGCTATTTTTGTGATTGAATCGCAAATGAAATACATCAGTCGGTGTATCGATGAATTGCAAAAAGAGACTGTTACAAGTATTCAACCTAGTGCCGAAGCTGAGATGAAATATACCAATATGGTGCATGCTGAAATGCAACGCACGGTATGGAAAAACGGCGGATGTTCAAGTTGGTATCAAAACAAACAAGGTAAAGTTATCGCTATGTTTCCTGGTTTTTCCTTCATTTATAGAAGTATGTGCAAACGCTTCAAGAAATCCGATCATCTTATTCGTTAAGTTAGTGATAAAGTAGTCTCTTCTTGTGAATGTTTGCTTTGCCGATATACTGATAGAAACAGAGTCACGAATATACAAACAGCACCTTGCCATAAAGAAAACAGAAGCCTATGAAAGCACACGATGCCACGCCCCTATCTGATTATATCGAATACTCTCAAGAGGAAATGAAGCGTCGTGCTGCCTCATTTTATGATGATATTAAGCGCCGGCACAGTATCCGAAGCTTTAGCGAGCGTCCAGTGCCAAAAGAAATTATTGAGCATTGCATTAAAGCTGCGGGCACAGCGCCTAACGGGGCGAATCATCAACCTTGGCATTTCGTCGCCATCCACTCAGCCGATGTGAAAAAGAAAGTGCGGGAACAAGCCGAGTTGCACGAGCAAGGTTTCTATTCAGGCAGGGCAGGTGAAGAGTGGCTGGATGCCTTGAAACCACTCGGTACCGACGCGCAGAAACCTTATTTGGAAACCGCTCCTTGGTTAATTGCGATATTCAGCCAAAAAAAGGGGGGTATTACTCCTGGCGAAAAGCAACAAAATTACTACGTACACGAATCAGTGGGCATCGCCACCGGATTTTTGATAACTGCTTTGCATCATGCCGGTTTAGTAACACTCACGCATACGCCCAAACCAATGTCGTTTTTGTCCAAGATTTGTGAGCGCCCCGACGATGAACGCCCCTACATGCTCTTAATAGCAGGGTACCCAGCTGAAAATGCTACAGTGCCTGCGCATGCTAGACAAAAGAAAAGCCTCGATGAAATTTGTACGTTTTTGTAGTATCGGCTATTAACTTGGTTCATTCGCACGCTAGTCTTGAGTCATCGCTCATAACACTAAGGTAGATAGATAATTTGCATACTGATGAGTTTCGCCAAATACGACGATTTATTGTTAAGCTTGGAAAAATGCTACATAAATACGGAACACCAGCATTTCGTCTTGAAGCTTATTTACAAGAAGTATCCACCTATTTAGGTGTGCATGCTTCTTTTATTGCCACGCCTACGTCAATTACCTTCGTTATTTGGAGTGACAAGCACGAAGATGAGTATACGCACGCGGCTCGTTTACAGCCGGGTGACCTTGACATGAATGCATTGTCGCTCACCGACGAACTCGCCAACGAATTACTCACTGGCAATATGTCTTTAAGTGACGCCGATCTTCGCTTAGATCAAATTGACTTAATGCCGAGCCCATACGGCAAAGTGATTACTGGTTTTGCCTTTGCTTTAGCAACAGGCTCTTTTTCAATGTTGATGGGAGCTTCTTGGGCTGAGATATTCTGGACTGGCTTGTTAGGGTTAGTTGCCTATGTGTGGGTACTTTGGGCACAAAAATCAAAACGAGTTAATCTGATGTTGGAACCCGTAAGCTCGTTCGTTGCAGGTATTTTAGCCTGTGCAATCAGTCAGTATTTCGACCCCGGAATAAATATTCCATTGATGGTGTTGTCGTCGGTTATCGTGCTCGTTCCTGGTTTGGCGCTCACGATGGGCCTAGCAGAACTTTCCTCTCGGAATTTAGTTTCGGGCACGGCCAGAGTAATGGACGCCATCATGCAACTCTTTAAGCTCTATTTTGGCGCTTTTTTGGGTGTGGCGGTTGGTTTTAGTCTATTTGGGCAAAATGAATTTCAGCCAGCAAGTTCACTGCCTTATTGGGCAACATGGCTTGCAGTGGTACTTCTATGTTTTGCTCTAGTGCCGATATTCAGAACGAGGGTGAAACACATACCTTGGGCACTAATGTCGGCACTTATCGCCTACAGTACTACGGTATTCGCTTCGATTTATATGGACCAAAGCTACGGCACTTTCATTGGTGCGTTTGCTCTGGGTATATTTGCAAATGCCTTCACTCGCATCGCGAATCAACCGTCAACCATCGTTGCTATGCACGGATTGATTGTATTAGTACCCGGCTCAAAAACTTATATCGGTTTGAATTCTTTCATTTCTGGGCAAGACTTCGTGCAAGCTGATCACATTGGGCAAGAAGTATTTCTCATCTTTATGTCCTTGGTGGCAGGATTGATTTTCGCTAACGTGGTTATTCCTACTAAAAAAGCCCTATAAGCGACTATTCATGAAACGCTAGCTTGTTTATTACTCAACAAAATTATTCAAGCTGGCGGTTTCGACCTATATTTTATGGTGAAATATCAAAAAATAGAGTTTGGGCACAACGTTAAGCCTAATCGCCATGAATCACATCATATAGGGAAACACTAATGACCAATCAATACTCAGGAAAAACTACACTCATTTCAGGCGGCGCAGGTGGGATTGGTTTTGCTCTAGCAAAGGAGTTTGGAAGCTTGGGTATGAATGTGGTGATTGCTGATATTGATGAAAAAACCTTAGCTACGGCTAGCACACAACTTCAAAACGAAGGGGTTAACGTACTTGCGCTGAAGCTCGATGTGAGCTCCTACGAAGATTGGGAGCAATGTGTATCGGCGACAGAACAACACTTCGGAAAGCTACACATGGTGGTGAACAATGCTGGTGTTGGTGGTATACCGGGTAAAATTGAAGAAACTGATCATGCTACGTGGCGCTGGGTGGTAGATGTGAATATGATGGGCGTACTATATGGCACACAAGCGGCAACGCCTGCATTGAAACGCCATGGTGAAGGTGGATGGATAGTTAACGTGGCTTCTATGGCTGGCATGATGGGGGTACCATACTCTAGCGCTTATGCGGCAACCAAAGCAGCCGTAGTATCGATGACCGAGAGTTGGGCGGTAGAACTAAAAGCACACAATATCGCAGTTAGTGCCCTGTGCCCCGCCTTTGTAAAAACACGAATTCATGAGTCCTTGCGCAACAAACAGGCTAAATATCAGTCTGAACCCAATAAAAGCAAAGCCCCCATCGACAAGCAAAAGTTAAAGCAAAACTATAATGCAGCGGCGGCTTTGGTAGAGTCGGGTATTGAAGGCTCTTTGTTAGCCAAACGAGTTGTAGAAGCTCTAGATCATGAGCAAATGTATATTTTTACTCACCCCAATTACAGGGAAGTCGCATCATATCGAGCTCATATGCTCAACAAGGCCTTTGACGACGCCGAGCAAAGTGAACTCGTTAAGCATTTAATGGGACAAGAAATCGCGAGTTTGTGAACTGAGACGTATTATGGAAAATGACAATTGTATTTATTTTGTTAACTTTTTTAAGGAACTATATTTTTATTAGTTTACTTTAAATGTCTGTTTTATATGTGTTTATTTGTTTGGTAATTTGCTTTGGTAATAATTGATTTAATTTATTGGTTGACAATTGTTTGCTCTGTTGATTAACTTGCACCTATTATAACAACGCAGCAGTATGTACCCATTTTTTACGCAGAGCTGCAACACGGTTTTTTCGGAGATAAGTTATGTCAATGACAGGTAAAGTAGCTATTGTAGCTGGTGGCGGTAGAGATATTGGTGCTGCATGTGCAGTTGAATTAGCATCCAAAGGTGCAAATGTGTTAATCACATATCATGCTAGTGCGACCACCGCTAAAGAAACAGTAGATAAAATTGTAAGTGCTGGCGGTAAAGCACTTGCTATTCAGGCAGACCTTACAACCGAAAGTGGCGTAGCGGAAACTGTGTCAACAGCATTGTCTGAGTTTGGTGGAATCGATTGTTTAGTGCACGTATCTGGCGGGCTTATTGAGCGTAAGAAAATTTCTGAAATGGATCTTGCTCACTGGAAACAAGTCATGGACGTCAACCTAACATCTTTGTTTATGATGACGCAGGCTGTGCTTCCTCATCTTAAACCTGGTAGTTCAATTGTGACTTTCGCATCACAAGCTGCACGAGATGGTGGCGGCGGTGGCGCAATTCCTTACGCTACATCTAAAGGCGCAATTGCAACCTTTACTCGTGGCTTAGCAAAAGAGCTTGGTCCTGATGTTCGCGTAAACTCAGTTTGCCCTGGTATGATTGCGACTGGTTTCCACGACACATTTACCCCTGATAATGTTCGCTCGAACGTCGCTGGTGCAACTTGTATTAAACGTGAAGGTACTTCGGAAGAAGTGGCGAAACTAGTTGGCTTCCTAGCAAGCGATGATGCGTCGTACATGACGGGTAATAATGTAGATATTAATGGCGGTTTGTTGTTCTCATAACAGGCTACCGTTTCAAAGAATTCGTTGGGTGGTTGTGCGCCTATCGGATGTTGTAAAACAAATTTAATTATTTGTGTCCTAACTTTTCGGGCCTCTTTGAGGCCCGTTTTTGTATCTGCTTATAAATCGTCCAATCTCTTTTAACTCAAGCTCATTGTATTCATTACATAAATTTTGGTAAGACCAAAAGATTGGTTATTGGTAATGTTAAATGTTAATAAATGGTTGACAAGATATTGTTGAGTTGGTTACATTAGGTAACTAGAAATTAAGCCCAAATGAAGCCAACACGAATACAGGCGGGGCTTGGGCTAATACGTTAGCATGCTAAGACTGCGTGCTAGCATTTCACCAGTGACAGGTAAATTATGTAGTTCTCTATACATAGTGACCAACCGGAGCCCTTTGTTGAAAAGCAAAGGGCTCTTTTTTTTACCAAATGGATTGAGGCAGTTTTATGTCAGTTAATAGATTTGTAGGTCGTATATCTTCGCTTAGCGCAGCCGTGCTTCTCTCTTCATTATTGTCCGCCTGCGGCGGGCCAGACAACGCTCAGTCGTCAAATGTGGATACCGCAGATACCGCAGATACCGCGAGCCAGTCGGTAGTGCAAGACTCAGCAAACATCGACGGTCAGTTGGTGAGCAACATTGATGAATTCGAGAAGGCCGCAGCCTCTCTCAACCCGGGTGATACGATTGTATTGGCTGATGGTGAGTGGAGCAATTTTGAGATATTGTTGAGAGGCATAGGTACAAAAGACGCGCCTATTTCACTCAAGGCTCAGACCAAAGGCAAAGTCATCATAACCGGCTTATCAAACTTGCGTTTAGCTGGAGAGCACCTGTACGTTGAGGGTTTAGTGTTTAAAGATGGTTACAGTCCTACGGGTGAAGTCATCTCTTTCCGAGCAAGTGAAGGTGAGCTAGCTAACAACTCACGCGTAACCGAAGTTGTCATCGATGGTTTTAGCAATCCCGATAAATTTAATTCAGATAATTGGGTTGTGCTATATGGTAAAAATAATCGCTTCGACCATAACCACTTAGAAGGTAAGAACAACGCAGGCGTGACCATGGCAGTGCGTTTGAATTCAGTGGAAAGTCAGGAGAATAATCATCGTATAGATCATAACTATTTTGGTCCACGTCCTATATTGGGTTCAAATGGCGGTGAAACCTTACGTATTGGTACTAGCAAATATTCATTAAGCGACTCTCTAACAATTGTTGAAAATAACTATTTCGATCGCTGTAATGGTGAAGTTGAAATCATCTCCAATAAATCGGGTAAAAATAAGTTTTTAAATAATGTATTTTTTGAAAGCAGAGGAACGCTAACACTTCGCCATGGTAATGGTAATTTAGTTGAAGGTAATGTGTTCTTTGGTAATGGTAAACATCACACTGGTGGAATACGTGTAATCAACGCCGACCAAACTATTCGCAATAATTACATGGAAGGCCTTACGGGTATTCGATTCGGTGGTGGTTTTACTATTTTGAACGGTGTGCCCAACTCTAAAATAAATCGTTACCACCAAGTAAAGAATACCAAGATCGAAAACAACACTATCGTCAACGTGAGTAACATCAACTTTGCTGCAGGTAGCGATGCCGAACGCACAGCCGTTCCAATAAACAGTAGCTTCTCGAATAATTTAGTGCTTAACACCAGCGACTATATTGCTGATGGTGATAATGCTTTTAAGATATTTGATGATGTTTCGGGGATTGAGTTTGCAAACAACATAAGCAATTTTGAACCGCACAAAGCTATTCAGGCTGGCTTTTCAGTTGAAGAAAGTGACATCAAACGCGGTGATAACGGTCTATTGCAAAGCGCTTCGGCTCAAGAAGCCGGTGTCGGTGCTGCCGCTACGTTAAATCCCATAGACAAATCAACGACCGGAGTAGAGTGGTATGCGAAAGCCGGTGCACAAGTTGAATTTGATTCTGGCGATACTATCGAGATTTCGTCATCTGAACAATTGATTGAAAAAATCGCTTCTGCACCCGCGGGAAGTACCCTTGTACTTGCACCAGGCGACTATAATCTTAACAAGCAACTGCAAGTTAAGAATGTGGTAACTATAAAGGCTAAGAGTCCGCGTTCAGTGACCATTTTTCCAATGCGCTCTCTTACTTTTGAAATTGAAGATGGGGGTAGCTTAAAGCTTGAGGGCTTAAACATAGTGGGATCTAAGGCACCCGATAATGCTGGGAATGTATTAATTCGTTCAACAAAATTACCGACTTTATTCAATTATCGTTTGCATGTAGTCGATACTCAGGTAAGCGATCTTAATGTAAATCACTCTGCGCATTTCTTCGATGCTGGTTATAGAACGCTAGCCGACGATATCGCTATTATTAATTCCTCATTCACTAATATCACTGGTGACATCCTGCGCCTCGACAAAGAACAAGATGACCTTGGAATATACAATGCCGAATACGTAACCATAGAAAACTCTAGCTTTAGCAACATTGAAGGCGCAGTTGCTAAAATCTATCGTGGTGGCACCGACGAAAGTACTTTTGGTCCACACTTTGTTTTCTCGAACAATAAGCTAGAAAACGTAGGGGCGGGTAAACGTAATAAGTCGAAGTCATCTATTTTCTTATTAGGTGTTCAACAAAGCGCCTTGCTCGATAACAGCTTTGAATCAAGTAAAGTAGTCACTATCGACCACACTGTGGGTGAGCCTCGCACAAAAATTATCAATAACACATTCTCGTCCACACCAATGCCAGTAGTTACTGAAACCTTTGCAAAAGGACCATCTACTGCTCTAGTGAAGGGGAATCAAACAAAATGAGAATAGGTAAAAGCAAAATATTAGGCTGTTTTCTTGGTGTGTCACTGGCTAGTGCATTCTGCACGAGTCAGGTTTTGGCGAATAACTTATTAGAAACTGATGCACAAATTACCGCCATGCAAGAAGCGGTAAAAACAGAGGGTTCTTTTGCTGCCGAGTTTATTAAACGCCGTGACAAGCTCGACACCCTTTTAAAACAGGAAATCAATGTGCCGCTTCCCGCCGATGCAGGTGGTGGTTACACCCACGAAGTGCATAAGCGAAATTACGCTGCCATGCGCGATGCGGGTCGTCTATATTTGCTTACTCAAGATAAAAAGTATGCTGACTTTGTGAAAGACATGCTTTTTGAATACGCTGATATGTATCCAACTTTGCCCTTACATCCCAAACAAAAAGAACAGTCTCCGGGTAAGCTGTTTTGGCAAAGCCTCAATGAGGCTGTTTGGCTGGTTTACAGTATTCAAGGTTATGATGCCATAAAATCGGCTTTAAGCAGCAGTGAGCGCGAGAGAATAGAAAATAATCTTTTCATTCCCATGGCGACATATTTGTCTGATGAATCCCCGCAAACTTTTAACAAAATTCATAACCACGGTACATGGGCTACCGCGGGTGTAGGTATGGCGGGTTATGTTCTCGATAAGCCAGAGTGGGTTGAAAAGTCGCTTTATGGTTTGGATAAATCAGGTAAAGGCGGCTTTATGCGTCAACTTGATGAGCTATTTTCGCCTCAAGGCTACTACAACGAAGGCCCTTATTATCAACGATATGCACTCATGCCATTCGTCCTTTTTGCGAAGGCAATTGATGTAAATGAACCTGATAGAAAGATATTTGAACATCGTGATCAAATTCTATTGAAAGCCATTACGACCACTATTGACCTAAGCTACAACGGTTTGTTTTTTGGTATCAATGATGCAATCAAAGATAAAGGCATCGACACCATAGAGCTAGTGCACGGCGTCGCCATTGCTTATAACAAAACCAAAGCATCGGGTTTACTCAGCATTGCTGAAAAGCAGCAGCAAATATTACTCACTGGTGACGGTTTGCAAGTAGCTGAAGCACTCGATAACTCTCTGCAACAAGCCTATCCCTTTGAGTCGACTGTTTTTGGCGACGGTGTTAATGGGGATGAAGGCGCACTGGTTGTGTTGCGCGCTAATCAAGCTAAAGAGCATCAGGCTCTCGTATTCAAGGCTACATCTCAAGGCCTTGGGCATGGTCACTTCGATAAGCTCCATTGGATGTTTTATAACAACGGCGAAGAAATTGTTTATGACTACGGTGCTGCCCGCTTCCTCAATGTAGAGGCAAAATACGGCGGACACTATTTGTTTGAGAATAATAGCTATGCCAAACAAACCATCGCACACAATACATTAGTGGTTGATGAAACCAGTCATTTTGATGGCAAAACAAGTGTAGGGAATCAATACCACCCAAAAATGTTATTTACTGAAATTGATGATGAAATTCAAATTTCATCAGCCACAATGTCTGAGGCATATGAAGATGTTATCTTCACCCGAACGCAAGCCTTACTTAATACAAGCGAAGGTTTTGTGTTTGTGCTCGATTTAATGGACGTGGAATCAGACAGTAAACATCGCTACGACTTGCCTGTACATTTTATTGGTCAGTTTATTGAAAGTAACACCGAACTTCGAGCAAATACCGCACTTCAGTCTCCTTTAGGAACTACTAATGGCTATCAGCATTTGTGGCTGCAAGCAGTCGCAGATATAGATCAATCAAAAACTCCTCTAACGAAAGTGACATGGTTAAAAGATAATACTTTTTATACTTACAGCAGTGCAATAACCACCGATAAGGGGTCAGCGCCAAGTGAGCAAAAACTATTAATGACCAGAATTGGTGCCAACGATCCAAACTTTAATCTCATCGCCAATCAAGCACTAATCAACAGGGTGACTGACCAAAGTTCGCTAGCGTTTTTGAGCGTACTTGAGGTGCATGGTGAATACAACGGAAGTCGAGAGTTTACTATCCAAAGCCGGAGTCAGTTAAGCGCATTAGTCAACCTGAGTGACAAGGTTGACAAGCAAGATATTACCTTAATAAAAGTGAGCTTTGTAGGCGATGTTAACTACCTTATTGCTCTGGCACCAAAAGCAGAAAGCGATACAAGCATAACTGAATTTACATTCGGAGGCGAAACACATCAAATTAACGGTCGCGCAGAGTTAATTCGCACTAAATAAGCAAAAATCCAGGAATGAAGTAGAAAGGAAAAGCAATGAAAATGAGAAACTTACGTTGGTGGGTGATAACCCTAGTTGCCCTCGCAACCGTAATTAACTACATCGACCGTCAATCACTGAGTGTACTTTGGCCTTTTATGGGAAAAGAGATATACCCAGATTATAGCGATGTGGAGCTAAAAGAAGTATACGGCATCATTAGTGTTGTTTTCCTTTTTTCTTATGCATTTGGCCAAGCTATTTTTGGCAAGATATTTGATTGGATTGGTACTCGTGTTGGTTTTGTGTTGTCTATCGGTATCTGGTCAATTGCTACCGTGCTTCATGCTTTTGCTCAAGGCATTCTTACCTTTAGCTTATTCAGAGCCATTTTAGGTGTGTCTGAAGCTGGAAACTGGCCAGGTGCAGCCAAAGCCAATGCAGAATGGTTTCCAACCAGAGAGCGAGCGTTGGCTCAAGGGATATTTAACTCTGGTGCTGCTATTGGTGGCATTATTGCCGTGCCGTTAATTGCATATTTAGCTTTATTCTTCAGTTGGAAAGTGATTTTCGTTTTGGTCGGCCTCACTGGGCTGTTATGGCTGATTCCATGGTTAATTGTTGTTAAATCGCCACCGGGTTCTCATCCTTGGATCACCGAGGAAGAGCGAGAGTACATTCTCACAGGCCAGAAAAACGAAGTGAAAGATGAGTCTGGTGTCGTAGCTAATGAGTACACACCATCAACGGGGCAGTTGCTATCTCACAAACAAAGCTGGGGTGTCATCATCGCAACTGCTGCTATCGATCCTATTTGGTGGTTGTTTATTGTATGGATACCTACCTATTTAGTAGAAGTGTATCAGATGGACGTGAAAGGCTTGGCGATCTATGGTTGGGTGCCTTACCTCGGTGCCATGTTCGGCGCATGGTTTGGAGGTTTACTCGCGCAAAATAGATTGAAAGCAGGTTGGTCGGTAAATAAAACGCGAAAACTTGTGATTTCTCTGGGGTGCTTGATCATGTTGCCTTCCTTACTTGCGCTATCAAATCCTGGCGGAGAGGTAGCTGCGGTAATCATTATGGCGACCATACTATTTGGCTTTCAAACGGCAATTGGTAATGTTCAGACTTTACCAAGCGATCTATATGGTGGTAAAACAGTGGGTACATTATCAGGATTTGCTGGTATGGCCGCTAAGTTAACCGCCGGCGCACTTATCTACGCCGTGCCTTTCTTAACCGCTGATGGTAATTACACTGTTGTGTTCATCATTGGTGCTTGCTTGGCTATTCTGGCAATGATCAGTATTTGGCTTCTGTGCCCTAAAATTGAGCCAGTTCCTGCCAAGGCTGGTTATGTTGATCAGGGTGCTGCCAAGCAGTAGCACTCTTTATTAATTTGGGTAGTTGTATATGTCGGGTGTAATAGTAAGAGGTAGAGGCGTGATAAACATAAATAAAAAAGTAGCGTTAGTGAGCTTTATGGTTTTAGCGGCATTAAGCGCGACTAACGTGCAAGCTCAAAGCCAACAGCCTGACGTATCTATTGATATCACTTTGCCTGAGTCGCACGCGAGCCTTGCAGATGGGGTTTTGCTAGGTGATTTAAGCAAACTCGACCCGAATAAAAAACCGGGTGAGAACTTTGATTTACTCGACTGGTCACTCACTCTGCCAACCGATATAAACAAAGACAAAAGGGCCGACACTATCTATGAGAAGCCGCTTTCCGACGGCTTTGAACTCAAACCCTTCTTCTATACTGCAGACGATGGCGGCTTGGTTTTTGCCTGTCCGAATGTGGGTGCTAAAACCTCAAAAAATACTAAGTATGCGAGAACTGAACTTCGTGAAATGTTGCGCCGTGGAAATACGCGCATTAAAACCCGTGGTATTACCAAAAATAACTGGGTTTTTGCCGGCGCGCATGGTTCCGCCAAACGCAAAGCCGGGGGCGTGGAAGGCAGTTTAGAAGGCACCTTGGCTGTTAACCGAGTATCAACAACAGGCGATGAAAAAATGCTTGGTAGAGTAATCATCGGTCAAATTCATGCCACCGACGATGAGCCTATCCGTTTGTATTACAGAAAACTACCTGGAAATGTTCGTGGCTCCATTTATTTTGCCCATGAGGTTAACGGAGGCGATGACGTTTGGATAAATATGATAGGGACTCGCTCTCACACTTTGCCCGACCCAGAGGACGGGATAGCTTTAGATGAAAAGTTTTCTTATAAGATAAGTGTTGAAAACGAAGTGTTGTTTGTCACCCTAATTCGTCTTGGTAAACCAAATATTACTAAGCATTACGATATGAAAGACAGTGGCTATAGCGCTGGGAACCAATATCACTATTTCAAGGCTGGCGTATATAATCAAAATAACGGTGGTGCTGAGGGCGACTACGTGCAAGCAACTTTCTATCACATCGAAAATACCCACCCCGGTTACAAATTCTAAAAGTAAAAATAGCGTTAATAATTTATTGGTAAACCTTATTGGTAATAAAATTATTAACAATTGGTTGATGTGTTGGTATTATTTGCGTATATTGCTCATAACAAAAGCGTAACATAAACATAACAAAGCGATTCGCAATCACATGCTCGCAAAAAACACGGAGAACTCGATATGTCGTTAATATCAGGGAAACAAACAGGCTCAATTAGTCAGGAAGAGCAATTCACGCTTTCCCCTGTTGCCAAATGGGTAAAAGTTGCAGTTTTAGCATCAGTTGCTAGTTCATTTGCATTCTCTGCTTCTGCACAAGAAGCACAAACTGAAAAACAAAATGACGCAGAGAACGTTGTTGAAGTGATCGATGTGGTTGGAACTCGCAAAACGATACAAGACCAAATAGCCATAAAGCGTGAAGCGACTACGGTTGTTGACGGTTTATCTGCGGAAGACATTGGTGACCTACCGGCGCTTTCAATAGGTGAAGCACTAGAGTCAATTACCGGTGCCGCTTCTCACCGCGAAAACGGTGGTGCAACAGAAATTACGATCCGTGGTTTGGGTCCATTCCTAAGTGCTACTCACATCAATGGCCGCGAAGCAACCAATGGTAGTGGCGACCGTTCTGTCAACTTCTCTCAGTTCCCGTCTGAATTGATGAAGAAAGTGGCAATTTATAAAACTCAAGATGCCTCAATGATTGAAGGTGGTGTTGCGGGTGTTATTACACTTGAAACATTGAAACCTCTCGACTTCGGTAAACAACGCTTTCAAAGTGAAGTAAAACTAAATTATAACCCTGATGCAGGCAATATCGAGAACTCGTTGCAGAGCGATATAGGCTATCGCGGCACGATCAGTTACGTTGACCAATTTGAGTTTGAAAATGGCCAAGCACTTGGCTTCAGTGTTGGTTTCCAGCGTCAAGACATTAGCCAACCAGAAGCAGAGTACAGAAGCTCAAGCCCGTCAGGTTCTTCCTTATGGGCATGTTTAAATGACCCAACAAATACTAACACTGGTTTCTTCAGAAGCGGTGCTGGCGATTGTGAAGATCAAGTAGTTGGCGCTAATAACCAAGGTTATAACACTGCTATCGACCCGAATACTGGAAGAGCAGTGGATGCGGACACGCCATATGCATGGACTGGTTCGAGCAGAAGCTTCCGTCAGAATGAAACTTCTGACGAGCGTGAAGCAATATTTTTCGGCGTACAATATCGTCCTTCTGAAGCATGGGACATTAACCTAGATGCACAGATCTCCGACCGTACTCAAGCTGAAGCACGCCACGACCTTATCTTTTTACAGAAAAGAGCGACTCCAGGTGTTACAGGTCAAAGCCTAGTTACCAATGAGGTTGGCGCTATTTTGCAGTGGGCTGGTGAAGAACGAATTGAATCTGCGGGCGAGCAGTTCTCTCGTGAAGAAAACTATCGTGGTGGTGGCTTGAATATTAAGCACTACTTTAATGACAGTCTCACAATCAACGCAGATATTTCTTATTCAAATACCCAGCGTGAAGAACTTCAAATTTCTAACCGCGGAAGAACTTTATCAAGACCATTCTTCTCTTGGGAGTTAGGCGAGAATATTCCTCACTTCACCGTGACAGATTTTGATGTAACGGACATCTCTAACTTTACTGATAGCTTGCGTACTAGACTTGACCGCGAAAACATTCGTGATCATGAAGTAGTATCCGCTAAGTTAGATTTTGATTACATCTTGGGGCATGACGTTTTCACATCGATTAAAGGTGGCGTTCGAAGCTCAGAGATGACCTTCTTACAGCTTGGTGGTGACATGCCAAACTCGTTCAATGGTTCAAGAAACCAGATTGAGCTTGCTGGCGGCGAGGCCCTTGATATCTTAAATGCTTGTGAGATTGCTTTCCCTGAAAGTGGCTTCCTAAGTAACGTTTCTGACGGTAACTTGATCACTCATATTGATGGCGACGGAAATGTAGTTGAAAGCGGCACGGGCAGCTCGTGGGCAACGTATGACAACGTGTGTTTCTCACAAGCAATTGCAGCTGCAAATGGTGATGAGTTTGCTTTCCCAGAGGGTATTTACGCGTCATCGGGTACTATTGATGTGACTGAACAAACCAATGCTGTTTATGTAATGGCAGAATACGATACGGAAGTATTTGGTAAATTCATTCGTGGTAACTTCGGTTTGCGTGTGGTTGATACAGAGGTCACAGCAGTTGGTTTTAGACCAGGGTACACAGTAACAACTGATGCAGTAGGTGGTTTAGAGCTTGCAGAAGACTTAACTAACCTTGTTCAGATTGAGTCTGGTAGCAGTTATACAGAGGTATTACCTAGCTTTAACCTAGTAGTTGATTATTCTGAAGATATACTTCTTAGAGCCGGTATTTTCCGCGGTATGTCTCGTGTTGACCCTGCAGATTTAGGTTTCAGCCGTGGCATCGAGTCTGATGGCGATGACGCTGTTTCAACAGTTGAAGAGCTGTTAACTGGTGCAAGTGGTTCAGGTAACCCAAGTTCACTGCCACTGATGTCTTGGAACTATGACGTTGCTGTTGAATGGTATCCTAATGAAGATTCGATTGTTGCGGTAGGTCTTTACTACAAGCAGTTCACAGGTGGTTTTCAAACCAACATCGTAGAAGAAACCTTTAACGTTGATGGCGTTGATTATGTATTACCAATCTCTTTACAGGTAACTAACGAAGATACAGCGGATCTATATGGTCTTGAAGCATCTCTTGCTTATCGTTGGGAAAGCGGTATTGGGGTTAAGCTCGGCTACAACTACGCTGATTCAGACTTCGAAATCCAAGATAGCCTATACGGTGATACTTTTGTAACCGGCTTAGATGGCATTACAACTCAACTGACTGAAGGCATTATTCCAGCAGGTAATGTTCCTGGTTTATCTGAGCACGTGTTCAGTGGTCAGGTTTATTACCAAATTGGCGATTTCGACATGGCCGTTATTTATAAGCACCGTAGTGATTACTTCCAGCCTTATACAACTGACGGCTCTCGTCTTCGTTTCGTAGATGATGTTGGTGTATGGGAAGCGCGTGCGTCTTATAAGATTAACAAAAACTTCCGCGTAAAAGTTGAAGCAATAAACTTGTTCAGCGAACCACGTAGCGATGACTTCTTTGTTCAAGGCAACCTTGGTCAGTTAAGTGACTATGGTCCTCGTTTGTTCGCAGGTCTTAGCTTCAAGTATTAATTCAGCTTGATGTTGCATTAATACTGGAAAGAGAAAGTACAAAACCCGCGAGCGAAAGTCAGCGGGTTTTTTTTCACCTAATGGAAGGATTCACACATGACGACCAGGTATTTTCAACCTACATTACTAGCTGCTAGCCTTGCTATTACGCTAAGTGCTTGTGGCGGCTCAGATTCAAGTGGCAGCGATATACCAGATATTGAGCCGCCCGATACCAATGTGGCGGCTACTTTTAGCGGCGATTTGAGCTTATCTATTAGCGCCAACCAAGCAGAGCATAATGGCAGCATAAGCATAAGTGATCCCGACGCTGGTGAAGCAACGATTAATGCACAAAATGATGTGAGTACAAATTTTGGTATTTTTTCAATTAACAGCGCTGGTGCCTATTCTTATATCCTGAATATCGACGAACCTGCTGTGATAGCACTAGGCGAAGGTCAAGATAGCAGTGAATCAATTCCCATAAGATCTGCCGATGGCACCAGTACTAACATCACTATTACAATTGAAGGCATAAACGAACCGGCGACATTTTCCTCGGGGACCAACGTAGATAGCGCGAGCATTTCTAACCAGCAGGACGCGGCGGTAACAGGCAATATTGTCGTAACCGATCCTGATAATGGTCAGTCATTCATTGACCCACAAACTAACATAGATTCGAGTTACGGAAGTTTTAGCATCACTGAAAGTGGTGTGTGGACTTACACACTTGATAGAAATAACGCCAACGTAGTAGCCTTGTCTAGCCCCGAACAGACCTTAACCGACACCATACAAATATTCTCAAGTGATGGCAGTGAAGCAAGTATCAGTATTCTGATTTCTGGTGTTCAGAGCGTTTCATCGTCGGTATTAATCAAAGGTAGTATCGGCAGTAACGACAGCGTGCCAGAAGTAAGCTGCGATACCGTTGTTAACTCAACTAGTCAGCTAGAAGATGCCGTAAGTTTCTCTATGACACCAGGTGAAACACTGTGTTTAGCAAATGGTTCATATACTGGCTTGGATTTAAGCTTTGGTGGCGCAGGCACAAGTGATGCTCCGATCAAGATTGCTGCTGAAACTCCAGGCCAAGTCATAATAGATGGTGAGGTTTTTATCGGTATGACTGGCGATTATGCCATCTTGCAAGGCTTTGTGTTTAGAGATGGAAATATTGGTAGTAGCCTTTTACAAACAAGAGCAAATGGCAACACCGCATGTAACAACTGTCGGATCACAGAGAATACCTTTATCAATATGGACTCTGAAGGTGACGATAGTTCCAAGTGGTTTCAAATCTATGGTAGTAATAATCGCTTCGACCATAACTGGGTATCAGGTAAATCTTCTCGCGGTGCTTTATTCGTTATTGAGAGAGGTAGCACTGTTGGAACAGAAGATAGAACCCAAATCGATCACAATTATTTTGGCGACCGGCCTCCCAAAAACGGCCTTGGTTACGCCGAGGGTAGCGATAACGAGTACGAAGGCATACGTGTAGGATCCAGCAATACTCATACTAGCGATTCGTTTGCTGTAATTGAACACAACTATTTCGAAGGGATTGATGGTGAAGCCGAGGTTATTTCGATTAAGGCGGGTGAAGTTACCGTAAGGCACAACACCATACGAAACAGTCGCGGTTCAATCGTCAATCGGCATGGTGAAGGCGCAACTATTGCCAATAACTTCATAATTGGTGATGGCAACCCTTTTTCAGGCGGTATCCGCATAGTTGATGCTGATCATCAAGTCGTAAACAACTACATTGAAGGGGCGCGCTACTTAAGTACTAATTTCAATGGCGGTCTATTAGTTAGCAACTCCGACGGTTCAACTAGCAACGGTTATCAAGATGTTGAGAATGTATTAGTGGCAAATAATACGGTTATCGATAGTGTCAATAGTGTGAACCTTTATGCTGGCAGCAGAAGCACTCGGCCTAACAGCGTATATTTTGTGAATAACATTGTTGATGATGCTATTGGGAGCGTGATCAGAAACGCCGATACCTTACCAAACGACTCAGTTTTTGCGGGCAATATAGTGCATGGCGAAAGTTTAAGTGATAACGCATCGTTAAGCAGCTTATCTGGTTTCACATTTACTGATCCTGCGCTTGAAAAAGGTGATGATAATCTTGCCAGACCATCAAACAATAGCCCTGACTTAAGCGCAGATATGACTGCCGGTTTGGGCGCTTTCAGCCTTCCATTACTCGATATGGACGGACAAACTCGCTCGTCAGCGAGTGTTGCGGGTGCGGATGAAAGCCTTGAAGAAGAACTCAGTGCAACCGCTTTGCGTGGTGTTCTTAGTCCTGAGCTCGTTGGCCCGTTGTCGTATGAGGTCACTCCCAGTGAGCCAAGTATTAAAGTGCTTACCATCAATAATGCTAGTTTTGATAGCGGCGATTTAAGTGCTTGGACTGCGGTGAATGCGGCAGTCACGACTGCTAGTGACGAAGTGTTTTCACGAGGGGCGAGTGCTGTGGTGACGGGCGGAAATGCTTCGCTTAGTCAAACAATAGCGTTATCACCTGAGCGTTTTTATACTCTGTCAGCCTTTATTGCCGGCGACGGTGCTTTAAGTGCGAGCCTTGGCGATCAAACATTTACAATCGATAGATCATCCTCGGCTTATGGCTTTGAAATGCTAAGTTTTGCATCCGGTGACGCGAGCGAAGTCACGATCACGGCGGCACTTTCCGAAAACGTGGTATCAAATGTTGCTTTGGTAAATCCAAATTTCGATGATGCTCAAACAGGCTGGGTGGTAAATGAAGGAAGCGGGATTGGTCAGGTTCAGGATTCTAGTAATTCGTCATCAAGCACCGATGGATCTATCAAATTTACTTATAACGATACCGATAGTGGTGATCCCTACAACCCATACATCGCCCAAACAATCACAGTAGAGCCGAATACTGATTACACCATTGGTATGTATATATTGTTAAAAGAGAGTGATGAACAAGATGCCACAGTGCTGTTTGGAGCACACTCCGGAACGGCAATAGAAGGTGGCATATTTGCCTCATCTACGGTTTTAGCGTCGAAAAACTCCGTGTATGCAGATTTATCGGAGGCTGATGAAGCTGAAGATAGCTTTCGCCCCGATAGCGTTTCGTTTAATTCGGGTAACAACACCACGGTGACCATATTCGCACAATATCAATCTAATTTGGGTGACGATATCCGTATTGACGAGTTTACCGTCACTTCGGCTGGAGCGGCAGCAGATGATGCAAAGGCATATTTTGATGATTTCAGGTTGATCAGTCATCCAAATTTGTAAATAGAATATTGTTTGGTTGACCAAATATTGCGATTGCGCTGGTTTTTAATAGATAGCTAGAGTAGTAAATAGCGCTTTTTCTTTCTATTAGCAGAAGAATTGTCGTATTTGTAAACAAAACAATTTCGTTTGCTCAAGTGACCTTACTCATTAAAGGCGCAGGTTTGAATTTGCAAGGCATTGTCGGAAGCCTTGTAAATAGTGATTTGTAGCCATTTATAAAAAATATTAGCTTGGGCATGATGCAGAAAATGTTAATAAAATATTTTGGTATTACCAAAAAAGTTAACAAACCCCTTTTCTGCCATACCAATTTGGTTTACATTATATATACATTTACCAATTGTGCTCGATAGCTAGGCAACAATTTAGAAGTAGAACTTTCAGGAGTAGAAAGCATGTTCAAAAAATCACTAATACCACTTGTCGTCGCGACAGCCCTCGTCGGCTGTGGTGGGGACGACAAGGCTGAGATAGATGGTAATAATCGCGGGAGTATCGAAATCATCGGTAGCGATTTCTTTGCCGGTGCAACGTTATCGGCCTCGGTTTCTGATGCCGACGGCATCCAAGCAAGCACCCTTACCTATGCTTGGTCAACAGGTGCAACGGGCACTTCTTATGTTATTACTGAGGCTGACGAAGGCTCTGTGATCACAGTATCAGCGGTTTATACAGATGAAGCAGGTTTCACTGAAGGTGTTGGCGCTTCTACCCCAACGATTCAGCCAACACTCGACGTAAATGCAAGTGTAGTTAAAGGACCAGTAGCGGGCGCTAGCTGCGATATATATGCAGTGGATGATAGTGGTGCGGCAGAAGCGTCGTCACAAGCCACAGCAAGCTCTGCTGATAGCGGTTCAATTACTTTTACCAATGTTCACTTCGAAGGTACTGGTTTAGTCTCATGTACCGGTGGAACTTATGTTGATGAAGCAACTGGTGAAACACTTGACGCACCATTGCTTAGAGCCGTTATCGACGTTGTTGAAAGTGACTCTGATGAAGATATCGCAGCCGGCACCGGTGAAGCAGCGCCAACTTATGTCGTTTCGCCTCTCACCGAAATGGCTGTTCAAGCAGCGGGTGCAGACTTAACAAGTTTTGAAGAACAAGCGGCGATTATTAATGCTCGCTTTGGTATTCGCTTTGACACCACACAGGTTGCTCCAACTGCGGTTGGCGTTACTCCTCTAGGTGCCGATGGTGCTGCTGATGCAGACAGATACGGTTCAGTTTTGGCTCTATTGTCACAACTTGATGCAGACGACGCTGATAGCGACATGGCTGCAGTATTAGCGACCGTTGCTGCAGATCTTGCAGACGGCTCATTCTCTGAAGCGCTTTTAAACGCGTTTGAATTGGCACAAACCAACCTTCAAACAACCTCCGCGGTTGCAGCAGACGTTGATGAAGACTTGTTGAATGTGATTGGCTCAGCTGTGGGATACAACAATGACCCCGTAGCAGCGATTATTGAAGGTACCTTAAGTGGCACTATACAAAATACCGCCACTGACCCCCTAACAGGAACAGTAATTGTAAACGACCCGAATTTTGAAGAAGATGCTGTAATAGCGCAAAGTGATGTCGTATTAGACTTTGGTACTTTCAGCATAAGTGCTAACGGTAACTGGTCATATACAGTGGATACTGCAAACGAAACGGTTGCCAACTTAGAAGTAGGCAGCTCGGTAAACGATTCAGTAACAATCGAATCAGTTGACGGCACAACCGCTGATATTGAAATACGCATTGCTGCGCTAACCCAAGTTGCTAAAATTACTGATATTGGAAACGATACGGGTGAAATTCGCTTTAGCGTTGACAATCTTCGTCAAGGTAAATTAAGTGCTTCTTTCTCTAAAGAAGTTGCACTTGGTAGCGATGGCAACGTAAAAGACGCTTACATCACTCTATATGGTTTGTCTGGAAGCTCAAGTGAGTCATTAATCGACTTGCGTATCCAAGGCACTCAAACTACTGCAGAGGGCGAGACTATTGAGCCACGCTTCTTTGTTCGAAATACAGACAGCGACGCTTATCCTGGCGATATAATTACTGCCGATTTCACTGAAGAACAATTCTATGATGTTGAAATTACTTGGGACTTAGACGCAGCCGAACAACTTACGGTTACCATCGATGGTGAAGTGATTGGCGGTGGCTCATTCTCTACTGCAGCTGTTGTCGACCCAGATTTTACGGATTTAGACCAATGGTTTGTTGATGGCGTAAGAACAATTCAGTTCCGTTTTGGTGATAACGACCGAACTATTCCTTTTGGCGCTTACTACGTAGACAACATCGAAGTTGCATCAGACACTAGCGGTGAAACCGTTGTATTCTCTGACGACTTTGAAGGCTATGATGTTGGTGAAACTTTGGCCGGCGATGGCAGTTTATATAGCCTAGCAATCTACTCTGAAGTAGTTGTATTCGATGCTGGTGACGGCAGCGTAGAGCAAACTCCAGCGGTATTCTTCGACCTTGCAGGTTCATTACCAAGTGACTCCACAGAGCCGCTGACAGGTATGGTTAGTATCATCGATCCAAATGAAGGTGAAGCAGCAATAATCGAGGCTTCAGGTGCTACTACCTTCGGTTCTTACTCGATACTAGAGGATGGTTCTTGGACTTATACCCTTGATACGAGCAACGAAGTTATTGCTGCATTGATCAGCGGTGAGCGTGAGACTGACACTATTACAATAGAGTCGGTAGATGGCACTACGGCAGAGTTAGTTATCACGATAACTGGCGTAGGCGGTGTCAGTAACGGTCCGAATAAAGTTGCGGTAATTGTGGATACGCTTGATAGCGACACAGGTGAGTTACGTTACGCTCTTGGTGGCGACCTTGCTCTTGCTGCAGGTAGAATTGAAGTGTCAGTTAAGCGTTTGGATGATGACTTAGGTAACGGCGATGCATTCATCACTTTGTTTAACTCAGCAACCAACAACAGCGGTGCAATACTCGACCTAAGAATCAGAGATGATAGTTTCGGTGTTCGCTCTCCGAGCGATGTTGATACCTCTGCTGCTACTGTTCTACTAGATCAGTTCATGGACGTAGTGATTACTTGGGAATACCCAGGTGGTGACCTAGAATTACTACCATTAGTCACTGTTGAGATAGACGGTGTACGTTTCACTGCTGAAGGCTTTACGCCTGACAACAGTGCTACCGGTGGTGTAACACACGTGGCCTTTAGATTTGGTGATAATGGCGGAGTGAGAGAAGCAACAGGTAAATTCTCAGTTGATGACCTATTTATATTCTCTGATACAGCAGGTACGACTGAAGTGTTCTCTGATGACTTTGAATCCTATGCTGATGGTGATTCATTAGATACTGACAACCCAGCGTCGCCTTATAACTCAAGCACGTCGGAAGCAACGGTTGAAGCCTCTGGTGATGTTGGCGGCCCGGGAACTGACGGTAACAAGATTGCTGAAATTCGCGATACCCTCGACAGCGATACTGGTGAGCTACGCTATGCACTTGGCACTGAACCGCTAGCGCAAGGACGTTTTGAAGTTGCAATTAAACGTTTGGATGATGATCTAGGTAATGGTGATGCTTTCATTACTTTATTCAACTCTGCGACAAATAACAGCGGTGCTCTACTCGACCTACGTGTTCGTGACGATAGCTTTGGCGTGCGTTCACCGAGTGATATTGATACCTCAGCGGCAAGTGTCGTACTTGATCAGTTTATGAACGTTGTTGTAACTTGGGAATACCCAGGTGGTGACTTAACGGTAACTCCTTTGATTACAGTTGAGATAGACGGCGTTCGTTTAACGGCTGAAGGTTTCACTCCGGATAACAGCTCAACGGGTGGGTTAACTCACGTTGCGATTCGTTTTGGCGATAACGGTGGCGTAAGAGAAGCAACAGGCGTTGTATCGGTAGATAACATTGCTATCTATTCTGATACTGCCGGCACCACTCAGGTATTTGCAGATGACTTTGAAGGCTACGTTGAAGGTGATTCACTTGATACAGACAACGCCGCTTCACCTTATAACTCTTCTACATCAGAAGCAGTTGTAGCGGTTGAGTAAGCGTTAAGCTAAGTCTAAGTTTATACATAAAAAAGCCCCTTTTGTTTTCATTAACTTAAGGGGCTTTTTCAATATTATCTGCCTATTAATAAAAGCCCTTTACACTCAGAGGGTAAAGGTCTTAAAGTCGCCATTACTCATTTTTCCATCTTCTTTTATTTCAAATATCTGCGTGCCATCAGGGCTTTTTATCGTGGCTCTAAAATCATAAGTGCAGCGCTTTTCTCTTCCGCCATCAGTGCAGGATACTTCAAAATAGATAGGCCAAGTGGCAGCGAGTAGAGTCTCATTATCGTCGGCATAAATTTTTGTTGTAGCACTATCAAAAGCCACAGTGCTTAGGCTATTACCACCTTGCAACTCTATTACCAAGAAGTCGCCGTTTACCACCACAAGCTCACCGTTTGCATCTAGCACGTCGACAACTATGGTGTCGTCTGCTTTAGCGCCCGTATCACCTACCCTTACAAATGACAGCGTAGCAGGAGCGACGCTTACCGAGGGAATGGTCAGTGTTGTATTACTCTCTGAGAAACGTGTTCCTATGCTTAACTCATAAGTGCCAAACACATTTGATGGAATATCTACCGCAATCGTTTCTTCGTCGATAAAACTTACGTTAGTGATTTCAATGGCGGTGTTGGTGTTAGCGCGAATTAACTGCACTAGTAAATTTCGGTTGTTTAATATCGCTAAGTTTTGCCCTTTGATCAGGTTGCGGCTACCTTGTTTCAAGAAGCCACCATCTATGCCATTCAGTGAAGCTTCCCCGAACCACTCAAAAGACGCGCCGCCCAGAGGCAATTCATCATTTGGAAATGCGCTAAATGTGCTTGGTTCGTGAGTTAAGCGCAGGTCTGCACGAATATCACCACTTTTGAGGGCTGTTAACACCGGCAATAATTCGTCTGTAGGAATTCTCAATCTACTTTGACAAAGAGGCGACATCAGTTCTAAGTGGGATGAATTGGTCGTAAATCGTGTTTGTTTCCCTTTTGAGTCAGTGAAGATGATATCTGGCCAGTAATCGTAGCCAGGGTCGGGCAAACCATCATTGCCCAATCGTTGATTTGTTATGTAACAACCCTCGATGATTAATGCCCCATTCGGGTTATCGAAAAACAAAGGGCTGTTAGTGCTTGTATCTACTTTTAGTACTTGGGCCAAAGGGCTAATGTTGAAGGTGATTTTTTGCGGTGTTGTTGCTACTTGCCACTTGTCTATCGCAAGGTTCACATATTGAGCTACTTTGTAAGGTACTCCGAATTTCTCGACGACTTTTTCAGCCGCCTCGGCGATCTTTTCTTTTGCTGCTGACTTTGCCGCGTTGCTTACAAAGCATGCAACTGCTTTAGGGTCTGATTCTGCGACTAAATTTAACAAGTATTCAGAGGTATAGCTAACCACCGTTTCATAAATAATTCGTAATACTTGTTCTTCGCTTGAGGCCGAGTCAACTTTATTTGTTAGCTCGGTAAACGAAGTTGCAATCTTGACGCCCTTAACGGTGGTATCTAGCATTTCTCTGACTAAACACGCGGCGGGCGAATCATTGCTTGTTCCTCCCCCTACAATACCGGCAGCTATTTCCAGTAGCACTTTCTCAACAATAGTCCTCATTAGCACGTGTTGATAGGCTTTGCGTTCTTTACTGCTTAAGTTTGAGTTGGAAAGATAGCCAAGTCCGCCGGTGATAATATCGATGGAACACTCTTCCATCTTACATAGAGCACTACCGGAGTCGGTGGTAACAAACGCTACCTTGTCGAGATTCAAGAGACCGCCCCAGCTTGGCCCTAGCATGTTGCCATCCGCATATTCTCTCACATGATTACGTATTATATTGTCATTCTTGTCACGAGCACCGATGCTAACAAAAACGGCAGAGGAGTTTCGAATGCAGAGGTCGCTTGGCCAAAGGTTCGAGGGTGCGGTGATGTTTTCTATGCCAGCGCAACTCTCTTTGAACACACTGGCAGCATCATTTGTAGCAACTGTGATGCTGTTGTAGCTGGCTCGCCCAGATATTGCATCTTGATTGCTCACGCTTACCGACTGATCAAAAAGCGCATTACCGGTTGTTAAACTATAGCTTGTATACACTAGAGGCTTGGCCTGTTGCCATGCCATACCGCTATCTAGGTAATCCTCCCAAATGCTACGACTAGATGTTTGAATGCGTATGTTGTTAGCTTCATTTGTTAAGGCCTTTACTAAGTCAGGCATATCGGATGCCAAGGGCAGTGTTCGGCGGTCGAGTTGCCAATCAGAAGTTTTCAAACCGATATTATCTAAAAGATTATAAGTCCAGCGTTCAATGGTAGATTCAGCCCCTACTTGTATGACCTTGCTATCTGGCCAAACTACGGCACTAAGCGCTGCACTGCGCCCCAGGTGATTAAAATGAAAGGGGATAACCTCGCCGGCAGGTACTTCAATTTCAGGCTCATCTGACAAATAATGAAGGTCGTCTCGCGTGATGAAGCGCCACTGTGATGCATCTAAATCTGGGCTCGCTACAAAAGAAACATGTCGATAGAGTGGCAAAGGGTATTGGCGGGCTGAACCATCAGCAAAGGTAAGTAGCATTTGCGACTTAGGGCTATCAGGCAAGCTCAAGTTCATTGCTCCATCACCAAGTATTGAAATGACGAGCTCTTCATCGCCTAAACTCAGGCCTTCGAGCTTGCTTAGGTTTTCGCCAAATAGTGTCAGGTTTGTGTTCACATACAGGCGATGATTAATGGGGTAGAGCAAAGGTTCATCTGGTGTGTAGTATTGTATTGCTCTGGATGCAATTATTTGATTTCCCTGAATGAGCGTAACTCGCTGGGCTTGAAGCTCTGGAGCAGTGATAACAAGTTGCTCTTGAGCCTCAATCCGCTGAGCCCAATTAAGACCTTCTCCTTGCCATTGCAACCATAAAGGTTCTTGGCTATTTCGAAGGCCATCCATGCTTACATTGACGGCCTCTACGGTGATCACCGTATTCTCTAAAGCGATGGCGCCATTATCTCGGTAACTTACAAGGTTAAACTGCTCTGGCTTCAGTAGCTCTTCCTCGTCAGCATAGCTTGGTGCAATAGTTGGCCAAGGGTCCTCGTTGTCGGCTATGCCATCACCATCTGAATCCTTCGTCGATGCACCTTCAACGACGCTAGTGTAAACCGCTATATCATTACTTGTTTCGGTGTTTGAGTCCGGCGTATCCGAGCCTATCGGAATTGGCAATGCAGGGGTTATGGGAGCGCTAGTGCTGTCTTCTGTCGAATCTGAGCAAGCACTGATCAACATTCCAAGGAATAAAAGCGCAAGCAAGTTTGATATGATAAAACGATTATTCATGGTTGTAGCTCCAATTCAATATCCATATTCAGGGAATTGCCTTTGCCGTCGTCTACGCTCAATTGAGCAGGGAAGACGCCACTTACTTGGCCATCTTTATAAACGAGATAAATATTACCTTCGACTTCCGATTTGAATTGACTGAAAATCAGTTGGTCGTCGATAGCACGAATCGTAAAGCAACTAACATCTTCGACAATTGCATTGCTTAAGCTAGTATCAGTGGGTGTTAAGCTATACCAACTACAATTACCTTCGCCACCATTTCTGATAGCAATGAAAAGCTTCTCATCAAATGAAAGTGACTGCCCGGCATAGTCCGGAACTGACAATGAGGATACGGTGTCGGGCGAGTCAATATTCATCTCGAACAAGCGCGCATCGCGAAAGTTTTCGGTGATTGAAATATAGAGAGTATTTCCAAGTAATTCGGCACCGCTGAATTCAACATTTGTGAAGGCATCAAAATTGCCACTCACTAAATCGTCATTGAGTAATTCTATGGTATTGCCTTGTGCTTTATAGAGCGACACGAGGCGGCTATTACGATCTTGTCCCACCGCTACGAAGCCGTTTTCAATTGGGATGATGGCATTATTAAAAGGATTAAAGGGAAGCTCAGCCAACAAGCTTTGTTCACCGCTTAAAGACAGGTAGCTAAGTTCCAGTCGCTCAATTTCAACACCATTCTCTTGTCTAGTCACTTGCCGTAGCATTAAGAGCCGATCATTCACATCAACAAGCCGAAGGATGCGATTGTCTGGATTGAGGTTTTGGTACACTAGAGAGAATTGGCTGCTATCGGTCGGCGATGAACAAATAACCTGATTATTGCTGCTTAAGCAGCTCTGTGCGTCGCTTATATACGAAGATGAGCCTAAGCGGTCACATTCAAAACCAAGGTTCTGGAATTCATTAGAATCTAAAGTGACTATTTGCCATTGGCTATCGCCGCTACAACTATATAGCTGCCCTGCATGACCGACTACCGAGTCAGGTAGACCAAAGAAACTGCCGCTATCAAGATCCGTTCTATCGTCTCCATTTAATCTTGTCATGAAGGTTGTGCTAGTGTCGGGGTTACTATATTCGTAATAGATAAGATCGCTATGCTCGGCAGTGTATACGTTTGAAAATGAGCTAACCGGAGGCATCGACTCGGCCTCAAGCTTTAAGCCTTCTTGCGCAGTCCATGTGAAAATACCAAAGCGCTCATGCTGACTATTCGTCATAGTCACAAAGCTAATTCCGTTATTATTCCAGGGGCGCAATGACCGAGAGCGTCGCTGCGCTAATTCAGTCACGCTTCCACCTGCCTGCGCCCTAAAGCTGTACTCATTTGCCGAGCGGGTCGCAGTAACACTATTGGGTAACGATACAAAGCTTCCGATATTGATTGGATCGCCATCGGGCTCTTCTAAAGCAACTAGGAAGTCGCTAAACGGCACTCTTGTTTCATTTAAGCCATTTATTACGAAGCGAGGAACTGTTACTTGGCGTGGTGCATCTTCTACAGGCAATATGCTGATAGTGATTTGGCTACTCGCACTTTGCCCAGTGTTGTCGCTAACGCTTAGTTGAAACACAAGCTCGCTTGTTGTAATCACTTCTGGCAATGTGAGGCTGATGGCACTGTTCATCGGCGTCGGGATTGAAACTGCGATCCCACTTATTTGTGACCACTGAAAACTCAGTGATGAGCCGTTGGCCGCGGAGCTACTGCTGCCATCTAAGATAACAATAGCCCGCTCATTTACTTGTGTTGCGCTGCTGAGAATAATGGCTTCAGGAACGTCGACTTGTTCAAGGGCTCTGAAGTTTATTTGTAGTGGCTGAGCGTTAATGATTGCGTCACGACTTTCAACAAGTGTTAACACCAGACTGGCTGCTTCCGAGTTTTCACTCGCAGGTAAAAGTATGGGTAGTAAAATGACTTGCTGCCCCGTTTTAAAGCAAACTTCTCCTTCTTCACTTATCTCAGGCAAGCCAGAGCTGCTTTCAAGACTATAACTTACGCAAATATCGCTATCAGCAGGACGTTGAAGACGCAATGCTACCAGCGTTGTTGTGTCTGAATTTAGCCTTTGTATATCAATAGGACCAGCTTCATCCAAACTGATAACTTGTTGACGAGGTAGCAGAGCGCAAGCATCAGTTGGATCGTTTGGACATGAATCATCACCGTCGATAGTACCATCATCATCAGTATCGCTAAGCCAAGGCAGCGGCATTTTTAGTAGGGCATAATTATAGAGTTCGTCATAATTGCTTAAGCTATCTTGGTCGCTATCGTCGTTTAAGTTGCCTATACTCGCGTCTGCCAACAAAGCGTTGAGGCCATCGGGCAATAGAGCGAGTCTTAAACGCATGCGAGTTTGAGCATCATTTTGCCGTGCATTCAATACATCAGTGCTCGTATAATATTCTGGGCACCGTGCTAAGAATTCGTCAAATGCCGTCTCATCCTCTTGCAAAGCAGCAAGCTCTTCATCACTTATGAAGCAAGCTGGCAAAGAGTCACGTAGCGCATCCGCTGAAGCACTTCTCATTTTTATGCTTAGCCAGTCGCTTAGCGAGTATTCGCTTCTATAGCGACTAGACCATTCATCTGTCCAGATTGAAAAGTTTGACGCATCTGCACTAAGCGCGCCTTGAGTGGCAGCCTGTAAACGCGTTAACAAAGTGCTTATTGTGGTACCTTCAAAGCGCTGACTAAGTTGGGTTAACCACGGGAGTAACCATTGTTGCGCTTGAGTAGCAGTGCCTAATTCAAGCTTAGAGCTTTCATTTAACAGCGAGGCTTGCTCTCGAAGTGCCTGCTCAAACATCAACATACTGACACTCTCAGTGGCGTCGAGATCCTCTTCTATGCTAACGGTCAGCTCTGCTTCTAACCATAATAATAATCCAGCCCGATAGTCAGCAATACTATTCCATTCACCCGCTACCGCTGCATAGTCTTGCCATTGAATATCTTCTATCGGTGTGATGTACGCTAGGCGCTCGGGAAAAGTGGCCACATCGGTGCTTGCTGAACTTGCACGAATGAATATACCTTCGCCGGCAGGCAAGCGCAGCAATGGCATCGTTTGGTTGATCAACGCTCGTGAGGCATCATCTTGTAATAAACGCGGCACCAGATCACTTTCACTGAGGCCAGCATCGAGTAACTCGCGGTTTGATAGGAGTGCGCCACTACTATACACAAACTCCCCTGAGGCAGTGCTAGCCTGCAAAGCAGTCATCCGAAGGTCGAGGGGAGTGCCATCAACAATATATTCTACTTCGTACAAACGACGTGCCGTTGGAAAATCTCGATAGCGTTGCTGTTCTTCAAAGTAGGCAATACTGTCGGCTTCAATTCCATTTAAATTGATTTCTGGATCGTTAAAACGGGTGCCACGAATGAGTTCATCAAAATTTGTCCAACCGTCACCATCACTATCTTCCATAGCAGAACATGGCACCGAGCCATCTTCGTTGGCAACGGCAACACCACAGCGTATCCAAGTATCGACATTACTCCAGCCGTCTTCGTCGGCGTCGAAATCTGAGTCATTGAGTAAGGGGTTTAGTCCTAATTCTGCCTCCAGTAAATCAGGCAAACCATCCTGATCACTGTCTCTTCGCTTACCTTCGCTACCCAAATAATTAATGACATAATTTGCTGAATTAGCCTCAAGGATCTGCCCTGCATTGATTAGCTGTGCTTCAATTATATAGTTGTCGTTTTCTATCAGTAGAATCTGAGCACTCAGTTCTGCGTTGAGGTCGATTTCTATCCACTGCCCATTGTTGATGCGATAACGCAGCGTGTCTGCAGAGCTTACGGTTTTTGTTTCAACAGTAACTTGAATGGTATTTTCATAGGTGCCGGCTGCGGGGCTTATTACAATACCAAGGCTTCCAAGCTCCCCCTGAACTTTGTCGGCACCAGTGATCCCAATAATTGAAATAGCAGCTTGTGCGGGACTCATCGGAACTGAGCTATCGGATAAATTGTTCACCAATACTTGTTGATTGGCTTCAGGAATATAAACAGAGGAAGTGTAAGCGTTTATCCAAGCGCCAGAACTAAAACTGGTAATTTGCCCGGTGTCCTCATCGATTAGCCAATAACTGGCAAATTGGCCACCGAATAAACTGTCTGCACTAACTTTGCTAGGTGAAACCATAAGGCACCAAGCAACGAGAATAATGATAGTTCGTGCTAAATTCATCATTCCTTCTCCCCTTGTAAAATGACGTTTAACAAAGCAGCGCTGGCTTTATTTTCTTCATCATTCTGGTAAGTAACCCAGTCACTTGTTCTATAAGAGCTAAGAGACTGTTGCTGGCCAAAATAGACAATTTGATATCGATAGTCCCAACCATTCACTAAGCCATTGCGGTCGACAAAGGCAAAGGTTGTTTCGGTAGGAAAACCATCGACAACGGCGAAATTAGAATAGGCCCAAATGTAAGGGTCGTTTAAATATACCCATGGGATCGTCCCTGACTTATCATTGCGCTCAAAGCGTGACCAATGCGCTTGGTTGATGAGAGGCGATACGGGAACCAAGCGCGAAACTTCACCATCTGGACGTCGAGCTTGTCGATAAACCATAAAGTTAATATTACTGCTTAGTTCACTTCTTATTGGCGCGGCATCGCGCTGTTGACACGCTATGTAAAGCCAAGTTGCTTGATCAACCGGAGCTTGTAAATTATTGCCGACGAGGTTGGCAGTATATTCGCACTCAGTAGAAAGCTCAGTGGTGAATAAAGGAATATGCAGACCTTGTGACAAGGGGCTACTACCGTAAGAAGCAGCCACTTTATTATTTATCACGCTCAGATCACTATCTTGTGGCACCGGTTCTGACTCAGGCCAAGGTAACCATTGCGGCGGTGCGTTATCAGAGCGCGTTGTACACATCGGCGTGCTCCATTCAGATACCATGGGAGATGCACTATCGAAAGAGGCTGACAAAGTGCGAATGCGCGAGCACCACTGCTCAAAAGTAGCGCTCCTTTCGGGAATTTGAATCGACACTTGCTCTTGACCATTATTGTTATCAAAACTGGGGGTTAGTGATACACGAATGGGCGTGGCACCCGCCGGTTGAATGCGTGTTAATTCAACCTCGTTAATGATCTGAGGTTGCCTTGGTGCTCGCCATTTGACAGTGGCTTCTTCGCTCCCTAACAGTAAACTTTCTGGGCGCACGGGCAGTGGTTTACCTTGCTCGGGGTCGCTAACCTGAGAGCAGGGTATTGAGGTAATTGCCGACACATTGTTATTGCTATCTTGGGTGACAGCATAGCCACAAAAGTCGCCTTTTTCTGTAATCACCGTAACGGCTTGTCTATCGTCACCACAGTTACTGTCGATGCGCGTGTATTGACCATTAATGCGCTGAAATACACTTACGCAGGTGTCTGGTTCGGGGCTCGATACTTCTGTTGTTAATGGGCTATTTACGAAGCCGCCATTACTCTCAGTCGCTTGGTCACAAAAAGTGGGGTTAATTTGTGTTTTGCCCGAGCTGCAAAAAGCATTGCCGTCATCTGGCGGGTTAACCTCGCAGCTGAGTGATTGTGACAGGTTTGACGGGTCTGGAATATTCAAGCTAACTGTCGGATTTTGAGATCCACATACCGTAGAATAGGCGGCACAGGCATTGTTCTTTTCATCTTCGAAGTCAGTGAGTTTCCAGCGCCTGAGATTGTCTGCACAACCTACATTCAAAGCACTGGCTGTTAAAGGCGCAGTAGCGCTCATTGAAAAGCCTCGATTAGGGTCCGAGTAAGAGGCCTCACAACCACAAATTTGTGATGTTGGGTGGCTTTGGCGAACAATCGGTTTCGCCGGTAAGCTTCTGTTTGGAAAGTTCACGCGAACGGGTTCACTAAGAAGGCTCAAGTTACCGCCTTTACTCAATGCTGCTATGCGATACCAGTAAACCTGACCGGCGTTTTGTGCCGGTGTTGTATCAATGAATTGAATATCTTCCTCGTTAGGATTCACACTTTGCTCTATGCGCGCTACGAGAGTGCCTCCATCATTGGCAGCTTTGACACATTGTAAACCTTGTTGACGTTCGAGTGCGTCTGCAAAGCCGTCGCCGTCACTGTCTGAAAATGCATTTGCTAAATCGCTATTGTCAAAACGATATACCAGATAACTCTGGACTTCTGTATTTACTCTAAAGCTAGGATGAGTGGCGCAATCTTCACCTTCGGGAACAAACTCTACAAAACGGCCGGAGTCGTCCAAGTCGCTGCTTACACAGAGTCTTTTCCCAGCAGAAAATGCATTTAAATAACTGCCCGATGTGATGGCCGGAAAGTTAAGCTCAACCTGCTGTTCGCTTTCGCTCAACCAAGCTTCTACCCCCCAAGGCGCAGGCGGTCGGGCCATATCGGGCACGGTCACTGTGGTTGACATTGTTGGGCCGAATTGCCCGGTGAAATCTCGTGCAACTAAGTAATAGGCTCGGGAGTCGCCAGGCTTCATACCGGCTGCAAGAAGCGTGTCTCTCGTTTCAAGCCACTCAGGGGTTGGGCTACCGTCGGGCTGGGTTAATATTAATACGTCGTTTACTCGCTCCAAACCGGCAAACTGAATATCTCCTTCAGCGTTATAATCGGCGTTAATGGCCTCGCTAGCTAGGTCACGGCTTGCTGGGATTGCATTGGCATCTGGGAGGTTTTCGCTTCCTCGATACAAATCATAGCCCGATACGAAAAGGCGGTGAGCAAGGCTATCTGCTTGGCTTGCACTTGCAGGACCATCCCAATTTAATGCAACAGTGTAATGATCGCGAAAATCTGGATTATCACATTGTGCTTGCAGTATCTGACTAAAATTTTGATTAGCTAAGACATTCGAAACTTGTGAGGTATCCAGCTCGGCCAAGCCGACTCTTACTTCAATATTGCTGCTGTTTACGGCTTTTAACTCGTATGAAAAAATGCCGCTGCCGGGATTATCATAGCTTGCTAGATTTCGTGCTACCGCGATATTAAAGTCTTGGCGAGCCGCCATCGATGCCCAAAAGCTATCGCCTGAATTTAAACGCTCATAGATAGCGTTGGCGTATTGGCTGGTTGGGAAATCTGGGATGTCATTGTCGCTGCTCATAGCCTCTTTTTTTAGTGCGCTGACCCGCTCTAATAGTCTTCTTTGCTGATAAGGACCTTGGTAGAGCGATTCAATTTCGGAAGCACTAAGGGTTTGTCCGTTAGGGAATTCGCCGATAAGCGTGTTGTTCCTGTATAGGCGAAAGGCGACGATTTCGTCAGGAAGCTCACCTTCTATTAAGCCCCAGCTTAGGTAGACTTTGTTCGGGGAATCTGCTGATGCTAATGAGGCTTCCTGTGCTTGTTTTGCAATTAAATAGAATTGCCCCTCAGCCATCGAAGGGAAGGCCAAAGCGATAATACTTCCCATCATCACTGTTGTTAAGACTGTTCGTAACATCATTTTCGATCTTCCTAATCTGTTTGTATTAATAAATTCCACTGAGAGATACCTCCAAAATCGACCAACCATTGATATAGCCAGCTCTGAAAGTAGCGTCACCTGTTCCACAAAAAGTATCGTCGCGACTTCTAGCTACAGAGGTCCACGACGCAGGCTCGCATAAGCCAAGGCCAGCCACACCGAAGCCTTCTCCAACGAAGGTCATATCACCTTCGGTGTTTACTTGTCCTAAAGCTCTTATTTGTCCTCGTAAGGCACCTACACAGCCAACTTTGCCGTAGGCACCGCCACCGACTATGCCGCCTGCAGTAAGCGGAGGCCCAGCCAACACCCATGCTCCGACCTCAGCGGCAACACCTATCGTAAGTGGGCAACCATTGCTATAAACAGGTATTGAAGCTGCACCGCGAACGTAGGCTCCTGTGAATCCGCTTTCTGGAAGTGGAATGAATTGAGCAACTTGGGGGTCGAGGTCGAGCAATATGCTTTGATTGCATGTTTTGCCCACTAGAAAAGCAACTTCAGCTTGGATTGCGCTGAAAACGGCCCCAGCGGCTGCACCTATGTAGATTTCTCGAGTACCTAGGCCAGCAGCAAAAGCAGGGTCGTAGATTTGGAATTCAGTGAACTGAATTTGTCCTTCTGCTCGTATGCCGCCAGCTATGCCTATGGGTTTTGGTCCCTCGAGAGTAAAGCCTAGATAGACTTTGGCTATGTTCAGTCGTGATTCACCGAAGTTAGCGGGAATATTAAGGGCTGAAATAGTGACATCAAGATTGCTTCCTAAATCAGCTCCGCCATTACCTGTACAAACGGCTGCTTTGCCACTGGCTGCCCAGCTCACTATGTCCAGCGCCGCACCAAAAGTGTTACCAGCTTCTCCTTCTGTCGACGACAGCATTGTCCATTGTGCTCCTAAATGGGCACGCTCCAATTCATTCCCAGCTATGGTGGCAAAGCCATCTAAAGAGGCACTTACGAGAGGTATGTCTTTGATTGGCGCAGTAGCCGCGGCCAAGGCTTCGTTGGCTTTGTTTTCAACCGACTGAAGGGCGGTTTGCACGGCTTCGTTGATCTTGTCGGTAAAGCTTAATACCACATTCTGTACTTGCCGCGTGATTTCTACGAACTGGGTGTTAATTAACTCGCGAAGGTCAGCAATGGGTTGGGCATTCATGATGCGACTTACGAGCAATTGACGCATTTCTCCAGCATCTAAATAAGCAAAAGGAAGTTGTTGCTCAAATGGCGCCTTGATTGTATCCACAGCCACTTTTCTTGCGCTTACGATAAGGAATTGTGCAGGCTCTACTAGCGTTGATACCACGTCTTGGCAGTTTTCATTACCGCTATAAGGGGCTAAGCAATCTATCCTTATGTTCTCGTAAGGCGCACTTGCCGCGATAAGAATATCATTGATAACGTCGAGAATTTCCTCGCCACCGCTTTGCTGTTGATTAATGGCGTTTATTTCGGCGCGCAAATCAAGGACAACTTGTTTCATCGCAGAAATTGGTTTTATGACGCGCTCTTCTGCTTGCTCCCTAAACTCAGCAAGCTTGCTAACAACTTGATTCATGTCGCTAATCAGCGTGTTAATGTTTGAAAGGCTTTGAGACAGCTCGTTGAGTAGGGCGACTGCGTCCTGCAAAACCCTGCTTGGATCATCATTACAAACGGTGGTGCGTATGCTTTCTTCAGCCTCGGTTAAGCGTGCATTAATGTCGGTGGCAGTGCTTTGGATAAGAGTTTGTGTTTTATAAATACCCTCTTGAACCTGAGGATCGCTTGCCGCTAGCTCTGCTAGTACACCAAGAATTGTCGCATTTTCCATCACTTCGTTGAACGAACGGAAGTGACTAATGCCCACAAAAGCACTGTCTAGATATCCATTCACTTCTGCGCCGAGGGTGCCATTTTGGCTACACTGATCGGCGACTATCTCTGTTACGTTTTCCAAAATACCCGTAATTTCACTTACGCTATCTTGTGAGGATGTCACAATATTTTGTGCTTCATCTATTCGTTGCTGTACTTCCGCTTCGATTGATTCAATTTTGCTAAATGAACTAGAAATTTGATTGTCTATTTGCAGCAAGGCATTTTCAGCAGAATCTAAAGCCGTGAACACGGAATCTGGCATCGGGTCTTCTGCTTCAAGTGCTTGAATTTCTGTGACGACTTGAATAAGTGGGGCTCTAAGCTCGTCTGCGCCCTTTGCAATAGCATCTTCCATTGGCTTGTATATTCGCTCGTCGAGTAAGTTCACCACTTGGTCAGGTACACTGCGTAGGCGCGTCATGCTAGAAGATATGGTAACGAAAGGGTCTTCGTTAGTTGGCAGCACTTCAGCAAGTGCATTGCCGCTTTGTTCGATAGCTTCAATCAATGCTTTTTCTAAAAGCTCATCTATTCCTCTGCCGGCAAATTCGTTAATGCGTTCAACCTGATTATTCACTAGGTTCAGATTGGGCTCTAAGAAAGGTTCAGAGATAATTCCAGCATTAAGTAGTAAATCATCTACCTTTTTCAGGCCATCACCTTTGCCCAACTCAACTTGAAAACGAATTTCTCTGAGCTTTTCGAAATCGGCACTAGCGCCAAAACTTAGCGAGGTTCTTACTGGCTCTATAAAGTTAACGCCGGCATTTGCTTCCATAACAAATAGGTCTTTTTCTAGTGTTTCGCCTAAGAAAGTCGGCACCGAATTTATCGCAGTGGGTGCATAGTAAACTGGAAGTTGAAAGCCAAAGCCTGTATTTCCCCATTCATAACGTGCGTCAAAACTCGGGAACTGACTGCCATTTTGCTCACCTATGCTCGCTAATAACTCAGTGTTGAGCGCCAATGGATTAAGGTTATCTAAAGCGCCAGATGGCACAACTAAGCTAGGCTCAGCGCTGGGTAAACCAAAGTCAGTTGTATTGGCGAGCCGAGCATCACTTTCCAAGGCATTCCAAAATGGCAGGCCAACTAAGGCTTTAACTTTCAGCGTACCGTAGCGAGTGACTTCTGGCGATGTGAGGTCAACTGGAGGAAGCAGCTCGGCGTCGTCAATTTGTATTGCAAAGCCTGGTAAATCGCCGCGCTGATCTAGCTTGTAAGCATCTAGTGGTCGGGCAGACGAGTTCAATAATTCACCTGATGGCGACCATTCAGTGGACAGAAATATGGGTTTGTCTAAGGCTAAGAAATGACTTTCTAAGCCCAGCGAAATACGTTGACCAGTGGCCTCGCACTGTTGAGGGCTGCGGGTGAAATTCATATCAATCAACTCACTCTCAGCACGCCAACTGCTTAAATAGCAGCTTCCGTTCTCACACTGCTCGTTTTTCAAGCGAGAGCGACCTAACTGCCCACTGCAATCGAGCACCAAGTTATCAAAGTTGATGCGAAGGCCAGCTTCGCCGCCTGCATCGCCGAATAAAAAAGTACTACCGTCGACCCAATTGTAGGGATCTAGAGTGTTAGTTCGTGCGCGGACCGCAAAGCGCTCAAAAGCGAATTCAAAGCCTTGCAACGTGCTTGTTGCCGGCAAAGTAGAGGGTGATGCGTTGACCACTCCGCTAACACCGTCATTTTTAACCACCCACTTCGTTGCTGCACTTGCTGTTATATCAAGTTGACCTTGAGTTGTGCTAAAGCTAATAAGTTCTCCAGATAGCGAGGCACCAATGCCAGTATCAGGTTGACCATTAACATCGGAGTAATACTGAGGGCCGAAAGTAAGCCCAGACGGAAAGTGATTTCCAAGGCTAAACTCATCATTACCTCGTGTAAAAAATTCGCTGTCATTGCGATGCGCTTGAAGAAGATCTACTGCATTTTCTATGTCGTATGGGCTAATAGCCGTTAAGCTAAGCGTCAGCGTACTATTAATATCGGCAATAGTTGGCGCAGACCACGCGAGGTTTTGCCCCCAAGCAAGACCATCACTTTGTTCAATAAAGCCCTGGCCGAAGATACCTGATGTGCTTACCGAGGCCTGTGGAATAGTCACAAGATATTGTCTGTTACCTGCGCCATCGCATTGCGCTTGGTAACAACCATCATATTGTTGCATGCGATAAGTGATTGAGGCTGTGCTATCTGCAATTTCCCCATCGCTCACAGCAGCCGAAAAGGCACTTGATGAAAGCTCTCCTAGTGGGTAAGCACTTGATGATGAGTTTGCAATAAACTGTATTTGGTCGCTAATGCCATCGTTAAGTAAACTCAGTTGGCCAGCATTTGCCTGTGAGTATGCCGCCAAATTAGAGAAGGCATTTCCTAGTCGAGGGTCATCATTGGAATAACCCGCGTCAGTTTTTAGTCGAATAGAGGCATAGCCAATTTCGAAGCCGTTTTCGGTAATAGATATGGCACTGATTTTATATAGATAGGGTAAATGCTCTGCACCTAAGTAGACATTGATCAAGCCATTTAAGCCCGGCCCCCATACTAATATCGGATTTGCTTCAGTAGATAGAATTTCTGATGGCAGTGCTGCTGAGCTTGTCACTAAGCGCTCGAACAGCGAATAGTGCCAATTCGGCAATTCGATAGCTAATAGACCTTCCTCAACCGCGATATTCGCACTGGTGACAAGCGCAGAGCCTTGTGCTGCGATAGATGCAAGGCTTACGCAAGCTTGGCCCTGCAACTCCTGAGCACTTTCTACATCACCAATTACAATACTGTATGCGTAGTCGTCTACGATGGCGATACTGCCCTGTGGGCAAGTGCTTGAATCTCCTAAAGATGGCATCGAAAAAGCAAAAGTACGATCGCCAAAGTCTATATTTGCTGGCAGAACTAGAAGGTTTCCAACTGGCGCTTCAACAGGCCCTTCAGTGCTATTTGAGTCTGGATTAGTAATGCTGAAATTTGTATCTTCGCTACCTATAGCTGCGACAATTGCGCTTAAGACCTCTGGCTCATTTAAGCTAACAAGAACGCTATTATTTATGCTATTTGAGCTATCCTCGCTTTGTATTTCGCCATAAGGAAAGCGGTATTTTCCCAAGAATACACTTTGTGCACGGCCATCGTCGTCGCTGTAGTTTAAGGCTAAATCAAGCAATACATCGGGGCAAGAGCTTGAACACGCCACCGCATCGCTGCCTGTTGGCTGAGTAATACCAATACCAAGCCGAATAACTGAGGCTGTCGACGAGCTAAAAATAGCATTTAGTGCCTCGGTTTCACAGGCTGCATCGAGAGGTGACGCCAGTGCATCAGATGGGCTGATATCGCTTACGTCGCCGACCTCGATGATACAAAAATCTGAGGCCGAAAGCGGGCTAGGGTTTAGCGTTGCTGGTGCCCCGTCAATGATGGAAATTCGGCTAAACGCGTTGGCCAAAGTGATTGGGTTACCAGAAGTATCGATCGCATCCACAATATCAATCTGTAGGGTTTCGGCTTGCTCGGCAAGAGTATCGATAATGACTTCGACGGGGAAGGTAACACTTCGCTGCCCTGCAGGGATTGTTACTGAGGGTCTGATTGCTAGATAATCGATATTGCTCTGGGAACTGCCGCTGGTGCTTAGCGATACTATGACTTCAGGTAAATCGAAGCCGGTTCTGGACAATCTGAGTTGGGTGGCACCGTCAGCTTCATAAAGGCTATTTGCACTAATACTGATAGTGGGGTTAGTGTTTATTTGCCAGTTGCACACCAATTGACAAACTACCACAGGAAAACCCTCATCAATAAGGATGGGAATGTTTGAAATGACTTGTGCGGTATTCAATTCGTTTAACAGATAGAGAGGGTCGAGGCCATTCACAAGGTTGAACAACTCGGGTGTGTTGAAGTTAGGCGTGCCAAGCTTGGCCGTTAAAGTGTTGTAATATGAGCCTAGGCCCGGATCTGTCTCTTCGCTGCCAAGCGCTTCGTCCTTTCCAAGCTCAAGCAGATGCGCGCCCAAAAGTAATAGTTTTGTATTGGGATCATCGAGATTTGTTTCACTTGCTACATTAGCCAATGATAGTTGCGCTGCATCAACTGCCACGTCGAAGCCCAGAGCAGCGTTAACAAGTTCACGAGAGTTCTGCAGGTTTTGCAGGCTTGGCGTATCACTCGAGCCCATCACATGTCTTGCCGTTAAATCGGTCAGTACATTGATATTTTTCATGTTCTCGTCGGCAACACTGATCAGCATCAAAGGCTGCTGAAGCTCAGTCTCATTGCCTGTTAATTCGTTTTGGTAGCGACCACTCGCGGCAAAATGAACTATCGCTCCTATAGGCGCTTCAAGCTCAAAACTGCTGCCTGAAATCGTGGGGCTGAGAAAAGTCGCTTCGCCCTCGCCATTTTGCGTCCAAACTTCCAGATTTAATTCAATGAAGGGCCCTTTTTCAACATTTCCTGACAACACGATAGTTTGAGGCGGTGGCGGCGGAGGTGGCGTGTCAATATTATTGTTGTCGTCGTTTTTAGAACATGCAGCCATGAAAACAAGGACTAAAATGAGTAGCAGGCAAGACCTACTTTGTTTTAGACCTAGGTGCTTCGAATGCCAATATGCGAATATTGGCACTGGCACTGGTATTGGTATTAGCATCAGCATTGAACGGCGAGCTTTGTGCATTGAGTTGGGCATTACTTTGTCCTTCATCCATAAATCAGACAGAAAGTGTCTTGGATGCAGGCTATTTTTTAATCAAAGGAAATGCTAGTTTTTGGCTATAAGAAAAGCTAATAAAAATATAAAATTTATATAAGGGATATTTTAAGGTTATGAAATATATAGAATTTTTTTGATTTTTTATATGGCTTAAATGGAGACAAAAGCAGACATAAGGCAACAATTAATATTGAGTGTGAACATCATGCGTAAGCAACAATGTTGATGGTTTTAAGTGAAGCAAGGAAAATGGCTGAGCTACATGCACTCGTATACAAATATAAGTAGTGTGCTAGAGCGATAACTTTTTATGGTTTGCAAAGTAGCACTTGAACGCTCACCATTAGGTTAATTTGCTCGTTTCCAGCAATTTTTACCTTCTCTTTTAGCTTTATATAAAGCGTCATCAGCCATGCTAAACAGTTCTGAAGCGTTGTTACGTGCGCTTGGAATCAGTGAGGACACACCGATACTAATTGATAAATCACCTATCTTCACGAGAGCATGGGCTGAACCACAAAGCTGATTAAATCTCTCAACAAGTTCATTGGCTATTTTGGTGGCCCCGTCATAGGCGCAGTCGGGCAACAAAAATATAAACTCATCGCCGCCATATCGGGCTACAACGTCGCTACTGCGATTGCGTACAGAAAGCAATGTCTCGGAAGCTAAGAGTATCAGGTCATCACCACTTGCATGCCCAAACTTATCATTGAACTCCTTGAAATTATCAATATCGATAATAAGCATAGAAATCGTCTTTTTAACTCGTTTGCAGCGGGCCCATTCATTCGCTAGCGCATTATTATAGCCACGTCGGTTAACCAAACCCGATAATTCATCTTTATAGGCCATGTTGGCAACATTCTCATGAGTTAGCGAACTTTGCACTTTCGATTGCACTCTGGCAATAAGCTCACGGGAATCTATTGGCAAAGTAACGTAGTCGTCACAACCTAATGTAAAGGCTTTTATTTTGTCGTCTGGGCAAGTATTTTCGCAGTCACAGAAAAGCATCACCGGTATGGTTTTACTGAGTTCGGATTGTTTGAGGCGAATAAGCAGGCGATGTGGGTTCACCATTTTACTGTGGCTATTTACTATAATCAGCGAGGGTAGGCGACTAGTGTGATTAACGTGGTCGCCCAACTGACTGCAGTCTACTAGGTGCTCTAATTGACAAGACATTGAGGCTAAATCGGCACTTACTTGCGAGCGAGACTCATCAATCAAGAGTATTACTGGTTTCTCTTGTGTTGACAGTCTTTGCTGAGCACTTCCTTGCTGAGTAAAGTGGTCGATTGCGCTGGTCATCTAAATAGAAGCTCTCTTTTTACTTGAATAAATACAGTAATGCTCAAAATACCATAGACCATTTCCCTCAGATGTCCATCATTATCTAAACTAAAGTATATAAAATGTTACAAAGTTGATTTGGATCAAGCATGTTAGCGGCTAGCCCTGAGCAAAAAAAGCGAGTAGGATCTGTCGCAAAATAACGACACACTTTCTTTCGTTCGCTTTATTAAGTCTGTTTTTCTGCTTAAGGTGAAGGATCTGGAGACTCTTTGAAGCGACTAAGTAACATAGCCAATACTTTTGTAAAGTTGAGCCTTCTATTATTCTGCCTATTAGCCTGCAAAGTGAATGCAGCGAATAAGCCTGCGTTAAATGTTGACCTTGCAAACAGTGATAGCGCTATACAAACGAGCGAACTGCGGCAATTAACCATCCCCTCAATTGATGAAACAATTATCGTTGATGGTGAACTAACTGAGGCTGTCTGGAAAACTGCGCAACGGGTTAAACTGAACTACGTGCATCGCCCCTTCGATAATACCCAGCCGCCAGTACAAACTACTGCTTATTTTTACGAAGATGGTAATACCTTTTATCTCGCGTTTGTTGCGGAAGATTTCGCCCCTGAGCAAATACGCTCGTTTTTGCGAGATCGCGACAAAACTTGGGGTCAAGACATGGTTGGTGTGAAAATTGACACCTACAACGATGGCCGCTTAGCCTATCAATTCTATGTTAATCCCTTAGGCGTGCAAACCGACAGCATCGAAAATGAAATGACAGGCAATGAAAGCGCCAGTTGGAACGGCATCTGGCAATCTGAAGGGATACTTACCGACGAAGGCTTTCAAGTGGAGATGGCCATTCCATTGCGTTTGATGAATTTTGAAGAGAGCGATGATATTAAAAGCTGGGGAATAGAATTTGTCCGGTTTTACCCTAGAAGCGACGAATACCGCATATCGCATCTGCCATTTGACCGCAACAATGCATGCACTTTGTGTCAAATGGGTGAAGCCTCAGGCTTTAAGGAGGCGAAACAGGGTAACAACCTTGCAATCGTGCCAACTGCAGTACTTGGCGCTTCACGTGAACGCGACCCTACCGAAACGAATGAATGGGACTACGATAATGCTCAGGAAGTTGGCCTAGATCTCAACTGGGCCATTACGCCTGAAATGAGTGTGCAAGCCACGCTCAACCCTGATTTTTCGCAAGTTGAAGCCGACAATGCACAGTTAAATATTAATAATACCTTTGCTTTATTCTTCGATGAGCAACGGCCCTTTTTTGTAGCGAATGCTGATTACTTTACTTCTTTCCAAAACTTGATCTATACCCGAAATGTGAACGCGCCAGATTACGGCGTAAAGCTCACGGGTCGTAAAGAGCAACATTCTGTTGGTGTGTTTGTAGCAAACGATGAGACAACGACCTTTTTGGTGCCCGGAAATTTGGGCTCGTCGGTCGCGCAGTTTGATGCCAAATCAACCAATGCGGCTGCTCGTTATCGTTTTGACTATTCAGATAGGCTGGCGCTTGGTGCAGTGGTGACGGCTCGAGATGCCGATAACTATCATAATTACGTGACTTCCTTCGATGCTAAGTATCGAATAAGTGAACAAGACACACTTCGTGCTCAAGTTATTGTTACAGACACGCAGTATCCAGATGATTTGTTTGAAGATTTCTGCAACGATGAATGCATTAATGAGAGTGACAAAAGCGAAGCTTCCTTGCGCACCGACATGAGCGATAGTTTTACTGGGCGCTCTTTTTACCTAGACTATCGACATGAAAACAGTGATTACGATTTTCGCGCTACTCGCCAAGTGACTGACGAAAACTATCGTGCTGATTTAGGATTCCAATCAAGAGTGGATCGTAAAGTGACGATCATCGGAGGTGGCTATAATTGGTGGAATGAAAACTCTTGGTGGAATCGCATTCGCTTAAGTGGTGATTGGGATCAAGCTCACAACATGAATGGCGAACTGCTGGAGCGAGAGCTTGAGGCACAAATTAATATTCGTGGAAATTACCAGTCTTTTGCTCAAATAGGCGCAGTAAAGCGCACACGAACGGGCTTACGTGAATTCAGTGAACGCTTAGACATTGTTAACAACGCCACTTATTTTGATGAAGAATCAATGTCGCTATATATGGAAACCAAACCAAATCAATACTTCTTTATCAGCAATTTTATGCGCAAAGGTGATGCTATTGATTTCGCTAACAACCGCTTGGGTGAACAGTTGATCGTTGAGCCTACGATTGATATCAACCTTGGCACTCATTTACGCTTTCGTGTGCGCCATACTTACAGCAAACTAGATTCAAACAGTGACAATTTGTTCGTTGCTAACCTAAGCGACTTACGAATGACCTACCAGTTTGACCAACGACAGTTTTTTAGAGTGACGTTAGCCTACGCAGACATATCCAGAAACCTAGGAAATTATCTTGTTGCTGAAGGTGAGGATTTAGGTTTAGATGCCGAGTCACGAGACCTTGGGGTGCAACTACTGTATTCTTACAAGCTAAACCCACTCACCAAATTCTTTGTGGGCTACGCCGACAGTGCTTTCGAAAATGATGAGCTAAATAAATTAAAAGTAAATGGTCAATCTATCTTCATGAAGTTCAGTTATGCTTGGCTACAGTAAGACCGCATACTAATACTGAACTTGAGTTGAGTGGATTTAGCAAGGAAGAACTATGTTTAAAAGAGCACTTATTGCCATTGCTGTTCTACTAGTTGCAATAGGCAGTGGTATTGCATTTTATGTTTATTTAATGACCCAAGAGCGGCCTGAATTGGCTGATGCACCAGCCAACTATACTTGTCATTTTCCTGAGCGAGAGGCCTGTGAACAGGCTAATATTTGGTTGCAAAATCTCTATGAAAAGCACCCAGTTCCGTCTATTTCTGCAGCTCTTTCCTTAGAGGGAAAGACCGTATGGAGTGCTACTATTGGCGTGGCTGATATTCAGCAAAATATTGCGGCTCAAGCCGATACGCAATACCAAATTGGTAGTATTTCAAAGTCGCTTACCGCCGCCCTTACACTTAAGCTTCAAGAGCAGGGCAAGCTTAATATTCATGATAACTTTCAAAGCTATGTTAAGGACTTTGCCGAAACTAATCATGCGTCTTACACCTTGGCGCAATTGTTAAGTCACCGCTCAGGGATCCGTCACTACAAAGACGAATTGTCGGAAAGTCTGAACGAAACTCACTACCCAACGACAAGAGCAGCCGCTGAAATTGTTGAGGAAGACGCTTTGGTTTTCCGTCCTGGAAGTGATTTTCTCTACAGTTCTTATGCTTATTCTGTGCTAGCTTTGGCCTTGGAAGCTGCTACAGAGAGGAGTTACGTCGATTTAGTTGAGCAAGAATTAGTGTCGGTTTTAGGCTTAACTCATACCACCTTAAACATAGCCAGAAACACTGAACGCTATGACGAAGAAAAAGTCTCCCAAAAGGCAAGCCCCTATCTGCTATTGGGTAGTCGTCTTTTTGCTGCCCCTGAGCTCGACTATAGCAATAAATATGCTGGCGCAGGTTTCTTATCAACACCTTCGGATCTGTTAGTGTTTGGAAACGCCTTGCTTGCCCATGAGTATCTTAGTTCGTCTTCGGTCACGCAGTTGTTTTCTACAGCGGATTCAAGCTCAAACTACGCCTTAGGCTTTCGCATCAATAATGCTAATGCCACGCACCCAGAAAATGGGCCGATGATTTACCATGGCGGCACTATTAACGGTGGCTATTCCTTTTTCGCGCTTTACCCTGATAAACAAGGCGCGATTGCCTTTGCAACTAATGCAGTGCCATCGCCTCCAAGCTCTCTCGATAGAGAAGAGAGCGCAAATACATTGCTAGCGTTTTTTACACAGCAATAGTTTTCTTGCGGGTGCCATTCATGCTCAAGTGTTGATGGAAATGACCTGACTTAGGGTGGGCTCACTTTCAGTACTTCCCCTGGTGTAGAGAAATATGCTTTCCCACTATTGAGTAAGGTTTGGGGTATTTTGATAGGAACATGTACACCAACACTACGCTGAGTATTGATACGATAATCCAGAACATAATTTCCTTCATGGGATAAGAAAAACCAATAGGGTGGAAATGCGAGGTCAGTCTTTTGTTGTTGCCAAAATTCTGCCAAGGGACGGAAATGACTGTCGTTAGGGTCGGCATCACCCATATGAATATAAGTGCTACTCGCTTCTGCTAGAGGCAGAGTTACTCTGTATACTATATTACTTACGTCAGCGCGGCCCGGCCAGCCGGCATGTGGAATGCGTACGGCATCTATATTGACGTTGTCGATATTAAAAGAGATGGGAGCATCTCGATAGGCTAGGCTAATAGCCCTGATACGAGCACTTAGCGATAACTTTGCCTTCTCAAAGTTAGCTAGTTTCGCCATTTCGTCTATCGCTTGTTGCGGTGCGACCAAGCTTACGCTGTCAAATGTTACCAAATAGTCGAGCATATCTTGGGCTGCGAAATGGTCTCCGTGTGCATGACTGATAAACACAATATCAATATCGTGGTAAGGCGCTTCGTTCTGTTTTATAGCGGACAAGATCTTTTCCGGTACGAGCTGGTAGCTACCATAATCATTGTGAAAGAAAGGGTCGAAGAGTATTTTGACACCACCTGATTCGACCATAATGCCTTCGTTGGCTAAATAGGTGGCACTGGCCAGCGCATCGTTTGCGTTTGAATTCGACCTTTGAACAGCGTTGCTTGGTTTCGATGACGACGCGCCCTCGACGAGATGCAAGTCATGAGCTCTTGTAAAATGGCTTTGAAAACTAAGAAGAGTACCTAATACGAAGACTTTCGTTATGGGGCTTGTAACGAGGGTTTTAATCGAAATGCGCATAATGATTCAGTGCTAAAAGTGTTTAGTGAATCTTACTGTAATTCAAAATTATCACAATTAAAGCAAAAAAAAAGGCTTCCTAGTTATAAAAGGGAAGCCTTATTAGCAAAACAGTGCTGTCTAGTATTTACAAAGTATCAGAACAGGCGCTATTGTTTCTTTCGAAATTAGCTGGCATACAGTTGCCCGTAATGCATTGAAACAGCTCGCTTCCCCAATCGTTAGTACTATGATTCCAGATTTGGAACCAACCGCCATCATCCCAAACCGCTGTTGGCGCTGTTATTGGGCGGTTAGAAGCATGCGCACTATTAAAATCGTTGTACCAGCTTTTGATGTTGTTACAACCGTCAGCTCGTAGATATTGTCCCCAACTATTACCCCATTCACCAATATAAATTGGCATGTTGTTGCCTACACTAGTGCTCCAACTCTCCATGGTTTGCATCGGGGTAGTAATTGTTTGGGCATTCCAAGCAAAGGTTTTGTCGCTAGCGCCGTTAAATTCCCAAGGGTCATAATGATGGAAAGTTGCCATCAGATAGGCATCTTGGCCAGAGCCTACTTGGTCTAAATTAGGCCATGTAATTGCCATTTCATGCGCACCGAACCATTGATTCCCGCCAATGATAATAATACGTCTACTATTTTTTGCGCGTATCTTGTTGTACGCCAATTCAGACATCCGGCGCACTTTTTCAGGCTCCATCGGGTCGTTGTTAGGGCCTTGATGCGGCTCGTTCAGAATTTCGAAAATCAAACGATGACTACGATCAGCAAAAATATCAGCATTATCTGCCCAAATTTGCTCTAGTACCTGATATTTATCTTCGGCTTTCAAGGTTGATTCATGGTGCATATTAATCACGACATACATACCAGGTTTGGCTAAGGCATAGTCAACTACTTTCATAATTTCCAACAAACGCGGATGGTCACGGTCGACAACACCAGTGTCGGTATCTTCAACAAGCGTATTGCCCTGAATTGTTTCAGTCCAAGTGATGGGAATTCGAACATTCCTGTACCCACTTTTGTAGTATGCATCAATTTTAGGAGCGGCATTCGCTAAGCTAGGTTCGTGTTGATTGCTTTCAAACATTTGTCCTAGGTTAAAACCCGCGCCCATTTCCTGGGCTGCAATTTCGGCAGTAAAGTCAGTTACAAAATCAACATAGTCGAGACTTACACTAGTTGCCTCCGTTGCTGAGTTTAATACCACTTGTACTGCTGTATCAGCGGCGAAATCATAGAAAAATTCAATGCTTTGTTTGTATTGACCCGTAGCATACAAATCGACACTGCCAATTTCGCTCCCCTCTACCAGCAAAGACAAGCTCGTATCTTCATTTGAGGTATACGACAGGGTGATTAATTTCGAGGCTCTGACCGCACTTATAGCAATGCCATCATTCAGCTTGGTCATATTCACAACTTGACCCGATGAGGAGCTATCAGAGGCTGTCATGCTAGCATCACCTAATAATGATGCTGATTCGGCTTCAACTCGGCCGCTAAGATCTGCGGTGATGATAGGGTAATCCACGCTCAAATCACCAACGCTTAAGCTAACGATTACCTCACCTAAAGAAGCGGTCGATGCCGCAGCTCGCAAGGTCACGCCTTGGCCAGCATCGATCGTCGCTGCCTCGCTTTGAAAGGTGCCTCCGTCTATTGAGAATTCGCCTCCACTGATGGATATAGGGCTAGCGTCATCCATACCGCTAATAACAATGGCGCCTGACTCAACTATTTGACCCGGAAGTGCATTGGAATACGTTCCGAATGAGAACATGTTCGGCAGTGCATCGGCTTCCGGTGTGCTTGGTGGTGCTGGCGGCGGTGGCGGAGCAGGTGGTGATACTGGAGCTGGCTCCGGTGTACTTGACGACCCTCCACTACCGCAACCTACAAGACCAATAGCCAGTAATAGTACAAGTGCTGTGTTTTTCATCTTAGCATTCCTTTAACAAATCATTGACAAAATGTTAGCGCTTACATGCTGCAATGTATATATGATTGTGAGCTTCAGGATTGTAGTGTTTGCGATGTTCTTTTACCTTAAGTAAAACTAAATAAATTCTTCGTTGATAATTTTTTTACATAATAAACAATATCTTATAATTATACTAAAGCTTGTTTTTACGTTATTTCTCTATTATCAGATAAAAATCTAAAATTAAAATCATAAACAAAAAAGTACTTTTCGTAATCTTGCTGACTTTGCGTTTACCCTTCCTTGTTTAATGTAAATTGATTTATTTCAAATGTACCACTTGATCTAAGGGTACATAAATGTCATTATCAACATGTACCCCACTTGAAGGTGGTACAACATGAGGTGAAAATGATCACAATAGACTTAGATTCTGCAGAACCCTTATTTAACCAACTAGTGTTGCAGATTAAACGAGCGGTTGAGTCCGAGCTCCTGCAACCAGGTGATGCTTTGCCCTCAATTCGTCAACTGGCGTCTGACTTGGAACTTAATGCCAAAACAGTAGCGAAAGCATACCGTCTATTAGAGAGGGATAAAGTGCTTGAGTCGAGGGGAGCGAAAGGTAGTTTTGTAGCGAATGATGCTTTAAGGAACTTATCCTTTGATATTAACGAATGGCTGCAAACTCAACTCAGTGACGATGTAGAAAAGTATCGCGCAGCAGGCGCAACAGATTCAGAAATTAGAAATGTATTTAACCAAGTCATTTCCGCAGGGCGGAATTAAGGAATCTTATGTTCGATTGGCTTTCCCAAAGTAACTATTTAATTATGACCGTGCAACTTGTAGTGACACTATTATTTGTGCCCTTGTTGAGCTATCAGATATTTTCCAAAACAGCGCTTAATTATGGTGTTGGCAACTATCCTGAGGCCTCGAAAGCCGTGCATCAATACTTGAATAAGACCAAAACGCCATATTGGACAATGGTGGGTTTTTTATTTGCCTTCGTTGCCGTTTTCGTTATACAAGCAATTCGAAATGAAACTGAACTTCTAAATTGGGATGACCAAAGCGGTTTATTAATCATGTATCTCTTGGCTATGATCCCAGTGGCAGCAATGATGCTAATTCATAAGGCTTTGTTTAATATCATCAAGAATTATGCTGGTAGTAAGCGAACAGCCTCCTTGAGGCCTCGAAAACTTCAGCATTATTTATCATTGCCTTTACTTGTATTGATCGCGGTTGCGAATATTGTTTTCGTTGGCACCATTGTATATTTTGTTGCCAATCCTTTTGACGGCTTTGCAGGCTACACCAACCTTGTTGGTCTATTTGTGCTTAACGGTGTGTTCTTCGGGATCATTTGGGCAGTATTTAGAGATGACAAGACGGGCAACTTTTCAAACCCTGACCACCGAGATGCCTTCAAGCGCAAAGCGATACATGTGAACATGCTCATCTTGGCGTTTGCCTTAATGCATATTTCCTTAAGTATCTGGATTGCAGGCTCTGAATTACGAGAATATAAACTCATCACGCAGTCACTATATTTGCAGCTAACGCTTATCATTGCGGCGAGCATGCTCACCTTGCCTCGAACAATGTTTAAAAAGAATAGTGATTAACGCAAAAATTGTTGTTTCAACGGGCGCGGGTATGTATAATGCGCGCCCTTGAAGTCAACAACTCAGTTCCTTGTCTCCATATAGACGACTTCACTATCCGAGACTATAACCGTAGGGAGCAATAATGCGTCATTACGAAATCGTATTCATGGTTCACCCTGATCAGAGTGAACAAGTACCAGGCATGATTGAAAAATATACTGGTATCCTTGAGCAAGACGGCGGAAAAATCCACCGTTTAGAAGACTGGGGTCGCCGCCAGTTAGCTTACCCAATTGAAAAACTTCACAAAGCACATTACGTACTTATCAATGCAGAAGCAAATGCTGAAGCAGTTGAAGAGCTGGAAACTGCTTTCCGCTTCAATGATATTGTTTTACGTAATATGGTTATGCGCACTAAAGCTGCAGTGACTGAACAGTCACCGATGGCTAAAGAAGAGCGTCGCGAAGATCGCAGACCACCTCGTGAAGAAAAATCTTATGATGCTCCTGCAGCAACAGAAGAAGCTAACACAGAAGAAGGAGACGCATAATGGCTCGTTTTTTTAGACGTCGTAAATTCTGCCGTTTTTCTGCTGAAGGCGTTGCAGAAATAGACTACAAAGATATCGCTATGTTGAAAAACTATGTTACTGAAAGCGGTAAAATTGTTCCTAGCCGTATCACTGGTACTAGCGCTAAATATCAGCGCCAGTTAGCAACTGCAATTAAGCGTGCGCGCTTCTTAGCATTGTTACCATATACTGATTCACACAAATAAGATTGGCAAAGAGGTAGCAAGATGGAAATCATACTACTAGACAAAGTCGCCAACTTAGGCGGTCTAGGTGACACAGTCACAGTAAAATCAGGTTACGCACGTAACTTTTTATTCCCACAGCAAAAAGCAGTTCCAGCAACTAAAGCTAACGTTGAGAAGTTCGAAGCTCGTCGTGCTGAGTTGGAAGCAAAAATTGCTGGCGAATTAGCAGCAGCTCAAGCTCGTGCTGATAAGCTTTCTGCACTAGAATCAGTAACCATCGCATCACCTGCTGGTGATGAAGGTAAGTTATTCGGTTCTGTTGGTACTCGCGACATCGCTGATGCAGTAACAGCTGCTGGTGTTGAGATTGCTAAGTCAGAAGTTAAATTGCCTATGGGTACTTTACGTGAAGTGGGTGAATTCGATATCGATATTCAACTACACTCTGACGTAACAACATCAGTTAAATTGGTTATCATCAAAGAAGCATAATCAAGACTGTATCATTGTTATAAGAAAACACCGCTTCGGCGGTGTTTTTTGTTTCTGGGCATTGGTTTTTAATTAGTTGGATTTGTTAAGCACTTCTTTCAATAAGCTTATTGGTCGGCCTGTTCTATCATAAAGTCTGTGTAGCCACTGATGCGTTCGCATATATCGCTCCGCATTTGTTGTTTCAGGTCTTTTGCCACTTCAAACTCTCTAATAATGTCAGGTGCAAGGGCGTAACTATCACATCCTGCATAATGCAGCTCATGCGGGTTTAAATTCTTGGTATTATAAATTTTGGGAATATTATTCATATCGACTTTCTGCAAGGCGCTAAAAGCGTCAAATATGACTGCCCAATACAGCACGCCATTCCCGAAACTGTCAGTGCCACCGTAGCCAATATTCATTGATGCAAGCCACTTCACTGCTTCCATATTCTGAAAACGTAGTGCATCCAACATATCCTTTTCGTTATAGCTAAAACCTAAATTGATCGTTTCTTCTAGAATCTTTGGCTGTTTAACCATGCTAATCAATAAAAGTTTTACCATCTTTTCTTGCTCATTAGTCATGGGTTCGGAAAAGAGCTCGGAAATGTTTATCCCACTTGGCTCCTCTCGACTCGCCATAACATTGAAAAGCTTTTGAATAAAGGGATCCTCATCATTAAAGTTAAATTGTGGATCACTTACCTTAAGCTTTCTAGTGGTGTAGAAAAAACGGAAACGCTCAACATATAGTCTTGAGAACTTAGCTAATTCATCGTCGATTGCCATGCTGTCACTAGGACTTTTCAATCGCTCATTGATCCATTCGATCAAGGTGCTATCGTTCCAATGAAACTCGCTTTCATTCGCACAATCAGACTGAGGATTAAGCCGAAGTATATAGTTGGGCCACTGGTTTTTAATGTCACTTAAGCGCGCCGATAAGTCTTCGGGTTCAATATCCAAAATATCTTCATTCACCTTGTACACAAGAAAATCATCTATATCTAGGCCGTAGCGAATCAGTGTATCTTTCGGCTCTTCTTTATGATATCTGCTAAGCATGATAGCGTCAGCGGGGCTTGGTCTGCCGGCTATGTTAGCAATTATATTTAAGGCTTCATTAACATCGCTAGATTCAAAAGTTTCTATGCCGATACCGTAACCAGAAGCAAGTGCTGCGTATAAATACGTGGAGGCTTCTTTGTCAATCGCTAAGCCCAACTCTTGCGCAAGAACGAAGCTCTTTATTTGATTCAAACTAAGCAACTTAAGTGCAAGTTTGCCGCCTGTGCGCGATTCACCTAATAAACTAAGAGGGGAGTCTTTGTCGCGGGCATCGATAAATAGCTTGATGAAATCAACATCCATGATGTTGGGTGACATAAGCATGTCATAAACAAAGGCAAGAGAGAGTGGGGGGTGGGTTTTCAGCAGCTCAGCAAATTCACTGCTACTTAACTCAAAGCGATTGTATTTTAAGGTCTGAACAAGAAATGTTGTGTCTCCGGCGAAACGTTCAATCACCGCGATTTTATCGTCTTTCAAATACTCGAATTCCTGATTATGGTACTCTCCGAATTCATAACTTTCTATTCGTGAATTGCTATCATTGCGTAGTTCCGACAATCGGGTGAATAATGCCCTTTCATATTCTCGCATTTGCGCAGAGTTAAATAGATTTTCATTAGTAATTTCTTGCCAATTTAGGCTATCAGTTTTCACCTGGGCCATGTTTGTATCCCACTCAAAACCGACGATCTCTACGTCGGGTGCGGCACAGTAACTTAAATTACTATCTATTTCTTCAGGCACTGTATCAGGCTTTTTGAGCGGCTCAGCTCGAGTGTTGTTTTGCGCTAATTGGTACTCAGGCTCTGGGGCATTATATGGCTCTGATTCTGCTAATGTTGAGCCTGGTTCAAACTTTACGGGCTGAAATAAGGAGTAAAGGACCCAAACCAACGCAGCTACAACACATAAAGCCAAGGCCGGAATAAACAGAGAGCTTACTTTTGCCTTGCCCCGTTGGCTTTTTGTGTAGCCAGAGTTAAGCTTGAGCATCTGGTTTATCGCTTTGCTCCTCTAGCTCAAGGTCTTTTGTTTTACTAGCTCCGTTCCCAGCCCATACTTTGCTTAACAATTGCATGGCAGCGGCAACACGGTTAATAGGGCGAATTAAATCACCGGTATCGACTGTTTGCTGCATATCTACTTTTATCGCCTCAAGCGCCTTGGTCATTTGTGAAAGCTGCTTAACCGCTTGCACTTGCGGATCACCCTCAATGTTTTGCGACTGCTTGCTGTCAAAGGCACTACAAATGTGTTCCCAACGTTGAGTCTGCTCGTCGGTCATTACGCCGCGAAGCATGGCAAGTTTAAGCAAGTTCTCTTCCGCGCCCGAGGTGAGAGTTTGCGCCTCGCCGGTATAATGATCACCAATGAGTCGCATAAGTTCGTCGTGATTCATTACCGCAGATACTTTTTCGGTCATTTTGTTCATATTTCGGTAACTACCTTGAAGCTTGAATGGCGGCTCCTGACGATAGTCTTCGGCGGTTGCAGCAGACTCGATATATTGCAAATTCACCTTCAAAATAACCTCTTGAATAACAATTAGATGGCGTAACACAGCAACAATTTCGTTTATCTCCGCACCGCTATATTGATGGCTCAAATCAGCACTCGGTATATTTTCGCCATTGGCCATTGCCACAAACTTATAAACATCCTGCATATCTCTTAACGCAAGAGGAGCTAAAACAGGGTTAGAGGTAAGCGCATTTTCTATGTAACTCAGTGCGAATTGTTCTTCCTGCCCGCCGAGTACATCACCCAAGTTATAAATATCGGCTCGGTTAGCTAACATATCGGGTACCTTGAATACATCACCCGACTCGGTATATGGGTTACCAGCCATCACCACGCAGAACTTCTTACCACGCATGTCGTAGGTCTTACTCTCGCCCTTCCATACACCTTCAATGCGTCGGGTTCCATCACACAAAGCAATGAATTTTTGCAAAAACTCAGGATGAGTGTGTTGAATATCGTCGAGATACAACATCACATTATTACCCATCTCTAAACCCAAGTTTAGCTTTTCGAGTTCTTGTTTAGCCGTTGCATTGGGCGCATTTTCTGGGTCGATTGACGTAACATCATGACCAAGACTCGGACAATTTATTTTCATGAATACCAAACCTAAGCGGTCGGCGGTATATTCCATGAGAGTGGTTTTCCCGTAACCCGGTGGCGATATGAGTAACAGCAAGCCCATCAGGTCGGTACGTTTGTTGTCACCGACGGTGCCCATTTGTTTAGCTAAGTTGTCGCCGATAATAGGAAGATACACTTCATTAATTAGGCGGTTTCTAACAAATGAACTCAATGGTTTTGCATTGTAAGCCTCTAGTTGCAGCTCTTTGCGGCTTTCATCCATTATGCGTTGGCGCAGTTCATGATAACGTTTGAAGTTGTTCACATGTACGCTGTGATAGTGGCCTAAACGCTGATTGAACTCGTCGACCGACAGTCGCAGCTTGCCATCTTTAATACGTTGATGATCGCTGAGTAAATCGCTTATCTCGGCTTCTAAGGAGATTGAGGAGACCATTGTTTCGATGCTTTGAGCGCAGTCTTCTGTGTTTTTAGGATTAAGACTTTTCTGGGTAGACCTAAGCGTTTCAACTGCAGCTGCAATCACCAATGCGGCGGCTTCTTCTATATAATGGCTCTTACCATCTGCTATTTGAGCTTGGTCGTTTTCAGCGTCCTTGTCAGCATTATTTTTGCTACCCAAGGTTGCCTCTATCCAAGCGCAAGTTAAACTCCACTGCTCTGTGAGGCCATGAATATTGTTTGTTTGATTCAATTGGTAGGCTTTTTTACTATTGGTAATCAGGGTATTGAACTGCAACATAGCAGAGTCGAAATCAGATTGATGACCAAGTTTTGAGATTGATTCACTAAACTTCGACGTCATGTCTGACGCAGCTTGACTACTCACAAAGCACAGTTTGCTTTGAGCAAGTTCTAAGCTTAAATATTCAACTGCTTGGCTTAACAATGCATTGAGTTCCGCATTGTTTTCTGCTGAACTACGCTCTGATGTGTTGGCGTTTGCCGGATTAGGCTGAAGTTTAAAATCTTGAGTAAAGGCCTTCATCGCTTCTTCTAGCTGTTTACGAAGCTGCTTAAATCCTTCTATAGTCGAAAAAGAACTTGATAGAACCGCTGCGCTTTGCGCGTGACTTTGCCATAACAAACGTTGCTCAGCATCCGCGGTATCATATATCCAAAATAGCATCGCAAGCGCTCGCGCCTTGGGGGCAAAACGAAGCAAACCTGCTTGTTGATGAATAGGCAAAATGGCTTGCAATATTGCCAGCGCATCCGAATCGTGAATGCCTTTTTCATAGCCTTCTTGATAGCGTGCTGTCATATACTCTCTGATAACAGCAGACAGCGCTTTTGCATCATTACTTTGCTCATACAAGGAAGCGAGAGACAAACCATTACGTTGTTCTTCAGCGTCCTTTAGTATGACAGACACCAAAAACTCAGCCCGACTTACCTCAGCGTTTTCCGACACTAGGTTTTGTTGCCAATAAGGCTTAAGTCGACTTAACTCCTCATTTTCGATGCGTTCGTAAAAGTCAGTTCCCACAAGGTGTCGATATAAACCATCGTCACGCGGTAGCAAAGTCAAATCGAGGCTTTGAGTATTTACGCTAAACTTGTGCTTACCAAGCTTGATCACGTTGCCGCCGTCTTCGAAAATATCTTGTTTGTCACGCAGTGAACGAATACCTTGTTCTTTTACTGCCTTGAGTTGAGCTTCAAGGTCATCTGCTTTTATCTGGTCGTTGAGATCACGCAATTGCTGGGCTAATTCGGCAATTTTCATGATCATAGGATCGGAGGCAAAATACGTGTTTAATTCAGTGGCATCGGCAAAATTACCGGCACGACGACTCACGCCTTTTAGGATTCGTTGTGCGGCCGAGAATAGGTTCTGAGCTTTACGTTGCTGCTCTTCCATTAGACTCTGCTTGCGACTTTCAAAAGCGCTATGTAATTCCTCTCGCTTTTCCATAATGTCAGATAAAAACTCGTCAAACTCGCTGAACTTTGACTCGAGCTCTTCTAACTGAATTAATAAGCGTGAGAGTTGTTCTTCCGCTTTGTCTGGGGTGTCGGCCATTGCCAATGCACTGTTAATACTTTGGGAAAATAACCTGAATTGAGCAGCAAATTCAGCGGTCGCCTCACTGGAGCCAAGCTGCTTGCGACGGTTACGCCCTTGAGCTTTCACCTTATTTAACTTGCTGTATATTTCCGAAATATCATCAAGTATTTTGGTACGCTTCGTGGCATCATCAATCTTTAAACCATTCAATACTTCTGTTAATAGATCTAAACCAAGCGACAAACTCTCAAGCTCTTCGTTTACTTCATTTATCACCACCACCAAATCAGCCGAAGCGATACGTTTATCCAATGTGCTTATAGCATCAGTATAGGGCTTAAGCGCCGCTTCATCTGACAAGAAAGAAACCGTAGCTGTGCTCACTTCATCAAAGGCTTCAGTGACCTTTTCATCAAGCTCAGAAATGCGCTCGGTGTCGATGTATCGTTGGTCTTTTAAAGTGACCAAGAAACCGCGCTGCTTGCGCAAGTTCATTAAACAATCGACATATTCTTGCGGCGTTTTCCATGAGGAAATGCGAATGCCTGCTATTACCTCTTGCTGTTTCTTTTCAGCTTCGGCCAAAGCATTTGTCGCTTGTTGGCGAATTTGTTCAACTTTTTCAAACTCATCAATAACAAGTTCTGCGGTGTTGCTAATTTCTTTGATAAGGTCGCCGAGGCCATCGACTTCGTCGTCTGTCATCCAATAGTATGAGTCGAACATCGATTTTGACGTTTTGATCAAGTCTTCGTAGGAGCTTCTGCTAGGATTGTTGCTGTTAATATTTCGATAAATTGACACCACATCACTTATGCCGCGTACTAATTCTTTGTTGCCTATACGGCTATAGAAACTGTCTTTGCTAGGCTGTTTAGCTGCAAATTCATCACTGTAGTAGGGGGTTTCCCATACCTGCATAGGGTGCACGCGCGTCGCTTCTTCTTCAGAGCTGAAAATAACCATTTTGCCATCGTCAAATATACTGAAACCATGGGCGTAAATGGGATTTTGCAACTCTTTGCGAATGAGGTTGTAGGAATACAGGCCAGCCAGACCTGACTCAGGTTCATAAAAAATGAAGAGTACGTCTTCGCCATTGGGCGAACGCATGCTACGTTTGAATGTAAGACCTTCAATCTCATCAGGAAACTTTTTAGTGTCGCCATTTTGTAAATAATAGCCGCCTGGGAAAATAATGCCGTGGTCTTCGGGCAATGAAATACAGGCACTACCAATGGCATCGATTCTATTTACTTGCTGGTTTCGCGTGTTATAAACCAAATAGCGATGTTCTTTTTCACGATAGGGCAGTATTTTTAACAAAATAAGACTGCCAACTTTAGCATAGTGAACACTAGCGTCGGCGAGGCTTTGGGTGCTATCGTCGACATCTTCGTTGTAGATACCGAGACCATCTTCGGTATTGTTTTCTACTTTGATAGTGAGCTTACCACCAATGGTTTCAACAAAAACTTCATCAAGAATATTAATGTGCGGGTGGCTGCCCGATTCATGGCTATCGCGCCCAGCCAGTTCCCACTCAAAGTCGTGTGAATCGGCTTTTTTAATGGCTCGTTCACCGCGATTATCAATGTAGCGGGCACTGCCATCTTTTTCAATTTGCCATTGAAAAACCCGAATGTCTTCTAACTTACGGCCAATTTGAAATACTGCAAAAAGCGTTTGGTTTTGTACTTTTATTTGTATTAAACGCGCTTCTTTGTAGTAAATATAAAGCTCGTTAAATTCCTTAACGAAATTAGGTTCGTCTAAGAAACTGCCTTTAATATCTTTTTGATTAAGTTGGTAGCTGCCTTCTTTTTCTTGCAATTGAAACAAGCTAAAAACATCGCTAACTTGTGTTTCTTTTTTCAGGCCGATGAAGACGTTGTAGCCGAAAAGTAGATCTTGCCCAACAGGAACGATATCTCGCGCGACACAGTTATTTTCTGTGCGCACACGAACGCGCCCTGCAACTTCAAGTTTGGCTTGCCCAAACTCTTCAATTCGCGCATTGTTGAGCTTATCAACTTTGGTTTTAAGCGTGCTGGCTTGCGAAAGTAGGCGCGCACGAATAACGTCGTACGCCCCACCATCAGTAACAGCCTGATCTAGTTGCTCTTGTTCAGTTGCCATGATGTTTGCCTGCTATCCTTAGCTTTTATCGGCGTCTGGAGCTACTTTTTTTGTTAAGGCATTAGTGATCATCGACATCAACTGTGGATTATCAGAGCCTTCCTTTAAAAATTTAGCGACTAATGCGGTGACGGCTGCGTCTTTTGCATTACCGCTTGCATTACCGAAACCAGCGACCAATTCCTTCGCATCTTCAACAAAGCTAGCATCACCATTGAAGTGATCCTCAAAAGCAGTGCCAAGTGTTTCAGACTTGCTAATGGTGCCATCTATGGCTTTACCCACTGATAGAGACTTAACGAAGCTATCAAAGTAGGCCGTATCACCGCCCACAATGTCGATGTTCGCTTGTTTAAGCGCTTCACCCAATACCACAGCTTGCTCTTTGGCAATATCAACATTGGTTTCAATCGACTTGATCACTTGTTCATGTTGCTTATCAAGACGCATTCTAAATTCTTCGTGCGCTTTTTGTTCTGGTGACATGGTCGCCATTGCAGCAAACTTCTGAGTCATGCCTTCAGCTTCAGCCGCGGCTTTTTTCGCCATAACTTCAGCTTCCGCAACGCCGCTCTTCTCGATTGCATCCGCCATTGCCTCTTTCACGCGAACGTCAGCCATACCCTCTTGCTCTTTAGCAACTGCTTGAGCTTCCATGACTTTAGCTTCGGCTAGCCCGTCAGCGGCACTCAGTGCTTCTTGACCTTCAGCCTCTTTGCGTTGTGATAAGGCTAGTTTTTCAGCTACTTCTAAATCAGCGGCAGCAGTAATCGATTTCTCTTTCGCTAGGTATTCAGCCGCTTTTTCTGCGGCTTCCGCCGCTTTAATATCTTTTACTAGTGCTTCTTCAGCTTCAGCTTCAGCTGCAATTACCTTAGCCTTTTTATTCCTATCGGCTTCAGCAACGACACGCAATTCATTGATCTCTTCTTCACGTTCGGCAACCGTCTTATCAACTTCCACTCGTGAACGGATAACTTCGGCGATTTCACGCTTCTCATGTTCAACCAGCTTTTCGTTTGCAATACGTTGCAATGAAGCTTCTTTTTCACGGTCGATTTGTTCAAGTTCACGCGCTCTGAGTACACGCTCTTCTTCAATAGCAACGGCGCGGAGGCGATTATTCTCTGCTACTTCCACTTCGCGCTGTTTGTTTTGTTCTTGAACTTCAATTTCTTGGGTAGATTGCACACGTGCTTGTTCGGCCTTTAAGTGTTCTTCATGTTGAACACGTTCCATTTCTGCCTTTTCTCTCGAGCGCACGGTGGCAACTTCGCGTTCCTGTTTGGCTTCAGCATCGGCTTCTTGGCGTTCAAGCTCAAGAATCGCTTCGCGCGTTTCAACATCTTTGCGCTTGATTTTCATTTCTTCATCGCGCTGGAAGATGTTCGTTTGAATATGCTGTTCTGCAGTTAACTGTGTAATCTTACGAATACCTTGTGAATCCAAGATATTGTTTGGATCAAGCTTTTCGATAGGCGTTTGTTCTAAGTAGTCAATCGCAACATCTTCAAGCACATAGCCGTTTAGATCGGTACCGATATTGTCAATGATAAGGTCACGGAAATTGTCACGTTTTGCATAGAGGTCTTCAAACTCAAGTGATTTACCCACCGTTTTCAAAGCTTCTGAGAATTTGGCGCTAAATAAATCTTCCAAGGTAGCGATGTTAGATGCTCTTTCACAACCGATCGCCTGAGCTACTTTAAGCACGTCGTCACTGTTTTTGTTTACCTTGACGAAAAACCCTACTTTGATGTCGGCTCGGATATTATCTTTACAGATCAAGCCATCAGAACCGCTTCGATCAACTTCGATGGTTTTTAAAGAGATATCCATCACTTCCACTTTATGGAATACAGGAACAACAATTCCGCCCGCGAAAGTGACGGTAGTTGTTCTCATTTTATTGATGATCATCGCTCGGCCTTGCTCTACTTTGCGATAAAGCTTACCCATGAGCAAAACAACCACTATCATAAATACGACGAGAGCAGCTGCTAAAGATGCCCAAAAAACTAAATCTTCATTCATTCGTTTACTCCTTAAACGTCAACCCCCACAAATTGAAAACACGTATTGTGGAGATAAAAGTACTACATTGTTTTATAAATTTTGATTAGATGACATTGCCATTAACTCGGCCTCTGTCACGACGGTATAGGTATCGTTGGTCTCGTTAAAGTCGATGAGGGCTACTTTGGAGCCTCCCGCTATTTGAAAACCTGGTGCTGTTCTTACACTGTAAATCATGCCATCTTCAGCTCTTGCTTGGCCGAAACTCTCGGTGACTGTTTGTGTTGTAACGATACAGTAGGTGCCAATGAGTTCGGACTTAGACACAGCTTCTTGAACTTCAAAAATTCTTCGTAATGGTTTACTTGTGTAGGCAGCAAAAGGAATGGCGATAATTAGCGAAAGCACAGCGATAACAAAACCCGAAGCGGTGGCTGTTAAAATACCATCAAAAAGCGGACTGATATACTTTCTGGCAACATACACGAAAGCAAAGCCATATATTTCAACTAGGGTTATCGCTACCGTTAGTGGCACGCCGTCGAGCCCTAAGTTCTCCAAGAAAGAGCCACTGCCGGCATCGGCATTATCAGTTTCTCCACTACCGTCGAGAATTTCAATGTCTAACATGCCAAGTAATGCAAAAGCCCAAAATATGATCATCACCATAAGAGGTACGGTAAAGAATATAACTGGGAAACTAAATATCGTGTCGAGGAATTGGTCCATATCACTTCCTTGTATTCAATTGTGACACTGGTAAAAGGCTAGCTGCTTTGAACACCTTTAAATAATGCGAGCTGGCGCTTAACCTTGCTGCCTGTTTGCTTCTTAGCGAATATCAAGGTGCAAACATGACTGTAGTAGCTAATACACGAAACTACCCTTTTCGTTGCCAACTGTCAATAAAATGTGAGCCTGCACATAGCTAAAGTACAGGGTATATGGACTATAAATGAAGGCAATTAGGTCACATAAAAAAGCAAAATGGCGCTTAACTTGCTATCCCATGGCTTTCAACGCAGACTAAATGCTCAGACCCCTAATTAGGAAGGAAAATGAAAGAAGCTGTTATTGTATCAACTGCACGTACACCAATAGGTCGCGCTTACCGTGGCGCTTTTAATAATATAAAATCTCCTACCATGACTGCGCATGCTATCAAACACGCTGTCGAGCGCTCAGGCGTTGAAGGGGCTGAAATCGATGATGTTATCATTGGCTCAGTGTTGAATGCAGGTAGCGCAGGGTCAAATATCGCCCGTCTAGCTGGCTTAGCGGCTGGTTTGCCTTATTCTGCTTCAGGTCAAACTATTGACCGTCAATGTTCATCAGGTTTAATGGCTATTGCTACAGCCGCGAAGCAAGTGATGGTTGATGGGATGGATGTGGTCGTGGCTGGCGGGCAGGAAAATATATCAGAGATCCAAGCAAAGTATTTTGAGTGGGTGAGCAAGTCTATCGACCCGAACGTGACAAAGCAGGCTGAGCATGCCTACATGCCAATGCTATACACTGCCGAAAATGTAGCGAAGAAATTCAATATTTCGCGCGAGGCGCAAGATGAATACGCCTTAATGTCGCAACAACGTACCGCTGCAGCACAAGCTGCTGGAAAATTTGACGATGAAATTGTGCCGATGACCTCTACCATGGGCATCATGGACAAAGAAACAAAAGAAATCTCTTTTAAAGAAGTCACGCTAGAAAAAGATGAAGGCAACCGCCCATCGACAACACTTGAGAGTTTGCAAGCGTTGAAGCCAGTGATTGACGGTGGTTGTATTACTGCTGGTAATGCCAGTCAGTTGTCTGATGGCGCCTCGGCGTGTGTTGTGATGGAAGCAAAACTAGCTGAAAAGCGCGGCTTAGCTCCTCTAGGTATTTATCGCGGAATGATGGTCGCGGGAAATGAGCCAGAAGAAATGGGTATAGGTCCTATCTATGCGATACCTAAACTTCTGAAAGCGAACGGCCTAACAATCAACGATATTGGCTTGTGGGAATTGAATGAAGCTTTTGCCTGCCAAGCCTTATACTGCAGAGACAAGCTTGGTATCGACCCAGATATTTACAATGTAAATGGTGGTGCTATTTCAATCGGACACCCCTATGGTATGACGGGCGCGCGCGCAGTGGGTCACGCATTGATTGAAGGTAAACGTCGTGGCGTTAAATATGTAGTCGTTACTATGTGTGTTGGTGGCGGTATGGGCGCGGCAGGTTTGTTCGAAATAGCCTAAGACCACGCATGATATAGATATGCAGTTCGAATGTGTATTAATGCGCAGTAATGCCTCGTCTTCCTTGCGAAGGCGAGGCAGCACGCAAATGCAACGTGGCATTCAAAGCTACATCGCCACTATTTCCTTAATTTTCTCACCCACTCATCGGCCAATGCTGGAATGTTAGATGCTATTAAACGTTCTGTTGGGCAAGCGTCCTTGTCGCGTACTAAGCGAACAATTTCTTTTACGGATTTGCTGCTTTTTAAGCGATGTACCAACTTAATTGGATCATTCACTTTTATCGTGCCGCTTTCAATAACTCTAAAATACCAGCCCGTTAAGCCATGCTTGCCAATGTAAGTGTCGATGTTCTTCACACCAAAGCGTTGATTTATTTTCACGCAAGGAGAGCGTGGGGAGTTTACTTGCAAGACCACATCGCCAATTTCATAGGTATCACCAATAAAGACATTGTCGTTGTTCATCTCGGGAGCAGAAATGTTCTCGCCGATACTACCGGGAACTAGCTGTTCACGTATTTCAGGGAAGGCATGCTGAAGAGCAAGGTAGTCTTGCTGGGAGTATTGGTGCAAGGCCATTTCGGGGCCGCCATGCAACTTTTTATTTCCTTGCTCATCCTCTATAGCACCATCTTCAACGATGGTAAGCATAGAATGCGGACTTTTTATTATGCTGCTGGGAGATTTTCGTGGCCCAAAGGGCTGAGGTTTGCCAGCGAAAAGAGATTCAATGAACATGGGAGCCTTGTTTTGGATTCCTAATGGCAAAAGTATGGCACAGTCTTGGCTAAATTCCGAACTCGAAAACGATCTGCTGATATTTTTGGTGAATTTTCTGCTAGCGTGTAAACCTTTCCATATCGCACTGCGACTTAAGTATTGAATAACAAACATAGACGGATGACATGCCAGCTGAATTAAGTCTCGTAAAAGGAAGTAAAACCGAAGCTGATGAGCTAGCTGCTCATGAGTTACGTCTTATTGCGGCTGCCAAAAAGCAGGATAAAGCCGCGTTTAAGCAAATATATAATATGCATTTGCCTATGGTTTATGGCCTCTGTCTACGCTTGTGTGCTGATAAGGCCATGGCTGAAGATGCGGCCCAAGAGGTATTTATTCAGCTTTGGCGTAAGATTTCTAATTTTGACGGAAACAGTAAATTCAGTACTTGGCTGCACAGTGTCACCACCAATGTCACTATTTCGTATATTCGAAAACAACGCGGATGGTGGCAAAAAATGATGAATATCGACAGCAGTGACGCGGATCAATTTAGTGCGGATGCCTCAATAGCCGAGACCGACTTAGAAAAATATATTTACAGATTGCCTGAGAGGGCGCGATGGGTGTTTGTACTTCATGCAATAGAAGGTTATCGGCATGAGGAAATTGCCAGTACCTTGGGTATGGCTGTTGGTAGTAGCAAAGCACAATTTCATAGAGCAAAAAAATTGATACAGGAGTGGATTGGTGAGCAGTGATCAAAACCCGAAGAAACTCAATGACATGATTAAAGAGTTGAGTATCGACAACGTTCAGGGCAATCAACACAAACATGCTCGAAATCGAATGCCAGAGCGCGACCTATGGACGGGTATCGAGCAAGCTATAGTGCAGGCGGTTGTTCAGGAAGATAAAGCCCAACAGCATAAAGAAAGCATAGGGCTAACGAGATCAACACCAAACTTTATTCGCAAACCTAGCTTTGCGATTGCAGCTAGCCTATTTATTGTTGTGTGTACAACTTGGATAGCTTTTGAGAGCGGAAAGTCGATGCAGGGGGAGTCATTGGTCGCAGCCCTATCTGAACAACATCAAATGCAAAAGCAGTCATTGCTGGTGAGCTTTAAAGATAGCCCTGCGTCCACCACAAACTGGCAACAACAATTAGATGAGTTAGACCAAGCGGCATTAGCAATTAAAAAGGCTTTGCAAGAAGACCCAAATAATACCGCCCTACTAAAAATGCTGAAGCATGTTTATGAACAACAAATGCAGTTGATTGAACGTGTGCATCAGCCAGCTTGGAATCAAATATAGCAATAGCACTGATTTTGAATTCCTAAAACAGAATAGACTGAGGATATAAATATGAAAAATGTAATCGTTAACACTATAAAAGTTGCCTTTGTTGGCATTGTGCTGAGCGTATCAAGCACAGCATTGCTTGCTAAACAAAGCGTTGATGAGCAGATGTCTGCTGACCCAAAAGGCAGCGTAGAAATTGAGCATGTAAATGGGACGGCCGTAATTACGGGCTGGGATAAAGAGCAAGTTTCAGTTAAGGGCGAACTTGGTGACAATACTGAAGACTTTAGATTTGAACGTAACGGCTCGTCTATACAAATAATTGTTGAGACAAAGAAGAAAAATTCTTGGGGGAATTGGGGGAAGGACGATGGCGATACTCTCACAATTTTTGTTCCACGGGGAAGTCGTGTTAGTTACACCTCGGTAAACGCCGAAATTGCGATGAGCAACATTCTTGGCGGTACGGATATCGAAGTGGTAAATGGCGATATAGATGTAAAGGACCTTTTTCAAAAAATTCGTTTGGAGTCGGTCAATGGTGATATTAAAGCCAATAACCTAGATGGTGACTTGGCAATTGAAACGGTGAATGGCGACATTAATGCAACTCAGCTATCGAAGCAGCCAAAAAGTGATGAATTGGCACTGAGCACTGTTAATGGCGATATTTCTATTGAGAGCAATAGCAGTGAAGTGAGTGCTGAAACAGTCAACGGCAGTATTGAATTAGTATTGCAAGAGGTAGATGAAGTTGAACTAAATACGGTTAATGGCTCTGTCGATGTTGAAATGATACTGGCAAAAGATGCTAGCGTTGATGTGACGTCAGTAGGCGGCAGTATCGACTTGAGCTTCCAAAAAGGAGTAGGTGCTAGATTTGATATCGAGGCCCACGCAGGAGGTTCAATTAAGAATACAATCAGCGATGACAAACAACAAAAAGCAAAGTATGGCCCCAGACGCTGGCTTGAGTTTAGCACGCAAAATCCAACTGCATCGGTTGATGTGTCGACCGTCAATGGCAGAGTGAAGTTGACCACAAAGTAAATAGTCATTGAATTTTAACTAGAGGGTATTAAAGTATCGGCATTGTTTACTCGCAGCTTGTGTTGAGGTTTAACTTAAGCAATATGCGACCTACCGTTAAGAGTTGGATTCGATGTCGAATATTATCTATTTTGTTGGAGGGGGGGCCGATAAAACCAGAGAGCGCTTTGGTTTTATCAGATGGGGCCCTACTCACTTAATGGGGCTAGTGAAAGCCGAGTTCGACGCAAAAAAAGGGCCTCATTCGGTTACCAAATATTTTGGATACTTAGAGAAAAAAGCAATCATCGACGACATCGTTAATGAACGCAAAAGCAGGCCCAATATCCGTATACATCTTGTGGGTCATAGCCGAGGTGGCACGGTAGTAAAAGATATTGCTATGCAAAGCTTACCTGCCTTAAACATTCGAGTGCAGCTGGTAGCATCTCTTGACCCAGTCAAAACCAAACCTTCACACCGTTTTAGTTTGCATCAAGGTAAACAGCACGCCAACTTTGAACAATTTATGTGTGTTTTTGCAAAGCCCAAAAAAAGAGACTTTACCGACTTTGTCGCTATGGCCGGTGGCCAGTATGGAATTCGTTTGAAGGACTTGAGTGATCATTTTGTACAAGTGGATGTGAACCATGGCAAACCTTATGCAATGATGTCGGCCGCTCTGGATGATAGTGGTATAACGATCGAGGAGATTTTGCTTAAGGAGTCGCGCAGTAAATGACTGTTGGCCCTCTTCACATATTTTTGAGCTTTTTGAAGTTAGGGTTTACTGCGTTTGGTGGCCCAGTGGCTCATTTGGCTTTCTTTCGCGCAGAGTTTGTTGAAGCGAAAAAGTGGCTAAGCGAAGAAGACTATACTGAGTTGGTCGCGTTATGTCAGTTTTTACCCGGCCCCGCTAGCAGCCAAGTAGGGCTTGCGATTGGTTATTTGCGTGGAGGCTATTTAGGGTCAGTGCTGGCGTGGACTGCATTTACTCTGCCTTCAGCCATTATTTTAGTGATTTTAGCCCTTAGTTATAGTTCTCTAGGCTCGTCGGTGCCGACAGGTTTATTGTTAGGTCTCAAAGCCGTTACTGTTGCCGTCGTTGTTCAAGCCCTATGGGGCATGTCTCGGGCTATTCTCATTAGCAAATTACATAAAACGATTGCCGTTGTAAGTGCTGTCAGTTTGCTTTACTTCAACCTGATATGGCTACCTATTGTTTTGATAGCGTGCTCAGCCTTAGTCGGTCTTGTGCTGTTTAAAAGCGAGTCTAATTCAGATGCTCAGCATCCTTCGTCGAGCTTGTTTGATCATATATCAAAAGGACGCAAAAGTGGCTTTGTGTGGCTTTCTGTGTTCGTTGTTAGTTTGATTACCTTAGCTCTTTTAGCTCACTTATACCCAGATAGTGGGATCGCCTTGTTTGATGCCTTTTTTCGCACTGGCGCCATGGTGTTTGGTGGCGGTCATGTCGTATTGCCTTTACTTGAAGTTGAGACGGTTCAGCGCGCGTGGATCGAAAAAGAAGCGTTTCTTGTGGGTTATGGTGCAACGCAAGCTATGCCTGGCCCAGTTTTCACTTTCTCTGCATACTTAGGTGCCTTGAGCAACTTGCCCGCTGAACATGCTCAACATCCATCCTTTTTGTTTGGAGTGGAACTAAAAAATGCACTATTAGCCTTACTCGGTATTTTTTTACCCTCATTTTTTATGGTTTATGCAGCCTTACCGTTTTGGAAAATACTGCGTACAAATACGCGAATAAAGTCTGCACTCATTGGCATAAATGCTTGTGTGGTAGGTATTTTACTTGCGGCGCTTTACGATCCTATTATTACCACAGCACTGGGCTCACTCGACGGCAGCAGTAAGCAGATAATTGCAATTTTATTTGCCTACCTGGCCTTGGCTGTTTGGAAGTTGCCACCTTGGTTAGTTGTCATTGCTGGCGCACTACTCGGCTTGATTTATTATTAAACGCATTTTTTGCGCAGACAAAACATAATTTTTAACGCATAATACTGAGCCAAATTTTCAACACGTAAAGACAGTCACTTTGGATTTTCAAGACTACAACCAAGATAGCTATAATCAGTCTGGTCGCAATAAAAAGGGCGGCCAAAATGATGAAGTTGAACAGTTAAAGATTCCGCCTCATTCGATTGAAGCTGAACAGTCTGTGCTTGGAAGTATGATGATAGCCCCAGACTCGTGGGACAAGGTGGCGGAAATTGTTGTCGAAAATGATTTCTACAACCGTTCTCATCGCCTTATTTTTTCAGCAATAATCAAACTACTGAGCAACAACCAATCAGTCGACACAGTTACCGTGAAGGATACCCTTGCACAAAGTGGTTTACTTGACGAAGCCGGTGGCTTTGCATATCTGATTGAACTAGCGAAAAACACGCCAAGCGCAGCCAATGTATCTGCGTATGCCAACGTCATCCGAGAAAGAGCGGTAGTGCGGGAACTCATTGGCGTTGCCCATGATATTGCGGATATTGGCTATAATCCAGAGGGGCGCGACAGTTCCGATATTCTTGATTTAGCTGAATCCAAGGTTTTTGAGATCGCCGAAAAACGAACAGGCGAAAATGAAGGCCCTAAAGATGTTACCGCAGTCTTAACGAAGACGGTCAACAGACTCGACGAACTCGTAAAACAAGGCCAAGAAATTACCGGTGTATCAACTGGTTATTCTGACTTAGATAGTAAAACAAGTGGCTTACAGCGTTCAGATTTAATCATTGTTGCGGCTCGTCCGTCTATGGGTAAAACAACCTTTGCGATGAACTTGTGTGAAAACGCGATGATGCTCCAAGACAAACCTGTACTTGTGTTTAGTTTGGAGATGCCTGCTGAACAGATAATGATGAGAATGTTAGCTTCTTTGAGTCGAGTAAATCAAACCAACATACGTACTGCTCAGCTTGACGATGAAGAATGGGCAAGAATGTCTGGTACGATTAAAACCCTAAAGGAAAAAGACAATCTATTTATCGATGACTCCTCTGGCTTAACACCCATGGAGCTTAGAACTAGAGCAAGAAAAATAGCGCGAGACAAGGGCGGTATATCATTGATAATGGTCGATTATCTTCAACTTATGCGAGTGCCGTCCTTAAGTGAAAATCGCACGCTAGAAATTGCAGAGATCTCACGGTCACTCAAAGCCTTAGCTAAGGAGCTTGAAGTGCCAGTGGTTGCCTTATCGCAATTGAATCGAACCTTGGAGCAGCGAGCAGATAAACGCCCTATAAACTCCGATCTCCGTGAATCAGGTTCAATCGAGCAAGATGCCGACTTAATAATGTTCATCTATCGCGACGAAGTATATAACGAGGCCTCGGAATTAAAAGGCATCGCTGAAATTATCATTGGAAAACAAAGAAACGGGCCGATAGGTACAAGCAGATTGACCTTTCAGGGGCAATTCTCGCGTTTTGACAACTATGCCGGCCCAGCCTTCGATGATGAATATTAGTCGAAACTAGGTTTTTGCAAGCGTAGCTTCGCTATTATATCGCAACAACACCCCTGCTTTATGTGGCTACTTTTTGTCTTCGGTTTGGGTGTCAAAGTCTGCTGCATCGTGACGCTCGTGAAGCTGGCCGCTTGGCTCTCCCCAAGTGCGGTTTACCATTTTACCGCGTTTCACTGGCGTGCGTGCATCAATGGCCTTAGTCCAACGTTGTACATTTTTATATTCTTCAACTTGCAAGAATTCACCCGCTTCATACAACTTACCGAGCGCTAAACCACCATACCAAGGGAAGATGGCCATATCGGCGATAGTGTATTCATCACCACTGATAAATTCCTTGTCGGCCAACTGGCGGTCTAATACGTCCATTTGACGCTTCACTTCCATGGCATAGCGGTCGATGGGGTATTGATACTTCTCTGGCGCATAAGCATAAAAGTGACCAAAGCCACCGCCTAACATTGGTGTAGAACCCATCTGCCAAAATAGCCAAGACATTGTTTCAGCTCTCTGTATGGGATCTTTCGATAAAAAGGCGTCAAATTTATCGGCGAGATAAAGTAATATCGATCCCGACTCAAATACGCGAGTAGGCGTGGCTGTGCTGTGATCGACCAATGCTGGTATTTTTGAATTTGGATTAGCGCTAACAAAGCCCGTTGTAAACTGCTCGCCTTCCATGATATTCACCAGATAAGCATCGTATTCTGCCTCGCTGAAACCTGCAGCAAGGAGCTCCTCTAGCATGATGGTGACTTTTGCACCATTGGGGGTCGCTAAGGAATAAAGTTGCAGCGGGTGTTTGCCAACAGGTAGGTCTTTCTCTGAGGTTGGCCCAGCAATTGGGCGATTGATGTTGGCAAATTTACCGCCGCTCTGTGAATCCCATGTCCATATTTTAGGTGGTGTGTATGTTGGGTCTGCCATTGCTACTTCCTTATCGTATTAAATTTATTATCTATACAGTTACTGTAAGCTATAAGAACAATTTAGGGCAGTTTTTCTTTCAAGCGCTAAAGTTTACGCGTACAAAGCCTTCCATTAACACCCTAGCACTGCGACTCATGCTCACCGTATTCACTTGCCAGTCACTTGTGGTATCACCATTTTGAGAGGCTTTCGCGCCTACTTTCAAGCTTCCTGATGGGTGGCCGAAAGTGATGCTAGCATCCTCCTTGTTGGGATTACTGGAACTATTTGCCGCATTACTCACGAGCGTACCCGGTATTGCCGCAGCGGTGCCAATCGCCACTGCTGCAGTGCCCATCATCGCATGGTGAAGCTTACCCATAGAAAGTGCTCTCACATTTAGGTCAATGTCTTTGGCTGAAATTTCTTTACCACTACTAGATATATAGCTTTGGGCTTTTCCGACAAAAGCAACTTTAGGGGTATGTTGACGCGCAAGCGCTTCACCTATGTCGTTAATTAAGCCCATTTTTACGGCGCCGTAGGCTCGAATAGTCTCAAATTTGGTAAGTGCTTCTTGGTCGGCATTAATATCATCTTGCAGCTCACAGCCGCTATATCCCAGTTCCTCGGCGTTTAAAAATATCGTCGGAATGCCAGCATTGATCATAGTGGCATTAAAGCTACCAATATTTGGCACTTCCAAAGTATCTATCAGATTCCCAGTTGGGAACATGGCACCATCAGCATCCGCTGGGTCAACAAACTCAACCTTGACTTCGGCCGCCGGAAAAGTCACGCCGTCAAGCTCAAAGTCGCCGGTTTCTTGTACTTCACCATCACACATAGGTACTTTTGCAATAATGGTTTTTTGGATATTAGCTTGCCATATTCTTACGCTCGCAATGCCGTCGGAAGGAAGCTTTTGGGTATCAACTAAGCCATTGCTAATCGCAAACGAACCAACGGCAGCAGTCAGGTTCCCACAATTACCCGACCAATCAATAACAGGTTTATCAATACTGACTTGGCCAAACAGGTAGTCAACGTCATGGTCTGCTTTCTGACTTCTACTAAGCAAAACGGTTTTACTCGTACTTGATGTCGCCCCACCCATGCCATCTGTATGTTTAGCATAAGGATCCGGACTACCTATCACGCGAAGCAAAAGAGCATCGCGGTATTCTCCAGGAACCTGTGCTTTTTTGGGCAAATCATCTACCTTAAAAAACACCCCCTTACTTGTGCCACCGCGCATATAAGTAGCAGCGATCTTCATTTGAGGAGCATGCTTAACTACTGTCTCGGCCTCGCGTGTTTGTATTTTTGTTTGAGATTTAGTCACGCTTCATCCTTACGCAGTGGCTTCTAAGAAGTCTTGAGCGAACCGCTGCAATACCCCGCCAGCCTCATATATTGACACTTCTTCTGCAGTATCCAAGCGGCATTTCATCGGTACTTTTACTACTTCAGCGTTTTTCCGAGTAATCACTAAGTTAAGCTTTGCACCAGGGCTACGTTCGCCTTCAATGCTAAAGTCTTCTGTGCCATCAATGGCTAGTGTTTTGCGCGTAGTACCTGCTTCAAATTCAAGTGGAAGCACGCCCATTCCGATAAGGTTAGTTCGGTGTATGCGCTCAAATCCTTCTGCGGCAATCACTTCAACGCCTGCAAGTCGAACACCCTTTGCAGCCCAATCACGTGATGAACCTTGTCCATAATCGGCACCAGCTATGATTATTAATGGCTGTTTACGCTGCATATAGGTTTCAATCGCTTCCCACATTCTGACTACTTGCCCTTCTGGCTCTAGCCTCGCAAGTGAACCCTCTTGAAGCTCACCATCTACTATGGCCATTTCGTTTTTTAAACGAGGGTTGGCAAAAGTGGCGCGTTGCGCGGTGAGATGGTCACCGCGATGAGTGGCGTAGGAATTAAAGTCTTCTTCGGGTAAGCCCATTTTATGTAAATATTCACCTGCAGCACTATTCATTTGAATCGCATTTGAGGGTGATAGGTGATCAGTTGTGATGTTGTCACCGAGTACAGCCAAGGCCTTCATTCCGCTCATGCTGCGTTCGCCAGCCAAAGCACCTTCCCAGTAGGGTGGCCTGCGAATGTAAGTACTCATTTCGCGCCAGTCGTATAAGGGCGGTGTTTGTGCTTTGTCTGCTGCACCATAATCGACGCTTAAGTCGAACATCGGATTGTAGACCTTGCGGAACTGTTCTGGTTTCACACTTTGCTTTACGACCGCATCGATTTCTTCGTCACTAGGCCAGATATCCTTAAGACGAATTTCGTTGCCTTTAGCATCTCTGCCCAATACATCCTTTTCTATGTCGAAACGAATAGTGCCAGCAATCGCATAGGCAACAACCAAAGGAGGGCTTGCTAAAAAGGCTTGATTTGCGTGTGGGTGAATACGACCGTCAAAGTTACGGTTACCAGACAAGACTGCTGTTGAATAAAGCTCACGCTCTTTAATTTCTTTTTCTATCAGCGGGTCGAGTGCTCCGCTCATACCGTTACAGGAAGTACAGGCAAAAGCAACGATACCAAAACCGAGGTTTTCCAGCTCAGGCAACAAGCCCGCTTCTTCCAAATATAGTTGTACGGCTTTCGAACCAGGTGCTAATGAACTTTTCACCCAAGGTTTACGCACTAATCCGAGTTTATTGGCATTGCGAGCAATTAAGCCTGCTGCAATCATATTACGTGGATTGCTTGTGTTCGTGCAACTAGTAATCGCTGCGATGATAACGGCGCCATCAGGCATTTTACCTGCTTCATTTTCAACAACGCCACTAATACCTTTACTCGCAAGATCAGCCGTTGAAACTCGGCTATGTGGATTAGAAGGCCCTGCGATGTTGCGTCCAACCGAAGAAAGATCAAAGCTTAGGCGTCTTTCATATTCAGCATTTGCCAAGTCGTCAGCCCACAAACCAGTGTGTTTGGCATAGTGCTCAACCAGTTTTACTTGCTCATCTTCGCGGCCTGTCAATGTAAGATAATCAATGGTTTGCTGGTCAATATAGAACATGGCTGCGGTGGCGCCGTATTCTGGGGTCATGTTTGAAATGGTAGCGCGATCGCCAAGGGTAAGGTGTTTTGTTCCCTCGCCATAAAATTCCAAATAGGAAGATACTACTTTTTGTGCCCGCAAATATTCGGTAAGTGCTAGCACGATGTCAGTAGCAGTAATACCAGGCTGAGGTTTGCCCGTCATTTCCACGCCAATAATATCGGGTAGGCGCATGTAAGATGCTCGGCCAAGCATCACACTTTCGGCTTCTAAGCCACCAACGCCTATAGCAATAACACCTAGTGCATCCACCATGGGGGTGTGACTATCAGTTCCCACCAAGGTATCTGGAAAGGCGACGCCATCACGAGTTTGCACAACCGGCGACATGCGTTCCAAGTTTATCTGATGCAAAATACCATTGCCCTGAGGAATCACATCAACATTCTTAAATGCGCTTTTGGTCCAATTGATAAAATGGAAGCGGTCTTCGTTACGACGGTCCTCTATTGCGCGATTTTTTGCAAAAGCATCTTTGTCATAGCCGCCGTGTTCCACTGCCAACGAGTGATCAACAACTAACTGGGTCGGCACTACCGGGTTCACTTGTGCTGGATCGCCGCCTTTGGCCGCAATAGCATCTCGCAAACCCGCTAAGTCAACTAAGGCGGTCTGCCCTAAAATATCGTGGCAAACCACCCGTGCTGGATACCACGGAAAATCGAGATCACGCTTGCCCTCGATAATTTGCGACAAGCTGGCGTTTAGCTTCTCAGGCGCACATTTGCGAACCAAATTTTCAGCCAATACACGCGACGTGTAGGGTAACTTTTCATAGGCCCCCGGCGCTATATTATTTACCGCTTCGCGAGTATCGAAGAAGTCTAGCGCAGTGCCGGGCAGCGGCTTTCTGTATTCATAATTCATAGTCGTACTCTTCTGTGCTAGTTTATCGCTCGCTGATGAGGGGAACAGGGCGAAGCGCTTCGCCAGTGTAATCTGCAGACGGGCGGATAATTCGGTTATCTGCTCGCTGCTCCATAACATGTGCTGCCCAACCAGTAAGACGTGACATTACGAAGATAGGTGTAAATAATTTGGTCGGTATATTCATGAAGTTGTAGGCTGAAGCATGGAAAAAATCAGCGTTACAAAATAAGCCTTTTTCGCGTTTCATCACCTCTTCGCAACGCACTGATACAGGGTAAAGTACCGTATCGCCCACTTCATTTGCTAGCTTCTCCGACCACGCTTTGATGATCTCGTTACGAGGATCTGACTCAGAATAAATAGCATGACCAAAGCCCATGATCTTTTCTTTACGTGCGAGTTTGCCCATCATTTCTGCTTCAGCATGCTCGGCTGAAGTGAAGCCTTCGATCATTTCCATGGCAGCTTCGTTTGCACCGCCATGAAGAGGGCCTCTTAACGAGCCTATCGCACCTGTTATGCATGAGTGCATATCGGATAATGTTGAGGCACATACGCGGGCTGTAAAGGTCGAGGCGTTAAACTCGTGCTCGGCATATAAGATAAGTGAAACGTGCATGACTTGTTCATGTAATTCGTTTGGTTTTTTGCCGTGTAGCATATGTAAAAAGTGTGCGCCGATAGAGTCATCGTCGGTTGCTACGTCAACTCTTATGCCATCATGAGAAAAGCGATACCAATAACAAATTATGCTAGGGAAGCACGCTAGCATCCTGTCGCTGATTTTATCCTGTTGAGAAAAATCGTCTTCCATTTCGAGATTTCCCAGCATTGAGCAACCAGTGCGTAGCACATCCATTGGGTGGGCATTGGCTGGTATACGCTCCAATACTTCTTTGAGTGCTTGCGGCAAGTCGCGCATGCCCTTCAGCAAGGCTTTGTATTCGTCGAGCTCGGTTTGAGTCGGTAGTTTTCCTTTTAGAATAAGGTAGGCGACTTCTTCAAATTGACATTTTTCTGCTAAATCTTTTACATCATAACCTCGATAGGTTAAGCCTGAGCCAGATTGCCCAACGGTTGATAATGCGGTTTTTCCTGCCACTTGCCCGCGTAAACCTGCGCCACTTAGTACTTTTGCCATTGTAATTTGCTCCTGCTAGTTTTCTGTCGCTAGCCATTTAATGATGAGTTTTAAATTGTGTTGTTGTGATTAATGCCTTACAGATTTTTCTTTTCTGCGAATAGCGCATCAAGTTTTTGTTCGTAGTCGTGATAGCCCAGATAGTCATACAGATCCATACGCGTTTGCATGCTATCAACTACAGCTTTTTGGTCGCCGTTTGCTAATATCGATTGGTAGACCATTTCGGCGGCTTTGTTCATCGCTCTAAACGCACTTAATGGATACAACACCATGGCTGCGCCCCATTCACCTAATTGTTCCTTGTTCCACAGTTCAGTTTGACCAAACTCCGTAATATTGGCGAGAATAGGTACGTCTAGTGCTTTTGCAAATGCACGATAGTGCTCTTCGGTTTTTACCGCCTCAGCAAAAATACCATCTGCACCCGCCGCAACATAAGTCTTGGCCCGTTCAATCGCTGCTTCTAAGCCTTCTTGAGCAAAAGCATCGGTTCTAGCCATAATGAAAAAGTCGGGATCAATTCGCGCATCAACAGCAGCTTTTATACGGTCTACCATTTCTTCAGTACTCACAATGGCTTTATTAGGACGATGTCCACAGCGTTTTTGAGCAACTTGGTCTTCCATATGCACAGCAGCAGCCCCTGCTTTTTCCATGTCGCGAATGGTTTTGGCAATATTGAATGCGCCGCCCCAGCCAGTATCAATGTCGACCATTAAGGGAAGGTCGCAGGCAGATGTAATTCTGTTCACGTCTACTAACACATCGTTTAGGGAGGTCATACCCAAATCAGGAAGTCCGTAGCTGGCATTCGCCACGCCACCGCCCGACAGATAAATAGCCTGATGCCCAATTTTCTTCGCCATCATTGCCGAGTAGGCATTAATTGTACCTACAATTTGTAGGGGCTTATTGTTGTTTAGGGCCCGACGAAACTTCTTTCCCGCGCTAGCTTGGCTCATAATTACCTCGTTATTGATTTTTTAGTCTGTTTTCAATATTTTTCATTGAATAAGTGATGTGTCTGCGCATCAGTATTTCTGCGAGCTCTTCATCTCGATTACTGATGGCTTGTACAATATTTTTGTGTTCTTCAAAGGCGGTGCTTACACGCGGGCCAACCATGCCGAGTTGTACACGATACATGCGAATGAGGTGATACATACCGTTCACCAGCAAAGAGATGAGGTGGTCGTTTTTACTACCTAAAATAATGCGATAGTGGAAGTCGACATCACCGGCTTCTTGGTAGTAAGTTTCTGTTCCCTCTACTTCTCGAAAGTGATTATTTAGTAGGTCTTTTAGATCGAGAATCTCATGGTCAGTCATGTTCTTGGCAGCCAGTCTTGCAGCCATACCTTCTAAGGATTCACGAACTTGATACAACTGCACCAAACCTTGCGCTGTGAGCGACACAACCCTCGCACCCACATTAGCTTTGCGCTCGACAAGGTGGCAACTTTCTAAACGATTAATCGCTTCTCGCACGACAGCGCGACTCACCGAATATTTTGTCGACAATTCCACTTCGCTTAATTTACTGCCAGCGAGGATGTTACTTTCTACAATGTCATTTCTTAGTTGAAAGAAGGTTTTATCGGCGCCAGTAATGGCTTGTTCCGAGAGTGAATTCATCATTTTGGCCGTTTGATTATAGTAGAATCTTGTCAATTATTGTCGACAATATAGGCTTTTATTTGGATGAATTCAAGTTTTATGCTTAACTTTGTCGACAATCCCCAGCGTGGGCCTTTCTGAGTGTGAAAAGGCCAGCCATACCAAATAGAACAACGAGGTAAAGGGCAGGAGAGTTCACCGGAACAGACTGATCCTCAGCAGTGGTTATCACTCTTATCTGGTCAATATTTGTAGCGTCTGCAAATAAATTCGTAATGTTCAACGTGTTTGCGAAAAAGTCAAATTGGTCGTTGCTTTCACCAGGCCTAATAGCAGAGTTGCCGTTGTCATAGCTGCTTGTTACAGAATTGAAAATAGAATCAGATAAGCTCAGGCCACCCAAGCTGATGAAAACCCCTACAACGGTTTCGTCAAAACGAATACTGGCTTTACCAGAAGAAGTTGCTACGAGTGGATTGTAGACTATTAGGTGACTGTGATAGCGGCCTTGAAACAAGGTGCCAGTTAATGGGTTAATTGATGTCGGAAAACCAAATAGTTGCGTACTCTGGTCGAGCAAATCATAGTCAACAGCCATATTTTGGTTAATGAGCATGTTTTGGTTTTCATTGAAAACCATTATTGCCGAATTTTGAATATTGCTTGTCGAGACATCGTTAGGCGCAGTGCCCATAAAGACTGCATTGCCACCCACTGCAATCACGCTTGAGTAGGCAGTAAAGTTTGCACTAAATATGAGTATCATCAAGCTTAGCTTTTTCATCATTTGCATTGTCTTTCCTTTGCTATTTCTGGCATAAAAAAAGCACCTAGGCCTTACGCCTTAGGTGCTTTTTGACTCACTATCGCTAATCCAACTTTAGTTAAAGTTAGCAAATATTAACGAGTGGCAGTTGTTTTCACTTTAGTAGAAACTTTAACTTCGATACGACGGTTTATGCGATGAGCTTCCGCAGTGTTTGAAGTGTCTTTCAATTGAGTTTCACCATAACCTACCGCAGTAAGGCGTGACGCTTCAATGCCATACTTGTCGATAAACATTTGTCTTACAGACTCAGCGCGTTTTTGTGATAAAGCTTCATTATATGCAGCTCTGCCTACCGCAGAAGTGTGACCTTCAATAACTGCGTTGGTGTTACCATAGCGTTTCATAAAGTCTACAAACTCTAAAATCTTGGCAGATTCTGGGTTTTCGATTTCACTACTGTTATTACCAAACAATACGTCTAGCGCAATTGACACTTCTTTTTCAACCAATACGCTACAACCTTCGCTATCAACTTTATCAGTCATTGGCGTATCTAAACACTTGTCTTTGCTATCTAAAACGCCGTCAGCATCTTTATCAAGATTTACTGCACAGCCTTTAGCATTAACAACTGTGCCAGCTGCAGTGTTAGGGCAAGAGTCATTAGCATCTAAAACACCATCGTTGTCAGCATCTTTGATTGCACAGCCGTTCACGCCAACTTTAGTTCCAGCTGGTGTGTTAGGACATTGGTCAGCAGTATTAAGAACGCCGTCAGCATCGGTATCAATGTTACAACCGGTTGCATCAACTTGAACACCGACTGGTGTTGATGGGCAACGATCTACTGCATCGTATACGCCATCGTTGTCAGTATCTTTGCGCACTGGTGTAGTGTTGGTATCACCAAATATATAAGCTAGACCAAGTTTTACACTGTATTCGTTGTAGCCTTGACCAAAGTCACGATAACCTGCAAGCTCCGTAATCACACGAACCTTTTCGGTTGCTTCCCAGTGCTTACCAATACCGTAGCTAAGCATGCGGTAGCTTTCTCGGATAGACTGTTCACGTAGACCACTGAATAAGTAGGCAGCGTCATCTTCCATAAAGAACATTAGGTCAGCGCCAAGCATCGTACCATCGTCACCGTTACCTGGGCGATTTGGTCCTTGCATATCAAGGAAAATACGAGAAAGTTCAAAACGAACCGCCCACTGAGGGTCAAAGCGGAAACCTAACTCAGCACCGAAAGTACTGCCATCGTCGAGGTATCCCATTGGCTCTGGTTTTTCTGAATCAGCACCATAATGCTGTACAAAACCACCTACCCAGTTTTCGTAAGGTGCTGATTCTTGCGCATGAATATTTGCTGATGCTACCGCAAGTGCTATTGCAGAGATGAACATTGAGCGTTTCATTTATGACTTCCTTTTATCCAATTTATTTTGAGTGTTACTGTGATTAATTATCGCTCACTTTTCTGGCGAATTCCAATATAAAGTCAGAAAATTGGCGGAATTTAGATAATTTTAACGGGATTTTAGCGTTTGTAAGCGTTTTTTCTATGCTTCAAAGCAGATTTCGAGGTAAGCGCTTCCATAATCGCTACTGAAGGTGAGGATGATTTTAGGGCCATTGACTTTATGTTGGATAGAATGATTTGCGCCAGAAACGATAACCGGGACGGCCATTTCGAATTCGTAGCCTTGATCAAACAAGGCCGTTTTTGCACCGCCGCAGATCATATTTGTCATTTCACCAACCATATCACGCACTTCTTCATCTATCGTTGAAGCGGCATCACCCAACATATTTTTCATAATGTTAAAGGCCAAGTCTTTATCGAAGGTTATAGCCATACTGCCTTTAACTTGGGGCCCAACCATGCCAATAATCCCGCTAACGTCACCATAAGAAATGTCATTGGTTTTACGTTTAGGTTTTTCAACGTCAAGTTCGATGGTCGCCATCGTTTTGATCACGTTTTTTAATGAAATAATAAAAGGATTCACAAATTCAACTTTCATGTTGTACTCGGTTGCCTTGTAAATTACTTGCCATCTTTTCTACCTTTATTGGCATTTTTGACAAACGCCATGCGCCTCTATAGTTTGGCGAACGATTGCAAAGTTGTTCTCAATAGCTTGCGCCTCCAATGTCTCTTTAACGCCTGCTGATTGAATTTCTTGAACGTCACCACAGGTGTCACAAATTAGAAATTGCACAGGATGACTGCAACCAAAGTGGTGACAAGCCATAAAGGCGTTAGTTGACTCAACTTTATGAGCTAGGCCTAAATCCAGAAAGAAGTCTAATGCTCTGTAAACTGTTGGGGGTTTGGCATTGTCCTCTGTTTTTCGTAATTCATCGAGAAGATCATAGGCACCGATAGCAGAGTCTTTGCTAAGCAGTATTTCGTAAACACGCTCTCGTAATGGAGTTAAGCGTGCGCCTTTTGATTCACAAAAAGCCTTTGCTTGCACCATCACTGCTTGGTTTTGCTTAGATAAAGTCAACGCTATTTCCTCTCGAATTTACGGTGAATACGGCTCATGAAGCTTGTAGCAAGCAGTATAACACTGCAAGACGATTGAACAATATCAAAGGTTTGCTTTTTGTCAGTTTTAATGGCCTTATTAGGAGTTACTTAGCGTCATATATTGCTGCGGAAGTGTCATGACCTAATGCGATTTACTTTATATTGAGGTAAGTAATGATTGAAAAAAAGCGTTATTTTGTATTTTCCAATGACCGCCTACTTGTGCCGGTTGATGCTGATTTGAAATTAGGTGTAAAGGTACTGGAATCGTTATCAATAGATGTATTTAGTTCCTATGCTGAGCAGGCAACATCGGTAAAAATAGAGGGCAGCATTGAGCACCATTTAGTGGATACTCAAAAAGAAGAACTGTCGCATGAATCTGTCCGCTCAGTGAGCCTTCGCGAGGCGGTAATGACGATGCCGCGGCAAGATTTTCAACACCTTGCCCAAGCCTGGCAATATACCGTATTTTTGCGTACTCATCAGTTCTGCGGTCGTTGCGGTTCGCGTATGGATCGCGTCAGTTGGGAAATGGCTATGCATTGTCATACCTGCCAGCATCGAAGCTACCCGCGAATATCACCTTGTATTATTGTGGCTATCCGAAAGCAAAACCAAATAATCTTAGCGCAGGGACCTCGACAAAAAGAAGCTGGCTTCTTTTCTATATTGGCAGGTTTTGTAGAGAGTGGAGAAACCCTCGAGGAGGCTGTTCATCGTGAAGTATTTGAAGAGGTGGGTATTAGTATAAAAAATATTGAGTATTTTAACAGTCAACCATGGCCTTTCCCGCATTCATTGATGGTCGGTTTTATTGCGGAGTACGAAAGCGGGGACATCGTTGTCGATGGTAAAGAAATATTAGAAGCACATTGGTTTGATATCGATAAATTGCCGATCGTGCCACCAAAATTTTCCATTGCTGGTCGATTAATTGAGGAAACTCAAAAAAGAATGCTAAGAGATAAGGTACAATAGCCGAAACAGCAAGGAGATTTGTTCTTGCTATCAATATATTTTTGGAGAAGAGTAACGCATGACCCCATTGAAGAACGACAGATATTTAAGAGCCTTATTGAAGCAACCTGTTGATGTCACCCCAGTTTGGATGATGCGTCAGGCTGGGCGTTATCTACCTGAATACAAAGCTACTCGCGCCGAAGCGGGTGACTTCATGGCGTTATGCACCAACCCAGAGTTGGCTTGTGAAGTGACATTGCAACCCCTTCGCCGTTTTCCTCTCGATGCCGCTATTTTGTTCTCTGATATTTTAACGATCCCCGACGCCATGGGTTTGGGACTGTATTTTGAAACAGGTGAGGGGCCTAAATTTAAGCACCCAATTACTGATAAGGCAGGTGTTGATAATCTGCCTGTTCCCGATCCAGAAATGGAACTCAAGTACGTAATGGATGCTGTGCGAACTATTCGTAAAAACCTGAAGGGCGAAGTACCTTTGATTGGTTTCTCTGGAAGCCCATGGACACTTGCTACCTACATGATTGAAGGCGGCTCAAGTAAAGCTTTTACTAAAATCAAGAAAATGGCCTTCGCAGAGCCTGCGATTCTGCACGCATTGTTAGATAAACTGGCCGACTCAGTTATTTTATATTTGAATGCGCAAATAGCAGCCGGCGCGCAATCAGTAATGATCTTCGATACTTGGGGTGGTGTGTTGAGTCCTCGTGACTATAAGCTTTTCTCACTACAATACATGGAAAAAATTGTTGCAGGGCTTACCCGAGAGTATGAAGGCCAGAAGGTCCCTGTTACCCTATTCACAAAGAACGCAGGTATGTGGCTTGAGTCTATCGCTGCAACCGGATGTGATGCCGTTGGTTTGGACTGGACAATCGACATCGCTGATGCGAAAGCACGAATAGGTAATAAAGTAGCCTTGCAGGGGAATATGGACCCATCCATTTTGTATGCACCGGCTCCAAGAATTGAGCAAGAAGTACAAGACATTCTAGCCGGCTTTGGTGAAGGTGAGGGGCATGTGTTTAATTTAGGTCACGGTATTCACCTTGATGTACCACCAGAAAATGCTGGCGTATTTGTTGACGCAGTGCACAAATACAGCGCGCAATACCATAAATAAGTATTGTTAGTATCATTTATCAATTACGGTTAACGCCGCCACTTGCATTATTTCCGTCAACCTTTCAATGGTTGTCGGAAATGCATGATCAAGAAATAGTCACCTAAAAATTATCATGTTAGTATAATGAAATTGAAGGGACTCAAGATTATATGAAACTATCTGTCAAAGCTGCATTGTTATCATGTGTCTTCCTGCCAGGTGCAGGTCACTGGCTATTAGGTCGTCGTGTTTTAGCAGCCACTTTTTCCGTACTCTCCGTGTTAGCCCTTCTCATTGTAATGTCTTACGTATTTAGTGCCACCCAGGCGCTAAGTGAGAAAATTGTGTTGGGAGAAATTCAACCTGAGTTAAGCATTATTGCGCAACATCTTGTTTGTATTTTTACCGAACGCCCGCCCTATGTTAGAACGGCATATTATTGCCTAATTGCTATATGGTTTATAGCATTGGTACATGCCTATCACTTGGGTAGCAAAGAAGAAAAAGTCGACTAGACAATATTTGAAAATGAAAGGATGAAGTAATGCAAGCAGTAAAATTTAATGGAAGCGGATTTGAATATTTTAAGATATGGATAGTGAATATTTTACTTACCATCGTCACTTTGTCGTTATATTACCCGTGGGCAAAAGTACGAAATAATCGTTACTTTTATGCAAACACTCAGGTAGGCAACCACAACTTTGAATATCACGCCACAGGTCGACAACTATTCGTTGGGTATCTCATTTCAGTTGTATTGCTGATTGCTTATATAGTCGTTCAGCAGTTTTCACCTCTTCTTACGGTGGTATTACTTCTTACTTTTTTTGTGGGCTTTCCTTGGATAGTTTGGAAGAGCTTGCAGTTTAATCTAAAAATGAGCAGCTACGCGAATGTTCGTTTTAGTTTTACGGGCGGCTTAGGTGATGCTTACATCAATTTCTTAGCTTTACTGATAGTCGCTTTTATAGCAATGTACGCTGCAATTTTAGTCCCGGGTTTATTAGCTAGCACGATGTTTGTGCATAGCCCAGCCTTGGCCGTGGTCTTATCATTTGTACTATCCGTTGCCTTAGCTTTGCTTGCCGTGTTCGCGTTTGCCTTCAAACGCAAAAAAAATACCGAATACCTCCTCAATAATAGAAAATTTGGCAATACGTCATTTACTACTTCTGTTGAAACCGGCACATTCGTAAAGATATTTCTAAAAACATTCTTTTTAGCCATCTCGATATTTTTTACGATAGGTATACTTATGGCTGTTGTTATTCCTGTGATGATTGGCGCAGGGACGCTGTTTGCTAGCGGTGGTCTAGAGGACCTCGAGAGGGTCTATTTGAGAATTCAAGCTTACTGACTTCTTTCATTATCCCAGTCTACATAGTATTTATTGGCATTGGTTTGCTGATTGCTGCTTATTTAACGGCAAGGGTTAGAAATTACATATATGAGCAAACCGTACTTGACGGAAATATTCGTTTTAAATCAAGCCTATCTGCTCGCGGACTTGCAATGCTTATGTTCACAAACCTACTTATCGTGATATTCACATTGGGGCTCGGAACACCATGGGTTAAGGTAAGACTGGCTCGTTACTATGCGAATAATACACTTGTCGCAGCCGACGTCGACCTCTCCGAATTTGTGAGCATAAAGCAGCAAGAGCAAAGTTCACTGGGTGAGCAAATTGGTGATGCCTTTGACGTTGATATAGGTATTACTTTATAAGGTTGATAAAATGATGAAGATTGATGGCCGACTATATCAAAAAGACAGCGCTGCGAGTGCGGAAGCCAGTTTGTACTATGAGGAAGGTAGCTACACTATTTCTAGCGCTGCAGGCACTAATCACTCGGCAGATATTGGATCGGTCTCAATTAGTAGTCGAATTGGCACGGTTGAACGCAAAATAACCCTTGCAGATGGTACAGTCTTTGCGACTTCAGACAACGATGCTATTGATACTATTGTAAAACAGCAAAAAGGTCTAAACGGCAGTAGTTCTTTTATACACGCCATAGAATCTAAAATGCGATGGGTAGTTGTGGCGCTTTGTGTCACTGTGGTCTTCAGTGTTGCCTTTATCCGTTGGGGAATTCCGGGAGTGAGTTATGCAATCGCCAACTCCCTTCCTCATAGCGTTAACGAGATGATATCTGGCGGTTCGTTTGACTTTCTCGACTCCTACGTTTTTGACGAGAGCTTGCTTGACGAAGAGCGTAAAGCAGAAATAACGCAACGTTTCCACCTACTCGTTGAGGAAGTGATTGAAGCCGACAGCGAGGTTAAATATGAAATCTATTTTAGAGCTTGGGGCGATGAAGAAAAGGGTATTCAAATTCCGAATGCCTTAGCCTTACCCTCTGGTCAAATCATACTTACTGATAAGTTTGTTGAACTGGCGACGACACAGGCCGAAATTGATGCAGTATTGTTACACGAGATTGGTCATGTGACTCATCGTCACGGTTTAAAAATGCTCATTCAAGGTACAATTGTGGCCACCGTTGTTACTCTGGTTGCTGGCGATGCAAGTGCTTTCGCTGATATGGGCCTCGGTTTAGGCTCACTGTTGATGAGTAGTCACTACTCTCGTAAACATGAAACGGAATCAGACCATTATGCCTTTACTCAAATGTTGGCATTAGGAATAGATCCCGCTTCTTTCTCAAGTATCATGGATAAGATGACTACATTTGTTAGTGAGAAAAAAATGGGTACTTTGGTGAAGCAATCTACTGACGATGCTGATGCTGAAGAAGATGTTGAAGAAGCTGCAGAGTTTGAACTCGATGATGGCCGTGAGCTAAGCGTAAAAAAAGAAGAAACAATGTTGGATTACTTGTCATCACATCCAAAAACAGAGGAACGTATTGCACAAGCCAATAGGTTTAGTGCCTGTTTTAAACAAGGTAAGACCGAGTGTGAATAAACAAAAAAGAGCGCTATTGCGCTCTCTTTGACTGCATTGCTCTTCGAAAACTTATTCGGGCTTAACAATTTCCCTACCTTGTTTTTCCCATTCACCAAAGTCGCCATCGAGGTGTACTAGGTTTGTATAGCCTTGCTCTTTTAAAAAATCAATAGCGCGCCCTGCTCGGAAACCAGAACGACAGTACACCACAATTTGCTGATCCTTGTCGCTTAACTTAGAAAACATATCTTCTAAATCCCCTACCGGAATGTTCATTGCTGTTGGAATATGGCCATCGGCATATTCTTTGGGGGTGCGTACGTCGAGTAATATGCGCTCAGTCTTGTCTATTTTTAAAAATTCGTCAGCCGAAATATCCTTTGCAAAAGCAGATGTTACTAATAATGCAGCGCCGAGAAGCGCTACCGAAAGAATTGCTTTTATTGCTCTCATATTCATTATTTCCTCTTGGAGTAAGTTAAGTAATGTGTGGTTTTTACAATGTCTTAGTATTTGTATCTTGGTCTTTTCAATACACTGTTTTTTGTACTATACAAATACTACGACCAAGAAAGTGTTTAGATTTGTGCATAAAAAAGAAATAAATCACATTTTTGGACGAAATGACTCATAATTAGGTTTATGTGGTGCAATTAAATCTGTTGAAAGCCTATCTTATTCTCCGTACTTCAAACAAAAACAACACAAGATTATATACGAGGAATAAAAAATGAGATTTTCTACTTTAGTAAAGACAGGTATTTTCGCTACTTCTATCGCTTTCAGTGCATTCAGCTTTGCCGCTGATGTTGACCATAATGCAGACGCAAATGACGTCGCTATTCAAGGCTATGACACTGTGTCGTATTTCACACCAGGCGCTCCGGTAAAAGGTAGCAATGACTACACTGCTACTTATAAAAATGCCATTTATAAATTTTCAAGTGAAGTCAATCGCGACGCATTTAAAGCTAACCCTGCTAAGTATGCTCCGCAATATGGTGGCTTCTGTGCTTTCGGTGTTACCATGAATCGTAAATTTGATACTGATCCATTGGCTTTCAAAATTGTCGACGACAAATTGTATTTGAACCTAAATACCAACGTTCAACAGCGCTGGCTTACCGACGTAGATGGCTTTATTAACACTGCTGAAGGTAACTGGAGTGGTATAGCCGACAAAACCGACGCAGCATTAGCTGAGTAGTAATACCAGAGCAACATACACTGCTTCTGAAAACATCATCCAGTAGCGTGTACTAAGCACCGCAGTCGGAAGCCCCTCTGATTGCGGTGTTTTCCATTTATACAAAGAGTTAGCTGTGTTTCGGCATGCCTTTTTCAACACTTCTTGCTAATCGGCGTGTTTGGCGGGAAAGCGTCGATGGTGACAATAGCGTCGATAGTTTGTCGTCGCTCTCGGCGTCTTTGCCTTCGGATACAACAACCGACATAAGTTCATTCATCGCCCATTCAACATGCTCCTTGACGAGTTCGCTACAGCCACTCAAGCCTCCTTTTAGAGCATGGATGAGAGCCTCGCGTTCGTGCTCACTTTTCGGTTGAATATTACCAATACCAACTGCTAGGTTACGTTGCCACTTTTCGTATCCAATACGTCGAATCGCAGAGCCTTCAGTATTGGTTAAAAATTGTTCTTCACTCCATGCAAACAGGTCGATCAATGAACGATTGTGCATGTGTTGCCGAGCGAAAAAATCTTTTTCTTTGGTGGTGTCAGCATATTTATTCCACGGGCAAATCAGTTGGCAGTCGTCGCAGCCATATATTCGGTTGCCCATTGCCTTTCGAAATTGCAAAGGAATAGCCTTATCATTTTCTATAGTGAGGTAAGAAATACATTTTTTCGCGTCGACTACATAAGGCGCCACAATAGCCTGAGTCGGGCAAATCGAAATGCACGCAGTACACTTACCGCAATTCTCTTCTACAGGCTCATCGATTGGCAGAGGAAGATTGATAAATAGCTCCCCCAAAAAGAAATATGACCCTGCCTCTTTGTTGATCGTGAGTGAGTGTTTGCCCGTCCAGCCCAGCCCAGCTTTCTCTGCGATGGCATGTTCTAGCACGGGAGCCGAGTCGACAAACGGACGAAAGGACAAATCCTGCGTGTATTCGCTTATTTGATTAGCCAGTTGGCTCAAGCGCTTACGTAGAACTTTGTGATAGTCTCTACCCAAAGCATAGCGACTTATATAAGCGGTAGAGCTCGAACGAAGATTGCTTGCAAAAGAGGCGTCTGGCGGAAGGTAATCCATGCGAACGCTAATAATTCTGAGTGTTCCTGGTAATAATTCAGCAGGGTTTAAGCGTTTTTCGATATTGCGCTCCAAAAAGCTCATATCGCCGTGATAGCCGTTTGCAAGCCAGTCTTTTAGGGCACTTTCATGCTGACTCAGATCAATATCACTGATACCAACTTGCTGAAAGCCTAGCGCCTTTCCCCAAGTCTTGATATTGTTCGCAAGCTGATTTACATCTATCGATTTAATTACGGACATATTCCACGGACACAATCGCATGTTGCATAAAAACACAACTCCAAGTTTAACACAGAAACTCTACCGCGCAGCTCAAGTTAAACATCTTGAGTTAGAAGCCGCAGCAAAAGTAGGAATAACCAAGTTTGAGCTAATGCAACGAGCAGGTAAAGCTGTATTTGAGCGCTGCATATCACTCATGCCTAATACCGATACTTATCTTATTCTAGTCGGGGTCGGTAACAATGCCGGCGACGGTTATATTACGGCACTGAATGCGGTGAACGCAGGTAAAAATGTTATTTTATGCGCGATTGAGCCGGAACGCGAAGTCACAGGTGATGTTGCTAGAGCACAAAAGGCCTGGCTAGATAATGGTGGCAAAGTAGAAGCTTTTGACGCTGCTATGCTAGAGCGTTGCGATTTGGTCATCGATGCGTTATTGGGTATCGGTATTGTTGGCCTTATACGTAATGAATTTGCCGACGTTATTGACTCAATTAACAGCTCAGGTATTCCAGTGGTGAGTATCGATTTACCAAGCGGCTTAGACGCGGATACTGGGGAATCCTTAGGGCGCTGCATTCAAGCCGATATTACCATCACATTTATCGGCATTAAGTTGGGCTTAACTACAGGGGCGGGCAAGCAGTCGTGTGGAAAACTCATTTTTGAAGATTTAGGCATAGGCAAAGCGTTCTCCGACATAGCCAGAAGCGATGCTAATGCACTCGACATCGCTCATTTTAAAGGGTTAGCACCACGACCCGTGCACAGTCACAAAGGCAGTTATGGGCGCTTGCTTTGTATTGGTGGTAATGCTGGAATGGCGGGGGCTATCAGACTGAGTGCTGAGGCTGCACTTCGCAGCGGTACTGGCTTGGTGAAGGTGTATGCTCATGAAGGCTCAAAAATACAAATAAGTGCTGGGCGCCCCGAGTTAATGGTAACCTCAAGTGGCTTGAAAGCGGCATTGGAATGGGCTACTTGCATCGTTATAGGTCCTGGCCTAGGCCAAGATCAATGGAGTAAGGATACTTTTAATGAAGTCTTGGCATACTGCCAAGAAAACCCTAAGCCGATGGTTATCGACGCTGATGCCTTAAACGTGATGGCAAGCACGGCATCTTTTGTGACTATTGATGATTGCGTCATCACTCCTCACAGTGGCGAAGCTGCTCGACTCCTCAGTGTAAGTGTAGAAGAAGTCGAAAATAACCGTTTTGTGTTTGCACGCCAATGCGCCGAGAGGTATCACGCAACTTGCGTACTTAAAGGTGCTGGGACTATTATAGACGACGAGCAAGATTCTTGGGTATGTCGTCATGGAAACCCCGGTATGGCAACAGCTGGAATGGGCGATGTGCTCACAGGTATTATAGGTTCTTTAATGGCCCAAGGGGTTGCGACTAACCTAGCTTGTCAGTATGGTGTATCGCTCCATGCAAAGGCTGGTGACCTAGTTGCAGAAGAAAAAGGGCAGCGAGGGCTTCTCGCGAGCGATCTGTTTGACACAGTTCGTTATTTAATCAACGAATAAATGTAATTAAGGGTAACAGCGCGAATGGCAACAGCAACTTTTGTAGCGTCGAGTGAAGCGCAAACGAACATCTTAGCGAAAACCTTTGCAAGGGCCATTACAAGTAAAAAACTTGGCGGTACCACCTTATTTTTAGAAGGTACTTTGGGAGCAGGAAAAACAACTTTTAGTCGTCATTTTCTGCATTCTCTTGGCCATTCTGGCAGCGTAAAAAGTCCAACCTACACTCTGGTAGAGCCCTATGAAATTGGTGAATTAAAGCTGTTTCATTTTGACTTATATCGCTTAGCAGACCCAGAAGAACTCGAGTTCATGGGGATTAGGGACTACTTTAATGACGACAGTCTATGTTTAATTGAGTGGCCCGACCGAGGTTGGGGCTTATTGCCCGATGCCGACATCAATATTGCCATTGAAGTTGTTCAAAAAGAGCGCGTTTTTAGTCTAAGTTCAAATACGCAAAAAGGTGAGGAAATTTTACGTTCACTCTCATTTTGTGATTAAAGCGCTTGGTTATTAAAGCCTATATAAGTAGTTAGAATTATCCGTGGAAAAGCGTCTTCATCCTGTTCTGTGTGATTGATATAAATTATGATACTCTTTAGCGCCATAGGAGCTGAGTTTTATATCTTTCATAAACCCGAACTTATCGGGGTTTTCATACTCAAAGTTCACTGAACAATTGGCACATAGATTTTGGTCACAAAAGCACGGATAAAAAGCAATCGGATGAAGAAGTTTAACATAGCAGGTCGAATATTCGGTGTTTTGCTAATCAGTTTTATTAGCATGTTTTTGCACGCCCAATCGTATGCTCAGTCGCAAAGCGATGTTACTGGCATGAGGGTGTCTCCTAGCAGAGACTCCACACGCGTTGTGTTGGATGTGTCAAAGCAAACCTCCTTCTCCTACTTTAAATTAACATCCCCCGAGAGATTGGTCATAGATTTAAAAAATACGAATCGTGACTTTGATTTTTCAAAAATACCCAACGATAGCAACTTAATAAAAAAAATAAGGCACTCAACACCTAAGTCGAAAAGTGACATGCGAATGGTAATTGAGCTCAACAAGCCAATAGATCCTAGCATGTTTACGCTAACACCTAGCGCAGAGTTTGGACATCGAGTCGTGATTGATTTGAAAGATCCTAATCCTGCTCCTGTGCTCACTAATACGGCCGCTCCGAAGCGTGACAAAGATATTATTGTAGTAATCGATGCAGGCCATGGTGGCAATGACCCTGGCTCAATTGGCCCTAAAGGTACCTACGAAAAAAATATTACCTTGAGTATTAGTAAGATGCTCGAGAAAAAAATAAATGATGAGCCTGGGCTAAAAGCAGTAATGACTCGCAGTGGTGACTACTACATTAGCCCCAATGACCGCCCCAGTGTCGCAACAAAAGCAAATGCCGATTTATTGGTATCAATTCACGCTGATGCATTTACCACTCCTCAGCCGCGAGGCGGTTCCGTATGGGTCTTGTCTAAAGGCAGAGCCGACAGTGAACTCGGTCGGTTGCTGGAACGAACAGAGAGAGATTCTCAGTTGCTAGGTTCGGCAGCTGATGTGATTGGCGACCGAGACACCGAGCGCTACTTCGCCGAGACTATTTTTAATATGTCGATGGATTTATCGCGGGCTTCAAGCTACGACATTAGCAACAAGGTCATAAACGAAATGAAGAAAGTGACGCGCATGCACAAAAAAGTACCTCAAAGCGCCAGTTTAGCTGTACTCACTGCACCCGAAACACCGTCTATATTGGTTGAGGTAGGCTTTATTTCAAATCCTCAAGAAGAGAAGAACTTAAACTGGCGAGCTTATCGACAGCAACTGGCTGATTCTCTATTCACGTCTATTAAACGCTATTTCAGAAATGCGCCACCTGAAGGCACTTTGTGGGCTCAAGAACGAGATGCTGCGCCCAGAACCCACACAGTTCAAAGCGGCGACTCACTGTCAGTATTAGCCCAGCGCTATAATGTTTCGTTAACGAAATTAAAGACTGAAAATAACCTGAAAAGTGACTTGGTCAGAATCGGGCAAGTATTAACCATACCCCGCGATTAGCGTCAATGACGCTTTCATTCTCTGTATCAATAACAATGGTAAGCACAGAATAATGACTATCAAAACCCTCCCTGCAAGACTAGCAAACCAGATCGCCGCCGGAGAAGTGGTTGAGCGTCCGGCTTCGGTGATCAAAGAGTTGGTCGAAAACAGTATTGACGCAGGCGCGACTGATATATTGGTAGAGCTTGAGCGTGGTGGGCATAAACGCATGCTCATTCGCGATAACGGTAAGGGTATTCCGAAAGATCAGCTTGGATTAGCGCTCAGCCGCCATGCAACCAGTAAGATAGAAGATATCGATGATTTGGAGTCAATTACTAGCTTGGGTTTTCGCGGCGAAGCACTAGCGAGTATTAGCTCTGTGAGTCGCCTTAGCTTAAGCTCAAAAACCGAAGAACAAAGCGAAGCTTGGCAAGCCCATTGTGAAGGCCGCGAAATGGATATAGAGCTAAATCCAACGGCTCATCCTAAGGGAACATCAGTAGAGGTATTAGACTTATTTTTTAATACTCCCGCCAGGCGCAAATTCCTCAAAGCCGAAAAAACTGAATTTCAGCATGTGGACGAAATGCTCAAACGGATTGCCTTAAGTCATTTCCATGTTGCTTTCACTCTAAAACATAATGGCAAGGTCATTCATCGTCTACCTGCACTGAGTGAAGAGCTACAGCATAAACGCCTAGCTGCCATATGTGGGCAAGGTTTCTTGCAGCAGAGTATTCCGGTTTTAGGTGAATTTGAGGGGGTTAAGATTTGGGGGTGGTGTAATGCAGTCGGCAAAGGGCGTAGAACTAACGATCTGCAATATAGCTTTGTAAATGGTCGGATGATGAAAGACCGCGTTATTATTCACGCTATCAAACAAGCCTTCGAAGGGATGATAGATGCACAAAGCTACCCAGCATTTGTGCTTTATATCGAAATGCCTGCCAACGAACTCGACGTAAATGTACACCCCGCAAAACATGAGGTGCGCTTTCATAAAACTCGTCAAGTACACGATGTTATTTATAAAAGTGTATCTGATGCCTTGCTACACAGTGTCGACACTGAAGCGATGGAGTTTAGTGAAAATCCAGCTGAGGCAGATACTCCACACACTAACAGCACGCCACCTTTGTTCGAGCAGCCTAAACATGGTTACCAAAAGGATGTTGACCAAAAGCACAGTGCTCTGTCTCAAGTTGCGCATAACAATACCGATTATATCGTGCCCTTAGCCGCCACGAGGGCAGACTCACAATCGCACTCGGTGTCAGCCCAGTTTAGACCCCAACAGCATGGTTTTCAGGGCAAACAAACAAGTGGAAGTTATAAGGCTAAGGCTAGCGTTCCTGCAGCAGCATCGGCGAGCTACCAAAACCTGATGAGCAGATCTGACAGCCAACTCGACCCAAAAGCGTCATCGTCAACGAACTCTGCTGAGCCCAACATATCGAGTGCGGGTGGATGGATATTAACCGCAGACAACCGCATGTTATTTACTGAAGATAAGACAGTGCAGTTACTTCCAAGCTTTATTGTGCCCGCGACAGTGTTGTGTAAACAAGTGCTAGCTTCGCAAGTTCAGCAACCTTTACTTATGCCGGTATCGGTAAAACAAGAAGGTGATGTCGCCAATATAGAGCGACTGGAAAGCTTAGGGTTTGATATTAAACAGCAAATGCAAAAATGGATTTTAAAGCAAGTACCTGCAGCACTTAGGCACTTGCCGTGGGTATCGATTTTTCCAGCATTACTTGGTCACGACGAAGCTTTCCAATCGAACGAGGAATTATTACAGTTTCTGTGTTATCAGTGGGCTAAGTCTTCTAATTTTAGCCATGTTGAGCTTGGTCATTATTTGGCAGCATTAAGCACAAGTGAAATAGTTGCTTTAATTGCAGAGTATGCAACCGAACTGACCCTTCCAGAGCCAGCTCCATTATTTAATAGCCAAGTAACATCCAGTGAACATTAATAGACCTAGCCAGCCCCAAAGTGACCATGCCGATTTTGCTGAGAGCAGCTTTCCCAAGGTTATTTCTCTTATGGGGCCGACCGCGTCCGGAAAAACAGCGCTGGCAATCGAGCTTGCTAAGCGCATCGACGGAGAAGTCATCTCGGTTGATTCTGCCCTTATTTACAAAGGCATGGATATTGGCACTGCAAAGCCAGATAGTGCAGAGATGCGCGGCGTAAAGCATTGGCTTATCGATATTATTGAGCCACATGAGGTTTATTCAGTGGCTGAATTTAGGCGCGATGCAGTGGCTTGCATTGAGGACATTGTGTCTCGGGGAAAAGTGCCAATATTAGCGGGCGGCACCATGATGTATTTCAATGCCCTAATAAAAGGTTTGTCGCCTTTGCCAAACGCCAACGCTGAGCTGCGAAAAGACATTCAGGAAATGATAGATCGTGATGGTCTGCAAGCTGCTCACCAATATTTAGCGAGTTTTGATGCGCAAAGTGCCCAAAGAATCCATGAAAATGACCCTCAGCGAATCATGCGCGCCATTGAAGTGTATCGTTTAACGGGGAAAACGATGACCTTCCTGCAATCGGTTAAACCGCCGCAACTGCCGTATGAGTTTATTCAGTTTAGCTTGATGCCGAGTCAACGTGAGCACTTGCATGAGCGCATTGCCCAACGCTTTGATCAAATGTTACAGAATAAATTTGAACAAGAAGTAGAAGCTTTGTGCAAAGACACAAGGCTGCATGCCGATTTACCTTCAATTCGCAGTGTGGGCTACCGGCAAATGTGGCAATATTTGCACGGAGAGTATGGCGAAGGCGAGAAAGCACATTCAGAAATGCGTGAAAAAGGAATTATTGCCACACGACAACTGGCTAAAAGACAAATCACTTGGCTTAGGTCTTGGGATGGCGCAACTGAGCTGTTAACGGGTGATGAACAAAATATGAACTTGATTTTGCACAGGATCTCGTAAAATCGGTACATATTAGTGGCGCAATGGTATACACTGGAGATAGTGAAGCAATTCAATAATAATTAAAAACATAATAATAAGAGTAAGGATCGCACATGGCTAAAGGTCAATCACTACAAGACCCCTTCTTAAATGCACTGAGGAAAGAGCGTATTCCAGTGTCTATCTATCTTGTTAATGGCATTAAATTGCAAGGCCAAGTTGAGTCGTTTGACCAATTCGTAATCTTGCTTAAAAATACAGTAAGCCAAATGGTTTACAAGCATGCTATATCAACGGTGGTGCCTGCTCGCGCTATTGTTATGCCAACCTCTGGCGACGGTGAATCACAAGGCGAATAAGCGAAGACTCCGTTGTATGTCAGGATTTGGTAGTTGTTGTTCTAATTCCAATTATTATTAACGGAGCCCTATTTGTTTGATCGTTATGAAGCCGGTGAACAGGCCGTTTTAGTTCATGTTGATTTTTCCGACGAAAGTAACAAAGAAGATGTCAACGAACTTCAGATGCTAGTCAGTTCAGCCGGCGTGAAGACCGCATCAATTATCTCAACTTCGCGCAGCGTGCCTCATGCTAAGTACTTTATTGGCAGCGGCAAGGCACAAGAAATAGCCGATACAGTGCAGGCAATCGGAGCAGATGTGGTTATTTTTAACCATCAGCTATCACCCTCTCAAGAACGAAACCTTGAGGCGCTAATCTGTTGTCGTGTGCTCGACCGCACTAGCCTTATCTTAGATATTTTTGCGCAACGTGCTCGCACCCACGAAGGTAAGTTGCAAGTTGAGCTGGCTCAGTTACGCCACTTATCAACGCGATTAATACGAGGCTGGACTCACCTAGAACGTCAAAAAGGTGGAATTGGCCTTCGCGGCCCAGGTGAAACCCAACTTGAAACCGATAGACGTTTATTGCGCGGCAGAATCAAAGCCATATTAAAACGCTTGGCAAAGGTGCAGAAGCAACGCGAACAAGGCAGAAGATCGCGTAAGCGCGCTGAAATACCGACCGTGTCATTGGTGGGCTATACCAATGCGGGTAAATCGACTTTATTTAATACTATTACCGACGCCGGTGTTTATGCTGCTGATCAGCTCTTTGCGACGCTCGATCCGACTCTGCGAAAGATTGAGTTGGCTGAAGTAGGTCAGGCGATACTTGCTGATACAGTGGGCTTTATTCGTCATTTGCCACATGACTTAGTTGCCGCGTTTAAAGCAACACTGCAAGAAACTCAAGAAGCTGATATTTTGCTGCACGTAATCGATTATGCTGACGAACAGTACTTAGAAAACATCGATCAAGTAAACGAAGTTCTCGATGAAATAGATGCTGGTGACGTGCCTCAGCTTATCATATGTAACAAAATTGACCGCCTTGAAGGCGTGGATCCCAAAATTGACAGAGACGAAAATGGTAAGCCGATTCGTGTTTGGGTATCAGCTCAGCAAGGTTTAGGGATTGATTTATTAAAAACTGCCCTCACTGAATGTTTAAGCAAGGCTATGGTGGAGCACAATTTAAAAATTCCACCAAATGAGGGCAGGTTGCGAGGAATACTCTATAATCTAAATTGTATTCTAGACCAAAGCTATTCCGATGACGGAGATTGGCTTGTTGAGGTTAAAATGCTTGAAAGTGATTGGCACAAGATTGACAAACAACTTGAGCATCGTTTAACTGAGTACGTAATTCAGTAGTTAGACTAAAATTTTACAAGTTATTTTGCTCTATCGAAAATCTATTCGATTGAGCTGTGCGTATTTATATTGAGACTTTACTAACGGAGTAAATATATGGCTTGGAACGAGCCGGGTGGTGATAAAAACGACCCTTGGAAAAACCGCGGTGGCAAAGAGCAAGGTCCACCTGATTTAGACGACGTACTGAAAAACCTATTTGGGAAATTTGGTAAAGCCGGTGGCGGCGGTAGCGGAAAGAGCTATACCGGCATGGGTATAGGATTACTTTTAGTAATATTAGCCGTTATTTGGGCACTTAGTGGTTTCTACACCATTAAGGAAGCAGAGCGTGGCGTGTTACTTCGCTTCGGTGAAAATACCGGCGTGCTGGCTCAACCTGGTTTAAGCTGGAAAATGACCTTCATCGACGAGGTTATCCCCGTTAATGTACAAAGCATTCGCGACCAAGGTTCTGCGGGTAACATGCTAACTGAAGACGAGAACATGGTAAGAGTTGAAATGGAAATGCAGTATCGAATTTCTGACCCTTACCAATGGACTTTCTCAGTCACCGATCCAGAAATGAGTTTGAGTCAAGCGCTCGACAGTGCGATTCGCTACGTCGTGGGTCACACAAAAATGGACGACATACTAACAGATGGTCGTGAAACTGCGCGCCAGAGGGTGCGTGACGAGCTTGAAGATATCATCGCAGCCTATAACATTGGCGTCGCAATTATTGATATGAACTTTAAAGATGCCCGTCCGCCACAAGAAGTGAAGGCTGCTTTCGATGACGCTATTGCCGCTCAAGAGGATGAGGTGCGCTTCATTCGTGAAGCTGAGGCCTATGCAAGAGAGCTCGAGCCAAAGGCACGTGGACAAGTCAATCGTATGAATGAAGAAGCACAAGCTTACAAAGAGCGTTCAATATTAGAAGCTCAAGGTGAAGTTGCACGTTTCGAAGAATTATTACCACAATATCGTGCAGCACCTGAGGTAACTCGCCAGCGTATCTACTTAGAAACAATGGAGCACGTATTTTCGAGCACAAGTAAGATCATGGTTGATACTGAAGGTAGCGGCAACATGATGTACTTACCTTTGGATAAAATAATGGAGCGTCAAAACGTGCAAACACAAGCACAACGTGACCAAGCCAAGAATACCTTAGAAGGCTTACGTAGTTCGGCTGAGTCAGACAATACGCAAACGCGCATTCAAAGCTCAAACATACGTTCAACTAGCAGACAAGGGAGAAACTAGAATGAAAAATTTACTAGCAGTTGTTGTCGTTATCATTTTAGCGATTGGCTATGGTTCTTTGTTTGTCGTGAAAGAAGGCACTAAAAGTATTGTTGTTCGTTTTGGTAAAGTACTTCAAGACGAGCAAGGTGTGACAGAAGTATACGAGCCTGGTTTACACTTTAAAATGCCGTTTTTCGACCAAGTAAAACGCCTTGATGCGCGCATTCAAACGCTTGATGAGCAACCCGATCGCTTCGTGACTATTGAGAAAGAAGATTTGATCGTTGATTCTTATGTGAAATGGAAGATTCAAGACTTTGAACGCTATTATCTCTCAACAGGCGGCGATAGATTTCAGGCCGAAACCTTATTGAAGCAAAAGGTCAACAATGGTCTTCGTTCTGAGTTTGGTTCACGAACTATTAAACAGATTGTATCTGGCGAGCGAAGTGAGCTAATGGACGAAGCCATGGAGCAGGCCTCTGGAAGCTCAGATGAGCTAGGTATTGAGATTGTTGATGTGAGAGTAAAGCAAATCAACCTTCCTACTGAAATCAGTGAGTCTATATTCAACCGCATGCGCTCTGAACGTGCTGCAGCAGCGAGAGAGTATCGCTCTGAAGGTCGAGAGCAGGGCGAAATTATTCGCGCTAATATCGATGCCAAGGTAACTATTATGCTTGCCGACGCCGAGAGAAACGCTCGACAGCTTCGTGGTGAGGGTGATGCTCAATCTGCAAAGATATATGCTGAAACTTTCTCCAAAGACGCAGAGTTTTATTCGTTCTTGAGAAGCATGGATGCCTACAGAAACAGCTTCAATAGCAAGCAAGACGTGCTAGTACTTGAGCCTGATAGCGATTTCTTCAAGTATTTGAATTCTCAAAGCGGTAAGCAGTAAATACTGCTAGTTTACTAAGCTTTGACCTTAAAAAGCCCAACTCTTTCGAAAGTGTTGGGTTTTTTTATACCTGCTAGAAAGTAGTCGATATCAGGAAATTCTCTTTTGGCCGATACATAGCGATAGTAACACGTGTGTTGATGCGTGCCGTCGAAGCGCCTGTACCTCAATGCTATCTATTTAAATGCTATGCACTTAAAAGCGATGCACTTAAAAGCAATGCTCTAACTGCTATGCAGATTAAAAGAAAATTCTGTTTTACAGCATCTTAGCGAAGTTTGCGCTAATATAGGTGCAGAGTGTAAATATTGATATATATTCAACTATAAAGTGGGTCGTCCCTTTCTATGCAATTGAATGTCGAGCACATCACGCTAGCCGATATACGCGGCCAACTTACTGACACGCTAGTGTCGGTAAGCACGGTCTTTGTGATGATTTCAATGCTAGCTTCGTTCAGTCGTATGCCCGTTTTGGGTTTCTTACCGGTGATGTATCTTCATGCGTTTATCGGGCTTTTATTTTTAAGTGTTTTCTTTGCCAAGAATCATCTAAGCCATAGCGCCAGAGGAACTTTCCTATGCTCAATGTTTTTTATCGGAGGGGTTGCTGGGATTCATAACTTTGGTTTATCCGCTGGTGGCACGATTTTCCTTTATGCTTGTGGTGTAGTGAGTAGCATGGTGCTGAATCTGCGAGCTGCAATCTCCTTTAACATCGGAGGAGCAATGGTATTCGTCTCGTATGCTATTGCACTTGCCTATTTTGACTTTGAATTTGCTGTTGATGTGGGTCCCTATGGAACGAGCTTATCGTCATGGGTTGTTTATATCATTAGCTATGTTTTTGTTAACTCCATAGTGCTCTACTTAACCACGAAATTATTTAAATACCTTACCAGTATGATTGAGCTACAGCAGTCAAACATTCAAGAAAAAGAGGTTGAGTTAAGCTATTCGCAAACCATTCTTAATACCGTACTCAATAACCTTCCCTACGGAATTCTGTGGAAGGATAAAAAACTCAATTATGCTGGCGCAAATAAGCAATTTTTGGATGAAATGAAGGTAAATGATGTCAGTGACATTATTGGTCAGACCGATGGGAGCTTTTTTTCAAAAGATGAAGCTGAACGACTTCTTAAACTAGAGCAGCAACTGCTGTCATCGGAGAATAAGAAGCTGAGTTACGAAGAAAAAGTTAACACGGACGATGGAGACGCCAGATATCGTGATGTGATGCATTTAAAAATGCATTCTGATGAGGGTGAATTCGTTGGTATTTTAGTTTCCTATCATGATGTTACTGAGGCAAAATTGCTACAGCAAAAAACTGAAGATGCCATGTTATTAGCTGAGGAAGGCAACAAGGCAAAATCACAGTTTTTAGCCAACATTTCCCATGAAATCAGAACGCCAATGAACGGCGTATATGGCCTCATTGATTTGTGTCTAAACACCGAACTCAGCGCCGAGCAAAAGGGGCACTTAGAGAAGGCCTCCGCATCAATTAAAGTCCTTACCAGCATAATTAATGACATTCTTGATTTATCTAAAATAGAAGCGAATCAACTAGAGCTAGAGCATATCCCCTTTAGTTTCAAACAACTACTTAGCGATACCCAAGTCCTTTTCGAAAAACAGGCTTCAGATAAGGGCTTGTACTTAGAGACAGATTATTTTGGGCAAGAAGATGTGAGAGTGCTCGGCGACCCAACTCGAATTAGCCAAATATTGTTCAACCTAACATCGAATGCGATAAAATTCACATCGAGTGGAAAAGTCAATATTACTATTAAGTCATTAGCGTACAACGGCTTGGTAACTACAAAAATATATGTACAAGACTCCGGGACAGGGATTGCCAAGAAAAACTTAACGAAAATTTTTGATGCATTTACCCAAGCAGAGCTTGCGACCACTCGGGAAAGCGGTGGATCAGGCTTGGGCTTGTCTATTGTTAAACGTTTAGTTGAACAAATGGAAGGCTTGATTACTGTAAAAAGTTCAGTAGGTGTAGGAACTAAGTTTTGTATCACTTTGCGTCACAAGCTAGAAAATATTGAACAACGAGTAGACACCTTTACTCGCACTCGTGTCGACTTAAAAGGTAAGCGTATTTTGGTGGTAGACGACAATCTAATTAATATTGAAATTGCCGGCGCAATGCTTTCCCAAAATCAAGTTGAGGTAAGTTCTGCTTATAATGGTGTTGAGGCCTTAGAGTACTTAGAGGACCATAAAGTTGATTTAGTGTTGCTCGACATTGCGATGCCGATAATGGATGGTTGCGAGTGCATGAAGCGTATACGTGCAAACGACGCGCTTAAAAACCTCCCAGTGATTGCGCTCACGGCAAATGTAATGGCAAGCGACATAGCGTTATATGAGCAACTAGGATTCAATGACTGCGTGCCAAAGCCCTACGAAAGAGCTCAATTGCTAGAGGCGGTGGCAAAACACATTAATTAGAGCTGAGCGCAGCTTCTATTGAGGTCGCGCTAGCGCAATAAAATCACTTACCTTGAGGGGTTTACTTAAAAGGAAACCTTGACCAATTAGGCAATCATGCTGCTTTAAGAACTGTTTTTGTAAATCTGTTTCTATGCCCTCTGCAACCACACCTAGTTTGAGACTTTTGGCCATCGCAATCACAGCTAATACAATCGCTTGATCATCTGAGTTTTTAGCCAGATCGAATACAAAGGATTGGTCAATTTTCAGTGAATCTATGGGTAAATATTTGAGATAGGAAAGTGAACTGTAGCCCGTACCAAAATCATCAATGGCCACCGTGACGCCCATTTCTCGTAATTCCTGAAGTAACTTTCTCACCTTGTCATGGTTATCAACGAGCACGCCCTCGGTAATCTCAAGTTCCAACAATCCAGCTGATACTTTATTCTTTGTTACGCTGTTATGAATGAATTCAAATAAGTGACGATCGGATATCTGACGAGGTGATAGGTTTAGGCTGATTGGAACATGAATGCCATCGACATCGAGTTTCGCTAATAACTTACACACTTCGCTAATTACCCAGCGTCCAATAGTTACGATTTGGCCGTTTTGTTCCGCAATAGGAATAAACACTTCCGGGCTAACCATTTCATTCTCGGAAATATGCCAACGAAGCAGTGCCTCAGCTTTTACTATTTCATTGGTATCGAGGTTGTAGATAGGCTGAATATAGAGCTCAAATTGTTCTCTCTCAATTGCTCTAGTGAGCGCCTCTTCAAGGATGAGGCGTCGTTCAGAAGCGATTTTTAAATCTAGTGAATAGAATTGTACGGGGTCGGCATCCTCTTGTTTGGCGTGATGTAATGCCAAATCGGCGTACTTCATCAACTCTTCAACAGAGCTAGCATCGGTTGGGTAGTTCGACACACCAATTTTTAATGCTAGGTCACAACGGCGATTTTTATTCGTATAGTAAGGCTCTGTTGATGCACTTTGTATCATTTCCACAAGTTCAACGGTTTCATCTAAAAAGGCCTTGAAATCAGTCTTCTGATCATTTTCATAAAAGTGAATCAGGGCAAATTCATCTGCACCAATGCGCGCAAGAAAATCACCTGCGGGGATCAGCGCTTTAAGACGTTGGGCAATTTTTACTAGCATTTGGTCACCGGTTAGATGGCCATGCAGTTCATTAATACTTTTGAAATTGTTTACATCGAAATACATGACATAGAAGGGCGTTGACATCGACACCGTTTGATCAAGCGTTTGCCAGAAATATTGGCGATTGGGTAACTTAGTGAGCGCGTCGTGCAGCGACAAATCTTCATTGGTCTGCAATAGATACTTCACTCTGGTGGTGTCACTCAGGGTGAAGATCCAGTTTTTGAGCGCCGCATTTTCATCTCTTACAGGTTGTATGCTTAGCTGAAGCCATTTATGGAAGTTGGGCGGAGCGTGCCAATACAATTCGCCGGTCCAAGCAGACGCTGTTTCAAAAATACGTTCTTTTTCTGGATATTGTTTACCTAATAGCTCCATGAGAATATTGATAGGCAACTGGTCACTTAAATCAGCATCGAGCTCAAAAGCCGAATATGAGGACGGGTTTGCTTCAAGCACATTGAAAAGCTGATCAGTAATAATAACGCCCATCGACGCGTATTGAATCGCTTCTCTGATTGGTATGTGATGTTTGTCTGCCATGTCATGGCTCAACATAACAGACCGCAAGCGCTCATGCATGTAGTCGTGCTGCTCAATTACCTTATCGTTTGAAATTAGGAGTTCGCGGGCTAATTGAAGAGTCTCTTGTTGTTTTCGGTAAGTGTCCTCAACGTTGTTGATGACCAAATAGCATTGATTGTCGGAGCACGCTGCAATAGCTTCAAGATGAAGGTTTTCATCACCAATCACTTCAGTCCAAATTCCACTGTGGACTTGCCCTTCAGAATGAAGCTTCCAGAAATCAAGTGCGTCGACCAAAAAGTCACTTAGAAAGGCACTGGTATTATCTATTTCTACTTTGCTGCCTTCTTGCGCATCGCTAATGAGTTTAGTTACCCAGTTACTTGGTGCTTGCAAGACTTCAAAAGAGTGATGACTTTTCCATTTTAAAATAGCGCAATCAATAATTCCTAAAGCCTGAATAATAGAAGGTTGCATGCTGTTAATCCGTTATTGTTTTCGCTATGAATGCAAACATGTCTTCAACCTGCTCGCCACTCTTCGCGCTGGTGATAAAGCGTTTATGAAATACTGAGCTGTGTGCATCAACTTTAGCTACATCCCAAGTGCTGGAGGCCGTTAAGTCACTTTTGTTGATGGCTAAGATGGCCGGAACGTCGGTATGATTTCGCGCTTCACTGTGTATTTCCATGGCCTCTGATAGAGAGGTTGTTCTAGTTTGATCAGCTACGATGATATAAGCTGCAGCACCTCTTAAATAGCGAGGATTGAAACCGCAATACTTGTCGATACCTTCCAAGTCCCAAAGCATCATTTGTACCGGTGTAGGGCTTAAGTCGACTCGTTTTTTATCTATTTTCACGCCTATACTAGTGAGGTACTTTTCAGAAAAAATACCCTCAACATACTGTTTTACTAAGCTCGTCTTGCCCACTCCTGTCGGACCTAAAATACAAATCTTTTTCTGTAACATCATGTCGACAACTCAATCATTTAATTCAGCAAACATTACATTGAACAGTACTTTACGTGTAGATTTTATGTCACCTGGGAGATCAATCTCTCCCACGCCCACTGCAAAAATATGTTCCGCTTGCAAGCCTCGTTCAATCAGTGCATTTCTGACCGCTAATGAGCGCTGCCTACTTAACTGCAGATTATAGCTCTTTTCCCCGGTACTGTCGCTTGCGCCGACAATCACTAGGTTGGTACTGCGCTGAAGTTGCTCGGCTAATAGGCTTATAGTGGAATAAAGCTCAGCCACTTTATCTAAATTAGTCGATTGTTCAGCAGGAAGTGATGCCTCGCCACTCTCAAAGATCACCTGAACGCTGCTGATTTCACCTACTAACTGAATAAATAGTTGTTCATTAACTTCCTTCGAGTTACTCAGGTCAATCTCTTCGCGAATAAGGTCTACCGAGGCTGTTGATACACTGAGTTGCTCTATACCTGGAATAGTATTTAGTTTATTCAAAAAGGCTTGGAATTCACTGATTTCGATTTCGCCTCGTACGAGTGCCATTTCAGGATCAAAGCTTAATGTCGGGTAAGCTTGCATGAGTCGCTCAACTTTAAGCTTGATCGCTTTGTTGTTCAAAGATATTAGAGAAATTTCAGAAATGCTTAGCAGTGTAAGGTCTATGTCATTTTGAGCTAACCAATCTTCGCTCGACATACTAATCGGATCGCGAAAAACCTTAACTTCAATATCATAGCGACCGTGGGTTTCAACTTCTTGTATCACTAAGCCGGCGGGTGGGTTTAATTGCTCTATTTTGTTGACGATTTGCGTTGTTTGCCACCAACCATAAAAATACCACGCAAGCAGTAGCATTATTCCCGACAACACCAGCCAACCATACACAGGTGTTTTACTCTTCTCTTGGTCGGTTTTCTCTTCTGCCAATAAACAGTCTTGAAGAAGACCAGTGGCTGACTCAAAAGCGCTTACGTCGCCATTGAATGCTTGTAAGTCAGCTAAATAAATGCTTTGTATTTGCTCAAGGCTTAGCTGTAATTGCTCCAGTCCTTGGCGTGACATATTACCTTTTACCGCTGCGACTAACACAACATGCGGCCCTTTTCGAATGAACAGGGTAAAGTCATCAGTCTTGATTTGATCAAGGCTTTGTTCATCGCCATCGTCATGCTTTGCATTTTCAAGTTTAAAAGAGTCGGCAACAAAGTCGTTGATGGCGATTAGCATCGACGACACCAAGTCGGCATTTTTGTCATCACCCTTATTCGCAGCTAGAGACTGAAGCAGCGCGCCTGTTTCTTTGTGAATGAGCAGCACTTGTTCAACTTTGAAAAGAAATGTTTGAGACGCGATATATTCGCTAAATGAGACTCCAGCGCGCCAAGCACTTATACGCCATTTCATGCCTTGCAAGGTAAAACTGTTTTCTATAATGTCGTTGGTTTTTTCGATAAAGTCAGTGAAGAATACGCTTACTGACTTACGTACCAAACTGCCTACGAGAGGGTACAAGTAGTCAATAAAATCGCTACGTTGGCTCTTAATCGACTTTTCCACGGCCTTTGTAACAATCGGTTGAATAACGCGATTCACTGAGCCGTCTTTAACCTCACGATCGTGTAAAGCTTCGGTGAATACCTTCGCAAGCTGTTCTCGGGACTCTGCCTGAATCTCAGCTTTGTGCTGGTCGAGCTTTTGCCCAATCACAATGTCGCGTAATTTATCTAACTGTTGCTCACTGTGAGCCTCAGCCTTTGATTTATCCTGCATAGCGGATTAATCTGTTTCCAGATTAGATGCCATTGTTGCAAGCAAACGCGCAAGGGTTTTGCGGTCAGTTTTGCTATCGGTGAGTTCGTGGGTAACCTGTTCCAGTTTTTTCATCGCTTCAGCATACTTGTCTTCAAAAGTCGCTGCTAATTCGCTCATTTCTTTGTTGATTCTATCGTTTAACGCATCGGCATCATCTTTTCCTGCCGATTCAGTCATTTCGATTTGCGACTGCAACAGCTCATTTGCCTTCAGTTGAGAGCTATGGTTGTCTTCATGATGAGCGTCGATACTATCGAGTTTGGCGTCGAGTTTGCTTATGCTATCGTTGATACTTTCGTGGAGTTCTGCAAATTGTCTTACTTGAGATTGACGAAGGGCATCGATGGCATCGGTCAATTCGTTATTTACACTTTCAATTTTGGCCTCAAGTTTACGCTGGGCATCACCGAATACGAGTTGCCGAAGTTGCTCCATGTCGTCTGTTGGTGAGTTGGCTTCGATAGCGTCTGCTTTCCCTGCTGTATCTGACATGATAAATACCCTTATTATTACCCTGACTGAAATTTAAGCATACTCTGTTTTTGTTAATTTTATAACCAAATTTTGAGTAAGAAACATGCAGTAATTATTTTTTATGTCATGAGGTCATAATTTCGGTATAATTTAACACCATAATAACAACAATAATAAAGAGAGTGAGATTTGAGTAGCAACAAAAGCCCATCAGGTTCATCTTCATCAAACCCCCAAGCAATCGCACAGTCGGGTTGGTTTTCTCGCTTTTTAGCCACAGTAGAATGGTTGGGTAATTTACTTCCGCACCCGGTTACACTTTTCGCAATACTGGCCACGTTTATTGTTTTCCTAAGTGGTATTTTGGGCTATTTCGATGTGAGTGTCGCAGACCCAAGGCCGATTGATGCCTCTGGCCGAGCTCCTGACGGTATGATTGAAGTAATTTCTTTGATGAATGCCGAGGGTTTAAGCCGTATCGTAACTGGCTTAGTGACCAACTTCACAGGCTTTGCTCCCTTAGGCACTGTATTAGTGGCCTTGTTAGGTGTGTCTGTTGCCGAACACTCTGGTCTATTAAGTGCTGCTATGCGCGCCATGGTAATGAACGCGTCAAAACGCATGGTTACCATTGTTATTGTGTTTGCAGGTATTGTGTCCAATACCGCTTCTGAGCTTGGCTATGTTGTCTTAATTCCCTTGGCTGCGATGATTTTCCATTCGCTTGGAAGACACCCACTCGCTGGCTTAGCGGCTGCTTTTGCCGGTGTTTCAGCAGGTTATAGTGCAAACTTATTTTTAGGTACTGTCGATCCCTTGTTATCAGGTATTACTGAAGCCGCTGCACACATGATAGATCCCGATTACATTGTTGGTCCGGAAGTAAATTGGTATTTCATGTTTGTGAGTACCTTCGTGGTTGCTGCCATGGGAGCATTTATTACTGAGAAGGTGGTAGAGCCTCGTTTGGGAGTCTATAACCCGAGTGATGCGTCGATTGATTTGGGCGAACAAAAAATGGATGCGCCTAGCGCCACAGAAAAACGAGCATTGAAGTGGGCCGGAGTAACGTTTTTCCTAGTTTGCGCCATACTCGCGCTTACGGTTGTGCCGGAAAACGGTATATTGCGCAACCCTGAAACTGGCGAGGTTAAGGGGTCTCCTTTCTTAAAAGGTATTGTCGCCTTTATTTTCATTACCTTCGCCCTTCCTGGTTTTGTTTATGGTCGCCTGGCTGGCACAATGAAAAATGATAAAGACATCATTGATGCGATGGCCAAAAGCATGAGTTCAATGGGCTTGTATATCACCTTGGTGTTCTTTGCTGCGCAGTTTGTGGCCTTCTTCAAGTGGACTAATTTAGGTACAGTACTCGCAGTGAAAGGAGCCACCTTTTTACAAGCCACGGGCTTAGATGGCCCTGAAGTCTTCTTGCTATTTATCATGATGTGCGGAATTGTGAATTTGTCACTCGGCAGTGCATCCGCCCAATGGGCTGTTACAGCGCCTATTTTTGTGCCAATGCTGATGCTAATTGGCTATTCGCCAGAAGTAATTCAGGCGGCTTATCGAATAGGTGATTCTGTTACCAACGTTATTTCCCCAATGATGAGTTATTTTGGTTTGATATTGGCGATTGCCGCTCGATATCAAAAGAACTTAGGGATGGGCACGCTTATCGCGATGATGCTGCCTTACTCGATGTTTTTCATTGTTGGCTGGAGTATTTTGTTCTACATCTGGGTATTTTTGCTAGGGCTTCCAGTAGGGCCGGGTGCAGAAACCTACTATGGACCATAGAAATTAAAGCTGCCTTAAAACGAGCTAAATACCAAATATCATCGTAGTTTTAGCATAGTGAAAAAATATGACAGCGGGCTAGTAATTAAGAATGAAATTTAAAAGTCAGAATGAATTTACACATGCACAAGCCGACAAGATTGGTGTGCTGGTTTCAAATCTAGGTACCCCAGAAGCACCAAGTAAGCAGGCCTTGAAGCCATATCTGAAACAGTTTTTGTCTGATCCAAGAGTAGTTGAAGTGCCGAAGGTGATTTGGTGGTGCATACTCAACCTGATTATTTTGAACATTCGTCCCAAGCGTTCAGCCGAGGCCTATAGTACAGTATGGACTGAAGAAGGTTCGCCGTTGCTGGTGCACACTAAGAATCAGGCCGCTGGTATCGAAGCAAAGTTAGAAGAAAAATACGGTGCCAATGTTATTGTTGATTACGCAATGCGTTATGGCGAACCCTCGGTATCAACTGCGCTGACGAATCTTTTAGAAAAAGGCGCTCGGAAGATTGTTGTTTTGCCACTCTACCCGCAATATTGTGCATCAACGAGTGGCTCAACTTTCGACGCAGTTGCCGAAGACTTTATGCAACGCAGATGGTTGCCAGATTTACGCTTCGTTTCGCATTATCACGACAACCCAGAATATATCAAATGTGTCGCCGACAAGATTCGAGCACACTGGGAAAGTCACCCCCGCACCGACAAACTGATTTTTTCCTATCATGGCATACCAAAACGCTACCTGTTAAACGGTGACCCTTACCATTGTGAGTGTCATAAAACCTCTCGTCTAATTGCGACCGAGCTAGGGCTTCAAGAGTCTGAATACATGACAACCTTTCAGTCTCGTTTCGGTAGGGAAGAGTGGTTAAAGCCTTATACCGACCACACGCTTAAAAGCTTACCTGAGCAAGGCGTTAAATCGGTGCAAGTTGTGTGCCCGGGCTTTTCCGCTGATTGCTTGGAAACGATTGAAGAAATAGGTGAGGAAAACCGAGAGTATTTTGAAGAGGCTGGCGGCGAGCGTTATGAGTATATTGAGGCACTCAATAGTGATGACGCTCACATCAATATGTTGGTGAATTTGCTTGAGAGCAACCTACAAGGTTGGAATACACAGCTCGATACGCCAGATGTTTACGAGCAACGAATGGCTGCGGCAAAGAAACTTGATGCACCCAAATAAAGAGGGATGTATATGAGTAAGCCAACAATAGGTAAAGATGATTTCAAAGCGCCTAGTGCCTTGCTTCAAGCTCAGGCTTTAGCGAATTTACTGGATACTGCAATCCCCATCCCTTTTGTTAAAATTCGACTGGGTTTGGATTTCTTAATTGGCTTGATCCCCGGAGTGGGCGACACGATCATGCTTTTGGCTTCACTGCGCATTGTGCAGTTGGGTCGCCAGCTTGGTCTACCGAAATCACATACCACGGTGATGTTGCGCAATAGTCTTATCGATTTTGGCTTAGGGTTTATCCCTTTAGTGGGCGACATTGTCGACCTATTTTATAAAGCGAACCAAAAAAACGTAAGAATAATGGAGCGGTGGTGGGTAGAACAGAACAAAGCAGAAATTGACGCTGTGGCAGCCCGCAAAGTCGAGGAGTGGGAAGCGAAACAAGCCCTCAAAGAGAAGCCCTAAAGCTTATTTGGGCCTGCTAGTGTTTACTCATGTCGCTCGGGCGGGCATGTTCTTGTGACTATATTGTTGAAGCGTTTCTAGGGGAATCACTTCCAACGCAGCTTCGTTAGTTGCTTCAAGATCGATGTATGGAGCAACTTCCATAAACAGCGCCTCACGCCAGCGCATGGCACACAAACACCATTTATCACCCGGCTTCAAACCTTTGAACTGATATAAAGGGTTTGGAGAGATCAGATCATTTCCTCGAGACAGGCTATATTGAAGAAATTCTTCGGTAACGATGGCACATACACTGTGATTACCTATGTCGCCTTCTGGCACGTAACAAAAGCCCTCTCTGGTGTAACCGGTATTACCGCAACATAACTTTAATGTGCTGCCCAAAACGTTTTTTTGATTTGCCATAAGTAATCCTTCGCTGACAATTGGCGTACAAACACCAACCTCGATCATATTTATTAGAATCTATACGATGTTAGACAAGAGTAAGCTTACTAATATTTCAAATACTTCAAATTGTGATACAAATGTGTCCTCTGAAGAAATCGCTCGCTTCGATGCTCTAGCCGAGAGCTGGTGGGATCCAAACGGTAAATACAAAACAGCATTGATCTTTAACCAAGCGCGCATCAGTTACTTCCTACCTCAAATATGCGCTCACTTTGGTCGAAACCTCGACAGTGAGATGCCGCTTCAGGGCTTACGTGTATTGGATGTTGGCAGCGGTGGTGGTTTAGTATGTGAGCCTTTAGCCAAATTAGGCGCTATGGTAACTGGAATTGATGCGTCGGAAATGAGTGTGCAAGTAGCTCGAAGGCATGCTCAAGCCTCGGGCTTAGATATTGAATATCGTCACTGTTTATCAAGCGATTTGGCGTCAAGCGGAAGCACTTTCGACTTGGTAATCAACGCTGAAGTGGTGGAGCACGTTCCCGATCAAGCAGGGCTTATTAAAGAGTGCGCAGTGCTTACTCGCGACCAAGGTATGACCATATTCGCTACTCTAAATAGAACGCCTAAGTCGTTTATAATCGCGATTGTTGGTGCTGAATACGTGATGCGCTATTTACCAATTGGTACGCACAGTTGGCGCAAGTTTGTAAAGCCCGCTGAGCTAAAGCAGATGGCTGAGAATGCTGGGCTGAGGCACTTTTCAGAATCAGGCATGGCTTATAATCCATTCTCGAAGAAATGGCGATTAAGTGAGAATATGTCGGTAAATTACATTCAATGCTACACAAAATAGTCTAGCTGGAAAAGTTTTTGATGTGCCACAAAATTTGTTAACAAAATGTAAGTTTAACTGCTAATCTCTATATCCAGTCTTAAAAAAAAGAATCTAGTAATGAAGATATATGATACTAAAACGGCACCTACACCGCGGCGCGTTCGCATCTTTCTCGCAGAAAAAAATATTAGCATGGAGTATGTGCAAGTTGATCTGCAAAAAGGTGAAAACCTCTCGGCAGAAATGAGAGAAAAGAACCCCATCGGTAAAATCCCAATATTAGAACTAGATGATGGTAGCTGTATTGGAGAAAGCGACGCTATTTGTACTTACTTCGAAGCGCTGCAACCCGAGCCGCCACTGATGGGAGTTACCCCACTACAGAAAGCTCAAATAGCCATGTGGCAGCGTCAGGTTGACTTATGCTTGTTCATGCAAGTCGGTATGTGTTTTCAGCACACCACGGGTTATTTTAAAGACCGCATGACACCGGTCAAAGACTATGGTGTGGAAGCTGGGAAAAATGCAGCCAAGTATCTGTCGGTGTTAGATAGGCAGTTACAAGATAATGAATTCGTTGCGGGTGACACTTTTTCAATTGCCGACATCACAACGCTATGTTCAATTGATTTTGCTCGTGTGATTGATGTGAGGATTGCCGAGAAGCATTCGGCCTTGCAAAGTTGGTATGACAGAATTGCTGCTCGCGAGAGTGCTAAGGCATAATAATTGGGCTCCTGCTTTTCCATTTTCAAAGATGGACAGCAGGAACCGCCTTTTATTCAACAAGCGATTAGTCGACCAGTGCCTGATATACCAAATTGCGCAGGTCGTCGTGATAGCGATGTGTGCCCATAGGAATGAACTGAGCCATACCAATGATGATCATATTCTCTTTCGGATCGATCCGGAAATAGGTTGATGCAGCACCGCCCCAACCAAAATTGCCTTCAGAACTTAGAAACTTGCTAGCACCTTCATCAACCGTTACCGATACTGCTAAGCCATAGCCTTCACCGCTAGCATCGGGCGCGAAAGGCACTAAGTTACTCGGTAAATGATTTGATCCCATATATTCAACAGTTTTGCGCCCTAGAATTCTAACTCCCTCATACTCACCACCATTTAACAAGGTTTGTGCAAAACGAAGATAATCATCCATTGTCGAAACTAAACCGCCACCCGCATTATGAATTACAGGATCGCTTAGGTAGTTACCGAGTGGCTCGTTCTCCATAACGACGGTTTTACCTTGTTGGTTTGCGGTATAAATCTGCGCCAATCTGTCGACTTTATCGGGGCTTACTGAGAAGCCGGTATCGTCCATTTTAAGTGGGCCAAAAATATTTTCCTGCATATACTCTCCAAGCTTCTGCCCGCTAATACGCTCGACCAAAAAACCGATCACATCAGTGTTTACGCCATAGTGCCACTGAGTACCGGGTTGGTGGTTAAGAGGAAGTTTAGCTAGTTCACTCAGCACACTGTCGGGAGAGGCTTGCCCTTGCATCATAGGCGATGCACGATACAACCTGTCAACTTCGCTGCCTGTGAAACCGTAGCTAAAGCCAGCAGTGTGGGTGAATAGATCAATGATACGAATAGGCGATTGTGCATCTTCCAGTACCATGTCGTCACCTTGACCACTTACGTAGACCTTCAAGTCTTTAAGTTCAGGCAAGTACCACGCGATTGGGTCGTTCATATGAAACTTACCTTGCTCCCACAACTGCAATGCTGCCACTGCTGTAATGGGTTTTGTCATTGAGTAAATTCTGAAAATAGTATCACGTTGAAGAGGCACACCCGCTTCGCGGTCTTTCATCCCTTGAGCCGAATAATGCACAACCTCGCCATTCCTAGCAACAAGCGTCATCACTCCGGCTAGCTTACCTTCATCTATGTAGCGCTGCATAGCAGGTTGAATTCGCTTAAGTCTTTGCTTTGATACGCCTTGGTTTGGCAAGTTATCAGACGCGCTCAGAGTTGTTCTTGGGGCAGGGTTGTTCTCAGTAACCGATACGCTGCACGCGCCAATACTGATACTAAGTAATATCGCTAGAAGATGTTTCATAAGGCACACTCTTATTGTTATATGATTTTTTAGTGTAACGGCGCGAGTCTAAAAAATACAGTGATTCACCATAGTGTTATTTGATAGTCATTTATTAGTTTCGCTGAGCTAGTTGAGTCAACACAATCAAAGTGCAAGCTACTTTTCTATCATCGATCTGAGTGTCGATAGCATGTCTGCCTCGGCAGCAGGTTTGTCCCACCGAATACGGTGGATGCGCGGAAAGCGTAGTGCTAGCCCCGACTTATGTCGCTTTGATTCATGCACTGAGTCGAAAGCAACTTCGAAAACGAGTTCCTTTTTTACTTCTTTAACAGGACCGAAACGTCCTAGGGTATTGCGCCTTACCCACTTATCTATTTCTTTTAATTCTGCGTCGGTGAAACCGCTATATGCTTTGCCAATCGGTAAAAGGGTATCATCTTGCCAGCAACCAAAGGTATAGTCAGAATAGAACGACGAGCGTTTACCATGACCTCGCTGTGCATACATAATAACCGCATCGATAAGCTTGGCGTCACGTTTCCACTTGTACCATTGTCCTTTAGGGCGGCCTGCAACATATCGACCGTCGCGTTTTTTCAACATTAGGCCTTCAATGAAGCCCCCATCGGCATGGTTCGCTTGTTCGCGCAGTTTTCGTAATTCGGCGAGAGAACTAAACTTTAAAGCTTGCGATAAGCGCAATACAGGGTGTTTCTGGTTAGCCTCTTTGAAGTGTTCATGCTTATCTTGATGCCAAGCGTGCAAAGCGTCTACTCTGTCAGCAAGGCTACATTCTCGTAAGTCTTTGCCATCAATAAATAATGCATCGTAAAGCACCATACCGACAGGGTTTTCGCTCATCAGTTTCTTTGTCGGCTTCTTTTTGTTGAGTCGTTGTTGCAGGCGATTGAAGCTTTGTATCTCGCCATCATGCATGGCGAGTAATTCACCATCAAAAACGCCAGATACCACGTGTGCGTTAATACTGCTTAATAAATCAGGAAAGCTGTGACTAATGTCATCACCCGTTCGGCTAAAAAGTGCTTTACCGTTTTCATTAACCACCAATTGAACGCGTATGCCATCAAATTTCCATTCTGCTTGCCACGCTTGAGGGCGCTCACTTGCAATGCCAGGTGGTGAATCGCTCTCGTAGGCATCGGCCAGCATTTCTGGGAGCAGTTCTTCATCCACGGGGTGCGATAACATCACAGGCTGAAAGGTAATCTTTTTAGAAATGTCAGGCTTAGCCGCTTTGCCTTCTAGCCAAGCAAATAAGTCAATATAGGGGGGCTCTACGCCATGCCATACTCGCTCAATATCCTCAACAGTAATTTGCTCTTGTGTTTGTTGATAATCATTTGTCAAAGCAGATATTTGAGCATATTCAGCTAGAATCTTTTTAAGAAAGCGAGCTGAAAGGCCAATGCGTAAGCCTCGGGTACCCAGCTTAATCAGCGCCCAACGTTGATTGGGGGTCATCACATTGAGTAGGTCAATTAGACTCTCTTGAACTTCTTGCTTAGTGCTGTTCTGAAAGTGCTTAACAACTTCACTTAGGCTGGGCAGTGGTTTTTCCGCTTGTTTATTAAAGGCCGATTGTTCAGCATTCTCATGCGGCTCAGAAGGCTCTGGCGTAGGCCAAAGGTGGGCAACTGTCTCGCTCATCTCACCTACATAGTCATAGCTTAGCTCAAACAATACTGGATCGACACGCTCAACAATTAGGTCTTTGATGAGCTTTCGTTTGAATAAGTCGAAATTGAGGGTGCCAGCAATTGCGGCTATTGCCCACCCACGGTCAGGATCGGGTGTTGAGCGAAGGTAATCACGCAAAATTGCCGACTTTGCCAGATTACTAGAGGTGAAATAGAGTTTATCAACCAGCTCTGCAAATGCTTCCATATTAGCCTCTATTTATATTATTCGGCGTCATCTTCATAGCCGACCAGCGACAACGCTTTTGCCTTATAGCCCATTTTTTGAGCTTGATGCACTAGTGCTGCTTCCCTGCCATGGGTTACCCATACTTCTCCGGGGTTGACTTCCCTAATTGTCTGTAAAAGCTCAGGCCAATCACAGTGGTCAGAAATAATGATGGGAAGCTCTGCTTTTCGTTGTTTCGAACGAGCTCTAATTTGCATCCAGCCCGACGCCATTGCAGTAATCACATCTGGAAGTTTTCTCGACCAGCGATCGTTCAGAGCCGATGGCGGCGCAAGCACGATCTCGCCCGCCAACGATTTAAGATTTTCTACGTCATTTACAGCAACAATCTCGCCAAGTTCAACGCCAAATTGCTGATACATGGAGCACAACTTTAATAAAGCCCCATGCATATACACGGGCTTGGAATAGCCGAGCTCTCGCAGCGCCAAAACTACTCTTTGACACTTACCAAGTGCGTAAACACCTACTAAATGGCAGCGCTCAGGAAAAAGGGCTAAAGACGCTAGCAGCTTATTGACTTCTTGGTTGATAGGAGGGTGGCGAAATACCGGTAGGCCAAAAGTTGCTTCGGTAACAAAAACATCGCACGGAGTCACTTCGAAGGGCTTACAAGTTGGGTCGTAACTGCGTTTGTAGTCGCCTGATAGTACCAAACGCGCATTATCGTGATCAATCACAGCCTGTGCTGAACCCAGTATATGACCGGCGGGCACGAAATGAAGCTCGCCGTTACCGACGGCTATTTTCTCACCATAAGCAAGCTCTACTTGTTTTGCAGCATGGTCTTCACCATATCGAATTCGCATTATCTCCATTGTTTCTGGCGTAGCAAACACTTCGCCGTGGCCTGCTCGAGCATGGTCCGCATGCCCGTGAGTAACAATTGCGCGAGCTACTGGCTGCATTGGATCAATGTAGGCATCAAGGGCTTCGCAGTAAAGCCCATTTTCGTTTGTTTTAATCCAATGTTGGGGATGGCGCATATTAGTCTTAATAATTAATTAAATAACAAAGTTTGTTACGCAAATAACTGACTTTTGGTGCGCTAGGTGTTGCAAACAACAAAAAGAAAATCTAAGTCGAAAGTATATAAACGACTTGCTCGCGTGCCTGCACAGTTCTCATCATGGTTTGAAGGTCGCAATTGGGAAGTGCGTCAATATCAAAAACAAATGGTCACGGCTTTCGCGCAATATCAATCGACCTTGCTGATTGCGCCTACGGGTGCGGGTAAAACCTTGTCGGGCTTTTTACCGTCGCTTATCGATCTAACTCAACACCCTTTAAAGGGTTTACATACTTTGTATATTTCGCCACTTAAAGCGCTCACACAAGATATACATCGTAACCTTAAAAGCCCTATTGACGATTTACAACTTCCGATAAGTGTTGGTGCCCGTACCGGTGATACCACATCCTATCAGCGACAAAAGCAACGAAAAAATCCCCCAAATATTCTTCTCATCACACCTGAGTCGTTGATGTTGATGCTGTCATACGCTGATGCGCCGCGTATTTTTGGTGATGTTAAAAATATCATCATTGATGAGGCGCATAGCTTTGCGTTCACTAAGCGAGGTGACTTCACCGCCTTGGCCCTAGCTCGATTGCAACACCTTGCGCCCGAGCATGTTCGTTTTGGTCTTTCTGCTACTGTGGCTCAGCCTGAAGTGCTTGCAACATGGCTAGGAAGAAGTGGCGAGCCATGCAAAGTACTTGAGGTGAAAAGTAGAACCAAACCTAAGGTCAGTATTCTGAAAACCAAAGAGCGCATGCCTTTTGGCGGTTACATGGGTAAATATGCGGTAAAAGACATTTATGAGCGCATTGTTGCAGCACAAACTACTTTAGTGTTTGTGAATACGCGCGCTCAGGCCGAGTTAATATTTCAGCATTTATGGTCGGAAAACACTCATGTACTTCCAATCGCCATTTACCATGGCTCACTGAGCAAGGAACAGCGACAAAAAACTGAGGCAATGATGTCGACAGGCCAATTGCGTGCCATCGTAGCTACCTCGGCGCTTGAGTTGGGTATTGATTGGGGCGATGTTGACTTGGTGATTCAAGTGGGCGCACCGAAGGGGGTGAGCCGGCTATTGCAACGCATAGGTCGTTCGAATCATCGCATGGATGAGCCTTCACAAGCCCTTCTCGTACCAGCGAATCGCTTTGAAACACTTGAGTGTCAGGCCGCTATAAATGCGATAAAGAAAAACCAGCTTGATGGCGATACGCCAATGTCAGGTGCTTTAGATGTACTACCTCAATTCATACTCAACTGCTTGTGTAGTAAAGCAGCGAGCATTGAAGAAATATATCAACAAGTGCTCGATGCAAGCCCGTATGGAGGGCTTGACGAATTTACTTTTCAGAAGCTTTGGTCGTTCACCGAGAATGGAGGCTACGCTTTACAAGCCTACGAGCGCTACAACCGGCTACGCATGCAAGATGATGGTTTATTTGAGCCTACATCAAAGCGAATAATCATGCGTCATAGGCAAAATATAGGCACTATCGTTGAAGCTGGGCGTTTGCGAGTCAAAAGGCTACGACGTGCGCATCAGGGGAAAATCATTGGTGAAGTAGAAGAGTATTTTGCTCAGCAGTTAGTGCCAGGCGACACTTTTTTCTTCGCGGGTGAAGTACTTAAATTTGAAGGCATTAAGGATATGATAGTTGAGGCTCGGCCAGGTAAGGCAAAAGAACCTAAAATACCAAGCTATGTTGGTGGGCAAATGCCATTGAGTACCTTTCTAGCCGATGGTGTTCGCGAATTATTGAATGCACCTGAGAGCTGGAAAAAAATGCCTCTGCAAGTGAGAGAATGGCTTCGCTTACAAGCCGACTTTTCTATTATTCCAAGCCCGCATAAAGTACTTATTGAACAATTTCCTTTTAGGCAAACCGAAGTCACTTTGCTTTATACCTTTGAGGGCAGAAAGGCAAATCAAACACTTGGCATGCTCGTTACTCGTCGTATGGAAAAAATGGGGCTGAAACCTCTCAGCTTTAGTATCACCGATTATGGTTTGTCGATATCCTCCATTCTTGCAGTGAAAACGCAAGATATCGCGCAGCTATTTAATCCCGACATATTGGGCGATGAGCTGGAAGATTGGATGTTAGCCGCTCCCATGCTGAAACGTTCTTTTAGACGAGTTGCCGTAGTCAGCGGGCTAATTGAACAGCAATATCACAGCACAAAGAAAACCATGAAGCAGGTGACTTTTTCTACCGATCTCATCTACGATACCTTGCGTGAACACGATCCCGACCACATCTTACTGCGGGTTACCCGTGAAGACGCAGAACGAGAGTTACTTGATTTGCAGCGATTAGCAGATACGCTTATCCGCTTTAATGGTAGTTACGACTTTATAAGCTTGTCGAAAGCCTCTCCAATGGCTATTCCAATTGTGCTTGATGTGAAGTCTGAGCAAATTAAAGGGCAAGGTGCGGAAGCGTTACTTGAGCAGGCGAACTTATATCAAGAGGCTGAGAATATGCTGCAAGACGTTAAAGATATCTTAAGTGGTACAAATGATAAGCGAAACTGATTTGCTCAAAAAAATCCAAAACAACAAGGCAGTTACAAGCTCGTTTTCAGGGCATCAATTTGTATTAGACGCTGCTGGATGTTTGTATTGGCCAAAGCACGATTTGCTTGTGTTTTCAGATTTACACTTTGAAAAAGGCAGCTTCTTGTCTCAATTTGCCAATCCACTACCTCGTTATGATACCGCAAAAACACTGGCAAAAATGAGCCTTGCCATTGATGAATATTCACCACAAAAGGTCTTGTGTTTAGGCGACAGCTTACATGATAGTAACGCCGTAAAACGCATGCTAGAAGATGACAGAGACGCCATTAACTCCCTTGTTTCGCAAGTGCCTGAATGGTTTTGGGTGCTGGGTAATCACGACCCTGAAATTCCCAAAGAAATCCATGGCACAACGCTTCCCCATATAAAGTTGGATAAGCTACTTTGGGTGCATGAGCCAGAAGACTTAACCCTCCATATTGATGTGAACGCTCAGGTTATTGGGCATTTTCACCCCAAAATTATGGTTAAACGCTCAGGACAAAGAATGACAGGAAAGTGCTTTCTGATAGCCAATAATACCTTCCTCATGCCGGCACTCGGGCAATACACCGGCGGTTTATCAGTGAATCATGAGGCCATCACCTCGCTTTATCAAGGTCAGGCCGAACACGCTATCTTGTTTAATAACAAGGTGTTTTTAGTGTAAATATCTTTCTTGTTGAATAAAAACTTTACAAATTACAGTTGAGTCTTCTATGATTTATCGCCCAATAAGGGAGCTGTTCTACATTATAACTAGCCTATAAGAAATGTTACCTACTCATTAAGTGGATTTCTTTTATTTTTAGCTGGCAATACATTACAAGGAAAGGTTTGTATGAAAAATAAACTACTAGTTATTGCTGTGTTCATTTTTACAGGGCTTGTAATTGCTTTACTCAACTACAACAACGAGCCATCCGCAATATCGGTTAGCGATTTTGAACACGAAAGTCCCAAGAACGAAATTATCATTGAGAATCATGAACGTAATATTTCAAATAAGCTAGATTCCTCATTAGCGATTGGTGATATTCAAAGTTCTGTGTCTAATGATATTGTTGAATCTCTCAGTCCTGAGCAGTTAGAAATGGTTCATGAGTTTTTAAAGCTACTTGAAGAAGATGATACATCTGATTGGGTTCAGTTTGTAAAGAACGCAGATGAAAAAGCAGTATTTCATCATGGAAGTTACGCACTATCACTTTTAGGGGCTATAAATAAAGATGCACCAGAAGAAGTTTTATATACGCTACTCTCTAGAGGAGTAGATTTGGCTCCTAGTCATGCCCATCAGCTTGTTGCGCGCGGTGATATTGAGTTGCTTGAAAAATTTGAGAACTTCGGCTTAAACATATATGAAGAGAATCCTGTTACTGGTAAAAATGCTTTATTCATGGCAATGGCTGACCCGCGGGAGACCGAGATGTTTGACTATCTTTTGAGTAGAGAAGTGCCAACTAACACTTCTGCTGATATGCTGGGTTATGCGATGCTGATGGCAAAGGATTTCAAACAGGCGGATTATTTCGTTGAACAACTCGTAAAAAATGGTGCTCCGATGACTATAGAGTCGCATAATTGGTTGTTAGGTTTAAAGGAGTCAAACCTGGCCGAGTATTTAAGAATCGCGAGAATATTGAATAAACATCGTCAATAGGTGGATAACGCAAAAAAATGTAGTGACCCGTAAGACTAGTTTGTTCAATTATTTTCCTTAATGACATTAAGCTCACAGAGTGTAATCAGTGGCCCAGCCATTTATACATTACCAAAGCATCCACAAAACCGTGTAAAGGATGATTAAATGCCTTTGGCAATTGACCAACGATGTCGAAGCCCAATTTCTGCCATAAACGAACCGCTCCTACGTTACTAGAAGCCACGTAATTAAATTGCATGGCTTTGTATGTTAAGTTTAACGCGATTTGTTGCGAATGCTTACACATAGAAGTAGCAAGGCCTTTTCCTCGAGCTTCAGCAGACACAATATAACCGCAATTGCAAACGTGCCCACCTGGACCGGCTTGATTGGTTTTCAGATAGTATGTGCCGAGTATCTTTGTATTGTCTTCAACAACAAAGGTTTTTCGAGGTGCTTCTACCCAAGCATATATTGCCTCTTTATAGGTAATATTTTGAGAGTAAGCGTAGGTTTCACCCGCTCTCGCGATGGGTTCGAATATTGACCAAATAGCTGCATAGTCTGATTTATTCGCTTCTCTTATTTGCATAAGCTAAGACCTTAAACCGAGTGCATTTCCTGAGCGGTTTGGGTTTGCCTAGTGCTCTCTATAAACCGTATCGATGAAGCAACATGTTCTAAAATTAACATCGCTTCATCCTTGCTAAGTATTTGTTTCTTATTAACAAATGACTGTGTATTCATCACTTCATGTAAGTCTTCAAATTTTGCAATACTCGACCTCAGCACATCATCAAAAATTCTTGCCTTCATCGACTTATTATCTCGGGAATGCCCCACATAAAGATCAACGAGTTCATATAGAGATAAATTGTCCTTATCTACGAGTTTGTGCTTTTGAGAAAGGATTTTGAAGTAACGACGTAAAAATGTATAGAGGCGCTCAAGGGCGGCAGTGGGTTCATCCCTAGCAATTGACTCGCGGATTTCATTGGCTACGGTCTCGAAGTCTTTATCTGCGGCATTTGGCACTACTACCCAGATATCAGGCGCAGGAGCGCTCACGGTTAAGCGTTCGGTGATTCTTAAAAAGTCAGAAGACGGATGCAAAGGATCTTGCATGGTAGTCCAGCTGTCCCATTCATCAATCAATGCTTTAAATAACACTGCAATCGTATGGTTTGATTCGGCCAACCAAAACACTCTTAGGCGGTCTGCATTAGACTCGGAGTCTTGGATGTATTTCGGGTCGTTGATATCTTTGCCCGTATGTTCTAGTACAAATTCTCTAAATTCTTCTTTTGAAAAATCAAGCACATATCCGCTTGCCATACCAAGGGCTTTTTCTAGCTGACGTTGTTCTTGTTTGTTTATATTAGCCATAGAAAATCATCGTTCCTTGAGTTTAATGCGTTTAATGTAGGCATGTATTTTTTAATATTCTACTTCACTTTAGTCTGAAATAGATTACGAGTTTTAGTTAGTAAAAGTAATAACTCATCGATTATAGGGAGTTTTAGTGTCGCTTCAAGCTTGCAAGTTATTTTGGGAGCAAGCCCTGTAGCAATCTTTGTGTTATTTTTTGCCATCTTGTGAGCTACCATCTCTCTTGTGAAAGCTTACATAGAGTGTTTTTAATGAAGCTGGAAGAATTTGCCAGGCCCAATCCTTAGACTGAAAATCTAAGTCTTCAACATATGACACATCGATTGCCGTTTTTAACTTTAGGTTTCCGTATAAATATGCTCGTTCAGCGAGATAAAAGCAATTTTTAACCAGCTCTTTTTCTTCTGCGTAAATGAGTTTGTTGGTGTACTTTCGGAATTCAGATAGTTCGAAATGAAGTAAGCCTTGTTGCTTATTGAGTTCGCTCGTCAATTCTGGGAACGCTTCTTTCAACATTCTAAGAAATGCACTTCGTTCTATTTTCATCGCTTCGAATACATCCGCAATTAGCCCTTCACCTTCTTCTAAAGCTATTCGCAAACTATGCGCAATACTTTAGTGCTTTATCAGTAACACTACACTAAATTGCGCGATGGTTCACTTTTGCTTTTAACTCAGTGTAGGATGTTAGCAGCGAGAGTTCAAAAGGGCGGAGAATTGCTCGTTTTGCACAAGGCGCATTTTTTTGCTTCGATATGCTTATATAAACCTAGAATGCGGATTCAGAAAGAACATTTTTTTCCAGCCTTGAGTTTCCGCTGTTGCCAACCATGGAATTGGGATTAATGACACTACCGAATAATGAATATGTGGCTGTTTTCCTTGGGCATTGCCAGAGTCGCCCAAAGAACCTATAACGGCGCCAGCGGTCACAAAATTTCCCGATGCGACGGTGTAGCTATCCATATGTGCATAGTAATGTACACGCCATTTAGGCCCGAGTATTACTACAACATTTCCACCCTTACTCAATGTGCCGGTGTAAATGACGAAACCTTTGGTGGAAGACAGGGTGGGGGTGCCTTTTTTACCAAATATATCTATTCCTTTGTGCACAATTGAACTACCCCATGGTTCATACCAAAATGTATTGTGGTTCCAATCATTATGCGTTGCGCCTTCAACTGGGATAACTTTTTCGTCCGACATCAACATCCCGATCATAATGACAGTCAGGATGGGTAAGAAAATAAATTTGAAGAACTTCATTGAATTGCCCTGGGCCTATGAAAAACGAAAAAACGTGATGGCTGCAAGCCCCGCCTTCACGGCATACCGAGCTTTAAAGTCTGCTATAAATATCAGAAAATAGTAGTGCAACCTACGTTCCAAAAAAGAACGCGGTTAACACTTTATCATTTTTCATTTCTCTTAAATATCTCAAATTTACCAATACTTTTTAGTATCGATGTAATGCTTCATGTTAGAAAATATGTAAGCTAAGAGAAAGAATGCTGGGGTGGCAAATATATCGGGTTTAATCACCCAACTTAATAAACCTAAAATTATCGTAATCACTTCTAGCATAATAATTTGCTTTCTTGCTTTTACTCCCAAAAATGCAAATCTTAGCCATACCGGCTCTTTGTTCCACTCGTTTGATGTTTTGTCTATCACTATGATTTCCTCTTTAAGTTTAGAAATGTCAATCTCAAACACAGAGGCAAGGGCTTTAAGAGATTCTAAGCTAGCTTTATTACCGCTCTCTATTCGTTGAATCGTTCTTGTACTTAAACCGCTAAACGTAGCGAGCTGTTCTTGTGACCAGTTTCGTTTCTCTCTTAGACGTTTGACTATCATTTGGGCTCCTTACCAATGTGAGTGGAAACTATCCATGTTTTTGACGGCTGTCGGTTACGAAATCTACACGACAGTGGGGTGACAGATGATGTTTACACTTTCCTGTGGATTAATTTGCAGAACAAAGTGACTTCCCTCGGTTATTCTTCCGTTTAAGCAAGTTGATGTCTAGTCTATAGGCGATTTAGTAGAAAGAGTAGCTAGCTCATTTAAAGGTGATCTATTTCCTTCATTGTCCACCACCCAAAACGAAGCGTTTTCCATTAAAAGAGCTTCACTGCTGCCATTTGAATGGGGTACATCAATACGAAAAACTTTACCATCGTAATCATAACCAATATGACTAACCAAGGTATGCCCAATCACTACTCTATTGACACTAAAGCTTGATAATACATTATCCACATGTTCAGAACTCGCCTTGTCGCCAAGTCCATGTTTATCCATACTTTTAGCGAAACCACGATAGAACAAAAGGCCGTCGGAGCCATGAATGATACTCTCATCAATATTTCGCCTAACTGTATCGCCGATCACAAAGTTACGCTGCGTTTCCGCATCGATATCACCCAACGATAAATTGTAGGACAAAGCTCTTGGCGAAACGCCGCCATGAACGAACAAGGTATCACCTATCTTCAACATAACAGGCTTACTGCGTAACCACGCCCCTAGTTCGGAATCTTCAGACCACAACTCCTTGGGCGACATTCCTGTAGTTCGAAATGTGCCATAATATTTTTTTGCTGCTGATTTCACTCTACCATCTAATAGGTAGCGTTCATGATTTCCCAAAATATAATGAACATCTCCCCCGGCTAATTTAGCTTCTGTTTCCAGTTTGTAAATTAACCATAATAAGGGAACTACATTTAGTCCTCGGTCGACCATATCACCAACCAGTACTAGATGACTTGAGCCATAGGTCCAATCTAAATCATCGTTAATGACACCATTGGCTTTAAGGAGTCGAACCATTGCATCAAAATTACCTTCCATATCAGAAATAGCAAGATATCTAGAAGGGATAGGTATGTCTAAATCTGAACGTGGATAACTATCTTTAAACTTAACGTCAAAGGTAGTATTCAACTCATTATCTACGGTCACCGATACGCGGTCTTTTACCTTAATTCGAGAGAGTTTTGCTGGTGAGATTTTGTCCCCTGAAATATAGTTAGCAACACGATTCCCCTCGATTTTAAAGACGTAAGGCCCATCATGTGTAACTGGGATATTTTGATACTCTAGAAAAAGCCACTCGTGAGTGTTTGCTGAATACCCAAGGTACTTTCCATCTGACACTCTAATTCCTGTATTTGTATACCAGCTTATAAAACATAAAGATAAAAGAGTTAGCAGCAGCAAACCAAAGAGGTACATAGTTAGCTTTTTCAAATTTCAGTATTCCTTATCGTGTTATGCACTTTATAGCTCCTTGAACGTGCGCTCCAAAACAACTTAAGTCTTTATTTGGGCTTAATATCAAACTGAGCAGCAGCTAGGTGCTCTTTTTCGGTACCCGTTTTCAATTTATTTATCATTTATCAGGGGTGTTGCTCACCAACTTTTTCAACAAAAATAACTTTATACATAATTAAGGGTGGATAGTGATGAGGTATGCATTTTTCAGACCTTTCTAGTAGTGTCTTACGGTAATAGTTTTTGCTATCAAATCTTGAATTGATCTGTTCCGAGGCATCATCGCCATTGATACTATTTCTACTAAGCTCCAAAAAACGTAGAGAGGAAGAGTTAGCATTAGCACAGAGATAATCCATTCAATTGAAACTCCTTCTCCGACACTCCACAAGCTGTCAAAAACCCACCCACTTACTAATAATGGGCTTAAGAACACTAGCAAAATAGACAATAAATGCAATATTTCACGAGAACACGTCTGTTTAATAGAGATGTTATTTTCAGATTCGCTGTCCACGATTGTGATCGAAACCGATTCGCGGCCGGGTGTATTTTGCATTTGGAATTGGGACGCAATGATATAAATAATTGGAATAAAAGGAATTGCAAATCTAACTAGTGCACCCAATTTACTATCCATACTTCCAAAGAAAAAGACAGAAATCACAAGAATTAACGAAATTAGCGCCATATCTATACAAAAAGCACCGAGCGACTTGAAGAATGTTTTGTACTTTTCTTTTTCTAGTGACTTTGCATGGATTTCCGAAACTGATTTTCCCATAAAAATCTCCTTTATTTATTGGGTTCTAACACCAAATTAGACGGTAGCTAGCCATTACTCCCAGATACCCGTCTTCAATTTTTTGTTAACTATCATGTTCATTGTAAAACGAATATCCTTTTCCAGGTTTGCGCCAAATATAAGTTAACCAACTTACTGATCTAATATTTTCAAGATATATAATTGGCGTAGATTCATCTGATTTAACAACCACTCCATTCAATGAATTGTCATTTTTTATAAGTTCTACAGCCTTATTTTCGGCATCATCTAACGATACTGCCTTAACCCACCTAGTGGTGAAAAAGCCTCCAAGTGTCTCTTCACCATCAAAATTAAAACAGAAACCTTTGCCTTCCAAAAGCACTTGGTAATAAGCCAAAACTAAATCTTTCTTTGGATAGTTAACGCCCGCATTTGAGGCTGGTTTGGAGAGCAGCGGAAAACCAGTCCGACAACATTCGCCTGTTAGGGCTGACATTTGGCATCATATATTTCCTTGTATTCTGGGAGCTTCGTTTTTTGTGAGCGGGTTAAAACTGTGCGCAATGCATTTGCCAGCACCCATTTTAGATTTGAGTCTTGTTCTTGGTAAAACGCAGCCAATAGAGCTTCGAATGCTGTTTCATTAGCGTCTTTTTCTGTGAGGGCGCGAATAATACCCTCCCTAGTTCTCGGGTGATGCTCAATATCAAGGTGCTTTACTAATATTGAATATGCACCCGTATAGTTACCTTCAAACTTACGTAGGAACTCATAACGATTATTGTTGTTGACGAAATCCCAAACTGAATCCACTTCGTAACCTGCTTCAGCTAGCTCTTCGATTAGATCTCGTTCGTCCGCAACTAAAAGAGCTTTTCTCTCTTTTAATTCTAGGTCTTTGCGCTTTCGCATCTCCTGATATTCAGGATCAGATTCTAGCTTTTTCATTAATTCACTGGCTTTCATTTGCAAGTACCAAGAAGCCATAACACCTAGCATAACGAGCAGATTTATGAGCGGACGCTTTGAGCGAAGCGAAAGCCGCACTTAAAGTTGTCCCAGCGATCGAAGGGAGAGCGTTTGTGCGAGAGTTAGGTTGCTTGAAGTTTTTGCGGTTTTGATAAAACATTCCATGTTTCCTTGCGTTATCCATTTAGTTGAAAATATACTCTTTTGAACTTAAAACGACAACTGATGTTTACCAGCGAGAACCAAACATTATGCGCTCACGAACCCGAATAATTGCTTCTGACAGAAAATGAGGGTGACTCTTAAAAGAATGATCTTGCACCCCTGCCGGATAGATACAACATTAATCAAAGAAATCAATTATGCATTTCTTATACTTTAATACTCGCAACCGAAACGAGTCGACCAGATACCACTAATCTTGTCTATCTTTCAAGGCAATAAATATTGCAATCGCAAATACAAAGAAAAACACTAAACCCAAATTTAATAGCAGCTCACTAAACAATTCCATAATCATCCTTGTTGTTTATTATAAAAAATACTTCCATTGAAAACACAACACCAAAATAAGCGGCATTGCGCTGCTCTTTGCGCAATGTCCGACTTCATTTTTTTTGTTACGTGCTAACCTACCACAGAGCTTTAATCTTGTGGAGTTTAATGAGGTAAGGGATTTGAATCAACGGCTCTAATCTAATCGTCATACCATCACCCAAAAACATTGAAACAATTGTAATCAGTAGGGTCAAATATCCATAGAACAAGCAAACTGAAACACCCCATCTTTTTCCAAACAATAATCCAAATGCACATAAACCATTGATGGCAATTAATGCTGAAATCAATATACCCATAAAATCTAGCGGAGAGCCTATATGCTGCAAACCAAACATTTCAACCGTAAGTGGAAATGACCATACAAGAGCGGCTATATAAATGATGGGAGTCGCAGCCCCCATAACGATGAACAACCAACCGAAAATTTTAATCCACAATGGGACTAAATTTTGTCGCCTTGATTTATCAGTTGCAGCATTTTTATCTAAAACTTCCATGTAATCTCCTTTGACACATAACACCTAGCATGACGGGCAGATTTATGAGCGGACGTTTTGAGCGAAGCGAAAGCCGCACTTAAAGTTGTCCCAGCGATCGAAGGGAGTGCGTTTGTGCGATAGTTAGGTTGCTTGAAGTTTTTGCGGTTTTGATAAAACATTCCATGTTTCCTTGCGTTATCCATTTAGATGAAAATATACTCTTTTGGACTTAAAACGACAACTGATGTTTACCAGCGAGAATTAAACATTATGCGCTCGCGAACCCGAATAATTGCTTCTGACAGAAAATGAGGGTGACTCGTAGAAGAATGATCTTGCACCGTAGTCGTTTTTTAGGTGTCATCATGCTCAAAAAGTTCTCGTAGCATAGGACTTGGGTTGTTTAAAAAAGCTTTCGTAATGTTGTAGTGCTCGGTCTCTGCGTAATTAACCTTGTGTATACCATTACCATCTATCTGGTAAATTAATGCATTGGGATAAGCCATTAATATTGGAGAATGCGTCGCTATTATAAATTGAGAGTTTTGCCTAATTAGCTGAAACATTCTGCTTAGGACGGATAATTGCCTTGAAGGGGATAAAGCAGCTTCTGGTTCATCAAGCAAATAGAGTCCATTGCCGCCAAATCTATTCATCATGAGTGACAGAAACGATTCGCCATGTGATTGAGCGTGTAATGACTTGCCCCCATATGAATTATTTATCAAAGTGCCGTCATCAATATCTTCTATGTTGCTTGCTACATTATAGAAACTTTCTGCTCTTAGAAAAAATCCGTCATTGAACTTCTTGAATGATTTTGAAAGTTTTAGGTAACGATGCAATTCCGAATGAGTAGTGCGAGTTGAAAAATTGAAGTTTTTTGTTCCCCCTTCTGCATTGAATCCAAGTGAAACAGCAATTGCTTCCAATAGAGTAGATTTGCCACTACCATTTTCGCCAACCAAAATAGTGACATTTTTTCCAAAGTGTAGTGTTGATAACGCCTTTACAGCTGGAATGCTGAAAGGATAACGCTCGAAAGATTCAATCTTATCTTTCTTTAGCGAAATGTTCTGTAAATAAGGAAGTGCTTCCAATTAGGGGGACACCTAACAACAGATTATGCAGGCGCTGGCGGCTCTTGCATGCGTCTGTTTGCTTTTCCGTTTACCCGCATAGAAACGTACTACAGTCATGATGATTGCAAAAACAAAAATAGATAGCCCAACTAATGTTGCATTGATATCCATTACCTTTACTCTCCTTTTCCTATTGAATAGCACCTACTAGCATAATGTTTCGGTTGTTATACGCTTCAACAGTATATAAATTCTTTAACGATGCCTCACTCGACGTTTGACCAATTACTATGTGCTACGCTTGGTTTTTACTAAAAGCACAATTGCAGTTATTACGTGGAACAATAACCCCAAGAAAAACCAAAGTAGTGCGCTACGGCCACTTGTTTCACCACTGCTCTCAAATATATACTGAGAATAAAGCAAAAGCTAAGGTCTCTTATTAGATAACTAGTCTCGCCAACGTTTTGTTAGCTCGTCATAAGCATCGATTCGGCGGTCGCGAAAGTAAGGCCAAATCCGCTTAACGTTTTCTGTTCGCGTCATATCAAGTTCTACCATCAGGTTTTCTTCATTATTGCTTGAGGCTTGAGCTAACAGTTCACCTTGAGGACCTGCGATAAAACTATGCCCCCAAAACTGAATGCCGGGATCGTTCTTAATAGGCGATGCCTCGAAACCGACTCTATTAGCGACTACTACGGGCACAGAGTTGGCTACTGCATGGGCTCGCTGAATTACCTGCCACGCATCTTGTTGGCGAGCTTGTTCGCTAGCATCATCATTTTTGTCCCAACCAATGGCGGTTGGATAGAATAAAATATCAGCGCCAGCCATTGCCATTAATCTAGCAGCTTCTGGATACCATTGATCCCAGCAAACCAGTACGCCTAGCTTACCCACGCTAGTTTGTATTGGCTCGAAGCCCATATCACCAGGCGTAAAATAGAATTTCTCATAAAAACCAGGGTCGTCAGGAATGTGCATTTTGCGATACTTGCCAGCAATAGCGCTCGACCGGTCGAACACTACCGCAGTATTGTGATAAAGCCCTGAAGCGCGCTTCTCGAATAGCGAGGTCACTAGCACGATGTTGAGTTCTTGAGCAAGCTTACCAAAGAATTCAGTGGCGGCCCCAGGTATTGGTTCTGCCAAATCAAAGGCATCTACGTTTTCGTCTTGGCAAAAGTAAAGTGTAGAGTGTAGCTCCTGCAATAGTATGCATTCACAACCGTCTGTTGCGAGCTTGCGCACGGCATTAGCACTTTTCTCCCAGTTTTCGTTTTTGTCGTTGCTGTTTACCGATTGTTGAACTAAGCCTACTTTTAAGCTTTTGTTGGCGGTGATGTGTGATGAGCTCATAAAACTGCAACTCCGTTCTGGGTTTTTGTTAATACACTTTCATTAAGAGTGCCTGTTGGTACTTGCATGCTTATGCAATGAAGACTACCAAACTGTTGAATCAACGTTGCACAGTCTATCGCGATAATTCTGTGATTAGGGAATGCTTTTTGTATCACCTCAAGTGCTTCCGCATCTTCTGGCTGACCATAAACCGGGAACAGAACGCTAGCGTTGCATATCAAAAAGTTAGCATAAGATGCTGGCAGTCTATCACCATCATCATTGGCTATGTAAGGCAGCGGTAACTCATATATCGCATGAGTAGGAAATGCTTGCTGGCACGCCATGTTCATCTTAAATAAACCACTAAAATGTTTGTCTTCAGGTCGATTGTACGCACTTTGCAGTACCAAACCATGCAGCGGCGTAAAGCGAACTAAGGTGTCTATATGCCCGTCGGTATCATCGCCATCAAGGTGGCCATCAGCTAAAATTGTAGTTTTTTGGGCACCGAAAATTTCCGCGAATAAATTGCGATAACTTTCCAAGCTTTTATCACCGTTGCGTAAGGGATTTAGCAAACAAGATTCTGTTGATAACAGATGTTGATTTTGATCGATTTCGATGGCACCACCTTCTAACACCACATCAACAAATTGCATCTTATTGCGGCAAAGTTGAGTGAAAACGCCTTCGTTAATACGATTGTCTTTCGCGGCATCAAACTTTTGCCCCCAACCATTGAAGGTAAAGCTAACAGGCACATTACCATGGCTTGATTCACAGGTGAGAAAAGCGTAGTCGCGCACCCAAGTGTCATTGTAATCACAGGGTACGCAAATTACTCTGCTTCGATAATTTACCAAGCTCTTTATCAACCCGAGCTCGCTTTCACGGCAAAGCAGTACAACAACACAAGCACTTTCATTTATTGCATTTATTAGCTGAACGTAGGTTGCTTGAACTTCGTTTAGCCAAGGTTGCCAATCAGTATCCTGATGCGGCCAAGCGAGGATCACGGCTTCTTGCTCCGCCCACTCAGGAAGTAAGGTTAATTTATTCATTACCACGACCAAATTGCACTAAAAAATATACGTTGGGGTTGACCGACAAAATATCGATAGTTGCCAAAACCAAAGTCTGCGCGCTCAGCATAATCTTCGTCTGTTAAGTTGTAAATATTAGCGTTGAATGTCACTGCATCAGAGTAGTGATATCTAACATTTAGGTCTATCAAGTTATGGCCATCGTATTCGGCAGTGTTGGCAGGGTCCAGAAAGTAGTTGCCAAGATGCTGCAGTGAAAGTTCAGCCAGTATATCAGCTGACAGCTCCCAAGCAATTTGCACTGAACCAAGGCTTCGCGGCGCGGTATCAATTTCATTACCGGCGATATCGCTTCGTGCTAGGGTTAATGCCTTGGTGTATTCGTGTTCAGCAAAGGTCATATTGGCCGAGGCATAAACAGTGTCGGAAATATCATAGTTCAGCGATAGCTCTATGCCTTTATGGGAAGTTTCACCATTTGAAACGTTTTGCCTATTACTGTCTTGAAAGATGAAGTTACTTTTCTCTTGCCAAAAAACGGCGGCACTCAGGGTCAATTCCTTTGAAACAAAACGATAGCCGAGTTCCAGTGCATCCAATTTCTCTTCACTTAGGTCAGCAACTGTTTGATTGTTTTGTAATCGAAACAACTCTGTCGCTTGTGGTGCTCTATATCCCTGACTCAGCCTTGCATACAGGCTTTGCTCATCGCTTAAAAGATATAATAATGAAAGGGATGGGGAGAAAACGGTGAAACTTATCTCTTGGTCTGCAGGACGGGTGAAGCGGCATAAGCTCACTGTGCTATCACAGGCATTGCCGTCATTCAGCATATTGTCGTAGTCGTAATTGACGTTTTCTAAGCGGCCACCAATACTCATTTGCCAGCGCGAGAAGTCCCATTGTGCTTGCACATAAGCTGCGGCTGAAGTGGCTATCACATCGTAATCGTAATGCTCGCCGCTCGGTATGCTGGGCGAGAAATCGTTATCTTGTGTCTCTCGCAAGTTAGCGTTGCTTAGGTCGAAGTCAACACCGCTGGTGATACTCACTATGTCTTTGCTAAAGCGATATTGTGATTGCAACCCAATACTGCTGTGACTATTTTCTTCTAGGGCTTTCCAAGGTAAAAAGTGCTGTAAAAAGGCCATGTCATTCCAGCGAGCGTAGGGCGTTACAGAAAATGAGCCTTGTTCGGTATCGCGGCTGAATCGTGATTGAATGCGAGCCGACTTCGCATCTCTGAAGGCTTCTGGGTTAGGATTGCTTTTGCGTAAAACAGGGTTTTTAAATGCTTCAAAACCTTGCACAAAGCCCGCGGTTTCTTGATTTAAATTCGCAATATCAACGAGTGTTTTGTTGCTCCAAAGGTCGCCATTAAATTCATACACAGCCGTAATTTTTTGTTGGTCGTATCCGCTATCGCTCTGAAAGCCATTGTTCTGGGTGATATTTCCAAAAAGCCCAAATGCGCTTTGCTCGCTTGGCTCGTTCTTGTCTTCACCACTGCCATATGTTGTGTAGCCGAAGCTGGCCTTAACGTGATCATCGCGGCCAACTCGTAAGCCAAGGTAATTTGCTTGCTCGGTGAAAGCGCTTGGGCTAATTACGTTTATCACACCGTGCACTGCGTTTGAGCCATATAGTGTGCTGGCTGGACCACGCAAAACTTCAATACGCTGAGCTTGTTCTGTGTTCGCATCAAACAGTTGATTAGCGTTACAAAATCCGGGCGCTCTTAGTGAAATACCATCTAAAGCCATGAAGAACGCACCACAACCGCCAGCGCCGGTTAAAACGGGCGAGCGAACTGCACTGAGATGTTCTTGACCATTGCCTCTGCTGATCCACGTGCCAGCAATTCTGCTTAATGCTTGATTCACATGTTGATGACCAATGAGTTCAAGAGTTGCTTGATCAACCGCGTCAACACTTGCCGCCGTAGACAGTTGATTGCTTGGGGCGCGATTCGCTGTTACTAAGATTCGTTCAACGAGACTTTCACTGCTTTGCTCTCCACTTGAGAGTTGAGTGTTTTCTTGTACTGGCGCGGCAATCGCGCTAGCGACGCTATTTAGTGCGAAAATGCTTGAGCACATAAGTAGTGCGCTTAGTTTGGTAGCTGATGTTGGTGACAAACCTTCATTCCTTTAATATTACAATGCGAGATGACGAAGCTGCTATTTGAGGTGTCTACCACCATCCAAGTGCATGGTCTGGCCGGTGACATAATCGCTGCTGAGTAAATAATTCACTGCTTTTACTGCTTCTTGTGCCCCTGGGCAAATCTCTAAGAGCGATTTTTTCAGGGCTTTTGCTCGATACTCTTGCGAGTCGTGCTCGTTGAACATGACGAGAGCTGGCGCAATACTATTCACTTTAACTTTAGGTGCTAACAGTGCGCTAAACGACAGCGTTAAGTTATGTAAGGCTGCTTTGCTCGCGGCATACGCGATGTGCTTTTTACTCCCTTTCACTTGCACGTAGTCGGTCATGTGCATGATGTCTGCACTGGAACCGCTAGCGTCAGAATAAGCTTGTAATAAATCCTTGAAAGCAAGGTTAAGCTGATAGGGGGTATTGGCGTGCACTTGCATCATTTTTGAAAAGAGAGCGTTGTAGTCGTCGGTATCAGCCTCTTGATCCCAGTCGGATGCATTATGAATGACTGCTCGTAACTGTGTTGCGTGGCCTTTCACCTCGTCGATGAGCTTTACAATACCAGCTTGGCTGGCGAAGTCTGCTTGCAGCACCACTGCGCCCTTTGCTGCTAAGTCGTCTACGGCTGGCTTTTTGCTGCGGTAGCTAACAATAACTCGTTGCTCTTGTTGTAGCAGGTCTTCGGCTATCGCGAGGCCTAGGCGTTGAGCGCCTCCTGTGATGAGTATCGCTGCGGTCATAAAAAGTAAAATCCTGTTTGTGCGTGCGTTTAGCATTGAATGTGCTGGTCGTTTATTTGCCTTAATCCAAATATGTTCTAGTCTTTACAGTAGAGTTCGTAAATATTACAAACTATAAATCACTAGTTTATTGGTTGTTTTAGCAGAACAGCATTATAATAGTCGACCTTATACGTTGCGTGCCATTATTTTGGACTAAACACAGTTAACTGACTTTTTATTGAACAATACAATACAATTTAATTGTAAACCGTTCTTTCAGCATTAACCGTATACTCTTTTATTAAAAATCACCGGAAGACCAAATGTTAGCAAAAGAAGCTATAAAAATTCGCGAAGCAGCTGAACCTAGTATATCTGCTGAAGCGACTATTGTCCGACGTGCACTCGAAGCTGCGGGGCTTGAAACCCCGATGGTGGAAAACGGATTATCGAACGAAGAGAAACGCGTAAAGATCAAGGCGGCCATGCGCGACGTGATGCAAACCCTCGGCCTAGACTTAAACGACGATAGCCTTCAGGACACTCCAAATAGAATCGCAAAAATGTACGTTAACGAAATCTTTTCAGGCTTAGATTACAGTGCGTTCCCTAAGATAACTCAAATCGAAAACAAGATGAGTATCGATCAGCCCGTACAAGTTACTGATATAAGCTTAACCAGTACATGTGAGCATCACTTCGTAACGATTGATGGCACCGCAACGGTTTCCTATATTCCGAAAGATACAGTGCTTGGTTTATCTAAAATTAATCGCCTAGTAGGCTTCTTTGCTCAGCGCCCGCAAGTGCAAGAGAGACTAACGCAACAGGTCATGGTAGCTATTCAAGCGCTAACAGGCACCGATGACGTGGCGGTAAGTATCAATGCAACGCACTACTGCGTAAAGGCGCGCGGTATTCGAGATAGTCAGTCGTATACAAGAACGAGCTCGCTGGGCGGTGCATTTAATAACAACCCAGAACTGCGCCGAGAGTTCTACCAATTAAAGTAAAGAGTGAGTAAGTTACATTTCATTCCTATCAAAAAAGGCTCATGGTTATTGAGCCTTTTTTATTATTTAATTAGATGCAACTCAGTCTGACGTCCATTCATATACCTGACTTTATTACCGTCAAAAAATGCATTTTCCTCCAGCATAATGCGAATTTCTTTACCCCATTGTTCAATGTAGGTTGCGGCATTAAGTTCAATTGAATACGCCGTATTTGCATGCAGTGGATAGTCGCCCTGAATTGGTACGCCGCCTTGTGAATCCCACATACCCAAGGTGGTTCCCGCTGCATGACCATGATAGCCGAGCGGGTGGGTATAAATTGAAGGTTTGATACCTTCTGCAATGGCCTGTGCTCGAGCTTCTTTAAGCACCTCATTCCCCGTTTTTCCTACCTCAAACAAATTTGTGAAAATGTCCTGAAGGCGGTTTCCTTTTGCCAGCGCCTTTTGCAAGTAGTCAGGGGCTTCGCTTTCGCCCTCTTTTAGTACGTAGGCATGTTGCTGCTGGTCGGTATTCAAGCGCAAATAGCTAATGCCGAAATCCATGTGTACAAGATCGCCACGCTGAATGACCTCGGCGCCTGCCCGTTTACTAAAGGCTTGTACGTGGTTGAATTTCTCTTTACTTGCCCGTTGAATGCTTACACTGGGGTGAAACCAGTTGTGCAAGGTTAGCTCTCTACTTTTGTCACGCAACCACCAAACCACATCTTCTGTGGTGGTAACGCCCGGTTTTATAAAGCCACTAGTATAGGCTTGCTTTATAATTTCATGGCCCATTTTTACGATCTGTGGGTAAAGGGCCATTTCCATTTCGGTTCGAGTTTCTAACCAAGCGATCGCTAACTTTTCTGCTGAGACAAGGCGTTGATTTAATGCCGGGCCTAATTTTTCTTTAAAGGCTAAATATTCGGTAGCGGTAATACCATCGGCTAGCGCAAAATGCTCAGACTTATTAATGCCTATCTTCTTGGGATTTATTTGTTTGATTAAATCCACTAAGCGCTGCCATTGATCGGGCTCTTTTTCTTTGTCCCAAGCCTTTTGAAAAAGTGTATCAACTTGATATCTAGCAACTGCATAACGCTTCAGTGGCTTATCTTTTCCTTCATCAACAATCAGTAATATGGTGCGCCGACGAGCAGAGAGCCAAGTTGAAGGTAACATTGTTTTGAGAACTGGATCTTCGTTATATTCACGAGAAATTAATAACCACATATCAATCCCTTCTCTGCGCATAAGAGCGGGTAGGGTATGGTTAATTTTATCGTTGAGGAGTTTATCAATTGTTGCCGAACGTTCACGCATCGGAGCGATAAAATCAAAAGGGCTGGCATGAGCGCTAACTGAAGTGTTAATTGTTGCGGCGTGATTCAGAAAAGGTGCAGCAGCTTGCGAATGAATGCCAAATACCACTGCACTTTGCAATAAGAGCACCATCATGGTGATTGTAGCGCTTGTTCTTTTAGTCGTTATCATTGCGTCATCCTTTTGCTCTTCATTTTCTTACCATCTTATAGAGCAAGTAAGAAAAAAAGAAGAGCAAATGGTAAAACAGCATTTTAGAAACACAACAAGCGCCAGTGCCAGAGGCAAATACTTAGGATTTAGAGTGCGAAGCTTTTACTCATGTCATTACCACTGCTATCTTTCGCAACGACCTTTAGTTGCTGCATACCCTCAATGAGTTCAGGCATCACCACCGCTCTGTAGGGTTGGGTATTGTCACTTGCTAAGAATGTCTCATTGCCTTCTTTATCTACGGCAAAGAAAGATACATCAGCTAAACTTAGGGCTTGTTGTTTGCCAAAGCGCAAAGTGACGGGAAGAAAGACTCGTTCGTTTTCCGCATATTTCCCCCCCATTTCTATATCAAAAACTTCGCTGCCCTTGTGGGTTTGTTCGGCACGCAATAGGGTAAAGCTGAGGCCCTCAAGTTTGGTTTTTAGTTCGCCGTTTTGTATTGCTGCCTTGCCACCTACAATACTCTCATAGCTCAGCGAATCGACTTTTAAAGCCACTTCTTGGGTTTGCGTGCTCATATTGAATATCGCGATATATTCAACTAACTCGCCGGTATCAATGCGTGAGAATGCCACAATACGCTGATCGTTATTTATCAAACGGTTTTGATGTAAACCTGAGCGTAAGGCTTTATGCTCCGAACGTAACTTGGCGAAGTTGGCAAGTGATTGATAAATTGGATGCTTGGGGTCAAAATTGTCGTCGGCCGTGGTTTTAGATGTCCCTATTAATACGTTGTCGTTGTATACATCAACCAATGATGGGTCCATATTTTCTCTTGCATCTACATCACCACCGTCGCCGGTGAAGCCTTGCTCGTCGCCATAATAGACAACCGGTACTCCGCGGCTCATGTACATAAAAGCGTGACCTAAAACACTACGCTGCAGCTTTTCAGCAGGGCTGGCGTCAGCGAACCCCTGATTAATGAAATAACCAACACGACCGGCATCATGATTCCCTAAAAAATTCATCAGCAAATTTGGAGACGAATCGGCATCACGATAGTAATCGTCATTATCAAATAACTGACCGAGGCGGTTAACATCTTTGTTGTGGAAAAGCGCATCTTTTACGTTAAAGTGAAAACTGAAATCAAGCACGCTTGGCAGCTTTCCAGCTGTTGTAAACTTACTCAATACAGCAGGGTTACCATCGTAAACTTCGCCAAAAATATGGAAGTTGGGAATACCAATGTCTTTTGCGTGGTCGATGATGGCAGGGCCAAAGCTTTGCCAAAAGCTTAAATCCACATGCTTTACTGTATCTATCCGAAAGCCATCGGGTTTGAACTCGGTAATAATGTTTTTGAAAATCTCGGTCATTCCTGCAAGAACTTCAGGATCAGAGGTTTTTAGATCGTCCAAGCCAACGAAATCGCCATTAATTGCACTTTCGCCTTCCCAAAAACTATCCCCTTGGTTGTTATAATATTTAGGGTCGTTTAACCAAGCCGGCACCTTTACATCTTTCTCAGCATCAAGTACGAAAGGGGTATAGGTGTTACCTTTGGCTAAATCATCAGTGCTTTTATACTCACAACCAGGCTCACCTTTTATGAAAGTACCATCTGGCTTGTGGCATTCCTTATATTTAATAACATCAGCAGTATGGTTGGTAATAATGTCGAAGAACACCTTAATGCCACGCTCATGAGCTGCATCTATCAAACTGCGTAGGTCTTCGTTTGTACCAAAGTGCGGGTCGATCTCGGTGAAGTCGATGACCCAGTAACCGTGGTGGCCAAAACCATCTTGCTGAACGGCGCGGTTACGTAGAAGTGGTGTCATCCAAATAGCGGTAATACCCATTTCCTGTATGTAATCAAGCTTGGCTTCAACACCGCGCATGTCACCGCCATGAAAAGCCCATTTAGAACTTTTATCAAGGCCACCAAAGGAGATGGGCTTACTTGGATCGCCATTGTCATTCTCAGCGTTGCCATTGTGAAAACGGTCGGGCATCACAAAGTAAAAAACATCATCTTGAATATCACGCGTTAAGTAAGCAGGTAAAGCCTGAGCCTGTTCTGGATTGCTAGGTGGCATTTCACTTTTTGGCTCAGTGCAGGCCGATAGGCCGAGCAAGGCAGCAATAGCGCTAGTTAACAGCAGTGATGATTTCAATTTCATTTTAACCTTGTTTGTTGTTTTCATTTTGCGACTCAAGTTTAGAGCGTAAGGCCGAGGCTATGGAACCTCATTGCCTCGTGCTTTTTCGAATAATAAATACCAATCGTCGCGACTTAGTTGCAACTTTGGCGCTTGTGCGCATTCTTTAATGCGTTTTATATTGGTCGTACCAACCACAGGTTGAATATTTATTGGGTGTTTCATTAGCCAGGCCAACACGACTGCATTGGCATTGCTCGAATAGCGATTGGCTAACTGGCTCACCAACTTAGTGGTGGCAACATCGGCTTCAGTCGGGTTTTCGCCAGGGTTGCCAGAATATTTGCCCAAGGCAAGCGAAGACCATGCTTGAATTTGCATGTTTTGCTGCTCGCAAAACTCTAAAGTACCCCTTGGAAAACCGCTGTTGCAGCCTTCTTTCATGTTGGTTGTGATTGTTTCTTCTACAAAGTCAGCGTGCTCTAAGCTCATTTGTAATTGATTAGCCACAATTGGAATAGAAATCGCCGACTGTAACCAGGCTATTTGAGCCGCATGCATATTTGACACAGCTAAATGGGTAAACTTACCTTGCTTGTGCAGTTTTGTGAGTGCTTCTGCGGTGTCATCAAGATCCATCAATGGGTCGGGGCGATGTAAAAACAGAACGTCGATGTTGTCACTTTGCAAACGTTTTAAGCAATTGTTTACCGCTGTAGTAACCCATTCTGGTGACAAGTCATACTGCTTGACTTCGTGAGTGGGTGTGAGCTTTATGCCAATCTTAGTTTGTAGCATCATATTTTTGCGGAGCGAAGGATTTGCCTTCAATACTTTTCCAAAGACTTCCTCCGCTTTGCCAAAAGTGTAGATGTCGGCTAGATCGAATACATTGATTTTGTGCTCTAAACAGGTTTCGATTATTTCTTGCGCTTGACGAATATCACCATCTGTTACTGCGTCGCTGTTCCAGCCTCCACCTAAGTTCATGCAGCCGTAGATAAGTTGGCTGGCCTGCGGGTAGTAATCGTGGATAGGAAGTTCAATCATGCGTTTCTCTCATATAAAGTTAACTAAATGTAACAGGATTCAGTGTTTTCCTAGAATGAATACGTATGCGATAGCATTGTTTAAGGGTATTCACTTTGCTTTCGCTACTTATTAAGATAAGCAGCCGTATGCAAACACAGGCACTGATACTGGCAAACGGAATAGTGTAGAGATTATCCTTAAGATGGCAACAGTGCTGTCGTGATAAATATGTAAGTTGCTGATACTCGCACAGACGATTCTAGGCTTCTGTAACGCGAGGAAAAGGCTCAAATCAGTGTGCTTAAAACTGTGATATAGTGGAAAGATTCGTAGCATTGTATTGATATTCCTCAATACTGAAGCAATTAAATGATGTTTTTAAGATAATTATCATAAAAATGAAATAATATAGAGTTGATTAAGGTCTACAATTGTAGTCAATAATTTAACGACGCTTAATGCAAAAATGTCATCGTAGAACTCATTATCGCTACAATACAAATAGAGCAAATAAAAGCGCGAACGCATCAACAGCGAAAAGGAATCACATGTCAAACAGTTACGTAGATGTTGTAGAACAAGCAATTAGTTTGCTGGATGACATCAGTTTAAGCGATTATCAAAGTGCGCTAAAGCCACATTTTTCAAGCAGTATCGGCGCACATATTCGTCATATCGTTGATCACTTCACCGCAATTGTAGACGGGTATGAGGCCGGAGAGATCAACTATAATAAGCGCAATAGACATGGTGATGTAGAACAGTTCCCGCAAAAAGCGATAGCCAGTTTAGAGAGTGTTAGTGAGTGGTTGCTTACCACATGCTCCTCGGAACTACTTAATAAAAAGGTTTATGTTACGACAGAAATTGACATCAGCCACACAAAGTCTACTACCTGTGAGTCAACACTAGAGCGCGAGCTGGTATTTGCTGCTAGTCATGCTATTCACCATTACGCCCTAATCCGCATTATTCGTAACATGCAGGGTAAAGACTTGCCAGAATTTTTTGGTTATGCCCCTGCAACAATCACTCACCTAAACCGCAGTGCCTAATAAAGAAGTTAATTTATAATGTCGATTGAATCTACTCTTGCTGCGCGAAGTGGCAATAAATGCGAACTGTGTGCTAGCGAAAGCGGCCTTCAAGTTTATCCTTTGGCCTACTCACCGGATGAAACAGCAAATTGCGCAGTAAATGTGTGTGATATTTGTTTGCCACAAATTGAAGCTAACGCAGATCTCGACTTCACCCATCTGCGTTGTTTGAAAGACGCAATGTGGGCGCCAGTTCCAGCTGTTCAAGTGCTTGCCTACAGACTCTTACACAAGTGCAGTTCTGAAAGTTGGGCGCAAGATGCGCTTGATATGATGTACCTTGAAGATGATGTTAAGTCTTGGGCCGACGCAGGTGTAGCTGACGATGTTGAACCAACCCTCGATGTGAATGGTGTTGTCCTAGCACCAGGTGATTCGGTTACCATTATCAAAGATCTTGACGTTAAAGGTGCGAACTTCACTGCGAAACGCGGTACACCAGTGCGCAATATTGGGCTTAGCGAAAATCCCTTACATATTGAAGGTAAAGTGAACGGTCAACGCATTGTGATTATCGCGGCCTATACGAAAAAGAACTAGAGTGGCGCTGTTCACTCTATACACGCTCCATACCCGCTCTATAAATAGTCTATAAGCACTCTAAGAAGTCGGCTTCCAATCTTTATAAGCTTGATAGTCTTCACCCACATATAGTTTCAGTAGCTTCTCAGGAGCACTTGGAAAATGCACACTCAGTAATAAGCCTGGTGTGTGATTGAAGCTTTTATCAATGCCTAAAGCATGAAATTTCCCGCCCATCTTGAGATATTGCCTCGCTAATACAGGCACATCTTTTCCATCGTTTTCTATGCTGCTTAAAAACGCACTAAGTTGTGCTTTTAAATCCATTTCTTCGGCGAGTGCATCTATCTCACTGTGTGATTCAAATTCAAAAGCATTGTAGGGACTAACCTGCGAGGCGCTTTCACTATCAATGTAGGCTTGTTCGATGAGTTTTACGCTACGTGGATCGAAGAGTTTGCTAATCGAGACCGTCCCGTAAAGTGTGCGATATTGTGGGAACTTAGCCGCAAATCGTCCTATGCCTTTCCATAATAAAAGTAGGCCTTGATAAGATCCTTGCATTTCCGGTATCAAAAATGATCTGCCCATTTCCATGCAAGGACCTTTTTGATTTGCAAAGCTTGGGTGAAACTTAAACATCTTGTGCAAATACAAGCCTTCAATGCCATCTTTTTCTTGCAGATTGTCGCTCAAGCCCATTCGGTAAGCGCCAACGATTTTTTGCTGTTGGTTATCGACAATAAACAGATGGGTGTAGCTCGCATCGTAGTGGTCGGTATCCAATGCTTGACCACTGCCTTCATTGTGCATGCGAAATACAATTTCTCGCAATCGAGCAATCTCTTGCACAATCAGTGGAAGTTGTGATTGATAACCAAAATATACTGAATAACCTTTATTTGTTAGCAATAGTTGATCGCAGGGCAATGCTTCAATTTCGGTAATAAGTTGCTCTTTTGCAATTTCGTCGATGATAGGTAGCCGCTCTACTTCAGTATCTGCTGGCCACTCGTATCGCCAACTACCTTCTTGAGCGTAACTCAATGCACGGCATAAATTGGCTTTTTCACTGTAGTTTAAATCTCGATCAAATTGTTTTTCTTTTACGGCTTTTCCACTATTAATAGTGATCACTTGGTCACTCTTATTTAGCAGCTCTCTGCCTAAAAAGAGCATTCTAAGTTTGAAATACACCCGCTCAATTCGATAAAAGGTTTTGCTGTTGCTACCATCAACGAAAACTGGCACATATTGGCACTGCGGCACGCTGATCAGTCGGCCAACTAGCTTATTCCATGTGTGTTCACTTATTCCAGACTTCGTCGCTTCAAAATATGACACTTTACCCGCAGGGAACAACAGCAAGGCGCCGTTATTTTGTACGTGTTTCATGCATTGCCGTAAGGATGGACCATTTTTAGGGTCGTTTGGCGACAACGGATTCGTAAAGATGAAATAGTCTCGCAACTCTTTGAATATACCCAAACCCTTATTAGCAAGCACCTTTAGATCAGGCCTGACTTCACCAATTGCTCTGGCTAAAATCACTCCTTCAATACCACCAAAGGGATGATTACTAGCTATAACAACCGGCCCTGTTTTCGGGATATTCGCTTGTAGTGTTTCAATACCTTTTATATCTAGATTGAGTATTGAAAAAATACGATCCGAAAATGCCTCTTTGCTTAGGCCCTGCATTTGGTGTTCTTGGTAAAGCGTGTTCATCCTCTTTATACCAAGCAGCCGATCAAGCAGCCATATCAAGAGCTTTTGAGAAAAATTAGGTGAGGGCACGATGTTACGAATACTGATCAGATGCTGCATGGGAATCTTGAGTTTACCATTTGAGTTTAAAGTATGACCTGAGCTTTCTATCGAGCTTGAGCGTCGGGGTTTGTTTATCAGGAAAACCAAAATATGGAAACTGATTATTATCGAGCCCAACTCAGCCAAAGGCTTTTCTTAGTGCATAATCGCACTTAATTAATATGACCAAGATTATCTGTTTTTCTTTCATATTGCCACGCAACAAAGAGGCGAAAGTGAGAAATAGCGCTCTGTTACATGGTATTTTTAGGCCTGCGGTATTAAAGTAAGCGCTGCTAAGGCAATTTTGAAAAAGCAAGACAACAAAATGGGTAAGATGTGACGGAAATTAAAGCTGAGCAACTATTAAAAGAAGCGGTACAAAAAGATGATAAAAAATTAGCGTGGACACTGCGATCGATTTGTCCGCTCAATATTGGTTTCAGCCTACCACTCGGTTTTGCTAAAAACAGTGAGAAGTCGGCTGCTTTGTTGCAAGAAGTGGCAAGGCTCGATCCTGAAATTAAGTTGCCGCAAGAAAAAGATGTAAAAAATAAAGAAGCTTTCGCCGATTCACACTATCTGAATATTGCTAATGACACTTCAACCATTCGTTTGTTTACTTGGGAACACTTTTGTAAGCACTGTAACGTTGAGCTACACGTATTCCCCAATAGCATTGCAATTGCCGAATTTCACTTACCGACAATTTATGAAAACGACCCCGATATACTAGATGAAAAAGCCCTTGAAATAACCCGACAAGCGTTAGATTCTGCTTTTGATGAATTCAATCATGTGCTCAAGCGTTTGCAGCAAAAAATGTCAAACTCTGAAATTGAATTTAACTGCAGCGAGACTAAAGCCAAGGCGTATTGGCCATCGCGTTCGCTGATGTTAAGCAAAAAGGAAGTAAAGGATCCGGCAAGGGCAAAAGTAATTCAGCATTGGCTGAGTGAAACCATTCGTGCTGAAGATGCAGCGAAGCTCATTGAAGGCACTATTCAATATTCCATGACATGGCTAAAGTATGTCGTCGTGGAAGACGCGCACAAAGCATCAATGCATGATTTTTGTATCGATGCCATGGTGATTGCTCAGTATTGCTACACCGCTCAAGAGAAATGTAATCGTGACCTACGCTTGGCTATCGAGGCTGTTTTTCAGGGGGAGAAGAAAAAGCTTGAGAGTGAGTTGCAAAAAGCCAAACGTTCCCTTGAAAAAGGGCGGGTAACGGCGAAATTACACAAAGTAACAGTGAATGAAAGTTTGCGCTTGCTTCAACCTAAGAAGCGAGAACTGATAAAAGATATTTTCATTGGTTGGGAATACGAGCGCTTGGTGAACAATGGCGATACTATGCTCGACCTATGCGCAGACAAAATAAATGAATCGAATTCACGCCAGGCTAAAATCAGTGCGTATAAAACTGAATATATTCTAATCGGTATTAGCCTTTTTACCGTGCTTGATTTCTTCTTTTTTGTCACCCAATTTAGTCGTGAAGCGATGGCTAACCCAACACTGGATCATAATGACGGCGGACCCTCTTCTTTCTTAACCATTATCGCTAATATACCTGCCGATCTGATGTTTTTTATAGGCGTTGTTGCCGTCGGCTTCATCTTTCTAGCGTATCGAAAAGTGAAGGGGTAAATAATGACAAAGCTTGTTATTTTGAAACTGATAATGACGCTTCTTGGTCGCCTTATTTTCGCAGCGACGTTTTTGGTCATCGCTCCCACTGCATTTGCTCAGGTAGCACTAGCGACGCAAAGTGACTTGCCAATTCAGACGCGTGACAGCTTAAGTGAGCATTGCAGTCAACTCAGTGCAGACAGCTTGCAAACTCAAGTGGCAAACGACAACGATGAACTCACAGTATATGTTGATGATTATCCTCCTTATATCGCGGCGAGCGAGAAGAGTTTAGGTAGCGCAGCGAAAATATTGAAAACGCTGGGGCGTTTTGCGAACAAAGATATCGACTTTGAATATATCAACTATGGTGACGCTGAAAGCCTCTTGCGATTGGGAAGGCCCGCTGTGTCTTACCCGTATTTCTACACCGAGGAGCGTGCAAAACACTTTTTATTTTCTTGCCCAGTTGCTCTTGCTTCTATGCAGTTATTTTATAGTCGGCAGTTCAATGCATTAGAAGATATAAATGACCTAACTGGCTTGAAGGTTGGCGCTGTGCGCAACAACAGTTACGGAGAAGTGATCGATGCCAAAATTTCTAACGCATTGCTCTACGATTCAGAAATGTCGGCGATTGTGGCGTTGGCAAAAAATGAAATTGATGTCTTACCTATGGCTAAAGGGGTTATGGACTCTTTTATCAAGACGCACTTTTCGGCACAAAAACAACTCATCAAGCCAATAAAAAATATCCAAGGGAAAGAGGCCTTCAGAGTCATGGCACCACGAACGAGCTATGGTGAGAGCGTTATTGCAGCGATTAATAACGCAATTTACTTAAAGTTTGGTGATACGGCAGCCAACGAACTAAGCGAGCAAAGCCCGCCGATAGTCGATAATGCTGAACTTATTCCAGCCGAAGGATTTCCGGCCATTATTGGACGCAACATCGATGACGAACAAGACTATACACTCCCCATTGGCACGCGAGTTATCGTACTTGATTGGAGTGACGGTATTAGGAAGCCAAACTCAGCAACGAATATTAATCGCTCTATGATGCTAACGTCTAAAGTTGTTATTTTAAACGGGCCGCATGTGGGTAAAGAGATGCTCGTACGAAACATGCATATACAGTTGAAGTAAGCATAGTATGACACTTGAAGTATTCTTAAGTTACATAGGTTGGGCAGGCACATTTCTGTACTTAGTGAATCATGCTTATATCAGCATGATGAGCAATTGGAAACGCACGCTGTATTTTGGTGGTAACTTCCTTGCCGCGACTTTACTTGTAGTGCAGTCGGTTTACTTAGCTTCTTGGCAAGCGGTAGTGATTAACGGATTTTGGATGCTTGTAAGTATCTGTCTGTTAGCGGGTATGTCTTTCGACAACATAAAAATTGCGGCCAAGCACTATTATGTCGTTTGCGTAAGTTTGTTTGTTGCCTTAATAAGCCTGAGTACCCTCTCTTTGTTATCGACAGGCTCCTGGGCCTCAACTATTCAGCTTTTTGGTTGGTCGTCGGCCTTTGTTTTTTGCTCCAGTTACTTTCTGTTTTCTGCCACACGAATCAGTTCACGCGCTTATCTTATCTTAAATGCCTACGCGGCTATCGCTTTATTGCCGCTGTTATGGGAAAAACAGAATTGGCCAGTATTCGCCTTAGAAGTGGCGTGGGCAGCTATCTCAATATATGGCGTGGCGAAGAGTTATCAGCAAGTTCACCTTATAGATTAAATGGAGTGTTCACATAGATGTTAGTTGATGAACTCTTGCAGCAGGCGCAAGCTTTTTATGAAGCCAATGATATAACTCGAGCCATCGCGAGTTTCGATAAAGCCATTGAGCTTGAGCCAGATGCGCTCGACATCCATATCAATGCACTTGCTTGCCTACTCAATGCAAAAAAAACGGACTTGGCATTGCAACGGTCGTCAGCAGTAATAGAGCTAGCTCGCAAGGCCACTTACCATACAAAGGACTCTGCGCTTCAGCAAATGGTCGAGCAACTTGCCAGCATGGCTTGGCGATTGAATTTGTACCAAGAATGCGTCGACTTACTTGCTCCTTTCGAAAGCTTATCAGCACAAGCAAAATTCACTCAGGTAAGAGCCCTTTGTGCATTAGAGCATTGGGCTGATGCTTTGGCTCATTGTAAGGCTCTGAGCGAGGCTTATCCTAATGACTTGAATGTGTTAAATCAGTTGGCAATCTGTTTGGTCAAGATGCAGAACTTTGATACAGCCATTAGTGTTTATCAGAAACTTCTGAAATTGGCGCCAAGCCAAGCCATTCTGCATATTAAATTTGCTGATCTTTATTTATTGTCTCACAAGCATAAGCTTGCCAGAGAGCAGCTCAATATTGCCATTGCATTGCACGATAGCTCGATTCAACGCTACGAACTTGAATGCAAATTAACCATAATCGAAAATGACAAAAATGCCGCTATTGCTGCGGCGAAAGCGGCCTTGAAAATCAGACCTTATGCCTCTTTTGCATGGCAAATAATTGAAGAGTTTGGCACAAAACAAGACGTCGAACATTGCATCACCCGGCTCAAAGACTTAGAGGAAGATAAGCTTGATTACGACGCTCAACATAACGCGTTCATATTAGCTAAAGCCTATCAAAAATGTGAGCGTTTCGATGAAGCTTTCGCTGCATTTGAACGAGCAAATCGTATGCAAAAAGCGACCCTTAAAAGAAAAGCTAAGTGCTACAAGGCCGAAGAAATTGAAGCGCAATATACCTTACTCAAAGCAATTGAGTATGACGTTCAAAACCCATCCTCAGTGAATGATAAGCCGGGTGCTCACTATTTTATTGTGGGAATGCCGCGTTCAGGAACGACTTTAGTAAACCGAGTATTATCACAACAAAACGACTTTGAAAGCTGCGGCGAAAGCAACGCCGTGGCTACATTATTCGAACGATTATTGCTAGATACTCATTTGAGCAACAAAGAGAAGCGTAATAGCTTGCGTAGGGATAGGCTAAAAAACACCGAACGTTATCGTAGCTTCAATCATGTGAAGTGCGCCAATATTATTGATAAAATGCCGCATAACTTCCGCTACGTCGGTGCAATTTTAGCAAGCTTTGATAAGGCAAAAGTGATACAAATGAGGCGAAATGTATCTGATTTGGCTTTTTCAATTTTCTCGCAATTCTTTAATCAGCAACACAATTACTCAGTAGATTTGAAAGATATCGCGCATGCCATCTATCAGGCAAACAAGCTTATGGATCATTGGCGTAAACGCTATCCTGAGCAAGTCATTGATGTTAATTACGACGAGCTCGTGAAAGACCCATCCACTCACCTGCAGCGATTATTTTCTTTCTGCAAGCTCGACTGGGATGAACGCTATCTTGATTTCCACGAGGAAGTGGTTGCTAGTTTTACCTTCAGTGAAACCCAAGTTCGACAGCCAATTCATCAACGAAAGTTAGCTTATTCAAGAAAATACGCCAAGCAAATGCAGGTAGTGCTAGATACTTATGCCGCGTTAGAAAATCAAGCAGCTTCTATTTAGCTGGTGTGAGGGCTAAAAACTTCCCCGTTTTGCAGTGATTTAGGGCATAATACGCGCCATTATTAGCTCTGATACTTCTGGTGACCTAGGCATGACTTCTACACTTACTATTCAAACTCCCGACGATTGGCACTTGCATTTTCGCGACGGCGATATGTTGAAAGAAACAGTACCAGCGACAGCACGCTGCTTTAAGCGCGCCATCGTGATGCCGAACTTAGTTCCACCAGTAACTACCACGCAAATGGCACTGAAATACAAAGAACGTATTATGCAAAATGTGCCCGCAGGAGTGGATTTTGAGCCTTTGGTCACTTTATTTCTAACCAATGACACTATCGAACAAGACATCATTGAGGCGAAGGCCGCAGGCATTGTTGCTTCTAAGCTATATCCTGCTGGAGCAACCACGAATTCAGATGCCGCAGTGAAGGGGATTAAAGCGCTATACCCAGTATTTGAAGCAATGCAAGAAGTGGGAATGTTGCTACTTATACACGGTGAGGTGACCGAGTCGCACATTGATATTTTCGACCGAGAAAAGGCCTTCATCGATACCCATTTAAACGATATTGTTAATGACTTTCCTGATTTAAAAGTGGTGTTTGAGCATATTACGACTAAAGATGCCGTTGATTTTGTATTAGGAGCCTCTAACAATGTTGCGGCTACTATTACGCCTCAACACCTATTACTTAATCGAAACGACTTGCTGGTGGGTGGCGTACGTCCGCATAATTACTGTTTGCCGGTTTTGAAAAGAAATACACATCAAAAAGCCTTGCGCGATGTGGTTGCTTCGGGTTCACCGAAGTTTTTCTTAGGAACCGATTCAGCACCACATGAAAAGCACAAAAAGGAGAGCGCCTGTGGTTGTGCTGGTTGTTACAGTGCATGGAGCGCCATCGAGCTTTATGCTCAAGTATTTGAAGACTTAAATGCTATCGACAAGCTAGAAGGCTTTGCCAGTCATTATGGGCCCGACTTTTATGGGCTTCCGAGAAACGAAAGTACGATCACGCTTGAAAAAACAAGCTGGGAAGTACCAAGCACTATTTCACTACCTACTGGCGACGACATTGTTCCTTTCTTCGCAGGGGAATCACTGCAATGGAAATTAGCATGAGCTTTAAAGCGATAAACTTAAACGACGAATTACAGGCCGGCCTCAAGGCAGCAAATTATACCGAAATGACCTCAACTCAGGCAGCCTGTCTGCCCGATGTGCTTTCAGGTAAAGACGTGGCCGTTCAAGCCAAAACTGGTAGCGGAAAAACGCTTGCTTTTGCGTTAGGTTTGTTGAGTAAAATTGACGTTTTAGCTAAAAGCCCTCAAGCCTTAATCATGTGTCCCACGCGAGAGCTAGCCGAACAAGTTGCCGAGCAAATTCGCTTGGTTGGTAAGCGCATGTCTAACTTGAAAGTGGTTAGCCTAGTGGGTGGCATGCCGATGGGACCGCAAATAGTAAGCCTGCGCTATGGGGCTAGTGTTGTGGTGGGTACACCGGGTCGAATCATGGATCACATTGGTAAACGCACCGTCAGCCTAAAAAAAGTGAACACTTTGGTGCTCGATGAAGCCGACCGTATGCTTGATATGGGGTTTGAAGACGAAATGCGTGTGGTAATGCATCATTTATCACAAACAGCTCAAGCTGCAACGCGCCAAACACTATTGTTTTCGGCAACCTATCCTGAGCAAATCCAGAAGATCACTAATCAGTATCAGCGCGATGCTAAAATCATTAAGGTAGAAAGCGCCGAAAAAGTCGCGAATATAGAGCAGCAAGCTTATCGTATTTTGAACGAACACCGAACTCAAGCAGTTGCGGCCTTGCTCACTCATCATCAAATTGAATCGACGATCGTATTTTGCCGAACCCGACGTGAAACTCGCGAATTATGCGAAGAACTTTATCAAATGGGCTTTGCGGCAGCGGGTTTGCATGGCGACTTAGAACAGTCTGAGCGCAGCCAAGTGCTAGCTCGTTTCACCAATAAAACAGTAAGCGTGCTGGTGGCTACTGATGTTGCTGCGCGTGGTTTAGACATCGAGCGCGTTGACTTAGTGATCAACCACCGCGTGAGCGAAGATATCGACACTCATACTCACCGTATTGGCAGAACAGGTAGAGCTGAAGAGAAAGGTCTAGCAATCACCCTGATAGATGAAGCAGAAGAAGCTAAGCTCGATGAGATAGCGGCAAAAACCGATGCTACAATCAAAAAGCTAAGTATTCAGTCGGTGCGTTTTCACGCGAATAGAATACGTGAGCCAGAATTTGTGTGTATTGCCGTAGACGGTGGTAAGCGCGATAAGCTGCGTCCTGGCGATATTCTTGGTGCCTTAACCAAAGAAGCTGAGATACCCGGCACAGATATTGGTAAAATATCCATTAGCGCTCGCCACGCGTATATTGCGATAAAAGCCAGAAGTGTAAAAAGGGCTTTGGGTCAATTCAGAGAGCGCAAAATCAAAGGCAAACGCTTCAAAGCGCGCAAACTGAGTTAATTGTCTTAGCAGCCCCGATGATAGAAGCTTAAATCAGTAAGTCACGGTTTTAGCTCTGTAAAACAAATAAGGACTAAAAATGAACGACACCATAATTGCGCTATTGTTATATATCTCTTGGATACTGATATTGCTGCTGGTATTGGCCGCTTATCGAACGTCGTTAACCGCATCAGGCAAAAAACAAGGGCTTAAATTTCAAGCCGATGGTAGCGACATTCCTGCTATGGGGGAACGCATCACGCGTGTTCATGCAAACGCTGTCGAGTGTTTTTCCTTTATTGGTGGCGTTATGCTACTTGCGATTGCGACAGATTCTACGGCTATCACAAATGATTTGGCTATGGTAGTTGTTGCTGCTCGTTTACTACAGTCGGCGGTGCACCTTGCATCTACGTCTAATGTGGCGATACAAGCACGCTTCGTATTTTTCTTAGTGCAATTCGCAATTGTGGGTTACTGGGTGTTTAAGCTTTTTCAAAAATTCCTGATGTAATTCACTTTTATTACATTTCCTTTTATGATTTTTCAACGAAGTGAGCTTTATTCGTTGCTTGCTCATAAAAGGAGGGCGTGAGCTTCGGCCTCGTCGTAATATCTAGCTTACAACAACATATATACACATACACAAATAAACAAAAACCTTGGCGCCTTAGTGATACCTTAGTACTACTTCATTAATAGTGCGCTAATACACCTAACTATCCAGCATTAAAGAGTACGAATGTTTTCATTTTTCGAAAAGCTAACCAAGCCCTTCCCAGATTCGGCACCAGGAAAACCACCAAAAGATTTTGTGGCTTTTTGTCGCTATTATTCGACAGGCATGTGGCCAGTTCTCATTTCCGTATCTTGCATCAGTGCGGTAGTTGCCATGCTCGAGGTTTCATTATTTGGCTACATGGGCCAACTGGTGGATTGGTTTGCAACCCGCGACAGGGCAACTTTTTTACAAGAAGAAATGTCGAGCTTGATATGGATGGGCGCGGTAGTGTTAGTGTTGCTGCCGGCACTAGTTATTCTCGAATCAGCCCTGACTCACCAGTCTTTGCTTGGCAATTTTCCCATGCGCATTCGTTGGCAAGCCCACCGCTATTTATTGGGGCAGAGTTTGTCGTTCTACCAAGATGAATTTGCCGGCAGAGTTGCCACAAAAGTAATGCAAACGGCATTATCGGTGCGTGAAACAGTGATGAAAATCATGAATTTGGCAGTGTATATCGTTGTCTATTTTGTCAGTATTATTGTGTTGGTTTTCTCTCTTGATTGGCGTTTGGCAGTGCCTCTGATTGTATGGTTATTTGCTTACATTACTATTTTGCGTTTTTTGTTACCTCGATTAAAACGAGTTTCTCAGCAGCAAGCAGACGCGCGCTCCATCATGACTGGGCGTATCGTTGATAGTTACACCAATATTATGACGGTGAAATTGTTCTCGCATCATAAGCGCGAAGAAAACTATGTGCGCGAGAGCATGGATGGCTTTCTGCAAACGGTATACCCGCAAATGCGTCTGGTTACGGTACTACAGGCATGTGTATGGACAAGTAACTCGATATTAGTTTTTTCTATTACTGCTTTGGCTATTTACCTATGGCTTCATGGTGGTGCAACACCCGGTGATATTGCAATTGCTGTTAGCTTAAGCCTGCGTCTCAATGGTATGTCGCAATGGATAATGTGGGAAGTTTCTTCACTGTTCGAAAATATCGGTACGGTGCAAGATGGTATTAACACGCTTGCGGTATCTGCTGATATTGTTGATAAAACGGATGCCAAAAAGTTGGAAATGAAGGGTGGTCAAGTTGATTTTAATCAGGTGAATTTTGCTTATAAAGCGAAAAATAATACCGAAATTTCAGTATTTGAGCATCTCGATATCAATATCAAAGCGGGTGAAAAAGTTGGCTTGGTAGGGCGTTCAGGTGCAGGAAAGTCTACCTTGGTGAATTTGTTACTGCGTTTTTACGATATCAATAGTGGAAGCATACTTATCGACGGCCAAAAGATAACCGATGTTACTCAAGAAAGTCTCCGCAGCCACATTAGTATGGTTACACAAGACACGTCGTTAATGCATCGAAGTGTGCGTGATAATATCATTTATGGCCGCACTAATGCGACTGAAGAAGATATGATAAAGGCGGCTAAACAAGCCGAAGCGCACGACTTTATCCTGAGTTTAAGCGATGCTAAAGGGCGAACCGGCTATGACGCTCATGTTGGGGAGCGTGGCGTTAAATTGTCGGGTGGTCAGCGTCAACGTATCGCTATCGCCCGCGTAATGTTGAAAGACGCGCCGATATTGATCCTCGACGAAGCAACCTCGGCATTAGACTCAGAAGTAGAAGCAGCGATTCAAGAATGTTTGAATAAGATAATGGAAGAGAAAACCGTACTCGCCATTGCACATCGTTTGTCTACTATTGCACAAATGGACAGGCTGTTGGTACTTGACAATGGCAAGGTGGTTGAGGCGGGTAGTCATCAAGAACTCCTCGCTCAAAACGGTATTTACGCTAAGCTTTGGGCACATCAAACAGGCGGTTTCATTGGTATTGATTAAATCAATAGATGCAAGACTATGATTGCCGACTGCGTGCTTTACATTTCAACTAAATACACATCTTTAAACAATGGGTTTCGCTCCGGAGCCCATTCACCACTTTTAAGCTCTATTCCCTTTACCCCCAATCTTGCAAGGCTCTCTAGATCGTAGTAAAAGCCAAAAAACTCATACGACTGATAAGTATCAATGTAGCGACCAAGCTGTCCATAATAGGGAATATTTATGTCCATAAAAGGGTCGATGGAGCTGTATAAATCCTCTTCAAGTTTAACAAGGTGATTGTAGCGTTGTTTGGCCGCTTCACTGGGGCGTGTGCAGTCTCCAAACATATTTCGGATTAGTCCTTCTTTGCATCGGTTACCGCCGCTGTTATATCGGTTTGCGTACCGTGCTCTGCGATTTGCTTCCGATACAGACACAACGGCCTCATAACTCTCTCTGCCGTAACTTGTTCCTGCCGGATTATCTTCTGTATATGCACGCTCAAGCTGAGCTAAAAAGTTCCTTTGTTTAGGACCACCGTGAAAAATAACCAAAGCCCTCTCGTTTAATACTTTGCGCGGTGACGCTAAAAACACGTAGTTTGCACAAGAAGAAATACAATAGTCTTTTACTTCGAGTGGAATTTTTTGCTCGCTAATGAATTTGCCCATTTCCATGCCAGCGTAAAGATCGCCGCCTGTGCTGCGAATTTCCAAACGGTCGCCACGTTGATATAGACGTTTGAATTCATCAACTCGAGCTTCGTCGATTTGGCCGTAATACTTAATTAGACCGTTATCTGTGCGACTTACACCCGAAGTATCCTGTTCGTATAGGAATGAAAATGCCCACGTGAGGCCAGCGAGCAGAGCGATGAAAAAAAGTGACGCTTTAAGGGTTGAACTCAATGTTTTTCCTAATTGATAAATACGGATGACGCGACAAGCATAAACCCGTCACCCTTGTGAAGGCAAGGGGCTGGATTCCCTCATGCGAGGGAATGACGATTGTTGCGAAGGCATGACTACACCCCCGTCACCCCTGCGAAGGCAGGGGTCTCGATTCCCTCATGCGAGGGAATGACTAATTTTGCGAGGGAATGACTGATGTTGCGGGGGCATGACTACACCCCCGTCACCCTTGCGAAGGCAGGGGTCTCGATTCCCTCATGCGAGGGAATGACTAATTTTGCGACGGCATGACGACACACCCGTCACCCCTGCGAAGGCAGGGGTCTTGATTCCCTCATGCGAGGGAATGACTAATTTTGCGACGGAATGACTACTACCTTATAACTTGATTTTTGATGCTTTGGCCTCATTATCTACGTGGAAGGGATGAAACACGGTATTCATCACCTAGCAAAATAATACAAGTTCCAAGTTAATAAGCTTGTATAGTTTGTATGCATGAGTATAATACGCGTCCCTCCCTTATGACGCTGATGACTTCCTTCCAAAGAACACAACATCACAAGGGAAATGTAACTAAAAAATGTATCGCACGGATATAGGGGTGTAGCTCTAATTGGTAGAGCAGCGGTCTCCAAAACCGACGGTTGGGAGTTCGAGTCTCTCCACCCCTGCCACTTTCGTGGTTTCCTGCGTAAAGAATTAATTTGTAGTCTGTGCTACGGCATGGCTAGTTTAGGGTAACACTGATGAGTGAAAAGACAGAAGTCGAGTCTAATCCGTTAGACCTAGTGAAATGGATTGTGGTAATCGCCTTGTTAGGCGGTTTAGTTTATGCGTATCAAGCATATGAAGATATTTCGGTTCTTTACAGAGCGCTTGCTGCTGTTGCTATCGTTGTTATTTCGTTGGGCATCGCGGCAACAACTGCCAAAGGCAGCGCTTTTTTGGTATTCGCGAAAGACTCACGCCAAGAAGTGCGCAAGGTTATCTGGCCAGAGCGTAGTGAAGCGAACCGCATGACACTCATCATCCTTGTTGCAACAGCTATCGTTGGGCTTATGTTATATCTCATCGATATGGTAATTGTTTGGGGTATCGGCTTTCTTACAGGTATCGGAGCGGCTTAATAATGTCAGATAAAAAATGGTATGTAGTTCAAGCCTTCTCGCAGTACGAAGGTCGAGTTCAAAAAACACTGCTTGAGCATATAAAAATGCATGGCATGGAAGACTACTTTGGCGAAATCCTTGTACCAACTGAAGAAGTTGTTGAGATGCGTGCCGGTCAAAAGCGTAAATCTGAGCGTAAATTCTTTCCAGGCTACGTGTTAGTCGAAATGGAAATGAACGAAGATTCTTGGCATTTGGTGAAAAGCATTCCTCGCGTACTTGGTTTTATTGGCGGAACATCAGACCGACCTATGCCAATTACTCAAAAAGAAGCCGACGCAATTTTGAATAGACTAGAAGAATCTGTTGATAAGCCGAAGCCAAAGACATTGTTCGAACCAGGCGAAGTGGTTCGTGTTACCGATGGGCCATTTGCCGATTTCAACGGTGTAGTCGAAGAGGTCGATTACGAGAAAAGCCGCTTGAAGGTATCTGTTCTTATCTTCGGTCGCTCTACACCAGTGGAACTAGAGTTCGGTCAGGTAGAAAAGGGTTAAGCCCATACAATAATCTCGAAAGACCGCAAAGCGTTGAGCTCTGCGGTCTTTTTTTATGCTTGGAATTGCTGAATAATTAAACAATTGTAATGTAACAACCCTATCGTCCTCTTTGCGGTATTCATTGTCAGGAACGCAATTTTGCTTTTCCATTTCACAACACTATGATTATTTTAAAGGATGATGAAAAATGAATTTAACAAGTAAATTATTCAAAACTGTTTCAGCTGTTGCATTAACATTTATGCTCGTAGCAACTGCTTCTGCCGAGCATCATGGAAAGAAAAAAGATATTGTTGATGTAGCTGCGGCTAATAGCGATTTTACGACACTTGTTGCGGCGGTAAAGGCGGCAGGTTTGGTAGATGCTCTAAAAGGTGATGGGCCACTAACCGTATTTGCACCTACAAACGCTGCGTTCGCGAAACTTCCAGCGGGTACTGTAGAGTCACTGTTAAAGCCTGAAAACAAAGACAAGCTTGTATCAATACTTACGTACCATGTTGTAGCGGGTAAAGTGATGGCTGCTGATGTGGTGAAGTTGAGCTCAGCGACAACACTACAGGGCTCTGATGTGAAGGTAACAGTAGCCGACGGCGGCGTAAAAATTAACGACGCAAACGTAACGGCAACCGACATCAAGGCATCAAATGGCGTGATCCACGTGATTGATACCGTAATATTGCCATAGGCAGCATGCGTCAAAACTTTTATACGAAGGCCGCTTATGAAAGCGGCTTTTTTGTTTTGTATTAATCGTGCTTTGCTTATAGTCTTGAGTGCAGCTCAAGCATACCTACCGGCAACTAATAAAATAACTTGAATTATATCTTGTGTTTACAGTATCAAAAGCATATACTTTGCGCCCGATTTTATGTACAGGGAAGCCGTTTGAGAAGATATTCTCAGTATCTTCAAGGCGTTATACCCACTAATAGAGAGTAAATACAATGGCGAAGAAAGTCACTGGCTTAATTAAGCTACAGGTTGCGGCAGGTGCTGCTAACCCAAGTCCACCGGTTGGTCCTGCACTAGGTCAACACGGTGTGAACATCATGGAATTCTGTAAGGCATTCAATGCAAAAACAGAATCTCTTGAGAAAGGCGCTCCAGTACCAGTTGAAATTACTGTTTACGAAGATCGCTCTTTTACATTCGTAACCAAAACTCCTCCAGCATCTTTCCTACTATTGAAAGCAGCTGGCCTGAAGAAAGGTTCTGGCCGTCCTAACACTGAGAAAGTGGGTAAAGTTACTCGCGCTCAGTTAGAAGAGATTGCAAAAACTAAAGAACCTGATTTAACGGCGGCTAGTTTAGACGCTGCAGTAAATACCATCGCGGGTTCTGCTCGTAGCATGGGCTTGGTAGTAGAGGGTTAATCGAATGGCTAAATTATCAAAAAGAATGCGTAACATCGCTGACAAAGTAGATGTAAGCAAAGAATACGAAATCACTGCTGCAGTTGCTCTTCTTAAAGAGCTAGCGACAGTTAAATTTGCTGAAAGCGTTGACGTAGCTATCAATCTTGGTATCGATGCACGTAAATCTGACCAAAATGTTCGTGGTGCAACTGTACTACCTAACGGTACTGGTAAAGATGTTCGCGTAGCAGTATTTACTCAGGGTGCAAACGCTGAAGCTGCTAAAGAAGCGGGTGCTGACATCGTTGGTATGGAAGACCTAGCTGAGCTAGTTAAAAAAGGCGAAATGAACTTTGACGTTGTTGTAGCAAGTCCAGACGCAATGCGCGTTGTTGGTACGCTTGGTCAAATCTTAGGTCCACGTGGTCTTATGCCTAACCCTAAAACGGGTACAGTTACACCAGACGTAGCAACTGCAGTTAAGAATGCAAAAGCTGGTCAGGTAAGATACCGCAACGATAAGAACGGTATCATCCACGCTAGCATTGGTAAAATTGCTTTTGAAGCAAACCAAATTCAAGAGAACCTTGAAGCTTTGCTAGAAGCTGTTAAGAAGGCGAAGCCATCTACAGCGAAAGGTACATATATTAAGAAAATTAGCTTAAGCACAACAATGGGCGCTGGCGTAGTACTCGACCAGGGTTCTTTGACTCAAGCATAAGTTAATCTCTACAAGGTTATGGGTTGGAGTTGTTTACGTCAAAAGCGTAACTCAACTCCCGTCCAAGACCGCAGGCGCTAGGCAGTGAAAGAGGTAAGAGAACTTTCACACACTTCTACGGAAGCGAAATGCCAAGCTTAATACTACCTGCGCAGACGGTGGTTTCAACTCAGACTCTCTGGGAATGAACACCGTAGAGCGGTACTGAATAGGGCATTTGTCCGAATCTAGTATCAATCTGTAAACACTGATGATGTTTGGTTACCTTCGATAACACTACGTTCTTAGTACAATGTAAGTAGGCCGTAATGTTTGACAAGACAACCATCAGAATCAGATTAATAGAAGGTGAACTCAGTGGCACTAGGCTTAGCAGCAAAAAAAGAGATCGTAGCGGAAATTCAAGACGTTGCTTCTCGCGCTCTATCCGTTGCCGTCGCTGAATACCGTGGGATGGAAGTTCATGAACTGACTGACCTACGCAACAAAGCTCGTGAGCAAGGCGTATTTCTTAAAGTAGTACGTAACACACTAGCAAAGCGTGGATTAGCCGACAGCAAATTTGCTGACATGGATTCTGCATTAGTTGGACCGTTAATTTATGGTTTCTCTATCGAAGCACCGGGCGGCGCAGCGCGCTTGTTCAAAGACTTCGCTAAGACAAACGACAAATTAAACGTAACAGCATTGTCAATTGGTAGCGGTTTACTAGGTCCAGAGAAATTGGACGCAGTAGCATCATTACCAACCCGCGACGAAGCGCTTGCAAAACTTCTTGCAACCTTCAAAGCACCAGCCGAGAAATTCGTTCGTACTATCAACGAAGTTCCAGGCAAGTTTGTGCGCGTATTGGCGGCGATCAAAGAAGAAAAATAGTTTTCTTACTTTGGCATTATAAATTTTTAACATTAAACCCAGGAGTTTAGAGAAATGGCTCTAACCAAAGATGATATTTTAAACGCGATCGCAGAAATGCCAGTTATGGAATTGGTAGAATTGATCGAAGCAGCAGAAGAAAAATTCAACGTATCTGCAGCAGCAGCAGTAGCAGTAGCTGGTCCAGCTGCAGCAGCTGAAGCCGCTGAAGAAAAGACTGAATTTGACGTAGTTCTTACTTCATTCGGTGCTAACAAAGTTGCTGTTATCAAAGCAGTACGTGGCGCAACTGGTCTTGGCTTGAAAGAAGCTAAAGAAGTAGTTGAATCTGCACCTAAAGCAATTAAAGAAGGCATCGCTAAAGCTGAAGCTGAAGAATTGCAAAAAGCACTACAAGAAGCTGGTGCTGAAGTAGAAGTTAAGTAATTAGACATTCTAATTACTGGCCTTAACAGGCTTGGGCAGGTGATTTTTAATCACCTGCCTTTTTGCGCTGTAGGATAAGCAATATTTCACCCTTTGTTTGCTATCCAAGAAAGTGTTGGTGATTAACCGTTAAGTTTTTGTTTTCGTTAGAAAGCATTATTGCATCGAATGATGTATGCTTAGGTTAATGCCCTATCAAAAGGGTACTGGAAGTTTGTTACACATTAAGTAGTACGTGTAGCAGGTTGGGTCTAAAATCAGTCGGCTGAGGAACCCATGGTTTACTCTTATAGTGAAAAGAAACGTATCCGTAAGGATTTTGGCAAGCGCCCCCAGGTATTGGAAATTCCATACCTCCTTTCAATTCAACTGGACTCATTTAAAAAGTTCATTGACCAAGATCCTGATGGTCAATATGGCTTAGAAGCGGCTTTCCGCTCTGTGTTTCCAATTAAAAGCTACAGCGGTAACAGTGAGTTACAGTATGTAGCATATCGCTTAGGCGAGCCCGTATTTGACGTAAAAGAATGTCAAATTCGAGGTGTAACTTATTCAGCTCCTTTAAGAGTCAAGCTACGTCTTGTCTTGTTTGATAAAGAAGCCGCACCAGGCACCGTAAAAGACATCAAAGAACAAGAAGTATACATGGGTGAAATCCCATTGATGACTGAAAATGGTACCTTCGTGATAAATGGAACTGAGCGTGTAATCGTTTCTCAGTTGCATCGTTCACCTGGTGTTTTCTTTGATCACGACAAAGGCAAAACGCACTCGTCTGGTAAAGTTTTATATAATGCGCGCGTTATTCCATACCGTGGTTCATGGTTGGATTTCGAATTCGATCCGAAAGATAATCTTTTCGTTCGAATCGACCGTCGCAGGAAACTGCCAGCAACAATTATTCTTCGTGCACTAGAAATGGGCACCGAAGAGATTCTTGATCTTTTCTTTGACAAAAATACTGTTCGCATTGATGGCGATAAGTTAATGATGGACATTGTTGCAGATCGCCTTCGCGGTGAAATCGCACAGTTCGACATTCTCGATAAGAAAGGTGAAGTAATCGTAGAAACTGGCCGCAGAATCTCTGCTCGTCACACTCGTGCATTAGAGAAAGCAAAAGTATCTGAGTTGGAAGTTCCAGCTGAGTACTTACTTGGTAAAATATATGCCAAGACTTTCGCAAACGAAGAGACGGGTGAAGTTGTTGTAAATGCAAACGATGAAGTCACGCTAGAAAACTTACTTGCCCTGCGCGAGTTAGGTGTGAAAACGTTTGAGTTACTTTACATCAATGAGTTAGATCACGGTTCTTATATTTCAGATACTATCAAAGTTGACTCAAGCACCAACAAGCTTGAAGCATTGGTAGAGATCTACCGCATGATGCGTCCTGGTGAGCCACCAACAAAAGACGCTGCGGAAACACTTTTCGAGAACTTATTCTTCTCTGAAGACAGATACGACTTGTCTGCTGTCGGAAGAATGAAGTTTAACCGTCGATTGGGCCGTGAAGAACTAACAGGTTCTGGCACTTTAACGAAAGACGATATTGTTTCTGTAATGAAGCAACTTATCACTATTCGTGACGGTAAAGACGAAGTGGATGATATCGATCACTTAGGTAACCGTCGTATTCGTTCAGTGGGCGAAATGGCAGAGAATCAATTCCGTGTAGGATTGGTTCGTGTTGAACGTGCTGTTAAAGAGCGTTTAAGCTTAGGTGACCTTGATGCCATCATGCCTCAAGACCTTATAAATGCTAAGCCTATTTCTGCTGCTGTGAAAGAGTTCTTTGGTTCAAGCCAATTATCTCAGTTCATGGATCAGAATAACCCGCTTTCAGAAGTCACGCACAAGCGTCGTATTTCAGCATTAGGCCCCGGTGGTTTAACGCGCGAAAGAGCAGGCTTTGAAGTTCGAGATGTACACCCAACTCACTATGGTCGTGTATGTCCGATTGAAACGCCAGAAGGTCCAAACATTGGTTTGATCAACTCGCTTTCAAGCTTCGCAAGAACAAATGACTTTGGTTTCTTAGAAACTCCTTATCGTAGAATTGTTGATGGTGTCGTGACTGACGATATCGATTATCTTTCTGCTATTGAAGAGGGTCAATTTGCAATTGCACAGGCAAACGTATTACTCAGCGACAACAACGAATTGGTTGAAGACCTCATTCCTTGTCGTCACCGTGGTGAAACCACATTAATGCAGAAGCAAGACATTACTTACATGGATGTTTCGCCGCAGCAGATTGTTTCAGTCGCAGCAAGTATCATTCCGTTCCTAGAACACGATGATGCTAACCGCGCATTGATGGGATCGAACATGCAACGTCAAGCCGTACCGACACTAAAAGCTGATAAGCCTTTAGTTGGAACAGGTATGGAAAAGACAGTTGCCGTTGATTCTGGTGTAACTGTGGTAGCTAAGCGTGGCGGTGTTATCGATTATGTTGACGCTAGCCGTATCGTAGTTAAGGTAAATGAAGAAGAAATGACGGCAGGTGAAGCCGGTATTGATATCTACAACCTGACTAAGTACACACGCTCTAACCAAAATACTTGTATTAACCAAAAACCAACTTGTAATGTAGGCGACCCTATCGTTACTGGTGACGTGCTGGCCGACGGTCCGTCAACAGATTTAGGTGAGCTAGCGCTTGGTCAAAACATGCGTATCGCATTCATGCCTTGGAATGGTTATAACTTTGAGGATTCAATCCTTATTTCTGAGCGAGTTGCTCAAGAAGACCGTTTCACGACTATTCACATTCAAGAACTTAGCTGTATTGCTCGCGATACCAAGCTTGGTCCTGAAGAAATCAGTGGCGATATCCCGAACGTGGGTGAGTCTGCTCTAGGTAAACTAGATGAATCTGGTGTTGTTTACATCGGTGCTGAAGTGAAGGGTGGCGACATTCTTGTAGGTAAAGTGACACCAAAAGGTGAAACACAACTTACGCCAGAAGAAAAACTACTGAGAGCAATCTTCGGTGAAAAAGCATCTGATGTTAAAGATACGTCTTTACGTGTACCAAACAGTGTACGTGGAACAGTAATTGATGTTCAGGTGTTTACTCGCGATGGTGTTGAAAAAGACAAACGCGCGTTAGAAATCGAAGAAATGCAACTGCGTCAGGTTAAGAAAGACTTAGGTGATGAATTTGGTATTCTCGCCGACGGTATTTTTGCCCGTGCCCAGAACTTATTACTTAAGTCTGGTGTTGACCAAGCGAAACTCGACAGCACTCCTCGTGAGAAATGGTTCGATATCGTTCTTAAAGATGAGAACGCACAAGTTGAGCTTGATCAAAGTGCCGCGCAGTACGAAGAAGTGAAAAACGACTTCGATAAGAAATTTGAAAACAAACGCCGTAAGATTACTCAAGGCGATGACTTAGCACCTGGTGTGTTGAAAATCGTTAAGGTTTATCTTGCAGTTAAACGTCATATTCAGCCAGGTGATAAAATGGCTGGACGTCACGGTAACAAGGGTGTTATCTCAGCAATTCAACCTGTTGAAGATATGCCATACGATGCAAACGGTACGCCGGTTGATATCGTATTGAACCCGCTAGGTGTACCGTCGCGTATGAACATCGGTCAGATTCTTGAAACCCACTTAGGTATGGCAGCCCATGGCTTAGGTGTGAAGATCGACCGCATGATCAAAGAGCAAGAAGAAGTCGCTAAATTGCGTAGTTTCTTAAAAGAGGTATATAACCTTGGTGAATCTCATCAAGAAGTTGACCTTGATACTTTCTCTGATGACGAAATCAAGCGTTTGGCTCAGAACCTTCGCAAAGGTGTACCTGTTGCTACTCCGGTATTTGACGGTGCGCGCGAGTCTGAAATCAAAGACATGCTGAAACTAGCAGATATTCCTGAAAGTGGCCAAATCACCTTGTTTGATGGCCGCACAGGTAGATCGTTCGAGCGTCCTGTTACAGTAGGTTATATGTACATGCTGAAACTCAACCACTTGGTTGATGACAAAATGCATGCACGTTCTACTGGTTCATACAGCTTGGTTACGCAACAACCACTTGGTGGTAAAGCACAGTTTGGTGGTCAGCGCTTCGGTGAGATGGAAGTGTGGGCACTAGAAGCTTACGGTGCTGCGTATACTCTACAAGAGATGCTAACTGTGAAGTCAGATGATGTGAACGGCCGTACGAAGATGTATAAGAACATCGTCGACGGTGACCACAGAATGGAGCCTGGCATGCCAGAATCCTTCAACGTATTGTTGAAAGAAATCCGTTCTTTGGGCATCAACATCGAGCTGGAAGAGCAGTAAGCGCTTAGCTAGAACATAAACAGGTTGGCCCTGTTTTCACTTTGGTGAATTCAGGGTCGTGACAATAGCTCCGTTGGGAGAGAAATGTGAAAGACTTATTAAAGTTTATTAAACAACAAAACAAGACCGAAGAATTCGATAATATCAAGATCGGTCTTGCTTCACCGGACATGATTCGTTCATGGTCTTTTGGTGAAGTTAAAAAGCCTGAAACGATAAACTATCGTACGTTCAAGCCTGAGCGTGATGGTCTTTTCTGTGCACGTATATTCGGCCCAGTGAAAGACTATGAATGTTTGTGCGGAAAGTACAAACGTTTGAAGCATCGTGGTGTTATCTGCGAGAAGTGTGGCGTAGAAGTTACTCTAACTAAAGTGCGTCGTGAGCGCATGGGTCACATTGAGCTAGCTAGCCCAGTTGCACATATTTGGTTCCTTAAGTCATTACCGTCAAGAATCGGCCTAATGCTAGACATGACACTTCGTGACATCGAACGTGTTTTGTACTTTGAATCATATGTTGTTACTGAAGCAGGCTACACAGAGCTTGAGCCAAGACAACTACTAACTGAAGAAGAATATTTAGATTCTTTGGAAGAGCATGGTGACGAGTTTGAAGCGAAGATGGGTGCTGAAGCAGTGTTTGAATTGCTTAAGCAACTTGACGTTGATGCAGATGTTGCTGCAATGCGTGAAGAGCTACCTTCAATTAACTCTGAAACTAAGCGTAAGAAAATTACTAAGCGTTTGAAACTTTTAGAATCATTCCAGCAGTCTGGTAACAAGCCAGAATGGATGATCCTAACTGTGTTACCGGTATTACCACCTGAATTACGTCCTCTAGTACCACTAGATGGCGGTCGTTTTGCGACATCAGACTTGAACGACTTATATCGTCGTGTGATAAACCGTAACAACCGTTTGAAGCGTCTATTAGACCTTGCTGCACCAGACATCATTGTACGTAACGAAAAGCGCATGCTTCAAGAAGCTGTTGACGCGTTACTTGATAATGGTCGTCGTGGTCGTGCAATCACAGGTTCAAACAAGCGTCCATTGAAATCCCTTGCCGACATGATTAAAGGTAAGCAAGGTCGATTCCGTCAAAACCTTCTTGGTAAGCGTGTTGACTACTCTGGCCGTTCTGTAATTACCGTTGGTCCAACATTGCGTTTGCACCAGTGTGGTCTACCTAAGAAAATGGCACTTGAGTTATTCAAGCCCTTTATCTATGGAAAATTAGAAGGTCGTGGTTTAGCTACTACTATCAAAGCTGCTAAGAAATTAGTAGAACGTGAAGCGCCGGAAGTATGGGACGTTCTTGACGAAGTAATTCGTGAACATCCTGTGTTGCTTAACCGTGCACCAACACTTCACAGACTAGGTATCCAAGCGTTTGAACCAACCCTAATTGAAGGTAAAGCTATTCAATTACACCCATTAGTATGTGCGGCCTATAACGCCGACTTCGATGGTGACCAAATGGCGGTTCACGTTCCATTAACTATCGAAGCTCAATTAGAGTCTCGTGCCTTAATGATGTCTACCAACAACATCCTTTCACCTGCAAATGGTGAGCCGATCATCGTTCCTTCACAGGACGTTGTATTGGGTCTTTACTACCTTACGCGTGACCGTGTTAATGGTTTAGGCGAAGACATGGTATTTACTAGCCCACACGAAGCTGAAAAAGCATATCGTACAGGCAACGCTGAGCTACATGCCCGCGTTAAAGTACGTATCACAGAATTTGATGTTGCTGAAGATGGCTCTAAAGTGGAAAAAGTGACGCTAACAGATACCACTGTTGGTCGTGCTATTTTCTCGTTGATTTTGCCAAAAGGTCTACCTTTTGAAATCATCAACAAGGCTATGGGCAAGAAACAAATTTCTCAGTTATTGAACACTTGTTATCGTGTTCTAGGTCTGAAAGACACTGTTATCGCAGCTGACCAAATCATGTATACCGGTTTCCACTACGCGATGATCGCGGGTGCGTCTGTTGGTATCGACGATATGGTGATTCCAGATGCGAAGAAAGAAATCATCGACGCTGCAGAAGCAGAAGTTGTTGAAATTCAAGAGCAGTTCCAATCAGGTCTAGTAACCGCTGGTGAGCGTTACAACAAAGTTATCGATATTTGGTCAACGGCCAATGAAAGCGTTGCGAAAGCGATGATGGATAACTTGAAAACTGAAACTGTTAAGAACAAAAACGGTGAAGATGAAGAGCAAGCCTCATTCAACTCTGTTTACATGATGGCTGACTCCGGTGCTCGTGGTAGTGCTGCTCAGATTCGTCAGTTGGCAGGTATGCGTGGTTTGATGGCGAAACCAGACGGTTCAATCATCGAAACCCCGATTACGGCAAACTTCCGTGAAGGTCTAAACGTACTTCAGTACTTTATCTCTACTCACGGTGCTCGTAAAGGTTTGGCCGATACGGCACTGAAAACAGCTAACTCGGGTTACCTAACTCGTCGTCTAGTTGACGTGGCACAAGATTTAGTTATCAACAATGATGATTGTGGTACTTTCGAAGGTGTTAAAATGACGCCGCTAATCGAAGGTGGTGACGTTGTTGAGGCCCTGCGTGAACGTGTACTCGGTCGTGTTGTTGCAGAAGACGTAGTGAAGCCTGGTACTGATGAAGTATTGGTCGAGCGTAATGTACTTCTTGATGAGCACTTGGTAGACATGCTTGAGTCTAACTCTGTTGACCAAATCATGGTTCGCTCTGTAATCACTTGTGACAACGACTTCGGTGTTTGTGCTAAGTGTTACGGTCGAGACCTTGCCCGTGGTCACATGGTTGGTTCTGGTGAGTCTGTTGGTGTTATCGCAGCACAATCTATCGGTGAGCCAGGAACACAGCTTACGATGCGTACTTTCCACATCGGTGGTGCAGCATCAAGAGCAACAGCTGAGAACAACGTACAAGTTAAGACAACCGGTACCTTGAAGTTCTCTAACGCTAAGTTCGTGCGCAATACTGATAAGAAAGTGGTTATCATTTCACGCTCAACTGAGCTGACTGTTATTGATGATCAAGGCCGTGAGAAAGAGCGCTATAAAGTACCATACGGTGCAGTATTAAGCGTAGATGACGGTGCATCAATCAATGCTGGCGACGTTGTTGCTAACTGGGATCCGCATTCGCATCCAATCGTTACTGAACGTGAGTCGAAGATTACCTTCGCTGACATCGACGATACCAACACTGAGATGCAACAGGATGAGTTGACAGGTTTGACTCGTATTGTAGTTAAAGATCTTGCTAAAGCGAATGCAAAAGAGCCTAAGCTTATTCTTGAAAATGACGAGTTTGGTCTTCAAGAAATCCGCTTACCAAGCTTTACTTCAATTGAAGCAGCTGACGGCAAGGTAGCAAAAGAAGGTGATGTACTAGCACGTATTCCTCAAGAGAGTTCGAAGACACGTGATATTACTGGTGGTCTACCGCGCGTTGCAGACTTGTTCGAAGCACGTAAGCCTAAAGAGCCTGCCATCTTAGCTGAAATCTCTGGTGTCATTGGTTTCGGTAAAGAGACTAAAGGCAAGAAGCGTTTAACCATTACTCCGAAGCCGGGTGAAGATACAAGCTTGACGAATGACGCAGGTCATTACGAAGAGATGATCCCGAAATGGCGTAACCTTAACGTATTTGAAGGTGAATCAGTCGAGAAAGGTGAAGTTATCGCAGACGGCCCAGAGTCGCCACACGATATCTTACGTTTAAGAGGCATCAGTGCCGTTTCTAATTACATCGTGAACGAAGTACAAGAAGTATACCGTTTACAAGGTGTAAAAATTAACGATAAGCACATTGAAGTGGTAATACGTCAGATGCTTCGTAAGTGCGTAATCACGCATTCAGGTGATACTCAATTCCTAGTGGGTGAGCAACTTGAGGTTTCTCAAGTTAAAATCGCCAACCGTGAAATCGAGAAGCAAGGTAAGGTTCCAGCAGCATACGAGACACAGCTGTTAGGTATTACTAAAGCATCACTATCTACTGAGTCATTTATCTCGGCAGCTTCTTTCCAAGAGACGACACGTGTTCTTACGGAAGCAGCAGTACAAGGTAAAGAAGATGATTTACGTGGCTTGAAAGAGAACGTTATTGTTGGTCGCTTAATCCCAGCAGGTACTGGTTTTGCGTATCATCAAAAACGTGCTGCACGCAAAGCTGCTCAGTTGCAAGAATCGGTAGAGCCATCAATGGCTGCTGATGAAGCTGCTCAAGCAATCTCTGAATTGCTAAACGCTGGCGATGACAGCGCTGAGTAAGTCAACTTAAGGCGAAAGCTTTATAGAAAGAATAGAAACGGGGAGCTCACGAAAGTGGCTCCCCGTTTTGTTTTTTATAAGCGTTATGTAAACCGTCTAGTCAAAATATTGGGTTTAGTCTATTTGAAAGCTTTGACTATTCTCCTTAAGCTGTTGATTCGAGTCATAGGAAGTTTAGACTGGACATGAGTGCTTGTTTGTCGTATCAATAAACAGGATTGTTGGAATTTAAGGAGAGTAAATTGTTTTCTTCACTTTTATTGAGTGTCCTATTATATGGAGCTTTACCCGCATTAGGTGACGATGTTCAGCTAGATGAAAAACTAGAGCGTCATTCATACACTTGTATTGCTGAATCCATTGCAGACATAGATTTAGCCCAAACGATCAAAGATACAGCAGACTGGCATTTTCAACTGGGACACGCGACTTTTTCAAATGAAAACAGTGAACACAACTTACAAATATTAGCTAATTCAGCGCAAGTTGAACCCTTTAAAGATATGCCATTAGAGCGATTGTTGGCCCATGTAAAGGATGACGTTACTCCTGCAATGATTTCACTTTTGCAACGCCCAGATGCTGATGTAGAGGATCAATATCCAGTAGCTGAACAGCTCGTGCTACAAGGGCATACTGGTGTCGCTTTGAGTTATTTGATGCGCTTTGAGCTCATTTCAGCCAAAGTAAAACTCGAAATTGAAAAAGATGTGACGTCTACGATCAAAGAACACATCATAAAAGCCCTGTCCTATGTAGCTTATGGGAATCAACGGCTTGACAATCAGGTGTTAACGAACTACCTGGAATTCACCTTATCAAATGGCTACCCTACAACATTGCATCATAGCCAAGTTATTTCTGAGAATGATTACCAGGCGATTGCGAAACAAACAAGCTTATTATCGATTCGAGTTGATAGTTACAGAGCTGACAATAATTATATTTCTCTGAATGAAGCCGACATACCTGTTGCCGCTTATCATACCGCAGACCTCTTACTAGCAAGTGCTTATTTAACGGTTCCTAGTTATATTGAAAGTTTAAAGCTGCAAGATATTAAGGGGAAATTACTCCTAACAAAAAATGATTGTGTACAAAAAGTGATAGATATTTTAGCAATCCAGTATTCATCAGAGTAAGTGCGTATTAGGTAATTATAGCGCGTTAGATTTGAAAGCCTTACACCTTTTTAGCGCCCGTCACACTTGACATTCCCATCTTTGATCTATACCATTCCGCGACCCGAATTTGCCAAAGTCTTTGTTTTTTATAAGCTAGGTTATGTGCATGCTAATGTAAGCACTTGGTATTTAAGGGGAAAAGAGCAGCAGATTTATTTTGTTTATAAAGTAAATCTGTAACAGAACTCGTGCAAACTAAATACTTTCGTAAAGTTTGTAATGAGAATATATTTTTTAATCAGGAGCTAGTTAATGGCAACAGTTAACCAGTTAGTGCGCAAGCCACGTAAAAAGCCGGTCGAGAAATCGAACGTAGCTGCTTTACAAGCCTGCCCACAACGTCGTGGTGTATGTACTCGTGTATATACAACTACGCCAAAGAAGCCGAACTCTGCACTACGTAAAGTATGTCGTGTTCGCTTAACAAACGGTTTTGAAGTGTCTTCATACATTGGTGGTGAAGGTCACAACTTACAAGAGCACAGCGTGGTACTTATCCGCGGTGGTCGTGTAAAAGATTTACCAGGTGTTCGTTATCACACAGTTCGCGGTACATTGGATTGCGCTGGCGTTAACGATCGTAGACAAGCCCGTTCTAAGTACGGCGCGAAAAGGCCTAAGTCTTAACGGTTCTCCGTTAGTAAGGCCAAACTATTAAATTAGAGTTTTGGGTTATACCTGAATTCCACGGAGAATTAAGATGCCAAGAAGAAGAGTCGTAGGTCAAAGAAAAATCCTACCAGATCCTAAGTTCGGATCACAGTTGCTTGCTAAGTTCATGAATGTCGTAATGCTCGACGGCAAGAAGTCCACCGCTGAAAAAATCGTTTACGGTGCCCTTGATATTGTTGCTGAAAAAACCAGCAAACCACACCTAGAAGTGTTTGAAGACGCACTAGAGAACATCCGCCCTACAGTCGAGGTTAAATCTCGTCGTGTTGGTGGTTCTACGTACCAAGTACCTGTAGAAGTTCGTCCAGTTCGTCGTAATGCTCTTGGTATGCGTTGGATGGTTGATGCGGCACGTAAGCGTGGTGAGAAATCCATGGCACAACGTTTAGCAGCTGAGATGTTAGATGCACAAGACAACAAAGGTAGTGCGGTTAAGAAACGTGAAGACGTTCACCGCATGGCAGAAGCTAACAAAGCATTTGCTCATTACCGTTGGTAGTCTTGTTTTAAGGTTTGCTCGCAAGCCTTATCAAGATCTGATGTGGGTCGGCCGTTTTTAGCGCCGACCCCTTTTATTTACAACAGACAATAGAGAGAAGTATGCCACGTAACACTCCTATCGAACGCTATCGCAACATCGGAATTGTTGCACACGTTGACGCGGGTAAAACCACGACGACTGAGCGTGTTCTATTCTACACCGGTATTTCACACAAAATCGGTGAAGTTCATGATGGCGCAGCCACGATGGACTGGATGGAGCAAGAGCAGGAGCGCGGTATTACTATCACGTCTGCAGCAACCACCTGTTTTTGGTCTGGTATGCAGCAGCAATTTGAGCAACATCGCATTAATATCATTGATACTCCAGGGCACGTTGACTTCACCATCGAGGTAGAGCGTTCATTACGAGTATTGGATGGTGCCGTTGTTGTATTTTGTGGCTCCTCTGGTGTAGAGCCTCAATCTGAAACGGTATGGCGTCAAGCCGACAAATACAAAGTACCACGCATGGTGTTCGTTAATAAAATGGACCGTGCAGGCGCGGATTTCGAGCGTGTTGTGAATCAAATTCGCAAACGTTTGGGCGCAAACTGTGTTCCTATTCAAATAAACATGGGTGCAGAAGAAGAATTTAAAGGCGTGATCGACCTTATCAAAATGAAGTCGATAAACTGGAATGCAGCCGATAAAGGGGCTACCTTTACATACGAAGACATTCCTGCCGAATATGTTGACACCGCAGAGCAATATCGTACCGAAATGGTAGAAGCCGCGGCAGAAGCCAACGACGACCTAATGGAGAAATACCTAGGCGGCGAAGAATTATCAGAAGCAGAAATAAAAGAAGGTTTACGAACTCGTACCTTGAATAACGAGATAGTGTTAGCTACTTGTGGTTCTGCTTTTAAAAACAAAGGCGTGCAAGCAGTGCTTGACGCAGTAGTTGAGTATCTACCTGCACCAAGCGAAGTGCCAGCTATTAAGGGCATACTCGACGATAATGACGAAACAGAGTCAACTCGCGAAGCAAATGACGACGCGCCATTTGCAGCATTGGCATTTAAAATTGCTACCGACCCATTTGTGGGTACGCTAACATTCTTCCGTTGTTATTCGGGTGTCATCAAAACGGGCGACATGGTCTATAATCCGATAAAGGGTAAAAAAGAGCGTGTAGGTCGAATGGTGCAAATGCACGCTAACGACCGCGCTGAACTAAAAGAAGTTCGTGCTGGTGATATTGCAGCAGCAATAGGCCTAAAGGATGTCACAACAGGTGAAACTCTGTGTGATCCGAAAAGTATTATAACGCTAGAAAAGATGGACTTCCCAGATCCTGTTATTTCAATTGCAGTTGAGCCAAAATCAACAGCAGATCAAGAAAGAATGGGTATTGCATTGAGTAAGCTAACTGCCGAAGATCCTTCTTTCAAAGTGAAAACAGATGAAGAAACCGGCCAAACTATTATCTCTGGCATGGGTGAGTTGCATCTTGATATCATCGTTGATCGCATGAAGCGCGAATTTAACGTTGAGTGTAACGTAGGTAACCCTCAGGTTGCTTATCGCGAAACTATTCGTAAGACAGTTGAAACAGAAGGTAAATTCATTCGTCAGTCTGGCGGCAAAGGCCAATATGGTCATGTTTGTTTGCGCATTGAGCCAAACGAAGAAGGCGCAGGCTATGAATTCGTAAATGAAATCGTTGGTGGCTCAGTACCAAAAGAATTTATACCAGCGGTTGATAAAGGCATTGAAGAACAGATGATGAACGGTGTGTTAGCCGGTTATCCTGTACTTGATGTCAAAGTAACCTTACTCGATGGTTCTTACCACGATGTTGACTCTTCTGAAATGGCGTTTAAAATTGCTGCTTCGATGGGTTTCAAAAATGGTTCGGCGGAAGCTGATCCAGTGTTGCTTGAACCGACTATGCAGGTTGAAGTAACTACTCCTGAAGATTGGATGGGTGATGTGGTCGGAGACCTAAACCGCCGTCGAGGGATAATTGAAGGTATGGAAGAGGGTGTAGCAGGCATTAAGATTGTGCGTGCTAAAGTACCGCTTTCTGAAATGTTTGGATATGCCACCGCTTTGCGTTCTGCAACGCAAGGTCGGGCGTCATACTCAATGGAATTTTACAAATATGCGGAAGCACCGAGTAATGTCACCAAGGCAATAGTCGATTTTCGTATGTAAACAATTTTAATTTTAATTTAAACTATAGAAGTTAATTCACTCCAATATTGGTACGAATACAAAACTTAGGAAATAAAGAAAATGGCAAAGCAGAAGTTTGAACGTAATAAACCACACGTAAACGTTGGTACTATCGGCCACGTTGACCACGGTAAAACAACTCTTACAGCGGCAATCACGTCGGTATTAGCAAAGACTTACGGCGGTGACGCTCAAGCAT
>NZ_JADNRN010000002.1 GCF_015595035.1 Marinibium conchae | reverse complement strand
TAGCTTAACAAACCGCCTGCGTGCGCTTTACGCCCAGTAATTCCGATTAACGCTTGCACCCTCCGTATTACCGCGGCTGCTGGCACGGAGTTAGCCGGTGCTTCTTCTGTTGCTAACGTCACAGCTGTTGGGTATTAACCAACAACCTTTCCTCACAACTGAAAGTGCTTTACAACCCGAAGGCCTTCTTCACACACGCGGCATGGCTGCATCAGGGTTTCCCCCATTGTGCAATATTCCCCACTGCTGCCTCCCGTAGGAGTCTGGACCGTGTCTCAGTTCCAGTGTGGCTGATCTTCCTCTCAGAACAGCTAGAGATCGTCGCCTTGGTGAGCCTTTACCTCACCAACTAGCTAATCTCACCTGGGCTTCTCTTTGCGCGGGAGGAACAAGTCCCCCCTTTGGCCCGTAGGCATTATGCGGTATTAGCTATCGTTTCCAATAGTTATCCCCCTCGCAAAGGCAAATTCCCAGGCATTACTCACCCGTCCGCCACTCGACATCATCTAGCAAGCTAGACATGTTTCCGTTCGACTTGCATGTGTTAGGCCTGCCGCCAGCGTTCAATCTGAGCCATGATCAAACTCTTCAATTAAATTTTTTGTAAATCGTTTTTTGTTGTCGACACTCTTAATGAGTGCCCACACAGATTGTCTTGTTTTATATTGTTAAAGAACGTGCTGGCTTCTTTCTATTTCACCAGCGGCTTGAAAGTCACGTTTCGTGCCGTCTCAAGCGGGATGCGTATACTACCTACATCCGATTTATTGTCAAGCTTTTTTATGAGTAATTATTTAAAAATTTCTGCCTCTAAAAATTACTAGTCTTTACAGACAACCCATTATATTGAACCCGAAGGCGTATAGTTGGTCTTAACTCTTAGAAACTAATCCTCGAAAGCGACGCGCATTGTAGACATTTATACGGATAGGTCAAGTACAATACGCATAATAGTTGCAAGTTTTTAAACATAAGCGTACCTTAACAATCCAGTTACAACTTCTGACCTCGGTTATGAGCAGAAGAATAGAGGAATTAAGCGATGAAAGTAGTAATATTTGCAGTGAGTACAATGTTAGCAATGAGCCCTGTTGCTCTTTCGCAACAAAACGAAGCTGAGGAATCGTTTACCCAATCAAGTCAGTTCTTAAAACAACAGGTGAAGAGCAGCAACTCTGTAGGCAGAGCCATCAGAACTGTATTAGCGCGTTACCCTGAAAATACACCGGAATTAGTGAGAATTGCATTAGATACCTATCCAGAAAAATATCGAGAAATAGTATCAGCTGCAGTTTCATCTCAACCATCTTATGTTGACGACATAATAGAATTAGCATTAGAAAGAAAAGTTGCACCAGCTACGGAATTAGTGACTCTTGCGATTAACGCTGAGCCAAGCTATGCAGAGTATGCAACACAAGCTGCATGTAAGTTTTCACCGGAAGAGTTTAATGAAATAGTACGAACGGCGGTTAATATGGAGCCCGATTCGGCAGATCAAATCGCTAAAACACTTGCTAGGTCTTACCCAAATAAAACGATGGATGTATTAGTAACTACGATTCAAGAAGTTCCTTTGGTGGGAAAATATGTAGTCGATGCTTTACTAGCACTCTTTCCCGAAGATTCTACCGAATCAGAATCAATGATCATTATTTCAGTAGAGCAACTGGCGAAACACCCAGAAGCATTAGAGAGACTAGTTGAATTAGCTGAACAACGCGGTATTGAACAAAACCTAATAGGTGATAGCGCGGAGCGCGGTGGTTTAACAGCCGCGCAAGCACAAGTATATATAGACATGTATTATAATTAGTGGTCTAGCCACTATGGGTTAGGGCTCGAAGTAAGCTGCGTAGATTATGCTTTTTACACCATTAAATTGTCCGGGCTCTTGATGCTAACGCAACCGGCAAGTGACAAAAACAATATAGTCATTGGTGTATAACGCTTTATATTTACTATGACCTTGTATTAATAAAATCACTTTTTATTGCTATATTCTACAAAATAAAAAGCCCAGCAATGCTGGGCTTTTTAATACGAGTCTATATTAAACTCTTATTCTTCTACTGCTTCCACTACTTCTTCATCAGCTTCAACAACAGGGCGGTCAACCAATTCAACGAAAGCCATTGGAGCGTTGTCACCAGAACGGAAACCACACTTCAAAATACGACTGTAACCACCTGGACGTGCGTCATAACGCGGACCAAGTTCGTTAAACAATTTACCTACCACTTCTTTATCACCGGTTCTAGCCATTGCTAAACGGCGATTTGCAACGCTGTCTTGCTTAGCTAGTGTGATTAGCGGCTCTATTACTCGACGCAGTTCTTTCGCTTTCGGCAACGTAGTCTTAATAACTTCGTGTTTTACCAATGAACTAGCCATGTTTTTAAACATTGCTTGTCTGTGGCTGCTGTTACGATTTAACTGTCTACCACTCTTACGATGGCGCATAGCTATATCCTTCTTTACAAATCAGTTTATCTAAAACCTGATTAATCTTTTTCAGCGATTGATTCTGGTGGCCAGTTTTCTAGGCGCATGCCTAGAGAAAGCCCACGAGAAGCAAGTACATCTTTAATTTCTGTAAGCGACTTCTTACCTAAGTTAGGCGTTTTAAGAAGTTCAACTTCAGTACGCTGTACCAGGTCACCAATATATTGGATAGCTTCCGCTTTCAAACAGTTAGCCGAACGAACCGTTAACTCTAAATCGTCCACTGGACGAAGAAGAATTGGATCAAATTCAGGCTTCTCCTCTTTCTCAACTGGCTCAGAGATGTCACGTAATTCAACGAAGGCATCAAGTTGCTCAGCTAAGATTGTGGCAGAACGACGAATGGCTTCTTCCGGATCTAATGTTCCGTTAGTTTCCATATCGATAATAAGCTTATCAAGGTCTGTGCGTTGTTCAACGCGAGCAGACTCAACAGAATAAGCAATACGCTCTACTGGGCTGTATGAAGCATCTACTAATAAACGACCAATTGGACGATCATCATCTTCAGAGGAACGACGAGTTGAAGCTGGAACATAACCTCGGCCCATCTCAACCTTAATACGCATGCTTAATTCAGCTTCGCCAGTTAAGGTACAGATAACATGCTCTGGATTTACGATCTCAACGTCACCATCGTGCTGGATATCACCGGCAACAACAGGGCCAGCACCAGACTTAACTAATGTTAGCGTTGCTTCGGTCTTACCTTCAAGACGAACTGCTAGTCCTTTTAGGTTAAGCAAAACTTCGATTACGTCTTCTTGAACACCTTCTTTAGTGCTGTACTCGTGTAATACTCCATCGATCTCAACTTCAGTCACTGCACAACCAGGCATAGACGAAAGCAAGATACGGCGTAATGCATTACCCAGAGTATGGCCGAAGCCTCGCTCTAAAGGCTCAAGTGTTACTTTTGCACGAGTAGGTGAAACATTTTCAATTTCAACTAATCTTGGCTTTAGGAATTCGGTCACTGAACCCACAATGTATCCTCTTTAGTTAATCTTTACTTAGAGTAAAGTTCGACAATCAACTGTTCGTTAATGTCCGCAGACAAATCCGTTCTTTCAGGAACGCGTTTAAAAACACCTTCCATTTTCGTGTTGTCAACTTCCAACCATGTTGGTTTCTCGCGTTGATCTGCTAGTTCTAGAGCAGAAACAATACGAGCCTGTTTTTTCGCTTTTTCACGAACAGCAACCACGTTTTCAGCTTTTACGTTGAACGATGGAATGTTCACTACTTTACCGTTAACTACGATAGCTTTATGGCTAACTAGTTGACGAGCTTCAGCACGAGTGCTTGCGAAACCCATACGGTATACAACGTTATCAAGACGCTGTTCTAAAAGCTGCAACAAGTTTTCACCTGTATTACCCTTAAGGCGAGCAGCTTCTTTGTAGTAGTTTCTAAATTGCTTTTCTAACACGCCATACATACGACGTACTTTTTGCTTTTCACGCAATTGAACGCCGTAATCAGACAAACGACCGCGACGGGCGCCATGCTGACCAGGTGCAGTGTCAATTTTACACTTGCTTTCAATTGCTCTTACGCCGCTTTTAAGAAACAGGTCTGTTCCTTCACGACGACTTAGTTTGAGTTTTGGACCCAAATATCTAGCCATGATCTTTCTCCAACTGTCCGTCGATTAAACGCGACGCTTTTTCGGTGGACGACAACCGTTGTGAGGTATAGGTGTCACATCGGTAATATTTGTGATCTTATAACCCGTTGCGTTTAACGCACGGATTGCAGATTCACGACCTGGACCTGGGCCTTTAACGAACACTTCGATGTTCTTCAAGCCGTATTCCTGTGCAGCAATTCCAGCTCTTTCAGCAGCAACCTGTGCAGCAAAAGGAGTAGATTTACGTGAACCACGGAAACCAGACCCACCAGAAGTAGCCCAAGATAGAGCGTTACCCTGACGGTCAGTGATTGTCACAATTGTGTTGTTGAAAGAGGCATGGATATGAGCCATACCATCAGCAACTTGACGTTTTACGCGCTTTCTAGCGCGAGTAGGTGCTTTAGCCATTGTAACCCTCGCTTACTTTTTAATAGGTTTACGAGGACCTTTACGGGTGCGCGCATTAGTTTTAGTGCGCTGACCACGTAGAGGTAAGCTACGACGGTGGCGAATACCACGGAAGCAACCTAGGTCCATCAAACGTTTAATACTCATTGATACTTCACGGCGAAGGTCACCCTCAACTGTAAATTTAGCAACTTCATCACGAAGTTTATCAATAGTCGCTTCATCAAGATCTTTGATCTTGGTTGATTCTGATACACCAGCACCTGCGCAGATTACTTTCGCTCTCGTTGCGCCGATACCGAAGATCGCTTGGATAGCGATTACGGCATGTTTGTGATCAGGAATGTTAATGCCAGCGATACGGGCCATTAACAGCACTCCTCTTAATTATTGTTGCTAGCCTAAAAAGCCCGATAGGATACTTACCCAGCAACTAAATTGCAAATAAAGGTTTTAGAGCTCGGGTGCTAGTACAGCACCCGATATTAAAAACCAAGTTTATCTCTTATAAATAAGAGTTGATTAACCTTGCCTTTGCTTATGCTTAGGCTCTACACAGATCACTCTAACAACGCCGTTACGTTTAATGATCTTGCAGTTACGGCAAATCTTTTTAACGGATGCACGAACTTTCATTACATCACTCCGTAATTGGCTAACTTAAGATTTAACCCTTAAGATTAGCTTTCTTAAGAACATCCCCATATTGATGAGACATCAAATGGGTTTGCACCTGCGCCATAAAGTCCATTACCACAACACATATAATGAGTAGTGATGTACCACCGAAGTAAAACGGAACGTTAAACCACAGTAGCAAGAACTCAGGCACCAAACAAACAAAGGTAATATAGAGAGCACCGGCTAGAGTTAAACGAGTCATCACCTTATCGATATACCGAGAGGTTTGCTCGCCTGGACGAATACCAGGAACAAAAGCACCAGATTTCTTTAAATTATCAGCTGTTTCGCGAGGATTAAAAACTAATGCTGTATAAAAGAAGCAGAAGAAAATAATCGTTGCAGCATATAACATTACATACAAAGGATTACCAGGCGACAACGCGAGTGAAATGTCTGTTAAGAATGAGAATGACTCATTCTGTCCAACCATACCCGCTAATGTGCTTGGGAAAAGTATAATACTAGATGCAAAGATTGGTGGAATAACACCGGCCATATTTACCTTGAGAGGTAGATGTGAACTTTGCGCAGCAAATACTTTCCTTCCTTGTTGACGTTTTGCGTAGTTCACAACGATTCTGCGTTGCGCTCTTTCAACAAAAACGACAAGATAGGTAAGTGCTACTATGATCGCACCGATAACGAGCAAGAACAACATGTTAATTTCACCCAGTCTTGCTTGCTCAGCGGTTTGACCGATTGCTGTTGGCAACCCAGCAACGATACCAGCAAATATTAGTATAGAAATACCGTTGCCAATACCGCGCTCAGTTATTTGCTCACCTAACCACATTAAAAACATGGTGCCAGTAACCAAACTCACGATAGCTGTAAAATAGAAACCGATACCTGGGTTGATAACTAAACCTTGTACCAAGTTTGGCAAACCAGTAGCAATACCAACGGATTGGAAAATTGCTAATACTAAAGTGAGATACCTAGTATATTGACTAATTTTGCGTTTACCCGCTTCACCTTCTTTTTTAAGCTCCATCAATGGAGGGTACATATGCGATAGCAACTGCACAATAATTGAAGCTGTAATGTAAGGCATTATCCCTAATGCTAGTACTGAGGCTCTCTCAAGAGCACCACCAGAGAACATATTCATCATCTCTACAATGGTGCCTTTCTGTTGCTCAAACAATTGAGCTAACACGTTGCCATCGATACCAGGGATAGGCACATACGAACCCAGCCTAAACACGATAATAGCTCCAAGAACGAACAACAAGCGCGACTTAAGTTCACTTAGTCCGCCACCCGCTCCTGGATTTAGTCCTGGTTTTGCCATTTAGCTTATTCCTCTACTTTACCGCCAGCCGCGTTAATCGCTTCAAGCGCACCTGCAGACACTTTGATACCACTTAAAGTAACAGGACGGTTGATTTCGCCACTCTTCATCACTTTTACAAACAGGATCTCTTTCTTGATGAGACCAGCTGCTTTCAAAGTTTCTAAAGAAACGATATCGCCTTCTACTTTAGCAATTTCACTAAGTGTCACTTGATCAGATACGAACGACTTACGTGACGTAAAACCGAATTTCGGTAAGCGGCGTTGAATTGGCATTTGACCACCTTCAAAACCTGGCTTAACAGACCCGCCTGAACGAGACTTTTGACCTTTGTGACCACGACCACCAGTTTTGCCTAAGCCAGAACCGATACCGCGACCTACGCGCTTACCTGAATGTTTTGCTCCTTCGGCAGGAGCTAGAGTGTTAAGTCTCATGTCTTACTCCTCAACTATCTCAACCATGTAATGTACACGGTTGATCATGCCACGAACTGACGGAGTATCTTCCAACTCACGTACTTGTCCGATTTTACGTAAACCTAAGCCAACAAGTGTTGCTTTGTGCTTAGGAAGACGCCCGATTGAGCTTTTAGTTTGCTTTACTTTAATCATCTTAGACATGTTCGATTACCCCAAAATATCTTTGACTGACAAACCACGTTTCGCAGCAACCTTCTCTGGAGAGTTCATCTCTACCAAAGCATTGATTGTTGCACGAACAACGTTAATTGGGTTTGTAGAACCGTAGCATTTTGAAAGTACGTTCTGAACACCAGCTACTTCAAGTACTGCACGCATTGCACCACCGGCAATGATACCAGTACCTTCTGATGCTGGTTGCATGTAAACTTTAGAGCCTGAATGACGACCTTTAATAGGATGCTGTAAGGTGTTGCCGTTTAAATCAACGTCAACTAAGTTACGGCGAGCCTTTTCCATTGCTTTTTGAATCGCAGCAGGTACTTCACGTGCCTTACCGTAACCAAAACCAACGCGGCCATTGCCATCGCCAACCACTGTCAAAGCTGTGAAACTAAAGATGCGACCACCTTTAACAACTTTTGATACGCGATTTACAGCGATTAACTTTTCTAACAAGTCACCCTGTTGTTGAACTTCTACTTTAGCCATTTTAAACTCCTAGAACTGAAGGCCGGCTTCACGAGCGGCCTCAGCCAGTGCTTTCACACGACCATGATATTTAAATCCACTTCTATCGAAGGCAACTTGCTTAATGCCTTTATCGATAGCACGTTCTGCGATCGCTTTACCTACTGCCGCTGCTGCCTCTGCGTTGCCTGTAGCTTTCAAAGAACCTTTAAGGTCTTTTTCTACAGTAGAAGCTGCTGCCAATACTTCAGAACCACTTGGAGCGATTAACTGAGCATAGATGTGGCGAGGTGTACGGTTAATAACCAAGCGATGTGCACCTAACTCACTGATTTTCTTACGGGCGCGAGTTGCGCGACGTAAGCGAGCTGATTTCTTATCCATCGTATTACCTACCTACTTTTTCTTAGCTTCTTTACGACGCACAGTTTCATCTGCGTAACGAACACCCTTACCCTTATAAGGCTCTGGTGGACGGTATGCGCGGATATTCGCTGCAACCTGACCTACAACCTGCTTATCGGTGCCTTTAACAACGATTTCAGTTTGTGTAGGGGTTTCTACGCTGATGCCTTGTGGCATTTCGTAGACGACAGGGTGAGAAAAGCCCAACGTAAGGTTTAGTTTGCTACCTTGTGCCTGAGCACGGTAACCAACACCATTAAGTTGAAGTTTCTTTTCAAAACCATCAGTAACACCAACTACCATTTGATCTAACAATGCGCGAGCCGTACCAGCTTGAGCCCAATTATTAGCGAAACCTTCACGAGGAAGTGCTTTTAACTGACTCTCTTCTTGTACAATTTCAACAGCATCATTAAATATACGAGTTAATGTACCTTTACTACCTTTTACTGTGACTTCTTGGCCGGCGATTTTAATTTCAACGCCAGATTTGATGTCGACAGGTGCTTTTGCTATACGTGACATATTATTCCCCTGTTACGCTACATAACCGATGATCTCACCACCCATGCCAGCTTTACGCGCTGCACGGTCAGTCATCACACCTTTTGAGGTAGACACGATAGCAATCCCGAGTCCGCCCATCACTTTTGGCAACTCATCTTTTTTCTTGTAGATGCGTAAACCAGGACGGCTAACTCGTTCGATTGTATCAATTACTTTTTTACCTTCGAAATATTTCAAAGTAACTTCTAAAGTAGGCTTTACACCTTCAGTTACTGAGAAACCTTCTACATACCCTTCTGCTTCAAGTACTTTTGCGATTGCAACACGTACTTTAGACGAAGGCATAGAAACCGAAACTTTTGAAGCCAATTGGCCGTTACGTAATCGGGTAAACATATCTGCGATTGGATCTTGCATGCTCATAGTCTGCTCTCCTTACCAGCTGGCTTTTTTAAGGCCAGGGACTTCACCACGCATTGCAGCTTCACGAAGCTTAATACGAGAAAGACCAAATTTGCGAAGGAAACCATGTGGACGACCCGTAATGCGACAACGATTATGTTGACGCGACGGTGACGAATCACGTGGCAGTTTTTGCAGCTTAAGAACAGCATCCCAACGCTCTTCTTCAGAAGCGTTAACGTCACTGATTATCGCTTTAAGCGCTAATCGTTTCGCTGAATACTGTTTTACCAGCTTGGCACGTTTTGCTTCGCGTGCCTTCATTGATTCTTTTGCCATAACCCTACACCTTATTTTCTAAACGGGAAGCTGAACGCGCTTAAAAGAGCGTGTGCTTCGTCGTTAGTATCTGCACTGGTAGTGATAGTAATATCCATACCGCGTACTTTATCCACTTTATCGAAATCGATTTCAGGGAAGATGATTTGTTCACGAACACCCATGCTGTAGTTGCCTCGACCATCGAAAGATTTCGGGTTAAGACCACGGAAGTCACGGATACGAGGAATAGTGATTGAAATTAATCTCTCAAGGAATTCCCACATACGTTCGCCACGTAGGGTTACTTTACAGCCAATCGGATAACCTTCACGGATTTTGAAACCCGCTACAGATTTTCTAGCAACAGTGACAATTGGTTTTTGACCGGCAATCGCTGCCATATCAGCTTGCGCTGCTTCAAGAACTTTTTTGTCTGCTACTGCTTCACCTAAACCCATGTTTAGAGTGATTTTTTCGATCCGAGGGACTTGCATAACGCTTTTGTATCCGAACTGCTTAGCAAGTTCAGCTACTACTGTTTCTTTATAGAAATCATGCAGTTTCGCCATCGTACTCTCCACTAATTATACTAAGTCGCCGTTAGACTTAAAGAAACGAACTTTCTTCTCATCTTCAACACGGAAACCAACGCGATCAGCTTTACCCGTTGCAGGGTTAACTAACGCGACATTAGACACATGAATGGTTGCTTCTTTCTCAATGATACCGCCAGGCTGCTCAATCTGAGGATTGGCTTTCTGGTGTTTCTTGATGATGTTCACACCTTCAACTACTAAACGGTCGTCAGACGCAAGAACTTTCAAGACTTTGCCTTGTTTTCCTTTGTCTTTACCCGCTAATACGACTACTTCATCATCACGACGAATTTTTCTAGCCATTATCGTGACTCCTTAAAGTACTTCTGGGGCCAATGAGATGATCTTCATGAATGAATCTCCACGAAGTTCTCTTGTGACCGGGCCAAAAATACGCGTACCAATTGGTTGCTTGTTTGCATTAAGCAAAACAGCTGCGTTGTTGTCGAAACGAATGGTTGAACCATCTGCGCGACGAACGCCTTTTCTAGTACGCACCACCACTGCATTCAGAACGTCACCTTTTTTAACTTTACCGCGAGGAATTGCTTCCTTCACAGTAACTTTAATGACGTCACCGATATGTGCATAACGGCGATGCGAGCCACCAAGAACCTTAATACACTGAACCCTGCGAGCTCCCGAGTTATCGGCAACATCCAGGTTAGTTTGCATTTGGATCATGTTTAGTGCTCCGCTGTTAAATATTATGACTCATATGAGCCCCTAAGCTGCTATTTCGCCATTGATTTCAAAAGAAATTTTAGAAAAAATAGACCACACCCCCACAAAAAGGGCGCGAAACTATAACAGAAAATAAGCACGAACGATAGTTTAATTTTAACTTCGAGGGCTTTAGCTGCTCGCTTCGTGAAGGAATCCAATTTTGTTTCGATTCTCCCTGTGACTAGATATATGGAGACGATGCATGAAAATACAATCACGACTCTCTATTCAATCCAAATTAGCCAATGTTGTTAGGTGTATTTCCCATCGTATTCACCTAACCACATTAAATAGCTCAAGAGTTTCGCGCTTCATCGTCATGATTTGCAAGGAAGTGTAAAGTACCGGTAAAGATGCTTTGGCTTAGTGACAATTCTAGTTAGTGTGTGTTACGAACCAATAGCTAGGAATATCGATGCAATTCACCCTCTCACTATTATTTAGAACATTGGCAGTCGCGGCACTCGCGATATTTTTCTTACAAGCTTGTGGTGGGGGCAGCTCGCCTGCCAATAATGGAAGTACTGAGCTTATTGATACGCCCCCCTCGCAAGAAGAGCCTATCAGTTCGATACCCAAGAATATTCTATTGATTATCTCGGATGACCAAGGCTTGGACGCTTCATCACAGTATGATTTGAGTAATGACACTCCGATAACGCCACACATCAATGCGCTGGCAAGTAACGGATTGGTGTTCGAAAATGCGTGGGCGACACCCGCATGTACTACTAGCAGAGCGAGCTTATTAACCGGGCTTTATCCACATAATTCAGGGGTAAGCTACGTACCAGCCGTGCTTGCAACTGAACATCAAACCTTGCCGCAATTGCTCAAGCAGCACACTGAAAGCGAAGAGTATCAATCCGCCGTTTTTGGAAAGTGGCATTTGGCAGGAGGAAGTGATGAGCCAAGTCACCCTGAAAGTGTTGGAATCGAGTATTACGCTGGTAATTTATTTAATATGGATGACTACTATAACTGGGAACTTACCATCAATGGAAACACGACAGTCAGTAATGAATATCATACGAGCAAAGTAACCGACCTAGCTATTGATTGGATATCACAACAGAGTACTCCTTGGTTTGCTTGGCTTGCTTATTCAGCCCCTCACAGCCCTTTTCATCTCCCACCAGAAGCCCTTCACAGCCAAAATTTGAGCGGTAGTGCCGATGATATCAGCCAGAACCCTAGAAAATATTATTTGGCTGCGATAGAAGCAATGGACAGCGAGATTGGTAGGCTCATCGAGTCTTTAAGCATCGAAGATCAAGAGAATACCTTAATTATATTCATCGGCGACAACGGCACACCACAGAGAGTGGTTGATACCGAAGCCTATTTAGCTGACCATGCAAAGGGGACATTATATGAAGGAAGTTTAGCGGTTCCCTTAGTCGTTAGTGGCGCCGGTGTGAGTCGGGTCGGAGAGCGAGAAGCACAACCAGTAGTAATTACAGATCTTTTTGCGACAATCGCCCAAGCAGCGGGCGTGACTCATACGAGAATCAACGATAGCAATAGCTTTTATGAGTTACTATCAAATAGCGCAGTCACACTTGCTCCTTTCATCTTTACCGAGTTTGAATCAGCTCAAGTGACCGGCGCAGCGGTGCGATCCAATGATTACAAACTGATACGATTTGCTAATGGCGAAGAGGAATTTTATTCGTTGCGAGACGATAACAAAGAAGAGCAAAACATACTGCAAAGCGATAACACTCTTGTCCAAGAGGAGTTGCTTGCACACCGAGTATTTCTCGAAAGCATAATACCTAGTCAAGACGTTACCAGCATCGATATTACTAATGCGGTGCTCTCTAATACCAGTGGCGATTGCGCTGACTACCTATCAACTTATCGTTCTACAGCAAGCGACATCGGCAGGAATCTAGACTTTTCTGGTGCACTAAGCATTAGCATTAGCGACACTGAGTGCTTTTTCGAAACCAACGCTATACCAAATCATAATTTCAATGATGGTTCTGAAAGCTTTCCGAATCCAGTATCTGAACAAAACGATATATTTAGAATCACCCGTTCACCAACTCTCGCCGCAAACAAAACTGCTTTGAGCTTGAGCATTGATAACGCAATACTTCTCAATGGTGTGAAGGTAGATATTATTGCTGCAGCTTGCTTTGGTGTGGGTAATGGTAAAGTTGGTTGCAATGATATGTCGCAACCATGGCGCTACGATCCCATGCATTCAGCAAATGGCTTTAGAGTCGATTCTCATCATGCCCATGCTCAGCCAGATGGCACCTACCATTATCATGGTTCCCCAATGGCTCTTTTTGTTGATAACAATAGTGAAGTTTCCCCCGTGATTGGTTTCGCTGCTGACGGTTTTCCAATTTATGGGCCCTACTTTATGAGTAGTGAAGGAGTTATTAGGAAAGCGCAAAGTAGTTACGCATTAAAAGTCGGGGAAAGACCCAGCGGGGATGGGCAGCCTGGTGGCAATTATGATGGAAGCTTCAGAGATGATTACGAGTTTGATGCAAACTTAGGTGACTTGGATGAATGCAACGGCATGACCCGTGATGGAAAGTATGCTTACTATCTTACCGACACCTTCCCCTATGTACTGGGTTGTTTTTCAGGAACAATAAACGATAGCTTTAGAAAATAAGTTATGAATTAGGAGCCAAGCTTGGCTTGGCTTTACATCATACTAATAGCTGTGACCAATTTACGTACTTTAAGCTTGGTTTTGACGCAGAATTTCGTATAAACAGATACCTGTGGCTACCGACACGTTGAGGCTCGAGACCGAGCCGGCCATGGGAAGCTTTATTAAGTCATCACAATTTTCGCGCGTTAGCCTACGCATACCTTTACCTTCTGCCCCCATGACCAAAGCGGTCGGGCCAGTTAGCTTACAATCGTAGATAGACTGATCAGCTTCACCGGCGGTACCAACTATCCAAACACCGGCTTCTTGCAAGGTTTTCATGGTGCGAGACAAATTCGTTACCTGAATGAGTGGTATTACCTCGGCAGCGCCACACGCAACTTTTCTGACTGTGGGTGATAAGGCTGCACTTTTATCTTTTGGTACAATCACAGCATGCACACCCGCGGCATCCGCCGTGCGCAAACAAGCCCCTAAGTTATGCGGGTCAGTAACGCCATCTAACAATAACAAAAAGGGAGTTGATTGCTTTTCAAGAATGCTATCAAGGTCGCTTTCGTCGAGTATCTTACCTGGTTTTGCACGAGCAAAAACGCCCTGATGTTGTTCGCCTTTAGCTTTATCATCAAGAGTTTTACGTTGGCAAAATTGTATGCTGATCCCGTGTTTACGAGCTTGATTAATAATATGAGTGAGGCGCTCGTCATCGCGTCCCTTAAGCACAAACAACTCAATCACACGCTCAGGCTCTCGATCAATTATCGCGGTCATTGCGTGCAGACCGTAAATGTGTTCTTGCTGAGCCATGCCTATCTCCGTTGTTTGTTCTTAGATACTTTGGTGCCCTTGCTCTTGGGGCCGTTTCTTTTGCGGCCAGCACTCGGCTTCGCTTTACCTTTATTCTTCGGTGGTGTTTTACTCGGCGCTTTGGTCTCGGGGGTAGCCTTTCCAGTGTCTTTTGCCTTCGCCGTTTTTTTACTCTTCGCTCCAGCGCTCTTCTTTGCTGACTTTTCGCTGCGTTTACGAGGCTTTTTGAGCTTTCCACGAACCTTCGTTGTGCCCTCGATAAGAAGATCGATTTTTCTATCATCTAAATTAACGCCAGCAACTTTAATCTTAACTTGGTCGCCAAGATGATATACCAAGCCTGCGCTTTCTCCGACTAAGCACTGTTTTTGCTCATCAAAGTGATAATAATCACTTGGAAGTGCGGTGATATGCACAAGGCCGTCGATTTGGAATTCGGTAATTCGAACAAACAAACCGAAGTTAGTTACTGAGGCGACAACACCGTCGAACACGTCGCCAACGTGATCTTGCATGAACTCACATTTGAGCCAATCCGATACGTCTCGTGTTGCATCGTCCGCTCTGCGTTCGGCCATTGAGCATTGTTCGCCAAGTTGCTCTACTTCATCGATGGAGTACGACTTACCACCGGTTTTAGATTTACGGCCTTTTTGCGCATCAACTATCGCTTTGATCGCCCGATGTACAACCAAGTCGGGATACCGGCGTATTGGAGACGTAAAGTGTGCATAAGCTTCAAGGGCTAGCCCAAAGTGACCTACATTATCAGGCGCATAAACCGCTTGTTTCATCGAACGCAATAACATGGTTTGAATAAGCTCTTTATCGGGTCGGTGCTGAATTTTTTTCATCACCGATGTAAAGTCGGCTGGCGTTGGCACTTCGTTAACCGTGAATGGAATGCCTACTTCAGCCAAATAACTTTTAAAAGTCGTTAACTTATCTTCATCAGGTTTGTCGTGAATTCGAAATAGTGCCTCTGCTTTATTCTTCTCAATAAATTCTGCGGCACACACATTCGCCATAATCATGCATTCTTCAATTAGCATATGTGCTTCATTACGCTCTATAGCAATAATGTGCGAGATTTTGCGCTCGGCATTGAAAACAAACTTACTTTCTATTGTCTCAAATTCAATTGCACCACGGCTTTGTCTAGCACTTTTTAGTGCCTTATAAAGCGTATGTAAATCCTTGAGATAGGAAACATGTTCTTTATATCTTTCATTGAGGGTTTCGTCGCCCTTCAGTATGCCCCAAACCTTATTGTAGGTGAGTCGCGCATGTGAGCGCATCAGTGCTTCATAAAATTCGAATTCTTGTAGCTTGCCATGAGCCGAAATGGTCATTTCGCATACCATGCACAAACGGTCAACGTCGGGGTTTAAGGAGCATAGTCCGTTCGATAATACTTCTGGAAGCATGGGAATCACTTTTTCCGGGAAGTACACTGAAGTTGCCCTGTTCTGAGCTTCAGCATCCAATGCTGTACCTATTTTTACGTAGGAGCTGACGTCTGCTATTGCTACCCAAAGTTGGAAACTACCATCATCGTTTGGTCGGCAATAAACCGCGTCATCGAAGTCTCTTGCGTCTTCACCGTCAATAGTAACTAAAGGTAGCTGTCTTAAATCAACTCGTCCTTGCTTGGCGGCTTCTGGCACTTCTTCAGCCAAATTAGCAACCTGCTTCGAGACTGCCTTCGGCCAATTGTGGGGAATATCAAAATTGCGCAAGGCCATCTCAATTTCCATACCCGGGGCCATATGCTCACCCAATACTTCGGTAATTTTACCGATGCCATTCACTTGTCGGCGTGGTCTTTGCGTAAGCTCGACAACCACAACATGGCCCTGACGAGCACCATTTCGTGCTTCAGGTGGAATGATAATTTCGTGGCAAATACGATTATCATCAGGAATAACAATCGACACACCTTGTTCCATAAAAAAACGACCCACAATAGGGTCTTTTCGTGGTTCAAGTACTCGATTTGGACGAAATTCGATGCGACCTCTGCGATCTGTTCCACTTTGTATACCTTCAACGATATCGTCGTGGATGAGTGTTTGCATCTGTGCTTGGTGTATGAACAAGTCTTTTTCTGTATCGGAATGCTTCAAAAAGCCAAAACCATCTCGGTGCCCGATCACTCGCCCACGTATCAGTTCCGCAGCTTTTTGGACTTCGTATTTTTTCTCTCGCGTAAATTTTACTTGCCCTTCTCTTTCCATAGCGCGAAGTCGGCGTTGTACGCCAATTCGGCTATCTTCGTCTTCTGCATTTACTAGTTTGCAAATATCTAGGAAGGAAAGTGAGGTTTCAGCTGAGGAGAGTGTTTCTAGGATATATTCACGGCTTGCGACCGGATTTTCGTATTTTTCTTGTTCTCTGGAGAAATGTGGATCTTTAGACATTCATTCTTATCGTTATTAAATTCTTTCGTAGTATAGCAAGTTATTCATGACAAGTCTGTGACAATTATTTTAATGGGTGAAAGACAAGCCTAACGCGGCTTGTCATCGGAAAATAGTGTCTTCATTTGGTTTGCAAATGCAACAAACTTCTCTTTTAAGTTGGTTTTTAATTTTACGTTTACACCGCTCATTAACATTATGCCTTCAATTGTAATCGTTGGTGCGTTCTTGCCTGCCAATGAAGGTGCTTTGTTGTCTATGCCAGCCATAATACATACCGATTTACTCACCACGTTAATATCCTCGGAAACGAAAATATCCGTCCCTCCCCAAAGGCTATATACTTTTATTTTAGTATTGGGGGAAGAAAAACGTGCATCGGTGAAATCTAGTTTGGCACCACCGCATAAACAAAACACTCGAATTTCTTTAGGAACTACCCACTGACCCGCGCGGTCGGAGCCTCCCAGAATGTTGACCATAGTGTCAACTTCTTCGGTCTCATCACTGTCGGTTACATAATTGACCGCAAATTTCTGTTCTTTTTGATGTTTGATCACCTCGTCGGTAGGTCGGGAATCCAAATCAGCAATCTGATCCATCATTTGCTGATTTGTCGTTGATGCAATTACTGCATCGAGCCGTCTTTCAAATGCCTCATTTGAAATAATACTGTGACTGAAGTTATGTACTAAAATGTCAATCACTTCTTCTTTAACCTGCTCACTGGGTCGATCTTCAATTGCAACGGGCATTATCATCTCCTTATTTTTAGTTCGGCAACAACTTAGCTTCTGGCTCGGTTATCGGAAAGTGGTGCTAATAGCATATAAAATATCCAAGCAAACCACGAGATAAATAGCATCGCAAGCACCCAGGCCACTTTCTCACCGCCACTTGTTCTTGATGATACGCAAATGGCGATCACAGGAATGGCCCACACTATGGCGATTGGAATGAAAAACAAAAAACTAATAATTTCCATCTGACTCTCCTCAAACAACACAACAATCAAATGCCGTGCTTAAGTAGCGCGTTAATTGCGCCACTAAAACACAAACATTTACTATAGATTAGTATTAGCAAAGAAATTGCAAGGGGAGTGCCAACTATTAAATCGTTGTAAAACAGATAGTTAATTATTTACCCAAACATTGCGACTGAGTGCTTTAGTCAATTTCACTAAATAATGGTTTAATTGATGAGAGGTTTTCGGGCATTTCGCACGGCACGAGGGTGCATCAAGGCTTCCAACTCACCCATGTACATCGCAATACGTTGGTGCGTTCTGCGGTCATCTGTGATGGCGTTATAAAGCCAGTGGTAGAGATCTTCAAAATCATAAGGGCTGCCGTAACCATCAATGAATAATTCGGCAAGTTGCATTTGCGCCTTTAAATTACCAAGCGCTGATGCTTCGCGTAAATAAATTACTGCACGCTTTTTATCTTCTTGAACTAACTTTCCAACCGAGTGATAGCGGCCTAACTGCTCTAACGCGGCGGCTAAGCCTTGCGCCGCGGCCTCACGCATATAGTAGATTCCGCGTTTCGGTTCAGCATCAACACAAACACCCCAAGCTAGCATGTCGCCCCACAAAAATTGATACGCGGGAACACGCAGTACTTCAGCTCTCGCTTCAATATCTTGCACAAGTTGGCACCGGTCAGCAACAACTCGCTCGAGGTGTTCGTTGGCATTGATCAGTCTAATAAGCTCATCTTGCTTATAAATTTGAACGGCTTCTAACTGCTGCGCATGGACTTTGCCGAAACCGAACATGGCAACAAACACAGTGCTGAACAGAGTAATCGTTAAGAAGTTTATGAGCGTTCTAAGTGCCACGGCTGAGCCTCTTGGATCAAATTTTCGTTATATGCTGATATCGACAAGTTTACCAAAAAGTAAATAGTGAATTTATGTTAAATTTGTCGTTTTGCGTATGGTAAATAACACGCTGTTGTTGATCAAAGTCGCCTAGCAAACAGTAAGGACTAAGTCGGAACTAACAGTATTAAGTAATTATTCACTACTTTGCTACAATGTAGTTTGACGATGTGGCATCTAACCTAGATCTAACCCATGGAGTATTGATGAAATACAAAGATCTGCGTGACTTTATTGACCAACTTGAAAAGATTGGTGAGCTTAAACGAGTATCGATGGAAATAGATACTGAGCTTGAAATGACTGAAATAGCGGATCGAACGCTTCGGGCTGGCGGCCCAGCCATACTTTTTGAAAACCCTAAAGGCTCAAACATGCCAGTACTGGCTAACCTTTTCGGTACACCCAAGCGTGTAGCCTTGGGCATGGGCCAAGACTCAGTAGAAGCACTTCGTGAAGTGGGCAAGTTACTCGCCTTTCTAAAAGAGCCCGATCCCCCTAAAGGTTTAAAAGACCTGTGGAGCAAAATTCCAGTATTCAAGCAAGTACTGAATATGCCAGCGAAAGTGGTCAAAAAAGCGGCTTGCCAAGAAAATGTCATTAGCGGAGACGACGTTGATTTAGGCAAGCTACCTATACAGAGGTGTTGGCCCGGCGATGCGGCCCCTCTCATTACTTGGGGTTTGTCGGTAACTCGTGGGCCTCACAAAAAACGTCAGAATCTAGGAATTTATCGTCAGCAAGTTATCGCAAAAAATAAGGTAATAATGCGCTGGCTATCACACCGAGGTGGTGCCTTGGACTTCAAAGAATGGTGTCAGGAACATCCTGGTGAAAATTATCCTGTATCAGTCGCCTTAGGAGCAGATCCCGCCACAATATTAGGAGCAGTGACACCTGTGCCAGATACTCTATCTGAGTATGCTTTCGCCGGTTTATTGCGCGGTGATAAAACTGAAGTTGTCCAAAGTATTTCCAACGACTTACAAGTGCCGGCGAGTGCTGAGATTGTTTTAGAGGGTTACATTGCACCCGGCGAAACCGCGCCTGAAGGGCCATACGGCGACCACACGGGTTATTACAACGAAGTAGATGAATTCCCTGTGTTTACCGTGACACACATTACACACCGCAATAACCCCATCTATCATAGCACCTACACAGGCAGACCACCTGATGAACCAGCCATATTAGGCGTTGCGCTAAATGAAGTTTTTGTGCCTATATTACAGAAGCAATTTCCTGAAATTGTCGACTTCTATCTTCCGCCAGAAGGTTGCTCATATAGAATGGCGATAGTCACGATGAAGAAGCAATATCCTGGGCATGCTAAACGCGTGATGATGGGAGTCTGGTCTTTCTTACGTCAGTTTATGTACACAAAATTTGTTATTGTTTGTGATGACGACGTAAACGCACGCGATTGGAATGACGTTATTTGGGCAATTACCACTCGGATGGACCCAGCTAGGGACACTACCTTAGTTGAAAATACGCCGATTGACTATCTCGACTTCGCCTCGCCAGTTTCTGGGCTTGGCTCGAAGATGGGGATGGATGCAACGAATAAATTGCCTGGGGAAACTGACAGGGAATGGGGTGAACCCATCGTGATGGATGATGCCGTAAAGCAACGCGTTGATGAGATTTGGGATGAATTAGACCTGATGTAACTCAGGAATTTTCATAAGCGCTGAAAAAATAAATATTAAATAGAGTTCGATAGCTTCCCAAGCAATAGTTTAAGACACTTAGGAAGCTGTTATTAAAAAGGTATCAAGGATATTCATGAAAGTAGTAAATTGCACAGTTAAAAGCATCGAATCGTTAACCACAATTGTGCACAAGGTAGTGTTAACCCCGCAAAGCGACATTACGTTCAAAGCAGGACAATACTGCCAAGTAGTGATGGGGCCAGAGGATAAACGCCCTTTTTCAATAGCAAACCCGTCGCATGAGCTAAGTTATATTGAGCTCCACATTGGTGCAGACCCGGTGAATACTTATGCCTACGAAGTACTTGAAAAATGTAGGCAAGAGGGTGAATTAGCACTTGAGGTTGCACTTGGCGATGCCTTTTTAAGGGAAGACGAGAAGCCAGCAATCGTAGTTGCAGGGGGAACGGGCTACTCTTATGCAAAATCAATTGTGTACACTTGTTTACACGAGCAACCGAAAAGAAAGATCAGCTTGTATTGGGGAGCTAAAAACGCCCAGGATCTTTATGAAATACAAGAGCTTACTGCGCTATCGGCCTTACATGAAAACTTCAGCTTTCATCCTGTGATAGAAAACCTCGATTCCATTGAAAACGATACATGGCACGGGCACATTGGCTTTGTGCACAAAGCCGTTATGAAAGATTACCCGCAACTAACAGGCAATCAAGTGTATAGTGCAGGTCGCTTTGAAATGTCGGCAACAATTCGAGATGAATATTTACCGATTGGCTTAGATAGGAATGACTTATTTGGCGATGCCTACGCATTTATCTAAGCCGCTAATGATGATAGTAGTGCAGTAAACATTTATGCCAAGCACTACGACTCAGTATCAAGCTGAGCCTTATAAAAATAACAACAATTAAGGGAATATATGAAAAGCTCATATTATACTTTACGAAAGGTATCACTTGGCCTCATTACTGGCAGCTTGGTATTTGCTGCGACAACAGCATCGATGTTGAGCAGCAAGGCTGTGCAAGCCATTGAAAATACATCGACCTCAGCGCTTCAATTTACCGACCAAACAGACCTGCACAATATCGCTCAGGCAATGTCTGCCAAGCGAATAGAAACAGACATTCGGACCTTAGTGAGCTTCGGCACTCGTCATACCCTTTCTGAAACCGAGTCTGATGTTCGTGGAATTGGCGCAGCGCGTCGGTGGATTAAAAGCGAATTTGATAAAATTTCCGCCGAGTGTGGTGGTTGTTTAGAAGTGTTTTATCAGAGCCAAGTAATATCTGGGGAACGAAGAATTCCGAACGCAACTGAAGTTGTGAATGTTATTGCGATACAAAAAGGCACAAGCGACCCTACTCGCTATGTGATGATGAGCGGCGATATTGATTCGAGAGTATCAGACGTAATGGACTTTAGCTCAGATTCTCCCGGCGCCAATGATAATGCATCTGGTGTTGCTGGTACTCTGGAAGCCGCAAGAGTGCTGAGCAAGTATAAATTTCATGGCAGCATCGTATATGCAGCACTCTCAGGTGAAGAGCAAGGATTATTTGGCGGGAAAATATTAGCCGAACACGCCCAGAAAAATAATTGGCGCTTAAAAGCTGTTTTAAATAACGACATGATCGGCAACATTGAAGGCGTTAACGGCGTGATCAATAACACCACCGCTCGAATTTTTGCTGAAGGTACACGCCAAACAGAAAGTGCAGAAGAAGCTCGGTTACGCAGATTTACCGGTGGTGAGGTTGATAGCCCATCACGTAATCTAGCGCGTTATATCGATCTGATGGCCGACCGCTACATAGCAAACCTCGACACAATGGTCATTTACCGCCTTGACCGTTTTCGTCGGGGAGGTCACCACCGCCCCTTCAACGATTTAGGATATGCTGGCGTTCGAATCATGGAGACAAACGAAAACTACAACCGTCAACATCAAGACTTGCGCACTGAAAACGGCATCGTATACGGTGATACTATTGACGGTGTAGATTTTGACTACGCAGCAAAACTAACAGCACTCAATGCAGTCTCTTTAGCAGGCATGGCAAATGCCCCGACACCACCCGCAAAAGTAAGTATTTCGGGTGCGGTGCAACCATCAACCACCTTAAGTTGGGCTGCAGCTGATGCAGATCAAAACCCCCAGCTTAAAGGCTACAAAATATATTGGCGACTAACCGATGCCCCGCAATGGCAATATAGTAAATACGTCGGCAAGGTAACTGAAGCTACTCTTGAAAACGTAGTGATCGACAACTATTTTTTTGGCGTGGCGAGTGTTAGCGAAGATGGTTATGAGAGTCCTGTTGTATATCCAGGTGCTGCCGGCGCTTTTGGCGAATAAACCAAAAGCCTAAGTAGTTTCGTATAAGATGTTATCGAAATAAAAGGGTATCAACATGACATTAAGTTTGGTGAAGGGAAAGTATTGGTCGCTGCGAGTTTGCGCACTGTTTTGCTTAATGTTGACTGGTGCTAGCACTGCTCAAGCAGAGTCATTGCAACTTGTAGGTAATAAAGTAGCTACGTACATAGATGAGCATGAGTTACCTGCTCGACAAATGGATTTGGTTAAGGCCGCGTTTACTGAATCGGACGTTAACATCACAGCAACTACTCAAGCCTGGTCTGGAAGTGGTCTTAAATCAGGCCGCTTCAAGGGCTATATTGATCATTACTCATTAAATGATACCAAAGATAATTACCTATATAGCGAACCCTATATGAAAGTTGATCTGCACGTAGTATCGCGAGATAAGCGTGCTGAAAAAGTTGTTCGGCTAGAGCAAATGTACCGTGAACGAGTAGGCATAGAAAATCGATTTGCTAACACCGATGCGTTGCGAGCAGAACGAAATGTTCGCTGGGCGAGAGGCCCATCGTTTTTCGATACAATAAAACAACTTGCCGAATACCGTGTTGATTTTCTGCTCGTAGACAAGCGCATGGCAAATGAAATGAATAAACTGCTGGTAGCTGCTGGAGAAAAGCCCATTTACATCTCGAAAGTGGCAATCATCTCGATAGATGTTAGCTTGGCGATGAACGCTAACTATGCTGGCGCGGCCGACGCCATCACAGAATTTAACAACGGCATAATGCTGTTGAAAGAGAGCTCAAAGCTAGCTGAAATTATGGACGAAGGTATCGAGCGGCCAAGCTTGCTTGATGAAAACATTTACGATGAGATGATTACTCGCTGGTAGTGAACACTCACTCTGTGCAAATTGGGGCTATAAAAATGGAAATCAAGAACGCTTGCTAGACTTCTTCCTTCTTACTTTATTGCCAGTAATTTTTGTTTTGCTGGCTTTATTAGTTTTACTAGCTCGATGATTTTTAGAAATACTTTTAAGCAGACTTTGACGGTCACTTACTTCGAAACCTTTCTTCACTACTCGCTTAATCGAAGCGCCAATAAGGGCTTCGATTCGACTAACCGTTCTTTCTTCTTCTCTGCTTACAAAGGAAATTGCGTTGCCTGAATTGCCCGCTCTGCCAGTTCTACCTATTCGATGAACATAGTCTTCAGGCAAATACGGAAGATTATAATTCACTACGTGATCAAGCCCCTGAATATCAAGCCCTCGAGCCGCAACCTCAGTCGCGATAAGCACTTGCAACTTCGCCGATTTGAAATCAGCTAATGCGCGTCGTCGTGAACCTTGGCTTTTATCACCATGACAAACGGCAGCATCTATTTTGCTTTGTTTAAGCGCTGCCATAAGCTTGTCGGCTTGATCCTTGGTGCTCGTAAATACGAGTACTTGAAACCAATTATGCTCTTTCAATAAGGCTTTAAAGAGATCGATTTTACGCGACTCCTCTACCGGATACATAATATGGTTCACAGTGTCAGCGGTAGCGTTTGCTTTGCTCACACGGATTTCTTGGTGGTTATTTAATATTTGATGGCAAAGTTCATTTACCGCTGGCGCACTGGTTGCCGAACACAATATGGTTTGGCGCTTTTGCGCAGTGTGTTGCATTATTTTACTTACATCGGAAATGAAACCCATATCGAGCATTCGATCAGCCTCATCTAAAACGACGTACTCAGCATTGCTAAGCGTTAGGTTATTCAACGCCATGTGCTCAAGTAAACGTCCTGGCGTAGCGATCAAAATATCAGTCCCCTGCCTTAGCTTGCTGCTTTGTCCACCCAATTTAACGCCACCGTATACCGCACTTACACTCAGGTCAGTAAACTGAGCATATTGACCAACCGTGAAAGCTAGTTGTTCTGCAAGTTCACGCGTCGGAGTTAGTATGAGCGCTCTGGGGCTTGCTCCAAGCCTTTCTTTTGGTTCATCCAACATTTGTTGCAGTATGGGTAAGGCAAATGCTGCTGTTTTACCCGTGCCGGTTTGTGCATGCACTAGCAAATCTTTACCACGACGAGCAGAGGGAATCGTCTTTTCCTGAACACGCGTCATATGTACGTAGTTACATTCACTGAGAGACTGCTCTAACCTGGGGTCTAAATCGAGAGATGAAAATTTCATGTTGTATCCTGTGTAGCGGGTTTTCTGTATTTTGGTAGTTTGTTAGATCAATAAGTCAAAACAGCCCCAGACTACAGTTGGAAAAAGCGAGCGCGGAATATACCTTATTACGCAACATTTTGTGCGACTAAATACATTGATTAACATAATTCGTTTCCGGTAAACATATCAGTAATCGTACTCGTTTTGCAAAAATGAGACTTAGCATGAGCTGCCAAGCCTGCGAACTGTTGTCCTTTGCACTATATGTCTACTTAGAAAAAAGCTTGTAAACCTGTTTGGGCCCGGCCTAATATCAAGCCATGTATATCGTAAGTCCCTTCATAGGTATTAACAGTTTCAAGATTTATCATGTGTCGGATAACATGAAACTCATCGCTAATACCATTCCCACCATGCATGTCTCTGGCTTGTCTTGCTACATCTAGTGCCTTTGAGCAATTATTGCGTTTCACCATCGATATCATTGTTGGCTCGAAGGCGCCCTCATCTATCAAGCGACCTACTCGCAATGATGCCTGTAGTCCGAGGGTTATTTCAGTTTGCATATCCGCGAGTTTCGCTTGAAAAAGTTGGGTTTGAGCGAGCGGTCTATTAAATTGTTTTCGGTCAAGCCCATACTGTCGAGCTGCGTGCCAGCAAAACTCTGCAGCCCCAAGCACCCCCCACGAAATACCATAGCGTGCCATATTTAAACAACTGAATGGGCCTTTCAGACCAGATACTTTGGGTAGAATTTGCGCATCAGCTACAAATACCTCGTCCATCACGATTTCACCCGTAATTGATGCTTTTAATGACTGCTTACCTTTAATTTTTGGCGCAGACAAGCCCTTCATACCCTTCTCTAATATAAATCCGTGTATCTTGCCGCTTTCTTCTAATTTGGCCCAAACCATGAACACATCTGCAATGGGAGAATTGGTGATCCACATTTTACTACCACTTATGGAATAGCCACCCGAGACCTTTTTTGCTGAGGTTTTCATTGCAGCAGGATCGGAGCCAGCATCAGGTTCAGTTAAGCCAAAACAGCCAATCCATTCGCCGCTCGCTAGCTTGGGCAAATATTTGTCTTTTTGTTCTTCGCTACCAAATTGAGCAATAGGATGCATTACTAACGAAGACTGAACACTCATCGCGCTGCGATAGCCGCTATCAACGCGTTCAATTTCGCGAGCAAGCAAGCCATACGACACATAATTTATACCTGCGCAGCCATAGCCCTGAATAGTAGAGCCAAGAAAACCAGCCTCACCCATTTTTCGCATAATGGTTTTATCAAAATGCTCATTCCTATTTGCCATTAAAATACCCGGCATGAGTTCACTTAGAGCAAACTCTCTTGCCGAACGCTGCACTAAGCTTTCCTCTTCGCTGAGTTGCGTCTGAAGAAGGAGTAAATCATCCCAATGGCTAAGCATAAATTGCCTCGATGTCTTTATTTTATAGATAGGTGGACTTTTGCTAACGCTTATTCCTATCTTAGATTTAAAATAGGCAAAAAAAAAGAGCCCAACACAAGGTGCTTAGCTCTTTCATGTTCATAAATAAAAGCTACTTTTCAGTTTTTATCACTGTACCAAGGCTGTTGGTCTTAACGTGATACTTTCCTTCATACTCTTGTAGCTTGAATAAGCTATTGCGAGCCATAATAATACCCATCTGCGGCTCTTGCTGAATGAAAATAATATCACCAGCTTCTGCGCTTATGTTAGTTTCAGCCCAGTTTTCGGCTTTTGATAGTATTTGATGTTCGCCCGGCTCGACAAAAAAGTAAATGTACTGGCTAGAACGGGTATAACCCATTTCAGACTCAGCTTCTTTGTCGTTTACGAATACGTTAAAACGAATTAAACCACCAAGTGATGATGGGCGCACAACGTAGACTACAGCTTTGCCTTCTGGCGGTAGGTGAGGAACTTCATATCCTGCCACAGCTGCTTGCATTTTTTCAGGAGAAGGCAAACTTGCACAACCACCTAAAGCAAACGCCACAACAAGTAATGCCAAAAAGCCTTTAAAATTTTTCATATATCTTCCTTAATTTTGTATTTGTAGGCACAAAAAATACGTGCCCTAAAACAGATCATAAAAGATAAACAAGAATTGAACAATAAGCCGTAAAGTATTGCTCACCGAAATCGCCTCGATCCGTCCTCTAGCCTGAGATACAAAAAAGCACCATATTCTGCGCAATACTCTGGCTGACAAATGGAGATATTTAATTGTTGCGATACAAGCTTTTGATATACATAGGATAAACCACCAGTCATAAAAACTGAACGTCCTTTGTGTAATTCATTTGCCTTTATAATATGGGTGAGATAATCAGCACCTTGGCCAATAAGACTTGTCGCGAGCTCGCTTCCGTTTTCGAACAATTTTACAACAACTGGGGCTAACTCTGCATAGTCTTTCGCTTGTTTTGAAGACCAAATAGCGACAACTTCCTTAGCCGCATTACGATTGTTAGCAATACCCATGGCAGCTAAGAGCTGCTCAGTGAAAAACACATCTGTTAGTATTCCGTCTAGTGTTTGTAGCAACAATCTAATGGCATGCAAGCCTAAAAACGCCCCACTTGCGTCGTCTCCCAAGCGAAAGCCATGCCCTCCATATTGAATAAGCTTAGCGGTATTGCGGTTTACTGAAGAGTGAGGCAATAACTGCCCATGACGTTGCCCATGAAAGTGCCCTATCACCGAGCCTGTACCCACAATAATTAAAACGCATTCTTCACCTTTATTAGCGGCTAAGCACGCGGCCTCTAGATCACTAATCAGTGTAAAAAAGTGATATTGCTGATCAAGCTCAAGTGATTTTTGCGCTTCTAAATATTGTGCAAAATTACCTTGTGCAATACTGGTCTCAGCACCTGCACAGGCAGCACAAACCATTATTCGATTTTTACTTAAGTGTTCATACCCTCTAAGTCGTGCCGATGTGATTAGCTCATTCAAGACGAACTCGATATTATGAATTGCCGAGTTAAAGTCAGAGAATACATTTGCTGGCCCAGCTAAAGCTTCAGTAACAACAACCCCACTTGCGGTATACAAAATACCTTTGCATTTTGTGCCACCGGCATCGATACCTGCATACAACAATTCGCTTGAGTCATGCGTGCTCATTTAACGATAAACTCTCGGAACCCTTGCCGATACGCGGGTCATGAGCTCATAAGCTATTGTACCTACAAACTTAGCAACATCATTAATATTGAGTTTTTCACCCCACAATTCTACTCGTGTGCCTACCTCAACCGTATCGAGATCGGTAACATCGAAGGTAAGCATATCCATCGAAACTCGACCAACCAGTTTAGCGATATGCCCGTCGAAATAAGCTGGTGTTCCTGAAGGTGCGTGTCGAGGGTAGCCATCAGCATAACCCAGTGCAACGGTTGCAATTCTACTTGCTCTTTTCGCCACCCATGTAGCACCGTAGCCAACAGCTTCACCTTCATCAATCTCTCTGATGGCAATTACCTGAGACTCCAATGTCATTACGGTTTTCAAATTCGGCACAATTTGTTTGTTTTCAAATGGAGAGCTGCCGTACAAAGAGATACCCATGCGGTTATAATCTAGCGCAGCGCTGGGAAGGGCAATATTGCCAGCAGAGTTAGCAATAGAGAAATGTTGATGTCTATTTGCCATCAGTGTCAGAAATGATTGAGTTCGCGTTAAAGCATCGTCAATCTCGGGTTCGTCAGCTCTCGCTAGATGCGTTGTTATAACGGTATTTGCAGAAAATATGTGAGGATAAGCTTTGGCCAGCTCATCATACTCTGCGCACGGAAGTCCTAGTCTATGCATGCCCGTGTCGAATTTTACCCAATGACGGTCGTCAGTTAGCTCACCGTTTTCAATGCGTTTGTTTACCCAATTGAGTTGTTGTTCCAGATGTAACATCCACACTACATTCAAATGCTTAGTTAGCTCACATTCGTGTTCTTCATGTGGCCCTTGCAAAACAAGAATGGGGGACTCAATGCCAGCCTCTCTTAGCTCAAACACTTCGTCTAAAAACGCGACCGCAAACATACTGGCTTTAGCATCCAGTTTTTTTGCAACTTCCACAGCGCCATTGCCGTAAGCATTTGCCTTAACAACGACGACTTGCTTGCTGTTCGGCGCATGCGCGCACATCGCTTCATAATTGTCTTCGAGAGCACTCAAATTAATAATTGCTCGAGTTTGTCTGGCCAAAAATCACTCCCTTTCTTTCAAGTCAAGATACTAAGCTATTGCGACTTGTTTTTCACCCTGAATAATGGGTTAATGAATCACATAAATAGATAATAAAAATAACAACATTACTATGATTGACCAGTTCTCATTAATAGATTGGCTCATTTTTGCAGCTTACGCACTAATCCTTATTGTTAGCGGCTATATTTATAATCGTCGAGCGGCTACTGCAAACGACTACTTCCTGGGTGGTAAGTCAATGCCAATGTGGGTTGTAGCCATTTCTGTACTGGCTACCTCGCAAAGCGCAGCGACTTTTTTGGGTGGCCCAGACCAAGGATATCGTGGTGATCTTAGTTACCTAGCTACAAATATTGCTGGCTTCATTGCAGCCTTCTTTGTTGCCGCGTTCTTAATGCCGAAGTTCTATCAGCACAAAGTTTATACAGTATATGAGCTACTGGCTCAGCGCTTTGGAGACAGTGCAAAATATCAAGCCGGCTTGGTATATCTTATGGGAAGGTTATTTGCCAGTGGCGCTCGTTTATACATGGCTGCTATCGCCATCGCTATGATCTTATTTGGTGATATTGAGGCATCTAGCGTCATAATATCCATCATTCTTATCGCTACAATTGGTTTGCTATATACAGCTTACGGTGGTATTAAAACGGTTATTTACAGTGATGTAATCCAGTGTTTGGTGTATGTGAGTGCTGCCTTACTGGTACTAGGCTATCTGCTTTACAGTATTCCTGCAGACTTGAGCAGTATAATTGCTGCACTTGAATCTCCTGTCGATGGCTCGGCGTCTAAGCTCACCTTTATTAACTTTTCACTCGACTTTTCACCCTCGGGCGTATTTGGCTTTTGGTCAATCATCACCGGCTTTGTGCTACTCAATATTGCAGCATTTGGTATGGATCAGGACGTTACCCAGCGCATGCTTACCTGCAAAGACTCAAAGCAAGCAACCAAAGCCTTAACCTCATCTATTATCATGGGGATACCGGTTGTGCTTATTTTTGTCATTATTGGTATGTTGCTGTATGTCTATTACCAGCGCCCAGACCTGATGAGTGCCGCAGTGGCAAACGGCGAGGCACCAACACCGGAGTTTGTTGGACAAACCGTTACAATATTTATGTATTACGTTCTTACCGACCTTCCCAACGGGATCAAGGCTATTGTTACCATTGGTATCATTGCGGCGGCCTTATCCACTCTTAACTCAGGCTTAAACTCAATGTCGTCGGTTGCCGTGCAGGATATTTATCGAGGACTCATGCAACGTAAGGGTAAGCATTTGAGTGAAGAGCAGATGGTCTATGCTGGCAGAATCAGCATGATAATTGTTGCTCTTTGCTTAAGCGCAATGGCCGCATTGTGTTTTTATTGGCAGCAACACAGTGATATGCCACTTTTAGCTTTTGCTCTTAGCGTGATGATATTTTCATATAGCGGTTTATTGGGTGTCTATTTTACTGCGTTATTTAGCGAGCGTGGTTCACCAACATCAATACTTTTTGCCCTGATTATCGGCTTTCTCATTCCTGTTCTAATGCAACCCTACATTATGACCATTTATCTTCCTGAGCAATATCACTTTAGCCTCGGTTTTTCATGGCAACTCTTAATTGCAAGTACTGTTGCTACATGCATATGTTTACTAGGAAATAAGCGTATTCCTTCTGATGCAGACTCTGCGAAAAGCACAAGCTCGAAAAAGGATGCGTCTCATGCCTAAGTATGCGAAAACCCCCATTGATAAAGCGCAAATTGCAGCCGTAACACCGAATAAACTAGGCGCAATTGGTACGGAAACTCGAAATAACCTGTCGAATAACATTGATTTAATGACAACAGAAGAGATGCTTAGACTTATTAACAGCGAGGATGCAAAGGTTGCTTTGGCCGTGGAAAAAGCCATCCCCGACATCACTAATACTGTCGACCTTGCTGTTACGTCACTACAAATAAATGCACGAGTGATTTATGTAGGTGCAGGAACAAGCGGCCGCTTAGGTATCTTAGACGCTGTTGAATGTAGGCCAACATTCAGTGTTGATGATAATATTTTTGTTGGACTGCTTGCTGGCGGCGAGAAGGCATTGATACATGCGGTGGAAGGCGCCGAGGATAATGCTCAAGCCGGCGCAAACGATCTTGCTAGCATCAATCTTTGTGAGGATGATCTCGTGATTGGTTTGGCGGCTAGTGGCAGAACACCCTACGTAATTGGTGCTATAGACTATGCCAACAGTCTAGGCTGCAACACAGCATGTATAATCTGTAGTCCAAATGGAGAACTATTAAAGCACGCCAAAGTAGGCATAGTCGCTGATGTTGGTGCAGAGGTACTTACCGGGTCAACTCGCATGAAATCGGGAACAGCGCAAAAGCTCATATTAAATATGATCAGCACGGCGAGCATGATTAAAATGGGTAAGAGCTTCGGGAATCTTATGGTTGATGTAAACGCCACCAACGACAAACTAGTTGCTCGCGCGCAAAGCATTGTAATGCAAGCAACGGATTGCGACGTAACGCTCGCTAAACAAGTACTTTTAAAATCAGACAATAACGCGAAATTGGCAATTCTTAGCATCCTTACAGATAGCGATATTGATACCTGTAAAAATTTACTTAAACAAGAAAATGGCTTTTTAAGACAGGCCTTAGCGCAAGTAAAGCTTAGGCGCTAAAAATTCGAAGCTGTATAAAAAGCCCTATTTTTCATAGACTAAGACTTTAGCGACACAAAAAGTCATACGTGGCACTGTGTAAAATTAAGTGCTCTTTTTTGCGTATTTATACTTGCTTAATAAAAAAGCAAAGCATAGATTGGTATTACAATTCGCGGCTTCATATAGAGGGAATGATGGCAACCGACGAAAATTCTATATATACCGATTTACGACATTATCAGTTACCTGAGCTCAACAAACAAATACTAAGGCCCGACGATATACAAGTACATTTAGCTGATTTAAGCGCTAGGAAAAAGCTTCGCTCTGGCGTTATCGGGCATTCATTTCTAAATCAAGATATTACTCAATACTCGATTGGTCATGGCCCACTTACTATCTGTGCTTGGAGCCAAATGCATGGCGATGAGGCGACTGCAACCGCTGCTTTGCTCGATTTCTTGAACTTACTCACTAGCGAGCAGTCGTTGTTAAAGGATGATTGGGCAAATAAAATCACCTTGCACATACTTCCCATGGTGAACCCTGATGGCGCAGCTCAAGGCACCCGAGAAAATGCTCAAGGCATTGATATTAATCGAGATGCATTGAACTTGCAGACACCAGAGGGGCGCTTGCTAAATAAATTTATCGATGTGAATAAAGCTGACTACGCATTTAACTTACATGACCAATGTGATTACTATGGCCACAAAGCTGTAGATGCTGTAACAACGAAGGAAGCTAATCATGCCAACGAACTGATTAGCCCTGTGAGCATTGCTTTTTTGGCTCCTCCCTATAATGCTGAAAATAGCGTAGACCACTCGCGTTATAATGCCATGCAACTTATAGCAGCGCTCACGCAATCTTTAAACCCATTAGTGAGCGGGAATATCGCCAAATATGACGATGAATACTCTGAACGATGTTTTGGAGAACAGACTGCAGCCAAAGGTATTAGCACTATTCTCATCGAGTCTGGGTATTGCGCCAATGATCCAAATCGCCAACTTGCTCGACTTGCCAATTTGTATGCACTGGTATTTAGCTGCAACTACTTATGTGAGACGCTCCCTAAGGCAAAACAATCCGCTCCTGAAGGCTACACAGCAATACCGCATAATATAGAAAATGCTTGGGTAGACCTCGCTTTACGAAAACTTACCCTTTACTCTTATTTGAAGCAATCATATAGGGTGGACCTCGGTATTAGAAAGCTTTCACGCTTTGACGATTCGAGGGTTGTATACGACATTGGTGATTTGCGAAATTATGGCGCTGAGAGAGACTTCGATGCTAGCGAATATGAGTTTCAAGCAGGTCAATCCCTCTTAGTTGAAGACGAAATTCACTTAGACAAAGCATCCTATATAGCGCTTCTAAAGAAAGGTCAAAATCATTTTGTGGGCAACAGTTCGCTCATTAATAATGTAAGTGGCCTACCCATTGTTTGTAACCCGAAGGAGTGGCATGAAGACGAACGACTATTGCGAAATGTGCAAGCAAACGGATTACTCTTGAAAGACAAGCGTATTACCCATGCTTTAATCAACGGTACCTTAATAGACTTAGAAGACGAGGAGCTTTTTAAACATCCGGGAAATTAAGCCTATTATTTGCTAAGTAGCCCTGCCCTTGCTAGATTTAGCGTGCATATTTGCATAAGAACAGAGCCAAACCAAAACATTCATGCGCAGCAAGGGAATTACAGGGAATATTGATGCTACATAAGGTAAGTACTTCACGCATTTTGACTATCATCGCAACGCTCGGCATTTGCCTAATGCTTGCCAGTTGTCAATCTCTATCGCAGAAAGCAGCGATTGAGCAGATGCCCTCGAAGAATTACAGTTATCGCGTAAAATCACTGATAATGCATTTCACTGCTGTGGATTTTCAGCAGTCGGTAGAGGCTTTGGTGAACGAAGGTAACGTGAGTTCTCATTATCTCATCCCTGCATTAAACGACCCTACGTACCATCAAAAAAAAATCAAGATATTTCAATTGGTTGATGAAACTGAACGAGCCTGGCATGCAGGCGTCAGTTATTGGCAAGGACGTTCTGGCCTGAACGATCACAGTATCGGTATAGAAATAGTCAACCAAGCTAGTTGTGAAGAGGCAACCGTAATTGATGCCTCAGATGATTCGATAGCACCACGCATTTTAGGTGCTGAAAAAGACCGCGACTTGTGCACATTCCCTGATTTCGAAGAAGCACAAATCCAAGCTCTGATTGAATTGACTAAAGACATACTGAGTCGCAACCCGGATATTACACCTACTGCTATCATTGGGCACTCAGATGTTGCGCCGTCACGCAAAAACGACCCCGGGCCGCGTTTCCCTTGGTATCGATTATATCAAGAGGGCATTGGCGCTTGGTACGACAAAGAAAGTTTTACACGGCATTGGCTTGAGTTTAATCAACAGCCGCCTAGTCTGTCGCTAGTACAGAAAGCCCTGTCGAGCTATGGCTACGGCATCACGGTAACCGGTATCAATAATCAAGAAACAATAGATACGCTCTCGGCTTTTCAGATGCACTTTTTACCTTGGCAAGTTACAGGTGAACTGAATAATCAAAGTGCGGCGGCAGTATTTGCCTTGCTTGATAAGTATTTTCCACTGCACTATCAAAATATTTATTCGCTTTACCAAGATGAATTATCGGCTGGCCAAAGAGCTCGTGGTAATGCCATCGGTGATAATGATGCCATAACCGAGAGCCTGCAAGAAGACAACTCACAAAATCACCTAGCTTTACAAAGTAGCTCGGTCAACAACGTGCTGGAAGGTCTGCAAGGTCAGATAAATCAAAGCTTTTACAATCAGCCGGATGAGGCGATGGACGCTAAAGGTCAGACGAATCTGCTGCGAAATAAGGCGATCTTTCTAGCTTATGAGGGCCAAGGTGAGCTATTCCTTAGCTCTGACTCAGCAATTTCAGCCGATGTTCACATTAACGGCGAGAAAATCCAACTTGGTACGATAAATAACCAAGACATTAATCGCTTGCCATTGGGCAAGCGCACAAGAAATGGCGTGAATATATTTAGTATTCGTAATATCAAACCTCAAGATGCAAGCATACATGTTCGCATACCCTTTCCTACTGTAAATGCTCTTGGCAAGAGTCAAAGCTCGCATAAAGCGATTTTTGACGGCGTTGATAGCTATATCAAGCAAAGTATCTTGCCTGTATTTCCTGGTATCAACATAGCAGTAGTTCACGAGGGTAAGCTGATAAAACATGAGAGTTATGGTGTCGCGCGCCGTTTCGATGACAATGGGGCGCTGCTTGCAAACAGCGAAGTACTCACTCAGCAACACATGTTCGATCTGGGGGAAACTACACAAGCCTTCGCAACAAACCTAGCGATAATGAAGCTTGTGAGCGAAGGTAAAATAGACCTAAATAAGGCCTTGCACTATTATCTACCTGAATTTAAAGGTAAGCATCGTGAAGCCATAAGTGTTAAAGACTTACTAGCGCACACATCTGGCTTTAGGGAAGCCCCCGACTTTTACCGCGCTGATAACGATTATGGTCCCTACTTTTATTCTCAGAATCCAGCCAAGACCAAACGTTTATTGCTCACAGCCGTCGCACCAAGCGCACCTTTGGGTAGCGCTCAAACTGAGAGTGAAATTAATCTTATGCTGCTAGGGCTGTTAATAGAAAGAGTCAGTGCAGCGCCGCTGGATGATTACCTGCAAAGCAACATTTACCAAGCTTTAGGATTGCAACATACGCTCTTCAGTCCACTGAAAAAAGGCTTCGAAAAATCTCAATTTGCAGCCACAGCGCCAGCAACTCAAATGCCTAATGGCACAACTCGCTACCCAAATCAGCGAGAGTACACCTTGCAAGGTGAAGTCGAAAACCCAAATGCTTTCTATGCCATGGGCGGTGTTTCAGGGCATTCAGGGCTTTTTTCAAACACTCACGACTTAGCTGTACTCGCGCAGGTACTATTGAATGGCGGTGGATACGGAAATATCGAAGTATTCACCCCCAGCACCCTTCAAGTATTCACATCAGCTTCTGCGCGTGCAAATACGCTTGGCCTGGGCTGGCAACTTTACGGAAATGCAGAGCGGACAGCGCAATTTGGTCCCTTTGCGAGTAACGCAAGCTTTGGATATGCCAGCCCCAATGGCACATCAGTTCTTATTGATCCGAAGCACGACTTAGCGATTATCATACTCAGCAATAAGCATCATTCAATAAGGCAGCTAGCACCTGACAACAGTGGTTCAGACGCAAGTTTGAATGAGCAAACGTTCTTCGGCGAATTACATGGCCTCATTTATGAAGCTTTATTAATAAATAACAAAAAATAAAAGGTGTTACACATGGATTGGCTCACAATATTGCCACCGCTGGTAGCGATTAGCGTTGTACTTTGGAAAAAAGAGGTTATTTTAGCGCTATTGTTGGCTGTGCTTAGCTCCGAGCTGCTACTCGCCATAACTACTAATCAAACGCATTGGCTAAATACCCCAATAAATACAATAGAACGTATTATTACTACCGCAGGCAATGGCAGCACAACCCGTATTCTTGTTTTCAGCTTGCTGGTTGGTGCACTTTTAGCCTTCATTCGCGACTCTGGTGGCGTAAGCGCAACAGTAAATCGTTTAATTGGCAGCGGCTTCGTGAACTCCAAGAAACGTGTCGGCGGCGTCACCATGTTTACAGGTATGGCTATTTTTATTGAATCGAACTTAAGTGTGCTGACTGCCGGTATCTTTGCAAGAGGCCTATTTGACAAGTATAAAATGAGTAGAGCTCGACTTGCCTATATTATAGATTCAACTTGCGCTCCTATTTGTATACTCATCCTCCTTAACGGATGGGGAGCCTATGTTCTGGCTTTAATCAGTACTTACGATCTTAAGCAAGACGCCATTTCAGTTCTTTGGGGCACTTTACCTTACAACATCTATGCATGGCTTACCTTGGTTGTTGTAGGCTATACTATCATCAGTGACAAAGTGCATGGTCCGATGAAAGAGGCCGAACAGAATCTCGAATCAACTAACACCCAGATAGACGCTAGTCCCGCTACTAAATCGAGATTTATGATTGTGCCCCTATTGGTCATGGTTATTGGCATGTTTGCTTTTATGTTACTTACTGGTAATGGCGATATAACTCAGGGGAGTGGCAGTAAATCAGTGCTCTACGCCACCTTTCTAGCCGGTGTAGTTGCCTACCTACAATTACTATGGAATAAGCGCTTTAACCATCAAGAGTCTTTAAAAATTGGCTTTAATGGCATGGGGGAATTGCTTCCACTGGTCACAATCGTGTTATTGTCAATTGCGCTTGGTGCGAGCTTGAAAGAACTGGGTACAGGCCTATTTGTATCGAGTATTGTTGGTGAGCACCTTCCTCTGATACTTGTAGTGCCAATGCTTTTCATTGCTGGTGCCATAATGTCATTCACTACTGGAACGTCGTGGGGAACCTTTGCGATACTCATTCCAATTGGTATGCCATTGGTAGCAAGCCTAGGGCTACCGCCATCACTGGTATTAGCCGCTATTCTAGGTGGCGGGATATTTGGCGACCACTGCTCGCCTATCTCAGACACTACTGCCGTGTCGTCCTTAGCTGCAGGCTGCGACATACTTGAGCACGTAAAAACGCAAATGCCCTACGCGCTATTTGTCGGTGCAATTACAATTGCCGCTTATCTTTTATTGAGTGTGCAAGTATTCTTCTAGCTCGCAAACAATTGGGTTTTATCTGCAAAGCCTTTGAACTCAAGAGCATTGCCAGAGGGGTCAAGTAAGAAGAAAGTACCCTGCTCGCCTACCTGCCCTTTAAAACGGATATAAGGTGCTACAACGAAAGATTGACCTTTTGCTGACAAATACGCGGAAACACGCTCTGCGAGAGACTCCCATTCAGGCATATTTAACACCACACCAAAGTGAGGCACTGGCACCGCTTTACTGTCTACTTGATTGTAATTTGGTTGAGGCGGCATTTTTGCAACTAGGTGCGTAACAAACTGATGACCAAAAAAATTCCAGTCTATCCAATGCTCACTGCTGCGTCCCATTTCGCAGCCCAACATGCCAGCATAAAATTCTCTGGCATGCTCTAAGTTTGTCACTGGTACCGCAAGATGAAAGGGTGTCAATTCTTCGTTCTTCAACATCAGGTGTTCCTTTAACGGTGGAGATTACAGAGTTGATAAGCTTATAAAATAAGTCTCGCCAAGCACTTAAAGCTACATAACTACATACCTACACAAAAGTCATCTTATCACTATAAACGCTTTAACATCATCAGCTTAAGCTTACTAAACGGGGCATAACGCACAGCAAAATCAAAACGAAAACCACGCTTCATCACTGCTTTTTGATGGCTGAAAGTATCGAAGCCAGCCTTACCGTGGTAACTGCCCATACCACTTGTGCCAACGCCACCAAAAGGAAGTTCGTGGTTAGCCAAAAATATATTGGTATCATTAACACAAATAGAGCCGGCACTGATATCTTCAATAAAACTTGTTTCAAAGGCTTTATCAGATGTGAACAAGTAAGCAGCAAGCGGCTTTGGTCGTGATTTTATGAAACTCGTCATACTTTGTTTCGACTTAAAAGTAAGTATTGGTAGCAAGGGTCCAAATATTTCTTCTTGCATGATACTCGCATCCGTCGCGGGCTGAATCACCACTGTTGGCTCAATATAGCAATCAGCAACATCATGTTTGCCACCGTGAATTACATTTACACCGTCAAGATAACTGATCAATCGAGCACAATGGCGCTGATTTATAATTCTTCCGTAGTCTTTGTTAGCTTTAGGCTTTTCAGAATACTGCTTCTTTATTTCTGCAATGAGAGCTTGGCTAAAGTCGGCCAAATACTTTTCTTCAATCAACAGATAATCAGGTGCAACACAGGTTTGCCCCGCGTTCATCCACTTACCCCAGACAATACGGCGAATTGCTACTTCGAGGTTAGTTTCGCCGTCAACAACACAGGGGCTTTTACCACCTAACTCTAAGGTAACAGGCGCAAGATGTTTTGCAGCAGCAGTCATCACAATTCGACCCACCTGCTCACCACCCGTATAAAAGTACTTGTCGAAGGGCATCGCAAGCAACTCAGTAGTTTCGTCTTTCCCACCTTCTTGTACTCTAAAGGCTGTGTTATCGAGATATTTAGGTATTAATTTGCTCAAAAGCTCTGAGGTAGCTTCCGATAGCTCTGAGGGTTTTATTACCGCGCAGTTACCTGCGGCAATAGCAGCAATTAATGGGGTGACAACTAACTGAAAGGGATAATTCCAAGCCCCTATTATTAAGGCAACTCCTAGGGGCTCAGCTATAACAAAACTCTTACTGGGCCATGCAACCATGGGGGTAGAGACTTTTTTGGGTTTCATCCACGACTTCAGCTTTTTAATGTTGTCATCAACGTCGTGTATTGAATAACCAATTTCTGTAAGCCATGCCTCTGAGTCACTTTTTCCAAGATCGCTGTGCAGTGCCTTTGTGATTTCTTTGGTATTTTCAGTAAGAAGTTTCTTTAAGGCCGTCAGCTGAGCAATGCGCCAATCGTAAGCTTTAGTTCTGCCGGAGGCAAAGGTACGCTTAAGCGGCTCAATACTCTCTACTGAAAGCGACTCAGCACTTGCGAAAAAGGAAGCGTCGAGGGAGCTCTCACTGTGTATATCATTTGAGGCTTTCCCACTAGAAGCATCGCTGTCGGTATGATTGTGAGTGGAAGATGATGTTGACGCTGATTCCGTCATGAACGTGTCCTTAAAGTTACGTATATGCTTTGATAGTAGCAAAGCTTCTGCACTTCATAAAGGATAGCTGTAGAAATAAAAAAGCCGACTTTTAATACTCAATAGACTGAGGTAAAAATCGGCTTATTGCTTTTCAAATATTGAATAGCACGCTTGTATACTTACTCAGAAAATGGGTTTCTCAACACCATTGTATCGGCACGATCTGGGCCAGTTGATATAATATCGATAGGCACACCGGTAAGCTCTTCTAAACGTTTAATGTAGTTTTTGGCTGCCTGCGGTAAACCTTCATAGGTAGTTACGCCATAGGTGTTATCCGACCAACCTGGCATTTCTTCATACACTGGCGTTACTAAGTCGTATCCTTCAGCGGCTAACGGCGGAATAGTGCTTATGTTACCGTCTTTATCTTTATAGCCCGTACAAATGCTCAAGGTTTTTAAGCCGTCTAATACGTCCAGTTTAGTTAAACAAAATCCCGTTACCGAGTTAAGTTGAACCGCTCTGCGCATAGCAACCGCGTCGAACCAACCTGTTCTGCGCTTACGCCCAGTAGTTGCCCCAAATTCATGGCCTTTCACACCTAAATGTTGCCCAACTTCACAGTCTAGCTCGGTAGGGAAAGGGCCTGATCCGACGCGCGTGGTGTAAGCTTTAACGATGCCAAGGACATAATCGATGTTCAATGGTCCGAAACCTGCACCCGTTGCAACACCGCCTACCGTAGTATTAGATGACGTAACGTAAGGGTAAGTACCATGATCGATGTCTAATAAAGTGCCTTGGGCGCCTTCAAACATAATTGACTGTTTATTCTGGCGAGCCGTTTCGAGAAGGTCAGTTACATCAACCACCATAGACTGAAGTAAGTCGGCTACTGAAAGTGCTTCTTGCAATACTTCGTCATAATCCACCGCCACTTCTTTATAGTACTCGGTAAGCATGAAGTTGTGATAACCCAATACTTCTTTAAGCTTAATAGCAAACTCTTCTGGATTGAACAAATCACCCACTCTCAAGCCGCGACGAGACACTTTGTCTTCGTAGGCTGGACCAATTCCGCGCCCAGTAGTGCCGATCGCTTTGTTACCACGAGCTTTTTCGCGGGCAACATCCAAAGCGATATGAAAAGGTAGAATAAGCGGGCAGGCTTCACTTATCACTAAACGCTCTTTTACAGGAACGCCTTTCTCTTCGAGCATTGCCATTTCTTTCAGCAAGGCTTCTGGGCTAAGTACCACGCCGTTTCCAATCACACATTTTACGTTCTCACGTAAAATACCTGACGGAATAAGATGGAGGACGGTTTTTTCACCATCGATTACTAAAGTGTGCCCCGCATTGTGTCCGCCTTGATAGCGAACAACAAAAGAAGCTTGTTCTGTTAAAAGGTCTACAACCTTTCCCTTTCCTTCGTCACCCCATTGGGTGCCGAGTACAACAACGTTTTTAGCCATGGAAGATATTTGCATCAAAAAATTAGGCCGCGATTTTAGCAAAATTATGAGGAAAAAATCACCCCAATTTTGCTATTTATGCCTGCTTTACCAAGAAATATGCACTTACCGCGCCCACAACTACCATTACGCCGCCAATTCTTCGTAATGACTCTTTTGGCTGAAGCGCCATTTGCATCAAATATTGCTTCCATTTGCTGGGGATCAACAAGGGCATTGCACCCTCGATGATCAACAAAAAGCAAAGCGCTAACAAAAACGCGTCTAACATTCTTATCCCCGTTTAGTACAAAAGACTATAAATTTTACGGCGATATTGCGACTTCAATGGTTCACCATCGGGTAGCGCATTAATTATATCGAGGGTGATTTTTCTTGCATCGCCAAAACTCAGGTCCTTTTTCAATACACTCAACAACAATTCTAGGGCTTCTGCCGTTTTGTGAGCCTGATGTAGCTGCACCGCTAACTTTACCTTAATGTCTAGGTTTTCTGGATCTGCTTCTAAGTCAGCTTGAAGCTGTTTTAGTTCAGGTGATTCCGACGCCTGTTCTGCTAACTCAATTTTACCAACGATAATATTGTATTGAGCATCTTGGTCTACCAAAGTGATTGGCTCAAGTAACTTTTTCGCTAATGCACTTTGCCCTACTTCAACATAGCAGTCGGCTAATACTAAACGAATATCAACCCGTTCGTTATTCGCTTCAAAGGCTTGTTTGGCAAAACTAAAAGCACTGTGGTAATCACCATTTTGAATGCATTGAAGAGCTTCGTTTAAAAAACCATCTTCTGCTTTAGGAAGATGCTTTTCGAGCACATCACGTATTTGTTGCTCACTTTGTGGGCCAGCAAAGCCATCTATTGGTTGGCTGTCTTTCACCAAAATAACCGTAGGCAAGCCGCGCACTCCGAACTGTCCCGCTATCTCCTGCTGCTCATCGCAGTTTACTCGGGTATATAGGAGGCTTTCAGTGTACTCACTAGCAATCGCTTGTAAGACTGGCGTTAACTCGGTACAAGGCTCACTCCAAGGCGCCCAAAATTGCACCATCACAATTTTGCTCTTCGACTCTTCCAAAATGACTTGTTGAAAGTTTTCGAGGGTAATATCTAAAGGACTGTTATTCGCGCTAGCTAACATGCAATTTCTCGTTAATCGTTAATTACTAGCTAGTATGGGATTTATCGATAAGAAAACAAGACCAAAGAGCAGACAAGACACAATTGTTTGCTGATTTAAATGTGATAACATCAACGTTAATACTGGAAAAAAGCACTTAGAAAAGGAAGGAATAATGGAGAAGAAATACAACAGTTTCAGCGAGTTCTATCCTTATTACTTGTCGGAGCACGAGAATAAAACTTGCCGCTTATTACACTTTATCGGTTCATGCTTAGTTTTGGTGGTGATTGTCGCGGCGGTGCTTACGTCGACGTACTTGTATTTACTTTTGATCCCCCTTATTGGTTATGGCTTTGCATGGGTTGGTCACTTTTTTTACGAGCATAATAAACCCGCTACTTTTCAGTATCCCTTTTACAGCCTAATGGGCGATTGGGTGATGTTTAAAGACATTCTCATTGGTAAAATATCCTTAAGACAATAACAACTAAGTTAATTCTGAGGCTCGTTCATGCACGCTATCAGTGATAGTTACAACGCTAATGGCTATGTTGTTCTGAAGAAATTCTTTTCAGCGCATGAATTAAAGGCGCTACACGAGTGCGTATCTACTTTTCATGAACTATGGTTGATAGACAACGCCGACTTTTATCAGCAGCGGGCTATTAACTCTGCCTACCTAAGCTCGACGAAGTATCTTAATACTGCACAGCGAAGCGAATTATTCGCTTTTGTCTCTTCACATAAAATCATGCGGCTAGCCCATCAGGTATTACAAGGCAATTTCGCTTTTCTTAATACCCAATTATTCTTCGATCCAGCAAACAGCACGCAAAAAAACTACTGGCACCGTGACGCGCAATATCACTTAACACTTGAACAACAGAAAGCCATGCTTACACAGCCTGATGTTGTGCATTTCAGAGTGCCATTGGTTGACGAACCAGGTCTGGAGCTTGTGCCCGGCAGCCATAAACGGTGGGATAGCAAGGAAGAACTCGATGTTCGACTGGAAAGGAATGGGAAAACGCATCCAGAGCCTTTGAGTTCGGGCCATGTTCAAGCCCTTGATGCAGGTGATCTCATGATTTTCTCAGCAAACCTAATCCATCGAGGACTTTATAGTAAGACCAATAATAGGCTTGCTTTCGATTTTCTCTTCTGCCCTAACGACATAAAATACGCTGAATTTATTGATAGTGATTGCCTACCTACACATGAGCAACTTGACAACTTAGAAGCACCTCAAGTATTTAAAAATGCAATCGACCTTAAAGCCCGAATGTAAATTTTCTTTTGCTACTGCAAAGCTGTTCTATACTCTGAACTCATAGTAATTTTATGTAAATCAGCAGCAGTACTCTTCAAATGATCAATAAGGACATTCGTATGACTACAGACAATAAATCAAATTCCGAGCAACTTCCGGCAGAGCTTATTCCACAACAAGCCTTCGATTGGTACGACGAATATGCGCACGGTGATATTAATCGTCGAACCTTTTTATCTCGATTGGCAAGCCTTTCTATTGTGGGTTTATCGATGGGCGCTGTGTCGGGAGCACTGATCCCCAATTATGCTCAAGCGGAGCAAGTGAGTTTCAACGACCCGTCGATAAAAGCAAGTTACGAAGAGTTTGAATCGCCAAAGGGCCATGGCAAGGGTAACGGCTATTTAGTTGCACCTCGTGAAATGGAAAAAAACGCAGCAACAGTGCTCGTTGTGCACGAAAACCGCGGGCTCAACCCTTATATCAAAGATGTCGCTCGCAGACTCGCAAAAGCTGGTTTTATCGCATTTGCACCCGACGCCCTCTTTCCACTTGGTGGCTACCCAGGGAACGACGACGATGGCAGAAAAATGCAACGTAGCCTAGAACGCGACAAAATTGAACAAGACTTTATGGCGGCAGCATCATGGTTAAAATCTCATAAGGCTGGTACTGGAAAGTTGGGTGTCGTCGGCTTTTGCTTTGGCGGTTATATTAGCAATTTGCTAGCAGCAACGATGCCAAATGATATCGATGCCGCCGTGCCTTATTACGGCACGCCTGCAAAGGCAGAGTTACAAAGTGCAGTAAAAGGGCCTCTACTAATTCATTTTGCTGAGCAAGACAAAAGAGTTAATGCGAGTTGGGCTTCCTATAAAGCGGTGTTAGATTCAAATGAAGCCGACTACGATGCTCATATTTATGCTGGTGCTCAACATGGTTTTCACAATGACTCTACTAGCCGATATAGTCCAAAAGATGCCGAACTCTCTTGGCAACGAAGTATAGCATTTTTCAATAAACACCTTGCTTAAGCGTAGCTCGGTTCTCAAATAAAAAAAGCGAGTCACTTTGCAATGGCTCGCTTTTTCTAATGCAATCGAAGGTAAATTAGCTTTTCTTCTTGGTCAACCTCAACACTTTACCCTCAGTACTATCGGTTAGTAAGTAGATACTGCCATCGGGTGCTTGTTTCACATCACGAATGCGTTCGTTCAAATCTTTAATCACTTCGTGCTGACTAACCACTTTGTCACCATCTAAAACAATGCGATTAAGGTATCTAAACTTCAAAGAGCCTACAAGTAGGTTGCCCTTCCACTCTGGGAATTCGTCGCCATCGTAAAAAGCCATACCGCTGGGTGCAATTGATGGGTCCCAATAGGTAAGAGGTTGCTGCATGCCTGGCATTTCAGTCTTATCGGTAATAATACTGCCATTATAATTCACACCGTAGGTAATCGTTGGCCAACCGTAGTTATTACCTTTTCCTAGAATATTAATTTCATCGCCACCTTTTGGCCCATGCTCATGCGTCCAAACCTTACCTGTTTTATGATGAACAGCCATACCTTGAACATTTCTATGACCATAACTAAACAACTCAGGTGCGGGTCCAGCAACAAATGGATTATCATCAGGCACTGAGCCGTCATCATTTAATCTAACGACAGCGCCAATGTGATTACCCGTACTCTGGGCTTCCTCTTTCATCGAACCACGATCGCCAAGGGACACATAAAGGTGCTTGTTTCCGTCGAAGGCCAAACGACATCCAAAATGGTGCGCACTATCTACTTTTGGCAATGCTACAAAGATTTCTTTCACCTCGGTGAGAGCATTGCCAACTAATTTTCCGCGATGTACTTCACTGCCGCGCACTTTGCCATCAGCGACCGATAAGCACACATATACGTATTGATTGTTTTCGTAGTCTGGGTGTAGGGTAACGCCCAACATACCACCTTGGCCGAATACAGCCGCTTCCGGAAGGCCAAGGATAGGTTCGCTAAGCTCGCCATTGGCAGAGAGTTTACGAAGGCCACCAGCGCGCTCAGTAACAAGGGCGTCGCCATTGCTCATGAAAGCAATACTCCATGGGTTTTTTAAACCTGTGGCTATTTCGTCAACCTGCAGTTCAACGGCTGCTATATTTGCGCTCAATGCAATGCCAGCGCTTAGGCCAATAATTTTTTTCAACATGGACGTTTTCTCAATATTTAATGTAAATTTCACTTAATTAGAAACTATACGACGTAGCGCACACTTTGTATCAGCCTAAAGCATTGCTCTTAGCATCCAAGATGTCTTTTCGTGAATTCTCATGCGATCACCAATGAGAGCTGAGCTTGATTCATCGTCAAAGTCTTGCGCCATTTTTAATGCAACTCGGCAAGTACGCACCACGGCTTCATGGGCTTGCGTTAAAATGCTTATCATTTCGCTAGCATCAGGAACACCATCAACTTCTTTTACTGAACTCAGCTCAGCAAAGGCACGATAAGTGCCAGGAGCAGGAAAACCCAGTGTACGAATACGCTCGGCGATTTCGTCTACGGCAAGGGCTAGCTCGTTGTAATGCTCTTCAAACATTAAATGTAGCTCACGAAACTGTGGACCCGTCACATTCCAGTGAAAGTTGTGTGTTTGTAAATAAAGGGTATAAGAGTCGGCTAGTAAGCGACTCAGTTGGTGGGCAATTTGCGAACGATTCTCTTCGCTAATACCAATATCAATTTGACTCATGAGGCTCATGTGACTCTCCAAACAAATTTGACAAGGATGCGCCGAACTTGCCAGCGCAATAAGATATGACTGTAATAAACTAACGACCGTCTTTAACGGTTACGGGTACTCGTATGACTACGTTTCTCTCGAATATTAAGCTCAGAGTGAAAGTATCGCCTACCGCTAGCGGCTTCGACAAGCCCATTAACATCACGTGCTTACCACCAGATTGAAGTGATAACTTACTTCCTGCGGCAATCAGAAAGCCCTCTTCAGACTCTCGCATTTGCATCATGTCGTCTTTCATTAAGGTTTCATGCAGTTGTGCAGCGCTCGCTACCGTATCGGCTACGCGCACTTTTAAAAGCTTAACATCTCGTTTACTGTCATTGGTAATATCAAGGTAGATCGCGCCAGTTTTCGCCAACGCAAACGTAGCACGCGCCCACGCATCAGACACCGTAACTTTACCTTTAGGGCTTTTATGATCATGTGCGCTCACTTGAGCAGTAAACGCAGCAAACATGAGCATGAAAGACATTGCCCAAGCCAGTTTACAACAGCGTTTTTCCAAAATAACCCCTTTCATTACTATGAATATATTTATTGTTGGAAAAGTGTAACTTGGTCTGGGCATTAATCAAGTTATTTGGCCTGATCGCGTACCAATTGATCCATGAATCTCACTCCCCAACCTTGACTGCCTTTTGGCGCGACGTCGTTTCCAGCGTCTAACCAATCTACACCCGCAATATCAAGATGAACCCAAGGGAGGTCTTCATCAACAAAGGTTGCCACCACCGCAGCACCGATGCTAGCACCAGGGTTACCTGCTCCTGAATTCTTTATGTCTGCGATAGGCGATTTTATTTGCTCAAAATGATTTGGGTGCAGCGGAAGCGGCCATACGTGCTCTCCCGATTTCTTACCTACTTCCATCATTTGAGTAGACAGCTCAAAATCGCGAGTAATCACAGCAGCGTACTCATCGCTCAATGCTCTTGCAGCTGACCCCGTCAATGTAGCTATATTTAGCAACATTTTCGGCTTGTACTCCTGCTGAGCATAATGCACTGCGTCGGCTAAAATTAAACGACCTTCAGCGTCAGTGCTCATGATCTCAATGCTCACGCCTTTCATAGTTTCAAGTACATCGCCTGGGCGAATAGCATCTTGACTTGGCATGTTCTCGGCTAAAGGCATGAATCCGACTACATTAATGCTCTCTTCGCGTTTAGCTGCAGCATAAACTGCCCCTGCCACCGCTGCAGCACCCGATAAATCTGACTTCATTGCCCACATGCCGCTATTTGATTTTAAACTAATGCCGCCGGTATCAAAAGTGATGCCCTTACCTACCAAAGCAAGCGGCGCTTCGTTTTTGGCAGCGCCACGGTAGCTGATAACTAACAAGCGAGGATCGTTGATTGAGCCCTTACCTACGCCAGCTAAGGCGCCCATTCCCAACTTTTCGATGTCGCGCATGTCGAGCACGTCAATATCGATATTTTTCACACCTTTAAATTTAGCTTTTACATGCTTAACAAAAGCTTCAGGATACATATTTTTACCCGGCTCAGTGGCTAGATCACGAGCAAGGTGTACGCCTTGAGCAACGAAGAGCAAATCCGTATTGAATTTACTTGAGGCTGCACTTGCATTTTGCGTTACCAAGTTAATTGTGGATTCACCACTGCTCTTCTTTGTTTTGTATCTATCAAAGCTGTAATGACGCAACTGGTAGCCGTATGCAATATGTGCACTCGGGGTATTAATAGTCGTAGCAAGATTGTCGATATGAATATCTGCATTGAATGTTTTTGAGCTTGATTTTAATGCACCGGCAATCTTGCCGCCGAGGTTTTGTAAATCGGGGGCATCTAACTCGCCATCTTCATCATTCGTACCCACAATTAATAGTGATTCTGTGCCGGCAACCATCTGCAAATGTAGCGTTGAGCCAAAAGAAGCATCAAAATCGTTAAGCTTAATAAGGCTAAGGATTTGTCCGTTTGACTCTTGGTTGAGTTTAGCAAGTGCGCCATCTAGCTCTTGAGCATTATCGGCGAACACCACTTTCGTATTTGCATTTTCATTGAGGCTCTGAGTGAAATCGAATGTAGCATTTGCCATCGCGTTAGCACTCATAATAGAAGCAATACTAACGATACCTGTTGTTTTAACGACCTTGTTAAACAGTCCGGACACTTTTTTCATAAATATAATCTCAGTTGTATGGTTGATTAAGTTATTTATGAAAAGTGTAGTCTGGATTAACACCAATAAAAATACTGTTTAAATTGCAAATAGCATCGTGTTTTCCGATGCTTTAACAACATTCTTGGTGAACGAAAGGCTGATAAAGATAAGCTTGGGGAAAATGGTGCCGACTACCGGAATCGAACTGGTGACCTACTGATTACAAGTCAGTTGCTCTACCAACTGAGCTAAGTCGGCACACAAAGAGTGCGCTTTGTTAAGGAAGACTCCTAACAAAGCGATGCGTATTTTATGGATTAAGCGCTGCAAGTCAAGCTCTTATGATCAATTTGCTTGTAGTCTAGCTGCTTCCGCTTTAAGTTCCGGGAAGTGCTCAAGAGGTAAAAAGGCCAATAGATTATTAAGCTTATCGCCTAGCGCCTTATGTGAACTAGCCACGACGTTAATATGCCCCATTTTACGTTTAGCTCGCACTTCCTTTCCATACCAATGCAGGTGAGCACCCGGAATACTGATTAAATCGCGGCTGAAAGATGTGCAACCAATAATATTTACCATTGCACTAATGCTATGCGCATCTGTGCTTCCTAGGGGAAGATTCAATACAGCGCGTATGTGTTGTTCAAATTGACAGGTATCAGCGCCCTGCTGAGTCCAATGCCCCGAATTATGTACCCGCGGCGCTATTTCATTTACCAGCAGTTCATCGCCACATTGGAATAACTCGACAGCAAGCACACCAACGTAATCCATGCCTGTGGCTAGTGTATCGAATATCTTATTGGCTTTTTCTTGCAAACTTTCCGTTAGACCCGTAATAGGTGCAACCGATACATGTAACTGCCCTTGATGATGCAAGTTTTCAGCAAGGCTAAAACACTTAACATTGCCGTCTTTGTCTCTTGCGCCGATCAATGAGATTTCTCTATCAAAATCTTGCATGGTTTCGGCTACTAACGGTACTTTTTTCAAATCGAGGGCAGCAAACTCCGTACGCAGTTTGTCGAGGTCGGAAGCATCAGCCATGCGCCACTGACCATAACCATCATAGCCGTCGCGACTTGCTTTAAAAATAACTCTCTCACCCAAAGTACTGAGCACTTGATCAAGCTGACTCACATCGTTAATGATCATGTGCGGGCAATTCGGAATATTGTATTTCGATAACAAGGCTTTTTCACGAACGCGATCAGCGCCAGCCATAATAGATGCAATATTTGGATAGAGCTTTTGGCTTTTATCAGCGTCGACTAATAAGTGCTCTGGAACATGTTCGAATTCAACCGTGATTGCTTGGGCTTCTTCGATTGCATTGGCCAAGCTAATGCCGGTTGGCTTTTTAGAGACCGGATTGACCACAGTTTCCGTAGCCACGTCGACAGCGCTGACGATGACACCCAAGGGTGCTGCAGCAAGATACATCATTTGTGCAAGCTGGCCTGCGCCATAGACTAAAACTCTCAATCGTCTAATTCCAATGTTTGGTTTTGCATTACGGTATCGGTTTGTTTATTTCTAAAAGCGATAATAGCATCGCGAACTGCGGGTTCTTGTAGCGCTATTACCTGAGCTGCCAACAAACCTGCGTTCGCAGCGCCAGCTTCGCCAATAGCCAAAGTGCCTACTGCAACACCTTTAGGCATTTGCACGATCGATAGTAGAGAATCAAGACCATTCAGTTGACTTGAGCGGACAGGACAACCAAATACAGGAATATGAGTGTGAGCGGCAATCATGCCTGGTAAATGCGCAGCACCACCAGCTCCAGCAATGATAACTTGTATACCTTTCTCTGCTGCGGTTTCAGCAAACTCAACTAGCAAATTTGGAGTACGGTGGGCGGAAACAACCTTAGCTTCAAAAGACACACCAAGCTCTTTTAACATTAGAGCTGCTTTTTGCATTGTAGGCCAATCAGAAGTTGAGCCCATCACGATTGCGACTTGCGCCATTTTAAATACCACTTAGTTAGGTAAGCCAAAGAGCAGAAGTTTTTCTTGGCCATTAAAAAAGCACGATATTATACGCAATATCGTGCTTTTTTATAGCAATAATTGACGCTTAATTTGGCGCCTATCACTCTTTTTACACTCTATTTACTCGCGTTCATGTAGTCTAGCGTCATATTAGTCAGTAACTTAACGCCTAGTTTCATGCCACTATCATCAACAAAGAACTCTGGAGTATGGTGAGCTGGAGAATCTTCTTCCGAAACATCAAGAGGTTTTCCACCTACCCAAAGATAAACGCCTGGCACTTCTTGCTGGAAGAAAGAAAAATCTTCCGCGCCAGTCACCGCTTTGGAGTTAATCACGTTTTCTTGGCCTGCTGTGCGCACTAAGGTCGGCAGCACTTTATCCATCAAATCATGATCATTGAAAGTAATTGGGTAGCTATAATCCAAAGGCAAAGTCACCTCAGCTTCGGCTCTCATACTATCTGCTATTCCTTTAACCTTGCGTGGGATTGCTTCATACATATGGTCGCGCGCCGCTTTGTTAAGCGTACGAATAGTACCTACCATCGTTACTTCGTTTGGAATAATATTCGAGCGATTGCCGCCATGAATAGAGCCAATCGTTACCACTGCAGCGTCGTCAATGACTTTGATTTCTCGACTCACCACGGTTTGCAATGCCATTATAATCTGCGCTGAAGTAGTGATTGGATCGACACTTTTCCATGGATAAGCACCATGCGCCTGTTTGCCTTTTACCACTATTTTGAATGGGTCGACTGCAGCCATAATACCGCCATGTCGATAACGAACCTTGCCGACATCGGTATTCGCACTGATATGTAGACCAAATATAACATCTACATCAGGGTTCTTTAATACACCTTCCTCAACCATGACTTCTGCACCACCGCGCTCTCCGGTAGGTGCTCCCTCTTCCGCTGGCTGAAAGATAAACTTCACTTTACCACGCAGTTCACCCTTCATATCGGTAAGTATTTTTGCTGCTCCCATTAGCATAGCCATGTGCGTATCGTGTCCACAAGCATGCATAACTGGCACTTCGTTACCATCCAACATGCCAGTTGCAGTAGACTTAAAAGGTAAATCGTTTATCTCAGGTACCGGCAAGCCATCCATGTCGGCACGTAAGGCAACCGTTGGTCCTGGCTTCCCAGAATCTAGCACCGCAACCACGCCCGTAATAGCAACGCCTGTTTGCACTTCAAGACCTAAACCACGCAGGTACTTTTCAATGTACTTTGCGGTTTCAAATTCTCTATTCGAGAGTTCTGGATTCTGATGCAGATGATGGCGCCACTTAATAACTTGGGGCTCAATTTTGTCGGCCATTGCGGCTACGTCAGCAACGCCGTGATTGTGTGCTGAACTGATTGTAGCAAAAGAGCCTAAACTCATCGCTAGGACTAAAGGAAGTAACGCTTTCATAATTTGCCTTATTGTTGTTTTTATCAATGCCTGGGGAGTTACGATATCGCATCTTGCTAATGAATAAAATCACAATTTGTGAGCTCTCACGTCGGCGCTACAAAGTCGTTCAAAAAATTCAATCGCCCATGTCGTCTCTATTGCTGCCAAGTGGCAGCTCCTTTAGATATATTGGTTATTCCCTTATTGACAATTTAAAATAGAACTCGCTCGGTAAACCTATACTTTATAAATGCTTGTATCCAAAAAGCTACCAATGTGTACCAGTCAAAAAAACCATTTTTACAAAGGTGAGATTCGTAGATTCCGTTAGCCTAATTAATGAGTTTAATGTTGCCAGTTCTTGGTCATCTAAGAAGACTAAAAATAGACCATCTTTGAAAGCTAATATCGCGTCTTCAATCGCCTTATTTTCATCTACAATGGTTTTATTAGTGATATCCCCAAAACTAACCTTACCATGTTCCAATTGATCAGAGATTTGCTGGGAGCTAAGAAAAGAAGTCAGAGAAGCGTGGCCCGTATCAGCAAGCTCTGATTCTCTTCTTTTTTCATTGTAACGTCTAACTTCACTTCTGACGCACGCTTCGATCAGCTCTTGCAAAGAACTTGGACTACAATCGAGTGTTAATACAATCGACAGAACTTTCTTTTTACCCAGCTTCTTTAGTTTAATCTCAATATTCATATCTACTCACTGTAATCCGTCACAAGTTAAAATAAGAAGCACCCACAAAGCTAATTCTAATCATTGTTATGTCTATTTATTAATTTGAGAAAGGATCGTCGGGTCTTGTATTTTATTGTCTTCGGCCAAAAGTTTCATTTTAGATATTAGCTCTGCCGACTTAGGATCATCATCCACAAAAGGCAAAAACACCCGTCCTCTGTGCTGACTTTGTACGGCAATAATATTCAAGTCTAAACCCCTTCGCTGCACGCGAGCACTGCCTAAGTGCAGACTATATTCTGCTAAACTGCCTTTTATAACAATATGACGCTCTTTCACCTCAACGTTATTCAACTTAAACAAACGCGCTGATTCTTTTGCTAGCACCGCGCGCATTTGCATGGTGCTATGACTTGCCTCTGGGTCAACTTGACCAACATGCGCTACGCTTACGACTAAATCAAGGTCGCGCATGACTTCACTAAAAATCACCGGCGGAATGTCTTTAAGCGGAATGTTTGTGTAGTCTTTTAGCGAATGAAACGACACGTACTCTATGGTTGGCGCTTCAATATCAGCTGGCGAAAACCAATCGGCCATGGCGTAAATAGTAGCCATAAAACCATGCTTGTGAAATACCTTTTGTAAGCCCTCTTCATAAGATACCGTCCAGCCCCTACGCCGCAGCAAAGCCACGGTTTGTGCTGGCTGAACTTGGTAGCCTTGATAGCGTTCTGAGCGATTCCCACGTTCTTTTTCATCATCAGTTAATATATACAACTCGCGGAAAACTTGCTTAAAAACTTGGCTAATTTTGTGCTCAAAAAGATATGCTTGATAATCACTCCACAAGCCAATGTGTTGCAAATGCGCGCTGTGCGCAATCACGAGTTTATCGGTTTCATCTATTTTATGATGTTGCCCTTTTGCATCTACAAGCTCGCCGTCTTGATAAAATCCAGAGCTTTGCGCGCTTTGATTAAATAACACTATTTTACCCAGCATCACTTTTACAATCGGATGCTGCATAATTTTTTCAATTTCATTGCGAGAGAACACATCCTCGCGCAGCATGGCGTTTTCTAGTGAGTCTCGCGTTCTTGCATATTGCTTAGTAAGATAGGTCTTCCCGTCTTTCAAGCTTTGCACTTTTTTGTCTTTTTTGTACTTGGCGGGTATCGACTTTTGCGTTTTATCTCCCTTTTGCACAAGGATCTGCGCTTTGCCATGCTCATCAATACAAAGCGACATACTCACATCATCAAATTCGACTTGGGCCTTATCCATTATTGCCTGTGTTGCCTTACCTTCCATTGCCCACTCAAAGCGAACGCGATCATCATAGCCAGCGTTTCTGGCTAAGTTGTCTAGGGCAATCTCACAGGCAATGCGCTCGCTTTCTTGGCGCTGGGCACCAAATTGCTTGCTCTCTTTAAGAAAGGTTTGAATAAGGTTGTAACGCTTTAATAAGTCTTTCTCAGGAACCGTCTTACTCAGTGGAATAAGCCCTAAGGCACGTAAATAGTCTTTGTCTCGTTTATCGATGACTTTTTTAGTGGTCTCGGTAATTTTTACCTCACCCAACATTACGCTTGAATATAACTTCACCTGTCGGTGACCATTGCCGTCGCTGATGTATTTTGCGGCTTCGTGAAATAACTTCCAATTTGATTTGCCAAGCGATGTATACACTTGATTGAACCAATCTATGTCAATTGCACCGTTTCTAAAATCTTGAATGCTTATTGAAGAATAGCGTGCGATCTCAGTTTCTTTTCTTGCATTGCTATAATCACTGGCATGAGCATGAAACCACCAAACCGCTTTGGTAAAATTGTCTATTTTTAAATAACGCCCTATCCAATCTGCCCATTGTGTGGCATAGCACGCAAGTTCAACAAGGCGGCTTTTGCTAAGCGCGGCTTCATCAAGACTTCTGCTAAATTGCTCAAAGGTTTCTTCTTTTGCAGGGCTGCTAGAGACCAAAATATGACTGAACGATACCTTCTTACTATCAGAGTGATAACTATAACCTCGGTCAAAGCTCTCTTTACCTAAACGAGTTAATGCTTCAAGCATATATTCATAGCTCGTAAAGTCCGTCAACCAATTGATGTATGCGGTAGCTTCGGTTTTGAGATCGCCCCGCGCTAGCTCTACCTCAAGCAACCTATGTTTAAGAGCTTGCATTTGTTGTGAGGGTAAATTCAGTCCTTTAAGGGACTGCTGGTGACGGTGTTGTTGCCCATTTAGTATTTCTAACATTTGCCGGTCGAAAAGACCTGAAAGTATTAAGTTATCTGCGTCTAACAACTGTTTATTATAAAGCTTAATTGCAAATATTGGGTCTATTGTGCCAACTCTCATACTGTCACGAAAATTCTTAGACGCCAGCGATGTCGCCAACAAATTTTCGAAGGATTTTACGGGCGACGGGAATGCAACGCGATGAGAAAACAAGTAACAGCACAAGTCATAATAGCGCAAAGCCATATCTGGAGTTTTGTTAATCAACCCATCTATGTCAACGGTAAAATTAAAGAAGTCAGAATTGGTAATAACTTCTACCCACGTTTTGTTTTCTTGCCAATAGCTGCTTTTACCCAAGTTGATTGTTTTCAAATCGCTAGGACAGCAAGCAACCATGTCTTCAACACACTCAATGCAAAAAACGCTTAGCAGCTGCTGATCGCAAAATGCTGACGCCAAGGCGCTTAAAATGTTTTTAACTGAGTTATTTTTATTGTGATAAAAGAACTCTTTGGTTTTTTCTAGCTTGATACCACTTAAATTTGGATAGTAGGACTGCACAAAGTCTTTTAATTTATTTGAATTATGATGCTGAATGCCATGTGGATCGACATAAGTGCAAGCATAAAACATTTCGTAATCATTGAGCGCTGCTTCGCGATACCACCTTTCCCACACCTCCGCCAGCGCAAAATATGAGTACTTTTCTTGCGGTGTTAATCCGTCTAAGTCATGTTTGGTGTACGAGCAATTGTTTGCGACTAAATATGTATTCGTTTCTCCTCGCCAGCTCTCGCAGGTAAATTCAACATCTCGGTGTTGTTCTAATAATTCATACAAAGCATTAACTTGTTTAACTATCTTTTTTGCATCAACAAAATCATTAATAAACGCGCTTTGTGAGCTTTTCAATAAATTTGAAAGACTCTTTTTTGGTGTTAGAGTAGGTTGCGGGTCAATAAGCGGCCTAACTTTGCTAAAATCTACGACGCCAAATGCGTTTTCAAGAGTGTAGGCGTTTGTTGCCTTTGGCTCAAAATGCGCCAGCAACACTTCTTCATTTTTACTAAAGCTTGCTCGTGATTTAAATTGCTCAATTTTTTGATCAACAAAGTTTTTTGCAAGATCTTTTTTATCCAAACTGGTCAGTATTTCAAGCCCAGCTAAACGTTGATTGACATTACTCGCACTTAATAAGTTATCGGTGACCGCAATCAAATCATCTTGCTTTTGGTTGAGTAATATTTTCAGCAAGCTCGCTCGTAGTTCTTTATTCTGGCGCGCAAGTAAATCCACTAAGGTAGAGAATTCTGCTTGGCTGATGTCAAGTTGTGACAAGCAGCTTAGCCCAGTATACATAACCGACATATTACGGTCTTTTATGGCTTGATATATTAATGCTCGCTGCCAATGGCCCGATGGAATATTAAGCGCTCTATCTTTCGATTTCTTAGCAGAGTCTTTTGCGGTAGATAAATAATCGTAAGAGCCATACGAAAAGTGCTTAGGAAATATTTTACGCATTAGTTGTTCACGAGCTTCGCTAGGTATGCGAGTAATATTTGAAGCTAATATTTGCAATTGTTCCTCAGACGCCTGCGTGACTAATAAGCTGTAAAAGTGCGCAGGACTTATTTCATAGTGTTGCCATTCAAATACGTCGCCACCGAAACGTTTTCCTTTACTTGGCAGAGCGTCGGCACTTTGTCTTACCTTATCGAAAAATTCAGGCTGCCAATTAAACGGGGGCGTATTTTCAAGCAACCAATAATCTATTTCTATATCCTCTCCCCAATTCTCAAGCATATAGTCAACCAAAGCGGGGGCATGTTGTTCTGTAGAAGAGATAAAAAACAAGGCAACGAGTTTATTGTGTTTGGCCGCGTCTTTACTTGCTATTACTGAATACGCCTTATTCACTGCTTTGACAGCATCAAAAACACCTTCCGCCCAATAAGCTACATAAGCGTCAAGGTTGTTTTTGCTAGTAAACGCTTCTTCTCGCTCTTCGCCGCACTCTAAAAAGCGTTGAGCAAGCCTAAGCGTTTGGGTCACTGTTTTCTTCTTTGCGGCTTCCCAGCCGAACCCAAACCATGCATCAACAGCACGTATGACACTGCTAAAACGGGATAAATCGTGTTCTAAAATAAGGTCTATAAAATATTTGAGTGCTGATACATTAGTTTCATCGGTCGATTCTAAAATACTTTGTCGCAAACCCTCTTGGCGCTGCGCGGCTAATAACAATCGTCCTACTAAATGCCAATGTTTTTTATCTTCACTCAACAGTAATGCTTTTAATAAATCTCTAGAGACCGCACCTAGTTCATCTTCGTTGTTGATGATATCGGTCACTACGGTCTCAAGCGCAGGTTCATTACTTTTATCTTTCAACGCCAGAGTAATTAGATATGACAAACTATGATGTGGATAGTGAGGCAACAAACGTACTAGCTCCACAAACGAACAATCGCGGAATCCAGCACAGGCGCCTATGTTAATGTCTCTTAAGCGCATGATGGCATTATTTATATGAATTTCATTCTTGGCTATTCGATATGAGCGGCGATAAAAGTGTTGTTGGTAAGGTAAGGTAAATATAAGGTCCCATAGATCTGGAATGTATGACGACCATAATTGCCCGAATAGTTTTAGGCCTAGCTTTTTACCTTCCTTGCTTTGCCAAGGGTTTATATCAAGGTTCTTTCCGAAAGCATCTTGATAGGTTTTAACAACATTAATTTCTTCATAATTTCTTAAGTACAAAGACTGTGTGATGAGCTTTCCTAAAATCTGATATTGATGCGAAAACCCTGCAAACGATTCATTTTTAAAATTGATTTTAGACTTTGCGCTTAAGATTTCTTCGGCTTGTTCTAGTGTTAGCATTATTAAATCCTTTCCTTGCCATCTTCTAACATGACTGTTCCCTGTTTGTCTGTATTTTTGCCTATTTAACCTTATCTGCAAAGTGTTTTTTGACTTTCAAAAAAAGAATATGCAAAGAGGTAAGTATCGGGCTGGGTTGGTTCAATATATAGCTTGTGATACTGCGCAAGTTAGAGAAAACCATAACGGATACTAGGGCTTCGTTATGGACGTCGCGCTTAGCGCTTTCATGAGTTAATGCGCAGGGCAAAGCGAGATTATAAAACGCGCGACACCTTCGGCGTTATTATCATCAGTACCCACAATCGAGTGTAGCTCACCACCACAACTTTTTATCATGCTCATCGAAGCGATATTGCTCTCATAACAATGAACATGTAGCGCTGATATGCCTAGCAACTTTGCTTCGTTCATACATAGGCCTAGCAATTTTGTGCTGAGGCCTCTGCCTCGATAACTAGGGCGAATCCCTAGGCCAACATGCCCGCCAATATGTTTAATATTATCGTTCAAATAATGTCGAAGGTTCACTACGCCAATAATTTCTTCGTTATGCACTAGCCACCAAGTGGAACTTGGCACGTAGCCTTGGGGAATATTCACGCCTTTGGCAAAGTCTTCATTGCGCTGCAGCATTGCAACAAAATCACTGTGGTCGAAGTCGAGGGGAAAAGGGTAACGCTCTTCTTCACCCAACTCTTGTATGTAACTTATATAGCTTTGTTTGTAACGTAGGCAGGGCTTAACAAGTTCCATGGTTTTACCTTTTATTAAAAACAAAAAAACTGGCTGCACAATGAAGTTGAGCCAGTTTCTATAATACTTTTGAAAGACTTAGCCTTTCTGGCGTTTCATTGAATCAAAGAATTCATCATTAGTTTTCGTCATCGAAAGGCGGCCAATGAGAAACTCCATGGCATCAATCTCAGACATCTCATGTACAATTTTGCGCAAGATCCACATTTTTTGTAGCTCGTCTTGAGTGGTAAGTAATTCTTCACGACGCGTGCCTGAACGGTTAAAGTCAATAGCAGGGAAAACACGCTTCTCAGCAATCTTACGGTTAAGGTGTAGTTCCATGTTACCTGTACCCTTAAACTCTTCGTAAATAACTTCATCCATTTTTGAGCCGGTGTCGATAAGTGCGGTGGCAATAATCGTTAAACTGCCCCCCTCTTCCACGTTACGCGCAGCGCCAAAGAAGCGCTTAGGCTTGTGCAATGCGTTGGCATCAACACCACCAGTAAGTACTTTACCAGATGAGGGAATAACGGTGTTGTAAGCACGTGCCAAACGCGTGATTGAATCAAGTAAGATAACAACATCTTTTTTGTGTTCGACCAAACGCTTGGCTTTTTCAATCACCATTTCAGCTACCTGAACATGGCGACTAGCAGGCTCGTCGAAAGTCGAAGCAATAACTTCACCTTGAACCAAACGCTGCATTTCAGTAACTTCTTCCGGACGTTCGTCAATGAGCAATACCATTAACTGACATTCTGGGTGATTAGCCGCAATTGATTGAGCAATGTTCTGTAGTAAAAGCGTTTTACCTGCTTTTGGCGGCGCTACAATTAGGCCACGCTGACCACGGCCAATGGGTGATGCCAAATCGAGTACACGCGCGGTGATATCTTCAGTACTACCATTTCCACGTTGCAGTCTAAAACGCTCATTAGCATGCAAAGGTGTTAAGTTTTCGAAGAGTATCTTATTGCGAGAGTTTTCAGGTTTGTCGAAGTTTACTTCACGTATCTTCAGTAGTGCAAAATAACGCTCACTGTCTTTCGGTGGACGTATTTTCCCAGCGATCGTGTCGCCTGTACGAAGGTTGAAACGACGAATTTGACTCGGCGAAACATAGATGTCGTCGGGGCCAGCTAAATAAGAGCTATCGCCTGAACGCAAAAAGCCGAAGCCATCTTGCAAGATTTCTAGTACACCATCTCCAAAGATATCTTCACCGCCTTTGGCGTGAGATTTCAGGATAGAAAAAATAATGTCTTGTTTTCTAGCGCGTGCTAGATTTTCCAAGCCCATTTCGCTAGACAGTTTTACAAGTTCGCTAATAGGTTTGCTTTTTAATTCGGTCAAATTCATATTGGTGGGTCTTTGTGTTTAGGTTCAGCACTACAGCGTATTGAATACGGTATAACGGCTTTGCCTTGTCAAAAGTAGTCTCTGGTTAGTTTTCGTTTATCGAAGTTTGATTTTAGTATTTCGAGTTCAAAGAAAGTGAAACTGATGAATGAGCACGTAAGGTGTTCACTAATGATGTATCACTAGTCGAAGAACAGGAATTTAAAAAAAGGTTCGCTCGGATGAGCACAGTGCAAAGTTAGCACTAAATATAGTTATCGTCCAGTTTTACAAAAAAATAACTATTTTTTGCCCTGCATTTCTCTTTTATTACTCACTTGGCCGCGGCAACTTACCATCAACAGTGAATTGCTGAAGCTCAAACTGGGTATTCAGCTTCGTATTTGCAGAGCAATAAAAAATGATTCGCTCAGGCGTTTGCTTCACTTCCCAATGAAGCTCATTCTCAGGTTCACCTTTGATAGCGTTGAGGTAAAACACAGCAATATGCTTTGCGTTACTCTCTCGCGCAGAATAATAAGAAAAGGCATCGATATTTTCATTTCGTAAAAACTGACCAATACGCTGCGTATAGCTGTAATCAGACTTATTCTGCAGCGCAGCTTGAGTCTCATCATCCTCAAGCAAGCAAAGGTTTGCGTAGCGCTGAGTAGATACCATAGCCGAAAACGAGGTCTTTTTATTGTTGATGCTGCCTAAAAATGGAGTGTCACTTCTACTCATAAAATAAAAGCTATAAAACGCAGATTCTAACAAGGCACTGCGTAATTGATGACTAGCATAAAACAGAGAAGGCTCAAACCTCCGGCCAAAACGCGAACCATATTTCAACGGCGGATAACGAAAAGGTGTTTTTAGTAAATAGTGTCGGTGTGCCTGATCAGCGTGAGGGGGCAATACTGGCTTAGCGTTTTCAATGATATCTTCAAGTAAGGCATGCTCTTCAAGCGTATCGACCAAGCGCATTGTTGCTACTGATTCTTGCGATTCTACCACTCTAAATACGCGCTTGGTGGCACTACTGGTAATTGATGAAAGAGGTATCAAGTGCGCCCACGCATTGAATCTAGATATTCAGCGGTATTGATGAGGCCGACAATATTTTTCATATTATCGATTGGCGGCCGCCCCATAAAGTCCTTATTGTTAGTATTTAACCAATGTTTTATCGCATCACTAGAGCCGCCCAAAATAGTATACAAAGAACGATAGATCCTGATCAGTATCACTGCCGTTTCATAAACTCTGTTTTGCTTCATATCCATGCGTTTTTGCATACGTGATACCGTAGCGGCATCTGCGCCAATAATTTGCCCAATCACTTCTTGTGACACACCCAGCTCATCTTTCACATTGAATAGGGCTTTTGTGACCACTTGCGTTGGCGTACTACTGTGCTCTTCGATAGATGCGTGCATGCGCTGCTCCTAATGATTGTTAGTTGTGAGTATAATTAAACGATAATGCATTTGCAAACATTCAGATAAAATAATGATAATGCACGAGAACAGAATCCTCAATTGTCACGATACTTGGGTATCACTCAAAATATCCATATCAAGCCTACTGACTGATAAGCTTTTACCAACTTGAGCGTAGACCCAAGCGTTGAACGACCATGTGTTTGAAATGACATATTGACAGTGAGGGCGTTATTTATGGAACAGAGTAATACAGATAATCACTTAAGTGGCCGTAACAATAAGTTGAGCACTAGTGGCTTCACGCTTATCGAACTTATGATCGTAGTGGCAATAATAGGTTTGCTTGCAGCGATTTCTTTGCCAATGTACAAAAGCTATGTATTGCGAGCGCAATTAACTGAAACGGCATCACAGCTTGGTGCATTTGCGCGCGAGTTCCACATCGCAAAACAAGTTTACGGCGATTACCCTAACGACGTTCCCGTTGGTGTTATACCCAGCGGTTTAACCATTAATAGTGCACAATGGTTAGCACCTACTGTCATCGGCGGCAATTGGAACTGGGAAGGACCAAATCAATATGCTTATGCTGGCATTTCAATTACTGGCTCAACTGCCGATGAGCAAGACTTCATCCAGTTGGATGCAATTTTAGACAATGGCGACATAAGCAGCGGTAAGTTCCGCAGAACATCGAATGGTAGGTACACTTTTATTTTGGATGAGTAGAGCGATTTAGGGATAGCTAAAACGCTCTTGAGCTGTTGGTTAGGTTTCATTTACTACCCACGAGTTCAACAGCACCTCAGCAGCACTCATAGCATTTGAGAACTTTTTAAGAACTTGCCCTTTGGAAATATCAAACGTACCTGAAGAGCCTTCACGCCAGTACCAATAACCCCTGCAAGAATATGGAACATGCATATCGAATACGTTATCTATAGTATAGCCACTTAAATCCTCATGCCTACAGGTAAGAGACGTTGGATGAACCCTTTTACTCATTGTTTCAAATTTGGGATAAAAAGGCAGAGACTGGACATTCTCATTCTTTTGGGCAGTCAGGTATGGACACATACGAAACCCAAATTCTGGGTACTCATATATTGGTTTTTTATTATCACAGTTACTCTTAGCGTCTCCGTAGTTATCTTTTTGTGGATCACGAAAATTTAAATAAAGCGTCAGAGTGTCAAAGAACTTTGGAAAATTAATATTATTAGGATGCTTTATCCCTGGATGTGGCATGAGTACCAATTTTTCATTGATATATGCAAAGTGCAATTTAAGAGAGGTAATTTCACAAGTATCTGTAAATTCATTTTCAAGTGGCAAGTTTAAAGCCCAGCTTGGCACTGACAAACTAAATTTTGCCGCTGTTTTATAGTTAATATTATCATCGGATATTTGATAGCATTCATTCAACGCGCGATTGGTTTCACCTCTTAAAATATTCTGAGATGATTGATTATCTGGGCTACATCCAAGTAAAAATAAAACTAGGATGACATAGATTGATCTAGCCATTATCAAATTCCATTTTCTGGTACATTTTCAAAAACTAACACCACGTTAAGCGGCGAAAATTGCTCTTTATTTTTGTCCGTTTCAACCTTTTGTTATTCACGTTGCTTAACTCTCCATGGTGGGTTGATCCGATTTTCGCCAGCCCAGTAAAGCTTTATTTTATTACCTGACGGGTCTTTCAGAACGGCCTCTCTCCAGAGATAACGCTGATCAGTTGGAGCTTGTTCAAAAACAACACCTTTATCAGATAAGTTTTCGAATAATTCATCAAGTGCTTCATGCTCGAAGTAAATGACAGAATGATTTTCGAATGCTTCCTCTTCAAGTGCTAGAGAAAACGTTGAATCACCATCAGGGCAAGTAAACCGAGCATAATGAGGTGTATCAACAATGAGTGTAAAACCTAGAGTAAGGTAAAATCGCACTGCTTCTTTCATATTATTTACAGGTAGAGTTATCTGATTAAGTTCCATTTACCCTCCAAGTGCATAACAATGTGAATAACCCTGTTCAGTCGCTACTGCTATCGTTTCTAGTTTAAAATCGTCTGGATAGCGTTTATATTCTCGTTTAGTCATCTTTCACCTCAAGTAGGAGTTTATCCTTTCTCGGAGCGTCCGGCTAATTCAACCACAACAGGTAGAGCTGAGTTCAATTTTGCTTACCTTACCGTTTTCTTTTGTGACCTTTATTTTTACGCTATTCTGCGACCGACTCCCCGACTTCTTCCGCCTCATAATATGCTCTTCTATTTCCGGCTTATATCCTGTTGGATCGGTTCCAGCTAGTGGATTGTTTAAAATATGAGAATATGGATTGATACCTTGGCTGCCACCATGGACTATTGGGTCAACAGAAATGAATCTGCTAAGGTTATAATAGTACACCCGACCGTTCATATGAATTAATCGGGGAGTTTTGGCAAGGCTATTTTTTAAAGAACAGGTCTAACATTTAACTTGAGCAACGTTTACGTGACCGGGCTTACAATCTATGCGATATGGATATACATAGTCTTCAACTGGCTTTCCGGTGCTTCTTCGGTTGCCAGTAACTTAAACCCATGTTGTTCATAAAGCTGAATAAGACCTGGCTCATTTTCGCATTCTAATATGATGACTCTGCCACCAATTAGCTCTCGTGCATCATGAATAATAAGGTAAATCTCGCCGAGGATATGGTCAAGCGTAATGGGATTATTTTCAAGAGCTTGGTTTTTACCAAGTTGACCAATTAAAAACGCACGAATACGCTCTGCGCTTTTACTGAAACCATCTAATCGCTTTCTTTGAGTTTTAGATACTGTATTAGTCTCTAGTACTATTTCTTTGAACGATACGGAAAAGTACGCAAGTATATTACCTTGATCATCAAGGATTAGCTGGGTTCGTGCGTTATGGGTATGTTCGAATTGAATGGCTTTGGTAAGTAGAAAGTTTTCGACGTCTTGATTTCTGGGGCAAGAAAACTTAGAAAGGAGACTTTTAGTGGCATCATCGCCAACTTCCTTTACTAAGTCTCCGAATTTGACAACTGTTGTTTTAATAGCTCAATACCTTTTTCACTATCCGCTTTTCTATCGCGCGTAACAATTGTCACTTTACGTGGGTTTTGTAAGTCATTGTGTAACTGTTTTATAGCGTCGCTATCAGTAACCACAAAACTTCTTTCAAATGATGCTGTTGCCATTGGCTACCTCCTGTCAGGATAAACAACTGTGGCTAATATAGCAGTTATCGGCCTAATGTGAAATATGCTAAAGTTTACGCACATCACTAAGCTTGATATATTTAGCGACCAACTCGGACAATTGCGCATCTCTAAACGCTTTACCGTCATTAGCTAAAAACAAGGTTTTACCTGAATACTTATTAGCTAGTGCTCCGCGTACTTCTTTAAGGTATTTGTAAATCCATAAACACGCTATTTTTGCGACAGCTAGATTAATTAGACTAGACGGGGTTTAGCCGACGGATACAAATTTACTAGGAGAAAAATACTTCTAAATCCTAAACCTTATATTTCAATTGTCGGATGCTTAACAAACGAAGAATCTTTGACATCCATATATTTGTCACCCAAGTCAATTTCAAGAGACTTCAAATATTCCTTAAATTCTAACCTACTGCTATATTCGTTTAATATTCCAGTGTCTAAATCGAGAGAAAAAATACAGGATTGAGGTCTAACTTAGCAAGAGTAAATTTGTTATTTTTCCCTTTTTGAATCCAGTCACAAATTACATCTTTTTTGGGTAGCCTATAACCATAATAATGGCCTTTTTCACTGTCGAAACCAATCACAGCAGGCTCAACAATTAGCTTACCAGTTGCTTTGTCCCTGATACCTCTCTTCATCGTTTCCAACATCTAGTTCAAATTTGGAACCCAAGCAACCTTGCAGGAGAATAAAAAAGATAACGTCATGAATAATATGATAAATTTCGTCGAAGATATGTTCAAGTGCAATGGGATTATTTTCAACATCTTAGTTTCTGGTGCCAAAAAACGGCTACGAAAATTAAAGTAGACTGAGATAAATTTAATAATGCACTGTTCATTTATTTCTATATTCGAGTCAAACCTCAATCACAGCGACTCAAGTCTAATTCTGTGTCGTAAAAGTGTTCGGTTAATTCATTTATGTAACAATCAGCTTCTATTATGCCGAAAGACGAGGCTTTTTTGAAAAATACCAAAGCACTTAGGGGATCATAAAAGCGCCCCTTTTTCAGAAGACTTTGTGCATACGCCATAGTCGCAAACGCATAACCTTCTAAGGCCGATTTTCGCATCCAATACATTGCTAAGTCTGGTTCAAGTCCAATTGAATCTTCATATTGATATGACAACGCCAGGTTATACATCGCTAACGATTCCCCAGCAATGCTTCCATCTATGAAATACTGACGAGCCTTTTTAAGATCACGAGTTACAAAGTCACCATCGCGATACATCTGACCCAAATAATTCAGTGCAACTCCATCGCTACCCGCACTTTCAAATAGAGATTTAGCACGTTCCTTATCTAACGGAACGTAAAGACCATTAAATAAGTGTTCAGCCAAAAATGAATCAACATTATATTCATATTGTTCAGCTGCCAGTTTAATTACTTCCTCCGGAGAGTTGGCGTTGATACTTGTGAAATAGCCACTTCCCATGCAATCTAAAATGTCAGTATACAGATCAGGCAAACCTTTGATAAACGCTTCTCCATAGAGTTTACAAGCGCGTTGCATGTCTTTCGATACTCCTCGGCCGCTTTTGTATCTTTCAGCTAACCGCATTGTTCCCAGTGCATCTCCGTCGGTGCGCAGTTGCTCCAGTGCTTCTATTGTTTCACTGCTTTTATAAAGAGTGGGGCCGAGCTCAAAGCTAAAGTAAGGCGAAGGAGGAAAGAGCAAACTAAGAAGCTTATCACTCACGTCTTCTATTAACGTGTTGTTATTGGCACCTTGATCAACCTCAATGTTCAGTGGCCAAGCCCCCGATTCACCCTCACTTTGGCCAGTATAAGAATCATTTGAAGAAACAGTTAGCTCGTATTCTTTTACAATTCGTTCAACATCCAAAATCAGCTTTTCCAGATTGTTCTTTTGTACTTCTGACGCTGAAGATACGGCGCTAAAAAAACAAACAACTAATAGCACTAAGAAATAAAATCGATTATTCATACTCATGTTAAATCAACCAAAAATACTAGCAAACACAAAAAACAAAATACCTACAAACGCAAATATGCTGGTGATTACGCCTACTAATTTTGAACGCAACCAGCCCGACAAGCCAATGCTAGTGAGCAAGCTCATCACACCAAGGCCGTAGCCGTTGATCATTGAAAACCACAAAAAGTATACTTGTGATTGTTCTGGCGTGAAAGGAAGGTCGGGATGCAAGGCAATGACTAGTCGTAATGAAGCGATAACTGAAATAAGAAGACTGCAGGCAGCCAAAGCGGAAGTTATAAGTATTAAGTTTGCTACTCTTCTGCCCTTTGTTAAAACAGCAATTGTCACCAATATGGTTGCTGACACGCCGCCTAAAAAAGCGCTGACAAAAGCCATCTGCTCTGCCGCTGTTAACATGTAGCTAGTTGTAATTTCCTGCATCTGCACTTTTTCATCCTTGCATGCATAAGATGTAGTTAAAATACCTTAACCAGCACCGTAATCCAATAACGTATTGAACGCTCAACGAAAAAACCGCAACTCTTTCGAATCGCGGTTTTTATACTACCTGCTTTGTAAACCTTAGCATTAAGGCACTGGCGCCTAAGTAAGTTTATAAAACACTTAGATGTTTTCGTTCAAAAACTCTTCTAATTGTGTTTTCGATAGCGCGCCAACTTTTGTTGCGGCAACGGCACCATCTTTAAATAACAACAAAGTAGGGATACCACGAATGCCGTATTTAGGAGGAGTTTCATTATTTTCATCGACATTAAGCTTGCCAACTGTTAACTTGCCATCAAACTCGTCTGCAATCTCTGATAAGATTGGAGCGATCATTTTACAAGGGCCGCACCATTCTGCCCAGAAATCAACTAATACAGGACCGCTAGCATTGATTACATCGGCATCGAATTTTTCGTCACTCAACGAAATTATTTTGTCGCTCATTCTTTTCTCCAAATTTGGTCTTTCGCTGAGAGTTTTCAGCACTGCCATATAGTGTTAATAGAAATTGTATTTAATGCAAGCAATGATAAGCTATAAGCTATGCCACAAACACATTTAACAGATACGTCTTTTTCAGATCTTCCGATCCATCCGCTCGTTATTAAGGCGCTTACGGAAGCTAATTTTAACCAGTGTACCCCCATTCAATCGATGGCTCTGCCTCAATTGCTACAAGGCAATGATATTGCAGGGCAAGCACAAACAGGGACGGGTAAAACCATTGCTTTCTTGGTGGCGACTTTTCACCACCTTTTGAATAATCCAAAACCTGATAACGACGCTAATAAACCTAGCCCGCGTGCCATCATAATGGCACCAACTAGAGAGCTGGCCGTTCAAATTTATAACGATGCCGAGCTGCTAAGCAAACACACCGAATTATCACTTGGTCTGATATATGGGGGCGAGGGATATGAAAGTCAACGGGATCAACTTACAAAAGGTGTCGATATTGTTATAGGCACCACCGGCCGTATCATTGACTACTACAAGCAAGATATTTTCTCGCTTAAAAACATTCAAGTTGCGGTACTCGATGAAGCCGACAGAATGTTTGATTTAGGCTTCATTAAGGACATTCGTTATTTGTTCCGTAGAATGCCAGAGCCAACTCAGCGCTTGAGTATGTTGTTTTCTGCCACCTTGAGTTTCCGTGTTCAAGAGTTAGCATATGAGCACATGGACAACCCTACTCATGTACAGATTGAGCCTGAAAAGAAAACGGCTACGCGCGTGTCTGAAGAATTATTTTATCCTTCTGATAAAGACAAGCCTTTGCTTCTTCTTACCCTACTCGAAGACGAGTGGCCTGATAAAGCCATTGTATTTGCTAACACCAAATTTGGTTGTGAAACCGTAACTGCCTGGCTGAAAGCAGACGGCCATCGTGCTGGCATGCTCAGTGGCGATGTTCCTCAGAAGAAGCGTTTAGGCATTTTGGAAGACTTCACCAATGGGACTATTGATATTTTGGTAGCGACCGATGTTGCTGCTAGAGGCTTGCATATTGATAAAGTGACCCATGTGTTTAACTACGACCTACCCGACGATGCGGAAGACTACGTTCACCGCATTGGCAGAACAGGCAGAGCCGGTGAGAGCGGCATCGCAATCAGTTTTGCATGTGAAAAATATGCGATGAACTTGCCCGATATTGAAGCCTATGTTGAACACCAAATACCAGTTACCGACTACAACCCCAATGAATTAGTGGATGATGTTACACCGCCGAAGTTTCAGCGTAAGCCGCGCGGCAGAACAGACAATCGCTCGGGTGGTCGTGGTGGAAGAACTGGCGGTGGGCAGCGCTCAAATGGGCCAAGAAGGAATCATCAAGGAAGAAAATAGAGGTACTGAATTTGATACAGGAAATTCCAAATACCGTTATTCAGGATGAATATTACGCCGCCGTTGATTTAGGCTCTAACAGCTTTCACATGGTGATCGTTAGAGTACTCAGCGGCAGTGTACAAATAGTCACCAAAAACAAACGAAAGGTGCGTTTAGCCGCAGGCCTCGACGAGCAGTTCAACCTTTCGGAAGAGGCTATACTTCGTGGCCTGGATTGTTTGCAAACCTTTCGCGAACAGCTTGAAGATATTCCTCCAGCCAATATTAAAATAGTTGCCACGGCGACATTACGCATTGCCAATAACGCTTCTGACTTTGTGACGCGAGCGGAGCACATCCTCAAACATAAAATTGCTGTGATCTCAGGCGAGGAGGAAGCCCGACAAATCTATCTTGGCGTGGCCTATACTTCAGCCAATCAAGGCAACACCTTGGTGGTAGATATTGGTGGTGCAAGCACTGAAATCACTATTGGTCGCGACATGCAACCGCTGCATTTAAACAGTGTGGATATGGGTTGTGTGACCTTTATGGAGCGCTACTTTTCTGGCGGTGTGCTTAGCGAGGCAAACTTTAATGCTGCGCAACGCCAAGCTCAAGACATGCTTTCACAATATGCTCCCACGTTTAAATGTTTTGATTGGCAGCAATGCCTAGGTGCTTCTGGTACGCCACAGGCCGTGGTGAGTATTTTAGTGAAACAGGGTATTAATGACGCCATTCGCTTAGAGTATCTGTATGAACTGCGAGATAAGGTGATAGCCTGTGAACACATTGACAGCTTGAAAATTGATGGCCTTGCTGAAAGTCGCAGAGTCATATTCCCGAGCGGTTTAGCCATTCTTATTGCCCTATTTGAGCAGCTTAAGTTACAAAACATGCAAATATCGGGTGGTGCTTTAAGAGAAGGTATCATTTATGGCATGTTAGACAATTACCAGCGAGCCGACAGACGCACACAAGGCATTAATCAGCTAGTGTCGCGCTTTCATATCGATACCGCACAAAGCGATAGAGTAAAAAAAGTGGCGATAAAGTTGTGTCGGCAAATGTGCGAGCAAAGTAATTTTTGTGATTTTGATACTGAAGCCCTTATTTCCTGCGCGGCAGCTTTGCATGAGTTAGGCTTGCATGTCGGCTACAAAAAATTCCATGAGCATGGCGCTTACATTCTTACCCATGTTGAATTAACAGGCTTCACCACGTTACAGCGAATGTTTATTCGGGACTTGGTGGGTATGCATAGGCAAGAAATAGACTTAAGTGTTTTCGATAATTACCAAGACGACTTCAAGGAAATGTTGATCAATGCGCTGCGAATTGTACGCATATCGGTAATTCTGTGTACTCGCAGGCGAGACGACACTATTCCTGAGGCCAGCTTAGCGGTTAACGGCCACGACTGGCTATTGCAGTTTGGGAAAGGCGTACTCTCATCACAACCTCTTGTGCATGCAGAGCTAATAAATGAAACTTGGTTGCAACACAAAGCGGGATGGAAGCTTCGGTGTGAGTAACGTGGCTGCATTGCTGAAATTACCTGCTAGCGTCACAGCAGCGATGGGTGTCTACGCTATGGTGCACACCATTGAAGCGCTCTTTAATGACGCACTCGCAATTTATAAAGCAGCTTAGAAATAAACAACCATGACGCATTTTCCTATCAACCTCGCAAACCTTTCCCAACTGACAATAGGTCGCTTCCCTTTCACTACATGCATCACGACACGGTGGATGGACAACGATATGTACGGGCACGTGAACAACGTTAACTACTATTCGTATTTCGATACCGCAATAAATGAATTTTTGATAAAAAAAGCAAACTTCAACCCACTGAATAGTGAGCAAATAGGTTTTATTGTGAAATCAAGTTGTGAGTTTATACACCCCATTTCTTATCCAGGGAGCCTAATAGTCGGTGTGGCGATAAAACGCGTGGGTAATAGTTCTGTCGATTATGTAGCCGCTATATTCGACGCCAATGAAACGCTTTGCGCAACAGGTGAACTTACGCATGTGTTTGTTGAGCGCATCTCACAGAAACCGCAAGCAATTGATGAAGAGCTTCGTGAGGTGATTTTAAATTACCAAGGTTAGAGGCAACTGCTTGGTGTCTTACTCATACTCGGTAGTGATACCGTTGATGATGCTTTGGGTGCGATTGACTGTGGCATCATAGGTATAGCTGCTGTTATGGTCACCGTTTATTGGGTCGACAATGCTTTCGTTAGTTAGGCAATACAGGTCATCGTAGCTAAAGGTCGATACTCTGCCTGTGTGCTCAGTTAACGATGTGCGTCTGCCTGTGGCGTCTAACTCGTAAGCGTAGTGTGTTAGTACATTCTCATCAGCATCAAGCGTGGTGATTGACGTTACTCGGTTCAAACTGTCAAAGGTGGATACACTGACTAAACCATTGGGGTAGCGAATGTGGGTTTGGTTGCCCACGGCATGATTGTTTTCTAAGTGTAGTGGTTCATTCCAACTCTTTTGTAAATTGCAATTGCATTGGGCCTCTGCCACCACGTTGCTCATAATAGGCAATGGTATTTTCATCTATAAACGCTATCGAGGATTTACTGTCCGCACTAAGTCCGCTGTAGTAATCATCAAATGTACCAATCAATAGTTTATCTTCTGGCATGGCTTTTTTTCCGCTTAAAAGAGCGTATACACTCATTTCGTTTAACGTGTACACTTTGTGGTAACGCACTCCCTTTGTTTTCCCAGGATTCATTGCTCTTTTTTTGTTTTCAATTACATAAGCAAATCCGGCGTCTTTGAGTTCTTCGAGTATTCCAAGTAAAAAACCGACGTCAAAATGTCTATTTGCAAATGGACTCTGCAAAAACGTCCGAAGTAGTTCATACACGATTTGACTTTTCTGGTCGTCAGTTGAGTTAAGATATTGTTCCAAATCAAAAGGAACATCGACAATAAATATGTCTAAATCACTGTCCCAGTAATAGTCCGCTTTCGCAAGATCAAAGCTCTCATTCTCTGCGGTGATTGGCTCTATCGATATAATTAATTTTCTGATACCACTCGGCACATTACGTTTTAGCTTCGCATAAAAGGCTTCGTCTATATAGCTAGTTTCTCCATTAAACTGTTTCCATCCCGCTTTGTTCTCTGGAAACATTCCGGTACCTTCAATGGTCAACTCTCTAAGATATTTTGCCATGTCAACTCCTTATTCATTCACATTTAGGCCTTGGCCGTTTATTTCCATCAGGGTATTCATTATTATTTGCGCGGAAAAAGGGGCAAATGGACTGTCATATAGCATTTTTATAACCCCACATTTGAAGCTTTAATGCACTAAAAGCTTTTTCCTTGTTTACAATAACCATTCCATAAACGTTCACTTGCATCTTTCAGACTTTCTTCGGGATTTAGCTCCAACATCCGTTCATGGAATTTAAAGTGCTCTTCGAACGAGTTTTCCCAAAGTATTGATCGCAACGACCTATCTGTCACTGTGCATAATGATGTTTCAGAGCCAAAGAAGTAAAGACTAGACAATCCACTCAGTAAACATAAATATATATATGAATCATCAACATCAAATGGACCCCAGCTTTTTACAGCTCTAGCTCTGGACCAAAAGCCTAGAACAGGCGATACAAACGATGAATTTTCAAATAATTGTTTAAAGGGAATTTTGTCTAATCTGATTTTTATTAAGGGTGAACCTATTGAATAAAGTATTGAATTTTTCAAATTCTCAGTATGAATATTGAAAGAAAAATTAGCCCAAAACTCATAAAGTGCAATATCAGCGATTTCCGGTTTTAAAAAATTTCTTCTGCCTTCACTATAAATATACTTCTCAACCACATTCGCCCATTCTGGGATATCGTTATCGTCTAAACCAGCCAACCAATTTTTCTTATACCCAGGTAAAGCTATGTACTCTGAGCACTTCAACATTGGTTTCAGAACCTCATTAAATACTACTTTTTTATTTTTATATTCGCCGTCTTCATTTAGTTGACATAATGTCCTGAAACTTAAAACACGGTGACTAACGACGGACTTTTTTACCAATTCAACGTAGATATCAAATTTATTCATTAAAAACCTTCTTAAGTATCGGATACATCGGTTCATAATCTTTTGAGCCTTTACATGCGAAATCAAAAGCCTGTGTGGTTATTAAGGGGAAGATCAATATGTACTACCTTGTAAACTTATTTTTTTATGCTAAAAATCAATATTTTAGGGTTTCTTAAGACCACAAATGTGGTCAATCACTTGTGCATACGCTTGATTTGAGTTCACAGTGGATTGTGTTGGCTTGCCATCAACGGATTTAGGCATGCGAATACCATCTGGGCTGTATTCGTAGGCTTTATTCCTTGAAGTTTTTTAACTGCTCGTAAGACTCTGCAGCATATTCAATGCCCAACTTTGCAGCGTCTGACAGTATACTCAATGCCAGTTCCTTGTCTTTAGTGTATCCATTAAGACCAAAAAATTAATACCCAGCAACAGCAACCATTGCTTTATCAAAGCCCAATTCTAGAGACCTATCCAAATATGCTTTTCCCAGTTCAATATCTAGTTCTACATGTTCACCATTCAAATACAGTGCGGACAAACTATATAATGCTTCAGGGTGTTCTTGTGCTGCAGCTTTTTTCAAACACTTTAAACGTCTCTCCTCGAACTCTTCCGCCGACTCGTTCCATTCATCTAATCCGAATTGCCTACTCAATAAGATGGCATCTCCATCATCTTGTTTCAAAAATGGTTCTAAAAAATCTAAAAGCTTCTTAAACTCTGCGTTTTCTAACATTGTGTTAGCCAACAATAACTCTGACTCCCTCATTTTTCTTCCTTATTTGGGACGTATAACTGGCCCTTTTGGAGGCATACACGCCCATTGAGTATGGTGCGTATCAACAGCGGCCACTGAAGTATTTGCCATTCTAACAGCCGCTTTTTTCGCTATTTGAAAACTCTTACTCATTCCCCATCCCCATCCAAACTTAGTTGGTTTTCCCGCCGTTCTTCTTAAATCTTACGCTTTGGCAATACAAACATACCATCCTTTCCCCCTTTGTGGTGCTGATATGAAAATACTTTGCGAAATGGGCCTAGAACCGATGTCTTTAACCTGTTGCTCTAAATCATCTTGAATGCTCTGAACAAAACCTGGTTCGTCAGGATCACTGCTAATTACCTTCCATAATGAAGAATTTCTGTCGATTTAAGCTAGTGTTGCAATCCCATGCTCGCTTTGGCTAGCGTTTTTATTCCGAGAAGCAGTAACTGCTAAAATCGAGGTTACTCCAACGGCAGCCATTCTCCGGTTGATGGCGAACTTACCAGTAGGATCAATAACCGCTGATGGATTTCCCAGGAGAGCATTTTCTCATGTAGTTATGGCAAGGTTACGTGAATTCGTTTAAAGCTTCTCTGCACTGTGCGATAGGTGAAATTATTGTCATCCAAAAAGTCCAGTTCAATTTTTGCCTTATCAATACGAGAGCCATGAGGACGGGTCATAGTAAAAATCGGAGTTTCTTTGCCTTTGGGTTTATCGCTCACTAAACCATATACATGGACACCATCGAAATCGTGCACGTATCGAATTCTCACTCGCTTTGTTTTCGATGGATTTAAGAAGCGTTTTTTAGTTTCAACGATGTACTCGCCTTGCTCATTCCATACACTGTCTATCACGCTTTGTAGAGCCTCGATATCAGTCTCGGCCTCTGGATCAAAGTTCTTTATCGCAAGCTGCAAAATTGAATAGAGGATATCAAGCTTTTCTGCTCTGGTTGCAGCTTGGCTGTATTTTTTGATATCAAAAATAAATCCGGTAATACCGATACCAGATTCTAACACAACACCTGACATAACATAGTCTGGTGCAGCATCGGGTAACCAATTTAAAAAACGTTCGGGCGTGCAACAACGGATATTCATCTTCCCGCATTTGGAGCTCACTTTGGTTTTAAGATTGTCGTCTAGCGCAGAAAACAGCCACCGCGTTTCTGTTGTAAAAATTTCATTTACAAAAGGGTCATCGCCATATGAACCAAAATCAATTTGTCTTAGATACTTATTCATGCTAACTCCTCTGTTATTGAACTTGGCACTTAGGCAGTTTGTTTCCTTCCGGATTCTGTTTTCCGTTTGCATGATAATACGCACACACCAAGGCATGCTCAACCGCCAGTGCAATAATGCGATTCTCTAAGTTTCTATAAATAACGGGGCCTGTCGAGGCTTTTATATTAAACAATCGCCTGACCGTTGGAAGTTGTCCTCGTGCCCTACGCGAGCTACCATCTTTGTTTATAATCCCACTACTGATTCCAAACTTATGAATAGTATGGTACGTATCATCGTCGATTATATAGATATGTTGCCGTTTACGGCTCAATTTACTATTCGCATTTAGATTCTTGGCCTGTTTTCGTTTATTCGATAAACGCAGTAACTTTTTGGCAGAGCCTCCTGGCATCGTAGCTAAAGGACGATACTCTACCTGTGTGCTCGGTTAACGATGTTCGCCTACCTGTGGCATCTAAGTCGTAAGCGTAGTGCGTTAATACATTATCATCAGCATCAAGCGTAGTGATTGACGTCACTCGGTTCAGGCTGTCAAAGGTGGATACACTGACTAAACCATTGGGGTAGCGAATGTGGGCTTGGTTGCCCACTGCATAGTATTCAAAAGTGGTGGATTGGCCTTGATTGTCTGTCACCGAGGTCAGGCGATTGAGTGCATCGTAGGTGTATTGCTCGATGCGAACATCACCGGCTACAAGTTTTCAACAAAACTAGACGTTCCATCTAAATAAAACGGCTGCTTGAAGAAATCAACGCCTTCTAATTCAAATTCTATTTCAAGTTCTTTTAATAAATTTGGAGAAAAGTAAAGGTTCCCATTTAACACCATTACGTCAAAGTCAATGTTGAACAATGCAGAAGCGGGCAAAATTTCCGTATAACTTTTCCCATTAAAATAATGTTGCCAATAGTATCCGCATGAATTGCATCGTTTTTCCTGCTCATCCCCAAACAGCTTTTCTCCGTTAGAAATAAAGCTAGGATGAACCAAATGCGGAAATCTAACATCCCTAATTTCATAGTACGATGTATTGCAGTTTGACTGAATTTCTACTTCAAAAAAGTTGAACCATTCATATCTTGCAAGAAAATTCATTAGCCTTGACGATATTAGGCATACCTTGGGATTGATTTTTAAGCCATTTTGCCACTTTAAAGTGACAAGTATGTCTGCTGATGTGCTGGAAAATGATAAATATTCGAGATTCACACCGTTACGTGAGCCTTTCACGCTACCGCAGTTTTTGCATGATTCTTTGGTAAAAAGTTCATCTACAGATGAGCCTAAATCCGCTCCTTCAATTGGAATACACAAATAAACAGGTTCAAAAAATCGTTCTCTTTTGTCAATTAAATTTAACGGTTCCCTTTCATAGATGTAGTAAGGAGCAAAATCACCTTTTTTATTCATCAATAATTCTGTCATATAGTGCTCACACTCACAAAGAGAATCGCCGGTTACGCTAAATTCCTTTTCATCAACCAAGCACATCGAAATTTTAGCTCCATCCTCCGTAAGCTGACATTTATAGTAACTGTTGGCTTTATTCATTTTTTCTTTCCTATGCTCCTCAGATTTCTAACTACATAACTTTCAAATGACAATTTACCACGATACCCACAGATGCTGTCTACTTTCCGAGCGGACTGAAGCATTACTAGCCTTAATTTACCAACTGCTGATGGATCTCCGGAAAGAGCATTTCTCCATACCGCTTGGCCAGCATTTGCTGGCGGCAAACCTACTTCTCTGAGCATCACGTTCTGAATTTAATGTAAAAACCTATACTGTTGGATACGATGGACTATGACCAATTCACATCACATAATCCAATCGAATCGCTTTGTGTAATCAATCCGTGGGAGTTCTGTGTCGAATTCGTCAACTACAGCGACTGGAGTTGATAACAAGGCACCGCCAATTGAAGAAACAATTTCAACCCACCGGTCACGTCGTAATGTTAAAGAGGTTCTGAGATGGTCTTTCAAGAAAAACACGGAAGGTAACACAGCTTCTCCATGAACATCCGAAGCGTTAGCAAATATAGTACCTCTATCATATTTAGGATGCTCAACGCTGAAACTAGTTGTTCCGCATACCTTACACCTCCAACTTTGCTGAAATGCAGTAGGGTAAATTGCTCCTTTCAGTCCAACATGAGGAACTACTTTTTTAGGTATGAGTTCAAAATAATCAATTTCATTTCCGTTATAAAGAACAGAGCGACAACTAAATGTTTCTTTCTCAATAGAGCTCAATAGACCAATAAGCTTGTTTGAATAAATCTGCAAAAAGGGAAAAATGCCTTGTACACTCACTATGAGGTCTTTGGGTTTCGAATCAATATTAATTGGAGCATCAGTTCTTTGGCTAAAATTATGTTTACAAGACTCACAATGAGGAAGGTCAAACAACTCATCTGTATTTATCGACTTAACTGATTCGTTGTAAGCGCAACTTCTGTATAGAGGTGGCACTGAGCCATTATCGAAAGGCGGCAGAAACTCAAGTAAAGGTTCACCATCACCATTCCAATTTGTAATTTGCCCACAAATATCCTCTATACAATAATCAAGTGAAGTGCTAGCGACAACTAGTTTGCTATTACAACCGATAGTCAGCTTGTACTCTCCGCTTTCCTTTTTCCAATGGCATAAATAAATATTTCCTTCGCTCATTTTATTCTCCCAAAAAGCCCTTTCTGTTTTAGTGCCCGGCCACTCATTTACTAATCTTTCCTGCGGTAAGTACGGTATGAGTTTATCTTCTAGTAGTTTTGATTGAATGCTGTAGTCGAAGTGATATCGCCAAGCAAAACTTATTTTTCAGCCTTAGCTTTGTACCTTAGAAATAGACTTTTTACGGTTGTAGACACAAATTTAATTCCTTTTATCAACATAAATCTCGGGGTATCCGACTGGTCCCTCTTTATTAAACGCACACATGAAATTCATATCATACTGAATCACAACTGCGCCAAAACTATTGAGTAAACTCCGATCTATGATTTCTAATTTCTCAACATGATAGCAAAAAGTGACTTGCCTATCCGAGCCACAAGTGCTCGGAAGGAATTTATAGTTGGGAAGATTTAGTATATAACCATCAAATGGCAAATTATTGCTCAAAGCTTGCAGCGCTCTTTCCCCTCTTAGCATGTTTCCGCAAGTTAAATCAAGCTCATACTTTGATCGCCACAACTTTATTACTTTCGCGTATGAAAGGTCTTTTTCAATGAAATAATTACTTGCCGCATTACTCAAATAATCTTCTATTTCCAAATAACGTTTTAAAATACCCATGACAAATACACTCTTTTACTACCATATATGGGCATCTGGCACGCCCCTAGGAGTCTCGGTTTTTGGTGATAAGATATCTAAAGCCTTTTCCGGAACCGTGAATTTCAGGTGCCCGTGCGTGCCTCATACCACTTGCGATATATGCAATTTTAAATGCCCAATCCTTAGATTTAGCCATGACGTCATCTATTAGAAGTCAAGAGTAATGGGAACCATTGTTTCAACAGCATTAGTTTAATTTAAGCGTAAATACACAGTCGCAATCTTTATTTTTTGCAAACCCAAGAGTGTTGTCGTCAATAAATTGGAGTACATTTTTATGCCGCGTGACATAGAGCGCGTCAACACTTGTATTTGGGTAACTTCCCATAAGTAACTTCTCAGTAGGGCTCGCCTTTTTACCACTTATTAAGGCGTATACATTCAAGGCAGTCAAATCATATTCTAACAATAATCGAGCGCCTTTAGTTTTAGAGCTATTCACCACTCTTTTTTTTGTTTCGAACATGTATTTGTAACCGGCCGCTTTGAAATCATTCAAAAACTCATGCAGTAGTGTGGAGTCAAGCTCAACGTCTGGGCCGGGGTTATCGAATAAGTCCTTGAGTAGTTCAAACATGATTTCATGCTTTTTAGCGGGAGTTGCGTCTATATACCTTTTGATATCATATGGGACATTTTTTACGCAAACATCACCATCGTCTGCAAAGTATGCAGTTGTCGAGTGAGATAAGGGCACAATTTTAATAACTAACTTGCCAAATTTACACAGCACGTTTCTTTTAAGCTGCTTATTGAGCGACTCAACAATTGGCCTAGCTTCTATGTTGAAGCGAAACATATCATTATGTTCATATAAGTTGCTTGCACCTAAATCACACTGTTGTAAATATTTTGCCATTATCAATCCTTATATATTGCAGATAGGCCGTTTATTGCCTACTGGGTTTACTCCATTTGCTTTTTTATAACTACAAACGAGCGCTAACTCAACTGCCAGAGCAACAACTCTATTTGCCAAATTGCGATGAAGCACCGTTCCTGAATATTTGTCTTTTTTGGTATTGTTTAGCTTGTTCACTTGCACATTCGCACGTCTTGACGAGCCATTATTATTCAATGCAGCCCCACTGATGCCAAATTTGAAAATATCGAACTGGGTCAAGTTATCAATACGATAAACATGTTGCCTATTTTTGCTGAGCTTACTGTTACCATGGTTCTGTTTTCCTTTGTTAGAAAGGCGCAAAAATTTGATGCTAGAGCCACCAGGTAACATACCAATGAGTCGACCTGCACCTATTTGGTTAACAGATACTTTTTTGTTCCCTCCATTTCCTGGCAAGCTAAAAACTTAAATAGGTGCTTGAGCCAATGTCGCAAATCTATCAACTGTCTCTAGAACCCTAAGTACCCCACCAATGGTCATTTTACCACTACGGTCAATATTGTTTATCGGGTCCGCATGAGTATACATATACTTATGCAATGTCAAAGGCTCAGGTAATCGACCTTGATAAGTATCTTGCTGCGTAAACCGCCGAACCTGAGCTAGACAACCAATCTCAGCTGCCTAGGCAAAAATAAACTTTGATGCCAAACGTTTTGCATCGATAATTTACGTCACTCTTTTTCAGCTTCCAGAATAACATCCTTTGTATTGCTAACAAGCTTCTCTAAAGAGTCGGGCTCGTCACCTTCATAAGAAATAACAGCGTCGAAGCTCGTTGCAAGCGCACAACTTGCAATCATAACTGCAGCACAGTCTTTGAGCTCACCTCCCCAACTCATCGATATGCAATAGTCATTGCCTGCTGCAACACTTTTAAATTCATCGTCGTCATCAAAAACATCCTCTGCAGGCTCATAACATATTTCAAACCCAACATCTTCATCAGTATCTCCCCATTGGCAAGGAGAAAATCCTTCATCTTCAAACGGTGCAAGCTCAGGGTCGATAGTGAGTCGAACTTGAAAATTAAGTTCGTCTATTGCTTTTTGCCATTGGGCTTGGGTTGGCACATTTTCTTTTTTCAAAAAAGCAAATTGTGTGTTTGACATTTGGTTTATCCTATTGGTTTAGATTATGTTAATTTTTACTTTTCATGAGCTTGCTGGGCAACTAAGTTAGTTACTTTTATCTGGCTTTTTCCACGCCAACACCTTTTCTATCACGGGTAAATAATTGCCACCATGCATGCTTGGGTACATAAACCCAATCAATTTTTGTCTGTCGGTTATTGAAGCAAAAAATGGGAATGCGCTGGCTACAATGCACTCTTGTATTTCTTTTAGGCACTCTACTGCTTCCTCTTCAGTTTCAATTTCCCATATATAGCTATTTTCATATGCAATGGGCTCACCAGGCTTCAGCATTCCACCGACCATTTCGCTGACATTATTAGGAAAAGCCACAGAACTTATCGGTACTAGATCATCCATCTCTTTAGTATGACAAAGGGCCTCTACTTTTAAATTCACACCATAGGAAAGGCTAAAGAAAATGACGTAATATATTTCCTCTGGGCCTTCTTTGTAGAAAAAAAGATCATTTTTAGCGCATTCAATAAAACCTGTTGTGTCGGAACCCCTCTATCTTCAATAAAGATATGAAATGAGTCTGACATTCACTTACTCCTTAGTATTAGTAATAGTGCCATGCAACACGGCATCTAAACGACCTTCCGCCTCAAGCTTTTCTTTTATATGAGGATATATTTCTCGAACGTAGTCTTCTCGCGTTTGCACAGTTTCAAACCAAGGCAAGGCATAGGATTTTATATTGCACAATACATCATCAAATACCTCCTCTATATTGTCGAGCGTATCGACTTCCCAAAGTTCTCCGGCAATAAGGCCCTCTCCCAAGTTGCCTCCACAAAAAATATTTACTTCAAACGGAAAATTTTTCATTTTCTTTGGATTATGCTCCTCTACAAAGCATGTGACCTGAAAACCGAAGTTTTCTCCATAGCTCAGATTTGCGAACAGTATATGATACACACCACCCTCAGTTTCTCTCACAAAACAAAGCTTGCCACAGTGAGAAAAACCATGTTCTTCTAGTGAAGGAATAAGTGATTTCTTCGAATGCTTTACCAGTTGTGCAATTGTCGTCATAAGTCTATAAATTCTCTATTTTCTTTTTCGAGAAGGGCCTTCCAATAGTTGCACTATAGGAATATTTCCGAATCGTGCACTTCTCTTCTTCAAGTCACCTTACTCCAAGCCTTCCCTGTTTTCAAATCAAGCGCAAACAGCGGTTTGTTTTGATGGAAAACAACAACATCAATGCCAAGCGAACCTTTAGCCCGTCTCTTTGATTCACCATTTTCAGTGAAAAACACCTCTGCTTGTATTCTAACATTGTGCTTCGCCCAGTGTTTATTGAACCCTTTCGCAAAGTTTCGTATTTTCTTCTCGAAAACTGCATGTGCTTTTGTGCCTTTTACTGCTTTTGAAGCAGAACTTAGCGCTTGGTCAGTCAAAACATCGAACAATGTTCTGGTCAAGCCCAACACCCTGATTGTAATACCTCGCCCGCAAATAATAGTTATCCAATTGCGCATCATATTGCTCGCCGGTATACAGATAGTCGTTATCAGTATCGCCCTCACTTGCCAGTAGCTCCCCAAAAGCTTCATAGAAGTATGAATCGGAGATGCTGGCGTCAGTGCTCGATAAGTTGCGCGTGGTGCCTAAGCTATCGTAGTGATAAAACGCTGTGTTTGTTTGCGTTTCGTCACCGATATCGGTCAAGCTACTTTGCGATAGCAGGTCATAGCCAAATACGTACTCTTTTTGTATATCGGTGTTATTTACCTGCTCAGCAATCACCTGTGCGTAGTCGCGGTTGCTGTCTACGATGAAATCGGTGGTAATACCGTCCACTCTTTTGCTAGTGCGAATACCATCTGGGTTGTATTCGTAGGTGATGGACTGCGTACCATCATTAAAGCCTATCATGCGCTGATTGACATCGAGCTCATTACCGTCATCCTAGGCAATATTTCAGACGCACAGATAAATACGACCGATACTTTTCTTGAATTACTAGTTCTCGGTCAACATTGCCTGTAATGAATCGCAAAAAGCACCTCTAGATCTCAGACTACATCGTCCCAACAAACCAACATTGAATTGGCATCGCTTAAAACAAGTGCACAATACTCAGTTAAGTCATCAAGCAATATATACACACTGGTTGAAGTATGTAAATTGGTATAAACTATGTTTTTAAGTTCATAGGCTTTGTTTTGCGTAGGTTCAAACTGACATTTTTTAAGGTAATCTTCAATCAGTTTGATTTTTTGCTCAATTCTAACTTTGAACTCTTCAACCCCCTTAGGCTTTATGGTTATGCCCCTTTCAAACTCTTTAAACTCTGTCTCTATCAATTTTTCGGGGTAACCATTATGATAATCTTGCGCGGTTATCCAAAGACGTTTTAGTTCAATATTAACCGATATTGGTTTGGATTCAGAAACAACTATTAGGATGTTTCCAACAAATTCTTCTTCACTTCTGAATTCTATTTCTTTTAGCTTCATTTTCACTTACTACCTTGTTGGAAAGCCTTGCAACCATTTCCCATTTTTAACATACTAATGCATGTTAATTGCGCCTAAATTTAAAGACCCTACTCCGCGCCCCTTATTTTTCATCCACGCTAAATAGAGTGCGCCAGTTATGTATGATTCGCTCCGCCGGCATTAGCAATATTTGCACTAGCCCTTGTGCTGTGAAAACCCCTTGCGGTTCGTCTTCTGATATCGCCATAAAAAATATGCTGATAGTCAATAATTGGAAACTTGCAATTAATCCTACCACAGACTTCTCGGGCTAACGATTTAAGTAATTTCCCACCATTTGGTAGGTGTTGATGATGCTTTGGGTGCGGTTGCCTGTGGCATCGAGCTCATTGCCGTCATCCTAGTTACAATTTCAGACGCACTGATAAATACGACCGATACTTTTCTTGAATTACTTGTTCTCGGTCAACATTGCCTGTAATTCGACAGCAGCATATTTATATGCTTTGCGCTTCGAATAACTCACACTTTGAAGCTTTGGAAAATCAAGTAAACACTCAATATTGTAATCCTCAACAGTTGTGCTATCACCCAACAGAATTTCTTCTAGGTTATCTCTTGGAACTAAAGACAGTGACGGGAGGGATTTGTTCTCAAATATTAGACGACGAAGTTGATGTAGGTACTTTATTACTTCAACACCTTCCACACGATTACAACAGCTTATATCTAACTCTTCTATTTGCGGGCAATATTCAAGCTCACTGATATCTGTTATCTTACGAATGTCGAATAGCACCAAACCAGTTAGATTCTTAAAGCGACGAAGCCCTTCAATTGACGTATGGTTACCAGAGGTGAGATTGATACTTGTCAAAGAGGCAACGAGTGAGTCAGAAAATTCGGTTAACGGTGCTTTCCACTTAGAGAGTAACAAGCCTTTTAATGGCGCATTACTGGTTACTAAGTTCTTTGTCGCATTAGAATACTCGATACACGCGGAGCTCAAGTTAACCAAGGCATTAAAATCAACAAAGCCTTTTGTTTTTCCTTCTACTGACAGGTGCGTCAAATTTGGCAGGTCACTTACCCAGCTAATGTCTTGAGTAATTTCAGTTGAAATGCGCAACACTTCAATACCCTGCAAGGCATCTGTGTGGGCGGCTAAGGCTGTAAAGTCACCTCTGAGCAACCACAACCCCTTGTAATTACCTTTTAAAATTTCGGCAAGTGACTCATCATCTAAACCTTTTTCTACCGTAAGTTGGTATCGGCCCAAGGCTCCATTCTCTTTGTAATTGAAATGACTCATTTTATTTTCCACATATTTTAAATTTATCCATTAACTCTGAAACCTTAGTCTTTTTACTTTGGTATCGCTTATTAGCAGAGTTACCCTTTTGGTCTTTTCTGCCGCCAGGGCCGTCTAGCTCTTTGATAAACGACTGCTCTAGTGCATCCAACACGTCATTGAGCGAGTCAAGGACGCCTGGTTTGATTGATACCGGTAAAATAGAAGTAAGATTTGCCATATCAGTCCGACTTTTGCGTATATGTTTCCTCAACCGAGACACTGCATTAACTCTAGACTATATACCTCTTATTAATTTTTGTGTCTTCGAAAACTGTCAATTCCCAAATTAACATCAACAGAGCAGCCGTTTTTTTCCCAAATTATCGTCAGAACAAAATTCTTGGCACTTTCAGTAATTTGGTAAACTAAATTTCTGTGTAGAATATTTCGTTTTGATATACATGGAATAGGTAGCACATAGCTTTAGTTATAGCCAATCAGGAGACATGCGTGGTGGTCTGCAGTCTACAACTGGACTCGATGTAGCAGACGGATAAGTCTTATATTATTTCCACCAAACATTAACTAAAGTCAGTTTCCCAGCGCAAGACTTAGCCACGGTCGGTTGAGGGTAAAGTGGCATTGAATCCGGAGCCGACAAAAAAAACACTGCCAATTGTTTCATCATTTCTACAAATGATGGCGTCCTAGCGTCGCTGGCGAGTCCAAATATCGCGGTTTCCATCTCTCCATCTTGAGTCTTTGAATCGGGATAAAGGACTATCAACTCGTAATCATCCCATCCATATTGACCAACTACAATTGCGTTTTGCTTATAACTGGTTCGTTGCTGCGCAGTATCTTGCTCGACGCCATATTTATAGTAACTTTCGTCGTCGGATTCAAAAGAGAACTCATTATTGCTCTCCAAATATTCAAGTAAATAGCTAGATAGCAATTGCACTTCTGACGGTGCAAACATTCCAATACCGTCAGCTATACTTGTTTCTCGATAAGCGCCGCCAAGCCTTTGATAGCTTTCATGGAAATCTAAGAAAGACTTAGGGAGAGGTATATCTTGTAAGTTAGGAAATTCAATAGACTTGTGTTTGACAGTTTCATTGCCAAACCTCAAGAAGTCGGCATTTCCTTGGTCAAGTTGATGGAGTCTTTTTTCTTGCCAACATTGCAGGAACACTTCCCAATCTTTGGGCTGTAGTTTATATCCTGAATGCAATTGGCTCAATTTAACACTTTTGTTCTTTTCCAAAATAGCGTATCCCCCAGCGAAAATACTGCCGATAAAAACAATAATAATTATTAACTTCACATTAATTTCCACGACAAATTCCTCCGGACCCACTAACCCCTTTAACCGGTATCATTTTGTATGTTTCCCCAACACTAATCTTACACCGAGCATGAAACCATCTTACTAAACTACCTACAGCGCCATTCTGTGATCCATTGACATTTCGCAAAGATGTTATACCAAATTCTCCTCCTTTGTGGTGCTGGAACGGAAATACCTTGCGAAATGGGCATAGAACTAGCGATGTTAAAGTAAGATACCTATTAGTTAAGCCATTAACTGATTTTCTTCAAACTAAACCGATATTTTTTCTCAAGCACCTCGGGCAATTCGTGCTCATGCTTACTCAGCATTTTAACAATGCGAGCGTAATCTTTATTACGGAAAGCATCTGACACTTTCGCCCCGAAGCTTTTTACCAAGATTTTATATCGATGCTCCATTTCCTCTTTATATAGATCGCGCCACAGCTCGTTATCCTTGTATAGTTTAACTATCATTTCAGAAGCAGAACTATTCTCAGGGTAAGCTTTATCAATTCTCTTCAGCATAGAAACAGCTAAACGTACTTCCCCAGTAATTGAAGACATATCAGATAAGACAGTCTCACAAACCAGTAGAGCTTTATCTGTGTAGTCCCGCTTAATATCTGCAGGTAATTTAGCATCAAGAATTTCATCAAACAGAATGAGCTTATCAGTGCTATCAATCTGATCGGCTTCCATTATTGCTGAAAACAGCTCCTGACCATCAACATAGTCTTGAGTCGTTAAACAGCCGATCAATGATTCCGTACTAATCTCAGAAATATGAGACTTAAGCTCACTAAATATGCTTCTCTTCTGATCTGCTTCATAACCAGAAAGAACTTTGCCTACTTTGTCTACAATAGTTCTATTTGTGTCAGTGTCTACAAGAAGAACAAGTAAACCAACGTCTTCAATGCTTAGCTTTGGAGCATCTTTTTTTAATAGCGGATCAAGGTCACTATGCTTAAGCCTTGAACGACTATTTACTTTCTTATTTGAATATAACTCAGCGATATTCATTTATAGCCAACCTTGTAATTCATATGCTTCCTCAAACATTTGCACTATTTCGGTAGCATCACTCTTTCTACCTCCCGCACCAGTCAAAGCTTTATACGCGATATGTGTTGAGTTCTTACCTTTGGCTCCCTTCTGTGCTTGGTTAGCACGATAGTGTGGGCTGCCTTTTTTAGCTCCTAGATATAGAATACCACCTCAATAAGGAGCTCAAATAAATGATAACCCAAACACGAATTTAGGTTATCTAATTTAAACGAATCTGCCCCCCAAATTCTTTTTGAAAGTTTGACGCGGTTAAAATTCACTGAGGCCATGAATAACGTCGCCATCACCGGCCAAGTGTTAAAGACCTCTGATTTCTTGTCGGCGATAACTATCATATACTAAGGGCTAGTTCATCTCCTCTTCAAATAATCGCATTGCGGCGTTTTCAAGAGACTCTCCATCATTAATTTGGAATTCATCTTCCCAATAACCTGGGCAATGCTCATCAATCTCTTCGATTAAGTTCCCTTCGATTACAACTCTATCAACAAATTTACCTATAGTACTTTCACACCCGAAGAAACGAATAGACGATAAATTGCGGTAAGGCAGAAACAGGTTTTTACTTTCTGGCATTTGAGAGTAAACCCACTTCTTAGCGGAATAATAGCCTCCAGCCCAAGGGTTAGATAACTCGCTAAAAATTTCGCTCCCTTTCATTAATCTACTAATATCAATATTCGAATAATCTATTTCAACTACAGGAATAGCTGGCCGTATAGTTTGCTTGCCAGGATTGCTATTAGAGTCAACTAGAAAATAAGGTTCTTGCCAATAAGTAAAGAGCTTCTTCATTGATTCGCTACTGTTTTTGAGAAAAAACCTACGGCCTTCCCTATAAACCAAACTATCGAAAAGCTCTGACCAGAAAGGCAAATCTTCATTTTTGTAGCCTTCTCTCCAGTCGGATCTGTACCCCACAAGCGCTATCCTATGACTTTTTTCCAATAGCGGAAGTAGCATTTCCTCAAACACTATTTCACTATTACTCCAACCTTCATCTAAATAACTCGAAATAGTAGTGCAACCAAATTGATTTATCTTCATCGCTATTTTCTTAGTAACAAGATAAAAAAGTTGTCTTTTCAGTATATCCATTTAACGTCCTAGTATTTTTCTCAATGTTGGAGCAATTGGTTCGTAACCTCGAACACCAAGACAAGCTGAATCAAATGCTTCAGTGGTCTTTATTAATAGAACTAATGACTTCGCCTTCTTGTAGTTCGAAAGTGACGCATAGTCAGCCCCACTATTTATTTTAAGTCCATTCAACCTATGAATATACCTTATAAGAGAATGTAAGCGAATATGCAGCATAGAAGCAACATCCACTACTTTTTGCTTAGGATCTCCACCCAAGTATTTAGTTCAGTTATCGGAGTACACTACTGAAGTCGCACTTGAGCTCATTTTACGCAATGCCAATAGCAACTTGAGGCTGTGCAAAAACCTCTGCTACGGCAGCTTGATGGACGCGGCCAAAAACATACAAAAGGAAGTCACTATTAATCATGTCAACGCGATCTTATTACTCCACATTGGGGCACCCACAAGGAATTAATCACCCAACAAGTCCCTAAATAGCCAGTCAAAAGCATCATAACTAGCCGTTAAACACTGCGATACCGAACCAGATCTATCATGATCTTTTTTTTTAGGTAAAAAACAACAAGGCTTACTATGAGAAGTTGGTCGAGATTATGATACAAAATGGTAAAAGTTATGATATTTGCGTGGTGGTCTACAGTTAGGCCTCGAATCGAATTAAATTGCTGATTTCGTCATAGTTTTACCAAGTCTTCCGCTAGAACGTTCCGATTTTTCTAATTATAGATTATCCTTTCGCAACAGCAATCGATGCAAAGCTCTTCGTATCGCCGTTTTCGAATTCAAAAAAAGAAACTCAACTTACCTAGTTTTGCATATATTTTTTAAGCTCAAAAGCCCATGGTTTATTGTTATCCATGCAGGTTAGTGCTGTATCTAGTTCTTTCATAAATTCAACGCTATCTGCTTTTAAAGAGCCTTTAAACCAGTCGTCACATTCAACAATCCATAAATTATAACTGATCAATGTAGATTCTTTCGTAACATGGAATCTGGCTTCATCAGCTTCGGAGATAAAGCCGAACTCATCAATTTCACCATGTTTGAATTTATTAATCGTATTTTTTACATAAGTACGATACTTAGTTAACTCAAATTCAGTTATCATTATAATCATCGCTCTATTGCCAAAGTTTAGAGAATTCATATTGCTTTTCCTAGTCTATATGTCGGGGAAAGCCGTTATTACTCTGAGTCCGCCAGAGCCATCCGGTTCCATATGGCCTGCGTACCATCACAAAACCCTCATTTGATTAAAAACACGAGTTTGCAACTGCCTGGTCAATTAGACAAGACGGGGTTTAGCGGACGGATACAGAAAAACCGCTACGCTTCTTCAATTAACTCTAGCCATTTTTTGTTTTTGGTGTTTTTAATCATTTCTATTGATGAAATTCCGTCATTATTTTCTATTTCTAAGTCAGCCCCTTGCTCTACCAAGAATTTGGTAATTTCAAAATTTTCCTGTTCAATCGATTCATGTAAAGGTGCATAGCCGTGCTCACCTTTTTGATTGATGTCAGCTTTCGAAATCAATAATACTTCTACAAAATCTAAATTATTAGACAACACAGCTACATGAAGAGGGTATTCACCAAAATTACCTTTAACATTTGGGCCAGAGAGGTCAATACCAACAAAAGCAGGTAAAAGCCGAAACTCTTCCAAAACATCTTCTAATGAAACATTCACAATGACCTTCCTTTAGATGTATTTATTTTCAAGCGATTCTCCTATTTCCATCACTAGCGGCTCAGACGCCTTATCTAAAGCCACAACTGTTAACCCTGACCAATTATCCCATTCAATACTAACTCTCATGTTACCAGTTGAGAATTCTTGAAATATTTCGTTTTCTGTTTTAACCAAATCACAGCTTTTTTTGAGACTAAATTTCTTTTTTAAACGCCACGCCACAAATCGGTACGTTAGAGCAGGCATCTTCTCTAGCTGCACTGTCAAACGTTCACTATTATCTCTGAATGTTTTGTATTCCACGTTGATCCTTTAATTACTCAAAAATATCTTTATTAATTCTTGCAAAGAACTATTTGGTTTAGAGGCTGTTTCGGTAATTTTTTCCCAACTCTTACCTTGCTTCCTCAAGTATTCAATTGACGGCCCCTTCTTGTCTCATTCTCGAAGCTATGTTTCTTAGTTAACTAACTCTGCTCATGTATTGGATTCCGATAACAGATGTTTTTCCAGTCGAAACAGTCTGCCTACCAAAATTCGATAGCGTACGTGTAACACTATTTCCCACCCTGGCTGCGGTCTGAGTAGCTTGAATGCTTCTAATTTTGATTGAAATTCCGAGTTCTCTAAGACTCAAGTAGCCAGAAGGGTCTATATGATTAATCGGGTCAGAATGGCCATATAGATACTTGTTTAAAGAAATAGGATTATTTTCCCAACCTCCAAACTCACCCATCTGCGTAAACCGCCCAACACCCTGATTATAGTAACTCGCCCTTAAATAATAGTTATCCAATTGCGCATCATATTGCTCGCCGGTATACAGATAGCTGTTATCGGTATCAACATGAATGACCATTGGATACTCGTCACACTGTCCAGTGCACTACACACCGAGAGCGTGGTGGTCTGCACTGAAGCCCCTACTTAAGAAATTTCTGCAACCTCAGTTTTTTAATATTGTCACTTTTAAATTTTTCTAGAATTGCCTCAGAGGTACCCTCTTGCATCGCGCTGAGTAGAGCTGTACATTTTTCCACGGATTCTCCAAACTCTATATTTGAGTCCACAAACTGTTTAATAAACGGCGCCGCGAGCGTCGTTTCCCCCAGCGCAGCCAAGCAACCAGTAAAGTGTTCGTAGGCACCGTCGAGTTCTTGTGTGTTGTGAACCCTTACTGTTCCCTAAGTTTCAGGAAATCTTTTCGTTACATTTCCAGAGCCAAACCAAATATCATTATGATAAACAGGATAAACGGCACACCAAAGGCGGACATCATTTTTTTCAATCAACAACTCAGCAAAAGTAACTACGTCATTATTGACTTTGACAAAACTTTTCGTTTTATATGCGCTGAAACCGTTTTCCAACAATTTTTTTCAACCATCGGAAGCAATGAATTGCTGATTTCTTTTGATGTAACCTTGTCAGCCATTTTTGTACCTTATTTTTATTCTTCCGTGTGCGCTGGATGCAAAGCACCGAGCACTTAATAGATTAACTATTTTTTAATCAAAACCTCTGTATCACAAGTTATTTTATACCAATCAAAATCAGGAAGAACATCAGTACTTAGTTGCGACAAGTAGCTTTCAAAAGTGCCTCTTTTCATAGTTGCTTCCGCAAATACATCGTTTTCATTTATTACTATTTTTTCTAAATTACCTTTGGAGATAAACCCAAAAAGCATATTGTCAAAAGCGAGCCCCGATCTAAGTATTGCATTCCAATCAATTTCGCGACTTTGATCAGCAAACTTTTTGAAAGTATCACAAAAAGGTGGAGTGAAATCTTCGTATATGCAATCAACGAGCTCAACAAACTCTTTTGGTAAAAGAGGAAATAGATCGGGAAACTCATTATCCATCATTTTGATTTCTTTTAGGATTCTAAAGAAAAATGCATCTAGTTCCTCATCGAAATCGTTTTGACCAAACCTTACTCCTTTTATATATAGAAAAATACGGCCCATGTTAGTATTCTCAGCGGATAAGATGCACTCTAGAGCAAAGCTTGCCTTATCACCTACTAGCTTCATTTCAAGGGTCCTTTTGATGGTAAATTAAATAGTTTAAGAACTTCATTCGGTATTTTAGCTTTTCTAGTTAAAGGAACCAAAGCATCTTTAGTACTGCCATTCCAATGAAATACACCGTTGCCATTGGTCTCATATCTATAAAGCGCCCCTCCTTTTCCCTTTGCCCACCACTTTTTTCCGTCAAAAACTGCATTTCTATCAAAAGCAACTTTCCAATCCGAAGGTAAGGTTCCCGCTGTCCGATTGTACCGTGGTTTACCTGGCACACGTTTATAGTTAATTTCTAGAGTCGGCTTGGGAGCGTTAGGTACGATTCCTCCGACACGACACTTCTTATTAGCATTATGCGTCAAAACCTCAGCGTCACTTACAAAATACGTATGGTCGTTGGCCACAGTCAAGTTAAACACCGAAAGCTCTTCTATGTGCGATGAAATGCGAGTTGCATCAACATTCTGTTTATTAATATCAAATAAGTCCATGTCCGCACTTATGGCATTCGCATCAAGCCAATCCCAATTGACTTGAGTGTTAACGTAGAATGGATGATTACCTGTCGCCTGGATAACGTCACCAGACAAAAGAGTAATATCCACAATCTCTTTCTCGCCTTCACTACTAATTAAGTGAATAACTGGTTGGAGCGATTTTTCTCCTGTTTGGTCATTGTAAGCCCAGACCTTGTCGCCTATTTTGATATCCTTGATTGCTTTTAGGCCAAACTCAGTCGACACCAATGTGTCGCCAGTGAAACTGTTACACGCTTTTCTGAATTTACCTGATAGCATCCTTAGTATTTTGAAGGACGCAGGTCCACCGATTGCGCTTAATCCAAGTAAAATTGCACCGTCACCAGCATTGCTTGAGGCACTGTCGGGATTGAAATACCCATCAAGCAAACTGATACCCAAATCGATTTGAAGACTCGAAAGATTCGACCTGATGTTATTGACAACTTGTAACTCTGTTATTGAGAAGTTACCTGTTGAGTCAGAAAAGTTAATAGGGTCCGCATTGCCATAAGCATATTTATTCAACGTCATTGGACTTCCCGCTGAGCCCATCCAGGTATCCATCTGCGTAAACCGCCCCACGCCCTGACTATAATACCTCGCCCTCAGGTAATAGTTATCCAATTGCGCATCATATTGCTCTCCGGTATACAGATAGTCGTTATCAGTTTCGCCCTCACTTGCCAGTAGCTCCCCAAAAGCTTCATAGAAGTATGAATCGGAGATGCTGGCGTCGGTGTTTGATAAGTTGCGCGTGGTGCCTAAGCTATCATAGTGATAAAACGCTGTGTTTGTTTGCGTTTCGTCACCGATATCGGTCAAGCTACTTTGCGATAGCAGGTCATAGCCAAACACGTATTCCTTTGCGATATCGAAGTCGATGACTTGCGCATAGTCTTGAGGTACTAAGCATCAAAGAAACAGAGATCGATCAACTGCTACCTTGGCAGTTTGCAAAAAGCTATGTGGTATGGCCAGACGGATATGCTAATATCAAACAAGCCCATGCTTGCATTGATAGAATTCGCATCAATCCAATACCATGTACCTTGGCTATTTGCATAAAACGGACTATAACCTGTCGCTGAAAATAAGTTCAAAAAACCGATTATGACTGAATATCCAACATAGATTTCACTTCATCTAGCTTCTTAAAATAGTCCTTTCGATTATAGAAACCCACGTATGTTAGCGATGGGAAATTGATGAAGTATCCAGTGTCTAAATCTTGTAATTTGGTAGATGGGCCCAGTTCAATTGACGCTAACAGTTTTGATGTAAGCAGTTGAAGTGTAGGCATCACTTTATTGTAAAAGCTAAACTTTTCTAAAACAGTTAGCAACGACAGAACACTGTAATCATCGATTTTGTTGCAACTCTCTATATGCAGGAATTTTAGTTTGGATTGTGCGGATAATCCTTCAATATTTGTCAACTTCAAATTTCGTTCTATTACAAGCTCATCTAATTCAGAAAACTCAGAAAGACCATCCAAATGCTCAAGGTTTGTAGAGCTTAGATACAAGCTACGCACTGAGTTAAGCATCGTTTTCGGCAGTTTCTCCAAATCCCCTTTAAATTTATGTAACCCCAAATATTCAGGACTGATTGATGATGTCAAAATCGACTTTGTCGTTTTACAAATATCTACGTGTACCTCTCTTGCATTTTTAAAGTTGTTAAAATCTACCGTACCTTTTAAGGGCCCGGATAGATAGATATACTCCAAGTTTGGCAGTTCATTTATCCACGTAACATCTTGCTTCTCGTATGGATTGTATCTAATAGCTTTTACATGCTTTAATTTTTCCGTTACCTGCGAAAACTTTGATGCATCATCAGCTAGAATCCAAATAGATTCGAATTTTTGAGAAAATACATCATCAAAATCATCGAAATCTAGCTTGCCGTGAATTTGTACTTCCACCAAATTAAGTGAATCTAAATATTTATGTCTTATCTTTTTAGCCATGCGTTTACTCTAGTCACAAATTTTGAATTTTTTCATCAACTTACCCAGATCCTCTCTTTTCTTTGCTTTAAATTGATTCCTTTTATTAGCAGAATTCCCCTCTGAATTTGGACCTTTTGCTTTTCCACCAGGCCCGTCCATATCATCAATAAATGACTGTTCCAATGCATCTAAAACGTCATCCAACTTATCTTCTACGTTATCTGCAATACTGACAGGTAATATATGTGTCAAATTTTTGATAGTAGCTCTTGGGCCTCGAAAATGCGTTTTTACACGCTTAGGAACATCTACTTTCGACTGCCCTACGTAAGGTTTATTTAATTTAATATCTTCGAAGACATACAAACCAATTGCATTCGAAATATAATCTTCAGCAATTTCCTCTACAATAAAACAGCCTCCATTCCAGATTAACTTTCTTCCCGTGGCGTTTGCGCCGACTCCCGAAGGCCCTCTACCAATCACATTAATATTTCGCAATATATTCTGGGTAGTCCTTGCTTCCATTATATCACTCAAGCCAAACATTCCCGAAGGGTCAATAATATTGATGCCATCGGAATAAGCATAGATGTATTTATTGAGAGTGACAGGCTCATTGTCAACCCCCATCCACTCATCCATCTGCGTAAACCGCCCAACGCCCTGATTGTAATACCTAGCCCTTAAATAATAGTTATCCAATTGCGCATCATATTGCTCGCCGGTATACAGATAGTCGTTATCGGTGTCCCCGTCACTTGCCAGTAGCTCCCCAAAGGCTTCATAGAAGTATGAATCGGAGATGCTGGCGTCGGTGTTCGATAAGTTTCGCGTGGTGCCTAAGCTATCGTAGTGATAAAACGCTGTGTTTGTTTGCGTTTCGTCACCGATATCGGTCAAGCTACTTTGCGATAGCAGGTCATAGCCAAATACGTACTCTTTTTGTATATCGGTGTTATTCACCTGCTCAGCAATCACCTGTGCGTAGTCGCGGTTGCTGTCTACGATGAAATCGGTGGTAATACCGTCCACGCTTTTGCTAGTGCGAATACCATCAGGGTTATATTCGTAGGTGATGGACTGCGTACCATCGTTAAAGCCTATCATGCGCTGATTGCCATCGTACGAGTAGGTTTTAGTGTTCACACCGTCTGTTTCGCTCAGCATGTTGCCTTGGGCATCGTAGGTATAGGTAAATGCACCTTGGCTGATGAGGCGGTCGTTAGCATCGTACTCATACTCGGTAGTGATGCCGTTGATGATGCTTTGGGTGCGGTTGCCTGTGGCATCATAGGTGTAGCTGCTGTTGTGGTCGCCGTTTATTGAGTCGACAATGCTTTCGTTGCTTAAGCGATACAGGTCATCGTAGGTAAATACGGTTCGATATTTTAAAGAGCGTGTTTGGCGTAATTATTATACTTGCCTAACAAAGTGCTAACACTGTTATTTCTTGACTATACCTTCCACTAAAAATATAAAGTTGCTACTTTTTAGCAAACTCTGTGGTGCTTAAATATGCCCTTGTTCTCTGTCAGTTGTTAAAAACGCACTCGACTTAAATATTTGGGCTATTCCGGCATCAGTTTTCCTTAACCTGCGGCCCGCAATAACCAATGACAATTATCAAAAGTAAGGATCCAATCCGAAAGTTTCTAAATAAGGAATTTTATAATCTCCGAACTGTTCATGAAGTTTATTTGATAAGGCTTTAATGTCGATATTGTAATGTCTTCTTGAATCCATGTTTAGTAATTTTAATGTGGGGATCTTTGCTACATCACCCACTTCTCCACCTTTAATGCTTATTTCGAAAACTCTCAAGACTTCTAGCGAGGGAAGAGTTAATAAAAACGCTAACGAGTCCAAATGCTTCTGGCGTAGCAGGTTTAACTCCATTAGGCTTTTCAGGCCTTCAAGGCTCTCAGGGAACGAGAGTTTATTGCAACAGCGAACATCTAGGCATAAAAGCCAACCCGCTTGGTTTAATTGAGAAATATCTTCCAACTTAGTCATTTCTATTAACCTCAAAGTAGCAAGTTGTTTGATCCTTTCAACACCTTCGAGGTTTTTGATTTGTCCCCTAACCAACTCTAATTGTTTTAAAGCAGTCATTTTTTCTAAACAATTGAGATTAAGTGTTTTTGCTCCGTAAAGCTCCATTTGTTCGATACCAGTGTGGCGGCACAAACTATCAGCGTTTTTATTATCCCACCAGTATAAAACGCGCTTCAAATTAGGCAACTGAAGGAAATCCACCTTCTGTTTGATGTGCCCATCCACTTTTAACACTTCAAGCTCTGATAACTCAAAAATGCTCGTCCAATCAATATCAAATTCCCATACGCTTACACTCAAGCTCTTGATTTTAGGATTTAACGCTTTTAAAAAAGACAAGTCTGACCATGTACCACGACCGAGCCTGATGCTTGTGCATCCTACCTCCTGTATTTTTGCTAACATCTCATCGCTTAATGAATCGTCACAATTACAATATTTTTCGTCAATATTGACGTATAAATTGGGAACTGAGTTGTCTACATTTTCAAACGAGCGATTTAAAAAATTCATAGGGCTCCTTCGGGACATAAATCTATTGTATTATTGAGCATTCTTCTTATTTTTTGACTATTAAGTGACTTGGGTTGCTTAGCTACTGAGCGCATTCGATTGGACGTCTGCGCTCCTACTCTGTCATATTCATCCATGAAGGACTGTTCCAAAGCCCTAAGCGCGTTATCAAATGCCTTTGCCTCGGTACTTTTCTTATCAATACCGAATAACTCTAGTACATTGTCCATTTTAAATTCAATCTTCGCCAACATCTTACCAATACGAGCGTTATGCTGCGTCTCTCGTCTCTTAAAATTGTCAGTTTTTCCAATATATGTTTCGCCACTTAGTCTTTCGGAGAAAAGGTATACGCCAGCAGCAGCTTCTGATATCGACTTTACAGCAACCTCTTTGATAGATGCACATACTAGTTCTTTTCTCAGTTTTTTAAACGTAACTCTGTAACCAGCAGTCTGACCTGCTCTATTTTTAGCTTGCAGAGATGAAGTAAACGAAATGTCGGTCAGGAACATAAAACCCGAAGGATCAACACCGTTCAGCGGCTCGGAATGACCATATAGGTATTTATTGAGAGTTATGGGCTCAATATCCTTACCCATCCAAGTATCCATCTGCGTAAACCGCCCAACGCCCTGATTGTAATATCTAGCTCTTAGGTAATAGTTATCCAATTGCGCATCATATTGCTCGCCGGTATACAGATAGTCGTTATCGGTGTCCCCGTCACTTGCCAGTAGCTCCCCAAAAGCTTCATAGAAGTATGAATCGGAGATGCTGGCGTCAGTGTTCGATAAGTTGCGCGTGGTGCCTAAGCTATCGTAGTGATAAAACGCTGTGTTTGTTTGCGGTTCGTCACCGATATCGGTCAAGCTACTTTGCGATAGTAGGTCATAGCCAAATACGTACTCTTTTTGTATATCGGTGTTATTTACCTGCTCGGCAATCACTTGTGCATAGTCGCGGTTTGAGTCCACGATGAACTGAGTTTGCGTGCCATCAACGTTTTTAGACACGCGAATACCATCTGGGTTGTATTCGTAGGTGATGGACTGCGTACCATCATTAAAACCTATCATGCGCTGATTGGCATCATACGAGTAGGTTTTGGTGTTCACACCGTCTGTTTCGCTCAGCATGTTGCCCTGGGCATCGTAGGTATAGGTAAATGCACCTTGGCTGATGAGGCGGTCGTTAGCATCGTACTCATACTCGGTAGTGATGCCGTTGATGATGCTTTGGGTGCGGTTGCCTGTGGCATCATAGGTGTAGCTGCTGTTGTGGTCGCCGTTTATTGGGTCGACAATGCTTTCGTTGCTTAGGCGATACAGGTCATCGTAGCTAAAGGTCGATACTCTGCCTGTGTGCTCAGTTAACGATGTGCGTCTGCCTGTGGCGTCTAACTCGTAAGCGTAGTGCGTTAGTACATTGTCATCAGCATCAAGCGTGGTGATTGACGTCACTCGGTTCAAACTGTCAAAGGTGGATACACTGACTAAACCATTGGGGTAGCGAATGTGGGTTTGGTTGCCCACGGCATCGTATTCAAAGGTGGTGGTTTGGCCTTGATTGTCTGTCACCGAGGTCAGGCGATTGAGTGCATCACAAGTATATTGCTCGATGCGAACATCGCCGTTTTTGTACCTTACTGTTAGGCTAGTTTTGTTGCCAACGGCGTCGTAGGTGTAGGCCAGAACAGCGCCAGTAAGCTGTGTCTCTTTTATCCTATTGCCAACATCGTCATATTCAAACCGTTCGACGTTTCCATCGGAATATCTGATTTCAGTTGTACGGTTAAGTTCGTCGTAGTCGTATTGCGTTAACTGACTATTAAAATCAGTATGCGACGTCATATTGCCCACGTCGTTATACACCATTGACACTGTAACTAAAACATCGGACTAGGCTTTGCCATTATTGTCTATTCCACTTAGCCTAATTGCTCTTTCACTTCCTTGAAATCTTAGCGAATAACTATCATGCAACTTCTGGTTTGTATCTATTGCTGAGAACCATGGCTCTGCTTTTTTTTTAAATACATTGGCTAAGTCATTTAAGGTGTTAATTGCTTGTTGCTCATCTTGCATCTCCCAATTTTTTCCTTTGTCTAAATCTCTCGTCTGCACTGTTTTATCAAATAAATTGGGAATCCCTTTCATGAAGCCTTTAGGGAACAAACTCATGTCACAGTGCTCAACATGCGCTTTATGTAAGCAATAAAGCGGGACTTCAAACCAATTGCCACTGGATTTTATCCAAAAAGTAAACAAATCGATAAAATCACCTCGCTCACGATAAAACCAAAATGAGTCAGGACCGAGTGTAAATCCAACATCTCTCATTTGCTCAACAAAGCCGCTTTGTTTTGCTATTTTTTTTAACTCCGTTAATCGCATCATTTCCTCCTTACATAAACATCAATTATTGGTGCACCATTAAACCGCTTTCCAAATTCACCAGCTTTTGACTTCGATGTGCCTGTTTTACCTGTTTTCAAATCAAAGGCAAATATCGCTTCATTAGTGATTGTATTTAACACAACCACATCCAAGCCTATGGAGCCTTTTTCTCTAATTTTTGCCTTATCACCATTTTTATCCCGAAACACCTCGGCGATAACCTTAGCATTAAATTGCTCCAAATATTCGTTGAGGCTGCCCGTCTGATTATCAATTAACTCCTGTAGCTGTCGGTGAGCAGTCGAACCAAAAGATTGAGCTGATTGCCCATAATCAACAACTGAAGAAACGGCAGTGACCATATGATTAACAACCTGCTGACCAATTAGGCCAAACGCTTGCTCTGTAATTTGGTCTTTAGCAAAGTCCTTAACTTCCCCCCAAAGTGCTCTTGAAAATGTGTGCTTAAAGTTAACACCAGCAATGGTTGAAGCTCTTGCCCTTATATTTGAAGCGAATCCAATGCTACTTAAGCCTACATTCCCTGATGGGTCGATTCGGTCTTAGTCATCTCTGGGTCCATCAGCATGGCATTGGCTTTCTTAATTTGATTCGTGGATAACTTAGATGGTCGTCCACCTTGCCGACCTCTGGCACGAGCCGCTGCTAATCCTGCTGATGTCCGTTCGCGTATTAAATTCCGTTCGAACTCTGCCAGCGATGCGAAGATATTGAATACCAATTTGCCAGTGTTGCTTCGAGTGTCGATGGATTCCGTCAAAGATTTAAACCCGATATTACGTTCTTCCAAATCATTGATAATGTCGACAAGGTTCTTCAGTGAACGTCCAAGACGGTCCAGTTTCCAGACAACTAAAGTGTCGTTCGGCCTTAGTGATTTGAGTGCGGCTTCTAATTCGGGTCGGTGGCGTTTAGCACCTGACATGGTTTCTTGGTAGATGGTCTGACACCCAGCTTGAGTAAGGGCATCGATTTGTAAATTGTGTGATTGGTCTAATGTTGATTTTCGTGAATAACCTATAAGCAGGTAGTCTCCTTGGTGATAAGAAACTCAATCCTATACTAAACATTGAATTCTTTACAAGTTTCTTTACGGATTATCGGCTGTTTTAGTCGTGATTTGTGATGATGATGGCAGTAGTAAAATAACGGTGGTTTTCTTTATACGGGTAAAATTGCTAGTAATGCCTGTGTCATGTTGTTGGGGTTGAGTGTGATGGTATTCCCGCTGGGAAGATACTCACGACGTTTTCATGAGTGCGTATTGATGATTGGGAAGCTACTTTTGACAGTGGAAGATTGCTAGTAATGGAAGACGGGTTTAACCATCGATCGAAGATCGATGGTTAATAAATGGTCGTTTATTTCAATACGGCTCTAAGGTCTTTTGCACCCTGATTCAGGTTTTCTGATGCTTCTTTTAAACCTGCGTTGTAAAACGTTCTTGCTGTTTCATTAGCTGATTTTATTAGGGTATTGGCGAAGTCATGCGCGTTGACCTTCCATGACACTTTTCCATCCTCAGAGTCTAGAATAAGGTTGTCACCATCTAATTTTGCATTAATAAAAAAAGGTCCTTCCATAAAACTGAGCCCTTGGCCCTCATTGCCGTTGAGTAGTTCTTTAATGCTGTATAACCACCAGCCCAATACTGTTGCAGGATTATCAATCCATTCGTCATCAGGGTAGTGCTCATTGTTGCATTCTAAGTAAATCCAAGCAGGGGCAAGCCCCTGCTTGTTTTTATACTCTTCAAGCCATTCATTTTTAAATTTAAGTTTTATATTCATAAGTTATTTCGGAAATGCTGTGGTTACCATTTTTGTTGCACTATCAAACCATATACCAATTTTGGACCCGCTTACAGGGTCTACTCCTTCGTAGTAAAGATTTGTGTTCCCAGTAACAGGGTCAACTTGAGAGCGCCTTAGTTCTCTGTTTTTCCATGCCCCCTTAACTCTGGCTTGAATTTGCTTATTGGTCAAATTAGATGGAAATACGGTGTTGGCATAATTTCTCGTCCTTTGCTGCGCAATATTTCCTGTAGCTGAATGCCTATCAAAGATATGTTTCCAATCAAAACCTTTTGCTTTTGGTCCTCTGAATTTGCATTGTTAATTTTTGTTGGTGTTATGAACTAGTGCTCCATTAACACCAACAAAGTAAGTATGAGCGTTGGCTACAGTTATATTGAAAACTGCTCCTTTATGTTTTTCCGAATCAATACTTGAAATGTCTTTTGAATCACCTTTAAAAAGCAGAGAGTGATTTGATGTAATTTCATCAGCCTCAATCCATGAGTCGCCAGTATAGAACGGATGCTCTCCTGTTGATGTTATTACTTCTCCATCATCCAGAGTAATGCTAATAAGGTCGTAATCATCCTCATGTTGAATGAGGTGCGTTATAGGATTCAAGCTAGTTTGCTTGGTCTTTTCGTCATAGGACCACACCACATCACCTATTTTAAGGTCTTCTATAGGAATCAATCCTTTATCGGTATGAACTAGCGTCCCTGCTGGAAAACTATTAAAGAAACAGGGTACTGAGTCGAAAAGGTTTTCCGCAATGTTCTTTGCCTTTTTTGAAAGGAAGCTGAACATTTTTCCTCCGCCAGCACGACTCATGATTATCATCATTCCAACATCTTTGGCAGTTATTTCGCTTTCGCCTGTCGCGAACCCATACACGTCAATTGCAGTTGAGACGATACTCATAGTGGTCAATATTCCACTAATCGTTTGTCCAGCAGTTAAACTACTCAAGCTAAAATTACCAGTCGGGTCTGTATAGTTCACAGGGTCAGCATTAGCATACAGATACTTGTGCATTGTTACTGGGTCATGGTTGTGGCCCATCCAAGTATCTTGCTGAGTAAACCTTCCAACACCCTGGTCATAATATCTGGCTCGTAGATAATAATTATCTAATCCAGAGTCATACTGCTCACCCGTAAACAAATAATCATTCTGAGTATCACCGGTTAAGTTCAGCAGGTTACCGAAAGCATCATACTTGTGGGTATCACTGACATTACCACCAGCATCAGTCAAAGCACGAGTTGAACCTAAACCATCATAAAGATAATTGAAAGTTCCACCGTTTCGGCTCATGGATAGCAAGTCATCACCATAAGTGTACGATGCTTTGATGATGCGATTTGCATCGCTTTCAGCTATCACTTGCGCGTAGTCGCGGTTGCTGTCCACGATGAAATCGGTGGTAATACCGTCCACGCTTTTGCTAGTGCGAATACCATCAGGGTTATATTCGTAGGTGATGGACTGCGTACCATCGTTAAAGCCTATCAAGCGCTGATTGGCATCGTACGAGTAGGTTTTAGTGTTCACACCGTCTGTTTCGCTCAGCATGTTGCCTTGGGCATCGTAGGTATAGGTAACATTATCATCAGCATCAAGCGTGGTGATTGACGCCACTCGGTTCAAGCTGTCAAAGGTGGATACACTGACTAAACCATTGGGGTAGCGAATGTGGGTTTGCTTGCCCACGGCATCGTATTCAAAGGTGGTGGTTTGGCCTTGATTGTCGGTGACTGGGGTCAGATGTTAATTACCCAAATATCACCGAACGATCAGTCGTTTTTTATCTTCTTATCGACAACTGATATCGCTTTTACTAAGGCAGTTTCTTAACTCCTTTTAAGTTATCAGCGATGTGCGATGGCAATACTCCAAGAAATACTCTGGGTCTAAAAATAGTAAAGCTCTCAATTCTATCTGAGCCTCGCTTGTTTTCGACTTCGAATAAAACACCCTCTTTATTTATAGGCTCATATATTCGCCCTTGGGTTTCACAGTCGCCCAAATAGTCATAGACTTTGCTAATCTTATCGCCTATGCCAATTTTCCCTTCAAATTTAACGGTGCTATTTCTCACAAAAGAAATTTGTTCGATTTTATTATCACATTTCGCAACAAGAAACCAAATATTCAATGATTGGTATCTTGTATAGTTCTCTAGGAACTTCACTTCTGAGAACACTAATGTGTCATAATCAGCTTTGTTAAATAAAATATCAACGCTAAACTCTAAACTGTTGATAAAGTTAATATCCCTCATAATATTCCTTGCTTAAACTTTCTATTACAGTGTTTTTCCGCTTGTTTTGACCCAGCGACGAATTTCTCGTTTTAGATGTGACTCAAAAGATTTCTTCCCTTTGTATCCACAGAACTTATCAACTTTTTTCGCGGCTGTAATTGTTACGTTAAATGCAAGCTTTCTTGTACCTGGGTTGTTAGAAAAAAAGGCCTCAAATCTACCTGCACTTGTATTCAAAGGAGGTAATCCAGCTTCTCTAAACAGCATGTTTTGAACCGTATGAAGCAATTGATGAGTCTGTTTCGCAGTTTGCAATAGTACTTGTTTTTCAGCACCGCCAATACTTTTTTGAAGTGGGTGATGCTCTTCCACTCTATCAGTTTTTGCGTTTACATACTGTTGACCAACAAAACATCCTACCTGTTTTGTCAAATTAACAGGGTTCCCTTTAGTTTTTCCGCTGAACAATCTCACCCTGCTGCTTACTGTCGCAGTCCTAATAGTAGCTTGCCCACTGGAAGCGATACTAATATTGTCAATTCTCACGAAACCCGAGGGATCTATTCCATTGACCGGATCAGAATGAACAAACAAATATTTGTTAAGTGTTAGCGGTGTGCAGGGCTTGCCATACCAAGTATCCATCTGCGTAAACCGCCCAACGCCTTGCTCATAATACCGCGCTCTTAGATAGTAGTTATCCTATTGCGCATCATATTGCTCGTCAGTGTTCTATAAGTTGGGCGTGGTGCCCATTTGAGATTAGGAAGAATGCTCGTTACTATAGCGGGAATATAGAATATTCACTCGGCGCAGATATTCTTTGGTTTCGTTGAAGGGTGGTACGCCGTCGTAGCGTTTTACTGCGTTCTCGCCAGCGTTGTAAGCGGCAATAACTCGGTCACGATCTTTGTCAAACTCTTTCATTAACCACGCCAGATACTGAACGCCAGCACGAATGTTTTGTTCTGGATCGTGAGCATCGGTCACGTTAAATCGTTCTTGAGTCGCTGGCATGAGCTGCATAAGCCCTTGTGCGCCAGCTTTTGATAGCGCATCGGGATCAAACCAAGATTCAGCATGAATAATAGCTCTTACTAAAGCCTTATCAACGCCAAACGTATTCGCAGCATCGTCGACTTCATCGGCAAAAGCCGCCGGCTCAAGTGGGGTATTTGCCCAATCAATACCTGTACGGCAAGTACCAAAGCAACCATGATTCTTGATTGAAGCCTGTTTTTGACTAGGCTTTTTATTGGTTAATACTGTTACGCCGTTTTCATCCACGTAGGAATACACCTGCGCATAAGCAGAGGCGCTCAACGCAAATAAACCCAAGTAAAGTATTAATTGTATAGCCACATAAAACCGCACGTTTAACCACTCTATTATCATTTTTTACTATACCAACTCATACTATCGCGTTTTTATCTCTGACTCACTTATACACGGTCATATTTAGTTATAAAGATAATCGCATATATTCCACAACGACGTTCTTCGTTATTTCTCTTGTTAGCTCAGGTACTTTACACGTGTAAATTACTGCCTACCCCGCATCGCCGACACGACGCTTGCAATAATAACAAATGTGAGCGACATCATTAAGGCCAAGGAAATTGTGCTCATTAGCTCTGCGTTATTACTGGCATTAAAGGTTTCATCACCAATGTAGAAGTGCATCATTAAGTTCACAATACTCATGCCAAACAGGTTACCGATGGTGCGCGATAAATTCATAGATGCAGAGGCTACACCTACTTCCTGCTCTTTTACCGCACCCATAATGGCTGAGTTATTAGGAGTTGAAAACAAACCAAAACCCAAGCCAATGAGCGCCAGCGAAGCTGATATGTATAAGGCAGTCGTGTTGGTGTCGAGGCGAATGAGCAGTGCAAAGCCCAAACCGACAATTACACAACCTGTGGTGGCTACAATACGCGGTTCAAACCTATCGGCCAATTTCCCTGCAAAAGGCGCCACTATCGCCATGAGCAAGGCTTGCATAAGTAGTATTTGCCCAGAATAGGCTGGGCCGTAGCCTTTGATGTATTGCAGATATAAGCTTAATAAAAAGATAATCGCAAAGTTACTGCCGTACATAAAAAATGAAGTCATCAATGAAAGGCTAAACACGCGACTTTCGCGGAACATTTGCACTCGAATAAGCGGTTGCGGGTCGCGACGCTGATGCATTACAAAGCTCACTAAACTAAGCAGCGACAAGCTCAAAATACTTAGCCCTAACAAGCTAGGAAGCTTACTTAAGCCATATACTAAAGTGCATGAGAAAGTGATAAAAATACACGAACCAACCCAATCAAAACGCGAGTGCTCGTCGTTCTTCCATTCGCCCGGTAATTTTAAATATATAAAAGCGAGCAACATCAGCATAAGCGGTATTTGAAAATAAAACACCGAACGCCAGCCTAAAAATTCAGTAAGCCAACCACCTACCGCTGGCGCTAGGGTTAAGCCCACATACACGCAGGCGGCTAGTTTACCTAAGGCTGCACCGCGCTTCTCCGAAGGGGTAACTGAAGTAATAATAGCGACACCTGTGCCAAATATCATCGCGCCTGATGCTCCTTGCACAAAACGCCAAAACAAGATCCAATCAATGTCGGACGCTAGGGCACACATTAATGAGGCAAGCGCGTTTAAAAGTAAGCCCATTGCATACACACGCTTTCGACCGTAATTGTCGGCGAGCTTGCCAAACGGTAACATTAAGGCCACGTTGGCTAAAATATATAAGGTGGGTAACCACGACACTTTGATTGCGTTAGCTTGCAATTCTTCCGCAAGCGCAGGAATGGCCACATTAACGGCAGCCATGCCCATTGGCGCAATCAGATAACCGATGCATACCGCAAGTAGAGCTGCCGAGGTAAGAGAAAGCGGCTTCAGAAGGTACTCAGCTAAGCGATGTTAGGAATATTTGCGCTTGCTCTAAATAGGCGCTGGTATCTTGCTCTGCCCCTTTCACCTTGAGGTGATGAGCATAGGCAAGACGGGCACTCATGACTAACCAGAAAATGGCACTGATCAAACCAACAAAACGCCACAGATTAGTTTTCGCCCATTTCAAAGCCAGGGTGATCGACAGCACGTACAACACAAAGCCACCTAACTTCGACGAAGCCCAACCATTAACGAATGGATATAACTTCAAGGGATTCACTGAAATCATATAAATAAAGGTGATCACAAAAAGGGTGTATAGAATGTGTGGGCCAATTTTCAATACTTTATTCTGAGCCGCCGGCGACTTTCTCATCATCAACACGAAGTTGATGATGAAGAAAACAAAGGTCAGTAGAATAATGGTTAAGTGGGTATGTTTAACAATGGTATACATGCCGAGTTCCTTGCGTTTTTTATTATTATTACGAAGTACGCAAGCCTAGTTAGACCTGCGCTCTTCGTTACGATGAACAATGCTCACAACAGTATATACCACCTTATGCAGATTAAGTTTTGTTTAATCGTGCTTTTTTCTTTTAGGAACGAACTGCGGTGCCCACCTCTAGTTTTTCAAACCATTCAAGGAAGCGTTTAATATCGTCACCTTTAAATATCCGCCCGTGCTGTGGGCACATCATGTCGATGTCGAGCTGACTCACACGCTCTACCCAATCATTTTTTGCGCGATTCGATGGCATCCATCGACGATGAAAACCTTCCATTTTAGGGATGTGAGACTCAAAGTCTTCTACTTCCATTGGCGCATCGTGGGGCTCTAGTGCAGCGCCGATGTCGCCACTCATTAAAATCTTTGCCTTTGGATCGTAAACATTAAAATTGCCAGAGGAATGAAGATAATGTGCGGGTATAAATTCAATTTCAATTTGGTCTAGTTGCAGCTTTGCACCGCCATCGGGAATGCCCTTGAAAGTCATTTTGTCCATGCCGAAATGTCGCAGAAAACCTTCCCATATCTGCGGGGAATGCAGAGTCGCATTAGTAAGCGCCTTGTCCCACAAACCAAGCGAGGAAATAATGTCGGGGTCTTGATGCGAAGCAAATACCTGCGTGATATTCTCAATAGGCACTTCTCTTACTACGCTCGCCAACATTGGTGCGAATAGCTCGATACCACCTGGGTCCATTAAAAAGCCATGATTTTTAGTTTTTATCATGTATTGGTTTGTATCGATAACGCTATGAGGCTTGTCGGGATCTCTTCCAAACACAAACCATTCATGATTGTTCGCTTCAAATATCTTTTGGCTTTTCATCTGTTCTCACTTTAGTTAAGTTTTGGCTACTTGCTTCTAGGCATGAGTTTTATGGCATCACCAACATGCTTTTCTATGCGCGATATTGCGCTACCAATATTTTTGGCATTGTCGGTAAGTTGATTTGAATACTCGCTGCTTGCTTGAGAGGCTTCAACCAAAGACATAGAAGCCAGCACTTTACCTACGTCGAGCTCTTGCTTGAGCACTTCGAGGCCACGAGCAAGTTGGCGCGACAAACTGTCGATGGTTTCGGTTTCACTTTTAACTTGTTGATTAATGTCGGCGTAATTAGTTTTGAGGCTGTCTATGTGAGTAGCTTGCTGGCCTTTATCAAAGGCTGTTACATATCGTTGTTGGGCGCTTTCGGTGCGCACTGCATTGGTGGTGAGCTTGCTAATTTGCATGGCTTGTTTATTAATGTCGTTCGAGGCTTGAATGGTTTTGCGCGCAAGTTGGTCTAAAAACTCCGCCAATGCACCAAAACCTGCCGCATCTGTGCCAGCCCTTGCCGCCAACACACCGGCATTGTTCGACGCTAAAGATATTTCTTTAGCAACAACAATCGCCTTTTCTAAGTGTGCCGCTATGTTTGCTGCAACTACAAACTGCTGTGTATCTTGCTTGATGACTATCTCCTGCCTGGTTAAACACTGCGCTTATGTTTTTATCGGCCGCAGTTAACCGCTACTTAATACAAATAGCGCTATTTATTCAGTCAAGATTACAATAAACGTACCAGTTTAAAAAATAAACAGAAAATAGATGATGTGAGCATAGCTTAACGCCTTGGCTAGGAAAGTCTCCGCCATGATAGAAACCAACAGCTTAAACCGACAATGCCTATTGGAACGCTCCACCACATCGACTTGTCAAACAAGTACATAAGCACGGAAATGACGGTAAATGCGGCTGCTAAGTGGCTATAAAAACGCGCTTTTTGCGTGCTTTTAATGGCTTCTATTTGCAGCTCATGGTGTTTCTGCTGCTCTATTGGAATGCGCTTTAACTGGCGCATGCCATCATAGAGTAAGTCGGGCATTTCGGGGAGTTTCTCTGACCAAAAAGGCAGATTTTCATAAACCTTGTTCAACATGGCCTTGGGCCCAACTTGTTCCTTCATCCAGTTTTCAAGGAAAGGCTTTGCGGTTTGCCACAAATCCAACTTCGGATATAACTGTCGGCCTAAACCTTCAACGTATAATAAGGTTTTTTGCAACAACACCAATTGCGGCTGCACCACCATATTGAAGCGTCGCGCTGTATTGAATAACTGCAGAAGCACGTTGCCAAAGCTAATGTCTTCAAGCGGCTTTTGAAATATAGGTTCGCACACCGTTCTTATCGCCATTTCAAAGTCGGCGATGTTAGTATCGGCAGGTACCCAGCCAGAATCGGCATGAAGCTCGGCCACCTTCCGATAATCACGGTTAAAAAAGGCAATGAAATTTTCTGCCAGATAACGTTTATCTTCTTTGTTAAGCGTGCCGACAATGCCGTAGTCGATACCGATATACAGCGGATTTTCGGGGTGCTCTCTACTTACGAAAATATTACCTGGGTGCATATCTGCATGAAAGAAACTATCACGAAAAACTTGAGTAAAAAACACCTCAACACCACGCTCTGCAAGTAGCTTCATGTTGGTATTTTGTGCTCGCAAGCTACTTACATCCGACACTGGAATACCGAAAACGCGCTCCATAACAATCACATTTTTACGACAATGATCACTATAGAAGTGCGGCACATATAAGGCTTCCGACCCTTCAAAACTTCGCTTAATTTGTATGCCATTAGCTGCCTCACGAAGTAAATCAAGCTCATCTAATATAGTTCGCTTGTACTCCCGCACCACCTCGACAGGTCTCAAGCGCCGGCCATCAGGAAGGATTTTTTGTAACACTCGCGCGATGCTTTCTAGCAATTCTACGTCGGCTTCAATCGTTTGTTTGATTTGCGGTCGAAGCACCTTAACCACCACCTGCTTACCATTGCTTTTTAAGATCGCGCTGTGCACTTGCGCAATGGAAGCCGACGCCAGCGGCGCCGATTCAAAATCGCTAAAAAGTTCTGATAAATCGCTGAGCTCTAGCGCCTCGCGAATAGTTTGTTCGGCAAGCTCTGATGAAAATGGTGGTACGCTGTCTTGCAGCATGCTGAGTTCATCGGCAATATCTTGTGTTAGTAAGTCGCGGCGGGTAGACAGCATTTGACCAAACTTAATATATACCGGCCCTAGAGTTTCCAGCGCCAAACGGATACGTCGGCCCTCAGATTCTTGCTTGTGCTTGTTAGGAAGCCAAAATATACACTTGCGAAATAAGCGAACATACCAAGGCCTAAATCGAGAAGGGATCACCTCATCTAGCCCATGGTTTAACAGCACTTTGCCAATGTGATAGAAACGACCAATACGCAAGTTATTCACCCTTCTTTGTATTTAACTTTCGGCTCGAGGCCTTTTCGAGCAGAGCCACTCTGGCTTCCATTCGGTCGGTGCTATCACGCAATTCGTTTACTTCTTGAATATAGTTCTCAACCATGATCGGCCTCACGGCTATACGTTTTTCGTCAAGTAAGGCGTCGCTCAGTGCACCCATCGCTAATTGATGATTATGCTTAGCAAAACGCTTGAATTTATGAACTTGCTGCATAGTGGTGTGTGCTGCAATATCACCCACATATTGCGACAATACTTCTTCAATATCGATATTGATACCGTTAAATAAAGCACTCATGTTTTGTGCAATTTGCAAGTTACCATCGAAATCGAGTTTACCGTCACGAATCAAACGTGTGATATTACTGGTATCTTTGATTTCGTTGATGATAAAAAGTGATAGGTCGATACTGCACTGATCATGAGTTAGTTTAGGGCTAACTTTATGCTCACTATGTTGCTCAGCCGAGCTTACGGCCACTGCATTCTCACTAAATGAAAATACTAAGGGGAATGGCAACTCATGCAATTGAATTATGCATTGTTTCGAAACGAGTGGCGCTAGTAACTTTGAGCTGTCATCGTCGAACGATAGCAGTTTCGCTAAGGCGACTTCAATAGCAGCGCTAAGCAGTTGTGCTTGATACATTTAAAACTTGAACCCACGGTGCAATGCAACAATACCACCGGTGAGATTGGTATAGCTGGTTTGTTCAAATCCAACTTCCTTCATCATGCTCTCTAGAGTGACTTGATCGGGATGCATACGAATCGATTCTGCTAAATACTGATAACTTTCTGCGTCATCGGCAACCAATTTGCCCATTTTGGGTAAAAGATGGAAAGAATATGCGTCGTAAACTTTGCTCAGTGCTTCACTGTTGGGCTTTGAAAACTCCAATACCAATAAACGGCCACCAGGCTTTAATACTCTGAATATTGACGCAAGTGCGTTAGACTTTTCAGTCACATTACGCAAGCCAAACGCCATGGTAACTAAATCGAAATGGTTGCTGGGAAAAGGAAGTGCTTCTGCATTTGCTTGCACATAATTCAGATTCGACATGATACCCATGTTGGTCAGCTTTTCTTTACCTACCATCAGCATAGAGTGGTTAATGTCGGCCAGCGTCACCTGCCCAGTTTCACCCACAATACGACTGAATTTAGCGGCTAAATCACCCGTTCCACCAGCTAAATCAAGTACCTTATGACCTGGACGTACTCCACTGCAATCTATCGTGTAACGCTTCCACATTCTGTGGATGCCAAGTGACATTAGGTCGTTCATTAGGTCGTATTTAGCGGCAACAGAATGAAACACGTCGGCAACCATCGACTCCTTCTGCGCTTTTTCTACTTGTTTGAAGCCAAAGTGCGTTTGGCTAGCAGCCGCCTCATCACTGTTGCTGGTGTTGACGGAGCCGCCATCTGCATCGCCGGTGTCGATATCGTTTAGGTGATCAAGCAAGTTAGATGAGTTAGAAGCGCTAGCATTAGCTTCGCTTGATTGCGTTACGTTGCTTGTAGTCATGGAAACCTTCGAAGTATGAAGAAGCATAAATGATATGCGCTAAGTGTAGCGAAAAAGCCAAAATAATTCACCTTTAAGTGACTGATAATATTAGGGCCGATGGAAATTTGCTTTACAACTTAGGTCAGTTAAATTCTAGTAAGTAAATAGGCAGAAATAAAAACAAGTGGAAATAGGGAAATAAGCGCCCATTTCACTCGCTTTATGAGGCCGGTTAGCCTTGTTGGCATGGCCTGTCCTAGGCTTTGCCAAAAAATCATATCGCGATGTAGGTTTGTTTGTACTAACTTACTCAGTAGGGCAACAAAAAAGCTTCCAAGCATCATAATACTGATACCGATACCGGCTAGAAATGCAGTATCTATATCGCTTGTTGCTAGTTTTGCCATGAGAACGTACATTGCCACGACTAGCAAGGCTCGTAACCAAGCGCCTGATCTCATCAAATAGAAAAATAATTTCGTATTGAGCCTGGTCTTGGTAACTTCCTTAATTTTTTCCCCTACGCTGGCCTTTTCACCTAGACTACTTGCACTCAACCACGCGTTTAGCCGCTCTTTGAGAATAAAGGGGGAACCTGAATATAATTTGTATCGCCACAAAAATGTCGCAAACAAACTCAGATAACAAACAACAACGTAAATCATTGATTGGATGTTTATCTCGATTCTAGCAAAGGCCGCCAACACCAGGATATGAAAGATGGCGGCTTGCCGATTCAAGGCAACAAAGTGGTGTAATAAGGCTCTGCCCTTTCCCATACTGAGTTTTAAAAACTGTAACTCTGAGCTTTGCCAATACAAAAAGTAGAACTGTACGAATACTATGCAGAGCAAAGCTAAGCTACACGCCACCATGGCGAACTCAAGCAACGACACTGCATTTACGGCTAAATAGCCTAACAATGGAGCAGCAAATAGCATGGTAGCACCCGCAATTGGCCCCATAAAAATGAGAAAACCAATGAAAAACTGGTATAGCCTGCGATTATTCTGAAAAAAACGCTTAGTTTTACGCTGCATGATGGTATGCAGACTGGGTTTTGCAAACACCTTAATCATCCATAGCTACGCAAGGCAGTTCACCTAACAAACGATGATGGTCAACAATGATCTGAAAGCGCTGATCGGCTAAAATGAAGTCTTTCAGTAGATCGCGACTCTCTACATCAAGATTGGCGAAGGGTTCATCTAATAACAACACATCTGAGTGCTGAGATAGCGCAGCAATCAACAAAAGCTTCTTCAACGAGCCCGACGATAACTCGCTGACTCTACTGTGCAAATGTGCGTTGAAATTCAGTTGCTGTATCAGCGTTTCTCTTAGTTCAGTATCAACCTTTTGATAGCGCTCTATTAGCGCCAACACCTCAATCGCAGTGTAAACATCAGGTGGAAGCACAGATTCACTTGCCAGCACAATTAAGACTGTCGAGTCTGATGGCGTTGCTTGCCAATCAATATTACCTGAAGAGGTCTCTTCTAAACCCGCGATGATTCGAAGCAAAGTAGACTTGCCGCTGCCGTTTGCGCCTTGCAATAGGCTTCTTGGGCTATCAAAGCGCAGGCTAAGGTCTTTGAACACCCTCTTAGTTGCATAGAATTTACTGAGTTTGTCGCATGAAAGTATCACCTATGCCATTCCCACGTAGTTATCGCCGCAGCTATACGACACTATTTGGCTTAGCTCCTGAAGCGATAAACCGCTCTCTTGTTGCCAATGCAGAAAAGTGTCTTGAATGGCTTTTAAACTGCGCTTCGAGCGAGCCGAGCCCGTGATCAAACCATGTTCCACAAAGTAAGCTTCTACGTCACGACTTAACAAGAATGTATCGACGCCAAGCATTCTAAGGGCATAAGGACCAGTATTCCCGCCCAGTCGAGCGCCATGCTTTTTCAAATAATCCCAAAGACCAACAATATCGTCGCTAGGCCACTGGGCAACAAATTTTGCAAAACTACCATACTCACGACGAACATCGTCAATCATCATGGCGTTCTCACGGATCGTTTTCACTTTGTTAAAGTTTCGAATAATGGCTGGGTTTGTGGCTTTTTGTTCTAGCATTTCATCGGGCATCAACAATATTTTGTCAATGTTGAATTCAAAGAATACTTCTTCAAAGCTTGGCCATTTATTTCTTACCACGCGCCAAACAAAACCCGACTGAAATACTTTTTTGGTAAATTCAGCCAAAAAGCGATCGTCGGTGATCTCGAGTAACTGTTGTTTCGAAGCCGGCTTAGAAATAAGTTCTTTCACCATGGCTTCACTGACTTTGCGTTTACATACCCTGTCGTAAAGGCTGGCAAAAGCTTCGGCCTTTACGTGAGTGTCGTTTAGCTTTGCCGAACTCACGCCGCGATGCCACTGTGACGAAGCAAGGCATCAACCTTAGGCTCGCGCCCTCTGAAAGCAACAAAAAGCTCCATGGGCTCTTTACTGCCGCCCATTTCAAGAATATTCGTTAGAAAGTCCTTGCCTGTTTGCTGATTGAAGATACCTTCCTCTTCGAAGCGTCCAAATGCGTCTGCCGACAGCACTTCAGCCCACTTATAGCTGTAATAACCAGCGGCATAGCCACCTGCAAAAATATGCCCAAAGCTATTTTGGAACTTATTGAATTGCGGTGGAATAATCACTGCAACCTCACTGCGTACTTCATCAAGTATTTTTTGCACTGATTTGTCGCTATTTTTTTGCTGATGCAATTTGAAGTCGAACAAAGAGAACTCTAACTGACGCACCATTTGCATCGCCGACTGGTAATTTTTCGCAGCAAGCATTTTCGTTAACAACGACTCAGGCAAAGCCTCACCGGTTTCATAATGACCCGAGATAAAAGTAAGGGCCTCTGGTTGCCAACACCAATTCTCGAGGAACTGACTGGGCAACTCAACCGCATCCCAAGCAACACCGTTGATACCAGACACAGCGCCCGTTTCTATTTTGGTTAGCATGTGATGAATACCATGACCAAACTCATGAAACAACGTCACTACTTCATTATGTGTAAATAAAGCAGGTTTACCGTCAACTGGGCCGTTAAAGTTGCAAGTAAGATAAGCCACGGGCAATTGCAAGCTTCCGTCAGGCAAGCGGCGTCTTACTCGACACTCGTCCATCCATGCACCACCGCGCTTCTTCTCACGTGCATACAAATCAAAATAAAACGAACCTCGCAGCTCATTTGTGCTATCAAAAATATCGTAGAAGCTCACATCGTTGTGCCAAACATCTACATTATCTCTCGCTACAATACGCAAACCATACAAGCGCGATACTACCTCAAATAAGCCTTTTACCACGGTGTCTTCTGGGAAGTAGGGACGTAGCTCCTCATCCGAAACCGAATACAGCGCTTGCTTCAGTTTTTCACCATAGTAGGTGTAGTCCCAAGCATGTAAATTGCTAAGGCCATAGTTTTTCGCAGCAAATTCCTCAATATCGCGAAGCTCTTTTTGCGCTTGCGGTTTGGATTTTTGCGCTAAGTCCTCAAGAAAGCCAACGACTTGCTCGCTCGACTCCGCCATTTTCGTCGCCAAAGAACGTTCGGCGTAGTTATCAAACCCTAGTAGTACCGAAAGTTCTTGTTTTAAGGCTAGCATTTGATCAATGTTGTCGGCGTTATCAAACTCGCCAGCATTCGGGCCTTGATCAGAAGCCCTTGTACTAAAAGCGATATAAAGTTCCTTGCGAAGCTCGGCGCTATCGGCATACATCATCACCGGTAGGTAGCTGGGAATGTCGAGTGTGAACAACCAGCCTTCTTGTTCTTTGCTCTTTGCCGCTTGTTTGGCAGCCGCTTTGGCAGAATCGGGCAGACCAGCCAAATCATCCTCGTGAGTCACTAGCTTGGTGTAAGCCATTGTGGCATCCATGACATTGTTGCCAAAACTGGAGGAAAGCGCTGACAATTGACTTTTAATCTCGGCATAACGCTTTTTGTCTTCATTTTCTAAAGCCACACCTGAAAGTGTGAAATCGCGAATGGCATTGTTAACAACCTTTTGTTGAGCCTCAGATAAAGCGTCATACTCATCACTTGCTCGTAACTTTTTATATAGCTCGAACAAAGCTTGATTCTGCCCAACCCAAGTACCGTAATCGGACAGCAGCGGTAAACAGGCGTCGTGTGCTTCACGCAGCTCATCACTACTAATCACCGAGTTCATATGACTAACCGGAGACCACATTTTACTGAGGGCATCGTCGACATTTTCTATTTTTTCGACGACCTGCGCATAGCTACTGTCACCTGCATCAACCACGGCTTGAATAACCGCCTTGCAATTGTCGATGGCTTTGGTGATAGCAGGAAGAATATCGGCGGGCTTGATTTGACTAAATTCTGGTAGCCCAGACACATTTTCGATAGCGCTCATGTCGTTTTCTCTTAGTTATTGGTAAGCTGTCATGCTTGATTTGTATGTATTTATAATTGGGCACGCTTGTGCAGATCACAATACTTACAAAAAGATTTTTTGAATGAAAACTTGATAATTACGGTCTAGTAGGCATATTTATACACACCACTTTATAAGTAGCCAACTGAAAAATAGCATCGAATTAGGCTGCAGGGCACTAGGAGCATTATGAAACACTTTGATTATATCTGTATAGGCGGCGGTAGCGGCGGTATTGCGTCAGCGAATCGCGCAGCGAAACATGGGAAAAAGGCAGCTATTATTGAAGCCAAAGATATTGGTGGTACTTGCGTGAACGTGGGGTGTGTTCCTAAAAAGGCAATGTGGTTTGGTGCGCAAGTCGCTGAAGCCATTCATAAATACAGCCCGGATTATGGCTTTGACGTAACGGTGAATAACTTTAGCTGGGAAAAATTGATTGAAAGTCGGTCGGCATATATCGACCGCATCCACGCTTCTTACGACCGAGTACTTGGTAACAATGGCGTTGAACTCATTAAAGGCTTCGCTACCTTTGTCAACAACAACACAATCGAAGTAAACGGTGAAACCTACACAGCAGATCATATCACCATCGCAACGGGTGGCCGCCCCATCAAGCCTCCGGTGCCAGGTGCTGAGCTTGGCATTAATTCAGATGAATTTTTTGACCTTAAACACCAACCCAAACGTGTAGTGGTTGTAGGTGCAGGTTATATCGGTGTTGAGCTAGCCGGTGTAATGCACTCATTGGGTTCGGAAACGCATTTACTAGTACGCCGCGAAAAACCGCTGCGCAATTTCGACGACATGCTTTCCGACACATTAGTAGAAATTATGGCTGAAGACGGTCCTAAGCTACATCCTCATACCGAAGTAACTAGCATAGAAAAACAACAAGATGGCTCACTGAAAGTGAACCTAAATACTGGCTGGCATATCGATTGTGATTCGCTCGTATGGGCTATTGGCCGCGAGCCAGCAAACGATAAGATTAAATTAGAGAATACAGATGTTGAGCTTGATCAGCGCGGCTATATCAAAGTCGATAAATTCCAAAACACCAGTGCAACTGGTATTTACGCGGTGGGCGATAACATTGGCAAAATAGATCTCACACCTGTTGCAGTTAAAGCGGGTCGCTTACTCAGCGAGCGTTTATTTAACGGGCAAAGCAATGCACACATGGATTATGATTTAATTCCAACTGTTGTATTCAGCCACCCTGCTATTGGCACCATGGGTTTAACCGAAAAAGAAGCAATTGCGCAGTATGGGCAAGACAACATTAAAGTGTATAACTCAAGCTTCGCTGCAATGTATACCGCAGTAACCACTCACCGACAAGCAACTAAAATGAAACTGATTTGTGCCGGCGAGAACGAGAAAGTTGTTGGCATTCATGGTATTGGTTTTGGCATGGATGAAATACTCCAGGGCTTCGGTGTTGCACTGAAAATGGGCGCAACCAAGGCTGATTTTGATGCTTGTGTTGCTATTCACCCTACTAGTGGCGAGGAGTTTGTCACGCTCACGTAAAACAGCGTGCTCACTTTAAAGCATATTATGAATTAAAAGCGTGAGAGTATTTCTTCGGCTGACAGCTGAGGTGAACCACTCTCATCGCTTTCAGCCTGTTTTATAAGATTGACAATAGCGTGATTGGCAGGTGTATGAATACCAAACTTCTTAGCTAATACTAGGATTTCTCCGTTTAGGTAATCAATCTCAGTTTTTCTGCCTAGAGAAAGGTCTTCGTACATGGATGATCGAGCCTGTGGGTCAATTTTCAAGCTTGCACTTGCCACGAGTTTGAACAAAAAATTGGGCAAAGACATGATAAACGGCATATATTTTGGAATGACTTTGCCAGTTCTTGCAGGTTCAATGCCTGCCGCCTTCATAGTATTGAGAGCCTCTCTTAATACCGCTACCATTATCTTTCGATAGTTGGCATCGTTAAGCTGATCAAGCAACGGAATTCCCGAAAGGGCATTAACGGCATTGTTCAAATTCATGAGTAACTTGCCCCATTGCACATTGGTTATGTCCTGATATTGAGTAATACTCAAGCCTGCTTGATCAAAAAGAGCAAAGACTGGCTCTGCTCTGTTTTCTGGGTCCTCAATGGCGAGTGCGCCTTCTGTACCGCAGTGGAAGTGGCCTTTACCCATGCCAAGTACGTTAAATGGCACCATACCACGTAATACTGAAAAAGTAGGTAGGTACTGATCTAACAATATTCCATTACGAACACCATTTTGAAAACTAATCACTAGGGCTGTGGGTTTAGCATGTTTATAGATAATTTTTGCCGCTTTTTGCGTATCACCGCTCTTCACGCATAACAGGATAATATCAGCATTGTGCATCACGGCGTTAGAGCCTGTGAATTTCACTTGTTGTGCGCTGAGTGATGTATCTCGACCTTTATAATCACTTACTCGTAATCCGTTTTCCGATATCTGTGCTTGAATTCGATCTCGGCCGATTAACGTTACATTAGCGCCGACACTGAGTAAGCAACCACCTAAATAACAACCAATGCTACCAGCACCAAATACGACAATTTTTAGGCTGTCGTTTTGAATAGGAGCTTGCATGTCTTCAACCATTTCAGTGCTCAATAAGGGACAACGTGAATGTGCTCAGGGTAGTCATTTAAAGTTGAATAATCAATCCGACTTCTGGTGGCACCTTGCCATTGCATACATCATTAAAAATGCTGCTCATTTCTTCTAAGCCATTAAGCTTATTCATTTTTAGCCATTTAGCACTTTCACCAATAGAATGCTTAAGGTACGCATTGCTTAATTGCTCAAAGCCTGCCATACCATGCTCTTTAATAAGCGCTTGAAGTTGTGATGGGGCAAAGAACATCTCACTGCGCTCAGCGTTAAAATGCGGGCCAGGCTGCATATCTTCCCAGTGCGTTACACCAACGTTAGAACAAAACATCATATTGTCGCCTAAGTGCTCATGTAAATCGCTTAGCAAACTCCCATTGCCCGACATATCAACAATCAAGGTGGGAATAGACGCGTCAATCTTACTTAGTTCATTGTAGGCAAAGGTATCATCATAAACATTAAGCCCCAGCACCATATTTTTATTCGCAGACGATGTCAGCGCTATTTGTTTCGGTGCCTGCTTGTCGTTGGCAACGCCATAGGCTAAACCTGTGCTCGTTTTACTCGACGCACTTAGCATCACGATTTGTTTTGCTCCAAACCAGTTCTTAGTTTTGAAATAGTTGTAGAGTGAAAATGCGGTGATATGAAGTGGGTAAAGCAACATACGATACTGCTCAAAAGACTTATCATAATTTGCTTCCGCCTGCACCCTACGATAAATGTTATAGCCCACTGGAAGCTTACTTCTATGAACACTTGCGTCAATCCAACTGCTTGGGCTGAGCGAACTGGGTTGCATAATCAAATGACTGGAAGGCGGAAAATAACCAAATAAGCGCTCACCTATTGGTACGTCGGGATGATTTGACCTCACTACATCAGCAAAGCCCCAAACAGGAAGAATTCCCCAATGATCATTTACGGCATTACTCTGGGCTTCTTCCACGGTCAATTGTGGTGGAAAAAATTGCCAATAACCAAGTTTGTCACCGACAACGGCATAGGTAATATTATTCGCTGTTAAGGCAAAGGAATCGACCTTTAGCAGCACTTCCCCATCAGCTAGCGTGTTTTCTTGAACAGAACTGCTTACCAATCGAGTCTTGGTGTAATTCTTACGGCTTATTTGTAATTCCATCTAATTCACCTCTTATTCACAGCTGTCAACTTATAAGCTTGTTAAAAGTCTAAAGGGCGCAGACTAGTGAATTTTTAATAGCTATTAAAGGGTTGTGCGCTAGCATCTTCAATTTCAGGAAACTTAGCCGCTAGGCGCTCAAACAATAAAATATCAATGACTTTGAGTCTATGTAAGCGTTGTAGATGCTGGGAGTTGAGCCTTGTTCTCTCTAGTAATCCTTCGAGCAAAGCATCATAGTCATAAAGCGTACTTAAGCTACTCGAGTTCTTGAAATCCAAAGCAAGCATAAGGGCATCTCTACCCTTTGGATAACCATGAAATTTCAGCAGACCTTTTTTGCCCTGGCTTAGGATGTAATTAGCCGATGTGATACTGAAATTATGCAGCTCTTGTGCAAGCTCACTTGGAAAGGTATCTGGATGCGCGAAGAAATCACTTTTAATCGATGTAAAGTAACCAGCTTGACCAAATAGGCAGGTCGTTGGGTCGGTATTATTGAAATTGATATAGCGTGCAAGCGAGAATGATGCATAAACGCCATCGACGTCGTATTCTTCGCATAACTTATTCACCAAATACTGACGTTGCGATAAGTCCATATCAATTTCGGCAAGCGAGTCAGCCAATGCTTTAAAGTCGTCTCTAATATCGCCAATATTTTCAACTAAGTCGTCGATTTTGCGAGTATCAGCATCTGAGCGTAAACTTTGTTCGTAATAAAGGTCGACCAGTGTGGGTGAAACCGAGGCAAGATTATCAACTTGCGCTCTAAAACCCAGACCATCCTTTAAATAAGGAGTCAGGTCTTTCACAAAATTCATGCCTGGTAATTGCTGTGCCCAGGCCTCTTTCAACGGGCCGCACTCTCTTTGCTTCTTACTTTCTTCAGCTAGCACTTGCTGTAACTCTGCAGCGTTGCGTTCAAACAGCATGCGAAGGTCCGGATCAAGTTTCTTAGGTGTTGCTGAACTTAGCTTTAGGAATATTTGTGCCTTCAAATCCAGCGATTGAATCTGTTCACGAAGGGCTTTGGTTACACCAACGAGTGGATAGCCCATTAATTCGATCTGATCAAGCTCTTCGTTTTGATAGTATTGGGCACCATGCTCATAATCCCGCAGTAGACTCATCATTTCAACTTGGCTACTGTTGAGTTCCTCGTCATCAACCGACAACAAAACCTTCATCAACAATGTGTTTACAGGCGAGAAGGTGAATTGTGTATAGCGTAGGCCCTCTTGAGCCAAAAGTAAGCGAACGACGTCAATACTATTGTTGTCGATTGCAGCTTGTAGGGCTGTCTCACGCTTTCCATCTTTATTGAATACAGGTTCATTCTCAAAATCCATTCGGCTTAGTAAAGAGGCAACTAAGCGCGCATTGCCACCTGAACGTATTACCTGTGTAAGCATTTGATGCGTAACCTCTACTCTTCCTAAAAGTGCGTCGGCTTGAGAGCCACTAGCGTTAGCTAAGGTATTTCCGATGATAATGTCTGGAGATAAGAGAACGAGTTCTTTGCGCAAGCGGGTAGATAAGCCTCGCTTTCCGCTCAAAGCGCTAAATTCATCAATAATTCGAGGTAGCGCTGCCAGCTCATTATTTTGCAATGCTACCGAAAGCTCTTGAATTTTTTTCATCATCTCATTTTGCAAAGCCGACGGCTCGGTTCCAATTCGATGATACTCATAGTCTGTTTTAAACTGCTTGGCTTCGTTGCGTTCAATTTGAGTAACGGCATCCTGAGCACTCACTAAACCTAATGAATGCATGTGCATCATAGCGAGTGCCCACTGTTCTTTATCTCTGACTCTTGCTAATTCATTATTGTATCTTTGCCTAAGCAGCTTACTCTTACTTTTCAACTCTGTGAGATCAATATCGCAGCTTCTGTATAAGCGGCTTGCTCTATACATGAGTCTGAGCTCACTTGCAGTATATTCGTCTTTGATGGGGTTGTTTTTGATGAGCGGTTCGAGAGTAGGCCTTTCTTCCTTTTTATTTTGCTGCTCAGATTTGATAGCTTGCGCGCTTTGTGAGCTGTTAAAGCCTGAAAGGTACTCTTCTCCTTGGTAAATAAGCGCGACCAGCAAAACGCTTATCAGAACCACCATGATGACGAATTTTTGTGTACTGTTCATAGCAAATCCTTTTGTTGAAGAAAGAGTTCGTAGTGCAAAGAAAGAAAGCTCTCGCAATTGGTCATATTTTGACTATAGCAAAAAACAAAATGTTAGTAATTTATATTCTACACTGATAACACACTAACACAAAAATTCGAAGACCTAGTTCGAATACCTATCAAAATATGATATCTAACGAGGATTAGACAAGTTTTTGCCACGGCTCATGTAAATATCATCATACGCCAATCCACCATTTCCATAGGGCTTTTTCTGCGAACCGGTGTTTGAAATAGTCACGAAGTAATGCAAACTTGCCTCCCGCTTCATCCTGAAGACTGCACCTAAATACACCTGTGTTTGTTGCTTAAATTCCCCACCCTTCATATAAACAGAGTAGCGCTGACCACCATCTTTATATGGCAAATTGTTTATCACATACCAAAGTTCGTACCACTGTTTTTCAACAAGACGCTCAGCAGGCATTTTCGTAGAGGGGTTGACTACATCCGTATAAGTAGCTTTTCCCTTACTCGAACTCTGTATCACCATCAATGCACCGCGATTAACAGTGCCGTCTGACTCCGTTTTATCAGTTACCCTCAGCATAGGTTCAAAAGCATTGTATGAAAGCTCATTTATGCTTTCTGCTTGAAGGTTACTCAAGCCGAAAGAGTGATTATTAGGAAAGGCATCGACCATAATTCGAGTGTAAAGCGTGTAAGTCTCACCAATTTCAATACTGCGAGGCAACTTGATATAACTCAGTGCTTTTCTGTTGCCAACAATCCCATCTTCAGCGGCTTGTTTCAAATAATAGGCATTCTGTGTTGATGGCTCGGTAATTATTTTTGACACTTGAGGTCGCGGTATAAAGGGTGATGTTTCGTTTTGAACATCTTCTATAAACCAATCACTTGACAGTAATTTAGCGCCCGACTCAAAGTTATCCACCAGAAGCCATTGTTTGTCATTCGCGTGAGCTTCTGCAAAGTAAATATGCAAAACAGCGCCTAATAAAAGGTAAAGCACTAAGCTGAGCTTTTTCATTTCCATGGCCTTTTTAATGAGTATTTTGTATGACCAATTTATCACAACAACAGTGGAAACCATATAATTCAGCACTAAAAAGTAAAATAATATAATTTCCAAATGCACTTTTGGTTAACAAAGTGGTATAAAAGGATTAACAGAAATGGTAGCTTATTTTAAAAAACTGATGCTAAACTCAGACGATAAATAGTAAGCAAGCCCGATAAACCCGCTTAACTAGAATTTGCTTTAAGCACCTAGTATTGAATGCCGGTTGTTGAATCTCGGTTTTTTGAATCAAAAGGAATATTATGAAAACGTCATCATCTCTCTATTCGTCGCGCCGCAGTCTTTGCATCGCAACAGCATCAAGCTTAGTGTTTGCCCTAAGTGCTTGTGGCTCAACGGACGACTCAACAAACGCCGCTGAAGCTACGGCAAAATCAGCAATAGATGCACCGGGCGCTTATTTTGACCTCAGCCAATGGAATATTACCTTACCAATTGATGCCAATGCAGATGGCAAGCCCGACATGGTAAAAGTCAAAGACCTTCAAACTTATACTCACCCAGACTTCTTTTACTTAAACGAAGATAAAGAATTGGTCTTTACCAGTCCTAACGTTGGTGTCACCACCGCCAATTCGAAAAATGCAAGAAGCGAGCTTCGACAAATGTCTCGCGGCATCAACACCAGAATAAAAACCAAAGCTCCGAAAAACAATTTTGCGCTAGCAGCTCACGAAAATGCTGCCGCTTTTGCTGCCATAGGTGGAAGAATGGAAGCCACCCTAGAGGTGAATCATGTCGCACTCAATAGCGCTCGACCAGAAAAGTACCCAAGCTACTCCGTAGTCATTGGGCAAATACATGCTGGCAACGATCCAGATCGCTCCAAAGGCTTTGGTTACGGTAATGAGCCGCTAAAAATATTTTATAAAAAGTTCCCTGACCACGACACTGGCTCAGTATTTTGGACATACGAGCGAAACTTACCCAAAGCAGATCCTAATCGAACAGATATCGCTTACCCAGTATGGGGGAATACTTGGGAAAATAGCGCCGATCCGGGTGTCGACGGCATAAAATTAGATGAGAGCTTCAGCTACGTAGTCAACGTTTACCAAAATACGATGCAGTTAATATTTTCGGCACCAGGTCGTGAAACAGTTAACTACACCATTAACCTAGCCAATAACGTTGATGCCTATGGCAAGGGCGATGAGAAAGACTTCGAACAAGGCTATGCTGGCGACTGGCATTATTTTAAAGCCGGTGCTTACAGTCAATGCAATGGCGGCACTAGTAATCCATTTTGGGGAACTGCTTGCGGTGGCACAGGTGTTTGGGAGACTGATAAAGCGAATGGCGATTATTCACAAGTTACCTTCTCACGCTTGGTATTATCAGAGCCTAAGCGTTTTTGATAAGGATGAAAAACGCTCAACGGCAAATGAGGATCAGGACGATCCTCAAAGCCAAGTGCAAGATAGAGCGTTAAGGTCGACTGATAGAACTGAGATAGCCCTGTAGCTTCATCATAGCTGGTTGGGCATTTTCTTTGAGCCTTTTCAAAATCAGCCTTTTTTCTATTTCATCTTCACCAACATTGCGCACCAGTTGACTAAAACCGTCTAAACGATTTTTCAATAACCACTCACGAAGCGCAGGGTCTTGACCCCAAATATGCTGGTTCATCATAAATGCAACGGTGAGTCTCAACCAATCTAGATCGGTATTTGGCAAAGGCACGACTTGGCAAAGCTTATTTTTTACTTCTTCGTTTGGATAGCTAAGCTCTACATGAGCTATAAAGGCTGCACTAAAAACAGGCTGATATGAACGCACAGTTTGTGGCGTAATCAGTTTATCTTCAAATATGGGTTTCATTACTAAGTTGGATATAGCACTTGCAGAGCAATCCACATGTATATGCTCCTTAGATGTCGTGATACTGCCTTTTTCTAGCGTAATTTGGCTGTTACTTATTGAAATAACCCGACCTTTACGCACAATATTCTTCACTCGACGGAGCTGCGCCAATTCCAGTCGACTGACAGTCGCGCCATGGAACATTTCTGGCCAAACATCAGTATCGATGCGTAAGAACACCCCCGCATCTTCCAAGCGAGAAAACATATCTTCAATCGAAGTCGACTGTGCAATAGCCTCCATTTGTTTAGCCTGTGCACCGATCGATTGATGAAAAAACTCTTCAGTAGGCTGTGTGTTTTCTCTATCCAACAACCATGCATCTCGAGGCATAATCCAGGTAATATCATCTGGCTCTACACCTTTGTCTAACAAAAAGAGCACAGCATCAATGCCGGTTTTTCCACCACCAACAATAACGTATCCTGCGGGTTTAGCGCTTATAGTAGGCAAGTTATTCAATGGCATAAACTGAAGATCAGCGTCTACGCTAAAGTTCGGTGTATGAGTTGAGGGAACCGTGGTTTTCAAGTACGTGCAATCAACCGTTTTTTTGTGTGCAGTTGCTTGGTATTGCGTTCCAGTAAGCAAGTTTTCAAACTTGCCATCGCCTTGGTAATTGCACATCGGGAAATACTGTACTCGACCAGTAGGTAAAAATTGTTCGCGCATTACGTCGTCAAAGTAAGCACTTATTTCAGCGCCAGTCGCTAATTCATTGAGTCCTTTATTCAGGCCTACTTGGTCTTTTTTGCCTTTGCTCAATTCGCGGGAGCTAACGCCATAGAAAGCCGAGGGTTGGTGCAGAGTGACAAAAGGATAGGCAACGTTCCAATGGCCACCAGGCTTGTGATGTTTATCAACAATGATAACGCTAGCATCACTTTCCGTTAGAATAATATCAGCAAATGCCATACCCACTGCACCAGAGCCTACAATTAGGTAGTCTGCGTTAATCTCATGGACTTGCTTACTGCTTAAAGTAGATGCTTGTAGCGCATTGTTCTTGCTCATTCGAAAACTCTTCTTTCATTTTTATCTTGTGAGTAAACATAGCACTCTTTTAGATGTAAAAAAAATGTAAATCAGAAACTCAAGCAAATGAAGCCACGCTCCATGCGTGCCGCCTCCGAAAAGCGCTATCTCCAAATTTCCATTTCTCGAATTATCTTTTGAGGCTGCCACTCTCAATGCTGTATAATGACCAAAATCATAAATCCGGTTAACCAAAACCCAAGGAAATTGAATGCCAAATTTTATCATTGAGCATAGTGAGTCACTTTTAGAGCAAGTTTCATTAGAAATACTTCAAGATGCCGTTTTTGAAGGAGCAAAAAACAGTGGCCACTTCCCACCTGAAGCTATCAAAATCAGAACAGAGGGGCGCAAGCACTTTCGTTTACATGGACAACAAAAAGACTTTCTACATATCAAAGGCCACATTCTGAGCGGTCGCACTGATGCGCAGAAAAAGGAGATATCTCAGGCAGTCATGCTGCCTTTAACACAACTTAAGTTAAACAGTGTGTTTGTATCGGTCGAGATTATTGATATTCACCGAGAGAGTTTTGTAGACTTTAGCTACTCATAAGCCGCAAAGCTCGTGTAAAGAAACAAAAAAGCCGATGCAGTCAAGTTCTGACACATCGGCTTTTTATGCTCTGCTATACTCCTCAGTTAGGCCTGAAGAGCATTCGCTCTGACTATGGCGCCAAGAGCGAGGGTAAGAAGGTACTGATAGATGGGAACATTGTTACCATAACCAACACCGCTATCATTCCCACGTAAAGAGGTAACATCGGTTTCACCATTTTTTCTATTTTGGTTTTCGACACTGCACAACTTACAAATAATATCGCTCCTACCGGTGGCGTACACAGCCCAATACATAAGTTCAATATCATCATAATACCAAACTGAAGTGGATCGATACCTAAGGTCGCGGCAATAGGTAGGAAGATGGGAGTGAAGATCAGAACAGCTGGCGTCATGTCCATAAAGGCGCCAATCAACAGCAGTATAAGGTTAATGATGAGCAATATCATTAAAGGGTTTTCGCTAATAGTTAGCAAGGTATCGGTAAGCTCTTGCGGAATATTCTCGTAAGAAAGCATCCACGATAAAGCTGAAGAGGTCGCAATCAAGAAAAGTACAATGGCGGTGGTTTCAACAGTTTTAGTTAAAATCGAACCGAACTTCTCCATATCGACTTCACGATAAACACCAGCAGCGAGAATAAGCGCATAAATAACCGCAATCGCGCCAGCTTCAGTAGGGGTAAAGATACCGCTAATAATACCGCCCATTACGATAAAAATCAGAGCAAGGCTCGGTACAGCTTGCCATACCTGTTTAAGCACAATACCTAAAGGCAAACGTTCGCTACCTTTAAAACCCTTTCTTTTTGCATAAATGACGCAGAAAATCATTAGTGCTAGTGCCACCAATAAGCCTGGAATGTAGCCTGCAAGAAACAGAGCCGATATAGATACACCACCGCTAGCTATCGCGTAAATGATAAGAATATTACTCGGCGGAATTAACAATCCTGTAGTTGATGCAGTTGCCGTCACAGCCGCTGAAAACTCCGGGCTATAACCCGCCTTTTTCATTTGCGGCACCATAAAGCTACCAATAGCAGAGGTAGCTGCAACCGCGGAACCAGAAATAGCACCAAAGAAGGTACATGACAGAACATTTACTAATGCTAAGCCACCCGGTAGCGCCCCAAGCAAGGCCATCGCGCAGTTTATTAAACGTTTAGCTATACCGCCCTGTGCCATTATCTGCCCTGATAATATAAAGAAGGGAATGGCCATTAAAGCAAAACTATTTACGCCATTTGTCATACGCTGAGCTACCGTAGTTGCTGCAGGCAAAAAGTCGATAGCAGTGAACATATACACAAAGGTAGCTAGTCCAATCGCGAAAGAAATTGGTACGTTTAGAAACAGTAGTAAGAAAAACAAACACAATAGAAAGATAATTGTCATAGTGACTCCTCCACGCTGAAGTCGGGCGTTAACATTGCCTTAATCGCATAAAGCACAATAAGAATGCCACTTATTGGCACCACCATATAAACGTAGCTAATGCCAATGCCCATTACAGCAGAGGATTGCCCGAGTTGGTCGGTCATATCCATTAATAGATAACCGCCGATTACCATTACACAAAGTGCAAAAGTCGCCACACAAAGATGAATAAAGTAATACATAACTTTGCGTTGTGTTGCGGTCGCCTGGGTATAAATCATGTCCAGACCTAAATGACTGTTTTTACGATAGGCAAAAACGCATCCTAATAAGGTAAGCCATATTAGGCAAAAGCGCGCGAGCTCTTCAGTAAAGGAGCTAGGAGCACCAAGCACGTAGCGTGAAAATACCTGCCAAGAAACCACTACGGTTATCAAAATAAGTAGTGATTGCAAAAAGCGGTTTAGAAAACTGTCTAATAGTGAGAATAACTGATTCATCCTAATTACCTCTGCTGGTCGATACGATTGAGAATATCGCCGACATCTGTCCCTTGAAAACTACTTTTATAATTCTTCACACGATCTTGAAAAGGCGTTTTATCGGGATAAATAATATTAATACCGGCAGCTTCTAACGCGTCTAGTGCCACTTGTGTGTCAGACGCCCATAAGTCACGCTGGAACATAACTGTTTTATCCATCGCGCTTTGTATCCAGCCTTTTTGTTGGTCGTTGAGCTGACGCCAAATTTTTTCGCTAAACATAACAATGCCCGGAATAGTATTGTGTTCGTCCAAGGTGAAGTTCTTACAAATCTCGTAGTGTCTGGCTTTGTAATACGTTATTGGACTGTTTTCCGCGCCATCAACAACGCCTTGTTGCAATGCCGTATACAACTCACCAAAGGAAATAGGTGTAGCTGAAGCGCCCAACTCCCCCATTAGCTCAACCGCCGATTTACTTTTCATCACGCGTATTTTCATACCCGCTAAATCATCTGGATTACTTACCGCTTTTGGACAAGTGTAGAAACTCCGACTACCGCCATCAAAAAAGGCCATTCCTCTCAAATCAACCGCCAATGGGGATAACAACAGCTCTTTACCTAAGTCACTTTCTATTACTCGCCAAAAGTGCTCTGCATCGTTAAATACATAAGGCAAACTAAATATTTGCATTTTAGGTACGAACGCCTCCAAAGGGCCTGCCGATACTTTGGCCATTGCTAAGCTACCAATTTGCAATAACTCAATGAGATCTCGCTCGCTGCCCAGCTGACCGCTTGCGTAAATCTCTAGGTCGAGGCTGCCATCAGAAATGTTGTTTAATTCTTGCTTAAAATACACCAATGACTTGTGAACAGCATGTTCAAGATCAACAGCATGACCAAGCCTGAGCGTCAGTGTATTGTTCTGTGATTTAGGCGCAAACAAAAAGCCGCCTGACACCAAGGTGCCAGCGAGCAAGAGTGCGATAAATATTTTGTAATGGGTCGCCATTGGATTTCCTTCCTAATGCAGCCAAAAGTGAAGAGTGACAAAAGTGCCACCACTCAATAAAACCATTCGAGTATAGACCAAAAATCAAATTTTGGTTAATCATTTGGTAAACAGCCTATAGACTAGTGCAATTTGAAAATAAGATAATTCGTTTTATTCTCAAATTTCATCAGGGGAAACCGATGTAAAGGGATTTTTAAGCCTATCTATTTAAATACGCGACTAATGATGCTGAGAAATCCGCAACCAAGCTTCTCATTTGTGTTACTGCGCTGGCATAACCATCACCTTTCAACTCGCTCGTAAAATGAAAATAGCGAACCTGCCCCTCGTTTTGCGCATGATCAATTTGATAGTAGCCCGATAGCAGAACATCCCCTGCTTGAGTCGGATAAAAATGTTCAACGGTAATGCGCACTTTTTGGCAACTATTGCAAAAATCAACAACGCTTGTTTCCGATAGTGCCACGTTGAGGTCGTTAATGATTGCACGCTGAATCGACTCATCTAAATCATCGGCCCAGCTATGATAGTTGGCCTTAACAATGCGATTTTCACCTTCTTTCATCACTAATTGGTTAGTTTTCAAATAATCGGGTAAAGCCACCACATCTATCATTAACAAGCCATTGCTAGTGTTAACTTTCTGCGGGTAAGATACTGGATTACTATCAAACAAGTAGTATGTTGTGTCTGGGGCTTGTACCGACGTGGTGCATGCTGACAGCATAAGAACAACTGCACACACTGATGTTTTTAGGAACAAACCTGTAAACCAAGCAGTGCCATTAAGGGCGCAGTGTTGATATGTTTTCGCTTCTAAAGTGGGCTTACGCATTAATCATCCTTTAGCGGTTTTGATTTCGGCTGTTTATCTTCTTTTGCTGGCTCACCAAATACGAGTGCATTGGGTTGATTGGTGACTTCTTTTACCAAAGGCTCTAATTCATCAAGGGTAGACTCGACCTTGCTCATCACCTGCTGCACCGAACGATAAACTTTAGAATCTGGTTGCAGCCCACTTAAGGTTGTTTGTAGTTCGTCCATGGTTTGCTCAAGAGTATCCAATGTTTGTGTCGCGCGTTGTAGCGATTCAGCAGTTACTTGCATAGTGCTATCGGTGCTATCAATAAGCTCATTGATATTTTTCAAAGTAGCATCCAGCGGCAGCTTTTCGAGTTTCGCTAAAATATTCTCGAGCTTGTCGGTAAGACTCGCGAAACCGCCAGATGAAGCTGGAATAACTGGGTAGTTCCCGAACTGGGCAATTTCATCTACGCGCTCGCCACCTGGCTGCAAACTCACCTTCAAGCTACCAGTGAGTAGATTGGCATTATCAATAGTTGCCGTAAGCCCCTCGCGTATCCATTCATCCACCATGCCACGAAAAATATCAATTGATATATAGCCATTTTTCATCAGCCTTTCGGGCTCTAAATTAATTACTACAGGAATACGCTCCTCTCGCCCTACCCCTGCAATATCGATAATTTCCCAAAACTCCATATAAGGTTCAGCCACCGTGCCTAAACGTATGCCGCGATACTCCACCGGCGCACCTTTATGCAAGCCACCAACGCTGTCCTCTACTAACACTACGTACTGAATGTATTTGTATTCACGTTGCTCATCAATACTGTCTTGTGAATCATAAAGAATAAACTCATGATTTTGTGGTACACCTGGCCCTGGCGCTGCACCATCAAGCAGATCAAATTCAACGCCACCCGATACTAAAGTGTCGAGTGACGACATGTTGACTTTAATCCCCTCGGTAGATGTAGATATGGATAAACCACTGACATTCCAAAATGAAGAATTCTGGGTAACCAAATTATGAAATGGCGCTTGAATAAAAATATCGTAGTGGGCTTCTTGCTCTAGGTCGTCATACACTCTCGACTCTACTGCCCCTACTTCAAAGCCTCTATGCATCACTGGGTTTCCAACATTGAGAGTTTTACTCCCCTTTGAAATCAGCTTTACATGGATGCCATCAGCACTTAAAGAGGTTACCGGTGGGCGCTCTAAGCCCACAAATTCGAATTGTTCAATGTTGGAATTGCCCGGCGAAACTTCAATATAAGCCCCCGACAACAAAGTGCCAATACCCGTGATACCCGTTGCACCAATACGCGGTTTAACCACCCAAAACTCACTGTCTTCAACAAGGAAGGAAGCCATGCTTTGCTGCACTTCAATATCAACCAGTATTTTAAGTTTATCTTCGCTAAAGCTGACTTTCTTAACTAATCCAATGTCGACATTACGGTTTTTGAGAACTGTTTTCTTAGCCTCTAAGCCCTCCGCTGTATCAAACTCGACCTGAACGAGAATACCGCGATTGCGCCAGTCGTTGTAAACCATGCCCAAGCCAATAAGCAAGGCAATTATTGGCAGTATCCAAATACGCGAGATGCGAGGCTTCTTCTCAATTAAGGGGCTGCGTGATCGTAGCGTTGTACTTGGCTTCGCAGTGTTGCTTTCCTGATTATTGCTGCTAGTCATTCATCTTCCATTTTATCCCATAAAATACGGGTATCGAATTGGTGAGCACTTACCATCGTTAAAATAACCACACCAGCGAATGCTGATGCTGCTATACCAACTTGAATCGACATAAGTCCGCCGAGTTGTATCAGGGCCACTAAAATAGCCACAACGAATACATCAACCATCGACCACTTCCCAATAAATTCGGTTATTCGGTATACTTGAGTGAGTTCCGCTTTCCGTATTGGCTTTTTACGGTTCACGCTATAACAAAGCCACGCAATTGCCGCCATCTTGCCAACTGGCACAATAATGCTAGCGATAAAAATAACAGCCGCGATGAAATACGATTCGCTTTCAAGGAAGAGTATCACACCACCAATGATCGTACTTTGCGTTCTGTCACCGAGCATATCCGTGATCATGATGGGATACACATTTGCGGGAATATATAAGAATAAAGCCGTTAGTAACAGAGAAAAGGATATCTGAGTACTATTGTTAACTCTAGCACGAAGCTTTGTTGAACAGCGAGGACAACGCTTTTCATGGTCACCCACCAATTCATGACACACCAAACAGTTTAGCAAGCCTTGGGCAGCAGCAGAATCTGGGTGAAAACAGGCTTTACCGCCCTGTGGCATCCGCTTATTTTGCATCGTCGACCCAGCGCCAAAGTCTGTGGTTGTCAACGATAAACACAATATGAGTAAATAGCGGAGCAAACAACACATAGGCCCAGAATGAGGCCTGTAAGAATATATCGGCCATCGATATAATCTTAATCAGCGCGACCAACACGCCAATGAGAAAAACCTCTGCCATCGACCACGGCAAAATGTGTGAAATGACCTTCCCTAAGCCGATTACCGGAAGGAACCCAAGCCTATAGCGGGTTGATAAAATAATATAACTCAGTGACAACAAATACAGTAGTGGCAAAAGTAAAATAAAAAGAAATACTAAAAGGGATACAAAAATATAGCCTTGGGCATAGAGTTCAGTGAAGGTTTGCAGCAAATTTATTGTGCGGGCTTGCCCGTTAGATGCAAATGAAATAAATGAGAAAGAACAGGCCACAGCAAGCAATATCAAGGCGGTAACACAAAGGGCCAACACATAATGCTTGGCATTATTATGTCCAACTGCTATCACATGCTTACAGCGAGGACACACTACGTTAGACCGATGCTCGATTTTATCGGGCATCGTCAAAAGTAAATCGCATTCTAAGCAAGCATGCTGGGTCACGTTCGTCGACTTTGATGGTTTTTTATAAAATTAGTATAAACAATCATTTGGAACAGTAAAGGCAAGTGCTAACATTAGAAACAATCGCTTAGCGCGACGAATGCCTTTGCATTCCGACCAAAACTGACTCTTGAGCCCATGAATAAAACTGAGATGCACCCACGTAACCCACATAATAAGGGCTACAACTTTGATGAGCTGGCTACTAGCTATTCGCCGCTAAAAGCATTTTTAGTGCCTAAAGCCGACGGTAAGCACTCGATAGACTTCGCTCAACCTGAAGCGGTAAAAGCATTAAATGCAGCACTGCTGAGCCATTATTACAAGGTGCATTTTTGGGATATTCCAAGCGGCTTTTTGTGCCCTGCTGTGCCCGGTCGAGCTGACTACATTCACTACATTGCCGATTTACTAAAACAGTCATCAAGTCAATCGGAAAGCGTTATTGGCTTAGACATCGGCACCGGTGCCAATCTCATTTATCCGATAATTGCTTCACAAAGCTACGGTTGGCAGATGATAGGAAGCGACATTAACCCAATATCATTTGCTAGCGCTAAAGCTATTGCAAAGAGCAATAAAAACCTGTCAAAAAAAATTAACCTACGCTTTCAAAATGAAAAGAGTATTTTTAAAGGCATTATCAATGATGGTGAGTACTTTTCATTTACGATGTGTAATCCGCCTTTTCATGAGTCTGCAGCGGCGGCTATGTCGGGCAGTAGGAAGAAAAATAAAAACCTAGCTCGGCACAAGCACAAGCGTCAACAAGGCACTGAAAAAAATAGTAGCGCAATTGATAAAGACAAACTGAATTTTGGCGGCCAACAAAGTGAACTTTGGTGTGATGGCGGTGAGTTTCGCTTCGTTAAACAGATGATAGAAGAAAGCGTTCGGTTTTCGCAGCAAGTAGGTTGGTTTACCTCTTTGTTATCAAAAAAGGAAAACGCACAAGCCTTATTGGAAATCGCCAAACACGCAGGTGCAACAGAGCAGCTTGCTATACAGATGGCACAGGGCGCAAAAGCTAGCCGATTTATAGCTTGGCGATTCAGCTAAAACCTTTTAAGCTTAATGGCGAGAACCTAAGGAACGCTATGCCTTCTTCAAAAAACAAAATTAAAAACGAAGAAAACCCACAACAACAGTCATTCGATATCGACGACGCTTTAAGCGATGCGCCTGAAGCTCCAACAACTGAGCCTGCGGAAAACAGTAAATTATCGAGTAAAGAAACCCGCGAAATCGTAACGCCCTATGCATTTACGGTCTCGCCAGACTTACTAGGCCAAGCTTTAGCTAGCCCGAGGAGACGGGCCGCAGCAATACTCATCGACCTTTTTTGTGTGTCGGTACTAAGCACTCTGAGTGCTCTTTTTTTTGCGGGCTTTGTTGCCTTAACCTTCTTCAAAGCTGGCGGCCATTTAAAACAACAAAGACGTTTCAATACCACCCGGCGTGGTCTGCGAGGCAGTGCAGCGATATTGATATTTATTATTGCGTTTAGCCTTGTTAACGCAATTAACGGCGAAGATGGCCCCCCAACGGCACCTGAACTCTCATTCGAAAACAAAGACAAAGAAGACATGGAGAGTTTAATGGACCTCGCCTCTGCTATTTTCGCTTTGGCCTGTGCTGAAAATGAACCAAATAAGCAATCAGCAACACCTCAAGATACCCAAGCACATACAAGCTGCATTGTTGAATCGGCTGAGGGCTTAGCTATTGCTGCAGCAGCAATGCCTACCCCAATTGAAGACGTAAAAGCGTCGGCAGCAGATTTAGTTGCGCAGCAGTCTTGGCAGGAACAAAACAAGCTTCTTTTTCTCACTCAATTTAATACAACGCTGGAAGAGGAAAAGAACGCCTACACTGAAGATGTACTCGCCATCACGCAAGCCGAAAAGAAATCAGAAGAAACATCATCAACGAGCTACAGCGTCATAAATTGGGTAAAAGGTGTGATGTCAGACTTAGGCCTCGGTCTAGGATGGGCCGCACTTTACTTTACCGTATTCACCGCCTGGTGGCGCGGCCAAACTATTGGTAAAAAAGTGCTTGGGATTGAGGTGGTCAAGCTCGACGGTAACTACCCTAGCCTTTGGGAAAGTTTTGGTCGCTATGGTGGTTATGGCGCCGGTTTTGCGACCGGATTGCTCGGCTTTTTGCAGATCTATTGGGACCCGAATCGTCAAGCGATCCAAGACAAAATATCTGAGACTTTAGTACTTCGCTTGGGCAGAAAACCCTAAACAGCCATTGAGTGTGGTGAAAAGTCACACTGCCTCAAACTCAAGCAATGCGACCTTAGCTTTACTAGAGCACTATTCGCTAATTGGCATCAGCGTTATTTCTACACGTCGATTGAGCTCTTTACCCGCAGCCGTTTCGTTTGTTGCTATCGGATTAGATTCTCCAAAACCAACCGTTTCGAGCCTGTCAGTGATAACACCTGCATTAGCAAAATAAGTTGAAACAGAGCTAGCTCTGCGCTCAGACAAGGCTTGATTTAATTGTTGTGAGCCGGAACTGTCAGTATGCCCAGCAACTACCACTAATGTTTGGTCGAATTCGTTCAATACCAAAACAACTGAGTCGAGCACCGATAAAAAGTTACTTTTGATGTCGCTTTTTCCAGAATCAAAGGTGATATTTCCTGGCATGATAAGGTTTATGTTGTCGCCGTCACGCTCAACACTCACGCCTGAGCCTCGCAGTTGCTTTCTAAGTTTCGCCTCTTGTGTGTCCATATAGTAACCGATACCGCCGCCTATAGCGCCGCCACCCGCTGCCGCTTTAAGAATACGACGGTTACGCTTTCTCACATCGTCTTCGTCTTTATTGTCAAGGTAAGCCACAATAGCCGCGATACCAGCGCCAATTCCTGCTCCTTTCGCTGTATTACTGACTTTCTCTTCGCCGGTGTAAGGATCGAAGGTAGCACAGGCACTGATACTCAAACATGTGAAAATTGAGATAGCAAGTTTAGATAGTTTCATTGATTTCCTATTCTATATTGATGATTTGGTTCGTCTGAAGTATAGCAGAATAGAAACACGAATACGGCTACAATAGTATGTAATTAACGCACATTAGTATTCTTACATTAGTTTTGAAAAGACCATGCATAGCAATGTGTGCATGGCTATTTAGTGTGTAAGCTGTCGCGATATTCCTTGGGTGTTTTATCAAAGTGTTTTTTAAAGACTGCGTACATATACTGCAAAGACGGATAACCCGCTGTTTTTGCGATATCTTGCGTGCTCAATTCTGGATTTTTTAACATCCTACATGCCGTTTCCAGCTTCTCTTGATGGAGTTCATGGTGAATACTGTGCCCTCGCTCTTCCTTAAATCGACTCTCTAGGTTAGAGCGAGAAATACCCACAAATTCTAGAACCTGATCAACCTTAATTCCACGACACGCATTCTGACGAATATAATGCATCGCTTGAATCACGTAAGGGTCTTGGAGCGCCTTAAAATCTGTACTTTGACGTTGAACAACACCCACCGGCGCTACGGTAACAATTTTATTCTTCAACTTCGGGTTTTCGATACGTCGATGGAGGAGTTTTGCGGCTTGAAAACCCATGTCAAAACAGCCCTGCGTAACTGAACTGAGGCTGATGCGACTTAAGTTCCTAGCAATATCGTCATCGTCGATACCCACGATGGATATTTGATCGGGTACCAGTTTTCCAATATGGTCACACGCTTGAAGTAAATGTCGAGCTCTTGCGTCGGTGACCGAAATTACCCCTACCGGATTAGGTAAGGTCTGTAACCACTCTGACAGACGATTCATGGTGTATTGCCAAGTTTCAGGACGCGTGGGATGCCCTCGATACACAGCACATTCATACCCATCATCTTGGCAGAGCTTTACGATCGCACTCTCTCGCTCACTGGCCCAGCGGTGATTTAGGTCGTTAGGCACACCGTAGAAAGCAAAGCGCTCAAGTCCTTTCGATTTCAAATGCTCGTAAGCGGCTTTGATCACTTCATAATTGTCAGTTGCCACGTAGGGCACATCAGGGTAATCATGCTCGTTTTTGTATGAACCACCTACACCTACCACTGGCATATCAAGATTTTTGAGTGCTTCCTGAATTTTCGTATCGTCAAAGTCTGCAATAATGCCATCACAGCCCCAATTTTTCACATTATCAAGCCTTGCTAGGAAGTCTTCTTCTAAGTAAACATCCCAATTAACTTTCGATGACTGCAAATAATGTCCAACGCCTTCAATAACTTGACGGTCATAGACTTTGTTTGCGTTAAACAATAGGGTAATGCTGTGTCGAGTGCTAAACATAGTGCCTTCCTAAACCATACATACTTCGGATAGCTCGGTGCTTTATGAGCCATTAACGCTAAGCCAAATAGTGTTGTATTTGTAGATTAAACGATCGTTACGTCAAAAACGATAATTACGATTTTTTTATTTAGTCGATACTAATACGAAAAAAAATAAATAGAACTACCACACTAGATTACGAAATTTAATTACTAATTTTCGTAATTGAGATGGAAAGCATAATCTTCAACTATAATCAGGTCATTTTTTAGACCAAGAGAATTTGTATATGTATATGGGAATCGATTTAGGCACGTCGGGAATTAAAGTCATACTGACCGATGTTGCGGGTACTATCATTGATAGTGCATCAGCATCAATAACGGTGTCACGCCCCCATGCTCTTTGGTCTGAACAGAACCCTCACGACTGGCTTTCAGCGACACACTCAGCGATTGCTAATTTAGCAAAGTCGCACAGTCTCAGCAATGTAAAAGCGATAGGAATTGCCGGTCAGATGCACGGAGCAACGCTACTTGATGAAAATCATCAGGTTCTTCGCCCTGCGATATTGTGGAATGATGGACGCTCAGAAGCTCAGTGTAAAACCATCGAGAGCATGGTCAGCAATAGTCGAGAGATTACAGGCAACCTAATGATGCCTGGGTTTACCGCACCAAAACTGCTTTGGGTGAAAGACAATGAACCTGAAATATTCGCCAAGACTGCAAAAGTACTGTTACCGAAAGACTATTTACGCTTTCTCCTAAGCGGCGACTTATATTCAGATATGTCTGACGCCGCAGGCACCTTATGGCTGAACACAGAAAAACGCTGCTGGGACGAGTCATTATTAAATGCGTGTGGGCTTAGCGAAAAGCAAATGCCGCAGCTCTGTGAAGGCAGTGATATAAGCGGTAGGCTTTCGGCATCAATTGCAAAGCAATGGGGCATGGACGAAGTGCCTATTGTAGGCGGCGCTGGCGACAACGCTGCAGGTGCCATAGGTGTTGGTTTGGTTAAACCTGGTCAAGCGATGATTTCATTAGGCACCTCTGGCGTTTATTTTGTTGTGACCGATGGCTTCTGTGCCAATCCAAATTCGGCGGTACATAGCTTCTGCCACGCCCTGCCTAATACTTGGCACCTCATGTCTGTATTGTTAAGCGCGGCAAGTTGCTTGCAGTGGTATGCCGATAACCTTGCTTCAAAGAGTGTTGAAGTACTGTTGAACGAGTTAAATCTAGCGTTAAGTTCCAAGGCAACACTAGCAAAAGACAGTACAGCACTATTTTTGCCTTATTTGAGCGGAGAACGAACACCGCACAACAACCCGCATGCTACTGGTAGCTTCTTTGGGTTAACGCATGAGACAACGCAAGAGGAAATGACGCTAGCTGTACTAGAAGGGGTTAGCTTTGCTTTCGCCGATGCGGTGGATGCCTTAGAAGCCAGCTTCAGCTCAACGCAGCAACTACCTGACGAAATCACCTTAATAGGTGGTGGAGCGCGAAGCGAAGCATGGCGTTCAGTACTTTCAAATGTCTTAAACCGCACTCTTACCTTCAGAGAAGGTGGCGAGGTTGGCCCTGGCTTAGGTGCAGCTCGCTTAGCACAATTAGCGATAGATAGTAGCAAAACACTTGAGCAAATATGCCCACAACCGGCAGTGCTTGACACCTATTACAGCAATCGAGAAATGCATCAATTTTACAAAGAAAAAAGGCGCAAATTTCAAGCGCTATATCAAGCAACAAAAGATATTTAATAGTAGTAAGTGCCAACAATCACCTACTAACACATCAAGTGAGAAGCTAAGTAACTAGCAAGGTCACTTTACGCAAATACGGCATTTTTCAACTGCCGATAACAACAAAAAGGAAAACTCATGGCTAGTTATTTTCAGCATATCGATCAAATCCAGTTTGAGGGAACTGATTCAAACAATCCTCTGGCATTTCACCACTACAATCCTGACGAAGTTGTGCTAGGTAAAACAATGAAAGAACATTTGCGCTTCGCTGCTTGCTATTGGCATAACATGTGTTGGGACGGTTCAGATGTTTTTGGTCAAGGCACTTTTGGCCGACCTTGGTTGACACCCGGCGACCCTATGCAAAAAGCGATTGAAAAGGCCGATGCGGCATTTGAGTTCTTCCATAAACTTAACATTCCTTACTATTGCTTTCATGATGTCGATGTTTCTCCAGAGGGTAACTCGATCAAAGAATACACTGAAAACTTTGCGAGAATGACCGACATACTTGAGCAAAAGCAAGCTGAAACAGGACTAAAGTTATTATGGGGAACTGCCAACTTGTTCAGTCACCCTCGATATGCTGCTGGCGCTGCAACCAACCCCAATCCTGAAGTATTTAGCTATGGCGCGACACAAGTATTCCACGCAATGAACGCAACAAAGCGTCTTGGCGGTGAGAACTATGTATTGTGGGGCGGTCGTGAGGGTTACGAAACGCTTCTAAATACAGATTTACGCCAAGAGCGCGAGCAACTTGGTAGATTTATGCAAATGGTTGTAGAGCACAAGCATAAGATAGGTTTCACTGGTACGTTGCTGATCGAGCCTAAGCCGCAAGAACCTACCAAGCATCAATACGACTACGACAGTGCCACTGTTTACGGCTTCCTGAAGCAATATGGTATTGAAGAAGAGTTTAAAATGAATATTGAAGCTAACCATGCAACCTTAGCTGGACACTCTTTTCATCATGAAATCGCTACGGCGATATCATTAGGTATTTTTGGTAGCATCGACGCTAACCGTGGTGATGCGCAAAATGGTTGGGATACAGATCAATTCCCCAACGCAGTAGATGAACTGTCGTTAGTCATGTATGAAATCATGAAATCAGGTGGCTTCCAAACAGGTGGTTTGAACTTTGACTGTAAACTTCGTCGTCAGAGCTCCGATCCAGCTGACCTATTTCACGGTCACATCGGCGGAATGGACCATATGGCAATCGCACTGAAAAAGGCCGCAGCTATTCTTGAAAATGATTTCTTAGCAGCCAAAGTTGCTGATCGTTATTCGGGGTGGAGTAAAGCGCTTGGACAATCGATCATTACTGGTAAAGAAAGTTTAGCATCACTGGCTGAAACAGCGAGTACTAATAACTTCGATCCAAAACATAGTTCTGGTGAACAAGAACTCCTTGAAAACAAAGTCAATCGCGTACTATTTGGCTAAGCCAACATAAGCGTTTAGACACAACGCTATTTTTCTAGGCATAAGACGCAGACCTGATATGATTGAGTCTGCGTTTTTTTATATGGAACGATATGGACATTAATGTTGTTGTTACCGGCTTTACTCTTGGTATTTCTCTTATTCTGGCAATTGGTGCGCAAAATGCTTTCGTATTGAAGCAAGGCTTGAAACGAGAACATGTATTTGCGGTCTGTTTTATTTGCGCCTTGTCTGACGCCATACTCATCTCTGCTGGCGTTGCAGGTTTTGGTGCAATTGTGAAACAGTTCCCGCTAATAGAACAGGTATCGAGATATGCTGGCGCCGCGTTCTTATTCGGCTACTCTATGATGAGTTTTAAGTCGGCGTTTACCAACCAACATAAAATGGAAGCTAAGGGTGAAGAAGTAGGAAACTTAACAAGCGCTTTGTTAACTTGCTTAGCATTCACGTGGCTTAACCCTCACGTATATCTGGATACTGTGGTACTGCTGGGTTCAATATCTACCCAATACGAAGGGGAGCAGTTTTCTTTCGGCTTAGGTGCAGTTCTTGGTTCATTCGTTTTCTTCTTTTCGCTTGGTTACGGAGCCCAGTTTTTAATTCCAATATTTAAAAACCCAAAAGCATGGCAAGTTTTAGAATTCATCATCGGTGCGGTGATGCTGAGCCTGGCAATAAGTCTTCTCGTTTAAGGTTAATGTGTAAGACCCTCACTTAAATCGATTCTCTACTAGGTCTTCCACATTTGCCTTGCCACCAATTGGTAAGGCCAATAAGTCATAATAAGCAAGAATAACAACAAGCTCTCAGTGTACCCAAGCATAATTATCAACACTCATCCCCAGCTTATCAAAAAACACCAAACCTAAAAATAAAACCCAATAAAAACATAAAGATAAATGACCACCCTCTAATTGTAATACCAATTACAACACAGGATTATTACCAATATTTAACAAAATTATAATATTAAGACAAACTTAAGGTTGACCAAAAAGTTAATTTATGGAATATTTTGTAATGAATTTGTAAATACTTAATGAAGTATTTGTAATTTCTTTTCGCGACATGCACGCACACACGCAAATATATTAAGTAGTACAGCCGTCTTTTCGAAGCTGCTAAAGCTACATCAGGGAGACAAACAATGAATTGTAAATTATCCAAGGTCAGCATGGCTGTTCTTTCAGCCACAGCTATGACGATAGCCTCGCCCATCTTCGCTCAGGAAGTTCAGCAAGAAGAGATTGTAGAAATTATTGAAGTTACCGGTATTCGTAGCGCCCTCACTAGTGCATTAAATGACAAGCGCTCAGCAGATAATCTGATAGAAGTCATCCAAGCAGAAGATATTGGTAAGTTGCCAGATCAAAACCTTGCAGAAGTACTTGAAAACATCACGGGCATTCAAATTACTCGCTCGGCAGGCGTGGGCACAAACGTACAAATTAGGGGGACATCCTCAAATAGAACTGAAATAAACGGTGTATCAACTGTTGGCACAGGGTCGACAAGAACCGGTATTAATTTTGAGGATGTTTCGGCCGCTATCGTTTCTGCAATTGAAGTGACTAAGGCTCCCGACGCTTCAACCATTGAGGGGTCAGTAGGCGGTACTATCAACCTAAAAACCATACGACCGCTAGAACTCACGGAAATGCTAGCTGCATTTAGAGTACAAGGTGAAAATAGTAGCTTATCAACAGATACCGACTTCTCTCCCCGTTTTTCAGCAAGCATGGGTAACAATTGGGACACTGACAATGGTGAATTTGGTTTCGTATTCAGTGCTAGCTACGCTCAGCAGGACGTATCAGCCTTCAGGCCGCGTGTTGACCGAGACAATTTAGTCGCCTCAGATGGCGGTGCTGCTAGTGCGCAGAGTTTTGACTTTCTGCCTATTCAATTCTTAGTTCAAGATTATGACAACTTCGAATATGAAACAGTAAACCTTGTAGGTACGATTGAGTGGGCCCCAAGTGATGAATTGAAATTTTACTTTGATACCGTAATTAACGACCAGGAACGATATCAAGAAAGTTCGCGAGTGCAAGCCTCAGGAGTAAGCGACTTACGAAACTTTGCAGTACCCAGCGAATTCGAAACGGTTAACTTTGGTTCGTTAGATGGCCAAGATTTGGGTAGCATACAAGCTGCATTGCGCGGCGTAATACCTGTAGAAGATGGTGATGCAGATCCAAACTTGCGCTTCTCAAGTGATACCGGCGCTCGTGTAACCCGCAGTGAAATATTCAGGTTGGGCGGCGACTACCAAGGCGAAGACTTCTTGGCAAGCGTGGAAATTAGTACCTCTAGTTCTGATTCTACGACGCCCACTTTCAACTCGACACTGAACTTCATCAACCCGAATGTAGCGACAAACTCGTCTAACGAAAATGGTACACCATTCGAGTATGACTTAACGGGCGGTGCGCTGACTTTCGGCATAGCAACAGGTGAAGCAAATGCCCCTACTGCGGCTCAATTGGTTGATCCAGCTAATGTCATGCTTCGTGATGTAAATGTGAGTCGTAATGTAGCAGAAAACTATGAAGACGCTTTCCGTGCTGATTTTACATATTACTTAGAGGACGTTATTACCTCTGTTGATGTTGGTTTCAGATACAATAAATCAGGCAGTTTATCCGATGTTGTTCGTTCCAACGTTGGCTTGAGAAGCGCAGCTGACAGCCCCCGCGGCAACTTGTTTGCCGACGTATTGACCCTTGGTCCTGATAACTTTAATGCCGCAGACGGCCGTCGCTTGTTTGTAGGTAATTTTATTACTATCGATCCTGAGTTGGTCGCTTCTGACCCCGACGCAGTGCTTGCCACCTTAAATTCAGCTATTTCTGCAAATAACTTACTCACAGGTTCTGATCGAGCACCGATCAGCGAGCCAACCTCTATTTCAAGTTCCTTCTTCGATATTGAAGAGAAAACTACAGCCTTATATGCTCAAGCAAACTTTGAGTATGGTATTTTTCGAGGTAACGCAGGTTTACGCTACTTAGATACAGAGGTAAATTCTGTTGGTAATTCAATTACTGAAGATGCTAATGGCAATGATGTTGTGTCGCAGGTAACCACCAAAGGCGATTATGACTTCCTTCTGCCACGCATCAATGTAATCGCGGAAGTACATGATGATGTACTAGTCAGGGCTGGTTGGTCGAAAGATATCCGTCGCCCTGATTTTAATGACCTGTCTACTTCTGTCGTATTCAGCACCAGCCCCAATAATTCAGTTGCAATTGGTAATCCTGGTTTGGTGCCAGAAGAAGTTAGCTCTTTTGACCTATCTGCAGAGTGGTATTTTGCTCCAGCAAGCGTACTAACCGTTGGCATTTTTCACAAAAAACGTACCGATCTTCATGTAAATCAGCAAGTTGACCCATTTGAAGATGCAACAACAGGCTTCCGTGATATTACGGGCCCTGATTGTGAAGCGGGTGGTATATTCAATATTATTGCCGACATTAACGTCTTTGGTCCAGAACCTGGAGTCGGTGTTTGCGTGCCAACTAACACCATCATAAACGATAGTGGCACAACGACTCAGAAAGGTATTGAACTTGCAGTGCAATACGACCTGTCTCAATTTGAGGATGACTTAGGTTGGGCATCTGGTTTCGGTGTGCTAGCTAACTACACTAAACAGGAATTCTCAGGTGGTGATTCTATTGATACTGCAACAAGCCGAGCTAGCAATGTGTTTGAAGCAACTACAGGTATCGACGACATCGAAGTCACGGCAAGACAGTCGCTTATTAACCTGTCGGAAAATGCTTACAACTTCACTGTGTATTACGAGAAATTCGGTATTTCAGCCAGAGCTCGATACACATGGCGTGACGCATATCGCTCAACAGATTTCGGCAGTACAAGCTCATTCCCATGGGGCTTCCCGGTAGTTCAAGATGACCGAGGCCAGTTAAATGCAAGCATCAACTATGATGTTAACGACCAGTTAAACATCGGTATTGAAGGCATTAACTTAACCGAGTCAGAAGTTAGCCAGTCTTGTGTGAATGAAGGCGCTCTGCTGTGCTTCCAAGGGTTAACAGACCGTCGTGTTACCTTAGGTGTGAGTTATCGTTACTAAGCGGATAACAATTTAGCAGTTAGTCCCTGTAGCCGACGTTTCTAAGCTCGTAGATTCGTCGGCTTTTTACATGTAGAGCTAAAAGCTTTGCCAAAACTATTCAATATCAAGTTCTTTCAGCTTACGAGTAAGAGTGTTTCTCCCCCAACCTAGCTTCTTAGCTGCATCTTGTTTATGCCCGTGGGTATATTTGAGTGCTCTCTCAAGCAGTATCTTTTCGAAAGTCCCTACTGCATCGGCCAATATATTGTCTTTACCAGAGCTCAGTTGCTCGTCGGCCCAGGTGGATAACAAAGATGCCCAATCACCTTCGGGATTAGCTGGCATAAGCTCATCTGGCCCCGCCATCAGCTCGGGGGGAAGATCATTCGGGTGGATCTCTTGGCCGCTGGCCATTACCGTTAACCATCTGCAGGTATTTTCTAGTTGTCGTACATTGCCTGGCCAGCTCAGTTGAGACAGTGTTTTTGCAGCAGCTTTGCTAAGTACTTTGCCCTCAACACCCAACTCTTTTGCTGCTTTGACTAAGAAGTGAGATGCCAAAATGGGAATGTCTTCGCGTCTCTCGTTCAGAGACGGAATATGAATGCGTATCACATTTAGACGATGGTACAAGTCTTCTCGGAATTTACCCTCCGCAACCCGTTTTTCTAGGTTTTGGTGAGTCGCGGCAATAATTCTTACATCAACACTCACTGGGTTGTGCCCCCCCACGCGATAAAACTGCCCATCGGCAAGAACGCGTAATAGTCGGGTTTGCACATCAATTGGCATATCACCTATTTCGTCCAAAAATAAGGTACCGCCATTTGCTTGCTCAAAACGCCCTTGCCTGGCAGCTGCAGCGCCTGTAAATGCACCTTTTTCATGGCCAAACAATTCTGACTCAACAAGATCCGCTGGAATAGCTGCCATATTTAAGGCCACGAAGGTATTGCTTGCCCTTGGACTATGTTTATGTAAAGCATGCGCGACGAGCTCTTTACCCGTGCCTGACTGCCCATTGATTAACACACTGATAGAAGAGCGAGATAGGCGTCCCACGGCTCTAAACACTTCCTGCATTGCCGGCGCTTCACCAATAATTTCAGCAGTTGGGCTCTCTTGCTTTACTTGCTTTAGCTTATTTTGCTCGTTGGCATGCTCAATAGCTCTTTTCGTAAGGGTAACTGCTTCGTCAACGTCGAAGGGCTTTGGTAAATATTCAAACGCACCACCTTGATAGGCGTTTACAGCGCTGTCTAGGTCGGAGTGAGCCGTCATAATAATTACGGGCATATCAGGGTAGTGTTGATGAATTTCATTCAGCAAAGTCATGCCGTCCATTTGTGGCATTTTTACATCTGAAATCACGATTTGCGGTGACTGACCTGATTGAATCTGTAATAACAGGTCTTCTGGGTTCTCAAAACTAACACAGGCAATATTGGCTGCTTGCAAAGCCTTTTGCAGCACCCATCTTATCGAACTGTCGTCGTCAACTATCCATACTGGTTCATTCATAAGTATCCGTCCTTTTTCTGATTGGCAAATACAGCGTAAATTCGGTGTAGCCGGGGTAGCTCTCTACATCGATTTTGCCATCATGATGATCTGTAAGTGTTTGTGCTATTGATAAGCCTAAACCGTTGCCGTTTTTCTTAGTGGTAACCATTGGGTAAAAAAGTGTGTCTTTCAGTTCTCTTGGAATACCTGGTCCATTATCAATAATGCTAATCAAAGCGCACAAACCGTGTCTCTTGCCTTTAATAACTGATTGACGTTCCACCCTTGTCTTTAGGGTAATAGCAGCGTTAACGGTCTTCGCTGAATTCATGGCTTGCATACTATTTCTGGCAATATTTAACAGTGCTTGTTGCAACATATCTGGGTCAACGTAGAGCTCTGGTATTGACACATCATAGTCGCGCGAAAATATAATGTTGTGACTAACATCTAACTCAATAACTGAGCGCACTTTTTCAATAATTGCGTGAATATTTACCCATGAAAATTGAGGTAAAGAGTTCGGCCCTAACAAGCGATCAACTAAGTTGCGCAAGCGGTCTGATTGATCCACGATCATTTGCGTGAACTCTTTATGCTCAGGGTTATCAAGTTCTTTTTCCAAAAGCTGTGCGGCGCCTCTGATGCCACCAAGCGGGTTTTTAATTTCATGCGCTAGCCCGCGAACAAGTTCTCTCGCCGCACGCTGTTGTGCATGTTGCTGTGTTTCTTGAGTAATTTTCTTTTGTTTATCAATTTGCCGTATTTCAAGCAACATCAAGCGCTGATCGTCAAGATTGAAGCAAGTTGCCGTAATATCGGTTAATACACACCTGCCATCTTTAAAACATAGCTGCACTTCAGTTTCACTGAAATCTTCACGGTTTTTGATGGCATCCTCAAAAGTGCTGCGCTCCAAACCATCATCTAAGAAAAAATCATAAAACTTTTTATCGTGGATCTGTTTAAGGCCAGTTTCAAGCAGGGCTAAGGCGGCATCGTTCACATACAAGATGTCAAAATGCTCATCCATGATGATCACAACGGTTTTGAGCATATTTCTCAGCTCAATTGGTGATAAATTTAGTGATGCTAGTCTGTCTTCCATATCGCCCTCGCGCAATGCACCATATCTGTGCAACGCACTATATTAGTCAATGTTAAACGCAATGTCTGCACAACAAAGGAAAAACCTCACCATAGGCACCGTAGGCTTGTGGCTAAGTAGTTTGCTAGCAGATAAGCTTAATTTGAATTATTTTGAGGCTTAATAAGCACAGATGGTTTGTGAATAAAAAAGCGTCTTACTTCCGACGATGCAATTACCTTGCCTGAAGTCTCAACGAAATTTATTTGGTAGGAATACTCGCCTCGCTGCAGGTCTTCAACAGTGAATATACCTGAGGTAGAGCGCAGTTTTTTATCTTGTAGGCTTAGTTCAAAATAACCTTTAGCACTTGGCGAAATTGACGCGCTGATGTTAACCGTGCCGCTTGTATTACGCACGGTTGCTCCAGGGCTAGGCGAAGATACATTCAAACTGTACTGAACGGTCTTCTTCTTCGTTATCACTTTAGCTTGTTTAGTTTTGGCTATAGGGTTTTCAACAACAGTGGTGGTATTTGACGAAAAATCTACTTCGATTGCACCAGGAGAGGGAGTATCGGAATAAGTTACTGTGCCATCTTTATTGATGGTTTTATAAATCTTACCTGCAGACACAGGAGATGAAAGCAGCATAGCCGAGGCTAGGCAAGTCATTAGAACAGCGTTTTTTAAATGGGTAATCTTATTCATAGTCTACATTGTAGTCTTTTATCGAAAAAAAAAAAGCCTGTCGAGACAGGCTTTAGCATTTTTTAAGTCTTTCCGATAAGTTCAGTCTATATTCATAAAGAATGACCTAACAAATCAGTTAAGCCTAAGCGCTTATACGCTGTAGTACATTTCGAACTCAACAGGGTGAGTTGTCATGTTAAGCTTTTCAACTTCATCAGATTTTAATGCAATGTAAGCGTCGATCATGTCGTCACTCATTACGCCACCAGCAGTTAAGAAGTCGCGATCTGCATCTAGTGCTGCAAGTGCTTCTTCAAGTGAACTTGCCACTTGTGGTATTTGCGCTGCTTCTTCTGCAGGTAGGTCGTATAGATCTTTGTCCATAGACTCGCCAGGATGGATCTTATTCTTGATCCCGTCAAGACCAGCCATAAGCATTGCAGTGAATGCCAAGTATGGGTTAGCTGTTGGGTCAGGGAAACGTACTTCAATACGACGAGCTTTGTCGCTAGTAACGAATGGAATACGGATAGAAGCTGAACGGTTACGAGCTGAATAAGCTAGCATAACTGGCGCTTCAAAACCTGGAACCAAACGCTTGTAAGAGTTGGTTGACGCATTTGCAAAAGCATTGATTGCTTTAGCGTGCTTAATAATACCACCAATATAGAACAATGCCTCTTCAGAAAGACCTGCATATTTGTCACCAGCGAAGATGTTCTTGCCATCTTTACCGATTGATTGGTGACAGTGCATACCAGAACCATTATCACCTACAAGCGGCTTCGGCATGAAGGTTGCTGTTTGTCCGTAAGCGTCAGCAACGTTGTGCACAACATACTTATAAATTTGAATTTCGTCAGCTTTCTTAACCATGGTGTTGAACTGGCAAGCGATTTCATTTTGGCCAGCGGTAGCAACTTCGTGGTGATGCGCTTCAACAACTAAGCCCATTTCTTCCATAACCAAGCACATTGCTGTACGAGTATCGTGAGCTGAATCAACAGGTGCTACTGGGAAGTAACCACCTTTAACGCCAGGACGGTGGCCTTTGTTGCCGCCTTCGAATTCGGCACCAGAGTTCCAGCTAGCTTCTTCTGAATCAATTTTGTAGAAAGAACCTGACATGTCTGTGTGGAAACGAACATCATCAAATAAGAAAAATTCTGGCTCAGGACCAAACAATACAGTGTCACCAATACCGGTCGACTTCAAATACTCTTCAGCGCGTTTTGCTACAGAGCGTGGGTCGCGGTCGTAACCTTGCATAGTAGACGGCTCTAAGATGTCACAAGTGATGTTTACTTGTGGCTCTTCAGCAAAGGGGTCGAGTACAGCAGTGGTCGCGTCAGGCATAAGAACCATGTCAGATTCGTTAATACCTTTCCAGCCAGCAATTGAAGAACCGTCGAACATTTTACCTTCTTCAAAGAAGTCTTCATCGATTTGGTGCGTAGGAATTGAAACGTGTTGCTCTTTACCTTTTGTGTCTGTAAAGCGTAAATCTACAAATTTCGCTTCGCTTTCTTTAATAAGTTCTAATGCCGACTCAATTGACATAATGTCCTCCAATATTTAAATGTCGTTGTAGTGAAAGTCCTTCGCTACAAAATCAAAAACTATTTTACGTTTACCATTCTTGGGTGTTCGTATAGCTCTGGTAACCCATAAGCGATTATCATGCCAGATAGTCATCTAATAACAAGCCTTAATAACACTCGCCTGGCCGCGAAATCTTAGCTCACGATGGCAACTTTATTGCACCACAAAGATACACCACCGCACCAAGATGAAGCAAAAAAAAGACAGTGGGCGTTATTGCAACCTTTTGCTCATTTTAGAGTATTAAGTTCTTGAAGCACAAAAATAACGATATTGAGCTAAAATGTTGGTTGTTGAGCTGAAGTTGTTTTACCAACTTGTCGGTCTAGGACATGCATACCACAATAGCCATAGACGAATACAAACAGACACTCAGACGAAGCTGCCAAGCCACCTTCGCCACAAAAAGCACAGATGTTTGGAAAAAGTTCTCAAATAATGAGAAGTCATCAGAAAAAATGGAGTAAGAATGAAAGCACTTAAAATTATATTGTTAACTACGACGATAAGTCTTGTAGGTTGTATTTCATGGGTCTTTGCCAAGAGCCCGTTCAATGATATGCCCAAAGGAGATTATGCAGTCGACCTCAGCCATGCGTCAGTTGTATGGAAAGTGTCGCATTTGGGATTATCTGATTACGTGGCACGCTTTGCTGATTTTGATGCCAATATTCAGTTTGATCCATCAAATCTTGAAAAGTCGGTCGTCACTGCGTCTATCAATCCAATGTCGATTCAAACAGCCTATCCAAACGCCGAAGAAAAAGACTTCAACATGGTGCTGGCGACAGAAAAAGGTTGGTTCAATGCAGCCGACTACCCCTCAATTGATTTTCGGTCAACCTCAATCGACATGACAGGTGAAAAAACAGCAGTAATGCAGGGTGAGTTGACGTTCTTAGGTGTAACCAAAGCTGTCAGCCTAGATGTTGAGTTCAATGGCGCAATGCTTCGCCAGCCTTTCAGTGGCAAACCTACCATGGGCTTTTCGGCCACGACCATTATCAAACGGTCTGATTGGGGTATGAGCAAGTATGTACCAAGCATTGGCGACAATGTTGAAGTGATGATCGAAGGCGAGTTCGCAAAGGTTGACGATTAATCTGATGGCCAGCGCTTTACACTCAGTGCCTTCTCGCTACCACAGTATTAGTATTGTGTTGCATTGGGCCGTCGTATTGGGTCTGATATTTATGTTTATCAGTGGCATAATGATGGTCTATGTGGAGATGAGTAAAGCTGAACAATACAAGCTTTTTCAGATACATAAGGCGGCTGGTGTCGTCATGCTCTGGGCAATCGTAGTGCGAATTGCAGTTAGATTATTGACAACATCGCCTACTCCGCCCTCTGAGTTGAGTGCTAGCGACCTTAAAAAAGCAACATTAGGCCACATAGCACTTTACACTGCCTTGGTGCTAATGCCACTCTCGGGCTGGCTAATGGTATCGGCTAGCCCATTTGGCTTACCTACTTTTGTCTTTGTTGATTGGATAAAATGGCCCCATATATCTGGCGTAGCTAGAAATAAAGCGATTGAAAGTGCCGCGAATAGCACTCATTGGATTACAGCCATCGCGCTATTTATACTAATCATAGGGCATATTTCAGCTGTCATTTGGCACAAGAAAGTACATAAAATTAACCTACTCACACGCATGTGGTGGCGTAAAAAACCAAGCGAGTAATTAACCTTTATTAAATAAGAGATGAAATGAAATACAGACAACGCATCATCAACTCCAGTAGCTTAGTTCTATTATCTTTGTTAGCGCTTATGGCTACACAGCTTCAGGCACGTGAAACACTCAAGGTATCTTCGAAAGACAGCGAGGTTGTATTCTCTGGCGAACATGCTGGCATGACCTTTTCTGGCATATTCGAAAAATGGCAAGGAAGTCTGCGTTTGCCACCACTAGAGAAGCCAAGTATCGAAGCTGAATTCCACCTTGGATCTGCGAACACTGGCGATGCCACATACGACAGTACTTTGCCCGAGGGTGACTGGTTTGACGTAAAAAACCACCCCAAAGGGAAATTCAAGAGTACGACAATCATATCAAAAGGTAGCGACTTTGAAGTACAAGGTAAACTGACGCTTAGAGGTATTGAACAAGCCGTGGTATTTGTACTGCAAGACAAAGGCGATAGCTACGAAGCAAAATTTGACATCAACCGCCTCAAATACAAAATAGGTATGGAATCCGACCCCGAGGCAGAGTGGGTAAGCAAAACAATTAATATGCACATGACTCTAAAAAAGTGAGTGATAGCCGACCGTGAGCACTGTATAAATAGGCCACCATCACTGTTAGGGTGATGGTGACCATATTCTCATAAATTCAGCTCTACATTAAAGCCAATTTTATACAATAACTAAGTATAAATGCTCAGAAGAGACTGCCCCTCTGGCAAACCAAATTTTTGGCTCAAAGTTTCAGCTAGGCTTCCAGAGGTTTCCGACGAAGATGTGTCGGAAAGGCCATCAAGATAGTCAACAACAGATGACAAGTTACTTGCTGATGACTGTGGTGGTGGTCGTTGCTCGCGTGCTCCCCCTACTCCAGCTAAATCCCCAAGTTCTCTTGCATCAAATCCAGATTCGGCAAGCAAATCTGCAAAACCTGCACTGGGTTTTATTCCGGCTTCAGCGAAACTATTAACAATATCTGATGCGTCTTGCTCAGTAAGCTTATTTGCATCATAGGATGAAAGCGTTTTTTCGATGAACTCGCTTTGCTCACTCGAAAGCTCACTAGAGGATGAATTTTTTGGAGGTGGTGGTGGCCGAAAACTGGCGCTACCGCTTATTGAATCAATCATAGGATCTACCTTTTAATTAAATTAAGTTTATGCGTGTACTAGGCATTCACAACCTCTTATGCATCTTGTAGTCCATACTTCTGATTCACCTACTTGTGTCATCTCCTTTATACCAGTCTCACCTGTACTCGAACACCATAACGGAGCTATGAGGTTAAAGGATGGAGATAATGTGGAGAAAGTATGGAGATGACAGCGGTGATTAAACCGCGCCTAAGTTACTCGACAGCGCTACTGAGTGAATGTCTAAATGCGAGGTATCGCATAATAAAGGCATGTCGCTAAGATCATGGCAGTTTATTTTCGTCACGCATGTATTCTTGACGTCTATGGTGCTCAAAATAGACTCTGGTAGCTTGAGAATTTCGCTGAGCACACAACGCACAACCAAACCATGTGTCATAACAAGCAAATGCTCATGCTCTGATTGCTGCTTTGCTAGTTCAACAAGCTCTCCCCAAACTTTCTGAATACGCTCCACAAATTGTGGGTAGGCTTCTCCATTTGCAGGTTTATAGTCTTGTGCAAAGAAATCAGCGTCAATGTCATCATAGGCAAGCCCACGAAGATCACCAAAGTCACGTTCTCGAAGCATTGGCTTCAGCGTCAAGCTCACACCCAAGGCATCAGCAAGGGGCAAAGCCGTTTGTTGTGCTCTTTCATAATCGCTGCACAGTATTTTTGTAATGTTTGTGTTTGCGTAAACTTTTGCAAAGGCATTAGCTTGATGTGGGCCTAGCGTTGATAGTGGCGTTGAAGGTTTTTGTACAATTCGCGCTATGTTGCCAAGCGTTTCGGCATGCCGAGCGAGGTAAATCCACACTTTTACATCTCCATTTCTTAGTGGGCGATAACTAAGCAAGGTAATAAGCAAGGCACATTGGAGCAAAATAAGTAGTTTGCGGAATTAATCCAATTAATCCTTAAACAACCGACACTTAACTTAGCAATTCGCGGCGTAGCAAAGGCATACCAGAAAAATTTCACACAAACACCGCAAACTTATTCGCTAATTGCGCAATAACTCTGTACAATCCGCGCCCAACAATCCTAGGGTGATTTTTCCCTGCGTATTATATTTTTTGAGAGTAAAACATGTCTTCATCCATTGCAAATTTGCGCAACATAGCAATCATAGCGCACGTCGACCACGGTAAAACAACCCTAGTTGATAAACTTCTTCAACAATCAGGCACATTGGAAAGCCGCGGCGAAGCCGAAGAGCGAGTAATGGACTCGAATGATATTGAAAAAGAACGTGGTATTACCATTCTTGCAAAGAATACAGCAATAAACTGGAACGATTACCGCATTAACATTGTTGACACCCCTGGGCACGCCGATTTCGGTGGTGAAGTTGAGCGTGTTATGTCAATGGCAGATTCCGTTCTTCTTTTAGTAGATGCGCAAGAAGGCCCAATGCCACAAACGCGTTTTGTGACTCAAAAAGCATTTGCACAAGGTTTAAAGCCAATTGTTGTTATCAATAAAATTGACAAGCCAGGTGCTCGTCCAGATTGGGTTATCGACCAAGTATTTGACCTTTTCGATAACCTTGGAGCAACCGACGACCAGTTAGACTTTAACGTTGTATATGCATCAGCACTTAATGGCTGGGCATCGATGGATGCTGATGAGAAGAGCGAAGATATGACGCCGCTTTTCCAAGCTATTGTTGATCAAGTAGAAGCGCCAAATGCTGATCCGGAAGGCGGATTCCAAATGCAAATATCGCAGCTTGATTACAACTCTTATGTGGGTGTTATCGGTGTTGGTCGAATTACCCGTGGTACTGTGAAAATTAATCAGCAGGTAACCATCGTAACAGCAGACGGTAAGCAACGTAATGGTAAGGTAGGTAAAGTACTTGGCTACTTAGGTCTCGACCGTCACGATGTTGAGTCGGCGGCTGCGGGTGACATCATTGCAATCACCGGTCTAGGTGAACTGAAAATCTCAGACACTATTTGTGATATCAACGAAGTTGAAGCATTGCCACCTTTGTCAGTAGATGAACCTACGGTAACAATGACCTTCCAAGTAAACACCTCACCTTTCGCTGGTAAAGAAGGTAAGTATGTTACCTCTCGTAATATTCTTGAGCGTTTACAAACTGAATTAGTACACAACGTTGCATTGCGTGTTGAAGAAACAGCAGATCCCGACAAATTCCGTGTATCAGGTCGTGGTGAACTTCACTTGGGTATTTTAATTGAAAATATGCGTCGTGAAGGCTACGAATTAGCTGTGTCACGCCCCGAGGTAATACTCAAAGAAGAAAACGGTCAATTAATGGAACCGTACGAAACATTAACAGTTGATGTTGAAGAACAACATCAAGGCGCTATGATGGAACAGCTTGGTTTGCGTAAAGCAGAAATGACCGATATGTCTCCAGATGGCAAAGGTCGCGTGCGCATTGACTTTGAAATTCCAAGTAGAGGTCTAATTGGTTTCCAAACAGACTTCATGACAATGACTTCTGGTTCTGGTTTGCTTTATCACACATTCGACCATTACGGCCCTCATAAAGGCGGTAATATTGGTCAGCGTAAGAACGGTGTTCTTATTGCTAACGCTACCGGTAAAGCCTTAACTAACGCTATATTCAATCTTCAAGAACGTGGTCGTATGTTCATTGGTCATGGTGTTGAAGTATACGAAGGCATGGTTATTGGTATTCACAGTCGTGACAATGACCTTACCGTAAATGCCCTTAAAGGAAAGCAACTTACCAACGTTCGTGCTTCTGGTACTGATGAAGCGCAAACACTCGTACCGCCTATCGTTTACACCTTGGAACAGGCGCTAGAATTCATCGATGATGACGAGCTAGTTGAAGTAACACCTGAGTCAATTCGTATTCGTAAAAAGCTCTTAACTGAGAATGAGCGTAAACGCGCGAGTCGTCCTAAGAAAGACTAAATTATAAAACGCTAACAGCGCTTATAGAATGACGAAAGCCCAAAGCTTAATAAGCTTTGGGCTTTTTTATTGCTAATCCATTCAGCGCAATGTCTTAAGGCTTGCAAAGTAGTGTAAAGATTTGATCTAGGCAACCGTAGCCAGCGTATTCTGGCCTACATAATCAACCTTATCCGAGTTTTATGATCAAGCTATACCACTATTTACGCATTTTCGCCTTCATCGCCCTCACCACAAGCGTGACAATACCAAGTGTTAGCGACGCGCAGTCGAGGGGTGGTCGTGGCGACTCGAAAACTCAGGTTATAGTAGCCCCTTTGGCTTACCAAACACAACAATCAAACCTTGAGGCGGTAGGCACCGCTGAAGCAAGAAAGTCGGTTAACTTATTTGCTGCGGTAAGTGAAAGAGTTACATCGGTTAACTTTCAACCGGGTCAGCTTGTTGAAAAGGATAGGATATTAATCACGCTTTACAACGAACGCGAACAAGTAGCACTGGAAAGAGCGCAAATAAGTTTGAAAGATGCCACTAGAGAGTACAACCGCCTGTTGGAAAGCAAACAGAAAGGCGCTGCCGCTCAAAGCCAAGTTGATGTTGCCCAAACTACGCTAGCACTGGCTAAAGTGGCTGTTAGAGAGGCTGAAGTTGCACTGAATGAACGCCTATTAAAAGCTCCTTTTTCGGGTATCGTTGGTTTTACCGATATTGAAGTGGGTGATCGAATCAGTCCTCAAACTTTGATTACGACAATAGATGATCGTGCCGAGCTATATGTGAATTTCACCGCGCCAGAGCTCGCGGTTAGTGTATTGAGTAATGATGCTAAAGTTACACTCACGCCTTGGCAAAGTAGAGATGTAGACATTAATGCCAAGATTGCCCAGATAGATTCTCGCATCAATGAGCAAAATCGCAGTATTCGTGTGCGTGCCTTGCTAGATAATAAAGATGACCAGTTTAGACCAGGCATGAGTTTTAGAGTGAAGTTGACGGTCGACGGACAACAATATGTTGCCGTACCCGAGGCTGCACTGCTGTGGAGCGCAACCGGCGCTTATGTTTGGCAAATGGTTGACGAAAAAGCAGTGCGTGTTGATGTAAAAATCCAGCAACGTTTACTGGGCACTATATTGGTCGATGGTGATTTCAATCCAGATGCTCCCTTGGTTGTCGAAGGCGTTCAGCGCCTGCGCAATGGACAGGAGCTGGAAGTAGCGCGAGTACAGTCTAATGTCTGATACAAACAAAGCCTCAATGCAAATTAACGATTTACCCTCCTTATCAATCAGACGACCCGTTCTGGTCATGGTGCTTAACCTGCTTATTATTTTGGCAGGTTTTGCGGCTATTGCTGATTTAGAAATCCGCGAGCTTCCGGACGTAGATAGGCCGATAGTATCAGTAAGAGCTGTTTTCCCTGGAGGCTCACCTGAAACAGTCGATAGTGAAGTCACCAGTCGATTAGAAGGCGCGGTTGCGCGTGTTAGTGGCGTGAAGTCGATTCGTGCTTCGAGCGAAGAAGGTTCGTCGCGCGTCAGGGTTGAATTTCGCCCGGGTATCAACCTTGAAGATGCAGCAAACGAAACGCGAGAAGCCGTTAGTCGAGTGCAACGAAGTCTGCCAGCAGAAGTCGAAAATTTATCAATTATTAAAGCCGACAATGACGCTCAGGCGGTAGTCAGTCTAGCGATAAGCAGCAATACCCTCGATATGGAGACCTTAACAGAACGGGTTGAAGTTGACCTAGCCCCGCTGTTTCTCAGTATTCCCGGCGTTGCCGATGTTTCGTTAAATGGTGAGCGTCAGCGGGTGATGCGTGTATCCGTTGATCCGCTTCGCTTGACTAGCTTCAACTTGTCGATGACCGACGTAGCCGCCGCATTGCGACTTGCCCCATTTGATGTGCCTGCTGGGAGTGTTAAGTCCCAAGACCAAGAATTAATCGTTCGCGCTGATGCAACGTCCATCAGTACTCAAGATATTGAGCAGATTGTCGTAGATGGTGATACTCGCATTAGCGATATCGCAAGTGTGTATTTTGGTCCAGCCGATGCTGGCAGTATTGTTCGCCTCGACGGTAACCCAGTTGTTGGCCTTGGTATTATTCGCCAAGCACGCTCAAATACTATCGAGATTTCAGATGAAGTTCTGGCCATGGTTGCTGACCTCGACAAGCGTTTTGCGGATATGAACATCGTAGTAACATCCGATGATGCTGAGTTCATACGAAGCTCAGTTGACGAAGTAATGTTATCGCTTACACTAACAATACTATTGGTTATTGCCACCTTGTGGCTCTTCCTTGGCACCTTTCGCGCCACCTTAGTGCCTGCATTATCAATTCCCGTGTCGTTGATTGGCGCATTGGTTATTATGTGGACGCTTGGTTTTTCTATCAACATCCTTACCCTACTAGCACTTGTGTTAGGTACCGGCCTGATCGTTGATGACGCGATTGTGGTGTCAGAAAATATACAACGTCGCCGTGCTCAAGGCTTAGGTGCACGAGCCGCTGCAGTATTAGGCACCCGTGAAGTGTTTTTCGCTGTTGTTGCTACCACTGCGGTATTAGCGGCTGTATTCATTCCGATTGCATTTTTGCCGTCAACGGCTGGCCGCTTATTCCGAGAGTTTGGAGGGGTTCTGGCAGGTGCCGTTATTATATCGTCATTTGTAGCACTGAGCTTAGTACCAGCACTAACGGCAAAGTTACCGATTAAAGCCAAACAAAGCGGTTTTTTTGCTAAAACATTAGGTGCATTCGGAACCAAAGTGCTGCAAGGCTACATGACCATACTCAAGCGCACGCTACAATTCTCATGGTTAACCGTTTTTATCTCATTAGCTGCTGCCGGTGGCGCGTTTTACTTGTATGACAAAGTTGAAAACCAGTTGCTTCCTTCCGAAGACAGAGGGTCAATTCGCGTATTTGCTCGCGGACCTGATGGCGTAGGCTTAAACTATATGAATCGCCAAGCCGAAAAAATCGAACAAATCCTATTGCCCTATGTGGAAGATGCAAACGTCGATTCTATCTATACCGTGGTTGGGCGCTGGGATCCTAATGTAGTATTTATAACCGTGCCACTTGAGCATTGGGAAGATAGAGACAAGTCTCAACAAGAAATCATTGACGAAATGCGTCCTAAATTACGCGGCATTCCTGGGGCACCGGCCAATGCATTCGGCTCCAACAGTTTAAATTTACGAGGCCAAGGTGGTGGGCTTGAGTTAGCACTTACTGGCGACACATACGAGAGAATATATGAATCTGCTCTTGCGTTTGCTCAAGTCCTTGAGGAGCGTCTACCAGAATTAGGCCGACCCGATATTAGCTACCAGCCAACTCAACCTCAACTACGCGTTAATATAGATAGACGCAGAGCAGAAGAGTTGAGTGTACCATTTACAGATATTTCAACCACACTTCGCGTCGCGATAAATGGAGAAGATATTGCTGACCTAAACATTGGCGATCAAGCTGTGCCTCTTATTCTACAAAGTAGTAATCGCACCAATACGGCACCTTCGGATCTCACTAACTTATTCGTGAAGTCTAGCAACGGAAATCTTGTTCCTTTATCCAGTCTTGCCTTTATAAGCGAAGAAGGCGTTGCAGCAGAACTCGAAAGGCATGCTCAGCGAAGGGCAATAGAAATTGAACTAGAACTGCCTGATAGTATTACGATGGCCGATGCTGTTAATCAGATCCGCGCTCTTGCCAACGAAAGCCTACCTGATGGCATTGGTCTTGTGTTTCAAGGAGAAGCCCTAACCTTTGAGGAAACATCAAACCAAGTTGCGATGACTTATCTGTTTGCCTTCATTATTGTGTTATTAGTATTGGCAGCGCAGTTTGAAAGTATCAACAGTGCGATTATCGTTATGATTACCGTTCCCTTTGGAATAGCGGCTGCAATATTTGCGCTATATTTAACTGGCACCTCCATCAATATCTACTCACAAATCGGTTTAGTTATGTTGATAGGTCTGCTAGCAAAAAATGCGATTTTACTTGTAGAGTTTGCTGATCAACTGCGCGACAGAGGTTTACAAGTTAACGATGCCATCGTTGAAGCTGCGGCTGTTCGCTTGCGTCCGATTATGATGACGCTCATGTCGACTATACTGGGGGGCTTACCGCTCATTCTATCAACCGGAGCTGGCGCAGAAGCAAGAAATTCTATTGGTTGGGTAGTGTTTGGCGGCTTGGGCATTGCCGTTGTATTTACACTATTCTTAACGCCGGTGCTCTATAAACTTATCGCTCGCTTCTCGAAGCCTCGTGCTGATGAAAGCAAGCGTTTGGAAACCGAGCTTGCCCATGCAGAAATGAAGGGACAGAACTAAAAACGCGGGGCTATAAAAGACAATTACATATGATTTATAGCCACTTGTTCTTTAGAAAATTAAGTACATACTCTACACTCACTGCACATCAATATAGTGAGAATAAACATGAACTTCAGTAGCAAGCCCGACCGCTCATCTTCAAAAGCTTACAAATGGGAAAAATACAAAGGCACTGACATTTTGCCTATGTGGATTGCCGACACTGAGTTTCGTTGTGCCTCTCCTATTCTTGAAGCCTTACATGCGCGTGTTGACGACGGTTTGTTTGGTTATACCCTTCCAGCCCATCACAGCGAAGCACTCGATGCTATTGTTGATTGGTGTAAACGACAATACTCATGGTCGATACAAGCTGACTGGATTGTATGGACGCCCGGAGTTGTGCCAGCTTTCAATGTAGCCATTAAAGCCAACTGCAACCCGGGTGATACAGTGATTGTGCAGAGCCCTAATTATCCTCCTTTGCTTGCTGCTCCTGCCATCAATGGAATGCAGCGAGCAACAGTCGATACGATTGAAATAAATGGAAGGTGGACCTTAGACTTTGAGGCCTTAGAACTAGCAGCAGCGGACCCAAAGGCTAGCCTGTTCATTATGTGCAACCCAATGAACCCTGTAGGTTCAGTACTCACACAGGCCGAGCTCGACCGTGTTGCAGACATTTGTAAGCGTCATAACGTGCGCTTGTGCTCCGACGAAATTCACTGTGACTTAATTCTCGATGATGTTAAACACCTCCCGGCAAGTGCTCATGCTGAGCTAGAAGAAAACTCGATTACCCTTATGGCTGCGAGTAAAACCTTTAATGTCGCCGGCTTAGGAACCTCATTTGCTATTATTCCAAACAGCAAACTGCGAGCGAGTTTCAACAAAGCATCGCGCGGCATTGTTCCTTGGGTGACGGTAACCGGTTTAGAAGCCACTAATGCGGCATTTAGACACTGTGATGATTGGCATCAAGCTGAGCTCGCCTACCTAAAAGATAATCGCGACTATTTAGTAGCAGAAATTAACAAAATCGAAGGGCTTAAAGCTAACCGCCCTGAAGCAACATTTTTATTGTGGGTTGACGCTTCTGGCTTACATGTTGACGACACCCAAAAGTGGGCAGAGAGCAAAGGCATTGGACCTTCACCCGGTCGTGATTTTGGTGCCAAGTCTTTTTTCAGAATCAATTTTGGTTGCTCGAGAGAGTATTTAGTTGAAGCAATAAATAAACTAAAATCCTAACATTCGACTATAAGCACCATCGTCGCTATTTCTGACTAATATTGAGGATAGATTTGTACACTCTGCCTAAAACCTTTTCTCACTCCTTATGTGCTAGCGCCGTCGCGCTAGCTATGGTGTTTTCTCCTTATGCCAGGGCTCTACAACAAGTAAACGATGTCGATACTCATGACGCTGAGCAACATGAGCATGAACATGAACATGAACACGAGCATAAACACACTTTGGAATCCATCATAGTGCGAGCAACCAGAACCGGTGTTGCATTGAGTGACGAGCCTGTACGAGTGCAAGTGATTGTGGGGGAGGAAATCCAAGAAAAAGCCATGATGCGACCCGGTAATATTTCTATGCTAGTAGCAGAAACAGGTGGTGTTAGAGTGCAAACAACCTCGCCTGCCTTGGGAAGTGCAAATATTAGGCTTCAAGGTTTATATGGTCGCTACACACAACTGTTGAGTGATGGCTTACCTCTATATGGCGGTCAATCAGCTTCGATTGGCTTACTTCAGATTCCTCCCACTGATTTGGCCAGCGTTGAAATCATTAAAGGCTCAGCCTCCTCGTTATATGGCGGCTCGGCGATGGGAGGCGTGATCAACCTGATATCTCGTAGACCCACAGGCGACAATGAAGCTGAACTGCTGGTTAATCTAACATCTCGCGATGGTCAAGACCTCACCGCTTATGCCGCGACTCAAATTGATAAGGGTATAGGTGCATCAATTACGGCCGGTTTGCATCACCAAGCCTCTGTCGATCTTGATAAAGACGGATGGATTGACCTTGCTGGTTACGAAAGAGTAACTGCCCGACCCAGACTATTTATTGAAACCGATAACGGTAGCTCTGTTTATTTCACCGCAGGGGTGATGCAAGAGTCGAGGCGAGGTGGCACGCTAGCAGGTACCACGGTTGGTTCGGTTGGCAGCCCTGACTTCGGGGGATTTGTACAGCATCAAGATAGCGAACGTGTTGACGCTGGTGTTATCGCTGAGGGCTCACTATACGATAGCGTGAATTGGCATTCTCGCGCTTCGCTCATGCTTCAAAAGCACAACAAAGAATTTGGAAATATATTTGAAGATGATCGTCATGAAAGCTATTTGATTGAAAGCAACTTGTCGGGTTATAGCGACCGCACACGCTGGGTAGCTGGAATCGCATTTCAATCTGAACGCTTCGACTCTGAGCAGTTTTCTCAGTTTAATTACCGCTTTGATACACCCGGAATATTTGGCGAGCTTGAGCATGAATTTAGCGACATTATATCGGGCTCAATTAGCGCAAGACTTGATGAACATAGCGAATATGGAAGCCAATTGAGCCCAAGGGTATCTGTGCTTTATCGACCATCAAATTTTAATATCCGGGCATCCTATGGGCGAGGTTTCTTTGCGCCCACCCCGTTTGTTGAGGCAATAGAAGCGGCCGGCTTATCACGTTTAGACTCCCTTAACGACATTCGAGAGGAGAAAGCCACAACAGCATCAGTAGATATTGCCTATGCGCACAATAGTTTTGAAAGTAGTGTTACGCTGTTTAGCTCTTCAGTAGATGGGGTTACCGAATTGCTCCCGTTGTCTACCCAGAATAATGACACTTTTGATCGAGTACGCTTAGTCAATAACCCGGGAGAGTCACGTATATATGGCTCTGAACTTCTTCTTCGCTACAAGTACGAGGCACTAAAACTTACCGCTAGTTATTTATACCTCGACGCTACAGAATCAATAGCTCCTACAGGCAGTAACCAAGGTACAAGGCAACGGATCGCGCTCACTCCTGAGCACTCGGCTGGATTTGTTGCTATGTGGGAAGAGCACGGCAAGTTCCGTCTCGGTTTTGAAGCTTACTATACTGGCAAACAAAGGCTAGACAACAACCCATTCCGAGACGAAAGCAAATCGTATTGGCACCTTGGCCTATTAGGCGAAATCACGAAGGGCAGAGTGAGTTACTTTATTAATTTTGAGAATCTATTGAATATCAGGCAAACGAAGGAAGACTCGCTTGTACTGCCTAATCGCGCAGCTGATGGACAATGGACAACTGATATATGGTCTCGCAACGATGGTTTTGTTGTTAACGGTGGTATCAGAGTCAACTTTGGGCACTAGCCTCGTGGCAAGTGCCCTGATAGTGTGAGTTATAAAGCTTTTGGGATTCTGACCGAGCTTGCTACTATTTCGTAAACCTTGCCCGCTTGTATTGATGCGGACAAAGCCGAATCGCTGCCTAAATCTGAGCGATAGTGCGCAGCTTGCTCTTGTGATAACTCCTTCTCTACTAGCTCACCTTCCAGCCTAACAATTCGGCCAGCAGTATCTGTCGGTATAAAAAAAGCATAGTCTTTGAAAGACACTCGCATGACAGTATCGCCGTCTTGAGCAATGAAGAAGCAGCCTTTCTTTTGGCACACTTTTGCTATTTTGGTATCTACTTGAAAAGCAGACTTAAGATAATTTTGCGGGTTCGACGCTAGGGTTTTTAACTGCAGTTTTGGTGAAGAGTTACTCATCACTGCACCAAAGGTTTCCGTTTTTTCGTCTTGCACGAGAGGCTCAGACAAGCGAAGCACCTGCTCGCTGACTTGCGCTTTTCCCGTGGATTCGATGCTTGTTTTATCGCCACTCAAGCTGAGTGATATGAGTAGGCTAAGAGCGAGGGATGTCATCATTTTTTAGTCTCCAATTCTTCTATCGACACACCGGCATGTTGTGCCAAGCGTGAAATTAACTTATCGCCCATGGCAGATGCTGGTGTCCAAAAACCGCCTTTAAGCTCGGGAATATCTTTACTTAAACACAGTACCGATTGCGCTAGCATTTTTGCCGTTGAACCATAGCCGGGATCACGATCACCATACACTTTGACACACAAGTCGTGACCATCGATATTTGCATAAAAGCGCATATCGAACATACCCGAAAGTTGTTCTTCTTCACTCGGCCCTTCTCCCGGTTTTGGCAGTACTTTATTTGCCAGAAAACGCCTAAGCGGTGATATGCTTGCTGCCACCATAAAAGCCCCTAGGCCAAGGGTAAAAGTCCATGCTTGAAACCCAGTTTTTGCCGTCATTGCTTCGTCATATCGAAAATTTTCGCCATACAAATTGTTTTGTAAGGCATTACTTCGATGTACTATTCTTTCGTTAATAGCGGCCATCACGAAAGGCATGGTCCACACCTTCATGGCATTGTCATATTCAGCCTTTTTATGATTTTTCTGACGTAAAGTGAAGCCATGCTCTGGTGGACACAATACATAGGGGTTTACCAATACTTTTCGCAAAGCTGGGTTATCTTTCGCTTCTTTAATCACATTAAGCATACTGGCAATAGTGCCACCAGACGCTGCGCCTTTAATTCTACGCACCCGCATTTTTACGCTATCAGCCGCTCTCGAGTAGCGCTCAATGGCTAAGTGTTGAAGCTTAAAAACACCTAAGTCTGAGGGGATAGAGTCAAAGCCAGTACAATGCACAATACGAGCACCAGACGCTTTTGCATCGTTTTCGTACTTCTCGAGCATTGCCTTTATCCACTGTGGCTCGCCGGTGAGATCACAGTAGTCGGTGCCGCTTTGAGCACACAGTTTAACTAATGTTTCACCATAAAGCGCATAAGGACCCACGGTGCTCACTATCGCTTTAGCCTTCGAGCATAAGTCGGATAACGCAGCTTCGTCATCAGCATCAGCAAGAAAGTGCGCTACCGATTGAATATTTAGGCGCTCTTTCAATTCAAGTAACTTGGTTTCGCTCCTTCCAGCAATCGCCCACGTAAAGCTCTCAGCCTGGTAAGACGCTAGGTATTCCGTCATTATTTGGCCAACAAAAGAGCTCGCGCCATATAGAATAAAATCGAAGCGGTGTTCGTTAGTTGAAGTCATTTACAGTTTATTCCCATCGGTGTCTAACAAAATTGGTTTTCCGTAACCCAGCGACTCCATTCGAGATAACTGAGTTGCCGCATCTCCAACCACTAGGTAAATCATCTCTTGCTCGGCTAAAAAGCTGTCGATAGCATTGTGCATATCAACTAGCTTAGCATTCATTACAAAGTTCTGTTCTTGCTCTATGTAGTTTTTATCTTTATCGAAGCTACTTATCGTTTCCAACATACGCAATAAGCTATTTAAGGTTTCAAAACGACGAGCATTGCTTTTTATTGTCATGTTTCTAGCAACACTTAAGTCTTCTTCAGTGAATGTAGCACGATAATTACCAATCAGGTCTTTGAATACCTCCAATGACTCTAAGGTGACGTTTGTTCGCACTTGAGAGGAAGCAATAAAGGGGCTCTGATAACCAGTCGCGGGCAGATACGAATATGCGCCATAGGTGTAGCCTTTTTCGATTCGTAGGGTTTGAGCCAAGCGAGCACTGATGCCTCCGCCTAAACGCATATTAGCGAACTGGATAGGATAGAAATACTTGTCATCACCGGCCACAGAGGCTTTACCAACGTAGATCACCGACTGTTTTGCGTTGGGTAAGTCGATAAAATATAGCTTAGGCTTTTTCACGTTTGTTATCGATGGCTGCGTGGGTAAAGCAATTTTCTCCCCCTGCCATGCTGAAAGCTGGCTTAACCCCTTTTCAACTTGACTTTGCTTAACATCACCCACGATATGGAAGCTCGCATTTTTCGGCGTAAGGTAGTTTTTGTAATAGGCTTTTAAATCGTCAAGGGTAATAGCAGCCACTGTAGCTGCTTTGCCACCAGTAGCTTGCCCACCCAGATGCTCTTCACCATAGAGTTGCTTCAAAAATGCTTGAGAGGCTATGCTATTGGCGTTGCCTTTGCTTTGTTGAATACTGGTTAGACGGCGTGATTTTAAACGCTCAAATTCGGCTTTATCCCACCTTGGTTGCATTATCATTTCATTTACTAAGGCCAGTGTAGCTTCAAAATTCTTAGCCAGCGCGTTACCTCGAATAACGACACTTTCTTTGCCACTCGATATTCTCAAACTTGCCCCCAACAAACCAATGGCTTCTTCCAATTGCTGAGGCGTTTTATTAGCCGTGCCTTCGTTCATTAGCTGCGCCATTAAGAAGGCGGTACCTAATTTATCCGGCTTATCAAAAGCTTGACCACCTTCGATGGTAATGCTGAAATTAACAAGGGGTAGCTCCGTTTGCTCGATACCAAGCACACGCATGCCATTTGCTGTGCTACTTTCCCAAACCAAAGGAATACTTAGCGCAGGCAACTCAGTAAGTGGTGGTTCGCTTCTGTCGTGTTTTGTTTCTGTTTTTTCAAATACAACTTCATCATTTTCTACAAATTTCTGCTCAGCATTTTGTTTAATTTCCTCTTCAACCACCGGTGCTTTCAACGAGTCGCTAACAATCAAGTCGATGCCACCTTTTGGCACAAAGCTGGTGATAATTGCAGGTTTATTGTGCACATATTTTTCGAATACACGCATGATATCTTCACGGCTTACCGCGGTAATGTTGGCAATATCTTGTTTTATGAAATCAGGCGAGCCCGCATATTCGTTATAGATCCCCAACTGCAGTGCTTTATCAAGAATACTCTCAATCGCATAGTAGAATGAGGTTTCCGATTGCGCTTTGATTTTTGTGAGTTGATCGTCAGTAAAACCCTCAACCGCAAAAGTATCAAGCGCACTTAATATTGCCTTATACACATCATCAAGTTTTACGCCGGAATTGGCACGAACTCGAACGGTAAAAGTGCCAGCGATTTCCTCGGCACGATGATAAGACGAAACGCCTGGCGCTTGTTTATTTTGCTCCACGATCACCTTGTATAAGGCTGAGTTTTTGCCACTGGATAACAGACTTCCAAGGGCATCAAGAGCATAAGCGTCCTCATGGTATTGTTCCACCGTAGGAAAGGTTAAGCGTATTTCTGGAAGCTTGGCAAAGTTATCAATGTGATATAGCTTTTTACTCTCTTTGAGTGTTACCGGCATCGGTTTCATTGGCTCGACAGGTTTACCCGCTTTTATCTCACCAAACCAACGTTCAACTTTTTGCTTTGTTTCTTCAATATCTATGTCGCCAGCGATTACCAAGGTAGCATTGCTGGGTACATAGTAGGTGTCATAAAACTCTTTTACGTCGGCTAATGTTGCTGCTTGAAGATCCTCTAAATCACCAATCACTGTCCAATTATAGGGGTGAGAGCTTGGATATAAACTCTTTTTAATCACATGACCCGTGTGGCCGTAAGCACGATTATCAACTCGCTGACGCTTTTCATTTTTCACCACCTGCTTTTCTCTTTCGAGAGTACCTTGGTCGACGGTGTTTATCATGTAACCTAAACGATCGCTGTCTATCCACAATAATTTATCGAAAGCATCTTTCGGTACCACTTCATAGTAAATGGTACCGTCGCTCCAAGTGCCACCGTTACGAGTGCCGCCAAGCTCTGGGATCATCTTCCGATTAGCCCCTTTTGGCACGTTTTCAGAATCGTTAAAAGACATATGTTCGAAGAAATGAGCAAAGCCGGTACGTCCGGGCTTTTCTCTGTTGGACCCAACATGCACAACTGTAGCCATGGCCACAATTGGGTCAGAACTGTCTTGATGGAGAATGACCTTTAAACCGTTGTCTAATTCATACTGCACATAATCAACAGTAAAGCCATCTTCGGTGTCGCCAGTGCTGCAGGCTGAGATGAAACACAAGGAAAGCATTGATATCGCAAGAGCCGATAATATTTTTTTCATAATTCTTATTTTTAGTTATTCCATTACATACTAAGAATAACAACCGTCAAGCCTAGTTAATAGCGCAATTAACAATTAATTGATGATTTATTATGTATATTTACATACAAAGTATTGCTGCTATGACAGCATGGAATCATTATATTGAACATAGCTCACAACACTAGACCACAGGAAAAATTATGACACGCCCTAACCTTGAACAAGCGCTTACTGGCTTCAGCACCTTAAAAGTCTCTATAGAAAATAATATTGCCCATATTGTGCTATGTCGGCCAAAAGAGTTAAACAGTATGAACGATGCATTTTGGAAAGAGCTCCCTGAGGCTGCTCGGCTGATAGACGAGTATGCTTTAGCGCGTGTAATTGTTGTATCTTCTCAAGGAAAGCACTTCAGTGCAGGTATGGATTTATCTGTGTTTGCGAACATGGGTGCCAGTTATCAAGGCGAACCAGCACGCAGAGCAGAAAGTGCAAGAAGAATGGTATTAGCTCTTCAAGATGCCTTTAATGCATTAGAAGAAGTAAGAATGCCCGTATTGGCAGCACTTCAAGGCGGAGTAATAGGTGGCGCTGTTGATATGGTAAGTGCTTGCGACATGCGCTACTGCACGGAAGATGCGTTTTTTTGCATTAAGGAAACAGAAATAGGCTTAACCGCCGACGTAGGTACCTTGCAACGCTTGCCCCACCTAATATCTCAAGGTTTGGTGCGTGAACTCGCCTACACAGGCCGCAACATGGGCAGTGCAGAAGCAAAGGCTTGTGGCTTGGTAAACGCTGTATTCAGCGATCAGGAAGAAATGCTTGCCAGCGTAATGAAAATAGCGCAAAGCATTGCACAGCATTCACCTATGGCTGTGGCTGGGTGCAAAGAGATGATTAACTATACTCGCGATCACAGTGTGGCTGACAGCCTGAATTATATGGCCACATGGCAAAGTGGCATGTTACAAATGCCGGACATTATGGAAGCGATGACAGCAAGCAAAGAAAAGCGTGTACCCAAATATGACGACCTCAACCCAAAAACTAAGTAGCTGATGAGTTGAGGTACTGAGCTGCGCTAACCTTGCATATCCTCAAGAGCTCTACCTTTGGTTTCTTGTACGAAACGAATGATAAAGAATATTGAGATAACTGCGCATACCGTGTAAAAGCCGTATGCGCCGGCTAAACCGATACCCGCTAACATAACTGGGAAGGACAGTGTTATTGCAAAGTTTGATCCCCATTGCGCTAATCCAGCCACTGCAAGGCCTGAACCGCGTATTTGATTAGGGAACATTTCTCCAAGCATCACCCACATTACCGGGCCCCAAGATAAGTTAAAGAAAAACACATAGGCGTTTGCGGCAATAAGAGCAACGGTGCCAAGCTCTCCCATATCAAGAGAGTTGCTACTTGCATCAAAATCGGAATTTAAGAAAGCCACTACCATAGCACCTAAAGATACCGCCATTCCTATCGAGCCAATGGTTAACAATGGCTTACGCCCCACTTTATCAATAACTTTAAAGGTGATTAAACATGCGGCGATACTCACACTTGCGCTGATAATATTGATCAGCAATGCATCTGACTCTGAAAAACCAACGGCTTGCCAAAGTACTGCACCATAGTAGAAAACAACGTTTATGCCGACAAGTTGTTGGAATGTTGCTAAACCGATCCCTACCCATACTATAGGCCGCACTCTGCTTTTTACTGCATCATAAAGGTCGCTCAATTGTGGTTTGCTATCTTGGCGGTCGAGAGAGTCTTGAATCTCCTTCATCATCGGTGCTTGCGCTTCGCTACCATACAATTTACTCAACACCGCGGCGGCTTTTTCACTTTGCCTATTCATTACCAGAAACCGAGGGCTTTCGGGAATGAAAAATAAGACCACAAAAAATAGTGCGGCAGGCGCCAGTTCTACCCAAAACATCCAGCGCCACGCTTCGTAACCGAGCCAAAAAGCTTCTGTGGATAGTCCGGCTTTGTCTGCTAGTAAATAGTTACTTATAAACGCAGCATTCAAACCAGCAATGATTGCTATTTGTTGAATAGAAATGAGGCGACCTCGGATACGAGCAGGCGCTATTTCACTGATATATGCCGGTGCCATGACTGAGGCAGCGCCCACGGCAAAACCACCAATAATTCGATAGATAACAAACTCTAAGGAACTGCCAGCAATACCCGAACCCCATGCACTCACGATAAAGAAAACGGAAGCAGCGATTAAGAGTGGTTTACGACCAAACTTATCCGCTAACCATCCAGCAAAAAAAGCACCCGCAGCACAGCCAAGGAGCATACTCGCGATGTTAAACCCACCAGCTAAGTCACTTGTATTGAACGCTTTTTCGAGTCCGTTGTAGGTACCATTGATTACCCCACTATCAAAACCGAAGAGAAAACCACCAATGGTGGCTACGCATGAAATGATAACGATAAATAGTATATTTTCGCTATGTTGATGGCTACTGCTCATTGATTTTCCTTGATCAATATTACGAAGAGCTGAAGCTAGACAAGGCTTCTTTGCTCATACAATTGTTAGTATCATGTTAACGAGCAAACTGTCCACTGTCTAAACATAAATACCCGCTATCATTTATTAGTAAAAAAACGAATATGGAATGTGAATAATCGTAATCGGCGAATATATGTCGTTTTCAGTCACATGAGCGGCCATAGACTTTTGCTAAGCAAGTTGCGACTGCAAGCCTCAATAGTAAGCACGGCTTGAGTTAGGAAGCTAGTGTTCACCTAGTACGTGAGCACAAAAAGAGACTAAGGTAGCATCACAGGCCCTTCAAAATGCCTTGTTTCTAGTGGTTTGATTGAACAAATAAACAATGCTAGTTTGCTAACAAAGAATTAACACTATTACTCATTGGATCATCACCACTATGTCATTTTCGGCAACAAAAGCTTTAATTCCCTCATTCGCATTACTAAGTTCAACCTTGCTTTTACTCTCGTGTTCAGTAAAGAATACAGGTGATATCAAAAGCGACACAGCGCCCGAACAGCTAACGGGCGTTTACGCTCGGTCGAGTAGCAAGGTTGAACAAGACACTGAGGCTTTGCTTGCCAAGCTCACCTTAGAAGAGAAAATATCCTTAGTTCACGCCAGCGGTAAGTTTCATGTCAACGCAATTGAACGCGTTGGAATACCAGAAATGTGGCTCTCGGATGGGCCTCATGGTGTGCGCCAACAAATAGAACGAGATAGCTGGTCTCCGGCTGGATGGACTGACGATCATTCAACTTACCTCCCACACCTAACATCGGTAGCGGCTAGCTGGGATAAAGACATGGCAGCTTTGCATGGGAAGGTGTTGGGTGCAGAAGCAAGGCATCGGGAGAAGGATTTTATATTAGGTCCGGGCGTGAACCTTGCTCGCTTACCTCTGTATGGCCGTAACTTCGAATATATGGGTGAGGACCCTATTTTAGCCGCAAAGTTAGTTGTGCCGCTGATACAAGCAATTCAGGAAAACGATGTGGCTGCAACCATCAAGCATTATGCGCTTAATACTCAAGAGCTTAACCGAACTGGCGTGAATGCCAAGCCTGATGAGCGCACCTTGCGTGAAGTTTACCTTCCAGCCTTTGAAGCTTCAGTAAAGGAAGCCAATGTTCTTGGCATGATGGGCGCATACAACGAATATAATGGCACTAATGCCAACCAGAGTGAACATCTTATACGCACCATCCTGAAGGGAGACTGGGGCTTTCAAGGGGTGCTATTAACTGATTGGAATGTCGACATTAATACTTATGATGCTGCGATGAATGGGCTAGATTTAGAAATGGGCACAGATGTGCCAAGTTATGACGAATATTTCTTAGCGAAACCCTTACTAAAAGAAATTCAAGCGGGCAACATTCCCGAGGCTATACTCGACGATAAAGTAAGACGTATACTGCGCGTTCAACATGCAATTGGCATGTACGATAAGTCTCGCCTGCCGGGCCAACGAAATACGCCAGAACATCAAGCTGCAGCTCGCAAAATTGCTGCGGAAGGCGTTATTTTATTAAAGAACGAAGCTATTGCTACCAAGGCAAATACAGTGGAAAGTAAAGTGCTACCACTTAAGCAAAAAGACCTTAAGAATATTTTGGTTTTAGGGCCGAATGCTGATATGAAACATGGCACTGGTGGCGGTTCCTCAGAGGTAAAATCGCTTTATGAAATTACGCCATTAGCAGGGTTACAAGCACGCCTTGGAGATGATGTAAACATCGAGGTAATGCGAGCGCGAAGTAGTGAACTATCCCCTATTGCTGGTGATTATCTCGTGTCACGGCATTGGACTGGCACGGTTGCTTGGAATATTGCATTTTACGAGGATGAAGCCCGAAGCAAACTGGTGAATGAATCATGGATAGTCGATTCGCAGTATCAATCAAAATTACAAGACGGTAAGCAAGACCACATCACGATGACTGCACGCTTAAAGCCACTAGAAAGTGGTGTGCATGAGCTTAAGGTCTCAAAAGCTGGGAAATTCAGCCTAAAAATAGATGGTCAAGTCGTTGTGAGTTCTATTAGCAGTGATACAAGTACCCTCAGTGAAAGTGTGAGTTTAGATGCCAACAAAGAATACCTGTTTGAAATAGACTATGACGGCAACCAAGCCTTCACCTTAGGTTGGGACGCGCCCGGGAATCTTTTCACGCCCAAAGAACGCTATCTTGCTGCAGCAAAGGCCGCTGATGCCGTGATTTACTTCGGTGGCTTAAGCCATGCAGACGACAGAGAGTCGATAGATAGGCCGCACATGAAGTTGCCAATGGGTCAAGACGACGTTATTCAAAACCTCTTAGAAGTGAATGACAATACAATTATATTCTTAGTGGCGGGCTCTGCCGTGGAGATGCCGTGGGCGGAGCAAGCGAATGCGATTGTGTGGGGATGGTATGGCGGGCAAGAAGCTGGGCATGCCTTCGCCGATGTTCTATTTGGTGACGTGAACCCAAGCGCCAAGCTACCAATAACATTAGCTAAACGCTTAGAAGATACAGCCCCAATAGCATTAGACGACTATAATGCAGTTGAATCGCTTTATAAGGAAGGCGTGTTCATTGGTCATCGTTGGTTCGAACAACAAAAGATAAAGCCGAGCTTTGCATTTGGTTACGGCTTGTCATATACCGATTTTGTTATTAGCGATATACAATTATCAGACGTAAGCATCACAGCTGGCGACATCCTCACTGTAAAAGCAACAGTAAGCAATACGGGTAAGCGAGCTGGTGCCGAAGTTGTGCAACTCTATCTAGCCGACAAAGAAGCCTCGGTTGAGCGGCCCGCGAGTGAATTAAAAGACTTTGCTAAAATATTCTTAGAAGCCGGCGAATCTGGACAAGTAGAGATGCAATTAACACTGCGAGACATGTCCTTTTGGAGTGAGGCATACAATAATTGGCTGGTTGAGCCTGGTGAATTTGAGGTATTACTCGGAAACTCATCTGACAATATCAGCCTAAGAAAAAGCTTTGAACTGAGGTAGTGAGCGACTTGAGCGCCGCGCTGCAGCTGCGCTCACTTAATCGTTCAATACCATTTGAAACACTTTGCGCAAGGTGTCGGCACTTTGAAAGCCATAAAATACAGAGTATTGCTCATCTTTGATTATCACGAAACCGGGTGAGCCTTCTAAGGTTAATTCATCGCCATTTTCATCTCTCAGATCACTAAGCTTGTTTGGAAAAATACCCAAGGTATGCATTCTTACCGGTATAAAATCATTATTCAGGGTAGCCGCAATATCATCAAGCACAAACACATCTTCTTTCATCTTTTTACAGGCCGAACAAAAAGCCATTTCCGCAAAGACAAATATCGGCTTGGATGAGTTGCTAGCTCTGGCGTCTTCGTAGTCCATCCATTTGATTTCCTGAACGTCATCAGCCTGTGCAGAAGCACTCATAAAGAAGAAAAGGGATGCCAATATACTGATGTGAAGCTTTAATAATTGCATTTTTTACTCGCTATAGTTAATACATACTAGTAGTGCTTAGTTGTATTAATAAGACCGACTGGCGAGAATTTACTTTCACAGCTTGTGCCTATTGATATTGGAAACGATTCAATTTGAGTCGACACAGCATCAACACCCCAGTTATGGTTAAGGACAAGCCCATGATTGAATACCAGGCTAGTGACAAGTTAAGTGTGTAGCGAGTGATGGCTAGAAAGCCGAAATACGCAATAACCGAATATTGCATACAAAGCAGACTAAGGTGAACTGGCTGGCTTTTCAAAATAATTGCTTGTAGCACCTTTGAGAACACGAATGCGCTAGTCGCGAGTAAAGAAACAACAACACCTACCAGTATAAATGACACCCACACTAGCAATTCAGGCCAACCAATCACTTGCGCAGACTTTGCAGGACCTGACCATAAAGCATCCCAGCTAACCGCCAAAATCAAAGCCAAAGAGACGAGAAAACGCTGTTTGTCGCTCGCGTCATTTTCACGGCCTAAGTTGACTAATTCATGATACAAGAACCAGAATATGCACAACGCTGCCAGAATGCCAATCGCAGGGGTAAGCATTGGAACAACTTGCACAGAAAAGTAGGTCATTAAGTAGCCGAGCATAGGAAACAAAGTATGAGTTAACGACACGCCAAATATCCACAATATAATACTTTTTATGCTTCGGAGCTGTTCAGCTCTCGCAAGAGTTGCTAGTGCGACATCCGTCCCTATGCCGATGGCCATTACCGCACAAGCAAAGCCAAAGTCAAACCAAGAAATATCCATATCAATTCTCCTTCGCTAAATTTAGTCCACTTTGATGTGCCCAATCCAAGCGCATGTCCCACTTATATTGATGTTCATCCAATAGCGGCGCTTGCTCCGTGTCTATTTTTTCAATAACATTTTTTGCTGTTGAAATGGTCGCATCTCTGCCAAAGAGGTAGCTTTGCTCCTGCACGATGGTGAAATAGGCTTTATTCAGTTTTCTAGCTCGTTCCGGTGACGGAACAATCAGAGCCTGCAAGGACGGAGTATTGGCAACCTCCGATGCTTTTATCTTGCCATCATCATCGAACCATTTATCGAGCATTTCGGTGTTTTGTCTAAACTCATCTCCACCACCGACTCTAGTCATATAAGTAAGGTACTCTCCAAGTTCCTCGTTTATATTAGGTGCATCGGTTAAGCTTGCTAGGTCGATGTAACCCCAACCATCAATGCCTGGAGCCTTACGTACGAAGGAGAAAGTTTGATCGAAACTGGCTCCAACCGACTTATGACAGCCGTTGCAATAGGCTAATTCTTGTTCATGCTGAGGACGAAGCTCACCTGATTTATTTTCAATAAAAGCATTGATTGTCCAACCAAAACCGTTGTCGATGCCACGCTCACCCAAGTAGCGAGTTTGAGGTAATTGTTCAAAGTGTTTGTCTTTTGCCTCAGCATAATAGGCTGAAGCTAAACTTTCGCGAGAACGAAACAAGTGCTTTTGCATGTAACGCACCTCTTTCATGCGCTTGGATGGAAGGATATCACCCTTCTCATTTTCATCTAGATAACGCACAGTGTGCAAAAACTCACTGCCTTGCGGATAAAGCATCCTTGCCAGGCTTGTGTTTTTTGCATCGCCAAAATAGTGGCTGGGTTTTACTAGACGATTCACACTTTCACTTAGCAAGTCATCGCCATTAATGTCTATTCCGTGTGCCTTTTCATTAAAAGGGTAGATAGTCACCGACTCTAGATCCTTCATAGCGAGTTCAACTGCCGCCAAATTAAGAAAATAAATAGCTTCGCTAAACTTGCCGTTGATATTTCTGAAATCCTTGGGCAAGCGGATCATTGCATCACCGAAAGATCCGTTAGTTGGCCAGAAAGTACTCGGGAAAGGTTTATAATTGTAGGCCACCCAGAAGCTTCCGTCCGTAGCCAATCCGTTTTTACTGAATGCAATGTCAGGATTACCTAGGTTAGCAAGGCGCATATTTGCAGGCAGCGGCTGTGCTTCAAGAAAGTCATATTCTTGTTTCTGTGCCGAAGTAACCGCCGCAGACAATGCCTGATGATAATTATCTTCGTCTACCCATAGGTCAATGTCTTTATCTGGGATACTTTCAATCAAGGCTTGCCTATCTACAAATAAATTTTTCCAGCTGTTCCTTAGCCCAACATCAGAAAACTCGTAATTGCCTTGTAGTGTCCCATCTCCCATTTGATTTGGTCGCGCCTCGGATCTATCGTAGCTTTGATGGCAGGCATAGCAAGGGTTATTTACCCCTTCGGTTTTAGTATAACACTGGGGTGGAATGACGGATTCCGCATTGTAGGTTTCGTCGTGGTGCATGTAAGCGATGGCAGGGATATCGTCACCTTCAGAATACGGGTAGTCACTCTGCAATAGTTGACTAGATTCATCACTACTCGCTAATCGAGTCTTGTGTTTATGTTGGCCTTGATAAGGAGAGCAGGCAATCAAAAACGCCATTGCGCTGACCGATAAGATAATCTGAAAGAATTGTTTTGACATGACTTTCATGGGCTTTCTCTTGTTATTTGATGGCAAAATAGAGCGAGCCTAGATCTTCCTTTTTCACAGGCTCGCTTTATACACAGTGGCTAAATGCTAATACCGCCTTAGTTACTGGCTGGTTGATACATCCACAAAGTGTTGTTTTCTTGGAAGCCATCTTCTCCAATCAGTATGCGCCCGTCATTCATGACGATAACGTTGTCGGGCTGAGACAAGTTATCAACATCACAGCGCTCTGCTCCGGTCAAGCTCGAACGGTAAGTTGAGCCCATAACAACAGGTTCGATTCGACTAATATTATAGTTTTCACCAAGACGAGCTCGATAAACGCCCCCACAGTCTTTAACACGCGCTGACAGCTGTATGTCACCTTCACCATCCGTCATAGTATTGTCTATATCAGCAATACCCATATACAGGTAGGCGTTAGTCACTAGCTCACCCTCAATCAAATCGACACCTTCAACAGCTTCTTTTGCCCTATCATGATTGATACTAATTCCCTCTAATTTACGCCACTCAGCTGTTGCACCTTTCATTTTTGCAGCCGCACGAGACTCCAAAAAGGCAACGCGATCATCCATTGGATCACCTGCAGTAACGGCACCACCGCCATTTTCTTCACTTGGGTAGGTCGTGTCACCGTTGGCCCAAGCTTGAACATCTGCCATGGTGATATAGGAGCTTGCACCCTCAACATAGTCATCACTTCCGATACCATTGTATTCGTCGATCCAAGCACGAATTGTCGCGTTGTCTCCTGAAGCTATTTCAACCCAAGTTACATTGAAGCCTGTGGTTGCTGGGTCGTTTTGCCCTGGGTCTTGCTCGAGTTTTGCGCCATATAGGGTGCCAGCAGATAAGTCTTCGGCGTTATCCGCGATAAATTTAAAGAACACGCCACCGGTATCATCTTGCGATAAATAGACCGTTTTACCGTCTGGCATCACCGTAGCATTTTCATGTTCATAACGCCCCATTGCCAAGTGTTTAACAACTTGAGGAGTATCAGAAATTGCCTCTTTAACTTCTGCTATGTATCCATAGTTGTATGGATTTGGGGCATCTGGCGCTGTCATTGCCCACATGCGACCAAGGCGACTATTATTTGCAATCTCATTAGGGTCATTCCAATCGGCATCAGTAGTACTGTTTACGTTTGTATCAACTACCCACTCTTCAGAAGTCAGTGGCGTATTCCATGGCGTCATAGAGCCGAAGCAATTTGCAGCTGTTCCCCAAACCGAAGAGAAATCAATCATCATTGCTTCAGTAACTTCCCACATTCCCTGTGCATCTTTCTCGACTTTCATTCGGCTCATTCCACCAGGAAGCTCCTCCCAGTTAGAGAATAGATAGCCCTCACCTTCACCAGTTGAGACAAAACCATTAAAATCTGGCATATCGTTTTCGAGGATCAAGCTTTGTTTATCAAGGGTATAAATATGACCTAAACCTTCGGAAAGCATGCCCTCGAAGGTATCGCCTGTTTGCCCAAGCACCTGATATTGACCGTATGCACTAACCACCGTTTCACGCTCTTGCTGACTGGCAGGAACAGGAGAATCTATCAATGTAGAAGGCAAACGGTTGAAATTCACACCTGAAAGCACGCCAACTGTGCCGGTATTAATGGGCATGGGATTAATATCAGTCGTGGCAGTATTAGCATTTGACGGATGTTGAACATTGAAAAACAAATCACCTTCATCTGTGAGAAAAATGCCTGTAACTTCAGCGCCGTCAGGGACTGTTGCTATACGAGTTAGTTTTCCAGCAGAATCACCGCTAGGCCCCTGCTCACCTTGCCCGCCGTCTTGACCTTCTGGACCGATTGGACCTTGAGCGCCGTCAGCACCATCAATGCCGTCGATGCCATCTGAACCCTTATCACCCTCAAGAAAGCAACCCGACAAACCAAGAGACACAGCAAGCGCAAGAGTGGTGAGTTTTAAATTTGTAATAGATGAGTTTTTCATAACATTTCCCAGTTATTTATATGAAGACAAAGCGTTTTTGCAGTGCCTTGTTGTTAAATCCAAAGCGACTCTATGGCCAATGACTGCATACTTTGGTTTGTGTAGTTTGGGATTGACCTATGACAGTGGGGTGACATTTAACTTGCATTACAGTGAAGCTTTTTTGACATCAACATCATAAAACATTCATAAAATGTTAAGAAATATCAGTTATGGAAGAAACTGGGGGGCGTTTGATATACACACAGTAAGCACAAAAAAACCAGCTAACACAAAGCACTTTCGTACCTTATATTAGCTGGCCACACACGGGAACCATATTGATTGCCAGCCAAGAGAGAGGCTGGCACAGACGCACTTAGAAGTTTGCGCGCACGCCGAAGATAAATGAGCGACCTTGTACCGGCGTTAAATCTTTTAAGAATGAAGTATGAACCCTGGCTTCCTCATCCGCTAGATTTCTACCTTTTAAGAACACGGTCAAATCAACATTTTGATATGCCGTTTGGTAGTTAAGGTCTAGGTCGACCAAAGTGTAAGCATCTGTGCTTGTTTCAAACTCAGCTGTGCGATCTTGCTCGAAATGATGGTTAACACTGAGTTCAGCTTGCCACTCATTCAACACGTAGTTTGCACTCACACCAAATCGAGTTGGCGGGGTGCGCGGCAAGAAACGACCATTTTCTGTGTTATCTAAACGGGTACGGATCATGTCGCCTTGTGCTCGTAGGCGAAGCGATGAAGTAGCCTGCCAGTTTAACTGTGCTTCAAAGCCGTAGAGATCAGCATCAACGGAATCAAACACGAATACCGGAAGCCCTTCCTCAGAATGCTCGTGCTCATCTTCGTCCATGTGCTCATCCGCATGCTCTTCTTCATGCTCATCACTCGCAATAAAACCGGTTTCGGCTGCGTAATAATAATTATCTACGCTGTTGTAAAATGCATTTAGTACGAAACCAAAATTTCCACTAAATTTGCGAAGTGAAATATCAATGTTGTTGGACTCTTCTTCCTCTACACCACCGCTATTGAAAGTAATATCACCATCCTCATCAACATTGAACAAGGCACCTAGCTCATAGGTGCTAGTGCCGATGTGAGGGCCGAATGAGTATAATTCTGCATTAGAAGGCGCTCGTTGCGCATGTACATAAGACACACCCAAATTGTAACCTTCAGCGAAATCCCATACTGCACCCGCAGATAAACTCATCGGTGTAAAGTTTCTACTGCTGCTACCACCAGAAAAACGCTCGATGTCACTATGGCCTTCTGAATGACCGTGCATGTCATCATCCATATGATCGTCATCGTGGTCTTCATGCAATTCGCCTTCCAGCTCTATTTCGCCAATTTGAAGGCTAGGCACTTCAATGCGCACTCTTTCAATGCGTGCACCCAGTTGCACCAAGACGTCACCAAAGTGTTGCTCTTCAATAATACCCACACCCAAGCTGCGTGTTCTCGATGGCGGAGTAAATGCCTCTTCACCAATTGCTTCGAAATCGCTATCTTTGTAATGCACGCTCAAACCACCACGCCAACCAGCCATAGGCTGATGTATAAGCTCTACTCTAGCCTCTTGCGAATCATTGGCAAACACAGTACCAATCTCGCCATTTTCGATCTCTGCGTGCGTGTAATTGGTATAGGCAAAGCTTGTATTGATGGCACTTAACCAGTCTGAGCTTATTTGATGCTGACTGATCAGCTGATAACGATTCTGCTGTAGATCACCTTTGACGATCTCTTCCATTTCATCGTCATGTTCGCCTTCATGTTCATCACCATGCTCTTCATCGTGATCTTCATCATGCTCGTCTTCATGGCCATGTGCATGACCCGGAATGCCATAGACACTCGACATATGCTCAAAGGAAAAGCCAACGAAACCGTTATCCATCAGATAGCTGCCGCCAAGAGTAAAACCTTTGCTACGGCTTGATGAGTTCTCAACGATGCCTTTTTCATCGCTTTGATGTTCATCATCGTGCTCTTCGTGATCCTCTTCATGCATATCATCATGATCGTCGTCATGGTCGTCATCGTGATGTTCATCATCATGTGCTTCTTCGTTTTCGGCATAGCCTGGAATACGATAATCATCGGCGTCACGATAAAAGGCTTGCACGTTGAATGCAAAATCACCACTACCACCTTTTAGTGAACCGGCAAAACTTTCTTCGCTATTGTTAGTGTTGCGCTCAGTAAGTAGCTCACCTTCCCAGTCATTGTTATCTGGAATTCGTTGGTCTACCACATTGACTACACCACCTATCGCGCCGCTGCCATAAAACAAGGTTGCTGGACCACGTAAAATCTCAATTTGTGTAGCGGTAGAGGAATCAGTTGCAACAATATGATCGGGGCCAACACGAGAAGCATCACCAGAATCAAGACCATTCTGAGTAATCAACACACGCGGGCCATCAAGCCCTCTAATGATAGGGGAACTCGCTACGTTGCCATAAAAAGTAGAATGTACACCTACTTCATTTTTAAGCGTATCACCCAAGGTGGATGCCTGTTTTTTTCTTAGCTCATCGCCAGCTAAAACACTTACCGGAGCAGCAGACTCTATTGTAGAGGCATGAAATGCACTTGCGGTAACGTCGAAGATTTCGATGCTTGAGTTGACTACCTGAATATTCACATCTACAAGGCCAGCTTCAGGCACATCTAGTTCTGTACTGCTATGGATATGCTGAGAGCTCGCTACATGAAGCTCAATTTTGCCAGGCTTTACACCGCTAAACGTGAAGCGACCATTTTCATCGATTTGTACGCTTTTGTTGGTGCCCATAATTTGGACCTTACCTTTTGTAAGCGGCAAGCCACCTTGGTCTTTAACTTGACCAGATACTGTTTTAGCTTGAAGGTTGGCAGAGAGTGCTGCCAAAACAGATAAAGAAATTAATGCTTTTGATTTCATCTTACTGTCCGTAGAAGAGTTATATTAAGAGATTGGAAGAATGTTATAATATAACAAATGTCATGTAAAGTTATATTATAACACTACCTGTTTTTCGGCCAGAACAGCATCTACAGAAATGCGTTACATTAACAAAGAGGTAGGGTTAAATTGCTTAGGCTTGTGGTCGAAAGTCTGTGCTAACCACAGTATTTCGGCCAGCATCCTTTGCCTGGTACAAGCATTTGTCGGCTGTCTCTAGTAAGGCATCAGCATCAAAGTTAGCACCATTGGGAGTGCTCGTTGTTACGCCAACACTAATTGTGACCACCTTGTGCGTGGGTGATTGGCTATGAGGAATAGCCAAATTCTCGATACGCTCACGCACTTTTTCAGCAACAAGAGCCCCTTCTCTAGCGGTAGCGTCGGTAAGCAGAATAACAAACTCCTCACCACCATAGCGGGCGACTAAGTCGAGTGGGCGAGCGGCTCCAAGCTCTAACTCTTGAGCAACTTGCTTTAACACTATATCGCCTTTTGCATGCCCATAAACATCGTTATACTGTTTGAAAAAGTCGATATCGAGCAAAAGCACGCATATACTGCGGCAGTTTCGCTGGGCATACTTGCAAGCATCTTGATAGCGTTGGTCGAAATGACGGCGGTTCGAGATACCTGTTAAGCCGTCCAACCAAACCATTTCTTCCAAGGCTCTCGTTTTGTGTATCAAATCAATTTGATTTCGCACTCGCACGCGAAGTAAAGGCAGTATGAATGGTTTTCGAAAATAATCTGCCGCCCCTAACTCGAGTCCTTTGAGCTCATCTTCTGGTTTGCTTTGAGCCGTAACAAAGATAATAGGAATGTGCGAGGTTATTTCGTTTTCCTTTAATACGCGGCACACATCGTGCCCGCTTAAATCAGGTAAAACAATGTCCAATAATATAAGGTCAGGAAGCGACTGAGTTGCTATACGTACAGCTTGCTCACCCGATTTAGCGGCGAGTATCTCATATTCATTGGCAAGGGCATTATTAATAATCTGTAGATTGATAGTTTCGTCATCAACTACGAGTATCGTCGCTTTTTTTTCGCTCATTTACAGCCTTGTTTCAAACAACCCAGCTTCAAAAGCACAGTATAATGTGAACAAACATCATCTCAATACTCCATGAGAAAACCAAAACTACCCTGTAATTCTAAGTATCAAAGTCGAGGCTCCAGCCGTTAAGAGGAAGTGTGCCTAATTATGTGTTATCGGCCAAATGACAAATAACCGTAACTAAATTGTTTACTAGCATTAGAAAACAATCAACAGCGAAAGCCTCGGTGTGTGACGCTAGCATTGCAAACGAGGCAAACTGCATAAAAGCCACACGCTGAATTTCGATATTATCATGTCGAAAATAAGAGTCAAAAAAGCTTCACGACAAGCTTTTATTACAATTGCTTTTCTGCAAATTCAGCTAAGCGACTTCTCACTACACCGTCTAAATTGAAGGTGGCACTACCAGAAAAGTCTTTAAATTTCTCAACAATATAAGTTAATCCCGAAGTTACCGCCGACAAATAATTACTGTCTATTTGTGCAAGATTACCGCCACAGATCAACTTTGTTCCCTCGCCGCATCGGGTAATAATAGTTTTGAGTTGTGACGCAGTGAGGTTCTGCGATTCATCGAGAATAACAATAGCATTTTGGATACTGCGGCCGCGCATAAAATTCACCGATTTAAACTGAATATTGGCTTTCTCCATAATGTAGCTCATCGAACCTTTGGTATTTTCATCATGCTTATGTAATACCTCGAGGGAGTCTGTAATGGCAGCTAACCACGGGGCCATTTTTTCCTCTTCTGTACCCGGCAGGTAACCTATCGACTCGGCAATTTCAGGGGTCGAGCGTGTTACGATGATTTTGTCGTATAGATTTTTTTCTACCACTAATTCCAATGCGGCCGCCAAAGCTAAGAGCGTTTTACCGCTGCCAGCAGGCCCTGTTAGCACGCACAAATCAATATGTGGGTCGAGTAGCGCGTGCAAAGCCATTGCTTGGCCAATATTTTTAGGCGATATGCCCCAAGCACGTCGCGACATCAGTCGCTCATAACCTAGATCAAGCACTTCTAAAGTGTCGCTGTTGAGAGATTCAACAATACCAGCAAATTGCCTACTTTCGTCAACCAGAAACTCATTCACATAAGCTTCGGGTAACACACTTTTGGGAATGAGGTGTATGGTATCTCTGCCTTCAGTATGACTCTCAACGCTTTGTACCTTATCCCAGAAACTTCCTTCAAATTGATGATACCCCTTCGATAAGTATTTGATATCACTTACGAGTTGGTCGGTTCTGTAGTCTTCAACTATGCCCATGCCCGCGCCTTTTGCTTTTAGACGCATATTAATGTCCTTGGTCACCAAAACCACCTGCCTAGGTGCTTTTTGTGCTTGAAGGTGCAGGGCAACATTAATAATTCGATTGTCGTTTTCGTTACTAGTGAATACTTGTTGCTGAGAGGGCATATTTAAGTCAGCAAAAATACTCAAACTACCACTGGGGGCGCTGTCACCGGCCCCCAACCCAAGTAAAGATACCCCCGCTAGCATCTCCTCTGGAGTAGCATCATGAAGAAGGTCTTCCATCGCGCGAATCGAAACACGTGCGTCTCGGGCAACGTCTTTCTTGCTATCTTTTATATAGTCGAGTTCTTCTAATACCGTCATCGGAACCACCACATCGTGTTCTTTGAAAGAGGTAAAAGCTAGAGGTTCATGCAGGAGGATATTCGTGTCGAGTACATATATTTTGGTGTTGTCTGGCATCCGTGACTCCGGTCGTTACGAGCGAATAGGGTTGAGTGTTCGCTCTAAAAGAGAAAACAATACTACTGCGCAAGTTAATAACGAGCCGATAGAGCCGCTGATATCAAGTTTCCGAACTTAGAAAGGATGAACGTTGACATCATAGTTTGCGTCAGTAAATATTGACGACTAAGTAACCATAAATGACTTTGCTTTACTTTTCACGTTTTGTTCGTGATTTTTTTCATGCAAATGCGCACACAGTACTGACAGTTGTTGTTTGTACCAGTACAATGCGCACCCGTTTTTACTTTCATCTTGGATTTTACTATGAATGCAGTACAAGAATTTACCGTTGGCCAACGCTGGCTAAGCAATACCGAAGCTGATCTAGGGCTTGGGGTTGTGATGTCCGCAAATAATCGAACGGTCGACCTATTGTTTCCTGCAGTTCAAGAAGACCGTACCTATGCTATTGCTCAAGCGCCAATCACTAGGCTCATCTTAAGTGAGGGTGAAAAAGCACTACACAGCGATGGCTGGGAATTGAAAATTGACAATGTTGTACTGCAAGACGGCCTATACATTTACTCTGGCGTCCGCACTGATACCAAAGAAAAGGCGTCAATCATTGAGGTGGCACTTGACCATAACGTGCGCCTTAATCAACCTGAAAAACGACTTTTTAGCGGTCAGCTAGATTCTCCCAAATGGTTTGATATTCGCCATGAATGTCTTCAGAAGCAATACGACCATGCAACATCCGGCGCAGTCGGCTTAGTGGGCGCAAGAGTTGAACTGATACCGCATCAACTCCATATTGCTAACGAAGTTGGCAGTCGTTACGCACCCCGAGTATTGCTTGCCGATGAAGTTGGACTTGGTAAAACCATTGAGGCTGGCCTTATTCTGCATCAGCAAATACTAACTGGAAAAGCCAAACGAGCACTTATTGTTGTTCCCTCTAGCTTGGTCCATCAATGGCTTGTAGAAATGCTCAGAAGAGTCAATTTGTCATTCTCGGTTTTTGATGATGACAGAATGGAAGCGATGCAAGAAAGTGGCGATAACCCCTTTGAACAAGAGCAATTTGTACTTTGTAGCATCGACTTTATTCAACAAGAGAAAGTGTTAGCCCAAGCGAGCGCCGTCGACTGGGACATCCTGGTGGTAGACGAAGCCCATCATTTACAATGGTCTCGAGAATCGGTATCGAGTGAATACGCTGCCGTTGAAGCCCTGTGTGGCGCTTCAAAAGGGGTGCTATTGCTAACTGCAACACCCGACCAGCTTGGCCACGAAAGTCACTTTGCACGCTTACGCTTGCTCGACCCTGCACGTTTTCATGACTATCAGAGTTTTCTAGAGGAAGAAAGCCACTACGGTGATTTAGCCCAAGCGGTTGTGCCTTTGATTGAAAATACCCATATGGATCAAGCTCAAATCGATCGCCTAAATGCGATAGTTGAGCATGAAGAAATCACTGACGAAGTGCTTGCCAGCGGTGAGAAACGCCATGAACTACTTCGCAGACTAATTGACCAGCATGGTACTGGGCGTTTGCTGTTTCGAAATAGTCGCGCAAGCATTAAGGGATTTCCGCAGCGTATAGCAATACCGGCACCGCTTAAGTTGCCCAAAGAATATGCGGTGTCCATATCGTTAGAAGAGGACATCGAGCTCAGCTTACATCCAGAAAGAGCGCCTCTGGTGAACGACAATTGGACCAAGTATGACCCCAGGGTCGATTGGCTAGTTTCCCTATTAGAAGAAAATAATCAAGAAAAGGTATTGGTTATTTGCGCTTACGCCTCTACTGCTTTGCAGATGGCTGAATATTTACGCCAAAAGACGTCGATTCGACACTCTGTTTTTCATGAAGGTATGAGCATCGTTGAGCGCGACAAAGCCGCTCATTTTTTTGCCACTGACGAACAAGGCGCACAAGTATTGTTATGTAGTGAAATTGGCAGTGAAGGACGCAACTTCCAGTTCTCGCGTCACTTAGTACTCTTTGATCTACCCATGGTCCCTGATTTACTTGAACAACGCATTGGCCGCTTGGATCGCATCGGTCAAAAGTATGATATTAATATCCATGTTCCGTTCTTCGAAAATTCCGCCCAACATGTCTTGTTCGATTGGTACGCAGACGGTTTATCTGCATTTACGAGCACCTGCCCTGTAGGAAGTGATGTTTACAAGATAGTAAGTACCGACTTATTAGCGGCACTCAAAAACCCTGAAGATAGTGAACTTAAGGAAGACATCATTAATCAAACAGCATCGCTCACAACAGAGTTGAAGCAAAAAATAGAACAAGGACGCGATAAACTTTTGGAGTTAAATGCATCTGGTTTCGGACAGATTGATGACTTGCTGGACAATATTGTTGCCGCCGAGAACCCAGTTGGGCTTTTCAAATTCATGACCCGCTTGTTCGATACCTTGGGTGTTACTCAAGAAGAAAAAGACGATTATAGTTTTATTTTACGCCCAACAGAACAACTGGTTCATCAGATACCTGGATTGACTGAAGACGGCTTAGAGGTTACTTATCAGCGCAACAATGCAACCAAATTTGAACAAGTTCAATTCTTAAGTTGGGACAGTAATATCGTTATGCATTGCTTAGATGCAGTCACCACAGACGTTTTAGGCAAGAGTAGTATAGCCTTTGCAAAGGACCCAGAATTGCCGACCGGCGCATTTTGGATTGAAACGACGAGCGTGTTATCAGCAAGTGCGCCGGCGAATTTGCAACTCTATCGTTTCTTACCGCCAACACCGGTGAGAACCTGCGTAGATGCTAAAAATAATACGGTCGATATTGAATTTGAACAGTTGTTCAAAGTAAAACGAAAAATTGCCCTTCAACTATTACAAGCATTAGCCGATCCAATTACCTTAGGCATAGAAGCTAGCTTAAAACTAAGTCAAGCTGCTTTGGCAGAAAGGAAGGACGCAGCAATCAAACGCATGGAAACAGAGTTAGGTAGCGAAATAGAGCGTTTAAGCACCTTGCAAAAAACGAACCCTTCAATTCGTAACGACGAGATTGAGTTCATACAGACTCAGAAACATAAACTCAAAGAGATTATGGATGAAGCTGAACCTTACCTAGATAGTTTACGAGTTGTCGTGAATAACCCCTAGGTAAACCTTATGGCCATATTACATTATCAGCCCTCGCAGAGGCCAAATTTTTCACTCTTATACCAAGATGATGACATCTTGGTATGTGACAAGGCGAGTGGTTTACTGACGGTGCCTGGAAAAGCGCTGGAACACAGAGACTCACTGCAGTCTCGGATCCAGCGAGTATTCCCCAGCGCCACTATTGTGCATCGCCTTGATATGGCAACATCAGGCATACTGATAATGGCGCTAAATAAGCCTGCACATGTGCATTTATCCAGACAATTTGAACTAAGGCAAACATCGAAGCGCTACTATGCAAGAGTATTCGGACATTTGGAAAAAAGTGAGGGGAAAATTGATTTACCACTCATTTGCGATTGGCCAAATCGTCCAAAACAAATGGTAGATCAAGAACGCGGTAAACCCTCGCAAACCTATTACAAAACGGTATCGAAGGGCCAATACTCAAGCCTGGTAGAATTGACTCCTATTACTGGGCGTTCTCATCAATTACGAGTACATATGCTTGCGATTGGCCACCCGATATTAGGCGACCGCTTATATGCTCATGAACAAGCATTAGCGAAAAGCCCGCGACTTTGCCTTCATGCACAAATGCATCGTTTTAAACATCCAATAAGTGGTGAAGAAATGTGCTTTGAATCTGAACATAGCTTTACCGCAGAACCCTAAACATCAGCCATAATTTGCCGATAAAGCGGTATGTTAATTAAAAGTATACATAGCGTTTTTATGTCGTTCATTGCACACCCACATGACAGACCCGGATTTAGCCTACAGGTCATATTCGCTTCCTTCCTGATGTTAAGCACCTTGATGAGCTTTTCGGCCTTGTCACAAAGTGCCAGTTTTAGTGAGCTCGCCGCAAACGATATTCAAGCAAACTTACACGCCGACGAATACGAACTCATCGATGTTAGTGACAGCCAAATCCCTATTTTTATTACACACTCCGAGCAAGCGCTCACGAAAGGCATTATATTTATTCTGGGGGATGCAGATACTCCACTTGGCCGCAGTGATTCCCTGCACCTTTTAGCGCAAAAAATGCCTCAATATGGCTGGACTGTTGTAAGTTTGCCATCTTTGGGCTTAAGCCTCGGGCCTAGCATCGCATTTCCAGTGATGGATAAAGAAGAAATAAAAGAAGCTGTGATTGATGCAAGCTCGGAAACAGAGACTACATTAGAAGTAGACGCGGAGTCAGCTACAGCATTAATAGAGACACCAAAAGTACTCTCTCCATCTTCATCGAAACGCTTTCAGGAAGCTATTAGTGAAGCACAGTTAGTTATTTATAATAAGGAGATAGAAGCGTACATGTCGGCTGCTTTCAAGCATATGCAGGGAACCTTAGGCCATAGAGTAATCATATCGCAAGGAATAAGCGCTGCGAGCATCACTAAGCTGCTTGCTGACCAAAACCCAATCTTTAACGAAGTAGATGCTGCGGTGATTCACAACCCCTATTGGCCTATGCGCAAGCTAAATCTGATGATCCCAAGTATCGTTGCGCAAACCACCACACCGATGCTCGACCTGACGAGTCAGTGGGACAATGCATGGAGCATACAAACCCAAAAACAGCGAAAAATAAAGGCGAGAACTGAACTAAAAGAGCTTTACAGACAAGCTGATATTATCGGTCAGCCTATGGATGATCGCCAAGCCGAATACGTTGCCAAGCTAATTAAAGGCTGGACTACATATTTAGGCTGGTAATGGTTCTTTCGATTTTTTAACTTGGTATGAATAGCGCTATAAATCATAAGCTTAGCCTCAAAACAGTTTTAGCAGCTCCAAAAGTCCCAATCAACTCCTATACTTATCTCATTATTCCAACCATGGCACATCACTTTGTTAGTGCAACACTTCATCGACCGCAAAGCCGAACAACTTGCATTTTACTTGCGTTCATATTGGCAAAACGAGCTTCCCTATAAAGAGCTCGAAGTCTTTCTGTGGGATACCTTTGAAGACTGGTCGCAGATACAAGATCAAAACCTGCAACCCTATAGTCATAAAGAACGCGTATTTTGGCATGTATTAAACCAGGCGCACTATTGGCAGGAGACGGAAATAATGCACGACGCTTTTGTTAAGGCGCAGTTGGAGTATTGCGTACACTTTCTAGAGCAAGACGGCTTATGTCCTTTGGATGTTATTGGTATGCGTCCGTAGTTGAGCGAGCATCGCTACTCATTCAGCGCAGTAATGGCAACTCTTATTACTCTTTCAATTCATCTATTTTACTAATGAGTGCCACACGATTTCGACCGTGCTCCTTGGCATAATAAAGGGCCTTGTCGGCATCCTCTAACCACTGCGTCGACCTCTTATATTTCGGTAGAAATTGGGCAATCCCGATACTAACAGTGAATTTTATTTCGATATCTTCATATTGTACTGCATCGAGAGACACTAGCTTGCGCAGGCGCTCGGCTACTATAAAGGCATTTTTTTCGGTGGTATCGGGCAGCACAACCGCGAATTCTTCACCGCCATAACGGCCCGGTATATCGGTTTCCCGAGTCGCTAGCTTCACCAACTTAGCCAGCCGTTGAATAACTAGGTCACCGGCATGATGCCCATAGGTATCGTTCACCTTTTTAAAGTGATCAATATCTAGCATAATCGCGCACATAGGCGGATTGTGTCTAAGCGCCATCTTGAACTCACGCTCAAAGCGTTCTTGCCAGTATCGTCGATTGAATAAGCCCGTTAAGCCATCAACCCGGCTAACTTCTCTAAGGCGCTCATTCAGGCCTTCAATATTCTGTTTCGCAAGTGCCTGGTCAGTTACGTCATAAACAAGCACACAAACCTTATCTACTTTCCCCGTAAGTGACGCGAGAGGGAATATCGTGACATTTTGGTACATAACATCAGAGGTCGACGTAATTGGGCGGCTTGTGCCAAATTTGAAGACGTAAGGTCGTTGCTCCCAAATAATAAACGCTGGGCTACGCATGGAGAATACTGGCTCGCATTTTCGCGTAAACCAAGCCTTATCGAGATCTGGAAAAAATTCAAATAGATTTTTGCCGTTAATCTGTCTAGGTCTAACTGAACTGTGGTTCTCCATAAATTGGTTCCACACTTCTACATTAAACTCACGGTCGAGAACCACAATACCGACTTCTATTGAACTCAAGAGGTCGTGCTGCCAATGCATATTGGCGATGTCAGTATTATCAATGCCCATATTAGCCATCTCCTTGAGTGACAAGACGCTTGAATACTTTATCAACGTCTTGATCAGGTATAAGCATAAGCAATTCAAAATTCAGATCATGTTTAGATATGGCGTAAGCAATCTCTATCGCTAATACTTTATCCCAGCGATTCACATGATTATTCATAAGCTCATACAAGTCACAGTGCATGCCTAAAATAATCGGGGAATTATGAGTAAATTTCACATTTAACTGTTCAGACAGGGCATTCAAACAAGCACCAATGAGAATGTTAGATACGTCCATTAGCGTTTCTATTTCGGCGGCGTCATTCATGTCATCAGGATTGGAGCCTAGCAGTTTAGCCATACTTGCAACATTAGCATCATTGAACAAAATAAGTGCTTCGCCGCTTATGCCTGTGCTGATAAAGCCTTTGGAGACTGCCGACATCTGTGAGTTTTTGTTTACCTCATCCAATGCCATATGAAGTTCATTACTATGCAATAAGCTTACATTCGGTATAGGCAGCTCAATAAATTCGTTAAGAACTCTTGCTAGATTTTCACCAGCCTGCCCCATTGCAACATTTGCTAACTCCCGAAATGCATCTAGCTTTTCATCTTCGTCGGCAGTGTCAGAAAGCTGAGTGCTTTGCTCGCGTTGTTGAGCACTGGTATCGCCATCGTAGATGCCATATTTCGATAAAATGGAGCTGAGTTTTTCATTGTCGATAGGTTTACGGATAAAATCGACCGCGCCCATCGCTAACATGCGCTTGCGAGCCTGCTCTTGAACATCGCCAGAAACTACGATAACCAATGATGGCAAGTCTTCAGATCGAATGATCTCCATGGTCTGATAACCATCCAAAACAGGCATATTGAGATCAAGGAAAAGAACATCTCCCTTACCCTCTTTAATCATGTCGATGGCTTGTTGCCCATGTTCGGCGAAGGAAATACTAATATCCCAACCATCGGGCAGGGAGCGTGCCATCGCCTTGCGAGCAAATCCCGAGTCATCACAAATAAGGACAGATACAGTCATAAATATAGCTTATTAATTAGTTGCCTATGCATGATACCCAGATATTGAAGAGCCGTTAGTTATGGCTATGTAAACTACTAAGATTATATCGGCAATGCAAATCAAAAGATTAACCTTAAGCTCACCTAGGTATAAAATAGCAAACCTTAATACTTGTCCTTCTTAGGCAGTCCGTGTTTACACCGAAAATGGATAAGCGATGGCATCGTGATGTTGATAGTCATGTACGGTAAAATCATCGGTACTAACCCATGTTTCAATATCGTCAAGCGTTTTTATGTTTGGATTAATTTCCAGTCGAGGGCTAGGAAATGGCTGTCGCGTGAGTTGTACATCTCGCATTAGCTCAAATTGATTCTCATAAATGTGAGCATTAATGATTTTATGATAGGCTCTTTTTGGTTTTTTAGCGGTAATTTGCGCAACCAAGGCTAACAGCACGTACACTTGAATCTGATTAAAATTAAGGCCCAAGGGTACGTCGCACGAGCGCTGATAGCTAGTTAGATATAAATCGTCGCCTAATAGTGAAAAGGTATGTGTATGCATGCAAGGTCGCAAACAGCCCATATCGAACTCGCCTGGGTTATAGAAAGTGATAATTTCGCCACGATCATCTATGCCTGCACTCAGGTTATGTATGACTTTCTTAAGTTGATCAAGATGCGTACCATCAGGTTTCTGCCATTTGCGCCCTTGTACACCATAAACGCGACCCATATCGTCTTTTCCTTTACGATGCGGGTTTGCTAACCATGCCTTATTTTCATTAGCATTTGCATTCCATGTATTACACCCGATGTTTCTAAACGCTTCGGCGTTGTCGTAACCTCGCAAATAACCTAGCAACTCAGCAATCGCGGCTTTGTAAAAGCTCTTTCGAGTAGTAACCAATGGAAAGACTTGGTTTTCAACATCATATTCTAGTTGCGCATCAATCACTGTTAGGCACTTTTGAGCTGTGCGCTCATTAGTTAACCATGTACCTTCATTTACAATCCGCTGGCAAAGTGCTTCATACTGGCTCATTATGCTTTTTCACCCTTTTTAATGGAGTAGATAATTAACCCTAAACCCGCCAATATCATTGGAATACACAACATTTGGCCTTGTGACAGACCAAAAGAATATAAATCCAAATGGGCATCAGGCTCACGGAAATATTCTACAATAAATCTAAAGCTGCCATAACCCGCTAAAAATAAACCCCCTACTGAACCGACCGGTCTTGGTTTAGCAGAATACAGCCACAAAATAACGAACAAAACAGCACCTTCTAGGGCAAATTCGTATAACTGCGATGCATGGCGAGGGTTTGGCCCTGCTCCTGGAAAAACGAAAGCCCAAGGAACATCTGTCTCTCGACCCCAAAGCTCGCCGTTAATAAAGTTACCTATGCGCCCAGCACCTAAGCCAATTGGCACCAATGGTGCAATAAAATCCCCCACCCTCAAAAAGCCCCAATTTCGCTTTCTTGCATACACGTAAGCCGCCACAATAACGCCAATACAGCCACCGTGGAAAGACATACCGCCTTCCCATATTTTGAATAAGTACAAGGGATTGTCGAGAAACATGTCGAAGTTATAAAATATGACATAACCGATGCGTCCGCCTAGCACTACGCCCATAAACCCCCAAAACAAGAGGTCACTGAGTTGGTCTTTTGTCCAATCGGTGCGATGTAATCTACGATTTGCTAACCAAAAAGCAGCAACAAATCCAACCAGATACATCAAGCCATACCATTGCAGTTTGATAAATCCAATCTCAAAAATAACAGGATCTATATCCGGAAAGCTCAGGTGAGGCGACGCTGCTGCAAGTGTTAACATGTATTACTCTATTCCTATTATCATTCTGATACTCACTAAGACCAAGAAAGCAGCAAATACTTTCTTCAACTTCACCGTATCAAGCTTTTGTCCAAGTTTTGCGCCAATCGGCGCGGTAAACATCGATGTACATATTATACCTAGCGTTGCTGGAAGATAGACGTATCCCAGCGAAAAATCGGGTAAGTAAGGCTTCGACCAGCCCGTATAAATAAAATTCAATGTGCCAAAAAAGGCGATAATAATACCACTGAATGCAGCACAGCCGATGGCCTTTCGTATATTAACTTGAAACCACACCAATGCGGGTACAATGAGTGCTCCACCGCCAATGCCCATCAATGCAGCAATAAAACCTGTGCTCACACCAATAGCGCCTAAACCGATTTCTCCGATGCTGTTTTTCGACGCTTTTCGCCCTCCAAAAACCATTTGTAGCGCGATAACTATAACCAGAACTGCAAACACACGTTGTAAGACGACACCTGAAATATGGCTTGCAAACTGCGCCCCCAAGGTCGCCCCAATAGCAATACCAAAACCACAATAGGTAATGATTCTGCGGTCGAGATTACCTAATTTATAGTGACTCCTGGCAGACGATAGCCCGGTCATGATCACAGTCGATAAAGACGTAGCAATGGCAATTGGCATGCTATTCTCTACCCCGATATCAAGGAAGAAATGTAGCAAGAAAACCAAAGCTGGCACTATCACTAAACCACCGCCAATGCCTAAAAGACCAGCCAATACACCAACAACCGACCCGATTAGGGCACACAACAAAAATATTTCTATACTAGGGGTCATTTATTATTCACTAAGCTCCAGCTCTTACCAAGCCACCAAGCCCTTTAGATTCTAGGTAGTTATTAACAATGAGCTTTACGTCCTCAGGCCCTTTGGAAGTCAGCACTTGATCAAGTAGACCTCGCAATTCAGCCTCTTCGACATTACGTATCACCCAGTTAATTTTGCGCAAACTGTGTGCGTTCATACTTAACTTGCGATAGCCCATCGCCATCAGAATTAATGCACCTGCAGGTTCACCTGCTAATTCGCCACAAACTGTGACTGGAATTGAACACGCATTTGAACTTTTTACTATCTGATGTAATGCAAGTAGTACCGAAGGATGATAACTAGAATAAAGTGAAGACACCCGAGTGTTATTTCGGTCTACTGCTAGCAAATATTGCGTTAAATCGTTGGTTCCTACGGAGAAAAAATCTACGCGCTCGGCTATCTGAGGTAACTGGAAAATAACCGCAGGAACTTCCAGCATTACCCCAATTGCAGGTTTGCTGAGAATGCCACCTGTTTTACTGGCTTCCTCCCTCACTTCATGGAAGGCTTGACCAATCAGCCGTTTCGCATCATCTACTTCACTAATAGAAGAAATCATTGGAAGTAAAATATGCAGGTTACTTAGCCCAATGCTTGCACGAAGCATTGCACGTACTTGAACTAGAAAAATCTCAGGATGGTCGAGGGTTAAGCGGATTCCACGCCAGCCCAAAAATGGATTTTCTTCATTGATTGGAAAATACGAAAGTGGTTTATCGCCGCCGACATCGAGCGTGCGCATGGTCATTTCTTTATCAGGATAAGCTTCTAACAATTCACGATAGAGCACATATTGCTCGTGTTCTGATGGAAAGCGCTCTCGCAGCATAAAGGGGATTTCAGTCCGGAAAAGACCCACACCGGCCCCCATTTTATTACCTTCCATCTCCAAGCCAGCCGACAAACCTGCGTTGACTAGTAAGGTCATGCTACAACCGTCTAGCGTAGCCGATGGCGCATCGGCCTCGCTAGAGATGCGCTTAACTAAGGCTTCCTCTTCGGCGATGAGTTGTAAAAATTCTTGTTTAGCTTGGTTTTCAGGCTCAACCACTACCAGCCCTGAATAGCCATCAACAAATAGCTCAGCATTGTTAAGAATACCAAGCGGTACTTTCGCCAACCCCATCACTGCTGGAACGCCCATTGCTCTGGCAAGAATTGCCGCGTGTGAATTATTCGAGCCTTGAATAGAGACTATTGCTTTGAGATTTTCGGCAGGAAATTCGGCTAACATTGGAGCCGTAACTTCTTTAGCAACCAAGATTGCGTCTTTAGGAATTGCTGAAGAGCGCGCAATAGGAGAGCTAGTATCATCCATTATATTATGCAAGATACGATTTGATAAATCGACGATATCAACTGCACGCTCCTGCATGTAGGAGTCTTCCATTGCAGCGAATTTCGCTGCATAGCTTTCAACGACCAACTTTAGAGATGAAGCGGCATTCCAGCCTTCTCGAATTTTCTGTTCAACTTCTCTACCCAAACTATTTGCATCAAGTAGCTGATGATAAAGTTGGAATATCGCTTTGACATCCTCAGGCAGGGAATCACCGAGATTGTCGGATAACAAACCAACTTGAGAGCGTGTTATTTCAACGGCTTTTCGATAGAGATCAATTTCCTCTTTATGCGCTCTCGACTTTTTCACCACAAGCTGATTTAGCTCGTGTTTCATATTCAAAACCACCCCACGACCTAAAGCTAAGCCGGAGGAGCCGGGCACACCGTTTATATTTTTTTGGCTAAAGTTGGTGTCTTCATTGACTAAATCTGACGAACCCAACATTTCTGCGTTTGCTATTTCAAGACCAATTTGAGTTGCCAGTGTCACCAAAAACGCTTCTTCGTCCTCACTGAATCGACGCGCACTTTTCTGCTGCATCGACATCACACCAAGCACCTTGCGTTGATGAATGATAGGCGTACCGATAAAGGCGAAAAATTTATCTTCGTTTACTTCTTCAAAGTGCTTAAAACGGGGATGAGAAGGGGCATTTTCTATATTGAGGGGCTCTTCACGCTGACCAACCAAGCCAATAAGCCCTTCGTTAAAACCAATTTTAACTTTGTTTACAGCACTTTTTTCAAGACCATCAGTGGCTTTTAAGACCATCACTTGCTGAGTATAGTCAGCGAGATATATAGCGCAGGAGTCGACTTTCATCGTTTCTTTAACCAAGGTAGCCAAGCGAGCCAAAGCGGGCTCTAAACCCGGTATTTGGTTAACTTCCTGAACAATACGTTTCAAGGTAGTTAGCATATTTATAGCTCCATCTAGCATGTAAGTTGCGCACGAAGTAAGTACTAACGTTCGCTGCTTGCCCCTCGAGAACGACGTCTTTTATGCTTTCTATGGTTATGAGTATTTGGCTTAAGAGTTGGTAACACTAATGGTGAAAACTCTTTCATCACTTTTCGGTAGACATCACGTTTGAAGGAAACGACATTACGAATTGGGTACCAATAGCTTACCCAACGCCAATCATCAAATTCGGGATGCCCTGACTGTAAAAGGTCAACGTCCTTTTCATCACACTTTAAAGTGAGTAAAAACCACTTTTGTTTTTGTCCGATACAAAGAGGAGTTGACCCCTTTCTTACAAGGCGTTTAGGCAATTTGTAACGCAGCCAGTTGCGAGATACTCCCACAACATTAACGTCTTTTTCAAGCAACCCAACTTCTTCGTGGAGTTCCCTATACATTGCCTGTTCGGCAGTTTCCCCTTGGTCAATCCCGCCTTGAGGGAATTGCCATGAATGTTGACCGTAACGACGGGCCCAGAACACCTGCCCCTGCTTGTTACATATAATAATGCCAACATTCGCGCGGAATCCTTCGGCATCAATCACTTAGATTACCCAGCGCTTTTAGTCTTTCATATAACGCCATTCTTCCATAAACTACACAGTATGCAAAGCGCTAGTTTACATATTTATGAATTCCGCTAAGTTTATAGGTTTAAATGCTTAGTGCCTCAAGGAAGTAATGGAAAATGTCTGTCATCAAACCGCCTCAAAATGCGCCATCGTCAATTGAAGAATTAATGCTGCGCGCTACTGCCTTATCGGGTTTAAGCTTGGGAGACCTAGCGACTGCGGCAGGTATAAAAACACCAGCCAACTTTAAAACTCAGAAGGGCTGGAGTGGTCAGTTGATTGAATTGTGGCTTGGTGCAAGTGCGGGTTCAAAACCAGAACAAGACTTCCCAGACTTAGGTGTAGAACTTAAAACACTTCCGCTATCTCATGCTCATCAGGCTTTAGAAACTACCTATGTATGTTTTGCCCCGCTGACAAATATTGCAGGAATTACATGGGAAACATCAAATGTTCGTAATAAATTGAGTTGCGTTCTTTGGCTGCCGATCCAGGGGGAACGAGAAATCCCTCCTTCAGAACGTTTAATTGGCAATCCTATTCTATGGCGAGCGTCCCCTCAAGAAGAAGCTCAACTAAAACAAGATTGGGAAGAATTAATGGACATGATCAGCTTAGGCCAAGTGGAGAGCATTGACGCCACCGTCGGCAGTGTCATGCAATTACGTCCTAAAGCTGCAAACGGTAGTGTTCTCACCGATGCAGTCGGACACGATGGCAGCATCATTCAAACTCGCCCGCGGGGTTTCTATCTGCGTAAAAACTTCACCAATGCAATATTACAAAACAGCTTTAGTTAGCGCGAAGCGAATACCTACTCAACATCGTTAACATCGCATCATTATGCATTATTGTCGCACAACGACTTCGTTTCTTGGTTGATTGTGGTCAGGGTTTTTGCTGGCGCAAAGCTGTGCGCGCTTGCCTCGTCAAAGTCTATTTGATATTTCGTTGCAATATCTCCACTTAAGAAGCCCCCTATTTGCATATGCTCAAATAGCTCATCGTAACGTTTAACGCTTTGCTGATTCACTCGCCTAAAGATATGTGTACGATTCAATTCACATGGTGATGCTAGGCCCGCTGATGAAACAATATCGCTAGTAGCATGCACTGTTTTTTTATGAAACTGAAAAACTCGAACAGCTTTATTTTCTGGTACTAAACCCGCATAGAGTGATGGGTCTTGGGTAGCAACACCCGTTGGGCACTCGTTGGTATTACACGATAATGACTGTACACAGCCCAGGGCTAACATCATACCTCGGGCGCTATTGCAAATATCAGCACCTAGGGCTAGATTTTTGACCAAATGAAAACCGGAAATTATTTTACCCGAGGCGATTATTTTAATGTCTTCGCGAAGACCAAAACCAACCAGACAATCATCTACAAAAGCTAAGGCCTCACGCAAGGGCGAGCCGATTGAATTCGAATACTCCAAGGGCGCAGCTCCGGTTCCGCCTTCACCGCCGTCTACGGTAATAAAATCAGGCGTGATATTCAGCTCAACCATGGCTTTACAGATGGCCATAAATTCACTTCGTCTACCCAGCGCTAATTTGATGCCGACAGGCTTATAACCCGATAACTCTCGCAATTGCTGAATAAATTGGATTAACTCTAATGGCGTTTTAAATGCACTATGGCTGGGCGGAGAATCAACTTGAGTACCCACTTTAACACCTCGAATATCAGCGATTTCTTGGGTGTTTTTGTTTGCTGGCAAAATCCCTCCGTGGCCAGGCTTTGCACCTTGAGACAACTTAATTTCTATCATCTTTATATTTGGATGCGAGGCTTGCTGAGTAAACTTATCAGCATCAAAATTGCCGTGTTCGTCGCGACAGCCAAAATAGCCAGTGCCTATCTGCCAAACCACATCAGCGCCATGCTCAAGATGATAAGGACTCACACCTCCTTCGCCTGTATTATGATAGAAGCCGCCGAGTTTTGCGCCTTTGTTGAGGGCAAGTAAAGCTGGCTTACTCAGCGAACCAAAACTCATCGCTGAAATATTTAAAATACTCGCCGAATAGGGTTGTTTGCAATGCTTCGAACCGATAGTGACCCTCGGGGAAGCGTCGATATCGTTAACATTTAGCGCTGACAACGAGTGACCAATCCACTCGTAGCCCGACTGGTAGGTATCCACTTGCGTACCGAAAGGGATGGTATCGCGACTGTTCTTGGCTCTTTGATAGGCAATATTACGGAACATTCTACTAATTGGTGCGCCGCCTGTATCTGTTTCAAGAATATACTGCTGAATGAATGGCCGCATACTCTCTATCAACCAACGTGCTCTGCCAAGTAAAGGAAAGTTCCGCAAAATAGCATGCTTACGTTGTTGGCTATCATAAATTGCTAGACCTAAAAGCAGGAGTGTTATTAACACCAAGGGCCACAGCGAGCTTACAAAGAAGACAAGGGCGATGCTAACAGTGTTGATGATAAGTAGTGTGCCAAATATAGTCTTTCGCATATAATTCCTTATAGAATTTGCTGTCATGATTCAAGCAATGAGTCATTTTTGACCCTTCAAAAACCCATGTTGGAAGGCGCTCTTGTAAGAAAAGAACGTGTATGAGGCCCATATATTTCAATTACTATAGAGCCTAGCATGAAATGTGCAACACAAATAAAAAGCGCCCTAACAATAGATTGCAAAGGCGCTTAGATATTTTACTCACACTCGCTACGAAAGAGTGTTCTGATAAAGACGTTTAATTTGGCTTGTAACCTTTGAAACCATAGAATGCAATATACAAATAACAGAATATGGGTACGATAAACGACAACTGAATGCCAATTGAATCTGCAACCAAGCCCTGCAATGGTGGAATCAAGGCCCCACCTACAATTGCCACACACAGGAAGCCCGACCCACGACTACTCAATGCGCCTAGTTTGTGTATTGCCAAACTAAAAATGGTTGGGAACATTATTGAATTGAAGAAACCCACTGCAATGATTGACCACATAGCAACTTTTCCGTCAGTCAATATCGTTACTGCAACCAATATAAGCACCATGATGGCGTTAAAGGTCAGTACCCTATTTGCCGCAACCTTGAGCATTACGTAAGCTCCAATAAAGCGGCCAATCATTGCGCCGCCCCAATAATAAGTAACATAAGTGGCGCCCTGCTTCTCGGCAAGCCCCGCTATATTTGGTTCTTTGAAGAAATTAACCAGGAAACTACCAATAGCCACTTCGCCACCAACGTACATAAAAATTGCGATTACACCAAGAATTAAGTGCTTATGCTTCCAAACAGAATCATTGGGGTCGATAACGGCTTCTTCATCTTGTTTTAAATTAGGTAACTTTATGAAGCTAAAGATTATCGCTAATGAAAACAGCACTGTTGCCAACAAATAATATGGAAATTTCACTGACGAGGCTTGGTCGAGATAATACTGGCTAAGTTGCTCAGGATCCAAAAGGGCCAGTTGTTCAGCGCTTAAAACAGCAACCGACAAGATGAAAACCGAGCCAAAAGCCGGTGCCAAAGTAGTACCCAAGCTATTAAATGCTTGGGTAAGTGTAAGTCGACTGGAGGCCGTCTTTTCAGGGCCTAAGTGCGACACAAATGGGTTGGCCGAGACTTGCAATATTGTTATTCCAGAAGCCAACACGAATAAAGCTAATAGAAAAACTGAATATTGATGCACGTCTGCGGCCATAGCAAAACCAACACAACCTATTGAAGCGATTACAAGGCCTATAACCAAGCCTTTTTGATAACCGGTTTTTTTAACCATAATACCGGCGGGATAAGATACTAGGGCGTATGCGCCAAAGAAGGCCGAGTTAACAGCCATTGCCTTAAGATAAGTAAGGTCGAACAAAGCCTTCAAATGTGGGATTAGGATGTCATTTAGACTTGTAATAAAGCCCCACATAAAGAAAAGAGAGGTGAGAATTGCAAGCGGCAGATAATATGACGGTTGCTGACTGGGTGCTTGCGCATTTACTGTGCTCATTGAAGTTCCTTTTTTGCGCTTAATTTTTGGCGCATAGCGTTTTACTGGTTGGCTTTTTACTGTTTAGCTTTTTACTGCTTAGCTTTTTACTGTTTAGCTTGTTACCGTTTCGCTTTTTAACGCTTGATGAAGTAAAACCAAGCTACTTATTGTAAATAAGATGTATATTTTTTATTAAAATGTATAATGTAAACGTTTTCATAGAAAGTACAGATATTGAATGACAATTGCAATAAAAAAACCTGAGTTTTTTTGTTTTTTTCATGCATTTTTATTAACAAATGCTATGCTATCGCACTAAACATACCGTTTATGTAAACGGTTGCATTCGATGTGATTCATTGATCAACGAAATGTAAAAAGCGCGCTGAAGTAAAGCTGAAAAATAAGAGATATTGCTGTGTCCAAAATTGGAATCAAAGATATTGCTAGCCAGTCGGGAGTGTCGTCCGCAACGGTAAGTCGAACATTGCGGAGCCCAGAGTTAGTAAGCGAAGATACGCGTAAGCGCGTGCTTGAAGCGATCAAAGCGACAGGTTATAAACCGAATCGCTTTGGGGCAAGTCTGCGCACCCAGAAAAGTGGTAACGTTGTTGTTGTTATGCCAGATATCACAAATCAGGTAAACGCAGGAATTATCCGTGCCATTGAAAGTGAAGCTCATAAGGCTGGTTACTGTGTATTATTAGGTGATACTCAAAACCAAGAGGAGCGCGAGCAGCATTACGCCGATATGGTTACCTCTGGCCAAGCCGATGGTATTCTTATATTCACACCAAACCTGCCTTTTTCTCTGAAAACAGATAAACCAATTTCTGAACAATTGCCGCCATTAGTCAATTCATGTGAAGAAATCGCGAATGATGATATTTATAAGGTAGTGATAGACAACAAAGCGGGCGCTAGAACAGCGGTGCAGCATTTGCTGGATTTAGGCCATACCTGCATTGCAGCTGTGATGGGGCCGAAAGATACGCCTAGTACCCTCGACCGTCTTGCAGGTTACAAACAAGCACTGACGGAAGCTAATATAGAAATAAACCGAAATTTGATTATTCGAGGTGACTATCGCACTGAATCCGGCATTGAAGCGATGGAGAAGTTGTTGCGATTACGCCATCGCCCAACGGCTGTTTTTTGTTTCAGTGATGATATGGCAATTGGTGCAATGAATACGCTTCGTGAATACGACTACCGCATACCGCAGGATATCTCAGTTATTGGCTTCGACGATATTTCGTACTCTAAGCTGATGTATCCAAAGTTGACGACTATTCGTCAACCATTGGAGGACATTGGTAGAAATTGTATGCGGGTGCTACTAGAGCAGCTAAGAGGCAACAAACCAGCACAGAAAATCACTGAATTACCTTTTGAACTAGTTGTTAGACAAAGTACTGGCCCAGTTCCCCGTTAGCGGAGTGCCTGTTTGAAAAAAGCGCCCTGTTGAGTGGGTTCAAAATCCCAGTTCTTGATCATGGTTGGCGACCAATCAGGATCGAAACACCAAGCAACCCATGAAATATTTCGCTCGTTCATGTATTCAATAATCATTGGCCCGTATGAGCCATCGTTAATTACCGGAATATGAGCGCCATAGCCATCGGCATTTACCCAACCCAGCTCTGTTGCAATGATGGGATGAGTTTTAGCCACATCGCCCCATGCTTGGTCCCACAATTTGAAGAAGGTCTCTTTGTTACCATCAGGTACTTGCTCCTTTTGTGGATACGGATGTGAAACGTAGGCAATACCTGGGCGCTCAATCGGGTCTGTCATCACTGGGCGCAAATCGTATGCCCAGTTAAAGCCTGCAACTAATGGGATGACATTGCGATCGTGGGCATAAATTACATCAATCACTTTTTCATTGAATGCTTTCCATTCCTTCCAATCTGCAGTGCCCGCCTTACCGCCAATATCCGTTGGCTCGTTGAATATTTCATAGACCGCAATAGTTGACACACCCACGTAACGCTTGGCGATTGTTTGCCAGAACTTCAGTGTTTCTTGTTCTGTCGTTTCGTACATAGGGTGCTGAAACAAGCCGTCTGGTAGGTAGCCAATTGAATGCCAATCAATAATTAGATAAATATCTAAGTCGTTAGCCCATACTACCGCTTCATCAATTAACGCCAAATAGTCTTGTTCGCCTGTGGCACGCCAGCCTATAGGATGAATGGGAAGGCGAATGACATTCACTCCCCAGTCTTTTAGCTCTTCGAAAAGTGCTTTGTTCCATTGGTTGTCGGCAACAAGTTTATCGGGAGCCGCAACGTTCATCCCTTTGAAGAGAAAAGCACTCCCTTTAGCATCAACAAGTCTATTTCCATCAACCTTAATAAACGCCTGAGGCTTCAAGCTGCTGTTATCAAATGCACTAGGGTAGGCAATATTCCACCAATCCTTTTGCAGTTCTGCTGAATAAGCAAAAGCGCTTATAAATAGACTCAAAATAAACGTAAATATAAATTTTTTTGCAATCAACACTTTCATGCTAGCCTCTTGCCTTTAATATGGTCAGCTCTACCTTGTGTTCACCATGGTACTTAGCATAATCAATAATGTTTGATTCTTGCTCTTCGCCATCAACTACAAGCCTTAGTACACCAGCAGAGATATTATCAGGGTTGCTCATTTTTATGTGATAAGTGGCTCCGCGATATGCACGAGTCACTTCGATTTCTGGCCAAGCTTCGGGTAAACACGGCTTCAATGCCAAGCCTTTATAGTCCGGTTGAATACCCAGAATATAGTGAACGGCAGCATAATAACACCAAGCCGCGGTGCCCGTTAGCCACGAGTTTTTCGCTTGCCCCGGTGTTGCGGCATCTTTTCCTGCCACCATTTGACTATAGACATAAGGTTCACTTTTACGCAAATCTTGTATGTCTTGCAAAAATGATGGGGTTATACGCGAAAAGTAGTCAAAGCTCTTGTTGCCATTCCCGAGCATCGCTTCTGCAATCACAATCCATGGGTTGTTATGACAAAAAATACCGGCATTTTCTTTATAACCTGGAGGATAAGAGGTAATTTCCCCAAGGTATTTATCATATTCGGAATACGCGGGTTGTTGCAGCATTACGCCGTGTTCAGTCGCAAGATGCTTGTCAACTGACTGCAATGCTTTGGCTGCCCTACCGTCGTCTAAGCCGATGCCGGCCATAACGCAGAAACCTTGAGATTCAATAAATATCTTACCTTCCTTGTTATCCTTACTACCCACTTTATCACCAAGTGCATTGTAAGCACGAAGAAACCACTCTCCGTCCCAGCCATGCGCATCTATCGCTGCTTTCATTGCATCAATATGTTGCTGGCAGCTTTCAGCGAGTGAGCCTTTACCTAGCTCGTTGCACAGACTTACAAACTCTTGACCATAAGCTACAAATTGCCCAGCAATCATGAGGGATTCAGCTACGTTCGAATCACCACGTTGAGTGGTTTGGAAAGATTCATTTGGATCTGTCGAGAAACAGTTTAAATTCAAACAGTCATTCCAGTCTGCGCGACCTATCAAAGGAAGCTTATGCGGCCCCAAATTATTCACCACATGATTAAAAGCACGATTTAAGTGATCGAAGTGAGTTGCTTTATTACTTTCGTCATTATCGTAAGGGACTAACTCATCGAGTATGCTGAAGTCGCCAGTTTCTTTAATATAATTGCAGGTCGAAAACACCATCCACATAGGATCATCGTTGAAGTTACCACCAATTGCACTGTTACCCTTTTTCGTTAAAGGCTGATATTGGTGATATGCTGACCCGTCTGCTTTTTGTGTGGCCGAAAGGTCGAGTATTCTCTCTCTTACCTTTTCTGGCACCATGTGTGCAAAACCAATTGTGTCTTGGTTGGAATCTCTGAATCCCATACCTCTGCCAATGCCAGACTCATAAAATGAAGCACTTCGAGATAGGTTAAAAGTCACCATATTTTGATATTGATTCCAAATGTTCAAGGCTCGGTTAAAGCGGTCATCTGGGGTTTTTACATGACACTTATTCAACAAATCGTGCCAGTAGGTATTTAGTGCTGCAAGCGCCGCATCAACCTTTTCAGTGCTGTCAAACCTTGCTATCAGCTCATTCGCAGGTGCTTTGTTGATAACGCCTGGTGCTTCCCACTTTTGCTCATGCGCTACTTCAACGTAGCCCAAAACAAACATGAATTCTTTACTTTCACCGGGTGCTAGCTTCATATTAACGTGATGTGAGGCAATAGGAGACCAGCCATGAGCTTTAGAGTTCGTAGATTGCCCATTAGTTACTGCTAGCGGTTTATGAACACCCCTGTATGGCCCTAAAAATGATTCGCGGTCAGTATCAAAGCCAGTAATAGGCTGATTGACATGAAAGAAGGAATAGTGATCGCGACGCTCACGATATTCGGTTTTGTGAAAAAGTGTGCTGCCTTCAATCTCAACTTCACCGGTCGACAGGTTGCGCTGAAAATTGGCACCATCGTCTTCTGCGTTCCATAAACACCACTCGATATATGAGAACATGCTAAGGTCAGTCGCGCTAGAACCATTATTTGTTACGATCAACTTATGTACTTCAGCGGTTTCGCCAAGAGGGACGAAACAGGTTAACTCAGAGCTAATGTTGCCTTTGGTTGCCAAGAATTTGCTATAGCCCATGCCATGCCGACATTCAAAGTGATCAAGTTCGGTCTCAACAGGACGACCCGAGGCAGACCACATTTCATCATCAGTCTTGAAATAAAAATAACGACCACCTGTATCCACTGGCACGTTATTATAACGATAGCGCGTTAGACGACGAAATTTAGGATCTCGGTAAAAACAATACCCACCAGCAGTATTCGAAATCAAGCCATGAAAACCATCGTTTCCAAGATAATTTATCCAAGGCGTTGGGGTGAATGGACTAGTGATAACGTATTCGTAATTTGCGTCATCAAAATGACCGTATTTTTTATTTAAATTGCTCATAATGCTGTTGATCTTAAATTATCGTACCAGTTCTTTTTCAAGACTAAGGCACTTATCAGAAGTATCGCCATGGTAACCGACATCGATTGCCACTCTTTAATCACGATAAAGATGGGCAAAGCTACCAAGCATGTTTGCGTAATTACACCAACCACGATATTTTGCGTATCGCGTTTGAAGTGTGGATTAGGCGTGAAGTCTGGGTTTTCTTTCAAAACAGCTGCTTTGATTGGGCCCCAGAAACCCCAAGGGTTTACGGTTTTATAAAAGGACTTCAGCACTTCTCGATCGTCTTCTTTGGTATACAGGCTTGTAAGCACACAAATAAGACCCGAAAAGACCAAGATAAGCGGAAATACGGTGAGCGGCACGATGTCGCCAGCAACATCCGGGAAGATAAGTTTGAATATAGGTGGGAACACCAAGGCTGCAACAATACCCGACAACATACCGTAAAAATAACCGAGGCCATTTAAACGCCACCAATACCATTTCAAAATATTTGAAATGACGTAGCCACCCCATAGCCCAGATACCAACCATTGCAGAACACTATTGATGCTCTGTACATACAAACCAATAATGGTACTGATCACTACAACCGATACCGACACTAAATAGCTCGCTCGGATAAGCGTTTTGTTTGACGCGCTTGGGTTGATGTAGCGTAAATAGATGTCGTTCACCAAGTAGGCAGGAGCCGCGTTCACTGTCGATGCAAAGGTAGACATAAAGGCTGCAATCAAGCCCGCCAATAAAATGCCCATAATGCCAACAGGTGCGAATTCAAGAATGGCGCTTGGTAGGATGTTTTCAAAATCGAGCTTGCCACCCGACATCAGGTCTAACTTGTCGTAGAAAACAATTGCAAGGACGGTGAAACCAGCAATCATGAAGTAGCGAATTGGCATTAACACTATGGATACGAAGCCACTCATTAAGGCTGCTTCGCGCGGAGACTTCGTTGCCAAAATCTTCTGCATATCATAGTTTGGTGCCGGTCCAGCAGCACTTACTAATACCCCTTTAAATACCATCATCATGACGAAGATACTGAACAACGAATAGCCATCAGATAGGATTTTTTCGTTGATTTCGTCGATTTTACCCGACCAGTCCACGTCCAGTGTCCAGCCAAAGAAAGGATTTGCCCACCCTTCTGGCACTGCCGCATCAAGCATCTCTGGCGTAATAGAAACCATCGCAATGATGCCGATAGCTAGCGCTGCGAAAGTCATGATCGTGAACTGAAGCACATCAGCCCAAACAATACTCATCATCCCGCCGAGCATAACGTAAAGCGTAGCAATTGAAGTAAACAAGATGCCGTAAAAATAAGGCACGTTTTCGTCAGCTAAATCGAAAGGCAAATAAGGCGATACTGTTTCCCACGGAATAAATATTTCAATGAACTTGCCAATCCCAACAAAACCATAGGCAAGGAAACCGAGAACACCGATAATGGCGAATAGCACTACCACTAGGTGTGCGAGTTTACCGCCCTGCCCGTCGCCGAAGCGCGTGCGCATCCATTCGGCGCCGGTAAGAACATTCGATCGACGCAACCACATCGACAAATACACCATTAAAAACACCTGGTTAAATACAGGCCACAACCACGGTATCCAGATACTTTTCAAGCCGTATACGAAACACAAAGTAACCAGCCACATCGTGCCTGAAATATCGAACATGCCGCTAGCATTGGATAGACCAAGCATGTACCAAGGTAATTTCTTCCCACCTTGGTAATACGCTTGCATATCCTTTGATGCACGCGCTTTCAAAACGAAACCAATAGCCACAATGGCGACCAGATATGCAAGTACTATTGATACATCTATCAAAGAAATTTTCATGTTATTCACTTTGTTTCATTTATTTTCAGGCCGACGGGCGCGTTAGCACTTTGATAACGCACATGTTGCTTGCACAAAATATGAACTAATAGTAAGTCTCATTTATGTACAAATGTATAACCTATTGTTTTAATTAATATTAATAAAAATTAAAACAGTAATTATGTAATAATGAGGCCTACGTTATCGCAAAATGTAATCGTTTACAATTTAATATAACAAATCGTTTACCTAAAAACGGCTGGAGAGCCAATTTTCTGAGTAAATTACTTTTACCAAATTCAACTACTTAGCTGTGAATCAACTGTGTAGAAGCCTGTTTTTATTGGCCTACAAGAGCATCCTAAAAATACAATTTCATAATTACCAAACTAAAAACTCAACAAGAAAGCGCTTACACAATAAATTAACAAAGTATTGACAATTGGTGAAATCATTATTATGTTGGCAATATGTTTAGATGTTTTCGACGTTTTTGTACGATTTTTAAGCATTTCATCAATTTGTGAGCGTTTTTTTTGCACAGCAATGAAAACGATTACATAAAAAGTAGCAGTTAGGCACACACTAGGATAAGACTGATGTCAAAATACAATAAAAGAAACGCAAAAGGTTTGAATACACTATTTAAGTATTCATTGCTTGCATCTGCAGTTATTGGCGTAACTTCTGCGCAGGTATATGCGCAAGAAGTAGCAACCGACGAAGATGAAGAAGTGGTTGAAGTCATCGATGTACGAGGCGTACGTGGAGACTTAATCAAAGCGCAAGACATGCGAAGAGAAGGCGAAACACTTCTTGACGCTCTGTCAGCATCGGATATCGGCGTATTACCAGACAGAAGTGTACTTGAAGCTATTTCAAGAGTACCTGGTGTGGCTATCGGTCGATTCGCTGCGCCAAACGACCCTGACCATTTCGGTACCGAGGGCTCTGGGCTTGTTGTTCGTGGTTTGACTCAGGTTAGAAGCGAATTCAACGGTCGTGATACTTTCAGCGCAAACTCTGGTCGTGGTCTTAGTTTCGAAGATGTTCCGCCAGAACTTATTGGTTCTGTAGAAGTATTTAAAAACCAAACCGCAGACATGATTGAGGGTGGCATTGCCGGTTCAGTAAACCTGAACACCAAAAAACCTTTCGATTCTGGCAAGCGTATTTTAGCGTTTTCTGTCGACGCGACTTATGCCGATTTCGTTGAAAAAATGACGCCGAGCTTTTCTTTCTTATACAGTGATGTATACGAAACCGATGCAGGTAAATTTGGATTGTTGTTGAATGCTTCTGCTTCTGAACTCAAAGCACGCTCAGACGCAACTCAGGTTGGTCAGTTTGAAGAGCAAAATGCGCAATACGACGGGCAAACAGTTTTCGTTCCACGCTCAGTGCGCCTTGCTCGCAAGGAAGATGATCGTCAACGTCGCGGCTTTGCAGCTGTTGTTCAATGGGAAAACCCTGAAGATACATTAAATGTTACTGCAGAATTTATACGTTCAGATTCGAGCTTGTCTTGGACCGAAAACTTTATCGAACTAGCTGATGACAACTTCAGGGATCTTGTTCCTGCTGAAGGCACAAGCTACGAGTTTGATGACGAAGGCTATTTCCAGCAAGGTGTTATTAGCTCAACTGCAGGTTGGCGCGGCAATGATGAACCAGAAAGACTCCCAGGTGGCGTGTTTGGTGCTCAGCACGCAATGGGTGCTCGTGCTCGCTTAGACGACTCAGAAGTACAAGACTTAAGCTTAAACGTTCAATATAATCCTAATGATTCGTGGGCCTTCAACTTCGATATTCAGCATATAGAGTCCGACAATCAAATCCAAGATTTTCAACTCCAAGGCGCAAGCAGAGCCACTGTTGGTCTTGACTTAACACAAGGCAGTGTACCAAGAGTATCTCTGTTTAATCCAGGTTATTCGGCTGACAACCCAGGGCCTCAAAACAACCACTTTACGAACCCAAGTTGGACCTTTTGGCGTTCCGCGATGGATCATGTATCAGATAACGAAGGCGAACAGAGCTCATATCGTTTCGATGCTAAATATATTTTAGAAAGTGGCTTGTTTACTTCAATCAGTGCCGGTGTTCGTTATGCTGATAGAGATCAAACCACGCGCGAATCTACCTATAACTGGGGTAACCTTACTGAAGCTTGGGCTGCCGGCGGTATCGGTTGGTTTGACGATCCAGAAGTCGCTGATCTAGCTTATGAAGAAATTAGTTTCGACAACTTTGGTAAAGGTGGCATTCTTGACATCGAAGGTGGTAATAGTCTGCTTTTCCCTGCAATGGACTTAGCTGTTAACTACCGTGGCGCAACTAGTGCCCTGGCAGCAGTGGCACATGCTGATGGCTGGAGCCCACTTGCAGCAAGAGATGGTGCAATCGGAGACTTTACGCCAAACGAAATCAATGAAACAGAAGAGCAAAGTACTGCATTGTACTTCAAAGCAAACTTCGATGGCGAAGTAGGCGATATGGATTATCAGGGTAACTTCGGTTTGCGTTACGTGAAGATAGAAAACGATACCGCTGGTTTTGTTTCCTTCCCTGATAACGTGCCAGATGATGCAACCTCACCATTCAATGTGCTACCAGCGGATCAGGCTGCATTCGGTGATGCGGGTTCAACTGAGCAAGTCGCTTCATCTGAATACACTAACGTATTGCCAAGTTTCAACGTTAAGTTAAACGTTAACGAAGAGTTTTTAGTCCGTTTCGGTTTTTCAGAGTCAATCGCATTACCGCAACTTGGTTTGCTACGTAACTTTGTACAGATTAACGCTGAAGATCTAACGCAAGTCGTTGATCCGAACGACATAGTAAATGGTCAGCCACGAGTTGTATCTGCTGAATTTGACCGCTACACCGCAAACTCAGGGAATCCATTCTTAAAGCCAATGGAATCATATAACTTCGATTTGACCTTCGAATGGTATTTTGCAGAAGCGAGTTCACTCACCGCATCATTGTTCTACAAAGATATTGAAAATTACTTCATCAACGGTGTAAGTGAGCGTGAATTTACCAATAATGGCGCAACTCAGATAGTTCAGGTGCGTGGGCCTAGTAATGGTGACGAAGGTAAGATACAAGGTTTTGAAATTGCCTATCAGCAATTCTTTGACTTCCTACCAGAGGGCTTTGACGGACTTGGTACACAGTTTAACTATACCTACGTAGACGACGAAGGTTCTCAGAACTCCAATTTATCTCCGGATAACCCAGGGGGCTCTAACAGAACCTTACCTCAGTTTGATAATTTGCCGCTTGAAGGTTTGTCTCAACACAACATGAACGCAGTTGTTTTCTATGAAAAATATGGCGTAAATGCGCGTTTGGCATATAACTGGCGTTCAGACTACTTGCTGACTACTCAAGATGTTATTACTTCGCTTCCGATATACAGTGAAGGTGCAGGCTTCCTAGATGCTTCTGTATTCTATGAAGTGAATGACAGCTTCCAAGTAGGTATTCAAGCGACCAATATTACCGATACAGAAAGCGTAACGCGTATGCAAATAAACCAAGAGGGCGATCTGCGTACTCGAGGCGTGTTTGTTAACGATAGTCGTTACAGCTTCATCGTAAGAGGTAATTTCTAAAAGTTGTGTCCCTGATAGAACTTGCTTCTATCTTAGTTTTTGCCGGCTCTACCCCGAGCCGGCAATCACTTTTTTAAATAGTTGTAGTCTGATATAAAGAGAACTCAGACATTATTTTGAGCGTAAACGTGTTCGAAAATCACAAAAAAGATAGCAATCATATCGTTATTCTAGGGGGCGGAAGCGCCGGGTGGATGACTGCCGCCGCACTTTCCAAGTTACTCTCTAAAAGCTACTCCATTACCCTCATTGAATCAGAAGCTATCGGCACGGTAGGTGTTGGTGAGGCTACGCTTCCTCATCTAAGAGCTTTTAACCAACGTTTAGGCATCAATGAACAAGAATTCATGCGTGAAACCAGTGCAACCTACAAAGTGGGTATCGAATTTTCAAATTGGGGCGATCTTGGACAGTCTTACATTCACCCTTTTGGCGACTATGGGCATAAAATTAATGGCATTAATTTTCACCACTTTTGGCTTAAACAACACCTTAGTGGAAACGCTCATTGCATAGATGATTATTCACTTCCAGTTGTTGCAAGTTTGGCCGAAAAATTTGCTTTCCCGAGCCAAGACTATAATCATGTAAGCTCAACGTTTTCTTACGCCTATCATATTGATGCTGGCCGCTATGCTAAGTATTTACGTCGCTTTTCTGAAAATCTGGGGGTAACTCGAATTGAAGGCAAAATAGTCGATGTCATACAACGAAGCAGTGACGGTAACATACACACTCTGGTGACCGACAAAGGTCAACGCATCGAGGGCGATATATTTATTGACTGCTCAGGCTTCAGAGGGCGCTTGATAGAACAAGTATTAAAGGCGGGTTACGAAGACTGGTCAAAGTGGTTGCCATGCAATAGAGCCGTTGCCATTGCTTGTGAACAAAACACTCCCCCACTTCCTTACACAAAGGCAATCGCGCGCGATGCAGGTTGGCAGTGGCGTATTCCCTTGCAGCATCGTTTGGGCAATGGCCATGTTTATTGCGACAGTTTTATGAGCCAGCAAGTGGCCTTGGATACTCTTCAGCAAAATCTTACTGGCAAGGCAATGACCGAACCAAATCATTTACGCTTTGTTGCTGGCAAACGTAAAAAAGCGTGGTCTCACAATTGTATTTCAATTGGACTGTCTAGTGGATTTTTGGAGCCCTTGGAGTCAACCAGCATCTTCTTAATACAAGCAAACATCATGAAGCTTGTAGAACTTATTCCTAGCGATGACGAGATGACAGCGAATAGGGATGAGTTTAATCGAACTTTCGATAATGAAATGGAACGGATCAGAGACTTTTTGATCTTGCACTACCACGCCACACATCGAGAGGATAGCGAATTTTGGCGCTACGTTAAAAACATGTCGATACCACACAGTCTTGAAGAAAAAATGGGGCTATTCCGAGAATCAGCTTATATCGAATCATACGAGCATGGTTTATTTTTGGAACCAAGCTGGGTCGCGGTGTATATGGGGCAAAAATACTTTCCAAAGAGCTACGATCCAAGAGTCAACGCAGTGGATGAAGATTACGTTCATAATATGATGTCGGCTATACGCAGTGAAGTAGCCAGCTATACTGCGCTTATGCCTAGTCATGCAGATGCCTTGAAAGCAATCTCTATTCCGAGCAAACGAGCAGAGTCGTCGGCACACTCGCTCTATGGGCAAAGGCGTTAACTATGGCAGACTCTTTATTGCAAAAGATTGCTGTTACTTACAACAAGCAAAGCCGAAAAGATGCAGCACTCTGTGCCTTGTTCTTGTTCCGCAATGTCTCACCCTTGAAAGTGAGTATTAGCCTGATGCAAACTCTTGGGGACGATAAAGCGACAAACAATGGCGCTAGTTTCATAGAATCCGATGTGCTTTTGTTACTTAAAGCATGTGCGGATTTAGCGACATTATCCATAAATATTGAAAAAGAACTTATCGAAAAATGCGACGCTTCATATCATCTTGGCGACTTCGTTTATAGCGGGCAAAGCCAAGCTGAGGCTGACACAGGAAGCACAATTAAAACGCGCTTTAATAGTCGGGCTAAGTTAGGTATTCCAATAGCTGGGGTTACCTTTCATCACATATTGGCAAAGCTTAAACTAGATAAAGGTGCAAGTACTAACTTCGATCATAGTCTGCTTTCCTACTCACTAAATGGCCTATTATGTGATAAACAACGTTTTACACATCCAACTGCGAATGAACGCGATATTCGCTCCAGTATTTGCTATGCAATGACTTGCGACACGGCTTTATTTACGCAGTGGCTTTTCAATTATATTGAAAGGTTGAATCAAGCCCTGGCTTTGGATACAACATCTAGCACTCCAACCATTAGTGTTATTGAAGATAGTCGCTCTGAAAATATAGCGAATCTTAACAGCAGCACCAACACTGCCAAGCAAAACGGTTTTGATTTTGTGTTCTCTTTTGATTCTCAAGCTAGGAACAACGAGTGCGCTAGTGCTAGTGTTAGTGCAACGCACTTGAGCTATATCAGCGCAACTTGCAAAATCGAGCGTGATAGCTGTGGCAATGAACAGTTAATCAACATGAGTCGACTGCAAGGCGTTTATCAAATCGACGGTTATTCGTACTTATTGAGAAGTAGCGCCTCGTGTTGTTATATTAAAACGATTTACGATGCGAGTGCCGATGCGGAAATTACACAGCAGTCTGATATAAGCCTTCATCGGGCGAATATTTTGACTTTATTAGAGAGCTTAAATTTCCCTATGCCTGCCAATGCTTTGCATGTTGACATCAAGCACGTTGAGCAGCCACGCAAAATTAATGAAAATTTTTCAATGTGGGCAGGAAAAGAGTGGTCGTTTCCAGCTGAGCTTGCACAAGAAACGAAGGTAAGCGCCCAGCGCACGCCTTTATTGACCTTACTGGAACTGTGGCTAAGCTTATTCCCGCATAAGACAGAGGCTAGGCCTAACTCACAAAACAGTGATGTAAATAAACATATTAGTCGCAGCTTTAATCGCTTGTCCAATATGCAACTAGCGCACTACCAATCCTTTCAAAATATGTTTTCTGCTAGTGCCAGAAGTGAGGCTGAAAACAAACGCTTAGCTCTTTTTATCAACACAGGTGCCTATTACTTGGCAGAGCAGGATACCATTCCACAACATGCATGGACCAATTTGTTTATCGCTCTTGATTTGTGGCCTAAACGTTATGATCCTATGGTGAATAATATTCCTAACTTACATATATTGATTACAAAATTGCTAGCACAAATTGCGGCAGCCGCAGACAAGCAACCAAGCATCGATAACTATATTGAGCAGCACCTTATGCTACAACAGGACCAGATATGACCTTACAACAGAACAACATCAATAAAGTCGCCATTTTGGGCGGTGGCTCTGCTGGCTGGATGACTGCAGCGGCGCTTTCTAAAGTATTCAATAAAGAGAATGTTGCAATCACTCTAATAGAGTCTGAGTCGGTTGGTACGGTCTCGGTTGGCGAAGCTACTATTCCTCAAATATCCTTGTTTAATTCGCTGTTGGGTATTGATGAAAATGAATTTGTAAAGTTCACCAGCGGCACCTTTAAACTCGGTATTGAGTTCGCAAACTGGAAGCAGAAAGGACACGCCTACATGCATCCGTTTGGTACTTATGGCAGAAATATGGATGCCATTCAATTTCACCATTATTGGTTGAAAATGTACTTGCAAGACAAAGCGCCCGACTTATCGTCCTACTCTTTGTTATGCAATGCTGCCTATAAGGGAAAGTTTGGGCGCTCACAGCCCATTAAAAACTCCCCTTTGTCCAACATAGCCTACGCCTTTCATTTTGATGCGACTAAGTATGCTGAATACCTTCGCAGATACGCGGAACAGCGCGGTGTGACTAGAATAGAAGGCAAAGTTAAGGATGTTTTCACACGAAGTAGTAATGGCTTTATAGATTCTCTGTTACTAGAAGATGGCCAGCGTGTAGAAGCTGATCTATTTATTGATTGTTCTGGCTTTAAGGGCTTGCTTATAGAAGAAACCTTGAAGACAGGGTTTGAGGATTGGAGCGAGTGGTTGCCCTGCGATAGAGCTGTGGCTATGCAATGTAAGCCAAAAGATGAGGTGAAACCTTACACTAAATCAACGGCGCAAGATGCTGGCTGGACATGGCGTATCCCCTTGCAACATCGTATAGGAAACGGTTACGTCTATCCAAGCAAATACGTTAGTGATGAAGAAGCACTGGCGACATTGACAGCTCAAATGGAAGACGAACCCATTACTAAACCTAACTTTTTACGCTGGCAAACTGGCAGACGTAAAAAGATGTGGAATAAGAACGTGATCGCAATAGGCTTGTCTGCGGGCTTTATCGAACCACTTGAGAGCACAGGCCTGCATCTTATCCAGACAGCCATTTCACGCTTAATGGGCTTTTTCCCACACCAAGGCTTCAACCAAATTGATATTGATCACTTCAATGATCAATCTAAACTTGAAATGGAACAGATACGAGATTTCATTATCTTGCATTACAAACTGACAGAGCGTGACGACACGCCTTTTTGGGAATATTGTAAAAACATGGATGTACCAAAAAGCCTTCAAGATAAAATGGCACTGTATAAGTCGAACGGTCGTATTTTCCGTTACGAGAATGAACTATTTGATGAGACATCGTGGTTGGCTGTAATGCATGGTCAGGGTTTGCGTCCAGATGGGTATCACCCTATCGTCGATAATTTACCAGAAGAAGAGGTGTCGCGAAGATTAGCACATATTCAATCCGTTATTGATAAGTCGGTTGATACGCTCGGCAGCCAAGATGAATTCATACAAAAATATTGTGCTGCGACAATGTAATTTAGGCTTTTTAACAAGGCTTATTGAAGAGAACTAGCGGGTTCACTTTTGTCTTCAATAAGCTTTTTGTTTTTCGCCTTTTTATCTTTTTGCTCCTCGACATGCTCGTCCCGAGCGTCACAAGTTACGGTAATGCTGTATGTAAAGACTGCGCCAAGTAACACCACAATCCAACTTAAATAAACCCAGACGAACAGGATAGGCACTACTGCCAACGCACCATATATAAGTTGATAAGATGGGAAACTGGTAATGTAAAGCGCGAAAGCTTTCTTGGTAAACTCAAACAGAATAGTAGCCAGAACTGCTCCGCAAAGCGCGTATTTCGCTCTCACAGGCCGATTGGGTACAATCATATAAAGAATTAAAAATGCACCGATGGCAGCTAAACTTGGTACCATTTTTAGAAAAAATGTGCCCAGGCCAGGCGTGTATTCCTCTGCAAATGCAGCTAGACCTGCTAAATATGAGCTTACAACAATACTCAAGCCGATGAGTAAGGGACCAAGCGTGATGATCATCCAATAAATAGCAAAGGTAAAAATTATCGGGCGTTGAACTTGTGTGCGCCAAATATGATTGAAGGTTTTATCAATGTTTGAAATTAACAGTAAGGCGACTACTAATAAAGAAACGACACTCACCGCACTCATGCTTGACGCGTTCGCGACAAAATCGCCCATATAGTCTTGTAGGACGTCACCGGCAGTTGGCACGAAGTTGGTAAAAATAAAGTTTTCTATTTGTTCTCTCACTCCCTCAAAGGCAGGGAATGCAGACATTATCATAAAAAAGACAACAATCACTGGCACTAGCGACAATAAAGAAACATAAGCTAAATGCCCAGCAGAAACAGTGATACGTTCTGAACGCATATGATCGAGAAAGGCTTTGCCGATATTAAGTACAAGCGGTCGATAATAGTTGTACTTAGTTTTGAAGAACACCGATAAATTCAAGTCCGCAAGCTCCAGTTTTGCTAAGGGTTGATCTCACAATAGAGCCTAAAGGCCCTCGTTATTGAGCATTGTAGCTTGAACCCGCATTAACATAAAGAAAGACAGTGTAAACACCCTATGCGTAGCATTAACGCGTGCCTGTATAATAGCTTAAGCTTGATTACGCAAACCTAGCATGTGGCAAATGGCATAACTGAGTTCGCTTCTATTTAGTGTATAAAAGTGGAAGTGTTTTACACCCTCTTTTGCCAGCACTTTCACTTGTTCCATAGCAATATTTGCCCCTAGTAAATTGCGCGTTGCTTGGTCATCGTCAGCAAGACCATCGTACATTTTATGTAACCAATTTGGCACATGAACATTGGTAAAGCCAGCAAAGCGTAGCAGGGTTTGATAATTCGTAACGGGTAAGATTCCTGGCACGATGTCGAGATCGATGCCGGCAGCAGCTGCGCGGTCACGAAAGCGTAAAAATACACTTGTATCAAAAAAGAACTGTGAAATAGCTTCATTTGCTCCGGCCTCGGCCTTTCGCTTTAAATTCAACAAGTCGAATTGCGCATTAGGTGCTTCAGGGTGCTTTTCAGGATAAGCAGCAACCGAGATATCAAAGTCTGCGACATCTTTTAATAAAGCAACTAAGTCGGAGGCGTACATATCGGTTTTATCGACGCCTTCAGGTAAATCGCCGCGCAAGGCGACAATTCTTCTGATACCAGAATCCCAATAGTCTTTCGCAATTTGCTTTAATTCAGTCGCGCTAGCATCAACACAAGTTAGGTGGGGCGCCGTGGCAATACCGGTTTCTTTGTTAATGCGCTTAACAACCGCATGAGTGCGATCGCGCTCGCCGCTATTAGCACCATAAGTGACCGACATGTATTTAGGTTTCATTGGGGCAAGTCGTTCGACCGACTTCCATAAGGTTTTCTCCATGCTTTCTGAGTTGGGTGGGAAAAACTCGAAAGACACATCAATATCTCTTAGTTCTGATAGAGACTGATTAAGTGCGTCGATACCTTGCGCATAGGAAACCATGTTTATTGCTCACTTTTGGACGTTTAGACGTCTAAATTACTTTTAATACAGCTAGACGTCAAGAAGTTTACACTTCTAGATTGATATTTTTTCTATTCCAGTTAGACTTTTCATATAACTAAAATAATTAAGGACTCACATGGCCAAGTGGAACGGACAGTACATACATCCATACGCAGAACACGGCAAGAAAAACGAGCAAGTTAAGAAAGTCACTGTATCTATTCCGATTAACGTACTGCAAGTGCTTACCGATGAGCGAACACGCCGTCAAATAAACAACTTGCGTCACGCCACCAATTCAGAATTGTTGTGTGAGGCATTTTTGCACGCATTCACTGGTCAGCCTTTGCCTGACGATGCCGATCTCAGAAAAGATAATCCACATCGAATTCCAGCTTCCGCAAGAAAAATTATGCAAGAAATGGGTGTAGATATCGATGCAGTAGAGGCTGAATAGGCCTCTTTACCCATTTATCTCTTTGATAAACTCGTCCGATTGCTTAATGGCAGCATTCATCTCAGTGATTAAGCTGGCAACATCTTGTTTTATGTCGTTAAACTCACCCTGCAGAGCACCAATCGCATTTGCATTTAGGTTGTGTTTTAACGCAAGCACATTGTCTCGCAGTGCAATTAATACTGGCTGCATGCTAGCTTCTACCTTTCGCATTGAACGAAGTAAGCTGGCATATTTACGCTTAGTGTCAGCCAGTTTGTTTTTGCTGTTGCGTTTCAGCTTTGCATTGGAAATAAGTTCTATTTCTTGTTCCCATTCCTCAAAAAGCGCTTGAGCAACATTTTCTACATCGTCGATACGCTTTGTGAGATCTTCGGCGCTAGATTGACTAGCATCATATTTATCACTGAGTTCGTTATACACAGCTTCAAGTTCACCACCATCAAAATTAATTAAGGCACTGAATTCTTCAAGTGCAGAAGAGAATTGCTCTTGTGCGTCTTTTTGTGAGCGTTGAGCGTCTTCAACGCGGTCGACTAAGATATCGCGTTTTTCAACCCCAAGTTTCTCCCACATACCATAATAAGCGTTATCTACAACAGACTGACACGAGGCCAATAGTGAAACCATCATTAAAATAGCGAAGAAGCGCATCATATATCCTTTAATTATGTGGAGTTAGCTCAAATCTCTTATGCAAGGGTAAGACTTATAAGGCGAAAATACCAGCGTTTGGCAACGACTAATTACAGAAAGATGAACCATAAGCAGCGCTGCAGACTACCTAATATGTCGATACAAAAATAAGGCTAGATGCTTAGCTTACATGCAGTTAACATGAGAGTATCTAAATGGGACGCAAATTTATGGTGAGCTTACAGTGATGGACGGAATCTTTCACACCAATGCCGTGTATCATAAACAAATGATAGATGTAGCAAAGGGGCACAAAATTTATGTGGAGCAAAGTGGTAATCCAGAGGGTATACCTCTGTTGTACCTTCATGGTGGCCCGGGTGCCGGTTTAGGTAAAAATTACCAATGGCCCTTCGACCCTCTTAAATATCGGGTAATCGGCATCGAGCAACGTGGCTGTGGTAGGTCCACTCCTTTTGGAGATACCCAGCATAATACCACCGCCTTGCTTCTCGACGATATAGAAGTTGTGAGAAAACAACTCAAGATCCATTCTTGGGTGGTATTCGGTGGAAGTTGGGGCTCAACACTTGCGTTACTTTACGCCATTGCATCACCTTCATCCGTGATTTCATTAGTGTTACGAGGTGTTTTTCTTGCCCGTCAAGAAGACTTTGATTGGTTTTTAAGGCCAACAGGCTGTGCTGCGCAAATTTATCCAGAAGCCTATGAAAACTTCTCAGCACATGTGGATGATTTGTCCAGCTCCAACAAAATCTGCCAACAGTTTATAGAACTATTTAATAGTGACCTTCCTGCACAGAGCTTCGCTGCTCTGAAAAGTTGGTACGATTGGGAAGGCTTCATTTCACGCTTGATCCCCCCGCAAATACTCTCAAGCGACCTTGGCTCCGACTCACATATCAAAAGTCTTGCCTTGTTAGAATGTCATTATCTACTGAATAAGTGTTTTATTCCGGAAAACTACATTCTGGATAACAGTAGCATGTTAAGCGACTTTCCTTGCCACATTGTGCATGGACGCTACGATATGGTCTGCAAAGTTGAAAGTGCGTATGCGCTACACAAAGCGCTCCCTTTGTCTACGCTCAAAATTGTCAATAACGCAGGGCACAGCATGTCTGAGGTGGGTATAGCGAATGAATTAACCCGCATTATGAACAGTATGTTTGAATTCGGTAGCCAGCAATGAAGGCACTTATCCAAAGAGTCTCCAGCGCAAGTGTCACAATAAACGGCAAGACAAAAAGTACTATTGGTAGAGGTATTTTACTACTGCTGGGCATCGAAAAAGACGATGCTATGCAAGACATTGAAAAAATAGCCCGAAAAGTACACAACTACCGAATATTTTCTGATAGCGACGGCAAAATGAATCTCAGCCTACTTGATCTTGATGCTGAACTTTTAGTTGTATCACAATTCACCCTTGTCGCCGATACCAAAAAAGGAAACCGACCAGGCTTCTCTGGTGGTGCAACACCTGAACACGGTGAGCACATCTATCAAGAATTTATCGAACATGTTAATACTCATTATAAGAAGTGTGAATCGGGCGAGTTTGGAGCTGACATGCAAGTATCACTCGTTAATGATGGACCGGTTACCTTTCTTCTCAGTTGATCTTTCTTTTTAATCCCTCATAATCCTTACAAGAAGTATTACTTAAGATAAATATCCTTAGTGCTACTGCCCTGACATTGACTCTCAAGGAACGAATAAACACTTGTTTAGTATCCACACACCACAAAACCAACAAGAATTAGATGATTATTTTCATTTCCGCTGGAAATGGCTCAGAGAGCCTTGGGGTTATCCTCTTGGCTCAGAGAAGGATGAGTACGAAAGTGTTAGTGAACATCGGGTAGTACTGAATGCTTCTGGAGATATTGTTGCTTGTGGACGGGTGCATTTAAATACCTCAGAAGAAGCTCAAATAAGGCATATTGCCGTTTCCAAAGAGGTCCAACGCAAAGGCTTGGGGGAAATTATTTTATCCGCACTTGAGTCGGTGGCTCGTGATTTAGGCGCTGAGAGAGCGGTGACGAACTCAAGAGAGGCCTCCATCGACTTCTTTTTATCTTGCGGTTTTAATATTGAAAAAGAGGCACCGGACGAACTAGGCAAACTTAAGCGCAAGCATATGTTTAAGCAACTAGTTGACAATAACGTGCTTGTGCTTCACCCAAAGTGGTGTAGCGAACTGCAAAACACTTGGCATGAGAAAATCCCCATCAGCGAGCACATGGGCATTAAACTGCATCAATATACTGAGCGAACGATAGAAACTCGCGCTTCATTAAACAAGAACATAAATCTACACGGCTCGATGTTCGCTGGGAGTATTTTTTCTCAAGCAACCCTGACTGGCTGGGGAATGATTTTTTTGCAATTAAAACAAAAAGACTTGCAGGGTGAGATTGTACTGGGCGATGGAAACATCCACTACCACAAACCAGTAACCATGAGACCCAGAGCCTTGTGTAATATTGAAACCGTCAAAGCCAATTTTGAGCTTTTAGAAAGAGGCAAAAAGTGCCCAATCGAACTGAAAGTTGACATACACGACGGCGACTCAGCGGTTGCCGAATTTCATGGAAAGTTTTGGGTTATCCCAAGCAAAGCCTAAAACAATAACGCCGGCAAAAGCCGGCGTTATTTTATTGATACTAAAGTGAGTTAGCTTAACTCATCGCAGCCTGAAGTTTCTTCATTGCATTTTTTTCGATTTGTCTTACGCGCTCCGCTGATACTTGATATTCATCTGCCAAATCTTGCAAAGTCATTTTATCGTCTGCTAACCAGCGTGTTTCAATAATATGCTGGCTGCGAGCATCTAAGGTTTTAATCGCAGAGTACAATCTATTTGACGCGTTTTTGTCGTGGTCGCTATTGATAACTTCCATTTCGACATCGGCGGTTTTGTCTTCTAAATATTGCGCAGGAGAAAAAGCGCTTGATTCATCATCATCTGCTGACAAATCGAAAGCGGTGTCTTGGCTGCTCATACGCGCTTCCATTTGCAAGACTTCTTTGGTGCTCACGCCTAAATCTTCGGCAACTTTTTGCACTTCATCATGCGTAAACCAGCCTAATCTTTTCTTATTTTTACGAAGATTGAAAAATAGCTTGCGCTGCGCCTTGGTTGTTGCAACTTTCACGATGCGCCAGTTTTTCAAAACAAATTCGTGTATCTCTGCTTTTATCCAATGCACGGCAAAAGACACTAAGCGAACACCCACGTTAGGGTCAAAACGCTTAACCGCTTTCATCAAGCCAATATTACCCTCTTGCACTAAGTCTGCCTGAGGGAGACCATAGCCTGCGTAAGACTTCGCTACATGCACAACGAAACGAAGATGCGACATCACTAATTTGCGTGCAGCCTCTAAATCACCATTCTCAAAAAGTTGAGTGGCAAGAGACTTCTCTTCTTCAGCTGAAAGCATATTAATACTGCTAACGGCCTGAATGTAACTTTCAATGCTACCACTTTGTGGAACACTCAATGCTAAGGATTGTAATTTTGAACTCATTGTTACCTCGTTACTTCATTCTGGTCCTTTGGCTCAAAAGCCAGACCCCTATTCCGCACATCTTTTTATAGGTAAATTTGTAGTCGACTATTTCGGCGCTTGCTTATAAAAACTGAAGGCAAACATTCGACACACACTAAGAACGGAAGTTCGATTAAATTATTTCATTAAATATAAGGCTTAATCTCAAAAACTCAAGGGCGAATTATACTCTTTTCCACATTTATCACGATAAATTTGGATTTAAATATAAACACCTTTGTATTATATGATAAATTTTAAAAATGATCACATCGATGTATGTTAATTATATCGAGTAATAAGCTAAAAATAACACAGAGCACGACACATGTTTGCATATGTAGCAAGACAAGCAATTTATAATATCGACAAGCGCGTTTTTGCTTACGAACTCTTATTTCGGGATGGAGATAGCAACTGCTTTCCAGACATGTCACCTGATGAAGCTACAAGCAACATGATTGCCACTAGCCATTTGTCAGTTGGTATCGACGACATCACATTTAATAAGCCCGCATTTATCAACTTTCATCGCGATACGCTCTTGTATCGCTTCCCCTCTACACTTGACCCTCTTAATGTTGTCATTGAAATAGTTGAGACTGTGGATGTCGATGATGAACTCGTACAAGCCTGCAGACATATTAGAAACCTAGGCTATCAACTTGCCCTCGACGATTACGATTTTGGACCAAGATGGGACGTATTTTTACCCTTCATAGACTACATAAAAATTGAGGTTGAGGAACTAGAAAAGCATGGAGATGAGCTCGATAGCAAAATTAGACAGCTTACTGACCATGGCATAAAAATAATTGCTGAAAAAGTTGAAACTCATGAGCAGTTTGAGCGCTTCCGCGCTATGGGCGTTAAGTTATTTCAAGGATATTTTTTAGCTCGCCCTGAAATGGTACGTCATCGAGATTTAAACGCCTCGCTACATTCGGTTAGCGAGTTAGTTGGTTTAAGCCATAGTCCTAATTTTGATGTTAAAGAAGTTAGCAAAATAATTGAGCGCGATGTAGGTCTAGCATACAAGCTAATGCGCTTTGTAAATAATCCGCTCGTTAATAAAAGGCAGCAGATTGAATCTTTGCAACATGCCCTAAACTATATGGGCCACATCGAAATCAAGAAGTTTATTGCCCTACTCGCACTCGCAAACCTCAGGGGTGAAAAGCCAGGCGAGTTACTCACACAGTCTTTGGTACGGGCACGCTTCTGCTCTTTAATGTCCATCGATTTGAATCTGCCTGAGAACCCACCAAGTAGCTTTTTATTAGGCCTATTTTCTATGCTTGATGCACTTCTTGATACCCCCATGGAATCGCTAGTATCAAAACTGCCCGTCGGAGCAGAGCTACAAGACGCACTTTGCCATAAAAATCGAGATTCAAATATGGGATTACAACTGCGCGCTTGTTACGCATTCGAAGAAGCAAATTGGGATGAAATAGACTATATAGCAACAGATTTCGAGCTAACAAGCGATCGTATGTACACGCTTTATTATGAAGCAATGCATTGGGCGCAAAACATGAGTTCATCGGTAATTGAGTGATGAAACAAGGGAAAAATATGTTCGCATTTATTGCGCGTGAGCCGATTTTGGACAAAGAGCAAGAACTTTTTGCCTATGAATTACTATTTCGTGACGGCGAAAACGATGCATTTCCATCGCATCCTGCAAAAAAAACGGAGTTGATTAAACAGCGCTTCAATACACTTGGCATTGATGACATCGCTGGCGAACAAAATGTTTTTATTCATTTTTTACCTGAAACGCTGATCAATCACTTTCCTGAAGAGCTGTCTGCCGACAATGTTGTGATTGAACTCACGCAAAATCCCTCAATGGATAGTGGTTTAATGAAGGCTTGTGAGGAACTCAAGAGCAAAGGCTTTAAGCTAGCATTGAGTGGTGACAACTTAGAATCCACGATACTTACGTCTTATCCTTACATTGATATATTGAAAGTAGATCTTAGCAAAGCGCCCACAAATATGTTGGAGAAACATGTCCCTGCACTAGCGGCGTCGGGGATACAATTGGTCGCGGAAAAAGTATCGTCACTTGAACAGTTTGCCATGTGCAGAGACTTAGGCTTTGATTACTTTCAAGGTTACTTTTTCACACAACCCGAAGCCAAATCGGTAAAAGAATTACCAGCATCAAAACTGACCCTTGTAGAATTACTGTCTCAAAGTGCCCGACCAGACTTCGACCTCGAAACCGTTGCCGCAATTATCGAGCGTGATGCCGCCTTGGCCTATTTGCTTCTGCGCTTTATTAATAACCCAATGGTAAATAAACGCTTAAAGATTACGTCGTTGCGCCACGCATTAAAGTATCTTGGTGAGGTAGAAGTGAAGAAATTCATTGCGCTACTTTCTTTAGCTAGCCTGAATGAAAATAAACCACTCGAGTTATTGCAAGTCTCTTTGGTGAGAGCAAAGTTCTGTGAGCTTTGTGCTGCAGCTAAATACGGCAAGGAAAAAGCCATGTCGGCATTTGTTATAGGTTTGTTCTCTTTGCTTGATGCTATTCTCGACTCAGATATGACGACCGTAGTAGAGAAGTTGCCAACGAGCGTTGAAATTAAGCAGACTCTGCTTGGCTTCGATAGCGAATATCGGAATATATTAGACACGGCGAAGGGTTTTGAGAGCGGCTTGTGGAGCGTGGTAATTGAAAATTCAGAAAGCATGGCTATTTCGCAACAAGACCTTCATTCATTTTTCAATGACGCTATGCGTTGGGGCAATGAGATGCGCCTCGCACTTTCCGACTTCTTTCCAAAAGCTAAACCAAGTTTGTAAATTATCTTGGTTCGATGTCTTTCACGTGGCGCTGCACTGAGAGCAGAGAGCCAGCAAGACCCAGCCCTATGGATACTAAGAGCATGAAAAAGAGTGTGCTCATATCCATCGATGTGAGATTGAAGCTAACTTGATATTCTGCCATAAAGGCATCCATACTAAAGTCGACCCACAACAACACAAACAATACTGTTACCCAGGCCATTAGACCACCGAGTAAACCGTACCAAAAGCCTGTGTACAAAAAAGGTCGCTGAATAAAAGAATCGGTTGCACCAACCAACTTCATGACCACAATTTCATCTTTCTTGTTAAGAATATTTAGACGGATAGTATTACCAATAATCAACACAACGGCGAAAAATAATAATACCGCCAGCAAAGTCACGAGATCCTTTGCCACGCCAATAAGCGCATATAGTTTCTCTAGCCACTCGATATCTAGCTTACCTACGTCAACTTCTCGCTGCTTTCGTAACTTATCTAACAAAATTTGCGCTGCTCTGGGGCTTGCATGCTTGCTTGTTGGAACCACTAAAACAACTGCGGGCAATGGGTTACTAGGCAGATAATTCAAGGCATCGCCAAAACCAGAGAGCAGTTTAAATTCTTTCAAGGAATCGTCAGCAGAAATATAAGCGACTTCGGCAATTTCGGGCCACAGTCGTAAACGCTTCAACAACTGCTGAGCATCGGCTTCAGAAACCCCCTGCTCGAGAAAAAGTGAGATTTCAGAAGCTTGTTGCCATTGCTCACTGATCTGTTCAGTGTTTTTTACTATCACGTAAAGCGTACTCGGCAAAGTGATACTGAAACCGAGCACGCCAATAGTCATAAGCGATGCAAAAGGTGCACGCCAAAGTTCACCAAGACTGTTCACCGCTTGACGAAGATGATCGGTGAAGAACATAAAAATGCGCTGAAGGCCACCCACTCTGACGGTTTCAGCACCGTGTGAACGTCCCTTAAATAATAAACTCATCTGAATAACCCCTGATCTTGAGCATCATCCAAGCCATCGGTAATCATTTGTCCATTTTTCAGAGTAAGCGTACGATACTTCATTCTTGCGATGAGCCCGAGATCGTGAGTTGCAATGAAAACCGACACACCGGCTTGATTGAAATCTTCGAACAAACGGATAATTTCCATAGAAAGCTTGGGATCGAGATTCCCTGTGGGCTCATCGGCCAGCAGCAAAGGCGGCCGGTTCACCACCGCGCGCGCAATGCCAACACGTTGCTGTTCACCGCCGGAAAGTGTGATCGGTAAACTTCTCGCTTTGTCTCGTAAGCCTACCATTTCAAGTGCTGCGTCAACACGACGAGAAATATTCTTCCGCGTATGGCCTTCGATCACTAAGGGTAGAGACACATTATCATATACGCTTTTATCCATAAGCAGTTGGTGGCTTTGGAAGATCATGCCAATATCACGACGAATGTAAGCAATTTGCTTGCGAGTAATCGCACTTAAATCATGACCGTTAATCATTACTCGCCCAACGGTAGGACGCTCCATAATACTGATGAGTTTTAGCAGAGTACTTTTACCAGCGCCTGAGTGACCTGTTAAGAAGGCCATTTCACCTTGCTCAACATGGAAATCAACCTTTCGCAGAGCTTGTTGGCCGCCTGGATATGTTTTACTTACCTGCTCAAACTTTATCAAACTTACATCCTTTTACATCAAGCATCATGGCTTGCAATATTATTCGTCTGTCACTTCCTGACTAAACAGGGCATCAACAAATAGCTCAGCATCAAAGGGCTTCAAATCGTCAATCCCTTCGCCTATGCCAATATAGCGAATAGGAATGCCAAATTGATCAGCTAATGAGAAAATAATACCACCTTTTGCAGTTCCGTCTAATTTTGTCAAATTAATGCCTGTGATACCCACGGCATCATTGAAAATTTTTGTTTGGCTGACCGCATTTTGCCCAGTGCTAGCATCCAAGGTTAGCATAATTTCATGAGGTGCATTCGGGTTGATCTTCTTCATCACCCTTACCACTTTTTTCAATTCTTCAATTAAGTTATCTTTGTTCTGCAGCCGACCAGCTGTATCAGCGATAAGAATATCGGCCCCCTTAGACTTCGCAGAGGCTAAAGCGTCGAAGATCACAGAGGCACTATCGGACCCGGTTTGCTGGGCAACGACAGGAATATCATTGCGCTCGCCCCACACCTGCAATTGTTCAACAGCGGCAGCACGAAAAGTATCCCCCGCAGCCAGCATCACTTTTTTACCTTGTTGCTGAAATTGTTTAGCGAGCTTACCTATAGTGGTTGTTTTACCTACACCATTAACGCCAACCATGAGAATAACAAATGGCTCTTTCTGGCCGTCGCTGTCCATCTGTGTATTGCTCAAGTCTAAAGGCGTCGACACTGGTATTAACAATTCCTTCATTTGCTCTTTTAGCAAATCGTAGAGTGCTTCACCATCTTTCAGCTCTGATAACTTTGCACTTTGCGTTAATTTGTCGATTATTGATGTAGTTGTATCCATCCCAACATCGGCAATGAGTAATTGCGTTTCTAAGTCTTCGTAGAGATCATCGTCAATCTTTTTACCCGCGAATAGCGAGATGAAGCCTGTCCCGATACTTTCCTTGGTTCGCGATAAACTCTCTCGCAACTTACCAAAAAAACCTTGTGCTTTAGGCTTTTCTTGAGTGTCCGAGGATGAGCTGGCTGTTATCACTTCTTGTGCTTCAGGCAGCACCCGCACCTCGATGTCACTCGCGGGGCTCTCATCTTGCTCAGTTGCTATTTCAGCCTCAGCTTCAACGGCAGGTGGATACTCGTTGATGAAGGTTTCACCAGAATCAACTTCAGTCGTTTCTGTGGCAGCATCTAGCTCGCCGTTATCCTTTAACGCTGCCGGCTCACTCTCAGGCGCTTTCGACTTCTCTTTTTTAAACCAGTTAAACATATTTGCCATGCATTCTAAAAATCCTTCACCGCAGCTAGCGAGATTCAGATATAATCAATTAATAGCCTAATACTAACACTTTCAGGGCACATGACGCGAGTAAGAAAAGCAGCAAAGGCAAAGATGGGAAGCATCAGAATTATAGGTGGGCAACACCGTGGGCGAAAATTACCCGTGTTAAATATTGATGGCCTTCGCCCTACTACCGATAGAATGAAAGAAACATTGTTTAACTGGCTAATGTCGGATGTTCGCGGTGCACAGTGCATTGATTGCTTCGCCGGCGCAGGTTCGCTGGGTTTCGAAGCACTTTCACGGGGTGCAGAAAAAGTTACCTTCATTGAATTGAATAAGAATGCTGCACAACAAATCCGCAGCAATATCAGTTTATTAGGCGTCGACGCTCGCTATGTGCAAGTGAAAATTGGCGATGCACTAAAAGTATTATCTACCTTAGACTCTCAGCCCGACCTTATTTTTGTTGATCCTCCCTTTAACAAAGCATTGGTGCAACCTTGTATAGACATTATCAACACTACTCTCGCAAAAGAGGGCTGTCTTATTTACATTGAGCACGAAGCACAAGGCCTTACACTAGCATTGCCGTCGAACTGGCGCTTACACAAAGAAAAAACGACTCAGCAAGTCTGTGCTCGCGTATATTGCGTTGAGAAATCTGGCTAGTCGCTAAGCACAATAACAAGCACAAAAATAAGGGTTAGCAAAACTAATTATTTAGGCTGATTCCAATATTCGACATCTCGAGTTCTTTTATCTGCTTGCGCAACTCTTTAAAGCTACTTTGCTTACACAAAGACAATAACTCCATCTGCATTTCGATTTCATATTGCATTAACGGGTCGGCTTTTATTTCCTGATTACTTAAGTCGACATCGGACAATGCAAGTAGATAGGCTTCAACACCGCCTTGACTCAATTTAGCCACCATTACTGCGCCATTTTCCTCCTCATCACAAATAAGCTGCAAGCATGCTGTCGCAGCCATACAAAAGTCCAAAGCTGGATAAACCCCATAATTATCGAAGTTCTCAATATCGGGAGTGATCTCTTCTAGCTTTTCCAGTTGAACCGCTATGTTAATCTTAGATTTTGGAGCAAGTAACCATTCCCATATCAAATCAAGCAGCTTTTTGGCATATTCGGCGTCACCGAATTCACACACTTCGCTGAATAATACGTAATTAGGAAGCATTCTTTGTAACAGGCCGGCAGAGAACGCCACAGCCTGCTTTTTCGGAAGATCGCGTACCTGTTGAAAAGTACTTAGCTTTTCACCTGCTGGTTTATTTTTCGGATTCGACATGGTCAACTGCTCTTATTTAAGTATCACTATTGAAGTATTGAACTAACGTGAAGCTGGGATTGAAAGTAAACACCTATTCCATTCAATAGCATCTGAATTGCTATCATGATTAGTATCATACCCATTAAACGCTCAACGGCGTTAAGGCCCTTTTCGCCAAGTAAACGGTGGAAGGTGTTCGACATCGATAGAATGACTGCGCTCACCAACCACGCCGCAAATAATGCAATGCTCCATTCAGTCATTTTGTTGGGCTCTTGATTCGCCAATAATATCAACGCTGCCATCGTCGACGGCCCAGCAATCATAGGAATTGCCAAAGGCACAATAAATGGTTCTTCGCCCGCGGGTAAACTCATTATTCCGCCGGGCTGTGGGAATACCATCCGAATAGCAATAATAAAAAGAATGATACCACCTGCAATACTTACGGTTTCTTGCTCAATTTTGAGAAAGTCTAGTAATAATTGGCCACTGTGTAGAAATACCATCAGGATGACTAGAGCAAAGAGCAATTCGCGAATAATCACTCGGCGTCGTCGCTGTGGGTCGATAGTCTTCAAAACCGACATGTAAATAGGCAGATTTCCAAGAGGATCCATGATTAAAAATAGCATGGTTGCGGCGGCTAATATCTCTGCCAAAATAATCTCCTGATGAAAAAACCGCAATTATGCGTCAAATCACCATCAAATGGCAGTCTTGCTAGCGAGTTATTATAAAAATAATCGATTTACACACCTATGTATTATTTCCGCGCAAGCATAGAAAAAATAACCTGATATGCTTTGTACAGTTTACTTTTGCTGCAAGATTCACATAGCAAATATAAACTAGTTTTAATTACCATTAAATAAATCGTCGCATCTGTCGTTAACCATAGTATCAATAGCAGCCGCAGATAATAATATTTATGATTCAATCACAATGGAGGACAGCATGGCATTAATGACTGTATCTGAAGTAGCCGAGTTTTTAGCAGTACAAGAAGTAAGAGTTGAACGTCTCGAACGAGAGAGTTTACTGATGTCAAAAGAAAAAGATGACGCCGGCAACCCACTTTTCGATCGTGGCGATGTTGAGCGCTATAAAGAACTAGCAGAAAGGCTTGGCGGCATTTAAAACCGCCAATAAGATGTGATTACTTAATCAGCTAGAAGCTGATGAGCAATGGTGCGTATACCAATTCCTGACGCGCCGTTGGGCATGAGTTCGTTGCCATTCCTATTATACGCTGCAGCTAGGTCAATATGTACCCAGCCTTTTCCGCCTTCAGCCACAAAACGCGATAAGAACCCTGCCGCATTTGATGCGCCTCCAGCTCCTCCACCTTTCATCGGTCTGCTATTTGCAGTATCTGCAAACGGCGATGGGCATTGCTCTTGATGCCACGGCATCAGTGGAAGCGGCCAATGAGCTTCATGCGTAGCAGATGCGCTTGCAAGCACCGAGGCTTGCATGTCTTCATCCATGCTAAAGACAGCATTAAACTCTCTGCCAACAGCCATTACTGCGGCACCCGTCAGCGTTGCGGCATCAATGATTTTAGCAGCACCAGACTCGCTTGCAGCCATCAAGCCATCGGCTAGAACCAGTCGTCCCTCAGCATCGGTATTAACAATTTCTACACTAACGCCATTTTTATAGGTAATCACATCACCTAATTTGTAAGCATGATCGCTTATTAAGTTTTCAGCGCAACACAAGAAGAGCTTCGTGCGTTTTTTTAGTCCTTGCATGATAGCCAGTCCAAGAGCGCCGGTAACCGTTGCCGCACCGCCCATGTCACATTTCATATCGAGCATGCCTTCACTCGATTTTATGCTATAGCCGCCGCTATCAAAAGTTATGCCCTTTCCGACCAATGCGAAGTCGACAGGCGCATCGATATTGCCAGTAGGATTGAAGTCCAATTCGAGTAATACAGGTGGTCTGCAACTGCCTCGCCCAACTTCGTATATGCCTTGCCAACCGGCCTCCACTAATTCTTTACCTTTAAGCATATTCACTGCAACAAAGTCAGGTGCTAGCGATTCTATCCAGCTTGCCGCAGCAACAGCTAGTGATTCAGGGCTGAGTTCTTCGGGCGTTTCGTTAACCAAGTTACGTGTAAATTTAAGTGCCTCGTAGCGAATGGCTAAATCCGCTGAGCTGCCGTTTGTTGTATCACTTGCCCAGTTGATTTCGCCATTGAAACCAGCACCGCAGAAACTCATGACGAAGGCATACTGTTGCTCACAGTCCCAAGTTCCGCTGAAGCAAATATCTTTAATGCCTAAAGAGGCTATCTTTTTAGCCGACTTTTGTATGATTCTCAAATGGAGCGAATTATCTGGTAGATGTATTTTAGCGCCCTCCTGATCAAAGGATAGACTACTATTTACTCCCCAATTTTCGCTCGCGCTAGATTGCGTTAGGACGATTTTGAACGTTGACATTAATACTCCAACAAGGTGTTATGGTGATCACTGATGGCGCGATAGTAGCAAACCCTCATACGAAGAACAAAAATGCGAAGGATATAGATGCCTAAATACACCTCAGCCCTTGTAAAGGCGACACTCATCAAACGCTACAAACGCTTTCTTGCTGATGTAAGCTTAGCCAATGGCGAACGAGTTACCGTGCATTGCCCCAACACAGGCGCCATGACCAACTGTGCAGAACCGGGTTGGACGGTGTACTTAAGTGAATCGCCCAATCCCAAGCGGAAATACAAATATACTTGGGAGCTCAGCGAAGATAACGACAATAAGCTTATTGGCATCAATAGCAGCTTTGCCAACAAAGTTGTCGCCGAGGCTTTACAACAGCGCCATATTCTTGAACTCGCCGAATATGATCAAATAAGCCCCGAGATAAAAGTTGGCGACAGCCGCATAGATTTTCTCTTACAAGGTGACGGCATGCCCGATTGTTACTTGGAAGTAAAGTCAATGACATTGCGAGATACAGGAGGCGAAATTGGCTACTTTCCTGATACAGTGAGCAAGCGTGGTACAAAACATGCTAAAGAATTGGGTATGCTTGCTCAACAAGGACATAAAGCCGTTTTGCTATTCTGCGTGCAACATGAAGGCATAAATAGCTTTGATATCGCCAAGCATATTGACCCCGAATATGCTGAAACCTTGGAGGATGCACAAAATAAGGGACTTTTATTGTTATGCTACAAATGTAATTTTTCTATGGATATTATAAAGTTAGGAGAGGCACTACCAAAAGCTGAGTAAAAAAAGATTGATTTTTGTGGAAAAATCACCATATTACCGTCCTCAGTTTAAAACTACGTTATATTTATTGCAGTTTAGCCTTGTCTTGCAACGCAAACCTAGGCTGAATCATTGAAACGACATTTACACGACGTTATTTGCCAGTGGAACAGAGGGCAAAAGGATGCAAAATGTCGATGTTTAGGAGAAATGGCAGATGCCAACAGGAAAACAATTAGGCTTGCTTGCACTAGCAGAAGTGCAACCGTATCAAGAAAAGCCCGACGAAGAGTACATGAACGATGATCAAATGAATCATTTTCGTTTGATTTTAAAGGCCTGGAGAAACCAACTGCGCCAAGAAGTCGACCGTACTGTACACCATATGCAAGACGAAGCAGCTAACTTCCCCGACCCAGTAGATAGAGCAGCACAAGAAGAAGAATTTAGCTTGGAGCTCAGAGCAAGAGATCGCGAACGGAAACTAATCAAGAAAATTGAGAAGACATTAAAACGCATCGAAGAAGATGACTTTGGTTTTTGTGATTCTTGTGGTATTGAAATCGGCATTCGTCGCTTAGAGGCACGCCCAACAGCCGACATGTGCATTGATTGCAAAACCATGGCTGAAATCAAAGAGAAGCAACTCCAGGGCTAAGCGATCATTAGCTCGCTGCTAAAAATGCAATGACTCAGTCTGAGAAAGCTTACGTTGGTCGTTTTGCCCCCTCACCCTCCGGGCCATTGCATTTTGGATCCTTATTTTGTGCCTTAGTCAGTTATTTGCATGCAAAACAAGCCAATGGAAGGTGGCTTGTGCGAATAGAAGATGTTGATGAAACCAGAGCAATAGCTCACGCAGACCAGACAATACTCAACCAACTCCGCTCCCATGGTTTACATTGGGATGGCGACATCGTTTACCAAACCCAACGTAAAGCAGCTTACAAAAATACGCTGCACTTGCTTGAATCAGCAGCACAACTATATGCCTGCACCTGCACTCGCAAAATGATTAGAAGCCAAGGTTTGTTTTATACTGGGCATTGCGCCAACTCTCTATTAGCACTCAACACTTCTGGCGCATCCATTCGCATGAAAAACGACCAATCAGCAAATTACTTCACCGACCTACATCTAGGTAAAGTGACGGTAAACGCAGGCTTCGCCACAGAAGATATCGTAGTAAAACGCAAAGATGGTCTTTTTAGTTATAATCTTGCTGTCGTGGTAGATGATATTTTTCAATCGATAAGCCATGTTGTGCGTGGCGCAGACCTTGTCGATACCACGCTTCAGCAGGCGCTCATCTACCGCAAGTTGGGCTTACGCCCACCGCAGTATTTCCATCTACCAGTCATCGCAAGCCGCGCTAACAAAAAACTGAGCAAACAAAATCATGCGGCAGCAATACTGGCAGAGCAGTGGTATGAAAATCTGTGCTTGGCGGCTAAATTTTTGGGCTTTCCTGAAGCTAAGCTTCCCAATAAGACTACCCCAGAAGCGTTTATTAGTTACTTGGTTGAATACTGGCAGCCTGTTTTATTGCCAAAAGAAAGAGAAATTCTCCTTTCTCAATCAAATAACGTATAATCATGAAACTCAAGGTTTTTAATCACGTAAACCTACCCGCTAATCTGGGTAGTCATGCAAATAGGTTAAGGTGGTATGGCAATTAGTCCATCAGCACAAAATGAAGATACATCGTCGATAAAAACAGCTTCGGCGATCGACCCTGTTGTTGTTCCAAAAGGACAGCACCCTATGACGTTTTCTGACATCAGTGAAAACGCACTTTCGGTATTACGCAGACTCAACAGTAAAGGTTACGATGCTTATTTAGTCGGCGGTTGTATTCGCGACAAGCTGATGGGGAAAACGCCCAAAGACTTTGACATTGCCACTAACGCAACCCCGGAACAAATCAAAGCTTGCTTTAGGAACTGTCGCTTAATTGGTCGTCGATTTAGGCTTGCTCATATTGTTTTTGGTAAAGATATTATCGAAGTTGCCACCTTCAGAGGGCATCATGCCGATCTTGAAAATAATGACGCTGAAAACAAAGTCAAAGTTAAAGCTCGAAGTGGTAAGCAAGTGGAAGATGTGCTCGCTAAGCAAGATCAGCAAGGTCAGCTTTTACGAGATAATGTTTTTGGCACTATAGACGAAGACGCTGAGCGCAGAGATTTCACCTTCAATGCGATGTATTTTAGTGCGAAGGATCAGAGCATAATTGATTTTGCACATGGCTTACGCTCAATTCAAAACAAGCGGGTTGAGCTGATAGGCGATCCTGCTACTCGTTTTCGAGAAGATCCCGTTAGAATGATCAGAGCGGTGCGTTTCGCAGCAAAATTGGGAATGAGCATTCCCGATGAACTTGCCACACAATTTAAAGAATTGGGGCATTTACTAGGCAATATTCCACCGGCCAGATTGTTTGAAGAAGTACTTAAATTATTCATATCAGGCAGCGGTGTAAAAACCTTTCAGTTATTACATCAACATGGCCTATTCGGTCATTTATTCCCACAATTTGCCCCCCTGCTGGTTGACGACAAATGCCGTGAAATGCAACTAGTCATGCAAGTATTGAAAAATACCGACGAACGTATCAATAACGAACAACGTGTTACACCGGCATTTTTATATGCAGCTTTCCTGTGGTATCCAGTTGAAGAGCGTGCTCAAACGATTATTAACGAATCGGGAATTACTTATCATGACGCGTTCAACATCGCGATGGGCGAAGTACTTCATCGACAAATCCAGCGCATAATGATACCCAAGCGCTTTTCCATAGCGATACGCGAAATATGGCAGTTACAAACACGTTTGCCAAAACGTTTCGGGCGGCGAGCTTTTCAGACCCTTTCTCATGCTAGATTCAGAGCTGCATATGACTTTCTGTTAATCAGAGGTCAGATTGAAGGGGGCGACTTGATGGAACTCGGCGAGTGGTGGACTGAATTTCAAGAAGTAAGCCCAGAAGAGCGCAAAACTATGCTGAATGTTTTGCGAAAAGAAGCCGGCCCAGCGAGGAAACGCAAACCTCGCCCAAAAAAGAAAGCTAATTAAGATGCTGTCGGACGTTGCCTACATTGGGTTAGGAAGTAACCTTGGAAAGCCGACAGAAAAGATTAAGTCGGCCTTGGGTGCCATTGAGGCCCATTCCCAAATGGTACTGAATGCAAGCTCAAGCTTCTACGCTAGTTCCCCCATGGGACCACAAGACCAACCCGATTATGTAAATGCAGTTTGCAGAATAAAAACATCGTTACAGCCTCAAGAACTTCTAGCGACGCTACAAGATATTGAAAATAGTCATGGCCGCGAACGAATCGGTGAGCGCTGGGGACCAAGAACACTCGATCTCGACATATTGTTGTATAACGATCTCATACTCAACACACAGAACCTTACCCTGCCTCACTATGGTATGCAGGAGCGTGAGTTTGTGCTCGTGCCTCTTTTCGAGATAGCACCAGACATGATAATGCAGGACGGCCGGTCATTGGCAACATGGGTTGCAAAATGTGACCTTGAAGGCCTGTATAGACTAGATTTGAGTTAACTCACTTAGCGAGAGAAAGATGAAAAAAGTCACAACTTCTACCCTGCTTGAAATGAAAAAATTGGGTGAAAAAATCACTGCACTTACGGCATACGACGCCAGCTTTGCCAAAATGTTTGATGAACAGTTTGTCGATCTAATGCTAATTGGTGACTCTTTAGGCATGGTCCTAAAAGGTGACGACGACACCACCGGTGTCAGCGTAGACCACATTGCTTATCACACAGCCTGCGTAAGAAAAGGAACTATTCGCGCTTTCGTAATTGCCGATATGCCATTTATGTCATACGCAACCACTGAGCAAGCCTTTGAGAATGCAGCAAAACTAATGGCAAGCGGCGCGAGCATGGTAAAAGTCGAAGGCGGAAGTTGGCTAGCGCCCACCATTGAAGCCCTAGTTGCCCGAGGCATTCCAGTATGTGGTCACCTTGGTTTAACACCTCAATCGGTGCATGTATTTGGTGGTTTTAAAGTGCAAGGACGCGAAAACGCAGAAGCTCAGAAGATTCTCGATGCCGCGTTAGAACTAGAAAAATCGGGCATCCAACTATTAGTTTTAGAGTGCGTGCCAAGCTCAGTAGCAACCTTGATCTCGGAAACCCTTACTATCCCCGTTATTGGCATCGGTGCTGGCCCTGGAACAGACGGTCAGATACTGGTAATGCATGATATGTTCGGCATTAGCGCCAATTACATGCCGAAATTCAGTAAGAACTATTTAGAAGAACACAACGATATGCGGTCGGCTGTAAGCGCATATATTGAGGAAGTTAAAAATGGTAGCTTCCCGGGCCCAGAACACTCCTTCAAGTAAATAGAGTAAGCTTATATGCAAATAGTCTCGGATATCACTGAACTTAGAGAGCTGCGCAGAACATGGCAATCAAGCAAACAGCAGATCGCCTTCGTGCCCACTATGGGCAATCTTCACAATGGCCATCTCAAATTAGTGAAAGAAGCGAAAAAACACGCTAGTAAAGTAGTGGTATCAATTTTTGTGAATCCTCTGCAGTTTGGACCCGATGAAGATCTTGACGCCTATCCACGTACCATTGACGACGATAAAACATCTTTGGCGGCACTTGGCGTAGATGTGTTGTTCATGCCGAGAGTGAGTGATATATACAGCCGAGGTCTGGAGCAACAAACCTTTGTTGAAGTACCTGGACTATCATATATGATCTGCGGTGCAAGTCGTCCAGGGCACTTTCGTGGCGTAGCTACCATCGTTTGTAAGCTATTTAATATGGTGCAACCAAACATGGCTTTTTTTGGTGAAAAAGACTTTCAACAATTGCAGGTCATCAAAGCCATGGTGACGGATTTGTCGATGAATTTAACCATTCATGGTGTGCCCACCGAGCGCGAGCCTGACGGTCTAGCAATGAGCTCAAGAAATAGCTACCTGAATCAAGAACAGAGAAAAATTGCACCTGCCCTTTACAAACTTATTTGTGAAATGGCCGACGAAATTAGGGGCGGCAGGCGCGATTTCTCTATTCTGATGCAAGAGCACAAAGAGAAGTTAGCAAGCTTAGGTTTCAAGCCCGACTACATCGATATTCGCTCAGCTAACTCCTTGCTCCAGCCCAGCCACGAAGATAAGGCTTTAGTAATACTAGGTGCTGGCTTTTTAGGAAAAACTCGCATCATTGACAACGTTCAACTTGTTATCGAGTAGCTAAGTAGTGAAAAAATACAGTCTTCTAATCACCTTTATCTTCGCTCTGTTAGTCTATACAGCTATAGACCTTCACGCTCAACAAACTTCTTTAGACCAAACCCCACCCATAGAAAAACTAGCTTTAAAGCTTAGTAAGCACCAACTATCTAATATTGGATTAAAGATATATAGAAACGAAACTGGTGCGAAAAAAGAAAACTTGATCGCTTGGAATCAAGGTGAGGATTTCGCCAGCTTAGGAATAGGGCATTTCATCTGGTTTCCCAAAGACCTTAACAGCCGCTTTACAGAAACGTTTCCAGACTTACTCGATTTTTTTATCAAAAACGACGTGGAGATGCCACTTTGGTTGCGCACTACACGAGATTTGCCATGGGGCACAAAAGAAGCTTTTAAGGCAGCTCGACGCGGTGACAAAATGCAAAGTTTAGAAAAATTGCTGTTAAGTACTTTTAATCACCAGATCGAATTTATTTACGAGCGCATGCAGGCAGCCTTGCCTAAAATGCTGGCTCCTGCGTTGTTGGAGGAGCTCGGTATTCAGGGTATGGAAGAAGGTATTGAGGCGAGATTTAATAGTTTACTTCAATCTGAACAAGGCTTGTATGCCTTAATCGACTACGTTAACTTCAAAGGTGAAGGTATCGCCGCAAGCGAGCGTTATGAAGGGATGGGCTGGGGTTTGTTGCAAGTGTTAGTCAATATGGAAGTAGAGGGCGAAAAAGAAGGGCTTGACGAGGCGCAGCATAACATAGCCAATGAACTAAAAGCCTTCAGTGACGCATGTAAAAAAGTACTATCACGAAGGGTTGCTAATTCCACCCAACCCGAAGTGGAGCAGCGCTGGTTACCCGGTTGGAAAAAGCGTTGCGACACTTACAAAGTTAACGCCAAGCAATAGGCTAGAAAACACAGCGCGCTATATTAACATCAGCCAGTAAGTCAATGCTGGAACAAGCCTATTCTTGAAACGCAATGGCTGTATGACTACATCAATATATCATTATGGCTTTCGTAACAATTTAGCAGCTTCTTTCGCAAAATAGGTGAGGATACCGTCTGCACCTGCGCGCTTGAAGGCCAGTAGCGACTCTATGATGACTTGCTCCTTGTTCAACCATCCATTAGCGAAAGCAGCCTGATGCATTGCATATTCACCACTGACTTGATAAGCAAAGGTGGGTACGGCAAACTCTTCTTTGCAGCGATAAACAACGTCTAAATATGGCATACCGGGCTTCACCATTACCATATCGGCACCCTCATTCAAATCTAGCTCGATTTCACGAAGCGCCTCGTCTGTATTCGCAGGGTCCATTTGATAATTCTTTTTATTTCCGCCTTTTATGTTGCCAGCGCTGCCGACAGCATCTCTAAACGGACCATAATAGCTTGAAGCGTATTTAGCTGAATAAGCCATTATGCTTGTGTTTTTAAAGCCGTGTAACTCCAAGGCTTCGCGTATTGCCCATATTCTGCCATCCATCATGTCGGAAGGTGCGACAACATCTGCACCCGCTTCAGCATGCGATAGAGCCTGCTTGACTAGCACATCGGTTGTTTCATCATTCATCACATAAGCATTTTCGTCGAGCAAGCCATCTTGGCCATGAATTGTGAAGGGGTCTAAAGCCACATCGGTAATCACGGTAATGTCGTTAAACGTCGCTTTTAATGCTCGTACCGCGCGCTGGGCAAGGCCATCTGGATTGAAGGCTTCGCTGGCACATTCAGTCTTCTTATCTTGCGGCGTTACCGGAAACAAGGCGAAGACATGCAGGCCAAGGGCAACAAGCTCTGTTACTTCCTCAATTAATTTGTCGATGCTAAAGCGATAAACATCGGGCATGGACTCAACGCTTTCGGTCACGCCTTGGCCCTCGAGCACAAACATTGGATAGATCAGATCATTAACACTAAGGACGTGTTCGCTTACCAACTTTCTAATTGATGAGGTATAACGCAAACGCCGAGGACGAGTTAGGGGGTACTGAGACATATAAATCCTTGATATCTTAAAATGGAAGTGCTTAAAAAGCTCTCGCTACTACTTTGTTGCGACCACTGTGCTTGGCCTCATATAAAAGTTTGTCGGCAAAAGCGTGCAGCAGCGAATGCTCTTCATCGCTAGCAATTACTCTGCAAGAAAGTCCGGCACTTACCGTTAAGTTTATTGTATGCCCTTCGCATTGCAAAGGACTACACTCTACTTTTTGACGTATGCTTTCGACCAAAATTGACGCTCCATCTAAGTCAGTATTTGGCAGTATGAGCACAAACTCTTCACCACCATAGCGACAAACAGTATCGCTTGGGCGCTTTAAACAGGAACTTACCACCTTGGCAAAGTGTTTCAACGCTTCGTCGCCACATTGGTGCCCATAAGTGTCGTTTACATTTTTAAAATGGTCGATGTCCAGCATGGCTATCGCTAGTGATGTTTTCTCGCGTCGGCTTCGTCGAGCTTCAGCTACAACGCGCTTGTCATAAAAACGTCTGTTTGCGACGCCGGTGAGCGCATCGATAGAATTTTTACGCTCAAGTTCATGATTCGCCTCATTGAGTTCACGTATTGCTATTTCTAACTCATAAGTACGCTCATCAATTGCGTACTCTAATTCTTCTTGAGTATTTTTTTTCAGAGTGAGAAGCGCTTTCTTTGCTTCCATCGATTTTCGCTTTTGTAGGCTGGCTTCGTTGTATGCTGCCTTAGCTTGTTCGTTTTGTTGGTTAAAAAGCATCGCTAAGCCCAAGGCCATAAATAAAGTCTGAATAGCAGAGCTTGTCATCACTAAATAGCTTGGGTCCAAATTTATATTTATCCAATTGAGACTATCTGCAAGACCTAACACCCCGCTAACGACAAGTGATGCCCAAGCACCACCAACATAAAAAGCAACAACATTCCCCAAAATGGCAAGATAAGCAGTGGAGATAAATACCAATAACATTGCGCCAATAATAATGGGGGCTAGACTTTCCACCAACAACGCATAAGGTAAAAGTAGTGTTGCAAAACAGTAGACCACTAATACGGCCCTAGCGATATTAAAAAATGTATTTAGCCACTTTGAGTGCTCTTTGATCCTCAGTACGTGAGCCGTAAAAGATGAAGAAAAGTAGACCATGGCCGACGCGAAGAACAGTATAGCTTGCTGCTGCCATTCAGGACTCTCTGGCCAAAGATAGCGAAAGGTAAGCCCTTGGCTCGTGGCGATAGTCAAGGACAAACAAATAATATAAGCCGTGTAATAAAGTGTTATGTTGTTTTTAGACGTGATAAATAAAAATATATTCAACAACGCAATGGCAGTCATAAAGCCATAAAAAATACCAATAAAAACCCTATGAGAACTTGAATATCGTATATATTCATCGGCATCCCATAGTTTAATTGGTATTTTCAACGAACCAAGGGTTTTTACTTCCAAGTAAAGAGTCAGTGCTTGTTGAGTTTCTGGCACCGGAAAAATAAACTGTTCATGAAGTACACTGCGCTGCTCGAAATTAAGCGCATCGCCTGCACTATACTCCTCGAATATACAAATCGGCTCACAATTTGAATCGACAAACCAAGCATTTATTTCATCTAAGTTTGCAAAGGAAACTTCTATTAAACGCTCGGGGTTTTCTGTATCTGCGCTATCTGAACCTATCCCGTTATTTTGTTTAGGAATAGCAACACGAAACCAATGTGGTTTCACTGAGAGATCAACGTTTGAGTTCTTTAAAGGCATCCACTCATCGCTGCCAAGTGCTACTATATCAGCTAGGGTGTCGCTGGCCGAAGCCACGTAAAATTCGCTACGGTCATTGAGTAAAGGGCCCTCAGTCTCACTTGAGGTTTGAATGACCACCCAAAACACAGTTGCACCCAAGAGTACGATAAGCAAAGCTACCCACACGCCACCAAAGCCAAGATTGGCATTATTTTTTTGTCGGAGTGCGTCACTAACTGGCATAACTAAAAGCTTCCCGACTTAATACAATTTCGGCCAGCATTCTTTGCTGCATACAAGAGCTTATCAGCGTTAGAAAGTAACTCGTCACGATCGCCGTCACAGCCAATTACTTTGGAAGACAGCCCGATACTCACCGTAAAACTGATGTTGTATTCCCCCGAACTAACGCGTAATTTCTCAATAGCCACTCTACATGCTTCCAATAAGCCACTTGCTCCATCAATACTCGTATTAGGCAAAAGTATGACGAACTCCTCACCCCCTAAGCGAGCTAGAGTATCCCCTGGACGCTTAATCAACTCAGATAGTGCCGTACAAAAAGCAACTAGACAATCGTCTCCACATTGATGCCCGTAGCTATCATTGACCTTTTTAAAATGGTCAATGTCCAACATCGCGACGGCAAGTGGTTGACGATGGCGTCGACTTCTAGCGCACTCCTGAGCATAAACCTTATCGAAATATTGTCGATTCATCACACCTGTTAGCGCATCAAGTTCATTCATGTTTTGTAGGTCTGTATTGATACTAGAGAGTTTTGCTAATGCCTCTTCAAACTCCACAGTTCTAGCCTGAACTTCTTGTTCTAAGTTTATCTGTGCTTGCTCCTGTAGCTGGATTAATTCGTCTTGCATCAATATAGCTTTTTGCTCATTTTCCTGAGCCTCTGCATGAGCGTGTTTGGCTAATTGCCGCCTATCGTTAAAATTAGTCGCCATCGCTAATGCTAATAGTAGTGTTTCCGTGGTTGCTCCTATCATCAGTAAATAGCTAGAATCCAGTGGAAGTTCAACCCAATGAAAATTGTCAGCAGAAGCAGCAAGGCCTGAAAACAGAAGAATTCCCCACGCAACACTAAAATATTTAGCGATTGAACTCCCGCTACTTGCCAAACTAATCGTGACAATCAGTACAACAGGTATTGAAAAAAGAAACAAAATAAGTAGCAACTTTACCATCATTGCATAGGGCAAAATAAATGAAGCGATTGTGCAGCCTACATAGACAACAATCAGTACTTTAAACGCCACATAAAACCTTTGGTGGTACTTTTTTAACTCCAAAATTTTGCTGGAAAAAAGTAGCACAAAGCTCATCATCATGAAGGCAAAAATAACGACTGAATGCTCCTGCATCCAAATATTTTTTGGCCAAATAAAACGAAAACCAATGCCGTGTAATGACGCAATGAGTAGAGCGAAAGCAAACACATATCCGGCATATGTTGCATATATCAGTGTGCGCGTGGTTACGAAAATAAACAGGTTTATCAAACCCATCGCGATCATATAGCCAAAAAACAAACCCATAAACAAGCGATGGGTTGATATGTAGGATATAAAATCAGGTTTAGACCAAATTTTTAGCGGTGCTTTAACTGGACCATTTGACTGCACTCTCAAGAAAAGCACGGTTGCGTTTTCTCTTTTAGGCAGTGTAAAAAGAAATTTATCATGCAAGATAGGACGTTGTTTGAACGGTAGTTTATCGCCGGTTGCATAGTATTGAAGCGGGTTGAGACTCGTGTCAAAAAGCCATATATCGACTTTGTCGAGCATGGCATAGTCAATTTCGACCAAACGGTCGAAATCCTCGCCATCAAATTCAATCCTAAGCCATTGGGGCTTTTTCGTCAGCCCGAAGTTTTGATGCTCGTTTATCGTCCAGCTAGTGCTAGGAAGCGCTTTAATGTCGTTTATAGTATAACTGGAACTTTCGTCTTGGAAATGCAAAATATCGCGCTCGATGCTGTTATCGTCGATGCTCTTGCCTAAACTAAACACCATGAATAGCATTAGAGACGCAAAAACACACACAAGCAGCGCTAACCATACAGTAGTGCTGTAGTTTGTTGTTTTTTCGTCTACGGCTGTTACGTCATGCATTTTTACATACTCATTTACGACGTATCTAGGCCGAAAAACGCTTTAGCATTTCGGTAACTTGCTTGGGCAATATCATTTATCTCATATTGTGTTAACTCAGCATATCTTTGTGCGATATGTGGTAGGTAACAGGGTTCGTTGTTTTTCGCTCTTGGTCTTACATTTTTTGGAAATAAGTAAGGCGCATCTGTTTCGAGTAACAGCCGGTCTAAAGGCAGACTTAATATCGCCTCTTGTAATTCACTCGCTCGTTTATCATCGCACAACCAGCCCGTTATACCAATATAGCAGCCAAGCTCTAAATAGGTTTTCAACTGTGATTGCGAGCCGGTAAAACAATGCACCACAGCTCTTGGAATATGAGCCAAGTAGCGCTCTAACAACTCAACTTGCTCATCGAATGCCTCACGCTCATGCAAATAAATGGGTTTTGCATACTCAGCAGCAATTTCTAGTTGTGATTCAAATACCCGCAGTTGATTCTGTTTAGTGGAAAAGTTGCGATTAAAATCGAGCCCACATTCACCAACTGCTACCATGGTTTTATCGGCACAAAGCGTTTTTATTTTAGTAAAATCAGCAGCGCTTGCTGCATCTGCGCAATGAGGATGAATACCAGCAGTGTAGGAAAGGTGAATCTTGCTAGTTGAAGAGGAAACAAAGCTTTGCGCGTTTTGGCTTTCAGCAAGGTTGCTGCTAATAATGCAGAGGTGATCAACACCTGCCTGTAAACTTCTCTGAAGCACGTCGTTATTGTTGATCCGCCTATCGAGAAGGTTCACACCAATATCAAACCAGCGCATTACTCCCTCCTTTTCACTCGAATTCGACCTCGCACATCTTTCTTGGATAGATAAAAAGCGCTTAATGCACCTTTAGTTATTATCGCGCTATCGCCCTCTTTAATGCGTAATTTTTTATTGGTTTTGCTCTCCCAAATCTGGCCGTTCGCGAAAGTAAACACTTGCCTCTTTTTTGCTGTAAGCGACACCTTAGACAGCGTTAACGCAATAGTTTGGAGTTCATCGGCAGCGGATTTCTGTGGGCTTGGCGAACCAAAACTGTCGACAAGCGCTTTTTTTGATAGCTGCACTTTTTCACGTTTATCAAGCTCAGGGCTAGTTATTGTCAATTCAGGCTTAGTATTACTCAGGGAACTAAATACTTGGTCAAAACAATAAAGACGCTTTTCGTCGTTCTTGATTGCGACACAATCACTTGCTGTTCTTGCCTCTTGCGCAAGAGCTATACTGGCACTGAGGTACAATAAACAACTAACCTGTAATATGAAGGCAACACTAGAGCGAGCTTTATATTGGTTTGTCTGTAGATTCATGCTCTTCCTCATCTTCGCTAGTATCTTCTTGCTTTTTGCGGGTATACCAACCACCCACTACCACACCAAGCTCAAATAACATCCACATTGGAATGGCTAGTAAAACTTGTGAGATTACATCAGGAGGGGTAAGTAACATGCCAACAACAAAAGCGGCAACGATCACATGGGCGCGCTTTTGACGAAGTTGCTCAGGCGTTGTTATGCCTGTCCAACACATCAAAATAATGGCAACGGGTATTTCAAAAGCGACACCAAAAGCAAAGAATATTTTCAGCACAAAACTTAAGTACTCAGAAATATCTGGAGTGATAAGAACGTCATCGGGAGCAACGGCACCGAAAAACGCAAAGGCCAGTGGAAACACAACAAAATAGGCAAAGGCCATACCGCTGTAAAACAGAAGCGTACTGGAAAATAGTAGAGGGGCAACCAGCTTCTTCTCGTTTCGATAGAGTCCCGGAGCGACAAAGCCCCAGATTTGGTAGAGCACGTAGGGAATAGCGATAAAAAAGGAAAGTACCATGGTAAGTTTGAATGGAGCAAAGAAGGGTGAGGCAACGCCTGTCGCAATCATCGATGCGCCATCGGGTATGGTGGCCACCAGCGGTGCTGCTAATAATGTGTAGAGATCTTGCGCCCAGTAAGCTAAGCCCATAAAAATGACTAGCACCGATACCAGCGCTTTAAGTACGCGACTACGCAACTCAACAAGGTGAGTTATCAGGCTGCTTTGTGGCGCTTTAATCGTGTTGTTTGTCATCTTTGTTTTTCTTGTAGGGTTCTTGTACAGAAAGTGCCGCCTGCTTTAGCTCTTCTACGCTTTTCGCAACTTCAGGGCTAACATTATCCAAGCCCAATTCCTCTGCTTTCTTCAAGTTTTCATGTAATTCATGCACGCGCAGTTGTTCTTCAACTTCAGACTTAAAGCCTGAAGCCATATTCTTCACACTGCGAATAGTGCTTACGGTAGATTTAATGGCGCCAGGTAAGCGCTCTGGACCAAGAATTACCAAAGCAACAATACCAATCAAGAACAATTCCCAAAAGCTTATATCGAACATGACTTATTCTTTTGTGGTAGTTTTCGTTTCACTGGGTTCTACATGCTGAGATTTCGAGCTTTTATCTTCAACTGATTCAAAATCTGCGTCTTTGTTGTCAGTGTTTTTTGGATCATCGCCTTTTTGGTCGTCATCGTTTAAGGCTTTTTTAAAGCCCTTCAACGCTGAGCCTAAATCTCCGCCAACATTTCGTAGCTTCTTTGTTCCAAACAAAAGGATAACAATTAAAAGAACAATTAGTACGTTCCAAATGTTAAAGCCCATTAGTGAATCTCCATTGTTAAATTTGTTTATTTTTTGATACCGTTAACCATGTAAAGCAAAGAACGGATTCAAACTTTGTTTAAGCATTATACGTTGCTTTTAGCAAAGATCACTGGCTTTCATACACTAGTTTTTATACATGAGCCTTGTTCGATATAATAAATAATGGAAATATGCTTTTTACAGTGAATAACTTATTACGAGTACTCGCGATTAACTATTGCTCAAACCCATGCATAGCACGCTTTAGAGAGCCTTTATCAAAAGCCAAGAGCGCTTTTTTTGGGCTATCGACCAGCTTGTTATTTTGTCTCAACACTCAAGCCTGGGCTAACGATAGCCTGACGATTTCAGGTAATGGTGAGCCTGTACAGCAGGCAGCAAGTAGCTTGGACACGCAAAACACCGCCAACAAACAAGAAAAAGTGGCTCAACATAGTCCTATCAACTATTGCTTTGAGCAAGCATGGTTGGACGATTGGTATTGTCATTTTAATTATGGTCTTGAAGCAAGTGTGCACGAAATCAACACCTGGTTTATTCAAGATAACGAGGCCTCAAACTCAGCGGCTCGAGCATCAGGCAGACTCCGTTTTGGTTGGGAACCAAGAAGTGGCGATCTCAATCAATTCGACTTTCGCTTTAAAGTGAAAGTAAAACTCCCAGCTCTACAAAATCGCCTAGAGCTACTCTTATCAGACGATGAAGAAGACGTTAATCAACAGGCTGTTAAAGCGGCACGTAGTGCTCAGTTGGGCAATGATGACAGCCCCACCGTAGCGCTACAATTCAAAGACAAGAGTGATTCGAAAATCGCTTACCGCTTAGGTCTAGGGAGAGGCTCACAAGTATATGCTCGAGCAAGATATAAAGATGCCATTGACCTTAGTGAGAAGTCAAAATTTAGCTACTTCGCTGAAGTAAATTATTATTCTGATGACCAAATTGGGGTTGAAGTTGAGGGTGCTTACAGTGTCAATATCGATAAAAACCAAGCCTATGAATTCGAAAACACCTTCCGTTATCGGGATAAGACTGAAGACATGTTTTGGCGACATCAGTTTCAATATCTCTATCTACAAGACGCAAAGAGAAGTTATTTGTTTACGGCAATGATTGACGGTTTAAACAAGCCAACTTACCGCGCAGAACAGGTGCTTTTCAGTATGCGCTATAAACAGAACGTATTACGACCATGGCTTTTTATTGAATTGGAACCCTATGTTATCTGGCTCAGAGAGGAAGACTTCCGCACCTCTTACGGCGTTGCGTTAAGAACGGAAATACATTTCCCAAATAACTAGAAGGCAATGCTATCGAGGGTCTGTCGCTATCGCCTGGTCAGATTGAGAATAGGTCTGATGGAAAGTCACTAGGTGCGCTAACCTGGAGAAGTCATAACGAGACCTGAACTCTACCCAATCTAGCAAACAATACAAACTGATTGATGCATAATTCCAATCACTGAAAGCTCCCTCTGACACCGCTTTATCAAGTTCGGCGAACACCATGTCGAAGCGTTCTCTCTGAAGTCGGAAGTAGAGCTTGTCTGCGCTAGTATCAATATCTGAGCGGGAAAGAAGGAATATTTGCACCAAAGAATCATTCGCAGAGTCAATCAGTGTCATTAAATTCTCTTGCTCCCAAGATAAAGGAGCTTTGTTGAACTTGTTTGTTAAATAACGAAAGATCACGCCGGAATCGAGGACGATCGTAGCATTATCATCTAACATTGGCACTTTGAGAGTGGGATTTCTTGCAACCAAGCGGGAGCGGTCGGCACTGTTAAAAATGTCGACTTCTTCAAATTCGTGCTCAATATCACTCATCCACATCCGTAAACGTCTAACATAAGGAGAAGTTGTAGAACCTATCAGAATCATTACTTTGCCTCAGTGGGGTCGTGAGTAGTGTGCATGAGAAAAATCTAAATACTGAAACTCGCGCCGCAGCCACAAGTTGTAGACGCATTTGGGTTATTCACGAAAAAGCGTGAGCCCTCTAAGCCCTCAGTATAGTCTACAATGCCGCCTACTAAATACTGCAGACTCATTGGGTCGATAACCAAAGTTACACTTTCCTTTTCGATCGTCATATCGCCTTCATTAACCTTCTCATCGAAAGTAAAACCGTATTGAAAGCCACTACAACCACCACCAGTTACATAGACCCGCAGTTTCAAATCTGGGTTCTCTTCCTCAATAATTAAGGTCTTTACTTTTTTTGCAGCCGCTTCAGAAAATTCGATCGGCAACGCCATTTCATCTGACATAAGGTTCCTCATCATGGCCACGCTGTATTCGCAAAAGCCATATTAAATTCGGCATAGATTATCTAATACCTGAGTAGTTTAATCAAGTATTCACTCATTTTCGATGGTGAGCGCATCACTCCATTCCACAGTTCTTTCATACGAGCCTCGGCGCTTTTTGTATTTATATACATCTGTTTTGAAATTCAACCTCTCGGGAATGAAGTTCTCTGGCAGGGTTACTCGCATTTCTAAAACTTGAAAATAACGGAACGAATAGGCTAACTTTTGTTCGCTATTATCAAGCAGCTCAGTCAAATCATAGCTTTTAGGAAGCCCGTTTAAACTGCCCAAGAGCTTTATTTTAAAGCTACCTTTTATCACGGATTTTACACTTTCACGTTGTAGCATCATGACATTAATAGAAAAGTTATTAATACTTTGAGTAGGCAAAATCTCGACGCTGTCGATCATGAAGCCATCCTGGGTTAATTCAGGTGCCATTACTTTTTGATAAAAGCTCACTTTTTCTTTTAAAACATCTTCTCTTACCAACGCTTCTTTTTGCGCAACAAGTGCTTGCTCGTTGGAAATACTCGCTACTTCCAGCTCAACTTTTTTAACATTCAGTTCTGAGTTTAGCGCTTGGTTTTCCAACGTCAGATTATTAACACTGCTTTCAAGCACCGCGATTTCAGCAGTAAGTGCTCGGTTTTGCTTATCAGCATATTGATAGCCTGCATAGAATGACAGCCCAATTAGCACTATCAAAGCACCATAAAACTTGATAAAGCCAGATTGCTCGCGTAGCTCTTTTACATTCAAAATAAACTCCATCGCCGCACCACAATATTACATATTTGAGCTTGGTGTGCATAAAGAAAATCCAGCGCAAGCGATAGCATGCGCGCGCATTAGCGGCTATCATAGACCTAAAACACACGAGTATAAACCCTAAGCCCTATGTTTCTGCAAGCACTACGACGTGAAGTCTCACATCCGAGAACCTCAGTACAGCTGTGTTTGCTGGGGATAGTCGCGGGTTTGTGCGCCGCGAGCATCATCATTGTATTTCGCTTAAGTTTTGAATACATTCAAATCATCGTTTTAGGTGGCGTTGCGCAATATTCTTCCGTTGAGCCTTTACAGCGCTTTCTCCTCCCTGTAGGCGCCATCGTGCTGGTATTACTAGTGGCTAAACTAACAGGCTTTAAGCATTATCGCCTTGGTATTCCTTTTGTGATTCACCGTGTAAAAACACGTTACGGCCACATCCCCTTAAGAACCACAATCAACCAATTCTTTGGCGGTATTTTTTCATTGGCGGGCGGTTTTGTGGTTGGTAAAGAAGGGCCAACAGTGCATCTTGCAGCAGCTGGAAGTCATTTTTTAGGGCAATGGTGTCGCCTACCTTTTAACAGTTTACGTATTCTTACAGGCTGTGGAATCGCCGCTGGTATCGCCGCAGCTTTCAATACGCCGTTCGCTGCGGTGATATTTGTAATGGAAGTGGTGCTGCGCCAGTACCGTGTTCACATTTTTGTTCCCGTCATGCTTGCTGCAGCCTGTGGCTCAGTGTTAACCCGCCTAGTATTTGGCAACGAAAACGAGCTCACCTTTTTAACATTTAGCGACTTTGATTCTTTCCTACTGCTCTACTTAGTATTTTTTGGCTTTTGCTTGGGCTTGTTAGCCGCCCTATTCAACCGACAACTCATGTTAGTACTTAGGCTCACTCGCAAAATGAACATGATTTACCGTTTGTTACTTGCAGGCGCGATTACCGGTGCAGTTGGCTTTATGTTCCCCCAAGCATTAGGGGCTGAATTTGCCGCAATGGAAACAGTATTGTCAAGCAATCCAAGTTTGCAATTTTTGCTCATGCTATTTGTTTTGAAATTTGTGCTCGCGATTATGGCTATCGGTTTAGGTGTTCCCGGCGGTATTATTGGTGCGGTGATGATAATCGGTATGCTTGCTGGTGTGATCCTCTTACAGCCCCTCTACTTTTTAAACATAAATAGTGATATGAGCGCATCATTCGCCCTACTAGGCTTAGCAGGCATGTTAGCAGCGGTTCTTCATGCTCCCATGGCTGCCTTGTCTTCAGTGATGGAGTTGTCGGCTAATTCACAAGTGATTATGCCTGCAATTATTGTGATCGTGGCCGCTTACGTGACCAGTAAACAGTTGTGCAATAACTGCTCCATATTTGTACAGCAACTCGATTTTCAAAACTTGCCCTACACCACCTCATCTATTCGAGATGTACTTCAAGAAACTGGGGTCATGGCACTCATGAAAGATGAATTTAAGCACTTTGTCGATGCCCCAAAAGAAGCGCTCTATCAGTATCTACAAAACCACCCTCAAGACTTGGTGCTTCAAGAGAAAGTGTTTGAAATTGACAGGCAATATCACTTTGTTAGCCTTGATGTGAGTTTACAAGATGGGATTTTCCCGCTATCAATTGAGCTAATGGAAGGCCTGAGCGACCAATCAACCATGGCTGAAGTATATGAAACGCTTCATAAACAAAGACACGGCGCCGTTTATATCTATGAAGAACTCGATTACGATGCACATGTGTTCCAACACGGTAAGCCCAAAGTAGTTGGGATGATTACTTGGAACATGCTGCATGGGTATTTATTACGACAACAGCACTAACAGGAACGCAGAAATCTTATGGCAATATTATGGCTCAAAGCCTTTCACGTATTTTTTATGATTGCATGGATGGCTGGCATTTTTTATCTGCCACGTCTTTTCGTCTACCATGCTGAAACATCTGACCAAGCAGTTCGAGACCAATTCAAAATAATGGAACGTCGCTTGTGGTTTTTTGTAACGCCCTTTGCTTTGCTTACTTTAGTGCTAGGCGCAATCATCATGTATTTGTATGGTAGCGCATGGTTGAAAGCGTCTGCTTGGTTACACGCTAAATTAGCTATTGTGGCTCTGTTTTACGTTTATCACTTTTACCTGTATTACCTAATGAAAGTATTTGCTGCTGACAAAAATAAGCACGGTACGCGCTTTTATCGCTTCTTAAATGAAGCGCCTGTGCTCGCATTGCTGGCTATTGTACTGCTCGCTATTCTTAAACCATTTTAAAAGTCGTTAGTTTGGCTTTTGAACAAATGTTTCAAATTGATTAGGCAAAAAAGCAGCCAACTCTCCAGATACATCAACATAGCTTTGTAGTGCACTTGGTAAAGACCGAGCCACCAATGGAAGCTTGTCGAGGAAGTCAGTTTGTTTTCTTGCTTTTGCTTGTTCAACAGCTAAAGGAAGGTCGGCGAAGGTACTAAACATAGATAAGCAGTGTTTTAACTCTTTCGCCAGTTGGACAGATTTCTCGTTAGACGTCTTGGCTTGCATTAGCTTCCACGCATTTTGCCACACCTCCTCGCAATGGCTGTGGGCGAGTAGTAAGCCATTCAACCATAGTTTTGGTTTACTGCCTTCTCCAAACAAACTAAAAAAGTCACGATCATCTTCGAAAACGCCTTTATTAGCATTTAAATCACCCTTATCTGTTACGATATCATGAATGTAAGTAGGTAAGCTGACTTGGTTATTTGTCATCATTGCTAGACAATGCTTAAAGTACGCAAAAAGAGCGTCGGTTATCTCATCGGCTTGTTGCGTACTTTGCATTTGACCGTGGTTTGCGATAGTCCATGTTAGCCAAGCATCAGGCATTGGGATCTCGGGTGCGACGCCGGCACCAAAAAGTAGCCCCTCGACAAACTCTTTGGGCTGTAATACGAGTTGGTTTTCAGGCTGTTGATAAATATATTGAAGATCCATTCTGCTATTACATATCACTTATTTCTACGATGGATGCTAATATAACAAAGACTACCGAGTAATACTTTGGCAAATTTGAGATACATAGGACCAAAGGTGTTGTTCTGAGCACTTGTGCAACAAGGAAAGTAATATGAAATCAGGCATAACAGGCTTAATCATTGCGGCAGCCTTTATTGGGCCAGGAACAGTCACAACGGCATCGATTGCCGGTGCATCTATGGGTTACGCTTTAGTTTGGGCTTTGGTCTTCTCGATAATTGCTACCTGTGTTCTTCAGGAGATGGCCTCGCGACTGGGTTTGGTAAGTGGAAAAGGGCTTTCTGAAGCAATCACCCAAACCCTAACGCAAGCAATACCGAAATGGATCGGCATAATACTCGTCGTGAGTGCCATCGGCATTGGTAATGCCGCTTATGAAGGAGGGAATCTCACCGGCGCGGCAATGGGTTTGGCAAATGTACTTCCGGGTACAATCAGACATTGGTCCTTGGGCTTAGGAGCAATTGCCTTCGTCATTTTACTACGCTCAAACTATGCCATCGTTGAAAAAATTCTCGTTTCATTAGTGGCTGTGATGAGCTTAGTTTTCATCGCTATTATGTTTATTGCCGGTATCGACGTAAACGCCTTTGCCGATGGTATTCAACAACTCGGTTTTTCAAACACGACTTTATTGCTGGCGATTATCGGCACCACCATTGTGCCCTACAATTTATTCTTACATGCAGGTTTGAGTGCCTCGCAAAGTAAAGCATCTCCCCTAGGCGATTTCGATGCTGAATTACCCAAACATCGTAGGCAGCTTTTTACTTCAATCGGTATTGGCGGCATTGTTACCTTTGCGATCATGTCTAGCGCAGCAAGTGCTTTTTACCTCAGCGACACGGTGTTATCAACAAATAATATCGCTTCGCAACTTGAACCGGTGCTGGGCGAATACGCGAATATATTCTTTGCTATCGGACTATTCTCTGCTGGTATCACTAGTGCAATAACCGCCCCATTAGCCGCTGGATATGCCATTTGTGGCTTATTTGGTTGGCATTGTGACTTAACGCATCGCGCATTTAAGACGGTGAGTATAACGATTTTAGTGGTGGGGGTGCTGGTCGCTTCACTCGGCTTACAGCCCCTAGTGATAATAGTCATTGCGCAAGCTTCAAACGCGGTATTACTGCCAATATCGGCAGCGTTTTTGCTATTTGTAATGAACCAAAAAAGTATCATGGGTGAGCAAACCAACAAAAGCACGAGTAACGCACTCACCGTTATAATATTGTTGGTAGTGTTGGCACTTGCTGCAAGTAAAATTCATGCATTACTCAGCTGAGCAATACCCTAGGCAATTAGCGCTTGATTCATTGCTAGCTGATCAACAAACGCTTTGGTAGGGCAGGCATCGCTGTTGGTTGTTTTAGCTTAACCATGAACTCGGATTGAGCGCCTTACCCTTTAGCCTAATCTCGAAGTAGAGGCCGGGGGAGGACTGCCCACCACTGCTACCAACTAAACCAATAGTTTCACCTTCTATTACAACGTCACCAGCTTGTTTAAGTAGCGCTTGGTTGCGCCCATAAACGGTCATATAGCCATTCCCATGGTCGACGATAGTGACCAAGCCAAAGCCTTTGAGCCAGTCAGCATATAGCACTTTGCCATCTTGCACTGCCTGCACCGCCGAACCTTCGGCGCTGTTGATCACAACCCCTTTCCAACGCACCTGACCTTGGCGGCGCTTTCCAAATAGCTTATTAACCTTACCTGCTGCAGGCTTTCTGAGCTTGCCCTTAAACTTCGCCAAACCATTTAGTTCAACGCTTTTTGCTTGTTCGCGCACCTCATCGCGCGCGCGCGCATCAATTTCAGCTTGTTCAATCGTGTTCATAAGTGAACGCTCTTCTTGCTGAAGCTGATTAACCCGAGCAGTATCTGTTTCTATTTGCTTTTCAAGCGCTTGCAATTTTACGTGGCGAGAGCGCTGTTGTTCTCTCAGTTGTCCACTTTGCTGTTTTTGGGTAAGAAGCAAACCTTGTAATTCAAGCTCTTGCTTACCTAATTTGGTATTAATCGACTCTAGCTCTGCAACTAGCGCTTTGAATTTACCAATCTCATTTTGGCGGGCTTTGTTCAAATACTGATAGTAAGTGATTACTCGCTCAAAACGTCCAGCATCATCTTGATTGAAAAACATTTTTGCAAAGTCGTAATCACCTGCCATAAAAGCGGCGCGAAGCTGACCACCTAACTGTTCTTGTTGTAGCGATAGTATTTTTTCTACTCGCTTCTTTTCAGCTTGAGTGTTCACCTTTTCTTCTTGGGTTTTTGCGAGTGAACGGTCAGTTTGATTAAGTAAGGTGGCAGTTTTGGCAATTTCTAACTCGGCAAGTTTTAGCTCTTGCTGAAGACGCTCGGAACTGGCCAGCTTTTTATTCAATTGGCTTTGAGTTTGTCTTATTTGCTTTTGTATCGCTTCGAGATCGGACTGACGTGCAAGAGCATTAGAACATGACAGAGAAGCAGCCCCCAAAAAGGCTGCTACCAACATAAAAAACTTCAAAGATCGCATATATCTGCCGTTATTTCTCACTAATACCCTTTTCTTTTATCATGCACTTAGGGTCATGATAGTTTTACCCGTCATTTCTTCCGGCTGCTCCATTCCCATCAAATGTAGCATAGTTGGTGCAACATCACTAAGTGTTCCGCCGCTTCGAGGCTCGGCATCTCTGCCAAAATAGATGAACGGTACTGGTTCACTGGTATGTGCAGTGTGAGATACGCCAGTGTCAGGATTAACCATTTGCTCTGCATTTCCGTGATCCGCGGTAATTAAACACTCTCCGCCAACTTCTTCAAGCGCTGCAATCACTCTTCCAATACAATGATCAACCGCTTCACAAGCTTTTATGGCAGCATCTAGTTTGCCAGTATGACCAACCATATCACCATTAGGGTAGTTACAGATTATCGCATCAAAATCACCAGACTTTATTGCAGCAACTAGTTCGTCGGTGAGCTGTTCAGAATTCATTTCCGGTTGCAGGTCGTAGGTAGCAACATCGGGTGACGGAATGAGAATTCGCTTCTCACCCTCATATTCATCCTCTTTGCCGCCACTGTAGAAGAAAGTTACATGAGCAAATTTCTCAGTTTCGGAAATGCGAAGCTGCGTTTTACCGTTTTTAGCAAGCCACTCTCCCATCACGTTCTCGAGTTTCTCGGGGGGATATGCGCAAGGCACCTGAAGATTTGATTCATATTCAGTTAGCATCACAAATTGTGTCGAGGGGGCCTTCTTTCGAGCAAAGCCATTAAAATCAGCATCGACCATTGCGTGAGACATAGCGCGAGCACGGTCTGCCCTGAAATTCATGAACAACATCGCATCGCCGTCGTTTACACCGGCGTAGTTTCCTATCAGAGAAGCTTTTACAAATTCGTCATTTTCATCACGTTCATAGGCGGCCTCTAGTGCCTCAACGGCAGAAGAGTATTGTAATGGAGCATCGCCCGACACGATTAAATCGTACGCTTGCTGTACTCGATCCCAACGACTGTCTCTGTCCATTGCGAAATAGCGCCCAATAATACTAGCAACTTGGCCAACTCCCAATGCAGTGAAAAGCGCCTGAGCAGCTTCGATACTCGGTTTAGCACTTCGGGGGGCGGTATCACGGCCATCAGTAAAACCGTGTAAATAAATTTGTTTAGCCCCTTTATCCGCGGCTAGTTTGATTGCTGCAAACAAGTGTTCTTCGTGAGAGTGAACACCGCCAGGCGACAAAAGCCCCATAATGTGTACCGCTTTATCATTTTTTACAGCGTTTTCAATTGCAGTCACTATGGCGGGATTGGATGAGAAAGTACCATCACTGATCGCTTTAGTTATTTTTGTAAAGTCTTGGTAGACAACACGCCCCGCACCTAAATTTACATGCCCAACTTCAGAGTTACCCATTTGTCCGTCGGGTAAACCAACATCTAAGCCAGAACCCGAAATTAAGGTACTCGGCCTATTTTTGAAAAGCTCGTCTAGTACTGGCGTGTTGGCTAGGGCGATAGCATTGTTTGAAGTCTCTTCTCGGTATCCCCAACCGTCCAAAATAATAAGCGCTAACGGTGATTTTTTTAATTGCATGTGTACCCTTTATCAAACTAGGTTGGTTTTTTGTTGTGCACATATTTAGCGCACAAATAATCTATTAATATCTAAAATTTACCAGTAAATGCCTCATGTATAAATAGATGCCCTCGATTAATAGCCCAAAAACACACACTCTTTTCACATATCATAGAAGTATGTCGGCTAAAAAATCCTATTGGAGGAAGTTCTATCGAGGGCTTGTTACAGGAATTATCATGAACTCCTTCAGAAATACTGGTTTATACGCAGATTTTCTATATACTTTGCGGGTTTGAATAGTATTAGGACAACAGAGAGTTTTATGGATCAGATAATTGAGTTTGCAGGCAGTTCAACCTTAATCACCGTCTTGTGTGTCGCGTGGGTGGCTTTAGTTGTGTTGATCATATATTCGTATGTAGGCGGAATGCTTTCTCCTATTAAAGAACTCACGACTCACGAAGCTACCTTATTGATGAACAAAGAAGATGCGGTGATATTAGACATTCGTGCGGCAAATGAATTTAAAGCTGGGCATATTTTGTCGGCAAGGCAACTTAAGACCGAAGATATTAAAGAAGCAAACTTTACTAAGCTTGAAAAATTAAAAGACAAACCCATTATTGTAGTATGCGCGATGGGCGTGTCGGCGAAAAAAACGGCATCTCAAATGCTCAAAGCTGGTTTTGACAATGTCAGCGTGTTGAAAGGTGGTATGGGCGCGTGGCAAGCAGCAAGTTTGCCAGTGACCAAATGAGCCACATCATTTTCGCTAAAATAACAGAGAACAAACATGCAAAAAGTAGAATTGTATACCAAAGGTTATTGCCCATATTGCAAGCGCGCGAAAGCATTGCTTGAACAAAAAGGCGTTACTTTTACCGATTTTGAAATCGACAAGAACCCAGAACTCCGACCTACAATGATAGAACGCGCCAATGGTGCATCTACCGTGCCTCAGATTTTTATCGGTAGCACCCACGTTGGTGGTTGTGATGATTTATTTGCGCTGGAATCGGCCGGTAAATTAGACGCTCTATTGCAGTCTTAGTTTTTTAACAGCGACCACGGGAGCTGTTCAATCATCTCAAGGGTTTTGAATAACAAGGCCCACATAATTTTTTTTAACAAAACGATAAGTAGTATCGATAGGAAGCATTCATGGCTGAAGAAAACAACAAGCAAGCAGCGGCAGCAGACACGCAACAACAACCACAATTTAACATACAGCGTATTTACACAAGAGACATCTCGTTTGAAACGCCCAACAGCCCGACGATTTTTCAAAAAGAGTGGAAGCCTGAAGTTAAACTCGACATCGATACGCGCACCAATGAGCTTGAGCCAAACTTATACGAAGTTATTTTATCAATAACAGCGACTGCCACCTTAGGCGAAGAAACGGCCTTTTTATGTGAAGTGCAGCAGGCGGGTATTTTCGCCATTGGTGAAATGCCAGACCAAACTAAAGCGCACACACTTGGTTCTTTCTGCCCAAACATGCTTTTTCCTTATGCTCGTGAAACTATCTCTAACTTAGTGAACCGTGGTACTTTTCCACCACTAAACCTCGCCCCTGTTAATTTTGACGCAATTTTTGCGGCATATATGCAAAAGCGTGCAGAACAAGGTGCTCAAGCTAATCAGCAGCTTGATTCCTAGTATCGGTTGATGCGCGCTCTACGAGAAGCCTCAGTTGCAGTGCTTGGTGCCGGTTCATACGGTACCGCGCTTGCTTTTGTTCTTGCGCGCAACAAAGTTCCGACACTTTTATGGGGTAGAAATGACCAGCATATTGCTGATATGCAACACGCAAGAAGCAATGAAAAATATCTGCCCGGCGCTGCATTCCCTGAGGCCTTAAGCCTAAGTTCAGAGCTTTCTGAAACAGTCAGCAGCGCTTACGACATTCTCATTGTTGTACCGAGTCATGCATTCAAGCAAACCTTAGAAGCCATAAAGCCCTTCATAAACCAGCATCATCGTATTATTTGGGCAACCAAAGGCTTAGAGCCGGGAAGCGGTAAAATCCTACAAGATGTCGTTCATGACGTTTTGGGTAACGCCATACCTCTGGCCGTAGTCTCCGGCCCTACTTTCGCTAAGGAAATGGTAGCAGGTTTACCCACCGCCATTACCTTATCCAGCCCTAATGCCGACCTAGCTGAATCCTTCTCTCAAAAGCTACATTGCTCGAAAGGTTTTCGTGTTTATAACAACGACGACTTGATAGGTGTGCAGCTCGGAGGCGCGGTGAAAAATGTAATTGCGATTGGAGCTGGCTTGGCCGACGGTTTGGGTTTTGGCGCAAACGCTAGAACGGCACTTATTACTCGCGGTTTAGCGGAAATGAGTCGTTTAGGGCTAGCTATTGGTGCCAAACAAGAAACCTTCATGGGCATGGCAGGTTTAGGTGACTTGGTACTTACCTGTACCGACAATCAATCTCGCAATCGTCGTTTCGGCCTGGCATTAGGACAGGGAATGACTGTAGAGAGCGCAATAGAAAGCATCGGCCAAGTGGTTGAAGGTTACCGTAATACCGATGAAGTACGTTTACTGTCGACTAGGCATAAAATTGAAATGCCTATTTGCGAACAAATATATCAAGTGCTCTATAAGGGTAAATCAGCCAAAGAGGCTGCGGTTGCATTATTAAGCCGAGAACAGACTCAAGAATAGGAAAGGTATGTTCCATATCGCATTACACGAACCGCAAATCGCTCCAAACACTGGCAACGCCATTCGTTTGTGTTCAAATAACGGTTGTCATTTGCATCTGATCGAACCTTTGGGTTTTAGTATGGAAGAAAAGCAGCTGCGACGAGCTTCTCTTGATTATCGTGATTTAGCCAATGTAAGCATCCACAAAGACTATGCTTCTTTTTTAGAAGCGATGGGTGACCGTAATATCTATGCTTTGACCACCAAGGGCTCTCGACCGCACCATGAGCCGAATTACCAGCCGGGTGATGTGTTGTTGTTTGGCTCAGAAACCAGCGGGCTGCCAGACGACGTTCGCAATAGCTTTGATGCGGACCACCGAATTCGTATTCCCATGCTTCCCGATGCACGTAGCTTAAATTTATCTAATTCTATTGCGATCGTCAGCTACGAAGCTTGGCGACAAACTGGCTTCCTCCTCCCCTAGCATAGCTACCTCCAACAAAAACATCATTTAAGCTCGACTTGTTCAATAAGCCAAAAGACCTCAGGCTCTAACAAGTCTATTATTCTGCCTCGCTACCCTATTGTTGAACTCATAGGCAAATAGCCCTTTTGTAGCAAACGTCGAAAAAAAGTCGTTTACGCTGTCTTGGGCTTCCGAATCAAGCGCTTTGTAAACATCTAACACACGTTGCAACTTCCATTGTGTAAAGCTAGCTGCTGCTTTACGACCTTTGGTGTTGCCCATGGTAAAGTCACTTTCACCCACGGAACGCGGAAGTTCAAGCTGCTCAGGATTTACCGACATCCACTCTTGCGTTATATCTGCCACTTCGCAGGCCACTGGCCAGAACTCGTCTAATTGCCTTTGCAAGAGTTCAAAAAGCGTTGATGGTATTTCATCGTTTGCCAACCAATCGCCCATTTGTTGATTATTGCTGTTCATTCTTTCCACCCATTTAGCAACATTAGGGGCTTTTTCACGCATTAATCTACCCGGCGCAGGGTCGCGATATAGGTGCGCATAAAGGGGGCCCATTAAGCCATAGTCGCCAACACATGGCCGCCCTCCTAACAAATAGTTATGTTCTGCGAAGTGCTTGTCGAGAAGCGGCAATACATGATTTTCATACCAATCTTCGATCGCCGCTTGGGTGTGGGGTTTTATCCCCAATAAAGGTACGAAGCTTCGAAACTTAGCGCCGACTTTCTTACCAATGTAACGTCGAATAAAAGCAGGCATACCAGGCGTAACGAACGAGCCAAATTCTTCGTATATAAAGGGGAAGTTTTCTTTATTCCAACGGTAATGCATCGCTGGAAGTAATAACCATTCATCACCCCACATCTCAAACATAGCTGATATTAGCGCTTGTTTAGAGGTACTTGGTATTATTTTGCGCTTCGGAAAATCAAGCTCTAGTTGATCTATCATTACAGCCGTGTCTTGCAGATATTTGCCCTCAGGAGTTTGCAGTACAGGTATGAAACGTACTCCGGTATTCGGCACAATGATCTTTTCATAGACTTTTTTGGTCGACATGACTTCTTCGAAAGGAATTTCCTTATAACGTAAATAGGCTCTAATTTTGCCTGTGTATAATGATAGTTCTGCACCGTACAAGGTATAGTGTTGAGCGGTATTCATGGCTTCTCCCAAGCTAATATATGAAAGCTGAATATTGATGCTATGTGATGATTACTCATTTTTGAGAGCATGTGCTGACATACCTACTCTCTAATAAAGTCAGCACTCACCATACTTCATCCGCTCACTTTGTGAAAGCAATGCTAAGCGCTAGTGTGTTCATTCAGTTAACATTCAGTATGAGCAGGCTAAAGTCAGTGCAATTCAAAAATATTAACTGAGCTAAACATGAAAGCCCTACTAATCGCCCTCTCTCTTTTTGTATCTACTGCGACCTTTGCCGGTGACCGCATGACCTTTTTTGTGAAACAAGAAAGCAATGCTAGTGATAGCCTGTCAGGTGTCGGATTCTCTGGCATTATCAGCACACCTCGAAGCCATGTAAAGGGTGAAGTGATTACCTCTTTGAACGCGGTTACTGTATTAGATAACGATGGTTATCAACAAGAATTCTTAGGTTTAGATCTTGGTTTGCGCGTGGGTTACTTTAATGATGTTTTTGTCTATATTGAGGGTGGTTTCGACGCATTTGAGAGTTCGTTTAAGGATTATGACCGCGTCAATGATTACTACAGCGAAGATACTGTAGACGGTTACGCCTCAGTTGGAGGTGGTTTTCAGGCTGGTCCCCTGCGGATTGAGGGTTATGTGAAAGCCCGACAAATTAACGCAGATACTTGGCAATCCGACAAAGCACTTTTTTATGGTATTCAAACCTCTATTGCTTTCTAAACTCATGCATCGGTCAATATGGCTGCTAGCGCTCGAGATACTCAATAATTTGATTTAAAGCCGGCAGCCTGTACTTATCTTTTTCGAAAAAAAGCTCGTGCATCGCTTCGTGAATACAGCTTGACTCACAATTTGGCATATCGCGTATTACCTGTTCAATGTCGTCGTTGGCAACCACGGTATCTGCTCCAGAATATAACACTTTGTTTGGTAGGGTGATTTCATGAGCGTGGTCGCGAATCTCTTTCATTCCCTTCAACGACGCAAATAACCACTCGTAAGTGACTCCACCAAGTTGCAACTCCGGGTGTTGCGCATATTCCTCCCTAAAGATGCGATAGCGCACTTCACTTGTCATTAGCCTATTTTTGTAGAAAGCCGTTGCTTGATAATCAGTCTGCCCCAAAAAATAGCGAGGCTTCTTTCCAATAAAACGGTTCCACTTCACTCCAGTATTGACCAAAAAAGTCGCCAACCACGGTGGTAAAGGGGGAGTGATACCAAACATAGGGGAACAAAACACCGCCTTTTTAAAAATCGCTGGCCTGCGCTTAACTAATAAAGCGCCGATTGCACTGCCCATTGAATGACATAATAAAAACAACTCTGTTGGCTGCGCTGCTTTCTTCGGCAACAATATAGGTAAATAAACCTTGTCCACGACCTGCTCAAAATCGTCGACATAATGATTAAAGTCGTCGACAAATCCATGGTGAAGATTCGAGCTTAGCCGCGCTGACTGCCCCTGCCCTCGATGGTCGTGAATGAAAATAGAATAGCCAGCGTGGAAAAGATCGTAAATCAACTCAGCATATTTACGCGTACTTTCGACTCGCCCTGAAGAAATGACAATTGCACGACTGGCCGACGCATTCAAAAAGTAGTGATAAAAAAGCTCAACGCCATCAGGGCATTGCCAAAAACCGCTAGTACCTGCGCTGTTGAACCAAGGTTGAATGGTGTTGTGGTACTTTTCAGGCAACTCAGATTCGAGCGTAAATGGCATAGCAAATTATTACTTAGGTCGAGATTGGGAGCCTTATTATTACCGATAAGCCACCTAATTGCGATGCCTGTGCTGATATATTACCGCCATGTACTTCAACGGCCGCTTTTGCAATAGCCAAGCCCAGCCCCGCCCCTTTGTGCGATTGACTACTCTGTTCTGAGCCACGAAAAAATGGGTCAAATATTTGGTTCACTTGAGTCAATGGCATTCCAGGGCCATCGTCTTCAATGGTGATAGTCAGTGTAGTTGAGTGTTCACCACTGTTAAGCTCTAACTCACAACGCACAAGCGATTTTGCAAAGCGTAAACCATTTCTTAAAATATTCTCAATCGCGCTGGCTAGAAGTTCTCCGTTGGCCTTCATGGATGAATCAGGAATAAGTGAAACTTCTAAGGATTTAGAAAGCGCTTGCGCTTCAAAGCTCGCATCATCAAGTACGCTGGACAGCAAATCATCTAGCGACGTAGTCACCATTGCCGAATTCATTACGTTCTCACTATCGCTGTTTAACTTTGCGATGGTCAAAGCATGCCCGATCATCTTGTCCATTTTTTGAATTTCATTCTGTATACGGTCGACTTGCTTCTTATTCGGATTGTCCGGATGACTATTAGCGTCTTCGAGAAGCGCAGCCGAGAGTTGAAGACGGGTCAGAGGCGTACGCAACTCATGAGATACGTTTGCCATCAATTGCTTTTGATTTTCTACCACCTGCTGTAGCCGCTCGGCCATGGAATTAAAATCATCAGCCAATAGGCCTATTTCGTCTTTTCTATTTTTAAAGCCCTCTATGCGCGTTGATAAGGCACCTTGAGAGAGTGCATTTGATGCTTTTCGAAGGGCTCCAATGGGCCGAGAAATCCCCAATACCAATAAGAAACAAAATGCGGTGCTCAGCACAATAGCCAATGATAGCCCCGCAATTGCGCCTGTCGATCGAGACGGGCCAGGTCTTTCGCCACGTAGAAGAAGGCGACCGACAAACAATGAATAGCTTTCACCCCGATAATCAATTTTGTGAGGCCCAACAAATTGCATATTATTTAGAGAGATCAATACCGGCCCAGAGGCTGCGCTTAGCTCCCTTAACTTTTCTACATTTCCAACCAAGGGAGGTGGAAAATTTGACCGAAGATCGCCGCTAACATCGTTTATGGTAACAAGCTGTAGCTTTCCCCTTTCACTGGCTCTGCGTAATGCGGAACTGATGCGCCGCTCGTTGTTTAATTGACGCTCAATACGTTCCTTTACCATTGCCGAAACCGCTATTTGTTCTGGTGTGGCAGCATTTATCTCAAAGGTTGTGGAGAGCTGGCGAGCCAAAAAGAAGGCGCTGAAAACAATGACCAACAGAGCAACCCAAAACCAAACGAAGACCCGCCCAAATAAGTAATTAAATGGATTGAGTTGTTGAAGCCTCATTCTGCGTCCAATTTAAACAAGTAACCCGAACCACGCACTGTTTTGATGATGTTTTCTATCCCTAGTTGAGACAGTTTCTTGCGAACATTACTAACATGCATATCTAGGCTACGATCATAAGCACTTAATCGTCTACCCAGCACATCTACACTGAGTTTATCTTTAGTGAGAATATGCCCAGCATGCCGCATCAACACGCTAAGCAATTGAAATTCGGTGCCCGTTAAATCAATTTCAACATCATTTACCACTGCTCGCTGGCTCGCATCTTCAATTTTGATACCGTGCAAATCGAGTTGCTGAACTTGATTGAAACTACTGAGGTCGTCGACGCGTCGAGTGAGTGCTTTTATGCGGGCGATCAATTCACGGTGATTAAAGGGTTTTGGAAGATAATCATCAGCACCGAGCTCAAGGCCAAGAATGCGATCGTAGTCCTCTCCCTTTGCCGTTAGCATAATAACTGGAATAGTTGAAAAACTTCTGATCTGTTTGAGCACTTCAAAACCGTCTAATTCAGGCATCATGACATCTAACAATAGTAAATCGAAATTGCCTTGTTTGACTAACTCAATACCGTGCAGGGCTTTGTTTTCGACTACAACAGCGAAAGTGTTTTGTTGGAGGTATTCGGCTAAAAGCTGGGTTAATTCAAGATCATCGTCAATTATCAAGATGTTATACATGTCGTAAACCTTATTAAGCATCAGAGTAGTGTTATGCAAGTCATTAAAATCGCTATGTTAATACCGCCATAATAAAGGACTTTGTATTCGCTCGGAGCTACCTTTACACAAGCTTTACACTTCACTGGCGTTTCTTTGCATTGACGCAGCTATCATTACCCTCGTAGTCTAAATAGTCAATTGAGGAAAACACAATGAAAAAATTATTTGTTAAAGCAACAATTGTAGGGATCTTAAGTACCAGTGCACTTGCTGCATCAATTGCAGTTGCCCAGCCTCTTCATGAGCGTGACAACAAACAATATGAAATGAGAAAGTCTGTGATGTCGGAACTCGCCCTAACCAGCCAACAAAAGGCTGACATAAAGCAAATTCGCAGTGAAGCGAAACAAGACGCCAGTATTTACCGCACAGAACAACAGGAATTTAGAAAAGCCATAAAAGTTATCTTAAATAGTGGACAGTGGGATGAAGCGCAAGTTCGTTCATTGATAGAAGAAAATGCAGAATCAGCAAAACAGCTAAAATTACTTAAGGCAAAGACTAAAAGCAGAGTCTTCAATGTACTCAATGCCGAGCAAAAAGCATTGATGGCAAGCAAACAAGCCGAGAAGCAAAGTAAAGGTAAAAAACGCAGGGCCAAAGGGCGTTTACCCAACATTGAAAGGCTTAGCAAGCGATTAGCCCTTAATGAAGCTCAACAAGCTCAGTTAGCCAGTTTACTCGACACAGCTAAGGCTGAACGAGAAGCGAATAAAGCCAGAAAAGAAGAAGATAGAGCAACGCTTAAAGGCATTATACAAGCTGTCGAGTTTGATGAAGAGGCGTGGTTAGCTTTTTATAGCGAGAATCACCAAGATCACACAGAGCGAGCGTTAGCAAAAACTAAAATGCGCTTCGACATGCTGAGCGTATTGAATGAAGAACAAAAAGAAAAGTTCAAAAAGATGATGCGCAAGGGCAAAAAAGCCAAAAATAAGCAAGGTCGAAACAAAGCCAAAACTCAAAAGCTTGACCAAAGCGTTTAAAAAATTGCTGACTATCTGGCCAAATTTACTATCGCCACTGGTGTTATACACATATTTGTCATACATTCAAATGTAAACTAATGTCGTCAACGCACTAACGGGGTGAAAGCTGTGAAATCAAGCATGATTAAAAGTAGCGATGTAAATTTGGCTATAGTGTCGAAGTCTTTGATATTAACCTGTCTTTTTTCTGTCATTTTAAGTGCTTTCAGCGCTTTTAAAATAGTCGAGCAAGGATTTTCACTCTTGCATGCGATTCCATTTTTATTCACGCTAACTGCGGTCATTCTTCTGCTTCGCGCGAAAGCCTTTCATGGCATCCCAAGCAGTGCCTTTATTGTGACGTTTTTAACGTCGCATATGATTTGGGGGGTGATTGAATTCGGTTTCATCAGCGGTGTTATTGCTTTGATTTTATATTGCTGTCTATTCTTGGAATTAGTCTCATCAAAGAGATTAGCGGTAGGCTATATTATTACTTTAACTCTGCTGATTAGTTGGTTTGGTATCTTTGCAAAAGAGGAGCTTAGCGGTCTTAATCAATTTCAAATGTATGTTATGCAATACAACGCTTGGCTTTACTCTATTAGTAGCGTGGTATTTACCTTTTTGTTGCTTGCTATCGCTATTATTGAATACCATGCTGCTTATCAAAAAAGTTTGTCGAGTGTTGATTGATGCTTTATTGCTGCTGCATTTGACGATCAAAAGGCTCTCTTATGAAATGTCCAACTTAATGGGCCACTTCAAAAGAGAGCTATTTATGCTATTTTACCACCCTAATCAATACATTATGCTCACCAGTAGACGTTTCTGAAATTCCAAGAGGCATTTCTAAAAATCCACCAAAGCTAGTTGTTCGACTGGTATTTTCAACGGCTATTGTCGTTGAGGCAGCCGGCACGTTTAAGTTAAATGTAATCGCGCCACGCCAGTTTTCTGAAACGTTTTCACAACTGTAAAACGGTGTAGCTTTGCCATTAGGAATGCTGATATCGCATGAGAATTGATTTGGTGCCTCGACAATACTCAGTGCAGTTAAATCAACAAAGGTGCTCTTCTTTTGATTTTGAGTTTCACATGGTTGGTACAGTCCGCCGTTGAGGGATATCAAGCATTCAATATCGCCGATGATCGCAAAGAATCTATCAACGGAAGATCGGGTGTCAACAGTGAGCTCTATATCAGCGTCTTGTCTATTCTGAGCCGCTTCATTAGCGCTAACAGGATAGGTACCAGTAATACCTGCGTTTCCTGCGTTACTGCTTACGCTTAAGTCTACCGAACCATCCTTTTTTGCCTGAACTCTACCACGGCTGTATGTGCCGTAATAGTTGTTGGCGGGATCAACAATAGAACGAATTTCCTCTTGTGTTACGTCGGCAACCGTCGGATCAGTGGTGGCCCAACTTGCCAATAAGGTAAGATTTACATCATAAAACGGGACGATAGCTTTCCAACTGTCATCATTATTTTGTATCCGTTCAAGTACTTCGGCTTTATGAGAACTTTTCATTCTGTCTAAGTATATTCCTCGAGCGATGTACTGGTATCCACCTGCCGCCAGTGTGCGGTTTCTATCACTAGGGCGAATAGGCGGTGCTGAATTTCGAATGGAAGCTTCAATCAAATCCTCTGAATAGTCTATATAACCGTTAAGTTTGTCATCGTCATACAAATATTGATCATCAAATTGCATGATGTCTAATAACTGCCAATCAGGATACATTTCAAATAGGCCATCGACACGTTTGAAACGGCAAACCTCGTCGTACTCGTCGCCAACATTTATTGCCGGTGAAAAGTTCCCATTACTTTGTCTCTTGTAATGCATGTGAGGGCTATTGCCATCTTTCTTATAAAACTCTTCATTTGATATCATCTCACTGGTATCGTGATGGTCGCGGCAGCAAGCGGTGCAAAGCGGGGCTTGTTGGTTGTCACGAGGAACTCCAGTCTGCTTTTCTACGAAGCTTCCTAACTCAGTTTCTAATTGATCACCATTAAGCACCGTCATAGCAGGTGTTTTTCCCTGCCCGGAACCGGCCAGCTGACAACTACAATTTATTGTTAAAAAGTCTTCCTGTTCGAGTTTTGTGGTATCGCTATCAAGCTGAGAAAAACGCACGGTTTCAAAACTCACGCTAATGTTCCCGCTATTATTCACAATATCAGGTACAGGCTTGCTAGTTTCTACTTTTTCTCCATTACCCAAATCATAAGCTATAACATCTGGTGCTTCTCCAGGTGTATAAGAAACAGTTGGGGAGTCTTTGGCACTCTCGGTCTCGTTTAGCGCTTGAGTACTTCTGCCAACAGGAATGGGCGCAAAGTTACCATTAACTTCAATACTCTTGGCGTCACCGCTGACGTTTTCCCATCCAACGGTAATTGTCACTTGTTTTTGCATTGGCACTGCAGGCAGCGGGATAGGTGCGTCAGGAGAACTGGCGTCAACCCAACTATCAGGTTCTCCATCGCCCGATGTGTCAACAAAATAAAGATCGGTGACAGCCCAGCCTCGATTGAAAGTGTGAGTCTCTAAATTTTCTGCACTGATTGCAACGCTAACGTCGCCAGCCGGTTGCACCCCGCCAGTGTTATCGCCAATATCAGCGTAGTCAAATTGACCTATTGTATCCTCAATATCAACAAATCCGCTCAAGTCTTCTAATTTTGATATACCGAGTTCAACCGCAATTTGATGAAGATCTGCATTTTGCTCTGCCTTGATAACAGCTGACTGCAGTGTTACGAAGCCAACAGAACCTGAAGTGATAATGAGCATACTCACCATTACTTCGACCATGCTAAATCCAGATTTTTTGTTATTTTTCAACATACTACCTCCTAATAACGCTAAATATGTTTCAGTTTGCGTTAGAAATCTCGCCAACTACCAGGGATACGAGCTATGCGCTGAAAAGCGTCGTTAACCTGCAGGTTATTAACCACGTCTGCGTTAAATACAGAATTAAAAGAACCATTGGCATGCCCAACAGGATGATTGGATGCAACGATTCCGTTTACTAATGCGCCACCATTCATGTCGATCTCAAAATCTGATAAGGTACCGGGCTTGCGAAATGAGAACACCATCCCATTTATCTCTGCGCCACCATTTAGATTAATATCACTGTCGGCAACGACTAGTACAACAGGATTTGAAATACTACCAACGACGGTACCTGCATTAAGGTTACACGAGCCTTCTACCCATATTAAACCGGTCGATGCGGCTCCGAGACTTGCGCAACTATTTGTAATTACATTTGCATCAGCTCTAACTGTGGCCCAGTCATCTGACGGAGTGTTAAAGAGATACTCCATCATATCTGCCGGAAAACTTGGGTCGTTGTCTAAGATGTCTGTGTTCTTAAAACCCTTTTCAGAGTATGGACGTGAACTGCATTGGCCACTTTGAAATTCGTATTGCCCGCAGGTTGTTCCTGAACCGTTGTTCATATCAACGGTACTGTCTGTCCAAATTGAAAGGGGGACGCCGGTACCGCCACCGTTAGGATTTGCGGCAACTTCAAAATTTCCAGAAACGTTTATCCCACCAGCGACAATCAGTGGTACGTCTGGCGGATTTGCTACAACAGAATACTGGAAAGCCTGCTCTCGGATTGTTTCGTTACCTAAGCCGTCAGGTGACACACCAATCGAAGTAATATCGATTACACGCACAGTGGAAGAGGCCCGCCTAACATTCTGTCTTACGCCACTGACGCTAAAGGTACTTCCGTCGGGGAGTGTTTCAGTGAGAACACTGCCATCCCAGTTTGGTGTTTTTGCAAGGAGAGCATAGGCATACATTGCTCCTGACTCGGCCGCTACAGTTGCAAGTTGTTTATTTTGCCCGTTCAAGGCAATTCTATTATTTGAACTGACTACTTTTGTGGTGTAAATCGTGATGGATGACACTAGGGTGAACATCAATATGACAGTAACAAGTATCGCGGCTCCTTTTTGAGAATTCGGGCCTGTGGCTGATCTACCGTGGAATGTGTTTTTTTTAATCATAATTGCGTACCAAAAAATTACGTGACACTGAGTTGGACATCTGATTCGTAGCCCTTGAGCGAGTGACAATATCAATGGTAATTTGGGTGCGCGTGATTCCATCGATTGTCACTTGAGCTGCCGTAAAAAAGAGAGACTGAACAACAATTTCAAGAGGGTTGCTGATATTTTCCCATGAGTCATCTTGGTCGCATAGAGCGGCATCTTGCCTGATTTGAATTTGATTGTTCTTATGTCGAAAACCAAAATTTTCATTGATTCCAAGGTTATCCAACAAGCCATTATTGTTGTAATCGTAAGAAAACAAAATACAGCTGTTGGCAGCCTCGCTGGGATGTTCGCCAATGACAATACTATTTCTAAATACTGAGGCGTTCGCAATCGGATCTTCAATCATGGCAATTGTTGCTGCCGTAAAACCAGAGCGCTTGATCTCACTAGACATTACATCAAGAATTAATTCGGTCTCTTCTGCTAGTTTGCTTTTGCTAATCGTCTTACCGTTTACGCCAATACCAAAACCGACAAAGGATAGTAAGGCTGATATTGCAATCATGCCTAGCGTCATTCCAATTAATAACTCAATCAAAGTGAATCCTTTTTGATCGTGCTTAATCAACATGACTGGTAGCTACCTATTTGCCCATTTTCAGAGCATAACTGTGTTCGCCCTAAGGAGTTTAAACTGACTCTCATCGCGAGGGTTGGTGAGCTGAATTTCATGGACCCGGAATCGTTTAGAGCGAGTCCGCGTTCGCCGTCAAATTGTGCTTTGAAGTCGCCGCCTAAATCTACATCTGTAAGAACAATACTCGGATAGTCAGTGTAACTGATTGTTTTCTCGAGGTCGTTAACCTTGCAACTGTTGGCAGTGTTACAGTCACAATTCCCTTGGTCGCTTAAACCAAGACACCAATAAATACCGACTTTTACATCCATATCAATGTTGGTAGATGATGCAATTGCTTGGGATCGCGCTTCCCGAACAAAGAAATAGACTTCTTCACTCACTCCTTTAATTCTTGCTTGTTCCATACTTCCGACAAGCGCAGGGCCTCCTATGGCGCCTAGAATCAATGATATGCTCGACGCAATGAGCACACTTACAAGAGACAAACCTTGCTGGCTTTTGTACTTATTGATAATCATAGATACGGTTCCTATGGCTAAAATCTATACAATCACATTACAGCAATTTTTACTCCCATGAGTATGAAGAAACGTCAGAAGGTATAGGTATTATGACCCAAAGTACAAGACCCCAAGGATTTACATTGATCGAGCTGATGATAGTTATTGCTATCATTGCTGTTATTGCCGTTATTGCGCTACCGAGCTTCAGTAGTAACGTAAGCAAAGCAGATCGGAAGGCTGCAATAAGTATGTTGCTAACGACGAAACTTCAGCAGGAAAGTTATCGACAAGAAAATATCAGCTATGCTACCGCAGCGCAGCTAGGAAACCCAAGTGTAGATTATTATACATTTAGCGTTGAGAACGTGTCGTCAACTACCTTCACGCTAAAATTGGTTGCAAACAGCAGTGAGAAACAAGCTAACGATACGGGCTGCACTACCCTCACTATTGACCAATCAATGAATAGAAGTCCGGCAAGCTGTTGGTGATAGTGATAACTCGTTATTTCACTTTACAATAGCAACCTCTCGCTTCGCTCTGTATTTGAGAGCGACGCTTTGGAAAGTTATATGAATCTTGTGCCGTATTCGTAGTGCTGCTTTCTAGCCTGGCTTGCGTATCGAAAACTGGTTGGATCTTTGCATCAACTAAGCCCACGTTTTCAAAACAACCGTATCCCTCAGAGTAAGGCCCTAGATACACTAACTCTTTACTTGCCGTAACCACTATCACCGCAGGCGTTGAGGGTATGAGTGTTTTTAACTCATCGAATTCATTGATGTTAAGCGATTGCTGAGTCAGACCATTAGCGTCTGCCCATGTATTCAAGGCCGATTTATGTCCTTCACTTAGCGTCTCGCAGAAACAAGCCCCCTGCACGATATGATAGACATGTCCTTTACTGTTACTTGGTAGCTGCGGGAGATATTGAACGATATCCGTTTCGAAAGATAAGGACATTATTGCCGAAGATAATTTTAAGTTCGGATCGAAATCGACAAACTTAGAGCTTCCAACCCACTTTACTGCAATCAGCGCAAAAGCGCCCCAAAGGAGCGCGATCAGTACAAGTAAGTACTTTGGCATGATCGATGTACCTAGGCTTCAAATGACTTAAGTTGTTCCTCAAGCTGAAACGCTAAGGTATTAAGTTGCTCAACTTCTAGTTTAAGACCTTGTACTTGATTTTTCTCATCACTAAAGAGTTGATATAACTCTTGTGCCGACTCACTGATTGATTCAGATGTACTTGCCTGTTCGGTTGCCGAGCCAGCAACAGTTGTCACATTATGATTAACTTCATCGATACCGTCTAAAACCGAAGCCATGTTATTTGACGCTTGTGAAGATGACTCTACAGCGTGTCCGACCATCTCCACACAATTATCCATATTTTGTACCGAATGATTGGCACTGTCAGTTAATTGGCTAGTAATCAGCTCAATTTCTTCGGCACTTTCTTTCGACTTTATAGCTAGATTTCTTACCTCATCGGCAACGACTGCAAAACCTCGTCCATGCTCGCCCGCTCGCGCTGATTCGATAGCAGCATTGAGAGCTAGCAAGTTAGTCTGCTCGGCTACTGACTTGATCGACTGCATTACCTCAGAAATATTCGTGCACTTGGCGCTTAAATCACCAATTGCCTGAGAAGTTGTTTGTAAGGTTGATTTCAACTGCGAAATATTTTGGCTAGAACCATCAATCGAAACTCTTGTGTCGTCTGTGTTTCTCTTTGCTTGTTCAGCCCGTTGATTGGCATTTTGTGAGAGATTCGCAACTTCGTTGATTGAGGAAGTCATGTTCTGCATTGCAGTGCTAATGGCACTCACCTGGTTATTCTGTTGATCCACCGAGCTGTCTAAGAGATCTGACGACACCTTCACTTTTTCCACAACACCGAGCAAACTACCACTCACAGCATTCACTTTGTCGATGAGCAACTTTACACCAGCGATCATACGATTAAACTCAACTAAATTGGGATGATCGATTGCCTTTGCATTGCTTAAATTAATTTTTCCATCTGAGCTCATTATCTGTTTTACCGAGTTCTGCAATAATTCTGCCGCGAAAGCCTCATTGTGACTGCGATGAGACATAACGGCCAATACTGCACCTTCGGCTACGGCAAATAGAGCATGGATAACGAGAATATAAAAGAATACGCGGTTGGCTTCAAAAATATACACGCCGCCCCCCTGACTTTGAATCACAAAAAACAAAATATGATGCACTGCCACGGCTACGGTACTTGATACCACAACCTTCCAATCCCGAAAAAATATCAGAAAAGCTAAGACTACAAATACTTCAAAATGCATTTCGGTCATTCCGAAGGCCTGCTGAATATGCAGTGCTGTCATCAATTGGGTTGCTATACCCACCACATGTCTACTGATAGGAGCATGTGGTTGACTAATACTTAGGAAAATCGGCACAGCAATTATTGGAATACCCACCAGGAATGCTGTAACTAGGTCATCGGTGATAAAACCAATAATTATTGCAATGGCCAGTTGGGCTAATAAGATCCATCTAAAAATTTTATGAGCTTGAAGAGTCCATGCATACTTTGGTGATTCAATCATTTACTTGGTCCTAAGGTGCAATCGTTAGCGTGCTTTAAGTATAGCTTCACAATGAATTTTTGCGTCAGCAATGGTTACATTAGCTATCGGCAAAAATAAGCAATACTAAACAACAGCTCGCGTTTGAAACCTAGTAAACGGGTAGCTCTGGTTTGAAGTTTTCGTCGTGGAACAAGGGGGAGCTAATTAGCATGTCGGCAGTTGCGAGGTTACACGCCACTGGTACATTCCAAACTGAACATAAACGCAATAAAGCTTTCACATCAGGATCATGCGGTGCAGGGTTCATAGGATCCCAGAAAAAAATCAACACATCAAGTGCTTGCTCTGCAATCAGCGCCCCGATTTGTTGGTCTCCACCTAAGGGACCACTTTTAAAGCGCTTAATCTTCAGACCTACATTTTCGGCTAGCAAGCCGCCCGTTGTGCCTGTTGCGACAAGATTAACTTTGGCGAGGTAGTGTTTATTTTTTTGTGCCCACGCTATTAAGTCTGGTTTTTTGTGATCGTGAGCAACAAGGGCAATTGTTTTCTTTTGCATATATATTTTCGTGATTATTAACTTGGCTTTTCAATATATTGACTTTGTTCACTGAGTACAAGTAAATATAGAGCAAAACAAAAACCATTTATTTATTTATTTTTATTGCATATTTATTCATAAAAACTTACTATCTCACTTTATTAGAGCTGTGTCGCAATATCAAGCGACAAGATAGCATTGAATGTATATCAACGAGCGGAATGAAAATCAGTGAGCCAGAAAGTCTTTAACATTAAATACTTATGCATTTTGCAAAAAATTAGCAACTTCTCCCTAGCACTGCGACGATGCGCGGTGCATGTTTAACGATCTGCTAGGTAACTGTTCCTAGTCAAGTCGTTATTTTTTCTTGCTTTAGTAGGGTATTTCGAGCCTGCTAAAGCAAGATCTATTTTTCACTCCTAATAAGAATTTATTTATGTATTCAACTTGTATCATTGGCGCTAGCGGTTATACCGGCGCGGAACTTATAGCTCTAGTAAACGCTCACCCACTGTTTACCCTATCAGCCTGTTTTGTGTCTGAAAATAGCAGTGACGCAAACAAAGCAATTAGTGAAGTACATCCTCATTTAACGCAAGTCACGAGCAGCGATGCAAATGAACTTCACTTGCAAGCACTAAACGCTGAAGCGCTTTCTAGAACTGCAAACGATTTCGATTTGATATTTTTAGCAACCCCTCATGAGGCTAGCCATGATTGGGCCGACTCTTTGATCCGAGGTAAAGCCAAAGTATTCGATTTGTCTGGCGCTTTTCGTATTTCAGACACGGCTATTTTTGCCGAGTATTATGGTTTTGAACATAAGCAAAAGGAACTTCTATCAGAAGCTGTTTATGGTCTAGCCGAATGGCATGAAGAACAAATAGCAAGGGCGAGCTTCGTCGCTGTTCCAGGTTGTTATCCCACGGCTTCGTTGCTGGCGTTGAAACCATTAGCCGACGCTGGCGTAGTAGACTCGAAACAGCGCCCGGTGATTAATGCAACTTCTGGTGTAAGTGGAGCCGGTAAAAAGCCCAGTGCCACAACTAATTTCTTTGAGGTAAGTCTTCAAGCCTACGGCGTATTGGGGCATCGTCACACTCCTGAAATTGAGGAGTATGCAAATACTAAAGTCATATTTACTCCACACCTTGGGCAATTCAAACGCGGTATATTAGCTACAGTCACTGTAGCTATTAAAGACGGCGTTAGCGCGGATGATATCGATGCCCTTTATATTAACAAATATGCGTCCTCTGATATTGTTCGCCTGCGTAAACAGTGGCCAAAAATCGATGATGTTGCGCACACGCCGTTCTGTGATCTTCATTGGAAGTTCGACGAAAATAGCCGCTATTTAGTGGTCACTTCAGTTATCGACAATTTACTCAAGGGAGCAGCTTCTCAGGCACTTCAATGCGCAAATATTGCTAGCGGTTTGCACTCTGCTACAGGTCTTTTACCCTCGTTTATGACGACTGCAACGGCCAAGAAATAGGACGAATGAAAATGCAAAGTACGAACATCGTATTTAAAGTTGGTGGTAACTTTTTCGAAGATGCCAATGCACAAGAGCAGTTTTTTAGTGATATTAAAAAGCTTAGAGACAAAGGCTTCAACGTTGCTATAGTGCATGGCGGTGGCTCACAACTTCAAACCCAGCTAACTGCCTTAGGGTTTGAAACCAAAAAACATCAGGGCTTACGCGTGTCTCCAGATGAACAAATGCCTGCCGTTACAGGTGTGCTTGCTGGCACCTTAAACAAAAAATTAGTGGCTATGGCAAGTCAGTATGAGCTAACAGGAGTGGGCATATCCTTGGCCGATGGCAACCTTGCTGATTGCGTGGAGATTGACAGAAAATTGGGCGCTGTCGGTTATCCCAAAGCACGTAGTGCAAAATTATTACATCAACTTATGCATGCTGATTTACTGCCAATTATTTGCTCTATCGGTAGCAATGATGAAGGGCGTTTATTTAACGTAAATGCAGACCAAGCCGCCGCCTGTATTGCATCTCTTCTTTATGCAGATTTGTATTTTTTATGTGATGTCTCTGGTGTATTGGATCATGAGAAAAAAAGACTGCCAAGCTTAAACAATAACGAGATAGAGGCCCTCATTCAATCGAAGGTAATTACCGACGGTATGGAAGTGAAAGTGCGAGCAGCGCAAGAGGCAACGACCGTGCTGAATAAGCCAGTGACTATTGGTAATTGGAGTGACGTAGCCGCGCTTACAGGGTTAACAGCAACGCGAAGTGGCACGCAAATTCAGCCCAGCTAGCACAAGCGAATATGCCTACAATAAATATAATTTACCACGGCGAATTATTCGCCTAAATGAGACGACAATGACAGCATTTTCAAATAAAAATGATTTACTTACCTTCAGTGATTGGTCGAGTGCAGAAATGAACGCATTGCTTGACTTAGCCCTGGATGTAAAAGCGCGACCAGAAAACTATAATCAAGCGCTTGCGAACAAAAACATTGTGGCTATTTTTGAGAAGCCCTCTCTTCGCACTCGGGTGAGCTTTGATATAGGCATCAACAAATTGGGTGGTCATCTAGTCTATGTTGATAGCCAAGGTGCCCCGTTAAAAGACAGAGAAGACCCCGTAGACGTGGGGGCGAATTTAGCGTGTTGGGCCGATGGCATCGTGTCTCGCGTTTATGAGCACAAAACGCTAGTCGATTTAGCGCAAGGTGCAAAAGTGCCGGTAATTAATGCGCTTTGCGACTTGTATCATCCTTGTCAGGCACTCGCCGACTATTTGGGAATGGCTGAGAAATTCGGTAGTGTCAAAGGTAAAACCATGGCCTATGTCGGCGATGGCAACAATGTAACCCATTCACTCTTAATCGTTGGCGCTCTGCTTGGCTGCAATCAAGTTGTTATTACACCAAAAGGTTTTGAAATATCACCAAACATTGCTCAACATGCAGCAAAATTGGCCTACGAAAACAATGTCGACATCACAATTTCGAACTCCATTGATGAACTAGAAAAAGCAGATATTATTTACACAGATACTTGGCTATCGATGGGTGACGATACGCCATTGGCAGATATAAAAGAGAAATTTGCTCCCTATCAGGTTAACGAAGCGTTGATGCAGAAAACCAACGCCAGTTTTGTGATGCACTGCCAGCCGGCACATCGCGACTTAGAGATTACGAGTAGTCTTATGGATAGCGATAAATCCTTACTTATGCTACAAGCAGAGAATCGGATGCATGCTCAAAATGCCATCATGGTAGCGTTAATTGGAAAGCAAGATTCATAAACTGCATTAACATATCCCAGTTTATTAGCAACACTTTAAAATCAAACAGAACTGCGAGATAAATATTCGCAGTTCAGAAAAGGAAAAGTAATGGCCTTAACAGAAAATAAAAACCAAATTAAGAAAGTAGTATTAGCCTACTCTGGTGGATTAGATACCTCGGCAATCATGCCTTGGCTAAAAGAAAACTACAATTGTGAAGTCGTCGCTTTTGCTGCCGATGTTGGCCAAGGTGATGAAGAGCTTGAAGGTTTGCATGATAAAGCCATAGCGTCTGGTGCAAGCGAGTGTCATATCGTCGACTTGAAAGAAGAGTTTGTTCGCGACTTTATCTACCCAACTATAACCACTGGCGCTGTTTACGAAGGTGAATATTTATTGGGTACCTCAATGGCTCGCCCAGTAATTGCGAAGGCGCAGGTTGAAGTTGCCCGCAAAGTTGGCGCAGACGCACTGAGTCATGGCTGTACGGGTAAAGGAAACGATCAAGTGAGATTTGAAGGTGCGTTTGCAGCCCTAGCACCAGATCTCCAAGTGATTGCACCTTGGCGCGAATGGGACATGGTCTCGCGCGAAGATTTACTTGATTATCTTGCTAGCCGCAACATTGCAACGACGGCGTCGGCGACGAAAATATATAGCCGTGATGCAAATGCGTGGCATATTTCGCATGAAGGTGGTGAACTTGAGGACCCTTGGTGTGAGCCGAGCAAACAAGTGTGGACCATGACAACCGATCCAGAAGATGCCCCCGACAAGCCGGAACACATTACCTTAGCGTTCGATGAAGGTCGACTCACTCATGTGAACGGTCAGGCACTTTCGCCATACAAAGCACTTGTAGAACTTAATCAACTTGCGGCACCTCATGGCGTAGGTCGTATTGATATCGTGGAGAATCGTCTTGTTGGCATGAAATCGCGTGGTTGCTACGAAACACCTGGCGGAACTGTGCTGATGAAGGCATACAAAGCACTAGAATGCTTAGTGCTGGACAAGTCTGCACTTAAATATCGAGAGCAGCTAGGCTTAGAGTTCTCTCACGTAATGTACGACGGCCGTTGGTTTACCGCTTTAAATGATGCCTTGCTAGCAGGCGCGGAAAGCTTTGCCAAATTAGTAACTGGCGAAATTGTCGTAAAACTTTATAAAGGGCAAGCCACTGTCGTGCAACGCAAATCGCCTAACAGCCTATATTCAGAAGACTTTGCTACTTTTGGCGCAGACGATGTATACAACCAAAGTCATGCAGAAGGCTTCATCCGTTTGTTCAGCTTATCGAGCAGAATCAAAGCACTAAAAGAACAAGGTTAAGGAAAAGACAATGGCATTATGGGGTGGACGCTTCCAAGCTGGAAGCAGTGATATGTTTAAGCAGGTAAATGACTCTCTGCCGTTCGATTATGTAATGGCTGCGGAAGATATGTGGGGCTCTATCGTTTGGTCTCGTGCACTATGTAAGGCTGGGGTGCTAAGCAATGACGAGCAGCAGCAACTAGAGAGCTGCTTAACAAAGTTAAAGTCACAAGCCGAGAACGGAGAACTCGATTTCAGTGCTTCGCCTGAGGAAGATATTCACAGTTTTGTAGAAGCGGCACTTACTCAGGAGTTAGGCGATATTGGGCGCAAACTTCATACAGGTCGAAGCAGAAACGATCAAGTCGCAACTGACTTTCGTTTATGGTGTCGGTCACATCTCGATTCCATTCGAAGTGATTGTAGCAGTGTTATCAAGGCCCTGCTAAAAGTGGCAGCCCGTCATGACGGCGCAATTATTCCTGGCTATACCCACCTCCAGCGTGCTCAACCAGTTTACTTTGCGCACTGGTGCTTGGCCTACGTAGAAATGTTTAAGCGTGATATTAGCCGCATTGACGACTTGCAAAAGCGTCTTAACCAATGTCCTCTCGGGAGCGGAGCTTTAGCCGGAACAACTTTTCCCGTAGACCGCTACGAAATAGCAAGTGAACTTGGTTTCGATTCACCTTGTTTAAATAGCCTTGATGCTGTTTCAGACCGCGACTTCGTGCTTGAGCTCTTATTCAATGCCAGTACTAGTATGATGCACCTTTCGCGTATGGCTGAAGATTTGATTTTTTATAATAGTGGTGAGGCTGGCTTTTTGCAGCTTGGTGACTCCGTTACCTCTGGCTCTTCTCTTATGCCGCAAAAGAAAAATCCGGATGCCCTCGAGCTGATGCGCGGAAAATGTGGCCGAGTATTTGGTAACTTGCAAGCATTGCTAGTTACTATGAAAGGCCTTCCGCTTGCATACAACAAGGATATGCAGGAAGACAAAGAAGGCGCTATCGATAGTGTTAATCAATGGCATATTTGCCTATGTATCGCTGTTGAGGTCTTAGATAGCCTTTCATTGAATGAAGAAAGGTGTCGTTTAGCAGCTCAACAAGGCTATGCCAATGCCACCGAGCTTGCTGATTATCTTGTCGAGAAAGGTATTCCATTTAGAACCGCTCACGATATTGCTGGCCAAGCAGTGGTCAAAGCTATCTCGATGAATAAGGCCTTAGAAGACTTAAGTATAAGCGACTTAAAAGCCGTGCACGCTGAAATCGACGACGATGTCTACCCAGTTCTAGAACTTGAGGCCGTATTGAACAAAAGAAACATTCTCGGCGGCACCAATAAAGAATTGGTAACAAGAGCGCTCTATGTTGAATTAGAACGATTGGACAAGGTCATTTAAACAAGGCACTTAATATGCTCATGCGGCAATTTTCTGCGATGACATTTTTACTTTTACTGAATCTTAGCGCGTTAGTTAACGTGATGAATGAGGCAAGCCATGGCACTTTCTGATTCCGAAGGCATTAGGCTTTTTAGAAGCTCAGCCCCTTATATCAATGCCCACCGAGGTAAAACTTTTGTGATCATGTTCGGCGGTGAAACAATTGAAGACCCGAATTTTCCGAAGATCATTCAGGATATAGCCTTGCTGAATAGTTTGGGCGTGAAATTAGTCTTAGTCCATGGTGCTCGCCCACAGATAGAAAAACGACTGGCTTTTCGCTCAAAAGTATCTCATTTTGAAAACGGGATCAGAATCACCGATAAAGACACTTTAGAGTGTGTAAAAGATGCTGCAGGCAGCTTGCGTAGTCAAATTGAGGCACTGTTAACAATGGGCTTGCCCAACTCCCCAATGCATGGCTCGCAAATTCGAGTGTGTTCTGGCAACTTGGTGGTAGCTAAACCTTACGGCATCAAAAATGGTATCGACTTCGAGAACACAGGGCTAGTGCGACGAGTTGATGTGCAAGGCCTTAACGATCATTTAGATGACGGCTCTATTGTTTTATTGTCGCCCATGGGATATTCCCCCACCGGTGAGGTATTTAACTTATCCCATGAAGATGTAGCCACTAAGGCTGCAATCGCCTTAAAGGCTGATAAAATTATCACGCTCTCGGAAAAAGACGGAATTTTCAACAAACAAGGTAAACTGCTTCGAACTACTGAGCTTAATACGCTCAAAAAACAACGTGCACTCAATAATATCGATGCAGAAGAAACTTGTATTACCGCCATGATTGCGTCAGTTGAGGCTGGTGTTCAGCGTGCACACTGCGTTAACTACCACACCGATGGTGTTTTGCTGAAAGAACTCTTCACCCGCGACGGTGCAGGTTCTTTGGTTTTGCAAAATCACTATGAACAGCTTAGAACGGCGACGATCGACGATGTTGGTGGCATTTTACGGTTAATTAAGCCACTGGAAGAAAGTGGTGCCTTGGTAAAACGGTCACGCGAGCGACTGGAAAGTGAAATAGATAAATTTACCGTAATAGTGCGAGATGGAATGATCATCGCTTGTGCAGCACTCTATTTGTACCCTGACGATGGCTGTGGGGAGCTGGCCTGTGTGGCAACCCATCATGACTATCGCGGTGCAAACCGAGGCGAACGTCTACTGGATGAAATTCGTAAAAAGGCAATATTGAGTGGTCTCGATAGACTATTTGTGCTAACTACCGTAACCGGCCATTGGTTCCTAGAACAGGGTTTCGAAGGAACAACGATTGATAAACTACCTGCGGGCAAAAAAGAAATGTACAACTTCACCCGCAATAGTAAAGTGTACATGCTATCTCTGTTCCCTAGTTAGCGAACAAAGATAGCATTGCTGTCAACTTAGATACTGACCCTTTTGTAAGGCCGATATTCAGCTTTCCAGAAATTACTTTCAATTTTCTGCTCGAGGACCTCATCTGGAAGTCTTAGTGCGAGCTCTTGGTCCATGGCAACTTTAGCCACCGCGAATGCTATCTTACGACTCAGACTACCAATTTGGGTAAGCGGTGGCAGCAATTCGCCTTTCGGGTCATTAACCATAGGCGAAGCGTCTGCTAGTGCATTACTTGCTGCCATTAACATCTCATCGCTGACTAAACGCGCTTTAGCTGCAATGACACCCAAACCAATTCCGGGGAAGATATAACTGTTATTGCACTGCGCGATAGGAAATATCCTTTCTTTATATTCAACCGGTTTAAAAGGGCTTCCTGTGGCGATAACTACATTGCCGTCAGTCCATTCAATTACTTGTTCAGGACGTGCTTCAACCTGTCTAGATGGATTACTTAACGGGAAAATAATAGGTTTCTCGCTGTGCTGGGCCATTGCGCTTATGACTTGTTCTGTAAACAAACCAGGTTGCCCCGATACGCCAATCAATACGTCGGGCCTCGCACAGTTAACAACATCGAGAAGTGAAGCGTATTCGCCGCTATAAGTCCAATCTTGTAGCCTAGCATTAGGTTGTTGTAGTGCTTGCTGAAAATCACGCAAACCTTCCATTCCCTCGGTGACTAAACCAAAGCGATCAATCATAAATACCTGAGCGCGAGCTTCTATATCCGACAAACCTTCGAATACCATTTGTTGAATAAGCATCTCGGCAATGCCACATCCAGCCGATCCTGCTCCCACAAACACGACTTTCATTTCCGATAATTTTGCACCACGAACACGACAAGCTGCCAAAATAGTGCCAAGTGTCACGGCCGCAGTGCCTTGAATATCGTCATTAAAACAACACACTTCATTTCTGTAGCGCTGCAGAAGTGGCATTGCATTTGGTTGCGCAAAATCTTCGAACTGAATCATGATTTCCGGCCATCTGCGTTGAACGGCATGAATAAACATATCTAAAAATTCATCATACTGTTCTTGGTTAATACGTTCGTGTCGTGCCCCCATATACATTGGGTCGTTCAACAGCTTGGGATTATTAGTGCCAACGTCTAGCATCACCGGCAGAGTATAGGCTGGACTGATACCACCGCACGCTGTGTACAAACTTAACTTACCGATTGGGATCCCCATACCACCAATGCCTTGATCGCCAAGGCCTAGTATGCGCTCTCCATCTGTTACAACAATCACTTTTACTTTGCGTTTGGTAGCGTTGCGGAGAATATCATCCATTAAATGACGCTCCTCATAGCTAATAAAAAGCCCACGTGACGAACGATAAATATCAGAAAAACTCTCACAAGCGTCACCTACAGTTGGTGTATAGATGATTGGCATCATTTCTTCGATGTGAGCCTGTAATAAGCGATAAAACAAGGTTTCGTTATTGTCTTGTATCGCCCTCAAATAAATATGTTTATTTAAGGGATTCTCAAAACTCTTATATTGTTTGTATGCACGGGAAACTTGTTCTTCAATACTCTCATAGCGAGGCGGCAATAAGCCCAGCAGGTTAAAGTTCTTACGCTCTTTTTCTGTGAAAGCACTACCTTTATTAAGTAATGGCGTTTCCAACAAGGAAGGCCCTGCATGCGGGATGTAAAGATGATTATGCTGACTATTGTCACTCATTCGTTAATTCTCTTTGTGCCGTATCATAATGATTATTGTTGTTTTTTTGTAAACAGCCAGAAATTAATTAAAAGATATTTTCAATTTCAGGCTGTTCTTCTTTATCTTCATCTAAAGGTAATGATAACTCATCGTCCACTACATAAGTGGTAGGCTCAGTGCCAACTTTAAAATACTCGAACATTGCAGTGTGATCCGTACGACGTGTCAGCTTACCCGTTTTTCTATCAATTCGAACACGCACAATGTTTTCAGGAATGACTTTCACGGCCTCCGGCGAATCAACAAGCGCCGCTTGCATAAATCGAATCCATGCTGGCTGAGCACTCTTTGCTCCGTCTTCCACGCCAATCATTCCATTACCTATCCAATTAAATTTTTCTGGGTTTCTATTAATGATATTTTGATTACGTGAAGCCCGTCCTAATTCGCGAGAGTTGTCGTCGAAGCCAACCCACGAGGTTGCCACCAAGTCGCCAGCAAAACCGCTGAACCAAGTATCCTTAGAATCATTGGTGGTGCCGGTTTTACCGCCAATATCCTCTCGTTGAAGGATGTTTCTGGCACGCCAGCCCGTTCCAAGCCAATAAGTTTTGTTATTCCAGTTCCCATTTGCTCTCACTGCTGTTCGCATCATTTCCGACACCAGAAAAGCTGTTTGCTTACTAATAACCCGCTCCGCTGAGCGCATCACTTTTTCTTTACTCTCGCCTTCAACATCGTTAGCTTGACCAAACTCAGCAGCGAGCATTGCTTCAATATCTTGCTCGTTTGTTGAAGTGATATCATCGTTCTGCTCAACATTCGCTGTGTCCGACCTTTGTTCACAGGGGTCACAGGCGTAGAGTGGATCAGCCTGCCAAATTAACTCTCCTAAATCTGTTTCTATCCTATCAATGAAATATGGCTGAACCGCAAAGCCTCCATTTGCAAAGCTTGCAATGCCTGTAACAAGTTCAAGTGGTGTATGCGAGCCTGAACCTAAAGAAAGAGTTTCGTCGCGTGGGATGTCGTCTTTGTCGAAGCCGAAACGGGTGAGATAGTCAATTGTATTGTCGAGGCCGACACCCCGCAATAATCGAACAGACACGACGTTTTTCGACTTTCCAAGTGCAACGCGCATACGTATCGGGCCGTCGTAAATGGCCGGAGAGTTTTGTGGTCGCCATGCTACACCTGATGTCGCATCCCATTGATTTATAGGAGCATCATTAATGATACTGGCGAGATTGTAACCATTATCAATAGCCGCAGAATAAACAAAAGGTTTGATGTTAGAGCCTACTTGTCGCTCTGCCTGCGTCGCTCGATTGAATTGGCTGTGATAGAAGCTATACCCTCCTACAACAGCTTGAACAGAGCCGTCTTTCGGATTTAAAGCAACCAATGCTCCCGTGGCACTTGGGAACTGACTGAGTTGCCACAGGTCTTTTTCGACATTCTTTCGGATATACACCAGCATACCTTCTTGAAGAATATCAGGCGCAAATTTAGGGTCTTCGCCTTGAGTGTGGTCGTCGATATAAGCTCTTGCCCAATCCAACCCTTCCCATGGAAGTTCAATTTGTTCACCCTCAGCATTTACTACATCAGCGCTTTTTCTGTGTACCTTTAACACCACGGCAGGTACTAAAGGTGAAATTTCTTCAACACTATCCAAGTAGGCAGTTATCTTTTCAAGTGGCCAAGCATCAGGGTTTTCGCGCTCATCTCGGGTTACCAAGTCAAGCTGTTGATTAATCAAGAAAGCATCGCCGATAGCCGCATCTGTGCTGTTTTGCTCAGCCTCAATCGTGAGTTCTGTTAAGGCCGGAAGAGCTTGCCAAAGTTGCGCTAGCGGGCCGCGAAAACCGTGGCGTTCGTCATAGTCATGGAGATTTTGTACAACCGCTTCTTGCGCTGCTTTTTGTATCTTATATGTGGCCGTTGCATAAACATTAAAACCGCTAGTTTCTGCAATATCTTTACCATAGAGCTCAACCATTTCATTATAGATAAGGTCAGCTAGATAGGGAGCATCAAGTGCTAGTTCAGCACCATGCTTTTTAGCAGAAACTGGCGCTTGTGAAGCTTCATCGAACTGTTGCCGCGTAATATAGCCTTCATCAAGCATACGCAATAGCACTATACGTCGGCGCTCTTTTGACCGTTCGGGGCGACTAATTGGGTTAAGTGTAGACGGTGCTTGTGGAAGCCCAGCGAGGGTGGCAATCTGGGCTAAATTTAGCTCATTAAGGTTCTTACCGTAGTAAACCTGAGCAGCCGCACCAAAACCAAAAGCACGATGACCCAATTCTACCTTGTTAAGATATAACTCAAGTATCTGTTCTTTCGTTAATTCTTGCTCCATATGCAAGGCAATGAAGAGCTCTCGAATTTTGCGACTAAACTTTTTCTCTCTCGTTAAAAAGAAGCCTCGAGCCATTTGCATAGTTAATGTACTAGCCCCCTGGCCCTTTTCACCCGTGACAATTAGGTTAATGAAGGCACGTGCGACACCAATAGGATCAACGCCTATGTGGTCATAAAATCGACTATCTTCAGTGGCAATTAATGCCTGAACTAAGGTTTCGGGGACATCGTCGAGAGAAACTGGTATCCTTCGTTTTACACCATATTGGGATATCAGTTTACCGTCTTTGGTAAAAATCCTCATAGGGGTCTGAAATTTTACCTCTTGAAGCACTTCCACACTAGGAAGTTCCGGTTTGAGATAAAAATACATACCTATGATGCTAAAAACAGTTAGAATGAATCCGACTATGGTCAGTAATATGAGTGTCTTGATTAACTTCACGGTTTATTTTTCACATTGGTTATTTTCAGGTAAAATACTCAATTTTTATACTTAGGTGTCGTTAACAGAACCATACGGGTTTAAAAAATCAGTATTATTTGTAACTATGATACTAGAACTTACGCAGAGCTACTATTGAATGAAATCGCTTTTTAAGAAAAAAGCCCAAAGTATTATCGGGTTAGACATCGGAACAAAATATATCAAGGCTATTAGCCTAGATGTTAGTGGATCTGTCGCCAAAGTAAATGCTTTCGCTTGCGAGCCAATCGCAGGCTCGGCCTTCAACGAGCGCGAGATCAAAGACTTCGACGCAGTAAGTAAGTCGTTGAAGAAGATTAAACACAATCTAAAAACAAAAAATAAGGATGTCGCGATAGCCGTTGCTGGCGCATCTGTTTTGTCAAAGGTTGTCTTCATGGATCCGAATCAGACGGATTTCGAACTGGAAAGCCAAATCGAAATCGAAGCTGATAGCTTAATCCCTTATCCACTTGAAGAAGTATACCTCGATTTTGAAGAATTGGGTGAAAGTAAATTGCATTCGGGTAAGGTTGAAGTACTATTAAGTGCTGCCCACAAGGACATGGTTGATAGTCGAATCACCCTCGTCCGTGAAGCGCCGTTTGAACCGAAAGTTATGGATATTGAAGGATACGCCTTGGGTAACTCCCTTGTGAATTTCGCAACGCACAGAAAAGACAAACCCACATGCTGCATCAGCGTAGGGGCAAGTCTGCTGCAAGTATGTTTTGTAGAAGATGGCGAGGTGATATACAGCAAAGAACACAACTTTGGCATGAACAAATTTGTGCAAGATTTAGCTGTTATCCATACTCTCGATATTCAAGAAGTTGAGAGTCAAATCGCCGAGGGTACAGCCCCAGAATCATGGTTCCGCGACACATTACCAATGTTTCTGTCGGCACTGCAGCAACAAATACAGCGTGCCTTACAAATGTACGTATCGACAACACACAAAGCACAACCTGAAAAAATTCTACTAGCAGGTGGAGCAGGTTCTTTGCCAAGTATTGTTGAAGACTTAACCAAGGACCTAGGCATAGAAGTCGAAGCCTTTAACCCGTTTTCCAATTTAACTGTGAGTGATGGCGTGGATGCTGAAAAGCTCAACAAATATGCTCCTCAGTTAGCAATTGCGATGGGTCTTGCAAGTAGGAGTTATTCGCAATGGCACATGTAAATCTATTACCCTGGCGTGAAGCACAACGTCAGCGTCACAAAAAACAATACGTAGCCTCGCTTGTTGTTATATCACTTGTCGTACTTGCCGTTTTCTGGCTGCTAAGCGAAGTGATTGAGCAACAAATACGTAATCAAAATTCAAGAAATAACTACCTTAACCAGCAAATCGAAGTGCTTGATAGGCAGATTCAACGTATCAGAGATATACGCGACACAAAAAGCCAAATTGCGCAGCGAATGGCACTTATCGAACAACTTCAGGTTAGTAAAAATGTGTCACCAATCATTTTTGACGAGCTAGCGCGAATTGTGCCCGCCGGCGTATCATTTGAAAAAATGTCGCGAAATGGCAATACTATTGAAATCATTGGCATAAGCGAATCAAACAATCGATTATCGTCGTTTATGCGCAACTTAGAACGTTCAGAAGTCTTTACTAGCGGCGTGCTTTCATCTATAACGGCTGACGTAAGCACCTCAAACGCAGTAAGTGATTTTAAATTAACCTTTTCAATCACACCGAAAGTTGCACCTAATGAAGAAACTGATTTGGCCCAAGGAGGGAATCGCTAATGGCTTTTGATTTTTCAAAATTAAAGGAAGTCAACGATTTAGACTTCGAACAGGTCGCCATCTGGCCTAAAGAAATTAAAACAGTTGTGGCAATTTTTTGTATAGTTGTGGTTAGTGCAATTTGCTATTACGCAATCATCAGTAGTAAATTACCGCAGCTTGACTCAGCAAAAAATAAAGAATCTGAACTGAGAAATGTGTTCGAATCAAAATATCGCATCGCCGTAAATCTAAACGCTTATGAAGAGCAATTAGTGCGGATTGAAAAGGATTTTTCATCGATGCTTAAGACCTTACCTACAAGCAATGAAACGCCTGGTCTTTTAGACGATATTACTTTTGTCGGAACTGATGCTGGACTATCATTCAAACTGCTTAATTGGCAGCAAGAGGACCCGAAGGAGTTTTACACGGAATTACCTATTCAACTAGAAGTTGCTGGAAATTATCATGAATTCGGACAATTTGCTTCGAACGTCGCCAATTTGCCGAGAATTGTTACTCTGCACGATTTTGATATCGTGAATAATCGGGGCGAATTAAGTTTAAAAATGCAGGCAAGAACCTACCGCTCCGCAGGCACTGACACTAAAACTGACGGGGAGGAGAAATGATGAAGAAATCCTTACTATTACTCCCTATTTGTTTAGGTTTGGGAGCCTGTAGCGCCCAAATAGACGACTTAATTGCATACACAGAAAGTGTCAAAGCAAATACAAATGTGAGCATTGAACCTTATCCAGAGTTCGTGCAATTAGACCCTGTCGATTATGAAGCTTCCGACTTGCGTAGCCCTTTTCAGAGGTTTCAGCAACGCAATGACGCTTCAGGTCCGGTTGAAGTCCAAACGGCAAATTGTTCGCAGCCAAACAGACAGAGACAAAAAGAAAAACTAGAGGCATATGGTATAGACGCTTTACAGATGACTGGAGTCTTCTCTATAGCAGGACAACAATATGCCCTTATTCAAGCCAATGATGGCAGTTTACACAAAGCGAAACGTGGTCAACACATTGGCCTGTTTTTCGGAAAAATTACTAACATAACGGAAAAAGAAGTGGTTATTGAAGAAATGATACCTGACGGTGCTGGTTGTTGGAAAACAAAAAACGCCACATTAACCATGTCATCAATAACTGGGGAAAACAACAATGTCTGATAAATATATTTTCAATAAGCGCTTAAATGGCAACAGACCAAACTGGCTCCTAGTTGTAGCATTTGTTTTAGCGGTTTTTAGCTTGGGCGCAGTTGCTCAGGAGCCAGCTAAGCTAGTCGACCTCGTCGACCCAGCCGGCGACAAGCTTTTGGAAAACACATCAACCCTAACAAGCATCGACTTCAACCGTTCAGCTACAACAGGCAATGTAATAATTGGTTTTGACAGGCGCAGCCCTGTCGCTAACGTAATAGAGGCAAAGGGGTCTGTTACACTCACGCTGAAGAAAACGGTACTTGCAGACGATCAGTATGTTGAAGTAGATGTGAGTCAATTTGGTACTGCGGTGAAAAGCATTGAAACCTTTCAAGACGCCGATACTGCTAAAGTCGAGATTGTTTACGATGGTGTGGTTAGGATTCGCAAGAGCGAAGAAGACAACACTATTACGCTTGCTGTTACCCCATTAACCAAAGACGAAGTTGAACAAACACAAGAGACTGCATACGAAGGGGAGCCAATATCACTTGATTTCCAAGACGTGCCAGTGCGCCAAGTTTTACAGATTATTGCTCAAGTTAATGGCTTTAACTTAGTTACGACTGACACCGTGGCGGGTAATGTGACGATCACACTCTCTGGTGTACCGTGGGACCAAGCACTTGACATGATCCTCAAGATTCGTGGTTTGGACAAAAGACTAGAAGGCAACATTTTGTTAGTCGCGCCTACCGAAGAACTGACTGCCCGTGAAACTCAGCAACTGCAATCAAAGCAGCAGGTGCAAGACTTAGCCGAGCTAAAAGCAGCTAACATCGAAATAAACTACGCAACCGCTGAAGACATCGCAACCATACTTAAAACGACAGATGGTGGTATTCTGTCAAGCCGTGGAACAGTGACGGTAGATAGCAGAACCAACACTCTTTTACTCCGTGATACTCAAGAGAGTATTGACGAAGCCAGGAAAGTAATAGATGCACTTGACGTACCGGTTAAACAAGTACTCATCGAGTCACGCATGGTAACCGTTCGTGACAACGTTGATGAGCAATTGGGCGTTCGTTGGGGCTTCACTGGATCGGGAAGCGATTCTAATACCTCAGGTTCTATAGTAGGTGCTGATACGGCGGGGCAAGGTCTTGTTCCTGATATTGGCGATCGGTTAAATGTCAACCTACCCGTTGCCAGTGCAGCAGGTACTATTGGTTTTCAAATTGCCAACTTGGTCGATGGCAACATCCTTGATCTTGAGCTAAGCGCATTAGAATCAGAAAATAAAGGGGAAATTATTGCTAGCCCACGTATTACTGTTGCCAACCAGCAGGAAGCATACATTGAGCAGGGTACAGAAATTCCCTTTGTACAAGCAACTTCAAGTGGCGCAACATCGGTGGAATTTAAGAAAGCGGTTCTTAGCCTAAAAGTCACTCCACAGATAACGCCTGATAATCGTATCATATTGAATCTGGTGGTTACTCAGGATACTCGCGGGGACACTGTTTCAACATCAACAGGGCCAGCGATTGCTATTGATACACAAGAAATTAGTACTCAAGTACTGGTTGAAAATGGTGAAACAATCGTACTCGGTGGCATATTCCAACAAGTTAGTACTAATGATGTATCGAAAGTGCCATTGTTGGGAGATTTGCCCTATGTTGGTAACTTGTTCAAGTCAACAACCGCAATTGAGCAGAAGCGTGAATTACTGATATTTGTAACGCCAAAAATCATTGAAGAATCGCTATAAGACGTAGAAATAAACCGCGCTTAAATCGCTTTTTATTGTAATTACGTAAAAGATATAGAGTGGAAGTATTACTTCCACTCTTTTTTGTTTTTGATATCCGGTTTTAAAGTGCTAATGCATAAGAAAGCTTGCATAACGCGCCAATTAATTGAGATAATCAGCACATAGATTTTCCAATGAGGAAATTATTCGTTCGCACTGATGGCATTCATTCTCCACTTCATCGGTGTGGTAGTTAAAGTTGGTAAAGAAAAAACAAATTACCAATTTCAATCATATATTAAAAATGTGAATTTATCAGACATGGCTGAAAAACGTAATATCTTCCTTGTGGGTCCTATGGGCGCTGGCAAGAGTACTATTGGAAGGCACCTCGCCGACGAACTACACTTAGACTTTTTTGATTCTGACCAAGAAATTGAGCGCAGAACTGGTGCTGACATCGCTTGGATATTTGATCTTGAGGGTGAGGATGGATTCAGAAAGAGAGAAGAAGGTATCATCAATGACCTCACCGACAAACAGGGAATAGTACTGGCAACAGGCGGAGGTTCCATCGTGTCGAAAGCAGTGAGGAATCGCCTTTCTGCTAGAGGGATAGTTGTGTACCTACAAACCACAATCGACAAGCAAGTTGCACGTACACAAAGAGACAAAAGACGTCCCCTACTACAAAACAACGATCCTGAGCAAGTGCTGCGTAGTTTGGCAGAAGAGCGCAATCCGCTTTATACCGAAGTGGCAGACTATGTTGTTGAAACTGACGACCAAAGTGCCAGAGCAGTTGCGAACCAAATCATTGGTAAAATCGGACTGTAGGTTTGTAGCTACAAATAGCAGCTGCATATTGCAGAAATACCTAGAACAAAAAGATAAGGAAGTTAACTATGCCCACATTACATCTCGATTTGGGTGAGCGAAGCTACCCTATATACATCGAAACTGGTTTGTTCTCGCAAACCAGTTTTTTGCTATCTGCGATAGCCGGAAAGCAGTGTGCGATAGTCACCAATGAGACTGTTGCCCCTTTATACCTCGAGAGCATCAAGGCGAATCTAAGAAACAACAACATAAGCACGTTCGATATTGTTTTGCCTGATGGTGAACAATATAAAACCCTAGCTTACCTGGAAAAGATACTGAGTTCACTGCTTGAAAATAGGGCTGCCCGCGATACTACTTTACTAGCCTTAGGTGGAGGCGTGATTGGTGATATGGGCGGGTTTGCAGCGTCATGTTACCAACGAGGCATACCCTTTATTCAGGTACCTACAACACTACTCTCTCAAGTTGACTCATCAGTAGGCGGCAAGACAGCCGTTAATCATCCCTTGGGCAAAAACATGATTGGCGCGTTCTATCAACCCAAGGCTGTTTTCATAGATACTAACTCACTGAGTACCTTACCAGATCGAGAATTTTCAGCAGGAATGGCCGAGGTAATAAAATATGGCATTATGTACGATGCTAATTTCTTTAACTGGTTAGAGCAAAACCTTGTCGCGCTGAAGAACAGAGACCCAGATGCACTTCGTTACATCATTACCCGATGCTGCGAAATAAAAGCGGAAGTCGTTAATCTGGATGAGAAGGAACATGGCGTGAGAGCACTACTCAACCTTGGTCATACATTCGGCCACGCCATTGAAGCGGAAAAAGGCTATGGTGTTTGGTTGCATGGTGAAGCTGTTGCAGCCGGAATGGTGCTGGCTGCAAAACTAGCGGCGATGCGCGAATGGCTCTCACCAAAAGATGTTTTGCGTATTGAAAATTTACTAAAGCAGTTTAATCTACCTATCACTGGGCCTGTAGAAATGAACAGTGAATGCTACATTAATCACATGAAACATGACAAAAAGGTACTTTCTGGCACAATGCGGTTTATCCTGCCAACGGCTGTAGGTTGTGCAAAGGTAGTAGATGACGTTAGCGAAAGCGAGCTCGAAACGCTTCTTGGCTAGTGACCTGCGACTAAACCAGCGACACTTTTAAGGGAACAAATTCTTGTCTGAACTACAAGAACGGCTGAAACATCTAATCAATTATTCCTCACAACTTATTTTCGTGAGTGGCGATACTATCGCCCAACAGCAGCGCTCCTTGGAAGAATTTTTGTCAATCCAACAGGAAAACACCGAGATTTCCTATTTCACTGCAGAGTTATCAATGGAATCTGCTGATTTCAGAAGAATCATTTGTAGACAGCTCATGGGCATAAAGCTAGGTAGCTTTAACAAACCGCTTAAAGAACTTTTGAAAAAATTGCACGAGCAGCAAGGCCCCTTTTTGCTTTGTATTAAGCAAGCTCAGATGCTACCAAATGGTTTTTTACAGGAACTTTGGGACTGGGTTTGTGACAGCAAAAAGCTCTCCGCCGAGCATCATGTTAATGTGATTTTATTCGGTGAAACGGCTTGGGCAGAAAAAGCTAAAAAGTGGTTACCTAAAAAGAACCGCAATCGCCCCATACTGCTCTCGTCGCAATCCGTTAGCGCCGAAACATCCTTCGACTTACAGGCCCTGGAAATTCTCTTATCTGATGACCGAGCATCACGTTTTAGCTACGCCAAATTTGACGATGCACCTCTCGTTTCGCAAAAGTGGTTCATTATTACAATATTGTTTCTACTTTTAGTGGTTTTTGTTGGCTTAATGACCTGGCAGTATCCCCAACAGGTAAAGCACTTTGTTAAAACCGGTGAATTAGAAATGAAGGAGAGCTTAGTTCAGGACGAACTTGCGGAAAAAAACCTAGCTTTAGACCAGCAAAATCAGTTATTGGAGCCTTCCGCCGCCCCTACAGCGCCTATTGAAAGCACTGATAGTGAACTTATTAGCCCTATCGCTAGCGATGAACTTGAAGATACTAGCAAACAAAGTACGGCGCCCATTGAACTTGTTAGTACTTGGGAGGATGCAAAAAAAGCGAGTGAGGATAAGGTGGAAGAACTACGTAGCGATTTTGCAGTACCTGACATTCTCAGTGTTGAGCAACTAGATGAACAACTCGGCGACGGTCTTTTAGCGCAAGAAGATACAATCGACAATTCCTCATCAGCAGATATGAGTGAAAGTCCGCAACAGGATAATAACTTTTCTTTCGATGAGACACGTATTTTGGGCTTATCTGAACCCGCCATATTACTTCAACTCTCAGGCATTAAAGACTTATCAGTACTCAACGAATTTATCGTCGACAATAATCTATCGGACTCAGTATGGGTATATGAAACTACTCGTTATGGGGGCTCTTGGCACGTTGTATTGCTAAATCAATCATTTGTAAGCATAGAAGAAGCAAGAGAGGAAGTTAGCAGATTACCAGCAACTATTCAAAACATGCAACCATTTGCAAAAGATCTACGGCAGGTCAAACAAGAAATTGGCAATAGGCAATAAGTCAGTGAATTCAGCATTTTTATGTTATCTTAGCGCATATCATTACACTCCAATTTGTTCTGGTTGCTGTGCAAAAAATAAAAAGAAATAGAGCCTTTCTAAAATGGGCCGGCGGTAAGTACTCGCTGCTAGATAAAATTATCCCAAGCTTGCCTAAAGCTGAACTGCTAATTGAGCCGTTTTTCGGCGCTGGCTCGGTATCACTGAATGCCGAATTCAATCAATATCAACTTAACGATATCAATACCGATTTAGTCTCTCTATACAATATAGTGCAACAGCAACCCATTGCATTTACTGAAGCTTTAGCGCCGATGTTTGTTGCGAGCACTAACTTGTCAGAATTTTATTATCAGAAACGAGCGGAGTTCAATAACACCACAGATCCGTTCAGGCGCGCAGTACTTTTTGTTTACTTGAATCGACACGGCTACAATGGTTTATGCAGGTATAATAGCAAGGGAGGCTTTAATGTCCCTTTTGGTCGATATGTAAAGCCGAAGCTACCCTCTCAAGAAATCCTTCAATTTGCTAAACGATTTAAAAACGCCTCATTCACTAATCTAAATTATAAAGAAAGTATGCTTCAAGCACCTGAAGAAACCGTTATATATTGCGATCCCCCTTACATACCAATCAGTAAGACTGCATCCTTCACTCAATACGCAGCAAATGGATTTACCATAGAAGATCAAAGGGAACTAGGTGATCTCGCGTCAAAACTGGTCAAAGAAAAAAAGCTAACTATTGTGATTAGCAACCATGACACTGCGCTTACTAGGGAGTTTTACAAAGATGCAAAAATAAAAAGCTTCAGCGCCAAACGCTTTATCAGTCAAAACGCATCAACGAGAAAACCCGTTAAAGAATTACTAGCGATATTCGATTCAAATAACTAGTTATTACATTTCACTATTTTCTGTCGCTGGTCGATAATATATATTACAGTAATTGAAGAATGCGATCTGACTAAAGATGCTTGTTTTAATACCGAACAACATTCAAATAAGGCTCTTCATCTAACATCATGATGCAAATCCGCGGCTTACTCTCAAAGACACTCGTGATGGTAACGCTAGTTGCTATAGTGTCGCTTGCTGCTTCTTATGGTTTTGTGACAGCGCAACAAGCAAAACGTTTTAGCGAACAAATTAATGAAATTAAATTCAGACATACTCGCACCACTAATTTACTTCTGAACAAACAACTAGAAGAACAAATACTCGCTTCGCAAGAATTGATTGCCCTCGGCAGTTTAAACACCATGTCGCCTCAGCAGGGCAGACTATATTTTCAAGAAACATGGGCGCGAATAAGAACCAGCTATAACCTATCGGGTTTGGCACTTAGCGAAGGTAAGCAGACTTTCCAACTTGGGAACTTTCCTAAGAAACAACTTATTGCACAGCAACAAGAGGCATTAATAAACCTAAGTCCACAATCGAGCATTGTTTGTCACCTCGAGTGTGAGCTTTCGTCGACGGTTCCTCTCGCATTTAACTCGCAACAATGGGCACTTACCTTGGTTGGCGATCTGGCACCGGCAATAGAACATTTGCACCAAATCATCGGTAGTGACATAGGTATACTATTACCCAACCAGCTTGCAGTAAATGACGACCTTAGCCTACTTCGCTATCCAACTGAATTGCTTACCAGCGCTGCCGCACTGGACCCTCTAAGGCGGCAAGAGTTAAGTCTTAGCCAGTTAGAACAATTAGAAGAACAAGGCTTAGAACTCGATACAAATAACGGAATTTTCTTCATTTGGTTTGATCAAATTGACAGCGTTGGTTATCCCCTAAAGCTAATATTTATAAGGGACATTACAAGCCTTATCGCTCAGCAAACACAACAAAAACAACAAATTATTATTATTTTTGTTGCGGTGACTCTTGGCATATTGCTCACCCTTATCACTTTTTCGATTATTCCAATTTCTCAAATCAATAAACTGCGTCGAGCCACCAAGCTTATTGCCAATAAAGAATATAATACTGCTCGTTTTCGTATTGGAAGAGTGAGAAAGCGCAGGTTTGGCGATGAACTCTATGAGCTAGAAGAAGAGTTTGTTAACGCGATAGACATGCTCGAAGGTTATGAGCATGAGCTAGATGTATCGCAAAAGCGCTTATTAAGGCAAGCCACTATCGATAGCACCACTGGGCTATATACTCGAAACGTACTGGTAGAAGACTTACAACGCATTAAGCTTAAGAAAACCGCCCACAACGTCGCTCTATTCTTCCTAGACCTAGATGGCTTTAAACCTGTCAACGATAACTTAGGGCATGAAGCAGGCGACATTATGCTAAAAAAGATTGGCTATCGGCTCAAGGGAGTATCAAATAAGCATATACGAGTATACAGAATCGGTGGCGATGAGTTTGTTATTGGTTTTTCTAACTATGAAAAACACGATGACCTTGTAAGTATGGCTGACTCAGTTGTGCAGTTGTTTGCTGCACCTTTTCATATCTATGAGACCAATATAACGATAAGCGCTAGTATCGGAATTGCCGTTGAGGATGCTGAGAATATCGATGCTGATCAACTGCTTCGCTTCGCTGATATAGCGATGTATCAAGCTAAAGAGGGAGGCAAAAATCGTTACCGCTTCTTCGATGAGTCAATGCATGCTCAAGTGCAATTGCGTTTTACCATCAAAAATGATTTCGTTTCCGCGCTTGCAGAGGGCCAACTTTTTCTCGTGTATCAGCCTATCGTCGATAGTCAAACGCGAATAGTGACTAAGTTGGAGGCCTTATGTCGTTGGCGTCATCCAGAGCTTGGCTTTATCGCTCCCCCCACGTTTATAGATGTCTTAGAAGAAAGCGAGAATATGAACCTGTTGTTTGAGTGGATTGTAGTGAACGTTATAACGGAAGTGCTCTATCTCGATAGCGTTGGCAAAAATGACATTGTTATCTCAGTCAACCTTAGTCCTTCACAGTTAGGCAACGACCGCGCTATCGAATACCTAGAAGAAAAACTAAAGGAGCATCGTGTTCATCCTAGTCGTATTGAACTTGAAATTACAGAAACCACCTTGGTTGCGAATTTTAATCAGGCCAAGAAGTGGATAGAAAACGCGACTGAGCTTGGCTTTCGTGTTGCTATTGATGATTTCGGCGCAGGCTACTCTTCGCTCTCTTACCTTACCGCATTTAATTACAATACGGTGAAACTAGATCGATCTCTATTAGATAAAATTGATGTCGATGATAGGCAACAAAGAATAGTTGGCTCGTTAACACAAATGATTCATAGTTTATCGGTGCCCATTGTGGCAGAAGGCGCAGAAACTGAAGAACAATTCGCCAAACTCAAAAGCCTCGGCTGCGATTATATTCAAGGCTACCTCATATCTAAGCCTATCGAGCATGAGCGTTTGGTAGACTATTTAGACAATGAAGCTGCTAATTTAGCAAATTTACCAGCAATATAAGCGATAACACAAACAGCAGAACAAGCACTACGCCTGTAATAATGAAAGGTAACGGTGAGGGCTCAGCAAAGTCTTCTTCATATTTTTTTTGCGACTGGACACCTAAGAAACTAGCAAGAACACTCTTCACAACCGATAAGATACTAGAAGTGCGTCTTAGCTTTGGCGAAGCCATTTCTTTAGTCAGCGCTGTCTTTTGAGAGTAATTCGAGAAGGTCTAAAAAATGAAACTGATTGGAGTCGGTTTTGTTCATTATCCAAGTTAACCAGTTGAGTTTGGTGCTTGTTTGCTCACATATTTGCTGAGACTGCGAAGATGAAAGTGTAACTTCGTTGTCAGCAATATTCGATAAGCATGCAAAATTAGTGGTGGTGACTGTAGGTAGGCTGAGTGCCACACAAATACACAAGACTGCCGCTGTCGCAGTAATCTTTGCAGCTAACTTTTTCGATAGTTCTTTTGTTGTGACTGAGCTTAGTTTCATATTGTAACTTTCCTAATCAAGCACACCTTAAACGCTGTACGAATATTACTCGTCTTTTACCCAAAAGTATAGAGGGTCATTTAATCAAAAAAGGCCTACCGAATATGTCGGTAGACCCCTTATAACTGTCACTATAGTTCTTTTATAGAATTATAGGTCAAAAGATTTCGCGATAGAGAAATACAAAGACTCACTGTCATCAAGGTCAGAACCACTGATTACAAGGCCAACACCCACATCGAAACCACCGATTTCAGTTCCATAAGCAATTTCAGCGTACTCACCTTCACTGTCTTTGCCATATGAACCAACGGTTGCAGACCAACCATTACTTTCTATGCCAACAGTAATTAGTGAGTAATCACCTTCGGTTGCCGCTTCATTCCCTACTACGCCATCCCATTTACCAACTACGTAACCAACAGAGAAAAGGTCATAACCGGCACTCAGGCCAACCTCATTGTAGGCACTGTCGAAGTCACCCGTGTATTGATATGAGGTAAAGTTAGCGTCTAATGTAATGCCACTTTCTAGTTCTAATCCGTAACCTGCATACAAATCAACCTCAAGGCCATCTTCAACTTCTGCTGTCCACGCACCAACGTAGAAACCGCTAGAAGCAGCATAGTCTATGCCTGCGCTAGTTGATGCAGACTCAGTTTGCTGAATACCACGAAAGTGGTAATCAGAAACAACACCAATGTTTGCAGACCATTCAGCCATTGCTGATTGGCTAGCCAGCGTTGTTGCCAGAATTGTTGCAGCAAGTGCAGTGCGTTGTAAAGTTTTCATGAATGTTCTCCGTTGAAGTATTAAATTTAGTTTTCGTGGTTTAAGAACCATCTTATTTTTTTATAAATGCTGTCATTGCACCTAAAAGAGCAAAACTAATGCCTAAATATTAAAAAGCAGTAAAAAACATTTAACCAACTGATATTATTGGGTTTATTAAAACATCACCTATAAGCTCTTATCAAGTGTATCGACAAAAGAAGTCAAAGGATGAGTATAAACGCCCCAAAATAATGCAAACTCACCAATTTAGGGCGATAACAATTCTTTTTTAAGCGGGTCTTATTAGGTAAACTATCAGTTTTGAAAAGGAAGACCCCATGCATGCGCCATTAATCGCCCCTTCAATTCTCTCTGCTGACTTCGCACGCCTTGGCGACGACGTCACTAATGTGCTCAATGCTGGAGCTGATGTCGTGCATTTCGACGTCATGGATAATCACTATGTACCTAATCTGAGCTTCGGCCCAATGATTTGTAAGGCCTTGCGCGATTATGGTGTTACCGCCGACATCGATGTTCACTTAATGGTGCAACCTGTTGACGAAATGATTCAGCGCTTTGCAGAAGCCGGAGCAAGCATGATAAGTTTCCACCCTGAAGCGACTTTGCATCTTGATAGAAGTATCCAACTGATAAAAGATCTAGGTTGTAAAGCAGGTATCGCGCTGAACCCAGCGACACCCCTATCAGTTCTTGAGTGGGTATTACCGAAACTAGACTATGTATTATTGATGTCAGTAAACCCGGGGTTCGGCGGCCAGTCATTCATTCCTAGTACCTTGGAAAAAATAAGCCAACTCAAATCAATTATTGACGAAGATGGCCTAAACATTCGCATCGAGGTTGATGGGGGCATCAACTTAAGTAATATCGCCGCGATTAGGCATGCAGGGGCAGATATGTTTGTAGCTGGTTCGGCTATTTTTAATCAAGGCAATTACCCAGATACCCTCGCTCAGATGAGAGCAGCATTAGACAAAGCATTAGCATAACAGTGAACCTTCTGTAGAAGGTCAATGGACGAATTAGGAAAAATATATAATGAGCAGTGCAAAACCAATCGTACTTAGTGGTTGTCAGCCCTCGGGGCAACTTACCATGGGCAATTACATGGGCGCATTACGTCAATGGGTAGCGATGCAAGATGATCATGACTGTCTGTATATGATAGTCGATCTTCACGCTATAACGCTTCGACAGCAACCAGAGGCGTTAAACACAGCATGTTTGGATGGCTTAGCATTGTATTTAGCTTGCGGTATTGACCCTAAAAAAAGCAGTATTTTTATGCAATCTCATGTGCCAGAGCATGCTCAACTCAGTTGGGTTCTCAATTGCTACACTCAAATGGGCGAACTCAACCGCATGACGCAATTTAAGGACAAATCACAGAAAAATGTGACGAATATTAACGTCGGTCTTTTTAGCTATCCTGTTCTTCAAGCAGCTGACATACTAATTTACCAGGCAAATAAAGTGCCTGTAGGGGAAGACCAAAAGCAACATCTTGAGCTCACTAGGGATATCGCGACTCGCTTCAACAACATTTATGGCGATGTATTTACCGTTCCAGACCCGTTTATTCCTGAATCTGGTGCCAGAGTAATGAGCTTACAAGACCCAACAAAGAAGATGTCTAAGTCTGATGACAATCCAAATAACATTATCGGCCTGCTTGAAGATCCTAAGAAGCTAAGCAAAAAAATTAAACGAGCCGTGACCGATAGTGATGAACAAGCTCGCATTTATTTTGATACTAGCGAGAAACCCGGCGTATCAAACTTGTTGTCACTTTTATCTTGTTGTACAGGTGAAAGCATAACAGACCTTGTTCCTAAGTATGAAGATAAGATGTATGGTCACCTAAAAGGAGACGTGGCTGAAGCTGTGGTCAACATGCTCAGTCCTATTCAGCAAGAATATGCGCGTATCAGGGTTGATCATAACTACTTACATGAAGTCATGCGCAACAGTGCCGAGAAGGCGCGAGAAAAAGCGGCTATTACGCTACAGAAAACCTATGATGCACTTGGCTTTGTTGCACCGTAATAAGGCAGTTGTAGGATGATTATCGTTATTGATAATTATGATTCTTTCACCTACAACTTAGTTAGGTATTTTGAAGAGCTCGATGCGGAAGTGCTGGTAGTAAAAAACGACCAGGTTACCATTGAAGAACTGGAAGCGCTTGATTTTACGCATTTAGTGTTATCACCCGGGCCCTGCACTCCAAACGAGTCCGGTATTTGCATGGATGCAATACGCAAATTTTCCGGTCGCAAAGCTATTCTTGGCGTGTGTCTGGGGCACCAAGCGATAGCACAGGTATATGGTGCAGAAATAGTACGAGCACAAAATATAAAGCATGGTAAGACGTCAAACATACAAATACTCAAAGAAGGTGGTATATTTGCAGGTATCGAATCACCTTTTACTGCGACCAGATACCACTCGTTACTAGTTGAGAAGGCTAGTTTGCCGAAATCATTCAGTATTACTGCAGTTTGTGATGAAAGTGACGATATAGAGATTATGGGCATTGAACATAACACGCTAGCCATATACGGCGTGCAGTTTCACCCCGAATCGCTTCTAACCACAGCAGGGCACAAAATATTGAATAATTTTTTAAAGCTATAAATAACGGAAGTATTAGAAAACATGAAGTTAAGCGTATCGCAACTCGCCTCTACAATGAACAACCGCTTCGAGCATCTGCTCGTAAGTAAGGACGAGGCTGTTCTCTTATCTGGTCAAAAAACAGAGAAGCAACGCATTTATGAAGACTCAGAACAAGCGGAGGCTCGCCGAGAGCTTTTGTTTGTTGAAGAAGTTGCGATAAAAAACCGCGAAGAGCTCAATGAAAAACAAAATCTTTTTTTACAGCAAGTTGAAGCAGAGTTTCATGTAAGCTTAATTAATGATCTTGCTGAGAAAATAAGAGACACTAATTTTGTACTTAAGAAGATTCTTGGCTACGACCCCATCATCGGCAAAGTGCTTGACATTCTGTATACAGAGTCGTGCTCTATATCACGACTAGAAGCAATCATCCTTCAAATTGACTGGCTCGAGCAAGGCCTCATAAAATTTACAAAGCAACCCCAATATCGCCGCGTAGATACTAGAGGTAAGGCGATTGTTATTGAGACCTTACGACAAGCACTTAGCTTCATTGGCATCGAAAGCCTACGTTCCCTAATTCCTGCCCTAATTTCCAAAAAGGCGTTACCCCCACGCTCAGAGATGTTTCCAGAATTAAACGCCCATCTATGGGAATATACTCTAGGCACAGGAAAAGCATGCCAAGCGCTTGCTGAAAAAGAGGGAATGAAGTGGTACTTGGGCTACAACATTGGGCTATTTAGTAATATTGGGCGCTGCGCCATTGCCAAAATGTACTTGCGTTCTTTCGACGCCAAGTTACGAGAGAAAGTCATTGAAGCTCGTAAGAAAAATAACCCTGTTCAAGCAAAGGCACTTGCTGCCTTGTTGCCATCTCATAAATACCTCATTACCCTGTGGAACAAATTTGGCAATCATCTTACCAATGATCTAGTGGCTCAGTTCAAGTGCCGTTGGTTGATGATCGGGATTGGGTTAGACGACTACACGCGTATCAAGGAAATCAGTTACCAATACGTCAAGACAAAAAATCTACATCCGCTCACCGCGCTGCTATTTCGATGCCAAGGCTACATGCAGTTTAAAATGATGAAGTCGAATGGATTAATGTCTAAGCAAGCCTCCATGCTCTACCTACGCAACTTTGGCATTGTGTCGGACGATGTCGTGATGTTAATGAAAACAAATCTCAGTAGTTTGGAAATCAATATTCCAGAACATCAACCACCACCAAAGGTAAACACTGACTAAATAGCGTGTAGATTTTTTTCTGCATTTTTATGCCTCACAATTATATACAAATAAGCTCGATTTGTTTGTATTCAGTCCTCCTTGCTTTTTATTTGCTCAACTCAATAACGAGTTAATTAAGTGCATACAGCGTATCCAATTTGAGACAGCAAGACAAAATGCGCCATTTTTGTGCAATAAAATAAATATGCAACTAAACTGCAAATCATTGCATAAGCCACGTATATAGCGGCCTTCAATCGAATTCTTTAATTACAAAAGGTGCAAGTTCTGGCATACTAGGCAACCAATTTGCACACAGCTTCCTAATATTGGATGTGCATAAAATCAATGTATAGAGGTGTTAACATGCAAGTAACTCGCGAAACATTCAACGACGTAATGGTACCCAATTATAACCCTGCCGACATGATACCTGTTCGAGGAGAGGGTTCTAAAGTATGGGATCAAGAAGGTCGCGAGTATATCGACTTTGCTGGCGGTATCGCTGTTAACGTATTAGGCCATTGCCATCCAGAGTTAGTTAAGGTGTTACAAGAGCAAGGCTCAAAGCTTTGGCATTTAAGCAACGTATTTACCAATGAGCCCGCTATGCGTTTGGCGAAAAAGTTATGCGACTCAACCTTCGCCGACAAAGTCTATTTTGCCAACTCAGGTGCAGAAGCTAACGAAGCTGCATTGAAGCTAGCACGTAGATACGCACTAGAGCACTTCGGTGAACAAAAAGATCAAATCATTTCATTCGAGAAAGGCTTTCATGGTCGAACCTTTTTCACCGTTACCGTTGGCGGCCAACCTGCCTATTCTGAGGGCTTTGGCCCGAAACCTGGAGCGATTGAGCACTGCGAGTTTAACAATCTTGACATGCTTGAGGGCATGATGTCCGAGCGCACCTGCGCGATAATGATGGAGCCCATGCAGGGTGAAGGCGGCATCATTGTTCCAGATCCTGAATTTATAAAAGGTGTTCGCGCCTTGTGTGATAAACATAACGCACTACTTATCCTAGATGAAGTGCAATCCGGTGTTGGCCGAACAGGTCATCTCTATGCCTACATGGAGTATGGTATTGAGCCAGACTTGTTAACAACGGCTAAGTCGCTTGGTGGCGGTTTTCCGATAGGTGCTATGCTCGCCACTGATGCTGTAGCCAAAAGCCTCAAGCCTGGCACTCACGGCAGCACCTATGGCGGAAACCCCTTAGCTTGCGCTGTTGCAGAAAAAGCTTTCGATATTGTTAATCAGCCTGAGGTACTTGAAGGCGTTTTGCAAAAAGAAACGCTCTATCGTGAAATTTTGAATAAAATTAACGATAAATATCATGTGTTCAGCGAAATTCGTGGTAAGGGGATGTTGCTTGGTTGTGCCTTAAATGAAAAGTATAACGGCCGGGCTAGAGATTTCATGGTGGCAGCAAATAACGAAGGCCTAATGTGCTTGGTAGCAGGCATGAACGTGGTGCGCTTTGCACCGTCTTTGGTAATACCCAATGAAGATATCATTGAAGGTTTGTCGCGTTTTGAACGCGCTGTTGCGTCAGTGGTAGAAGCCTCGGAATAAATTAGCGATGGCTTTTTGTTTTTAGGCCACACGAGGTACTACAATGAAAATTATTCGCCCTATAAGAGCAAGTGACTATGAGGCTCTTTATGCTATCGCGGAAGAGTCTGGTATTGGCTTCACATCCTTACCAGTAAATGAAGCACTGTTACAGCGTAAAATAGCGAACGCCGAAGACGCGATACTGTCTACTCCGACTCAGCCTGGCAACGAGAGTTATCTTTTCGTAATGGAAGATAGCGAAACGGGTAAAGTTGTCGGGACGACAGGTATCGAAGCTTCTGTCGGTCTACAAGATGCTTTCTATCATTATCATGTGAGTAAGGTTGTGCACGCCTCTCGCGAGCTTAATGTTCACAATACTGTCGATATTTTGCATTTTTGTAATGACTACACAGGCGTTAGTGAAATTTGTACTTTATTTTTGCGCGAATCGGCAAGGCAAGGTCTACATGGTCGTTTTCTATCGAAAACACGCTTCTTGTTTATGGCCGAACATCAAGAACGTTTTGCGGATGTTGTTATTGCTGAAATGCGAGGAATTAGTGATGAACAAGGGCGTTCTCCTTTCTGGGCATGGTTAGAAGAACACTTCTTCTCACTCGATTTTCCAACCGCTGATTATCTCACTGGCATCGGCAAAAAAGGTTTCATCGCTGAACTTATGCCTAAATATCCTATCTACGTAAACTTACTATCCGAGGCCGCACAAAATGCCATTGGAAAAGTTCATGAAAAAACAAAGCCAGCACTTCGCTTACTCGAGCAGGAAGGCTTCAAATGCCGCGGTTACGTGGATATCTTTGATGCTGGCCCTACCGTCGAGGCTGATGTTAACCATATTGCGACGGTACAGTCAAGCCGTAAAGCCTCTGTTGTTATCAATGATAACTTAGCACAAACCGACGGTGAGACTTGCTTCGCCATAAATACTTCTGTAAAGCACTTTAGAGCCTGTATTGCAGAAATCGCATATGTCGATGGTAATCGTGTTGCGATCGAAGCAGATACAGCCAACGCATTGAACATAAAAGACGGAGATTCTATTCGTTTTTCGCCAGCTAATACAAAACACTAGGAGTAGGTAATGTCAGACTCAACACATTTCATCAATGGTCAATGGATCGCTGGTGAAGGTCACGAAATTAGCTCAATAGATCCAGCAAAGAATAACACCATATGGTCTGCTAAGTCAGCATCCGCAGCACAGGTTAATGAGGCCGTTGTTGCTGCAAGGCAGGCCTTTCCAGCATGGGCTGCGAAGAGTGTTGACGCACGCCTAGCAATCATCAAAAAATTTGGCGAAGCACTTAGCGACAACAAAGCTGAATTAGCAAAGATAATTGCTCAAGAAACGGGTAAACCAGAATGGGAAACAGCCACCGAAGCTGCTGCCATGATTGGCAAGATTGCAATTTCTGAAAAAGCTTACCATGACAGAACGGGCACCGTTGAAAATCCCATGCCGGTTGGGAAGGCGATTATCAGACATAAGCCTCACGGTGTTGTTGCGGTATTTGGGCCCTATAATTTCCCTGGGCACTTACCAAATGGCCACATAGTGCCAGCGTTAATCGCGGGCAATACAATCGTGTTCAAACCTAGTGATTTAACGCCCTTAGTTGCGGAATTTACAGTAAAACTTTGGGAAAATGCCGGTTTGCCAAAAGGGGTACTTAACTTAGTACAAGGTCAAGTGGAGACTGGCAAATCACTGGCTAGCCATGCAAATATTGACGGCCTATTTTTTACTGGTAGTTCTCGTACTGGAAAAATATTACACGAACAATTCGCTGGTCACCCCGGCAAAATTCTTGCCCTTGAAATGGGTGGCAACAATCCCCTAATTGTTAAAGATGCTGCAAATATCGACGCAGTGGTGCACGACATCGTGCAATCGGCTTTCGTCACAAGTGGCCAACGCTGCACTTGTGCACGACGCCTTTTCTTGCAGAATAACGCACAAGGTGATGCCATACTTGAGCGATTACTTGACGTCAGCAGGGAAATTCAAGTGGGTCATTATGACGCTGAAGAGCAGCCGTTTATGGGCGCTATGATAAGTAAAGAAGCGGCATCAGGAATGGTCAGGGCGCAACAGGGCTTGATTGACGCTGGCGCGACAAGCTTGTTAACACTTACACACACCGACATCAACACTGGCTTCGTTAGCCCAGGGATCATCGATGTCAGCAAAATTGTAGATACAATGGAAGACGAGGAGCACTTTGGCCCTCTACTCAAAGTGATTCGCTATGATGACTTTAATCTAGCCATTGAGCAAGCTAACAATACCAGCTTTGGTCTATCTGCTGGTTTCCTGGGTGATAGTAAAGATGACTATGACTATTTCTTAGCTCGTATACGTGCCGGAATCGTTAATTGGAATCGTCCAATTACAGGCGCCAGCAGCGCAGCACCATTTGGCGGCATAGGGGAAAGCGGAAACCATAGAGCGAGTGCTTACTACGCCGCTGACTATTGCTCTTATCCAGTAGCATCCGTTGAATTGGAGGTAGTTACATTACCTTCATCTCTAAGCCCAGGACTTACATTTTGAGGAACTTACATGCATAAGAATGTTGATTCGCTCTTTGCTGGCCTATGGGCTAATTATGTGGAGATAACTCCGTCAGCAGACAAGATTCACGCGCTTTTAAGCAAGACAAGCAAGAGTATGGATATTGTGAATGACCATATTGCACTAAGAACCTTCGATTGCGAGAAGGTCAATTTGTCAAAGCTTGCCGCCCATTTTTTATCTCTTGGTTATGAACAAAAAGGTGACTATGACTTTGCTGCAAAGAAATTAACAGCTCAACATTTTGAACACCCTAACCCAAATCAACCCAAAGTTTTCATAAGTGAATTGCGCGTAGCAGAGCTTTCAAATCAAGCTCAACGCATTATTCACAAGATGGTTGAGCAGGTTGCCGAGGGTGCGACAACAGCTGATGACTTCTTATACTCAGGCACACATTGGAATGTGACGAAAGATGACTACCGCACTCTGGTTCATGAATCAGAGTACGCTGGGTGGATGGCTGCATGGGGCTACAGAGCAAACCATTTCACAGTAAGTGTTAATCACCTAAGTCATATCGAAGAATTAGCTGAGGTTAATTCCTTGTTGAAACAACATGGCTTTGTCTTGAACAGTTCAGGCGGAGAAATCAAAGGTGGAGCAGAGGTATACTTAGCTCAATCCTCTACGATGGCCGATCACGCTAATGCGCAATTTAGCGATGGTGAGCTTTCTATTCCAAGTTGTTTCTACGAGTTTGCTCAGCGCTACGAAATGAACAATGGGCAGCTTTACCAAGGTTTTGTTGCCGCGTCTGCTGATAAAATATTTGAAAGTACCAATCAAAACTAAGTGAGTAAAATAGTCCTTCATACATTAGCGTGAGCGACATCAAAAAAGCACCTTAACTTGATATAAGTTAAGGTGCTTTTTATTTCCAGAGTGGCTACGTAGCTACCAACAAGCTATGAGTGATCTTTGAGTAAGCTAGCGATAAGCCCGTACCAGCCTAATTAGTCTTTACTCGGCTCTGGACTATCGGGCGCATTTGTATCATCAATCACGTTTCCTGGTTCTTCTCCCGCTAGATCACTCGCAATTTCCGGCGACGCTTTGGCTAATTCAACATCTATCGAATCAACGCGTTGCAACCCTCTTGGTAATTTATTTCCACGACGACCGCGTTCGCCTTGGTAATGAGTCAAATCGTTAGCACTTAAGGTCATGCTGCGCTTACCCGCAACTATTTTTAGCTCTGCACCATCTGGTACGACACTCAAAACCGTCAGGTATTCTTCTCTGGTTTTAGCTTTTGCAGACGGAATATTCATCAGCTTATTCCCTTTCCCCTTCCCTAATACAGGAAGATCTCTTAGCGGGAATAAGAGCATACGCCCTTCATTTGATATACATAAACACCAGTCAGTTTTCAGATCGCTTACTGCCTGTGGTGCAATGACTTTTGCGGCCGTCGGCAAAGAAACGAAGGCTTTACCTGCTTTTGCTTTACTTAGCATGTCAGTAAACTTACCCACGAAGCCATAACCTGCATCTGAACCGATTAGGTATTGTTGGTCGTCACTGCCCATTACCACATGTTCTACCACTTCCCCGCCTACGATACTGAAGCGACCGGTAAGCGGTTCACCTTGACTTCGGGCAGAAGGCAGAGCATGAGCGTCGCAAGAGAACGCTCGGCCCGATGAATCGAGAAAAGCAACTAACTGTGTACTTCTGCCTTTTGCACTGCATAGATATTTATCGCCCGACTTGTAACTCATGGCCTCAACATCAATATCATGGCCTTTGGCACAGCGAGCCCAACCTTTCTCAGAAACAACAACAGTAACGGGTTCGGAAGGCACAAGTTCTTTTTCCGAAATTGCTTTTGATTCTGCTCGCTCTACTATTGGGCTGCGGCGATCGTCACCGTATGTTTCCGCATCTGCAAGTATCTCTTTCTTGATGAGTGTTTTCATTCTGCGATCAGAACTCAGCATCAGTTGGAGACTATCGCGCTCTTTGGCTAACTCTTCTTGCTCGCCCTTAATTTTAAATTCTTCAAGCTTTGCAAGATGGCGGAGTTTTAATTCTAAAATTGCTTCTGCTTGAGTATCAGAAAGACCAAATTTCTCCATTAACACTGGCTTTGGTTTGTCTTCGCTTCGAATAATATGGATCACTTCGTCGATATTTAAAAAGGCAATCAACAAACCTTCAAGAATATGTAGTCTCGCCAGAACTTTATCGAGGCGGTATTGAAGACGGCGAGTAACCGTGTCCTTTCTATAAACCAACCATTCACTCAATATCGACTTTAGGTCTTTTACCTGCGGTCTGCCGTCTAAGCCAATCATATTGATGTTTACACGATAGCTTTTTTCTAGGTCGGTAGTCGCGAACAAGTGTTGCATGAGTTGCTCGGTGTTCACACGATTAGAGCGAGGAGTAATCACCAAGCGCGTTGGGTTTTCATGGTCAGACTCATCGCGCAGGTCACTTACCATAGGCAGTTTCTTGGCCTGCATCTGACTCGCTATTTGTTCTAGGATTTTACCACCAGAGGCCTGATGTGGCAGAGCAGTGATAATAAGGTCACCATTTTCCTCATCATAAACCGCACGCATCTTAATAGAACCACGGCCTGTTTCGTATATCTTCTTAATGTCGGATTTTGGCGTAATAATTTCAGCGTCAGTCGGATAATCAGGCCCTTGAACTAGTTCAAGCACTTCGCTGAGTTCTGCCTTACTATTATCAAGTAACAAAGCGCATGCATTTGCTAGCTCGCGAACATTATGTGGTGGAATATCGGTTGCCATGCCAACGGCAATACCCGTAATGCCATTGAGAAGAATGTGAGGAAGGCGAGCTGGTAATATTTTGGGTTCTTTTAAGGTGCCATCAAAATTAGGCGTCCAGTCGGCTGTACCTTGACCTAGCTCAGTCAGTAAAACCTCACTGAACTTACTGAGTCTTGCTTCAGTGTAACGCATCGCAGCAAAGGACTTAGGATCGTCGGGCGCCCCCCAGTTCCCTTGACCGTCGACCAAGGGGTAGCGATAAGAGAAGGGCTGAGCCATTAAAACCATGGCTTCATAACAGGCAGAATCACCATGTGGATGAAACTTACCGAGCACATCACCCACGGTTCTGGCAGACTTTTTATACTTTGCATTGTTACTTAAGCCCAAGTCTGACATCGCATAAATGATGCGTCGCTGAACCGGCTTCAAGCCATCACCGATATGCGGTAGAGCTCTGTCCATGATCACATACATGGAATAGTTAAGGTAGGCATCTTCGGTAAAGCGGCTGAGCGGCAGCTGTTCAATACCGTCGTTGGAAATCGTTACGTCATTACTCATGATTGGCTAATCTATTGTTTTTATTCCGTGTATTTAAGGCATAGGTCTTACGGCGAGCTAACACTTCAGCATTGCTTCTGTACTTATGCCACTACAAAATCTATATTAGCACCATGTTATAACAAATTCGCTATCAGCATAACTATTCTTGTGTACAAACTATTAATACTTTGCTTTTTGTCATTGCTTTGCTTGAGTAGCATGTGTTCTGCCTCAGACGAAATCACACCCCTGCAAACAACGGCGGTCGTTTTAGATAAACATTCAGAAATAGTTGATTTGTCAAAAAGAGCGCTCGTCTACCCTCAAAATGCCGAGTTTTTAAGCTTCGAAGAATTTAAAGCTAGTAGAATAAACTTACCTTACCAGCAGTACACTACGCCTAATTTTGGCAAACATCGCAACGGTGTGTGGCTCTATAGTGAACTCGACAATAAGTCACTCAAAGATAACTGGGTGCTTAATCTTGATTTTTCTCAGTTGGACACTGTAGATATATACTTACTTAGTGATAACGAATTAAGCTTCCAACAGAAAGGCGGTCGAAGTGTAAGTAGTCACTACTATCGTACTCCTACATTTAGGCTGAATCTTGAAGCAAATAAAAAACATGAAGTCTATTTGTACATTAAAGCAAAACACTTTCCGATTGTCGCACCCACCACGCTAATGCAAGAACAAGCTCACCAACAAAAGGTACTATTTGATTACCTTTTTTGGGGAGTGTTCTATGGTGCCCTTTTGGTGATTGCGCTTTATTGCATAGCAGTACTTGTTGATAAACGAGAATTCAGCGCATTAATGTTATTTGGCCTTGTGAGTTTGGTATTCATGTGGCAAGTGGTTTGGAGCGGACATACTCAATTACTTCCTGATAGCTTGCATAAACTAGCTATTTTTCAAAATTTCTATCTTCTGTTACCACTTATCTGTATCGCTGCTAGTTTATTCACATTGACTTTTTTACCTAAGCCTCACGCCAGCCAAGCCTTCAACATAGCCCTTAAATTACTCTGCATTCCACTTTTAACAGTATTCACACTTATCTTAATGGACATTGGAAGCGACGACGTGCAAATCATTTTAGTCAGGTTTGTGGGTGCGCTGACAATAGTTATTAATTTGGTTGTGACCATTCAAGTGATGAGTGACGGTTACAAACCTGCAAACACCATTCTTTGCGCATGGATTTTTTTGGCACTAGGTTCAATTATAAGTTCATTGTTTGTCGTTGGTGTTCTCCCTATAAACCTCTTTACGGCATATTCATTTCAAGGCGGACTGCTTGCGCTTACTCTGTGTTTTATTTTAGGTGTTATTCTCAAAATTCGCTATGGCTTAGAATTAGAGGTTAAGCAGGCCTCTTCAGATGCCCAGAACAATTTTTTATTGATAGAAGAGCAAAACGTACATTTAGATATTGCACGCAGAGAAGCGATAAAAGCCAGTGAAATAAAAAGCCAATTTCTTGCCAACATGTCTCACGAAATAAGGACGCCCTTAAATGCTATCATCGGCTTCAGCAAGGAGCTTCAAGAGAAGAGCAGCGAGGCGGAGCGCCATGAGCATGTAAAAATAATCAATAGTGCCGCCACAGACTTACTCACCATAGTGAATGATATTCTCGATTTTTCAAAAATGGAGGCTGGCAAGCTTACTCTCACTCAGAAACCTTTTTCTCCCAGAGATGCACTAGAAGACATTGCGGCTCTTATGGCTAAATCGTCGCATTTGAAACAACTAGAGTTCATATTCGACGTGGCACCGCTGCCAGCAGTGTTGATTGGTGACAGCTTTAAGATCAAACAATTGCTTAGCAACCTGTTAAGTAACGCTCTAAAATTTACCAATTTCGGACATATTACGCTACGAGCCAGATTCTTCACCTTTGGCGACGATGAATGTATGCTAACAATTGAAGTTGAAGACAGCGGAATCGGAATAAATGACGAAGACAAAAAGAAATTATTCAAGCCTTTCAATCAAATTGATGACGATTTAAATCGCTCTTTTCAAGGCACAGGCTTAGGACTAGTTATTTGCCAAGAGCTGGCATTTTTAATGAAAGGCAGTATTGAAGTAGAAAGTGTCTATTCGCAAGGTAGCAAATTTAGCGTCAATCTGCCCTTTGATGTGGTCAATAATCAGCTAGCCCCGACTGTCTTACCACGCTACCAAGGAAAGAGTGCTGCAATCCTTGATCCCAACCCCGTGACTCGCAAGATCACATGCTCACTTTTGAGAGAAGTTGGCTTAATCACTTCATCATATGAGTCAGTTGAATTATTTGAGCAGCACACCAGTGAATACGAAAAACAACACGGCAGTGCGTTGTTTGATTTTGCTTTCATTAGTCTTTCCCTATGCCATATCAAACAACGAACAAGCCTCATTAACAGAGTGAAGAAGGTACATAGCAAGAAGATCATTTTATTATTTTCTGGGCCGGCACCAGAAAAACACCAAATTGGCTCAAATTTGAACAAACCAGTTGTTATTAGGGCTCCTCTCACCTATAAAAACTTACTCGACCTTGGTTCTACTCCGGTGAGTTTTGTTGATAGAAGCTCGAAGTCACAATTGAAAAGTTTGCCAGCAGCAAGAGTCCTAGCCACCGATGATATGGAGCTCAATTTACGCTTACTCGACACTTGGTTAAAAGATTCATCCGTTACCCTTGAATTGGCGACCAGCGGAGCGGAAGCGGTTGATTTATGCAATAAATATGAATATGACCTCATTTTTATGGACATTCAAATGCCCAACATGGATGGCTTGGAAGCAACAAAGAGAATTCGCAAAACAGAACTGAATGTAGGCACTCCCATCGTTGCTATTACCGCCCATGCATTTCCCGAAGAAAAAGAACGCTTTCTTGCTTCAGGTATGGACGACTATTTACCAAAACCCGTCAACTTAGATAGCCTCGTACAAACGATTAAATCGTGGTGTCAAGGCTGTGACCTACCGAATCAAGAAAGCAAGGCAATTGATTGGAATACGTCGGTTGCAAAAGCCAATGGAGACGAAGAAGGTGCCAAAGTATTTCTTGATGGCTTTGTTGAAATATTGCCAGACACAATAGCTGAGATCGAGTCTTTGTGGCAACAACAGGATTTTGACAAATTACAAGCCTGTGTTCATAAGCTCCATGGAGCTTGTGCTTACACCGGGGCGCAAAACTTGCAAAAGCTCTGCTATGAAACTGAAAGTAATCTGAAAAGAAATCAAACTCAGCATATCAAAAAGTTAATTTCTTCTATACTGTTAGAAGCAGAGTCGGTAATGGAACAATGGCAGCAAATGCGTACGAACGGCACATAAGAGGTCTCGCCTTTGGAACAAGTGTACAAAGACTAGGAAACTGAAAGATGCATGGGAACTTATACGAAGATGCACGGCTAATGACTAAGGTTTATACCCTAGTGATCATTTTGCTTTCAGTTGACTCACTTTCCCCGTCTTTTGCTATCTCCCTTCCCTCACAAAGTTCTGAACAATCTGATAATCAAGCCCTAGCCCCAAACACTGAGGCTTTGAAAAACCCAAGTTCTCATTCCTATAAATCGACTTGGAGCAATAAAGCCCAAGTTCTTCGCGTAAATTATCACTCACAACCGCGAGACGCCTACGAAGATATCCTAGCCGCAGAAAAGAACTTTGTCACTCGCGTGGAACAAGCGGAGTATTATTTATTGCTAGCCGAAGCAAGTGCGAAGCTTAATTTATTTAATAAAACGCAAGAATATAGCATTAGTGGTTTGGTGTTAATCGATGTGCACTCTGAGCCTTGGCTTTATCATTATTTGCGCTTGTATGAGGCTCAAGCTTTTGATCAGTTAGGAAATACTAGCGCGGGCGTATATTTCGCTGAGGCCGCTATGCTATGGGCTGAAAACAATCAATCGAATGACTTACTTCTTATTGCCTACCTTACGAGAGGCATTCAGTATCTGACCCTTGGTAAAAACGACGAAGCGATGAATTTATTCCAATTAGCCTCCGACTTGACAGAAATGCAGCAACTGGCTTTTTCCGCTATCGATGTAACCTACTATATGGCTTACGTATATGAATATACTGGTCAAGATGAGCTAGCCTACACAGAATATAAACTATTACGTGAATTGACCAAAGGTGGCCCGAATAAAGTTTTATTTACCAAAGCTACTTACGGCATGGGCAGAGCCGCTAAAAACATCAATAGACTCGATGAGGGCTTCAGTCTCTTGAAAGCTGCGATCACGAATGCTGAGAAAATCGGTTTAACGCAATACAGTGCTTATGCGAATAAAGAACTTTCAGGCTACTACTTAATTAAAAATCAACCCGATGATGCAATTCGGGTATTAGAGATCGCGAAGCGGCTATTTGAAGAATCTGAGAACCCCTACATGCTGATGGACGTAAATTTTACATTGGGAAGAGTCGGCCTTCAAAAGCAAGATCCAGATATGGCTGAGGCCTATCTTCAAAAGGCGCAAGAGTATATACAGAGCGACTCAATGAGACCACACCAATTAGCCTTAGATTTCGCTAAAGTGGAATTGCTTAGCCTCAGAGGGGATACAACTGGTGCACTGAATGCGATGAAAGTTCTCTATAAAGACTATCGAAACTTTGTCCGAGAGCAGAACATACGTGAATTGCATGAACTAAGCACATTATATAAGCTCGAAAAAAGCCAAAGTCAGAATGATTATCTACAACAACGAACGCAAGTTCAGCAGATGCGATTAGAACAGCAAAAGCAGAATACCATCTATGCCTCACTTGCCGTGTCTGTGGTATTTCTCTCGTTACTCGCACTGTATTTCAATACTCGCAAACACAGTCGTATGCTAGAACAACTCAATAATACTGACGCGCTCACCCAACTTGCATCTCGGCGCTATATTATGAGTAGAATTGGACATGCTGCTGAACTCGCTAAACGCTATAACCAAACCTTAAGTATTGCGTCGGTCGACCTTGACCATTTCAAACAAATCAATGATGGCTTTGGCCATGATGTTGGTGATTCGGTACTTGAACGTTTTGGCGAAATATGTCGTGCTCACTTTCGCAATACTGATTTATTGGGCAGAGTTGGCGGTGAGGAATTTTTATTCTGCTTCAGCGAAACCTCGCGTGACCAAGCGGTGAAAGCCTTAGAAAAACTTGGCGAAAAAATAAAGAACGACATCCTGATTATTCGCTACATAAATCGCCCCTTAACCTTGTCGGCTGGTGTGATCGAATTTGATGTGGATGAAGCTCTCGACAGCAATTTGGCAAAGGTTGATAGGTGCTTATATGTCGCTAAAGAAAATGGCCGCGATCAAGTACAAGTCGCTTAACAGAAGTGCTCAGAGCCTTCGGTGATTTGCCTTTTATCTAAGTCGCTCTCATTCATTCTTTGCTAGTGTCGCTGATGCTTGGCACTCTTTTAGCAAGGCAATGAAAGCCTGCGGATCTCTGTCTATCTCATTAGTGGAAATAAACACATCAAAACCTAATTGCGTGTTCAATTTCCGCATGCGATTAGCAAACATTGCACTGATGCCTTTAATGACGGTGCCACCCGGACGCTCAAACTTTTCGTCCTCTATCATATCGTCACCATAGCAATTCCCGCTCGCACAATCGGGGTCTCTATTTTGCATAGTTAACGGACGCTGCTCCATTAAGAGATAGGTGATAAGTCGCGGTGAGATTTCATCGAGAAACACATCAGGATCCCGCAAGCGAAAACCGATCATTTCAAGCTCATGTTGTTCTATGCCTTTGCTTACTCTTGGTACGTCTATACGTTGGATGTTATCCCATGAAATACGCCACTTCCCGCGCCGATGATGATAAATCACATGCTCTCGGGTGAGTTGAAGACTATATGGCGGCTCCTTTACTTTAAACCAACCAATAATCAATCCAACAATACCGCCGCTGACGATAAAAATGCCCGGTAAGAACATTTGCTTAGGTAACAGGGCGATAAAAAGCGCCCCCAGAAGAATTAGCCCAGAGCCAATCAATAAAGAAGTGAGGGCGTTGTGAGTCGACGCCGCTCTGATAAAAATATGTTCGCTAGTTCCAGACATAAAAATAAAACACCAACATGATTAAACACCATATCACTATTAAACGTGAACGGCGGCAAAAAGCACAATCACTGCGCCACCATTTGGCGATTTTTTTAAAATATCTATGCGATTTATTGATAATAACCTACCTAGACGACTATTTTTTATTGAGTTTTCTAGTGCGCTTTTGTTTATTAAGACTTGCCTTGGGCTTATCAGTTGAGCTGTGAGTTGTTGTGGGCAACTGGGGTTTATTCCGATTGCTAGCTGTTCGCATTCGACACAACAAGGAAATTAGCGTTGGCGTAAAAAACAAAGAAAGTAGCACAGAGAAGCCTACACCACCAGCGAGCACGACGGCAAGCGGAGGCCAAAATGAGCCCTCGGAAAACAGTAATAACGGAATTAACCCACCGACTGTAGTGAAGGTAGTTGACAGAATGTGTCGACTACAACTCATGGTTTCTGCCACTATTGCCTCTGTATCGCCTTTCATCGCTTCAGGGTTTGCGTTAATCGCAGCGATAACTACGATAGAGCCATTAATGGCAACGCCTATTAAACCGGCACTTCCTAACAGAGGATTAAATCCGACTGGCAGGCCAGATAACCATAGACTAAACATACCTAAGCCGACTGATAAAACAGCGACAATACCAATCACAACAGCAAACCTAACACTGTTAAAAGTGAGGATGAGCGCGGTGACCATTAACACAAGCAACACAGGCGCATAGGTCGCAAGTTGTCCAAGTGCTTGCTGCTGTTCGTCGGCATCCCCAGCCATTTTGATACGATAGCCGTCGGGTAGCGCAAGTGAGCTTTCCAACAGAGCCCTTAATTCATTACTAGCATCAACCGCTGGCACACCGGGCAATAACCATGCCTGTACTTTATTGACTCGCTCGCCATTGATCCTTGTGATTCCACTAATGCTGGGAACCATTGTAATTTCGCCTAATGCAGCTAGGCCAACACTTGCTTGATTTTGTGATAATAATTGGTTGATTAACGGCAGAGCATCTAGCTCTTGTGGGCTGCCTCGCTGCATCTCGGAAATCCGAACGCGTATTGGAAGCTCTTCTGTGGCTTGCAGCACCGAACCTCCTGTCGTTCCCGATAAAGCGACCTGTAACTGCTGTGCAATGCTCGTTAATGACAACTGAGAAATATACGACTCGTTCTCGCTCACATCAAAATGAAGCTCGGGTTCGCCCGTCGTAATAGATGCAATCGAAGCAGTCGCACCCTGCACTTTGGTCATTGCTAAGCGAACCTCTTCGCCCAAGGCGTTTAGCTTATCGATATCGGGGCCAAAAATATCGACCTCTAAAGGAGAAGCAATAGGCGGACCTTGGCCAAATGCCCGCGCGACTATTTTTGCTTGAGGAAAATGCTCCTGCAACTCAAACTGAAGTTGTGGAATTAACTTAGCAGCCTCAGAAACACTGAATGTGGTAACCACTGCATTAGCAAATTCAGGTGAATTATCGCGCGTCATCACTTGATTGTAATATACCGACGGGGCCGAACTACCCACCAACCATGTTAGCTGCTTTACTTCATCCTTCGCACGAATAAAGTCATCGATTTGCCGCGTGAGCTTGTAGCTCTCGTCGATAGAAGAACCGTTAGGCAGCCAAACATATATTTCAAATTGGTCTCGGTCGGCGGGAGGAAAAAACACATTAGCAAGTTGCTTCGACAACACGAAACCAGACAAGCAAAAGATAATGATTAGAGGTAACACGATTGCGGGTCGCTTTATGGTTTTCGCGAGCAATCTAGCAAATTGAGCTGATACCAATGGCATTTGCCAGCCGCGCAGATACCATGGGTATTCAATACTACTATCCCTAGGTAGATACCTAGCCGCCAAGGCAGCGATAACAGTGAGTGAAATAGCAAGTGATCCCAACAGTGCCATCACCACGCTAATGGCAATTGGGCCGATGAAATCACCAATATTACCGTTTAAAAGAAAAATCGGCATAAAGCCTAAAACTGTCGTCAATGTGGATGCTAAAAGAGGCGCGAACAAGTGACGAACGCTCTTGTCTAGAGCGTCGAGACGAGACAAGGCAGCATCTTGCAAGTTCAGCCGGATTTCATCGGTTATTACAATAGCATTATCTATCAGCAAACCGATGGCAATGATAATGCCAAAAATAGACATTTGATGGATCTGTTGATTGAAAAAGCTCAGTGAAAAAATCGCAAAGGCAGCACAAAGCGGCAACGCTAGCCCAACTATCCAGCTGGCTTTTGCTCCCATAAAAAACAGAATGACCAACATTACAACCAAGGAACCCATTAGCAGGTTTGTACTAAGCTCACTCAAACGCGCTTCTGTGTAAACATTTTGCTCGAAAACCATATTCGCTTGCACTGTGCCAGCAAACTCTTGATTGAATTCAGCGACTTTCTTGTTAATTGCCTCAGTCCATTGGTCAACACGCACCGTGGTCTGCATTCGGGCAGCGACAAAAATTGTTCTTCGGCCGTCAACTAAAGCAATATTTTGCTCAGGTTTTTGCCAACTTTGTTCTATTGTAGCTACATCAGCCAAGCGCAAATAACCACTTCCGGCCGCCTGCAAAGGAATATTTGAAATAATATCTAAACTATCTAATGGTTCTGCAACTTGGATTCTGATGTTCTTTTCAGCTGTATTTAACACGCCAGCAGGTAATTTTGGATCGGCAGAGCGAATGCGTTCACTCACCTGAGCAATCGATAAACCTGCCGCTGCCAGTGCCTGCGGGTCGAGTGTGACCGTAATCTCTTCTTGAGGTTGCCCGTAAATTCTCACTAACTCGGTGCCGCCAACATTTCTCATACGGTCAACCAATTCGCTAGCTAGGCGCCCACTCACAGACAGAGGCGTGTTGTCCGGCATTTCAGCATCAATTGCTAATAGTAGCGTAAAGGCTGTTGCACCGCGCTTGTCCTCTAGAATCGGTTTGTTAACACCCGCGGGAAATCGAGCAGAAGCGTTATCGATCCCATCTCTAATTTTTGAAAATATCTGCTGATTATTACTGGCATCCACCCAATCTTGCACTTCTACTTGAAGAAAAGAGAAACCTGACTTAGAGGTTGATTTAATTTCCTTTATTTCGAATAGTTCTCTCAGCTCATCTTCTAACACGTCGGAAACAAGCGCTTCAACTCGCTCAGCTGACGCACCAGGATAGGAGGTAAGAATGAGCACGTTGCGTAAATCAATGCGAGGGTCTTCCAAGCGAGGTAAGTTTTGAACAGCAGAGAGCCCAGCCACCAAAATAATGATGATGCTTAACACCAGCAAATGACCGCGTCTGAAAAAGACGGTATACCAAGGCGTGTTTGAGGCCACCATTAGTCTGCTACCGCCACGTTCGTAACTCGCTGATTGGGTGTCAGTCTTTGAATGCCCTCTATCACAAGTAATTCATCTTGTTGTATCGCACCAGAAACAAAGGCTTTACGACCAATCACATAGTCAACTTGTACACTTCGGCTTTGAATTTGCTGCTCTCCGTTTACATTGCTAACAACAAATACAGTCCACAAACCTCGAACACCATTTGCGAGCGCTGATGTTGGGATCCATGCTCCGCTGGTCGGAATATCCACTTCGACGCTTAATGACACAATGTCACCGGGCATAATGTAAGTATCGACTGTGCTTGCTTCGTCTAAGGTAAAAATAGCGTCGATAGCTCGGGTTGCACGATTTCGTTGCTGAGAAATCGAAGACAAGGTAGCGGAAATATCGTTTTGCATAAATTGCAAATCATACTGCTTACCAACTTCTAGTACCAATGGAGTTTGCGAGGGCAGTCCAATACGTGCCTCCAATTTTCCTTGTGCAAGGAGCTTGAAGACACTATCACCACTATTTACTACCGTACCAGGGTCAAGAATTTGTGTGACTATTTGGCCATCGAAGGGCGCGCGTAAAACAGACTTTTCAATTTCTACATCTATGCGCTCACCTCTTGCTAGCACTTCATTCACAAGTGCGTTTGCTGCATCTAGGTTTGCTCTCGCTTCATCCAAGCGCTGTGAAGACTCAAGCTTGGCTTCAACTAACTCGCTGATCCTTTGATTAGACAGGCTTGCTAGGGTTGCATCTGCACGCGCCCTTTTAAGAGCCGCAGTAACCTCTCCTTTTTGAGCTTTTAAACGAAGCGTATCAAGCTCCGCGAGAATTTGTCCCGTTGTAACCACATCCCCTTCCTTTACCATGATTTTGTTGATTACACCGGATAATTCGAAGCCGAGGTCGGCTTGCGTAACTGATTCAATTAGGCCATACACTTTGCGCGACTTTGTATAGGAGGATTGAATTTGTATCGGACTCACCGACACTTTCGCGTCTTGTATCACCAAAGACTTTCCAGAATGCGACGATTCAGCTGTGTTTTCTCCAGAAAAGAGCAGTAGTACGACGAGCAAAGCGACACTTACGCAGCAAAGTACGATGAGTTTTTTTTGAGCGCCATGCATTGCTTCGCTGTTGCTTGGTCTTGCCTTTAGAGTCATGTTAGTTCCTTGTCAATCTATTCGGTGAACGCTAATGATGTAAATTGCTTAAATTTCACCCAAGCTTATTAAGGCACATCCTAAAGCATAAATACTAGACCGTCTAGTATGATTATTATTTTTATGCTAAATTAGACGGAATAGTTTAGGGCTAACTAAAGGCAGTGAAAATGATATGAGTAGAACGGATTGCGAGATCAGCAATGGCACCAAGTCCGCTGGTCGCCCAAAAAGTGCTGAGAAAAGGTCGAGCATATTATGCACCGCTAGCGAGTTGTTTCTGCGGCTTGGCTATGATCGAACTTCAATGGATGCAGTCGCTAAGAGCAGCGGTGTTTCGAAGCAAACGGTATACTCTCACTTTAAAAACAAAGATATTCTCTATACATCAGTGATCGAACAAAAATGTAATGAATACCGCATTGAAGAAGATGCAATATGCATAGAAACGCAAGGTATCGAAGACTTACTCAATTCCATCGCAAGAAATTTTGTAGCCTTACTCACTGATAAAAGCGTGATTGCAATGTACTCGGTGGTTATTGGTGAGTCGAAAAATAATAAGCGCGTAGCCCAATTATTCTACGAAGCAGGCCCAGCTCACGGAAACCGACTGGTTCGTAAACTTCTCGCTAGTCATCCCTCAACTCAATTAAACAGTGAAGAAGCAAAAGAGGTCGCTACTGATTTTTTCAATTTATTAAAAGGTGAATATCACATGCAGAGCATGCTGCGCTTACCTTTCGAAAGTTCACCTGAAAAATTAGCGCAGTTTACTCAGCGCGTTGTACACAAGACCATGATGCTGATTAACATGCACAAAAAATGAGCGCGCTAATCACACTCTCTTGGCGTCATTGATTTTGAACAAAAAAGTGGAAAATTTTATACCTTATAATTCAATAATTTCATTCGTTAGCTTGGTTTTTTGATAAACTACCATTACAACCTGAGTATCAGTATAAAAAGGTATGAATGATTTGACTGCATTTACCGGCAATCATGTATTAAGTGTCGCCCAATTCGATCGACCCCAGATTGAACGAGTATTTTCTGTAGCCGATAACATGCTGCCTTATGCGCTCCGTGAAAAGCGCACCCAAGTACTCGACGGCGCGATACTTGGCAACTTATTCTTTGAGCCTAGCACCCGTACCCGCGTTAGTTTTGGTACAGCTTTCAACTTACTCGGCGGCGAAGTGCGTGAAACTACCGGCATGAGTAACTCAGCGCTTGCCAAAGGCGAATCACTCTATGACACAGCAAGAGTGCTCAGTGGCTATTCAGATATAATTGCCATGCGTCACCCTCAAGCAGGATCGGTAGCAGAGTTTGCAACAGGTAGTCGAGTGCCGGTAATCAATGGGGGTGACGGGGCGAATGAGCACCCCACACAAGCCTTACTCGATTTATATACCATTGAAAAAGAACGAAAGTCGAATGGCGAAGGTATCGACGGATTGCACATCGCCATGATTGGCGATCTTAAATACGGGCGAACGGTTCATTCATTGAGTAAACTTCTTTGCCTTTATAAAAACATTCACTTTACACTTATCTCCCCTGCTGAATTAGCGATGCCGAGTGAGATATGCGACATGATTTCAGATGCTGGTCACCAGTTGAACATCACTGATCAGTTTGAAGGCAGTTTGCAAGCCGACATTTGTTATCAAACTCGCATACAGGAAGAACGCTTCCCATCACAGGAAGAAGCGAATAAGTATCGTGGTAAATTTAGGCTAAATCAGCAGATCTATACTAAACACTTTCAATCTAAAACCGTCATCATGCATCCATTACCACGTGACTCTCGAGTTGAGGCGAATGAGCTTGATAACGATTTAAATCTAAACCCTAATTTAGCCATTTTTCGCCAAACCGATAATGGTGTATTGGTCAGAATGGCATTGTTTGCTCTGACACTAGGGGTTGATAACAAAGTATCCGATTTCGACCGACCAGTTCATTGGTTCAGCAATAAAGGCCAAAACATATAATGACAACACAATCTGAAAAATTATTTGAGCGCGCGCAGAAAACCATTCCTGGTGGCGTAAACTCACCTGTTCGTGCGTTCAAAGCAGTGGGAGGAACGCCTCGCTTCATTACTAAAGCTGACGGTCCGTACATGTGGGATGTTGATGGCAATCGCTATATTGATTATATCAATTCATGGGGGCCTATGGTTTTGGGTCATAACAACCCTGAGATCCGCCAAGCCGTTATCGACGCGTCCGAATTTGGCCTTAGTTATGGTGCACCAACCGAAGCCGAAATTACCATGGCCGAACTTGTAAGTGAACTCGTGCCTTCGATGGAAATGGTACGCATGGTTAACTCAGGTACAGAAGCAACCATGAGTGCCATTCGATTGGCCAGGGGCTACACTAGCAAAAATAAAATTCTCAAATTTGAGGGTTGCTACCATGGTCATGCCGACTCGCTTTTAGTAAAAGCGGGTTCTGGAGCATTAACACTAGGTGTACCAAGCTCACCAGGAGTGCCTGCAGACTTCGCCAAGCACACCTTAACAGTTGATTTTAATAGCTTAGCATCGGTGCAAGAGGCTTTTGATACTCACGGTGACGATATCGCTTGTATCATCGTTGAACCTGTTGCCGGTAACATGAACTGTATTCCCCCGGTAGATGGCTTTTTAGAAGGCTTGAGAGCGATCTGCGATCGCTATGGCGCAGTATTAATATTCGATGAAGTAATGACTGGTTTTAGAGTCTCCTTGGGCGGAGCACAAGGTCATTATGGCGTGATACCTGATCTCACTTGTTTGGGGAAAGTCATCGGTGGTGGCATGCCTGTTGGAGCATTTGGTGGAAAACGCGACATCATTACGCATATTGCCCCTACTGGCCCGGTTTATCAAGCAGGCACCCTCTCTGGTAATCCAATTGCTATGGCAGCAGGTTTGTGTGCGCTGCGACAACTGGCAGCGCCTGGCTTTTATGATTCGCTAGTTGAAAATACAAGGATGCTTGCCGAGGGTATAAGAGATGCTGCCCACGCCAATAATATTCCTATGACGATTAACATTGCGGGTAGTATGTTTGGTATCTTCTTCACCACTGACGAAAAGGTCACGAATTATCAACAAGCGATTAATTGCAATACTGCACAATTCAATCAGTTCTATCATGCTATGCTAGAGGAAGGTGTTTATTTAGCACCAGCCTCATACGAAGCTGGTTTTGTGTCGAAAATGCACACAAAAGATGTCATTGAAGCCACTATCGCTGCGGCAGACAAAGCATTTAAACAAATCACAGCGAAATAAAGGACTTCTCTAGGTGTTGTATTGGGTTATTGGATTATCAGTATATGCTTTAATTAGCACGCTTTTGTGGGCGCTGTTCTCCTACAAAGCACGCCATATTAAACATAAACTGATCCAGTATGCCGAAGCAGAACAACAGTCGTACCAGCAAAAAGCTGATCAAGCGATGCACCTCAATCACACCTTTCAAAAATTTGTGCCACGACAATTTGTAGAACATATTGCCAAACAAGGCGCTTCACTTGAATTGGGTCATGCTGATGAAGATAACGTAGCAATCCTATTTTGTGACATACGCGGTTTTACCGGCTTATCAGAACGCATGAAACCTCAAGAATTAATGAATTTTTTGAATTCTTATTTCATACGAATGAACGCCCCTATTCACGATAACAAAGGCTTCATTGATAAATTCATCGGTGATGCCATCATGGCTTTGTTCGATAACCCTGAAGGTAACGACAGCGATAAGGCCTGCGACTCTATACGAGCCGCGATTGGTCTGCGACGCGCACTGTATTTATACAACCAACACCGGGAGCGCAGTGGTTACAACTCAGTCAATATCGGTATTGGTATTCATTTTGGGCCCGTCATTATCGGCACTGTTGGCTCCGATGATCGCATGGATACCACCGTAATTGGCGATTCTGTGAACATTGCTCAACGTTTAGAGTCCTTAGCGCCCATTTATGATATCGATATTATTGTAAGTGACCAGTTAGTGCAGACTACCGAAAATGCTTTTGCATCTAGGGTTATCGATTGGGTGCGCGTTAAAGGCCGCAGTGAACCGCTGAAGCTAGTTGAGGTAGTGGAGCACTTAGACGATGCTGAGCAAAGCCAGCGTATAGCAAGGGCTCCGGCTATTCAGCAGGGCTTAGATTTACGTATCAGTGGTAAACTCAGAGAGGCGCTTGATGTGTTTAAAGAAGCAAAGAAATTATCTCCAACTGACCCAATCCTTAAACATCATATTAAGTGGACTGAACATCTGATTCTTCACGGTGTGCCAGAAAACTGGGATGGTACACTTCAGATTGGTGCCGAATAGTCATTAGTAACGACTTCGATACTCTCGCTGCGACTAATCAAGTTGCCATTCCCAGCACTATTGCGTTGACTTATACCAACAACCTATGCCAATAAGCTATAGCGTTAGTTTATACTAAGCGAGAGCGACGATAAGCGCTAATGCTTGGCGCAAGCGCTATAATAAAGGTAGCACACATAACAAGCGCAACCACGAGCAAAGTATGTACGGTGAAAATGCTAGCCCCTAGGCTAATCCCGTAATTTGTGAGCATCCAATCACTCGATAAAAATATTGCCATAAATACAAAAAATAGCGCTGAAACAGAGGCACATAGGGCGATACTCATCGCTTCCAACTGGATTAACCAAAATATAAAGCTCGGTCTCGCGCCCATTACACGAAGCACCGCCAACTCAGGCTTTCTCTCTCGTAACGACGACAGCAGCATGGTTGTTAAGCCCAACAAGCTTGCCACTAATACTGCAGAAGATATTAGCCTAAGTACGCTTTCAACTGCACCAACTAAACGCCATAGCTCTGCTAGCGCGACGCCTGGAATAATCGCTGATAATGCTTCTTGTTTGTCTTGATTGATCTGCCTTTGCAGTTGCAAAACGGCGATACGCGATTGCAAACCCAACATAAATGCTGAAATCTGACTAGGCTCGGGCTCGCTATGCGCATGTTCATCATGAGCATGGGATTCGTGCTGTGCGTGTTCATGCTCGTGCTGTTTATGTTCATGCCTCTCGTGCTCAGGCCCGTGCTGTTCGTGCTCGTGCTTATGCTCGTGTTCATGTAGCTCGGCCTTGTGTTCTTCGTTCGACTTTGTGGCCGAAGGCCTAGATAGAGCGGATGTATGGCTTGGCTTCGAATGCACAGCTTCGACTGCACTCAATTTAATGTGAATGGCCTGATCAACCGGTGTCCCTGTTGCCGCCAGGATACCCACAATAGTGAACGGATGCTCGCCATGATGGCTGAAGCTAACTTCTCCCACGCCATGAGAAATAACAACCTGATCGCCTAAGTTATAATTAAGCTGCTTGGCGATATCTGCCCCTATCACCATGTCAAAGATGTTAGTAGCACCGTATCCAAAACGATTTCCTTCATCAAAGCTCAATTCCCGCTTGTCGCCGTAACGATAATGTTCAAAATAATCGTTGGTCGTGCCAATAACGGCGTAGCCTTTGTGTGAGTCACCTAGGGAAAGCGGAATTGACCACTCTACCAGAGGGTGTTGACTAATTCGCTGATAACTCTCCCAGCTAAGTGCGTTAGCGTTGGCACCAATACGGAATACCGAGCTTAGTAGTAAGTTAATTTGTCCCGTTCTTGCACCAACAATCAGGTCGACACCCGATACCGTGCGATAGAAGCTTTGCTTAGCTTCTTTCCTTACATGTTCTATAGAAATGAGTAAGCAAACACTTACAAACAAAGCTATAAAAGTCAGTAATACTGAGTACTTTCGGTCTAGCAGACTACGTTTCGCGACACTTAGGATCATGATTCACGCCCTAGGTGATTAATATCCATAAGAGACTCGACTCTGTCGAAGTGTTTCGATAATGATTGATCATGACTCACAAAAATCAAACTGGCTGAGGTTTTTTTCACCGCAGATTTAAGGAGCTGCATAAAGGCGTCTGTTGCATCCGCATCAAGTGCAGAGCTTGGTTCGTCGGCAATAATCACAGCGGGTTGATTTATCAAGGCTCTAGCTATAGCAACACGTTGTTGTTGTCCAACGCTTAACTCGCTCGCTTGGCTAAAAAGCACATCATTCGGTAAGTTCAATTCATGCAGAAGCTCGCCAGCTCGTTGTTCAACCTTGCCATCTTTGCTCCCAGAAGAAAAATAAGAGGCTAAACGAATATTATCTAGCACACTCAAATATGGCACCAGATTAAACTGTTGAAGTACTACTCCGATGCTCTTTGCTCGGAAAGCATCACGTTTACTTGGGGCTAGCGCACTTAAATTTGTATCATTAATGTGTATTTGCCCAGAGGAAACAGGGAGCAAACCAGATAAGAGGTTCAAAAAAGTACTTTTACCACAGCCCGACGGCCCAAACAAAAATACGCTCTCAGCCGTCTTTAGCCGCCAACTTTTAATATTAAGGACGGCTTTACCGGGAGTATAAGCAAAACTTAGGTTTTCAACATTAACTGCACATTGGCTCATGCTATTTCATCACCATATTCTGTAGCGCTTTTTTTGATGAATTGGATCGATGGGGCGAAGAAAGCGGCGCCAGTCTCAGCATTAGAATAATCCAAAAGACGATCGTAATGACCCATCTCATCACCAAAAATACGACTGTATAGCATTTCACGAAATGATTTACTGTTGTTCGCACAACTTACATAGAACAAGCCCTGTACTAGCATGTCGCCATAAGGCATGCTTTGCTTGAGTAAGCTTGGATAATCACCAGTGGGGCCAGTTAACTTGGTTCTAAAGGTATGTGACGACCTTCCGGTATCGACCAAAGGTAAGCTATGCTCTTTGGTTTTCCCCATTATTGCTTCCTGCCTGCGCAAAGATAGTGCGTTCCATCGAGTCATATCGTGCCTAAAACGCTGTATATGAATATAGCTACCACCGCGAAACTCTGGATCAGTATCTCCAACGATGGATATGTCGAACTTCTTCATCCCTCGTGGATTATCTTCAGTTACCATAAAGCCGGTTAAATCACGCCCGTCAAGGTACCTAAAAGCACTGACTTGCTCAACTAACTCAACATGAACACGAAGTAGTTCAAGCACTTGGATGCCGATCGCATGACAAATATCAAGCCTATCTGCGCGTATTTGGATAAATAAGTCACAAGGCAACACCGGAGCACAACGGTCCTCGCACTGCATATCAGGAAAGGCTGATAATTCTTGCGGCATCGCATTTGGATACAACTCTGGCCAAAAGTTAGCCCCTACGCCAATCACACCCGACACCATAGCCTCGTAGTGTTCTTCATCAAAATACTCAAATATATCGAGTAAGCGAGACAGTTTTTGGCGCATGGCGGGGAAGTCGTCGTCAACCACATTGAACAACAAATATTGAGCATGAAGGTTTGGTTCTGCGCAAATACCTTTTTGCGGTTGACTCATTGATCAGTATCCTGCGGCTTGACCGTCTTTTCGTGATTCGGAAGCGCCATAATACACTTTATTCTTATCATCTAACATTATTGCTTGATAGCCACCGAAAGCCCCCGACACATCTTTAAGCACGTGCCCCTTCTTCATTAGCTCTCGTCGCGTTTTATAAGAAAAGCCCGATTCAAGGCTAATGAACCCGCCGTCTTCCATGATATCGCCCTCAGGTTGACTTGATCCCGAATGTAAAATGCGCGGCGCGTCACCTGCCTCCTGCAAGTTCATACCGAAATCAATCATATTAATAATGATTTGTGCATGCATTTGCGGTTGTGTTCCCCCACCCATTACTCCAAAGCTCATAAGCGGTTTGTTGTTGCGGGTCACAAATGCAGGAATGATGGTGTGAAATGGACGCTTTCCAGGCTCTAAAGAATTAAAATGCTTAGGATCAAGCGAAAACATCTCCCCACGGTTTTGTAGGACGAAGCCGAGATCCGTCGGTATCATTCCGGAGCCCATGCCACGATAATTACTTTGGATTAACGACACCATGTTGCCCTGCTTATCGGCAACAGTAAGGTAGATTGTATCGCCTTCGTTCTTACCCGCATCCACTCGTTTAGCGGCTTGGTTTGGCTTAATTAATCTTTGGCGCTCTGCCGCATATTCTTTAGAAATAAGCCAGCTCGTTGGTATTTCGTTGAAATCTGGGTCGGCGTAGAATTTTGCCCTATCAGCAAAGGCGAGCTTTTTCGCCTCAACAAAAGTGTGTACAAACTCAGCACTGTCGCGACCCATACTCTCCAAGTCGTACAACTCAAGTATATTTAAAATCTGGAGGGCAGCGATTCCCTGCCCATTTGGTGGCAGTTCCCATATGTCGTAACCGCGATAATTGCTAGAAACAGGCTCTATCCATTCCGAGCGATGAGTTGCTAAATCTTGATAAGAAAGTAAGCCACCTTGGCTTTGCATGAAACCGCTGATAGTTCTGGCTATATCGCCCTTATAAAAAGCGTCTCTGCCGCCTGTCGCTATTTTTTCGTAAGTAGCAGCGAGATTAGGGTTTTTAAATATTTGACCTTTTTTAGGTGTTTTGCCGTCAACAGTAAAGGTTTCTGTAAAGCCAGGATAGTGCCCGATACGCTTTTGGTTCATTTCAAAGTAATAAGCAATTAATTCTGATACGGGAAAGCCCTCGCGTGCATACTTTATAGACGGCGCAAGTAGTTCCTGCATTGGTTTCGTGCCAAAACGTTTACTCAGCTCAAACCAACCATCTACAGCCCCTGGTACTGATACTGGAAGAGGACCAAAAGCAGGTATACGATCGAGCCCCTCCTTTTTGAAATAAGCACGAGTAAGGCCTTTAGGAGAGCGACCCGACGCATTCAAGCCATATAATTTTTGCGATTCTGCATCCCAAACAATCGCGAATAAATCGCCACCAATACCACAGCCAGTTGGCTCAACTAAGCCCAACATAGCATTAGCCGCAATCGCAGCATCAATGGCATTACCGCCATTTTTTAGTACGTCTAGGGCAACTTGAGTTGCTAAGGGTTGGCTAGTTGCAGCCATTCCGTTTTGCGCGATAACTTCTGAGCGAGTAGCAAAAGTCTCCCCTGTAATTCGGTCGTAAGCATGGACCGTACTGACAAAACTGGATACAACAACAAGTGCACTGAACTGTAGGACTTTTTTTAATTTGCGGGGTGTGATCATGCCAAACTCTTTTGTTTTTATTCCTTTGAATATTCTTACAGTGTACTCGCGATTTGGGTCACTGCCAAAAGTTTTGGTTTGCAGGAACAGCACTCAAAGAGGGGTCGTGCTGTTCCTACTTTTCTGTTTGGTTATAGATTATTGCGTTTATCTATTTCTTACGCGTAGTTTTAAATAAGGACAATTATTACTCACAGTAAAGTTGATACGTGTACCGCTCCAACCACCAGTAATTTTTTCCCAATTGCCATCAATGACTCGTGTACCATTGCCATCCGCTGAGTTCGCACTACCCCGAATGTTGCATGATGTATTGGCGTCACTGTCGGCGATAGCAATTTCTTTGTTACTAAGGCCACCACTCACCACAACACAACTGGCTGAATTCAGCGTAATTTCAGTAAGCTGTCGCCCGCTGTATTGGAAGCAATCACCATCGTTATTGCCGCTATCCGCGTTGGCTGGGCGCGTAAAACACGCCTTAAAAGTACCAGGAATAGGGTCGCCAAAAGTTGCGTTGCTACATGAAATGTTGTTTGTAATATTCTCTTGAATAACAAAACTACCATCTGCCCCATAAGCAATATCGACCGCATTGGATACATTTATTGTTGTATTTTCATTGCCTGCGTAAGTAAAACCGCTGGGACCGCTTGGATCGGATGAACCACCTCCAGAGCTGCCCCCCGAACCTGAGCCTGAACCGCCAGAACCATCCGACCCAGAGCCACCTGAGTCACCTCCACCAGCAGTCGGCGCATTCGGCGGAGTACAAGCAGTTCCCGCTAGTTCCTCATAAACACGCTCAGGCCTCGCACTTGGGACTCTATCCGGAGCGCCCGTATTACAACCATACTTTGCGCCACCGTCGCTTTTTGCTCTAAACACATAAACATTAGCATTTGCATTCAATACCGTGTTGTTCACAGCCCAATTATTGTAACCGTGAATAAGTGCTAAACTCGGGTCGTCATCTAATTGAGCATCAACTGATACTGCGCGCGTAAGCGAGCTCGGTGCATTAGCAAAGTTAAAGGTATTGTTATGAGCAACACCCTGTGTGCCTTTAAGATGCACCACTACATCTGGAGGATTTGATGAAGAAAGTAATTCAGAGCGGGTCCAGGCTAAATTGAAGGTATTATTTTCCACATAAACGCCCACCGTACCCTCTTTTACGTCAACGCCATTGTTGCCTACATTTGGCCCGACAGTATTGCCAAAAATGTGAGCAAAATCGCAATTTTGACGATAATCAGACTCAACAGGGCTGGGTTGGTAGAATATGTTCCATTTCTTTCTGTCATTGCAGATATAAATAGCTTCACCGCGATTTGCACGAATTAAGCCAGTATTGTATATCCTGTTATTGCTAATCACCGCGTTATCACTGCCGTCGCGAAGATGGAAAGCCTCTTCACCAATGTCAAATATGTCATTATTATCGAAACGGATATTGTTCGATCTGTCGATGATGACGCCCTTACGGCTATTGGTAAACTTGATATTTCTAATCGTTATTCCATTCACTTCTTGGCCGTAGAATACGTAATTATTATTTAAACCTTTACCTTTAAGAGTGGGCTTTACACTAGGATTCAATGCCTCGATAGTGACATTGCTGACATCGTTGATCAAAAACATTGGCGCGGTGTTTATCCATCCGTCGAGGGTAAATAAATTGTAGGTGCTGCCGGTGTAGGTGTAGACACCGCTATTACCGCCATTACCGTCAATTTTTATCACATCACCATTCTGTGCGTTCTCTAAGCGCTGCCTTAATTCGGCTACCGTATCCACCACATAAGTTGCTGCCTGAGATAAACTTGATACTAAAAGCCCCGCTACGACTAATATTACTTTCTGACTGAAAGGGCGCCTTTTGGCATTACCAGTTATCCACATAATCCTCTCCAAATGTAAATTATTTGTAAACCGTTTATAAAAATAGGTTTGACAACCATACTCCTGTATGATTTTTAATCAATTATGAGATTTAATTACGAAAAGTGTTATTTTGGCTATACTATATAGCGGCCTTACCAATAAACAGTTATAAACGGATAAGTAAGCATGAAGTAGTGGACCCGCTGACGAGAGGGCCCACCAAGAGTTTTTAGTACCTACGTACTTTTATAAAACGGCAATTATTATTGCTGGTAAATTGTATGGTATCACCAGTAAAGCCCGTCACTTTTTTATCGTTAGAGCTTATACTTGCACTGCCGCTGCCATTTGTTGAGCTGATGCTTCCTCTGAAATCACATGAGTTATTCGTATCACTGTCCCAAAGTTGTAGCGTTTTACCCGTGAGGCCTCCGCTGAAACGCACGCAGCTCGCGCTGGTTAAATCTAGCTCAACTCTTGCCTTACCATTGTAAGTTTGACAGTCGTTATTGCCATCTCCGCCAGTGCCGCCGCCGGTTGAGCCGCCAGATCCATTATCAGCTTCAACAACAGTCAAATTAAAACTATTGCTACCTGTGCTACCATCGTTATCAGTCGCTTCAATTCGAATGGTATGGTTGCCTACAGGCAGGTTATTTAGTTCAGAAGGGTTAGGTGAGCCAGCATGTCCCCATTCGTAAGGGCGATAATTTTCAACCCTTACAAAAGCACCATTTATGTACAACTTTACAAAGTCGATGCTGCCATCGCTATCTTTAGGATCTACTTCGACAACTAAAGAATAGCCTTCTTCTACAGTGCGATTGCTAGTTGGTATCACTAAATCCACCGTCGGTGGATTGTTACTTGGCTCGGCACTTCCGCCGCCGTCATTAGGCCCGTTAAACTGACGGATCATGTTACGAACCCATCTGCCGGAGTCAGTTAAGTCAGCATTTGACCAATTTCCTGTTGTCGATGCGCCATTCTTAACGATAGATGCACTTTCATTCTTGTCGTTCACCGACCAATTCAAGTGAGTGATGTTATTGTCCTGCATCCAATCAACCCAGCGCTGGCTTTCTTCTAAGTAAATCGGTCCGTTACCGCTGTAGTTAGTTGTACCCCACTCTGTCACCACTAAGGCAATTCCCTTATTCATTGCACGCTCAGCTCTGTCACGCAACCATTGGGTATGCGTGCCTGCGTAAAAATGCAGCGTGTAAGCAATGTTGTCGTAACCAAGAATAGGGTCGTCGGCTGCTTTTTCGACTTCCTGGCTCCAAGTTTGTGTACCAACAATAATGAGATTGTCAGGGTCAATAGCGCGAATTTTAGCAATCACAGCCTCGGAGTAAGGCTTTATCGTTGAACTCCAATCTGTGTCTTGCAGGGGCTCATTATAAATCTCATAAATCACATTATCGTATGTACCATAGGTTTGCGCCATCTCTTCGAAGAATTCGATGGCTTCACTTTCATAGTCCTCGGCGTGATGAGAGTGCCAGTCGATAATTACGTAAAGATCTTCTGCAATTGCAGCATCGACTAGGGCTTTTACTCTATTCACATTGGCAGTGCGGGAATCAAGATAATTACCATTGCCTTCGTCGACGCCCATAGCAGCTCGAACAATTCTCGAGTTCCAATCCTGCTTTAACCAACGAACCGTATCTTGATTATAAAATGGCGCACCACCCCATGTGTTGTTAGTCCAGAAGTAACTATTTCCAGCCAGTCCTTTCTCTTCTCCACCAATCAGTACTTTCGAGCCATTCACCGTGATTGGATCGACAGCAGCAGCTGGCGTTATGGTCAATGCACTGGCAAGGATGAGTCCTGCAAGTGTGCTAGTTTTTTTAAATAAATTTTTCATAATATTTTCCATTTATAGTTTGGAGCTAATGTCTTTCGCGAAACTTTTCCCCACTGCGTTCGCATATATTTGTGTTGTGTGACACTCACTACCACGCTCTAATTTTCATCAATCGACATGAATTTCCGCTTGCATTGACTACGTTGAATAAGCGGCCCGATACACTTTGTGTCGCTTCATAGTTGTCAGGAACAACTAATGCACCGCTGCCATTAGCCGCACTTAGGCTACCTCTAAAATCACAAGCATTTGCAAGATCGCTATCCCAAACCGCTAGACGTCGCTCTGATAAGTCGCGAGAAAACTCGATGCAGTTAGCAGAGCCTAGATTGATTTCTATTTTCGAATTAACAACATCAACAGGCACACAGGTACCATTAGCCCCCTCGTCAGGAGTTTCATCTATGGGATCTGGGTCAGGGATTGGATCGGGGATCGGATCAGGGTCTGGGCTAGGATCAGGAATACTTCCTCCCATACCAATACGCTGTGTAGACACAATAAAGTCGTCAAAAGTTGCGTATACATCCTGTGTGGGCTGCCACTGAGACGCGGGCGCGCTCGAGCCTCCAAAAAAGGTCGAAAAATAGAGCTGGTTGATTTTCGTACTCGATTGGCCACCATCTCGCACACCAGAGTTGCTGCTGTCATCTATCATTAAGACACCATCTAACCAGCCTTGAAGGCGACCATTTCGCATACCCGGTGTATTGAGACGTTGTCTAATTTCGATATGATGCCATTGGCCTGGTATTACTCGAGCATGCTCACCAAAGTCATCCCAGAAAACTCTGTAGGGTTCTGAGCCTTCTTCATTGTTTAGCTTAAAACCGTGCAAATAGAATTCTAATTTTCCTTCTTCGCGCCACATTAGGCGAGTGGTAAAGTCATTATCACCATAGGGAAACGAGGTTGACCCAGCCAAACCAGGTAGTTTCCCGCCTTTTACAAATTGAAAATCGGCGTCAAACTTCACCCAATAAGCCATATACAGTTCATCTGCAGATACTTGAATGTCAGTTTCCCATGTTGCTCCACTTCGAGAGGACTGATTTCCGCCGGCAGGATAAAGTATTCTCGCCGCCTTCCCTGATACCCCGCTGTTAGTAATCGTTACCCGACCCTCGTCAGGGCCTTTCGCATATCGAGATGACCAATCGCCTTTGATGACGCTGTCGTTTGCCAACCCCGTTTCAATGCCTTCGAAGCCGTTTGTGTATACTTCTTGGGCTTGCAACACTGTGCAAAGTGATGCTAAGCCAAGGCCTAAGACTATTTTATTGACGCTACATGTAAACGTTTTCATTTTGTGCTGAAAGTTGTGTTTCATCACAGTCTCCTACTTTAATATTAAAGGATTAGTGTGTGTTCAGATAAGTTTTGAGTGTTTACTTAAAAATATATGAAGTCAGCAAACAACGCTGGCGGGATATTAATTGTTGCAAAAATGCGACACTTCTGTTAATCACTTGTTAATCTCAACTGCGCAAAAATAGTACAGTGTCGATGACGATGCAACCGCTTTTTCTTTATGAATTTATATTATGATTTTCGGTAAATGCTGAGATTAGGTAGAGAAAAGTTAGGCAGGAATACAAACAAAAAACCCCGAGAGCTATTCGCTCTCGGGGTTAGATTACACTATGGTGTTAACTAAGAGTCATTATCTACCGTTAGTGAAATCAGGGTAAGCTTCTAAGCCACATTCACTGATATCAACACCTTCATACTCTTCTTCTTCGCTAACTCGAATGCCCATGATAGCTTTCAACGCTAACCAAACAACCAAACTAGTCACGAATACCCATACGAATATGGTTAAGGCACCCACTAGTTGACCTAGGAATGTCGCTCCGCTGGTTTCACCTGCTACAACATCCACAGTTAACGGATTGGTAATTGGCACTAGCATAAGACCTAGGAAACCAACCACACCGTGAACTGAGATAGCACCTACTGGATCATCTATCTTAAGTTTATCAAGAGCTAAAATACTACCGACAACTAGCACGCCACCTAAAGCACCGAAAAGCGTTGCTTGAAGTGCTGTAGGAGTTGACGGCTCGGCCGTAATTGCAACTAGACCCGCCAAAGCACCGTTTAGCGCCATCGTGAGGTCAGCTTTACCAAACAAAATTCGAGCAAGCAATAGTGCTGCAACTAAACCACCTGCAGCGGCCATGTTTGTATTCATAAACACTACTGCGACAGCGTTAGCATTTTCTACGTTAGCAGTTGCAAGTACAGAACCACCGTTGAAACCAAACCAACCCATCCATAAGATGAATGTACCTAAAGTAGCAAGGGGTAAGTTTGCACCTGGGATTGCGTTTGCTTTACCGTCTTTCGAGTATTTGCCTTTACGTGCACCAAGTATCAATACACCAGCAAGCGCAGCAGCAGCACCAGCCATATGAACAATACCTGAACCTGCAAAGTCAGAAAAACGGAAGGCTGGCATCCAATCAGCTGCGGCATTTTCAGGAACTGGTGCACCTAGATTAAACATACCAAATACGTCTGCACTACCCCACGTCCATGAACCAGACATAGGATAAATGAAAGCGGTTAACACGACTGCAAAAGCAAGGAAGGCCCATAGCTTCATACGCTCGGCTACCGCACCAGATACAATTGACATTGCAGTTGCTACGAACACCACTTGGAAGAAAAAGTCAGCTGAAGGCGCATATGAAGCAGGCTCTTTAGCACCTTCAACGCCGTCACCTGTAATTCCGCTCAAAAAGAAACTGAAATCATCACCGCCATACATGATGCTATAACCACAGATCATGTACATGATGCAGCTGATTGCATAAAGCGAAACGTTCTTAGTCAAAATTTCTGTTGTGTTTTTAGCGCGCACTAGGCCCGCTTCTAACATAGTAAAACCTGCTGCCATCCACATAACGAGGGCACCGCAAATTAAGAAGTAAAAGGTATCTAATGCATACCCGAGTTCAAAAGTGATTTCCATTTTTTTTCTCCAATAAAACTGCGCAGCTTAAAGTGCGTCTGAATCTGCTTCACCAGTACGGATTCGTACTGCTTGTTCTAAGTCGTAGACGAACACTTTGCCGTCACCAATTTTTCCTGTTTTAGCTGCACCAACAATTGCTTCTACCAATCGCTCAACTTGGTCGTCGTTAATCGCAACTTCCAATTTTACTTTAGGTAAAAAATCAACTTGGTATTCAGCGCCACGATAAAGTTCGGTATGACCTTTCTGGCGACCAAAACCTTTAACTTCGGTAACGGTCAAGCCGTCAATACCAATTTCACTGATGGCTTCACGAACATCATCAAGCTTAAAAGGCTTTATGATTGCGGTGACTAATTTCATGCTCTGCTCCTGCGATTAATCAAAAAAATATGAGTGTATGTATTCGCTATTCAAAAGCAGTGCCAATTAATATTAATTATATATTTCTTATACTTAGGAATTGAGGAGAGAAAAACAATGTGGAATATCGCACCAATTTGGTGCGATAGGTAAAATTCGCCCTAATACGGAGCATCGTCTTTTTTAGTCACCAAATAAGCGCTGCCAAAGACTCTTTTTCTTCGTCTTTTTCTTCGCTGGTGCAGATTCACCATTACATGGTTGAGAACTTGATTCAAGTGCGCTGAGAATGGCCGGTACACTTAGAATATCCCCGCATCCCGGTGCAGATAAAGCCCCTGTACTTGCATCAAAATGGGCTATACCTAATGTGCTCGGGAAGCGGCGAGCTAAGTTCTTAGGCGCTTGCTTGTCTTGAAAGGCAATGAACACCTGCATTGCGCCGCTTGCACCCGACAAGTTGATAGGTTGATTATCATCCGCTCCCATCCAAATACTGGTAACTAAATTACGATCGAAACCCGCAAACCAACTGTCTCGATAGTCATTCGTAGTGCCGGTTTTACCTGCCATATTTATTGTTGGAAAGCGTTGGCGAATAGCCTTAGCTGTACCCTCTAGGGTAACTTTATGTAGGGCATAATTGATTAGGTAAGTCGCTGATTCATCGACTCTTTCCTCGTTTTCCACATCACGAATATAAATCAACTCGTTGTCACTGGAGCTAACCGCGGTGAGAGTATGCAAATGACTCAATACGCCATTGTTCGCCAGTGTTTGGTACATTTGATTCACTTGCAAAGGCGATAAGTCGATAGCGCCTAAAGTGAGTGCAGGAACTTCTTCAATATCTTTTTCTATGCCCAAACGATTGATAGTGTATGCGACCTGCCCTAAACCAACAGCCATGCCTAGTTTAACACTTGGCACATTATACGACTTCGTGAGAGCCTCTATAAGCGCTACCTTCCCCCTAAACTCTTTATCTGCATTCAAAGGCTCCCAAGTTTTACCGCCTGTGCTGCGCATTTTTACTGGCACATCATCGAGCATGGTGGCGAGGTTATACTTTTCTGGGTTTTCTAGAGCGGCTAGGTAAACGGCCGGTTTGACCAGCGAGCCAATTGGGCGTTGCGCATGAAGCGCTCTGTTAAAGCCCTTAAAAGTAGTATCTTTGCCACCAACAATGGCTCTAATTTCACCACTTTTTACGTCAGAGACCACCATCGCGGCATCCAGATTTGGTTGATTTCGGCTGTTAGAAATGCTCTCTACTTTCTCGACCAAAGCTGCTTCTGCTCTTCGCTGCGCATTAATATCGAGGGTTGTATAAACCTTCACACCTGAAAGCCGTTCCGATGCTTTACTTACCACCATATTTAGTTCGTTGCGTACTTTATCCATAAATGCAGGATGTTTACCACTAGCTAAGCTTTTGCTTTTACTGATATTTAAACTTGTAGCTACGTACCTCTCATACTCATTACGCTCTAGCTCATTAGCTTCAAATAACAAGCGTAGTACTAAGTTTCGTCGTTCTAAAGTACGCTCAGCATATTTAGTTGGTGAATAGTACGAGGGACCTTTAACCAAGCCAACCAAGGTTGCAATTTCAGGAACACTCAGTTCTGGCAGTGGCTTGTCGAAATAAAAATGACTTGCTAGACCAAAGCCATGTACGGCAACCGATCCATTCTGCCCAAGAAAAACTTCATTGATATAGGCGTTGAGGATCTCCTCTTTGCTGTAACGGAAGTCAATAACCAGGGCCATAACAGCTTCTTTAGCCTTCCTAATATACGAGCGCTCTCGTGTTAAAAAGAAATTTTTAGCCAGTTGTTGGGTAAGCGTGCTCCCCCCCTGCACAGTTTTACCTGCAATGATGTTAGCAAAGAAGGCCCTGATTATTGAAGTTGGCGCAATACCGTAATGCTCGTAAAAATCACGATCCTCAACAATCACCAAGGCTTTTTGCAATAAGTAAGGGATATCGTCGCTATCGACTAACATGCGATCTTCATCGAGTCCGTTAACCATGCGAGACACAAGCCAAGGTTCAAGTTTTGTCATCAGGGTTTTCTGATTTCTGCCACCAGTCTGAGCGTTTGCCATGAACATAATGCTACTGATGCGATCACCTTGCCACTGGATGCGGATGTCGCGCTCTGGCTCATATCCACCAGGATAATCGAAAGCTCTGCGTTTTACTCTGAGTTGATTTGCATGCACATGATACTCGCCAGTATGCGTAGCATTAGTGACTTTGCGATAGCCCAAAAGTGTAAGCTCATCGATGAGCTCTTTGGGCGTTATCTCTTGCTTTTCGTGCAACACAAGAGGGCGCGCAAATATTTGTGCCGGCACCTGCCACTTATTACCTTCAAAGCGCTGCTGTACTTGCGCATCAACATAGATGAAATAGGCAACAATAGCGGCAAGCCCAACAATAAACATTTTCCAAAAATGCCTTTTTAGCCACCGAAAAGGCAGCAAGGGAAGCTCTTTAAATTTCACTATTAGATGCTCTCATATTAATCATTATCTTATTGTTCTTGTGCAACCCAATACTCTATCACTTTACACCTAAAATTTTCGCTATAAATAAAAAGCGTACAATCTTAGTCAACTATGGCAATGGTTGGCATTAAAAGTTCGAAATAAACCTCCCAGTCTTATTCAACTGGCAACAATGACCTTGAGTATCCGCGTTCCAATATTTCAACTTCCTTTGCACTTTTTCTTTTTTTACTTGTCCTAGTGGAGTATTTGTTGAAATATTAAGCGGTATAAATCATTATTCAGCGTTAATTTTTCAAGCTAAATGTGGCAAGGGTTTGAACTTGCTCTACCATCGTAAGATAAAGGGAAGAATCACCATCAAAGGCTCATCATCTTCAAAATCTCGATTACTGCGCACAATGCTCTTCAAATTAATCATGCCGTGTGCTGTTTTTTCAGTGTCGGCAAGCCTGAGCGCTGCCACCCAAAATTTCGAGCAGTGTAAAAAGAAGTTTGCCGAAGTCGCCATGCAAAACGGCGTCAATGCGAGCGTTGCCGAAGAGCAAATACCAAAACTTAAACAAATCCCTAAAGTGTTGGAATACGACAGGAATCAACCTGAGTTTGTGACTACTTTTCCAAACTATTACAGTAAAAGAGTCAACGATTGGCGCATTGAAAAAGGCAAAGAGGCGCTTGAAAAACATACTGAATTTCTACAAGAACTGACCAAGAAATATGGTATTCCCGGGCACTACATCGTTTCGTTTTGGGGGCTAGAAACAAATTATGGTAATTACAAAGGTACGATGCCGACACTTGATTCCTTGGCAACCTTAGCCTGTGACCAAAGAAGAAGTGCCTATTTTACTCAAGAGCTAATGCAAGCGCTTAAACTGATGCATAGGGAAGGACTCGACAAAGCGCAAATGCGCGGTTCATGGGCGGGTGCAATGGGGCACACACAATTTATGCCAAGCGCCTATGTCAAATATGCAATAGATGGCGATGGTGATGGTAGCATTAACCTATGGGATAGCGAACAAGACGCACTTGCTTCAGCAGCTAACTTTTTAGCAAAGTTGGGTTGGAAGCCAGGCTTACGCTGGGGCAGAGAGGTTCTGCTGCCTGATAACTTCGACTACGCAATGCTGAACTCCCAAAAGCAAGCGATATCTTATTGGAGCAAGCTGGGCATCACCAAAGCCAATGGTGAGTTATTGGGCAACATCGATATACCCGCAAAATTGCTCATCCCAGCAGGTCATGAAGGGCCCGCATTTTTGGTTTATCACAATTTTTCGACTATTTTGCGCTGGAATAACTCTGAATTTTATGGCATTGCCGTTGGGCAGCTAGCAAATCGCATCCTTGGTAACGATGAATTAAGCAAAGCATTGCCAGAGCTGCCAAACTATACGCTGAAAGAGATGGCTGATGTGCAAAGAAAACTGAGCGCCATGGGAATTGATGTTGGGGGAATAGATGGCATTATTGGCCCGGCTACCAGAGCAGCCCTGCGTGACTTTCAAGCGAAAAATAATCTTATTGCTGACGGTTTCCCATCAGTGCAAACCATTACGGCAATCAAACAAGCCAGTGCTCCGGACTAGAAGCACAAAAAGTGCTTCTCGTTAACGCCGTCGAAAGGCTATAATCAACGCATACATTTGTAGGAAAACGATTTCTTTTGCACATTTCAAATTTACAGCAAGCTCCTAGCCAAAGTACTTACAGGCTAGTTATCGATTGCCCAGACCAAACTGGTTTGGTCGCTGCAGTGTCTCAGTTTTTGACTGACCATGGCGCTAACATAGTTGAAGCGAGTCATCATACAGATTTGCAGTTACAACGATTTTTTATGCGCCATGAGATAGACGCCAATTCTATCGCTATGAGTGCTGACAACTTTAAAGTGGCTTTTAGTAAAGTAGCAAAGCAATATGAAATGAATTGGACACTTAATCATTCTGAAAAGCGAGCAAAGGTGGCGCTACTGGCAAGCAAAGAATCTCATTGTTTAAACGACGTACTGCATCGCTGGCATACTGGAGAGCTTGCTTGCGATATTCCTTGTATTATTGCGAATCATGAAAAAATGAGAGAATACGCAGATTGGTATAAAGTACCTTTTCATTTTATCGACTTCAGTAATAAAGAAAAAGCCTTTGCCCAAATAGAAAGCTTATTAGAAGACTACCAGATCGACCTCACTGTACTCGCTAGATTTATGCAAATAGTACCTGATGCCCTGTGTCGAAAATTGGCCGGTAAAGCAATAAACATTCACCACAGTTTCCTACCCTCCTTTGCTGGCGCGAAACCATATCAACAGGCCTACGAGAGAGGCGTAAAGCTCATTGGCGCGACTTGTCACTACGTAACTTCAGATTTGGATGAGGGGCCAATTATTGAACAGGAGGTACTCCGTATTAGCCACAGCGATAGCGCTCAAGATATGGTGCGTAAAGGTAAACGCTGTGAAGTTAATGCCTTAGCCAATGGTATTCGCTACCACCTGCAAGATCGTGTAATTATTCATCAAAATAAAACCATCGTATTCGCATAAGCACACTCTTTACAATAAAAGCTTTACAAGCTAACAGCAGAACTTGCGTTCAGGCTTCGCTGTGCCTAGTATCTATGGGTAATATTGAGGGCACGGGTTAAACTTTAAGCATAAAGGTCGCGCGCCAAGACGAGTAAGACCTAAGGTTCCCATCTCAATGGATAATAACAAAAAATACACAAGGAAAACGACATGAAAAAAACACTCATAAGCCTTTCGGCTGTGGCGTTTGCTATTTCTCTCTCGGCTTGCTCCGACTCTGCCAAAAGCGACAAAGCTACCTCACCCGCAGATATCGCTGATACCGCAGTCGAGCAAAGCACAGGAAATATTTTACTTGCCCCTTTTGCTGGCCCCTATGGTGGAGTACCGGCTTTTGACAAGATGGATTTAGCCGACTTGAAACCAGCCTTAGAGAAGGGCATGGCACTCAACCTAGCTGAAATTGAAGCAATTGCGAATAATCCTGAGCCCGCTACTTTTAAAAACACCATCGTTGAAATGGAAAAGGCAGGAAGCGAATTATCACGGGTTTTCCGTTATTGGGGAATTTGGAGTTCAAATATATCGAGCCCAGAGTTTAGAGAGATCCAGCGCGAAATGGTGCCGGTTATAAGTGCTTTTCAGTCAAAGATAACGCAAAATGAAAAGCTCTTTGCTCGAGTAAAAGCCGTTTATGAAAGTGAAGAACTAAAATCGCTTACGCCGGAAGAACAACGTGTTACATGGTTGACCTACAATAATTTCGCACGCAATGGCGCAACTCTCAATGCCGCAGACAAGAAACGCTATGCTGCCATCAACCAAGAGTTAGCATCACTTCAAACCCAATTCTCAAGTAATATTTTGGCCGATGAAGAGGGCTATGTACTTTATTTAACAGAAGATCAGTTAGCTGGCCTGCCTGAGTCATTTATCAAGGCTTCTGCTGAGGCAGCTAAAACGAGGGGTCAGGAAGGTAAGTATGCAATCACCAACACGCGTTCATCGATGGATCCCTTCTTAACTTACTCGGAAGACAGAGCTCTGCGAGAAAAGGTATGGAATACCTACTATAGCCGCGGCGATAATGCTGATGACAAAGACAATAATGAATTAATTAAGCAGATATTAGCCCTACGTCACGAGCGCATTAAACTGCTCGGCTACGACAATTATGCGCAATGGCGCTTAGAAGACCGCATGGCCAAAACGCCAGAACGGGCAATGGAACTAATGGAGAAAGTGTGGCCAGCAGCCATCGCTCGCGTTGAGGAAGAAGTAAAAGACATGCAAGCTATTGCTGATGCTGAAGGCGCGAATATTACCATAGAGCCGTGGGACTATCGTTTCTATGCAGAAAAGGTACGCAAAGCAAAGTACAGTTTAGACTCTGATGAAGTTAAGCAGTATTTACAATTAGACAAACTCAGAGAAGCCATGTTTTATGTTGCTGGCAGACTATTCAATTTTGAATTCAGTCCTGTTGAAGACGGTAAAGTACCGGTATTTCACCCAGATGTGAAAGTATGGGAAGTCAACGATAAAACAAGCGGTGATTTTATTGGGCTTTGGTATCTCGACCCATTTGCTCGCCAAGGTAAGCGCTCTGGCGCGTGGGCAACAACTTACCGCAGTTACACGACCTTTGACGGAAAGAAAACAGTATTATCGTCTAACAATTCAAATTTTGTAAAAGGCGCTGAAGGTGAGCCAACGCTGATCTCATGGGATGATGCCGAGACCTATTTCCATGAATTTGGTCACGCTTTGCATTTCCTAGCAGCCGACGTAGCATATCCAAGCTCTCACTCTGGCGTTCGTGACTACACAGAATTTCAGTCACAACTACTAGAGCGCTGGTTGCTTACTGATGAAGTGATCAACAATTATCTGGTTCATTACAAAACAGGTGAGCCAATTCCCCAAACTCTTGTTCAGAAAATCAAAAATGCCTCGACATTTAATGAAGGCTTTAAAACAACTGAGTACATGGCCTCAGCGATAATGGATTTGCTTTATCACACAACTGATCCAGAAAAGATTGAGCCTGATAGCTTCGAACGTAACGAACTTAAACGCTTGGGCATGCCATCAGAAGTGGTGATGCGTCATCGCTCGCCTCACTTTGGTCATGTTTTCTCAAGTGAGGGTTATGCCTCTGCCTATTATGGTTATATGTGGGCTGAAGTGCTTACCTCTGATGCGGCTGAAGCCTTTGCTGAAGCACCTGGCGGCTTTTATGATAAAGAAGTCGGCGAACGCTTAGTGAAATACTTGTTCGCAGTACGCAACGCTATGGATCCAGAAGAAGCTTATCGTAAGTTTCGAGGGCGTGATGCGAAGGTAGAAGCACTTATGCGTGATCGCGGCTTTCCACTCGCAAGCGACGAATAAGAAAGTCTTTAGTTCAGCCTCATTTGGGCTGAGCACGTTGTAAATAAAATGGCCTGTCCATCGGATTTGCATAAACATGCAAAGCAAGGTGTTCAGGCTTTTTAATTAGTTTTCAACAATAAATTGCCCAATGCAATCTACCGTCACCTGCACTGCTCCCGCATTATTTTTTAACACGGCTTGTAAAGCAATGGCTAATTCAGCCCTCAACTTATCGTCTTGTAGCCATCGAAGTAAAGTATCGGTAAACGACTTCTGCGATTCTATGATACATAAGCCGCCTGACCTTGCCAAAGCATCGCAAATAACAGGATTATTATATACACTGGGGCCCATTACGGTGGGTACGCCATACAGCGCAGACTCAAGAGCATTATGACCACCTTTATCTACAAAGCTACCGCCAATAAAAGCGATGCTTGCTAATTGAAAACAAGCCTTCAATAAACCCATTTCATCTACCACCAGGATATCGGGGCAGACAGCGGCTTTAGTGCTTGACTCGCTTTTTTTGATAGCAAGGGTAGATGAGCGCAAGGTAGAAAAACCCGAAGCTAGACAAAGCTGCGCTACTTTATCAAAGCGGTGTGGGTGCCTTGGTACTAAGATGAGTAGCATGTTAGGTTTTAATTTTTTTAGAGCAGAAAATACCTCTAAGCACCGCAGTTCCTCGCCCTCGTGGGTGCTACCCGCAACAAACACCTCGCGTGATGCAAGGTCTAATGTATCAGTGATACGCTTTGCGAGCACCCCATCATTCGCATCTATTTGTAAATCGAACTTCATATTATTGCTTAACAGCAAATTCGGTTTATAAACGCCTAAAGACAAAAAACGCTCGAAGTCCTTCGAGCTTTGCGCACATATCTTGGTAAATTTGCGCAAACTTGGCCGCATGAGCCAGGCTAAACCTTGATAATTTTTTACTGAATTAGCCGACATACGTGCATTAATTAAAAGAGTGGGTATTTTTCGACGATAACAATGCTCGAGCATATTTGGCCAAATCTCTACCTCGGTCACGATCACCATAGAAGGTTGTAATTTTGAAAAGAACAGTGACATACAAATGGGTAGGTCGATTGCTAAGTAGCAATGTTGCACCCTATCTTTGAAGATAGCTCTAGCGTGTTTTGCCCCGGTAGTCGAGCTTGTAGTGATAGTCACTGCCAACTCAGGATACTTTAGCAATAATTGCTCAATTACATTTCTCGCCGCGTTCACCTCACCCATCGATACACAATGCACAAGAATCCCACCTTGCTTTTTCTTTCCAATAAAACCAAAACGTTCGCGATTTTGGTTCGATTTCCCCGCAGTTGAATCAGATTTGGATAGTAGTTTCAGTAAGGCCAGTGGCAACAACAGCAAGATGATAAAGCTATAAAGCCATCGCCATATATGATGATGCCATTTGCTTTGATAGGGCTTAATAGTATTCATTGATAATTATGTGTTAGCTCAAGTTTCTCAAAAGCGCACTTACTAGTTGCTCTTGCGTAAATGGCTTAACCAAGTAGTCGTTCATGCCTGCCGCTAAGCAAGCATTCAAGTCCTCCTCTAGGCCATGAGCAGTGGCAGCGACAATAAGGTGTGATGAAGCTTCACTAGATGGCATATTACGTATACGTTTTGTTGCCTCATAGCCGTCCATGATCGGCATCTGGCAATCCATCAAAATAACATCGAAAAGCTCACCGTGTTCGATTCTAGTAACGGCCTCGGCACCATTTTCGGCGAGAGTGATGTCGACATTATACCCCTTTAACATTTCGGTAAACACCGTTTGATTAATCGAGTTGTCTTCAACAATAAGTATGCGAGAGCCTAATAGCCTTCTCTTTGATTGATTCAAACTCTCACTTTCAATTAGCTGTATTGCTTGCAGCATATCTTCAAAGGCAGCAGTTTGCTCACGCGGCGACATGCGTGCTAAGTCGTTTGATAAAATGGGCTGGAGCAAGCTAATTTGTGGGTTGCTTGCCGCTTCGTCATACTTACTGCATAACCACATAATACTTGCATTAGAACGAGCTAAACGAGCAATACTCGAATTCAGCAAGCTAGCATTGTCTATGTCTTTCCCTACTACCACGATATTCTGCCAGCGCTTGCTATCTTTAAGCTGTTTTAATGCTGCACTTGTCGACCTGCAAACGCTGTAATCGAGTGTTCTTTTCACACTGAGTGTTGCCAATACATCGCTCGTGGCGGTGTCAGAGGAAACAAATAATGTTGGGCTTAATTCTACACTATTCACTTTAGCTCGCTCTGTTACCGAATCAAACGGAAGCGTAAAGGAAAACAGTGAGCCTTCTCCCTCTATGCTGCTAGCACTAATTTCCCCCCCCATTAACTCGACAAGCTGAGCACTAATACTCAGTCCTAAACCCGTTCCGCTATATTGTCGCGTACTTGAGTTATCAACTTGTTCAAATTCGTTGAATATAGATTGAAGCTGCTCCTCTTTAACCCCGATACCCGAGTCTTGAATACTAAATTTCAGCAGATTATCGGCAATAAGCTCCACCCTAAATTCGATACCTCCGTGATGAGTAAATTTGATCGCGTTAGAACAAAGGTTATTCACTACTTGACCAAGGCGATTGTCGTCAGCACAAATCAGGGCTGGCACCTCTGGTGAGATATCCACATCGAATTTCAAGGCTTTTCTGAAGGCAGAATGCACATGCCACTGAAGTTTTTCGGTCAACATTTCTTTTAAATCAAATTCACAGGCAAGAATTTTAAGTTTTCCTGCCTCTAACTTACTGAAGTCGAGCAGTTCGTTAATCAGTTGAAGTAAGGTCTCTGCACTTGATTTTACTATATTAGCGTACTCTGTCTGTTGTGCATTCAGCCCTGAGGACAACAATAAATCGTTCATGCCTAACACACCGTTAATGGGTGTTCTGATTTCGTGGCTGATATTGGCTAAGAACAGACTTTTCGCCTTGCTCGCTGCGGTGGAAGCTTCAACGGCATTTTTAAGCTGTGTAATATCTTGAAAAGCGCCTTTCAAGCGAACAGGTTGGCCATCATCAAATTCGGCATAGCCTACAGCACGAACCCAGATAGCGTTGTTTTTTGCGGTGATAAAAGGAAGCTCTAAGTCCCACTGTTCTCCATCTGCCATACATTTTTCGATAGCGGCACTAATAGTTGGGCGAGCTTCAGGCGCGTAATAATTAATCGCATTGGCGACGTCAATCTCGGTTCCCGGCTCTATTTCATGAATATTGTATACTTCAGCTGACCATACTAAGTCATTCGTCTTAAGATCTAATTCCCAAGTGCCTAAATGGGCAATCTTGGCCGTTGACTCCAAAGTACTCTTTTGGTTCGACACCTCATTAATCAGCCTCACTTGCTCATCGACGTTGTTAATGTGGAATACGAAACCGAGAAAACGTTCGTCTTCAAAGTTAGGAAACACCTGCAAATCAACCCACAAGCTGTCGCTTGCTTTTGGCTTCAACTTCAGTTGTCCACTGTATACCAATCGACTTTCCAAGGCTTTGTGTAATACCAGCACTTCTTCACTGTTGTTTTGTTGATCAACACAAAATAGTGGATGCTCCCCCAACACTTCATGCTCTTCATAGCCAAAAATCTTCGCCATAGCGCTATTCACCCAATGAATACGCAAAGCGGTGTCCACCAGTAGAATGGCGTTTTGCGAGTGGTGAACCATGGCCAACAGTCTGGCGTTTTCATCCTGACTAAGTGAAGCTTCACGCTCTCTGTCTCGTAACGTAGACTCCATGCGATTGAGTAAATTAGACTCGGTGATAGTGACAACAATGGATTTATTATTGTGATCACCGCTCGGGTTCGGCTGAGCTGTATCGATAACCGACAAACCAATACTCACATTGACTTCATGGCCTTGCTTATGCAGCCCAGGAAAGGATCGACCGCTGCCCATACTTCTACTAACGGGTTGTTTGAGAAATTCAGCAAAGTAAGCCTCATGCCCTTCTCGCTTTGCAACAGGTATGAGTACTTCAATACTCGTACCCAACAACTCGTCGGCTTTATAACCAAACAATTTCTCAACGGTATCGCTTGCAAATAAAATCGCCCCAGCTCTATCAACTTCTAATACAGCGCTGGCGCTAGCATTTAAAAGCCTTAGGGCTTGTTCAGCCTTGTTATTGTCGGCGTTTATTAAGCTCAAGAAATAAGGTCCTAGAGATGATGAAATTGTTTACCACTCTACCTACTAGCGCTTTATTTGGCTAGTTTTGTGAGCACTTTAGTCGCACAGAAATGGTACTGATGGTTAACCACCCAGCATCGCTAGGTGCTGGGTAGCGCCGGCATAGCCTTCGTCTAAGTAGTGGGTAGCATGTTTTTGCCCCATCAGCGCTCTGATTTCCTCAACGAGTAGTTGTGGTGCGTGCTGCTTAATACTTTTGTTGATCAACTCACGTAAATCCAGCCCTTTCTCGGCGAACAAGCACAGGTGTAGCTTACCAAGAGAAGAAATTCTAAGACGATTACAGTCTGCGCAAAAGTCTTTACTGTAAGGCATGATGAGTCCAATGCGACCCTCATAATCATGGTGTCGATACACTTTAGCAGGCCCTGCCCATTGCGCTTTTGTCTTACGAACCCAGCCCAACTCCGCAAGCCTTGCTTCAATTTCTTCTCCGCGAACATGCTCGGCATCAAAATAAGCTTTGTTGTCACCGGTTTGCATTAACTCGATAAAGCGCAAAGTCAGGTTGTTATGTTTGACATAATTGAGAAACATGGGTAATTGATGATCGGCAAGTGACTTTAATAAGACGGCGTTTAATTTCACCTGTAAGCCATGTTGAATGGCCTTATCCACGCCTCTAAGGATACTCTGCAAGCGTCCGTCACCCGTGATCATTTCGAATTGCCTTGCATCTAAGCTATCAACACTCACATTGAGTGAGCTCAAACCGGCATCGACCCACGCATCTATATCTTTCTCTAATTTAAAACCGTTGGTCGTGATGGCTACCTGTTCAATGCCGTCAACCTGAGCAGTCTGACGGATAATATCCACAAGATCTTTTCTAAGAGAAGGTTCACCACCAGTGATTCTGACTTTCTTTGTGCCCATCTGAGCGAAAGCTTTTACCACCATTAATAGCTCGTCTTGATTGAGGAACTCACGCGAGGTATTACACTGGTATCCGTCGGGAAGGCAATACTGGCAACTAAAATTACACACATCCGTAATCGACAAACGCAGATATTCAAAACGTCTACCGAATTTATCCGTCAGCGACTGCACCGGCTCTTCAATAGAAGGCCGACTTATGTCGACAAAAGGAATTGTGTTTTGAAAAGTATCCATAGTGCTCTATATTGGGTATTAAGTATTAATATTACTGTGTTTTGGATGATAAAAATATGTTTATATACCAAAGCAATGCAGCAAGATTAACAGTAAGTTTCAGCTAATTGCCAGCAAAGTAAGCTCAGTTGGTTAAAACTTTTTAGCATATAAAGGCTAAAATCGATCACTGGGCCACTCACAAGACACTATTAAGAGAGAAAAAATTGCAAGGAAAAGAGCTTTTCACCAGTCAAATAGAAGCATTAAAGCTTTATACCCTATGCGATGCTATCTCTTTCATTAGTGAACACTCACACCTCCCAGACAGTATTATAATTAGAAATAATGGTTTATCTCACACGATTACATTAGCGTCCTTTGTGGAAGAGAATAAGAGCTTGTCGAGTGCAAAATTTCAGGCTATTTCCTCAAGTATCTGCTTTGCTAGTGACGACAAACATGTTGTCTACCTCAGAGTAAAATTGAGTAGCGCGCTCGAAAGCACTCCTACTGACAATGTGGTAAGCAGCTTAGGCTCTGAGTTTGTTAAACGGCAGTCATTGAAAGCTCATTCTGAGCAAAAATATTATACCCTCGCCTTTTACTTTAAAAATAGAATTCCAGCGTGGTTGATTAATCTTAAGCACAGTGCAAGTAAAATTAGGCTGCCAGAGCAACAACAGGTGCTCTTACAACAACTTAAGTCGATGACACTTTTGCTTCAGTTAATTTCCGGCAACTCCCAATTAAACGCCGACCCATTAACAAAACTCAATGCACGCGCCTTGCTCCATCAACGGGTAAATCATCTGGCTGATGAGCATTCTGTTGTGCTTTGCTTAGTTCACTGTTGCGAATTCCAACAAATAAACAAAAAACAAGGTAGCCAAATTGGCGACATCTTGATTTCACAAATAGCAGAACAGATCACAGTATGCACCCGAACTAACGATGAAATAAGTCGTTTAGGCGGCGCTTTGTTTGCCGTTGCCTCGGCCGTTAATGGGCTTAAAGAAGCGGAAATGCTGGGTAACAAATTACAGCAATACTTACAGCAACAAGCTTTTTTAATTGAGCATAGCGATAACGGCATGCCAATGAAATTAAGTTTTCATGTGGGTGTTGCTTTAGTTGATTTTGACGAGCCTAACAATAACGATATTGACAAAGCGACGGTTGTTATGAACCGAGCAGAACAGGCTTTGCAAGCGGCTCAAGCGAACGATGAAGGTACTGTAGTTACTTGGGATATTGCCAAGTTTAGTATCAATGAAGAACAATTCAATTATTTGGGCGGCATTTTCACCGCTGATACTATGACGAACTATCGGAACATGCTGTTGTTATGGGATATCTCCAGCATCATTGCCGACGAATTTGAATTCTCGAAGTTACTACACAATGTTGTACAACGACTCGCCAATACTTTCGATTTTCATTCAGCGGGTTTATGGCGACCAAAAGTAGAAGACACCAATGTAAATTCATCGCTAGTGCAAGATAGCTCATCATTGTGTTATCAAGTTAACGAAAACGCCCAAGTTTCAATGGTACCATCCGAAACGGCCTTCCGAGACCCTATCATCGAACAACAAATCATCTTAGCTCGTGACATGAAGCAGCAACAGGAACACATATCGACAGAGTCGACCTATTGGGCACTTCCGCTAGAAATAAATACCGAGGACTGTTTTTACATTGTAGGCGAAGCATCTCGATTTATTCTTACTCACGACACCAAGGTGTTGATTCAGGGCTTTGTACGCCAGATTGGGAAAGCACTAAGAAGAAGTCAATTGGAGGAACAGCTAAATAAGCGTCTCGAAAGTCAAAATGCGATGTTAGAAAGTGAATTGAACGAGCTGAAAGGGGGCTTGTCATCTAGTGCTCTAGTCTATAAATCGCCGGTAATGCAGACAATTATGAAACAGACCCAACGCGCTGCTGCCACCGACACCACTGTGCTCATTACGGGTGAAAGCGGCACGGGTAAAGAGAGACTTATCCACGCTATTCATACCCTTGGCCCCCGCCAGAAAAAACCTCTTATCATCGTAGATTGTGGTTCGATACCTGAGACACTGATTGAGTCGGAGCTATTTGGCTATGTGAAGGGCGCATTTACAGGTGCTCAAAAAGGTGCAAACGGAAAAATAAAAGAAGCTGATGGCGGCATTATTGTGCTTGATGAAATAGGTGAACTGCCTCTTCCTATGCAGCCCAAATTACTTCGTTTTGTACAGGAGAAGCACTACACTCCGGTGGGAGGAACAAGGGTCGTCGATGTTGATGTTAAAATTGTTGCGGTTACCAACCGTGATTTAGCTCTTGAGGTGGAACGAGGGCGCTTCCGAAAAGACCTATTTTACCGTTTGAACGTAGTCACTTTAAATAATCCTGCCTTGCGAGATCGCGGAGAAGACTTATCTCTGTTAGCCCATCATTTTCTTAACAAGTTTTCTAAACAATTTGAAACTGAAAAGAAATTTCTATCGAATGACACTCTCAAGGCCATGTCTCATTATTCGTGGCCAGGAAACATACGAGAGTTAGAAAACAAACTAATGCAAGCTACCTTGTTATCTGAGAACCAAGAAATTACTCTCGACGAACTTAATATCGAATTTGATAGCAAAGCTAATGTCGCTGAGCCCAAGATGAGCAGTTACATAGAAGTCTTGCCAGGACGTAGAGACGACATTACCGATTTAACCGGCTCTCAAATATTTTCAGAGAATACTGAGCTTGAAACAACGGCTGTATTTGAGAATGATGAGGACAACTATCAAGATCAAGCTACTTTTTCTTCAAAACATGATGAACACTCAACACAAATCATCGATATAAATTCCCCTCGAAGACAATCGACCAATTATCAAAAAGTTGATGCCCTACTTGAAAAACTGTCGGCCTGTGCGTTAGTTTTTCTTAATGATATTCGCCACGAAGCCGCTTTTATACATCTTTCTTTAGGTACAAGCGTTGAAGACGAATTATTGATACAAGCCTATCAATCATGTAACGGCAATATGCGAGACTTGTCAGCAAGAATGCAACTACCCACAAGCACTGCACGCAGGCGTATCAATAAAATACTACTTAACTTACGAACTCAGACGCAGGAAAAACCCACTAGCTGGATAGCGCTAAGCGAATGCCTTCAACCTATTGCGGAGGGTAAGATACTGATCCCAGATTGCCTAGACACTATCAAAGTTGTGCTACTCGAGGCGATATTGGAGAGCCAGCCAACTAACATGTCGAAGGCAGCAGCACTCCTTGGTGTGAGTGAGCCTACTTTTTATAAGCTCAAGAAACAACGAACACAACAAGCCTAAGGCCATCGAAGCGCCTAATCTTAGCCGCTATTTTCTACTCGCTAACGAACTCACATTCGAACGATTTTTGTGAGCATTGCGCATTGTTTCAGGTGTTTCTAAAACAATGTGCCCTTGTTCAACCGCGTGATCAACATTATGAGTGAGCGTATTCATAACGCCAACGGAAGGTGCTTCTGGGCATTGAACCATTCCCACCCAAGTGTTTCGGCCGGCATCTTTCGACTTGTATAACGCTTTATCAGCCAACAAATGTACCTGCTCCCAACTTAATGAATCTGGTGAGAAGTGGGCAAAGGGATACATCGCATATCCAATAGAACTAGAAAGATGCATACGCTGCGATAGGCCAATATTAAAGCCGTATTTTTCAATCGTCTCTCGAATACGTTCTGCAAGATAAGATACTTCGCCTTGGTCATAGACTTTACCAACTACCATAAACTCATCGCCGCCCCAACGGATAACGATGTCATCCTCACGGCAAACACTTTGTAATAGCTCGCCTACTTGCATAATAACCCTGTCACCAGCGTCATGACCGTATGTATCATTTATTGGCTTGAAACCGTCTAAGTCGAACATTAAAAAGAATAAACGAGGACCCTCGTTTGCGTTCACGTGGTTATTAGAAAGATAGGATTTAAATTCCTTATATATACTCTCGCACTCGCCCTTGATCACATTAGCCAAATATCTACGATTGTGTAAACCAGTTAACTGATCGGTAACGCTTGTATTTAATAGCTGTTCGTTGGCCGCGCTTAGCTCCATGGTTCTTTTTTGTACTTCATTTTCGAGCTGTGCAAGGTAGACTTCTTCTCGTTTAACTTTGTTTAAGTACGAACGGTATAACCAAAAGGAGAGTCCCAAGAAAAACAAGCTGTATATTGAATATGCCCACCAAGAAAACCATGGGGCAGGTAATACAGTTAGGAGTATATTTGATCCTTCCTCATTCCATACCCCATCATTGTTTGAAGCTTTTACTTTGAAAACATAGTTACCTGCTGGCAAGTTAGTGTAGGTCGCCTTTCTCACATCTCTTGCTTCAATCCAATCCTCATCAAAGCCTTCAAGCTTATATGCATATCGATTGTTTCCTGGGCTGGAGTAATCAAGGCCTGCAAATTCAAAGGCAATTAAGTAGTCTTTATAAGAAACTTCAATCTTGTCATTTTGGTTGCGCGCCTCGCTCATGGTGGTGACTTCGTTTAAACGTTGGAACTTAGTAAGCACAACAGGTGGAACGTGGGAATTCGGCGCAATATCGTCGGGGTCAAAAGCAGTGACACCGTTATTACCACCAAAGAAAAAAGTGCCATCGGGCATTTTGTGGTATGCACCGAAGTTAAATTCGTTCCCCTGAAGGCCATGAGAACTGTCATAGTTGAGCATTTGTTTCGTTTCTGGATCGAACTTGGTCAATCCTCTATTTGTGCTTAGCCACAGAGAACCGGAAGGGTCTTCCAAAATACCGAACACCGAACTACTTGGTAGACCTTGCATGCGACTGTATTTTTCGAATACATAATTGCCAATTTTTCTATTCTCTGATGACAAAAAGTTGAGCCCAGAGCCACCAGTTCCTACCCAAATATTACCAAGCTTATCTTCATAAACGGTATAAATAACGTCACTGCCCAGACTATCCGCTTGTTCTTCATTTTTTAATATACGAGTAGAGGTCCCCAGTGCGGGATTAAATAGATTAAGACCTTGCCCTAAGGTACCTATCCAGAGCATACCGCGACGATCTTTCGTCAGACTCATTATTTTGTTACCGCTGATACTAAACAAATTATTAGGATTATGCTGATAGCGTCTGACTGTTCCGGTCTGTTTATCAAATAAATTCAGTCCGCCATCAAAGGTCCCTACCCAAAGCTTGCCTTCATCGGCTTGAATGACAGATGTTACACCATCTGCTGCTAATGATTTTGGGTCGCCAGGGATGTTTTTGTATTGCGTGAATTTACCTGTTGTTCTATCAAGCCTGCCTAAACCTGATGAACGATACCCCAACCATAGTTCAGTTTTAGAGGAACTAAACAATGATTGAATATTATTTTCAGCCAAAGAATCTGGCTCATTCGGGTCGTGATAGAACTGTTGAATTCGCTTTGAATCTAAATCTAGGAGATTCAGGCCTGCCTGAGTCGAAATCCACACTTGATCGTTGCCAGCGTTTTCAATTTCATTAATGATTGGGCTAGTCAAACTATAGTTCTGGTCGGCCTGAACTCGATAATAGTCAAACTTTGCTGTTGCTGTATTCCACTTGCTTAGACCGCGATAAGTACCAACCCAAAAAACACCGCCTTTATCTTGATGTAAACTAGTAATATAGTTATCGGCAATTGATGTTGGGTCATTCAGGGCATATTGAAGCAACTCGGTCTTTTTACTGGTCTTGTCTATAAAGTACAAACCTGTCTCAGTACCAACCCAAGTGTTACCGACTTGGTCTTCATGTAAAGCTCTAATCTTTAGACCATCAAACTGCTGCTGACGCTCAAATGTTGGTAATTCGTCGTTTGCCAATGGTTGTTGCAAATCCAGAGTAAAGAGCCCCAAACCAATCGTACCGATCCACAAACGTTGCTCACTATCAATCATGAGCTTATGCAAACCAGGGCTCTTAGGCTCAGGGTCGGAGTGGCCATCAAAGCTCTGTGCAATGAGATTCACTGAGTTTGCCATACGGTCATATCGGAACAGACCTATATGAGTTGCTGCAATCCACAAGCCACCCGTTATGTCTTCAGCTAAAGCGTCAACAAACACGTCTTTTTCGCCACCGGCTCCATTGATAACTATTTCTTCGAAACCGTCTAAGGCTTGATTATATCGGTATAAGCCATTAGCGGTGCCTGCCCATACCATATTTTGTGAATCAACAAATACTACGCGTATATCGATGAGCAGCTTGCCTGGCTCATTGACAGCTTTGCGATAACGTTTAAAACTTTGTTTTTGTTTGTTGTGTGAACTCACACCGTTTGAAGTACCAAGCCATATAGTACCGTCTGAGGTCTCAGCAATAGATGTAATAAAAGATGAGCTTAGAGTATTGCGGTCTTCGAGGCTATTAGCGTATACCTTAAATTGGTAGCCATCAAAACGATTCAGACCCTCTTGAGTACCAAACCACATATAGCCTTCACTGTCTTGATGAATCGCCCGCACATTTTCTTGTGACAAGCCCTCGTTTAAACTGTAGGTTTCGAATCGAATATTGTCTTGACCAGCATGCGAGATAAAAGCCACGAGTAGCAGCAACAGCCCACAAAAGCGCCATTTTTTTCTTGAAATCAAAACGTGTGTTTCCATAAATATTACTTGCCACAAATGTCTAATAAAAACCTGGGAGAAATATAATAATAGGTAGCTATGCCCGCTCTGCGGATAATAAGTTATTTGTTATTACAATTCAGGTTACAAAGGTATGGTCTTCCATACTATGTTGTTCATTTATAAAAAAGGCCATCTTTGATGGCCTTTTTCTAACGAATTTTGTCTGCTTAATTAATTGGAGCCGATCTTGGTGCTGCCCGCTCTGTTGTCTGCCAATTATCGACTTCTTCTTCTCCATCCTCGTCAATAACTACGCTATCTGATGGAGTGCTAACTTGCTCGGTACTTTCAATGAATTCTTGTCTGTTTTCCCAAGCTTCAGCTAACATTCTTGTGTCTCCCCACTGATGACCTTCAGAGAACATTCCTGTGTCGCCCCATTGATGTCCTTCGGCGAATATGCCTGTATCTCCCCATTGATGGCCCTCAAGCAAGAAAGATGTGTCACCCCATTGATGCCCTTCAATGAATAGATTTGTATCTCCCCATTGATGACCCTCAGAGAACACGCCCGTATCGCCCCATTGATGACCTTCGCTAAATAGTCTTGTATCACCCCACTGATGACCTTCGGCGATCAAGCCTGTGTCACCCCACTGATGACCTTCAGTGATTAGCTTATCGCCGGCTAAAATAGCCAACTTGCCTTCTGGTGATTTCGATACAGGGCCCATAAAGTGCATAGCACCCGCCATATCAGCAGCGATGTCTAAGCCACGGTTAGCACAGCCAGTTGCTTGGCTAGCGACAGCATCATAGGCGTTAACCATACCGTGGCCTTGCTCAAAGGGACTAAATGCCATCTCGCCCGCAGAATTTACCGCCATTTTCGCGCTAGCCATAATGCGACACTTCACATCATCTGGGCTTAAGTAGGGATTGTACTGTAACATCAAGGCTGCGATACCAGATACAACGGCTGAAGCCTGTGAAGTGCCTGAAATCTCTTGATATTCAATACCCGTCGCACTTTCGAAGAAGTTACCCGTCGCAAAGCGTTTGTCTACCTTCGCTGATACGTGACCGCCATAAGCCACAACTTCTGGCTTAACGAAACCCTCTACAGTAGGGCCAGTTGATGAAAATGTTGTTACACGATCATCGCTGAAATCAAACGGAGTATAGCTGTCGGTAATCGCACCAACAGTGATAATATAAGGGTTGTTACCCGGTACTGTAATTCCCATGTCTTTATGTCCGCTGTTACCAGCAGAGGTCACTACGACAATACCCGCGTCCCACAAGCGCATAATCGCTTGGTTGATTGGATCATCCCAATAGTTAGATTGTACCTCAGCCCCTAATGACAAATTGAGTACCTTTATTCGGTAGCGGGCGCGGTTGTGATAGATCCAGTTTAAACCGTCAAGTACTTTTGAATAACTACTTTGACCATTTCGATCGAAAGCTTTTACAGATAGTAAATATACGTCGGGAGCGATGCCGTTGTATTTGCCATTTTCTGATTTCAAGCTGCTTGCGATAATGCCTGAAACGTGTGAGCCATGTCCGTTTTTATCGTCGTTCAACCACCAAGTTTTTCTACTTTTGATAGCATCATACTTCGCTGGAACTCGCCAGTAACCCTCTGAATCAACTAGCAAGTTTATACTGTGCTGACCTGCCATACTTACACCACTATCGAGCACCGCAACGGTAACACCTAGGCCTGTTATACCTAAATCGTGTAATTTATCCGCATCTGTTTGCGTCGCTATATAATTGTCGATGACAAATTTTTTGTTGGTATTACCGTTACTCATTGTAGCTACAGAGCGATCATCTTGAATTCTTATATCGTCGAGCTTTGATATCACTTCTGCTTGGGATGGCGTCAATACCGCACTTACCGCATTGATAATTGGAAACTCTCGTGACACACTGCCACCGACACTGGTTACCGCGGTCTTAAGTGTTTCAGCTTTTTTCCCCTGAACAATATAAGACTTAGGTTGCTCGGCTTTGCTTTTTGACATTGCATGAGGCTTATCACCTTCAAAAAGGTTATCAGGCGTTGCTGACATTAATGCAACGCTTAGGCCCGCTATAGCTATTGATGCAACTATCATTGTTTTTACGGCCTTGCTTACTGACATGATTCGCTCCGAATGCGTAAGTTAAATTAATCAAACTGGCTAAGCATTAGTCGTGCCAACAATAAAAATATTTTATCTCATTGTTTTTAATGACGTTATCGAAATCAGACATATAAAAACCTAAAAATGACTAAATTTTCAACTTAAAATATGAGTTAATTTATAAGAATATTCATTTTTTAAGTCTTATTTTTATCGTTTTTTTGTGTGTTTTTAGCCCAAGAGAAAAGCGATTCAAATCTATCTTGGAGAAGTAAGCTCAGTTGATTACAATGCAGTGAAAGGGAGGAGCAATGAATAAATTTGTAGCCACAATTGCAGTAGCCACTATCTTAATGATAATTGTCGTTAGTATGTCCTTATATTATGCGGGTTTTGATGATAAGCAAACGCCTCTTGAGCAAAGAAGTACAGGCCTTGAGGATAATCAAAAGCAACGGTCTTCATTTTCAGCACAAAGCTCTAATGATCAAGTTGCTAGCTATATTGAAAGCCCTGAAACGCGAGAGAGTCAAACATTATCTACAGAGCTCAACGACTTACCTGCCAACCTTATCTTACGGGGCATCTTGTTTAGTAACACTGCGAGTCAACGCTACACCGAAATTGAAGTAGATGGAAAGCTAGGGAGTTTCAAAGAAGACGAAAATATAGCGGAGCTCGATGTTTTTGTAAAAAAAATTGAGCGCAATAAAGTGTTAATAGAATACGAATCACGTGACTTTGAGCTTGAACTGCAGGGAAGTAATACACTGGAAGAGCAGCAATTGAAAGAAATATTTTCATCGATGACGGCTGAAGAAATAGGTTCGCGTCCACGTCAGATAGAGCATATAGTGCAACTTCTGCCCAATCATTTCAACGACGGCGGCAAAGTAATTATTCCGGGAGCAAATCCCTCTCTATTTAGATCGGCGAAATTTAAAGAAGGTGATGTGCTTTTGGAGGTCAATGGCTTCAGTGTAGACGACGAGGATGCATTTAACGATATGCAACAAGAGATAAGAAACGCACAGACGCTTATCTTTAAAGTAAATAGAGCCGGACAGTTAATTACGCTCTATTTGGACATTCCTCACGAAGCTTTGAAGCTTTGATAATAATAGGCGATATAGCTGAATATCGCCTACTCCGATGCATTAAGTCAGTTACGCTAGCTTAGTCTAGGTGAGTCTCTAAAAAGAGCCCTAGTTCTTCATACCACTCCTGCCTATTTTTTTCGTCGAAGAAACCGTGGCTCTCTGTGCTTCTTACAAACCACTCAAAAGGCTTATTACGCTTTTCTAGCTCTTCTCGCAAACGTTCAGCATGAATAAAGGGCGTTCTTTCATCTTTCTTGCCGTGCCCGATTAGGATGGGAGCTTGTAATTTGTCGATATGATTTATTGGCGAAAAAGCCTTTAGTACTTCTGGATCTTCACCAACGTACTCACGCAGCCGGTTCTTACCATAGAGCATTCGAGGAATATCCCCTTCGTCATACATTAGAGTGAGGTCATAAACGCCAGCGTTGGCTATTACACAAGAAAATAGTTCAGGCTCTATCGTTGCCGACATCAGCGCTGAGTAAGCCCCAAAACTTGCGCCCATGATACAGACTTTATCTTTGTGTATGCCTTTTTGCTGCTGCGCCCACAAAACGCCATCTATGATGTCTTGCTGAATTAGGTCTCCCCAATGCTTGTAGCCGGAATACAAATGTTTATCCCCGTAGCCGCCCGAACCTCGGAAATTGACTCTCAATACGGCATAGCCCTGTGACGCGAGATATTGTGTGTCACGGTCAAACAACCAGTAGTCCCGTACACCATGCGGACCACCGTGAACTAAGACAACGAGTGGCGCGTCAGCGTTGGCTTTTAATCCTACAGGATGAGTGAGAAATCCATGAATGACCTTACCGTCACTAGCAGTGTATTTTATCGGTGTGGATTCAGATAAACGCTCTTGTGGAATATGTTCCATGTTTCTAAACAAAGACTGCATTTGACCTTGTTTTTTGTCGTAAAGGTAATAAGTGCCTGGCGATATATCGCTATTAACGTACACTACCCACTTATTGCCATCTTCACTTTTACTCAGCAGAGACACCGCATTACCTGGGAAAGTTTCCAAAAACTGGCGATATAATTTAGCTTCATCACTCTTGTCACCAAACATGACATATTCAGGGCGGCCAGTATCCAGACGCACTGCGTAGGCACTTCTGCCGTCTGAACTAAAGGTAACGTTTGTGATATCTACGGTCTCATCAGTAAATATGTGTTGTGTTTCAAGTGTCTTAAGATTTAGCTTATACAGACCATTTTTATCACCGTCACCCTCATCGAGAACGTATAAATGCTCGCCACTATCGTCTATGAATAGCGGATAAAAGCTTTGCCCTAGTAAGTCATTCTTTAACTGCGTCCAACTATCGGCTTCATCGTCACGAAGATACACCTCAGAATAGCCTTCATCCCCCGCCCCAATGAGTACTTTTACTTCGCCTTGTTGATCGGTAACAAAGTCTGCGTTAGGAACAGGAGAGCGCATATACGGGTTAGACAGCTTTCCATTATAAACGTTTAAACGGTGAATAGTGGGCTTCTTACTACCGTCTATAGACATGCCCGTGGACGATATTAGGATATGTTTAGGGTCTTCAGGTAAGATGTCGATGAACTCGGCCCAACCCCGCGTATTAGACTTTCGATTAAGACGCGTTCCGGTTGCCCCTAACCCAGCCCGATAGCCATAGATCATTTGTCCATTTTTACCATTGTAGTCAACTGCATATAGCTCCCCACGGTACGAGGTTTGTTCTCTGCCGAGAGAGTTGGCGACCACTTTGATCACAATCCTTTCGTTGTTAGCCCACCAATAGTCACCCGGCTCGTATCGGTCGGCGAACTTGACTGTTCCAACTTGTTTGAAAGTATTGAGATCTAATATTACCAAGCTTGCGAGGTCTCCCATCACAATGTTCACAGCCAATTTTGAGCCGTCTGGTGATAGCGAAGCGTTTTGGTAGGTGTAATGTTTAGAAAGGCCTTCAGCCAGATTTACGCCATTTGCGTAAGTTGATGAAGAAAATAAAACAAAAATACAAAGAAATGCTGAAAGCATTTTCCTGTTCATAGTATCGTCCTTGATGAATAAGTTGTGAGTTCAGAAAAATAATATCAAACTGAAAGTCAAATTGGTAGCGCCTGCATAAAATGCATCCTTAGGTACAGGTGAAAGCTCGCATATTGCTCCCAAAAACAAAAAAGACACTAACCCTCGCGGGCAGTGTCTTTTTTCATTGAGCTTGTATTTCTTAAGCTTTAACTACAACGTCAACTAACTTCCAAGTCTTAGACTTTGAAATTGGGCGACATTCAGTAATTGTAACTACGTCACCTTCATTACACACGTTAGCTTCGTCGTGTGCGTGTAGCTTAGTAGAACGCTTGATAAACTTCCCATAAATTGGGTGCTTAACAGTTCTCTCTACCATAACAGTAATGGTTTTATCCATTTTGTTACTAGTTACACGGCCTTGTACTGTACGAATTTTCTGTTCAGTCATTACGAATCAGCCTTTTGAGTTAAGATAGTTTTAACACGTGCGATGCTACGACGTACTGTTCTCAATTGGTCAGTTTTTTCAAGCTGGCCTGTAGAGTGTTGCATGCGAAGATTAAATTGCTCACGGAGCAAATTAATTAATTCTGCGTTCAACTCTTCTACGCTTTTTTCTTTAAGTTCAGTCGCTTTCATTACATCACCGTCCGAGTTACAAAGGTTGTTTTAAATGGCAATTTAGCCGCAGCCAATGCAAACGCTTCACGAGCTAATGATTCTGGAACACCTTCCATCTCATATAACACACGACCCGGTTGAATTTGGCATACCCAGTACTCAACGTTACCTTTACCTTTACCTTGACGTACTTCCAAAGGTTTTTCAGTAATTGGCTTGTCAGGGAAAACTCGAATCCAAATTTTACCTTGACGTTTAACGTGACGAGTCATGGCACGACGAGCTGCTTCGATTTGGCGAGCAGTCATACGACCACGGCCTACCGATTTAAGACCATATGTCCCGAAGCTTACTTTGCTACCAGCAATAGCAAGACCACGGTTACGACCTTTATGCATTTTACGAAATTTCGTACGCTTTGGTTGTAACATGATTAGCCCTCTCGTTTAGCGTTGCGGCCTTTCTTCTTAGGTGCTGGAGCTGGTTGCTCTTGAGTAAGAGGCAAACCGCCTAATACTTCACCTTTGAAGATCCACACTTTAACGCCAATGATACCGTATTGAGTGAGTGCTTCAGACGTCGCATAATCGATGTCTGCACGGAAAGTGTGTAGTGGTACACGACCTTCACGATACCATTCGCCACGTGCAATCTCTGCTCCGCCCAAACGGCCACTAACTTCAACTTTGATACCAAGTGCACCTAAACGCATTGCGTTTTGAACAGCACGCTTCATAGCGCGACGGAACATAACACGGCGTTCAAGCTGGCTTGAAATGCTGTCAGCTACAAGCTGTGCATCAAGTTCAGGTTTACGTACTTCAGCAATGTTGATCTGAGCTGGCACACCGGCTAGCTTAGAAACATGATTGCGAAGCTTCTCTACGTCTTCACCTTTCTTACCGATAACTACACCCGGACGAGCCGTATGTATAGTTACACGAATGCTCTTTGCAGGGCGTTCGATAACGATTTTAGAAAGTGACGCGCTCTTTAACTGTTTCGTCAAATATTGACGGACCAAATGGTCATTAAACAAGTTATCGGCATATTCTGCTGTATTAGCGTACCAAGTAGATGTCCATGGTTTGCTGATACCCAGGCGTATACCGGTAGGATGAACCTTCTGTCCCATAATCTACTCCTAGTTATCCGCCACAACCACAGTGATGTGACTGCTACGCTTAAAGATACGATCAGCACGGCCTTTAGCACGTGTCTTGATTCGCTTCATAGTCGGGCCTTCATCAACAAAAACTTTTGCTACCGATAATTCATCGATATCTGCGCCTTCGTTGTTTTCAGCGTTAGCAATGGCTGATTCAAGAACTTTCTTGACCAACGCAGCACTTTTCTTTGGGCTGTACGTTAAAACTTCTAAAGCTTTTTCAACGTGCAATCCGCGGATTTGATCTGCTACCAAGCGTGCCTTTTGAGGTGACGTACGAGCAAAACGGTGTTTAGCTAATGCTTCCATTTTATTCTCCTTATCTCTTGGCTTTCTTATCTGCGACGTGGCCGCGATAAGTACGCGTTGGAGCAAATTCGCCCAACTTATGGCCGACCATCTCGTCACTGACGAATACAGGAACGTGCTGGCGACCGTTATGGACCGCAATGGTCAACCCAATCATATCTGGGATGATCATAGAACGACGAGACCAAGTCTTAATTGGTTTCTTTTCGCCCTTTTCCACTGCAGCTTCTACCTTCTTCAGCAAGTGCAGGTCGATAAAAGGACCTTTCTTGAGAGAACGTGGCATGGTGAATCCTCGCTGTTATTTATTTCGACGACGTACGATAAGTCTATCGGTACGCTTATTACTTCGGGTTTTCTTACCTTTGGTAGGAACACCCCAAGGTGATACTGGATGACGACCACCAGAAGTACGACCTTCACCACCACCGTGCGGGTGATCAACCGGGTTCATGGCAACACCACGAACTGTTGGTCTAACACCACGCCAGCGTGTAGCACCGGCTTTACCTAGTGAACGAAGCATATGCTCAGCATTACCCACTTCACCGATAGTTGCACGGCAGTCAGCTAATACTTTACGCACTTCACCAGAGCGAAGACGCAATGTTACATACGCTCCATCTTTAGCAAGCATTTGTGCGTATGCACCAGCAGAACGTGCAATTTGTGCACCTTTGCCAGGCTTCATTTCGATCGCGTGTACTGTTGTACCTACAGGAATGTTGCGCATTGGCATTGCATTTCCTGCTTTGATAGGTGCATCAGAACCAGATTGAACTGCATCACCCGCTTTAGCGCCCTTAGGAGCTAAAATGTAGCGACGCTCACCGTCTGCATATAATACCAATGCGATATTAGATGAACGGTTTGGATCATATTCTAAACGCTCAATTTTCGCTGGAATACCGTCTTTATTACGTTTGAAATCAACTATACGATAGTGTTGCTTATGACCACCACCGATATGACGAACTGTAATACGACCGTTGTTGTTGCGACCGCCAGACTTGCTTAATTTGTCAAGCAAAGGAGCATGTGGTGCACCTTTATGAAGATCTGGGTTAACAACCTGAACGACGTGACGACGACCAGCAGAAGTTGGCTTAGCTTTCAATAATGGCATTTCTAATCCCCTTACTCAGCTGCACCGACGAAGTCGATGTCTTGACCTTCTTTAAGCACAACATATGCTTTTTTCCAGTCACTGCGTTTGCCAAAAAACTGACCGTGGCGCTTAGTTTTACCTTTACACACTACGGTACGAACAGAATTCACTTCAACTTCAAACAATTTTTCAACTGCGGCTTTGATTTCTGCTTTGTTCGCGTCTTTAAGAACCTTGAAAACAACTGTATTGTTTAGTTCAGCAGCCATAGTAGACTTTTCTGAAACGTGAGGTGCTAAAATGACTTTTAATAAACGTTCTTCGTTCATGCTAGTGCCTCCTCAAGTTGCTTCACTGCATCAGCGGTAATCAACACTTTATCAAATGCGATTAGGCTTACAGGGTCGATTCCTTGAACATCTACAACGTCAACTTTATAAAGGTTACGTGAAGCCAAGAACAAGTTCTCGTCGACATCTGGAGTAACAATTAACACGTCGTTTAGTTCGTATTCGTTCAGTTTTGCCAATAGTTCTTTAGTCTTTGGTGCTTCAACACCAAATTTTTCAACAACGATTAGGCGTTCCTGACGTACCAATTCTGAAAGGATGCTTTGAATCGCACCACGGTACATCTTTTTATTTACTTTTTGATCAAAGTCACGAGGCTTCGCAGCAAATGCACGACCACCACCAACCCAGATTGGGCTGCGGATAGTACCAGCACGAGCACGGCCTGTGCCTTTTTGACGCCATGGCTTCTTACCGCCACCGCGTACTTCAGAGCGCGTTTTTTGCGCTTTAGTACCCTGACGAGCACCTGCACCGAATGCAACAACCACTTGATGTACAAGTGCTTCGTTGAATTCACGTCCAAAGGTAGTGTCGGATACTTCAAGAGCGCCTTTAGCGTCTTTAAATGATAATTCCATGATAACTCCCAGACGTTACGCTTTAAGTGCCGGCTTAACGATTACATCGCCGCCAGTAGCGCCAGGTACGGCACCTTTAATTAATAACAGGTTGTTTTCAGCATCAACACGTACTAGCTCTAAAGACTGAGTGGTGATGCGCTTGTTACCAAGTTGACCAGCCATTTTCTTGCCTTTAAATACTTTACCAGGTGATTGGTTTTGACCAATTGAACCTGGAGCACGGTGAGATAGTGAGTTACCGTGTGTCATACGCTGTGAACTGAAGTTCCAACGTTTGATAGCACCTTGGAAACCTTTACCTTTTGATGTACCTGCTACATCGACTTTTTTCGTGTCATTGAAGATTTCAACAGTGATTTCACTGCCTACTTCAATTTCCGCACCCTCATTATCTTCAAGGCGGAATTCCCACAAACCACGGCCTGCTTCTACGCCAGCTTTAGCAAAATGTCCTGCTGAAGCTTTATTAACGCGGTTAGCTTTCTTAGTGCCAGCGGTAACTTGTAGTGCACGATAACCGTCTGTTTCCTCAGTACGTAACTGAGTAACGCGGTTTGGGGTCGCTTCAATAACAGTCACAGGGATAGATACGCCATCTTCTGTGAAGATGCGTGTCATGCCCACTTTACGACCGATAAGACCAATCGACATTGTTATTACCCTCTCTTGTTAGCCCAGGCTGATTTGAACATCAACGCCGGCAGCCAAGTCCAATCTCATCAAAGCGTCAACTGTTTTATCAGTTGGCTCAATGATATCTACTAAACGTTTGTGTGTACGGATTTCGTATTGATCTCGTGCGTCTTTGTTAACGTGCGGAGATGTTAGAACCGTGTAACGCTCTTTACGTGTAGGTAAAGGGATAGGACCCGATACTTGTGCGCCAGTGCGTTTCGCAGTTTCAACGATTTCGGCAGTAGACTGATCGATCAACTTGTGATCAAACGCTTTCAGACGAATACGAATTCTTTGATTTGGCATCGATTAAGCTCCAATCGAAAGAACAAAATAAATCACCTTTTCACTCCTATTGCTTTATTTTAAAAGCGCGGATGAAAAGATGTGCGTAAACCATTGACCTCCAATTGAGGTCCTGTTCATGTGCTGTTGTGCTGCTCTTGATTGCATTGCAGCGCGCCAAATAACTAAAGAAGCGTAAGCTCGTTGACCTAGTTAGCTGATCCAACAACGTATGTCTTTTTCAAAGTATCTGTAAGACAGTGGGCGCGAATTATACAGATGCAAAAGGAAATGGCAAGGACTAATTATAGTTGTATCGTTTTGCGGCATCACTATTACTCAATGACAGTCCGCAATCACGGAAACTGTCCGGTTAGTCGCATTCAAAAATCCATGATGATTATTTAATATAACAAATATACGTAGTATTTTTTATCATTTTACCTGCATAATAAGAAAAAACTGGTCTAATTTAAGCACTTGTCGATACATATGCTATACCTATGTATCTAAAAGCAGTCTATGTAACTAGCATGTAACATTCTATGATATTTGTTAAGGTGCATATGTTAGCTCTATCCTAGGTCGCCCACGATGACCAGCGTGTCGCGGCGGGGAGCGTATTAATTAAGAACAAATTGGTAGTAGGAAATGATTGGTAGCATGAATCATCAAGCAGCGATGGACACTTTAAAAGCTCAATTAGCGGCACATCCAACCCTAATGGATGCGTACGGTCAAGTCGAGCCTACTATTCTTCAGATATTCGGCGCCGCTCGCATGAGCTTGTTCCAGCGACGCCGCCAACACCAAGACCTTGTTGCACGCTTCAAAACAGGGAAAGAGACACGCCAAATAAAAGTACCTATTAGCCCCTCTTCAATAGCAGGCTACGTAGCGTTGGCACAGCGCCCTTTAGTTATCGACGATCCTTATAATGCAGAACATTTGGCGTCTGTTCACCCTAGACTGCGGTTTGCAGGCCAGTTTGATAAATCAGGTACTTTTGTTACTCAGAATATATTGTGCGTGCCAGTGATCAACGCCGACGTGCTAATGGGCGTAATGCAGATTATCAACAAAGCAGCTTCAGGCTTTAACGATGAAGACGTTGCCATTGCTGTGCAAGTGGCGGAAATTTTGGGCGACAAATTTCGCTATGAATTGGGTGGCACCAAACACCAATTCGAATATCTTATTCACCGAGGCTTAACCTCACAAAAAATAATTGATGAACTTTCGGAAAATGACGCGCCCGTTAAATCAATTATTCAGCGCCTAATGTCGGAACATCGAATTCCTGAAAGTGAAATTGGTAACGCTATTTCAGTGCATTATCAAGTGCCATTTATCGGCTACATTCCAGATAAGTACCATCTTTATCAGAGCGATAGTAGATTGAATTTGTCGTATTTAAAGCGAAATCATGTGGCAGTGGTATCAGATGCTAACGATAGCCCTATCGTACTCATGACCGAACCAAATAATGCAACACTGCTTATGGAAATTGAGAGCGCGTTGGGCATTGACAGTTATGAAATTGCCGTCGGATTGCCCAATCATATTTTGCAATATCTCGGCGAAAATGTCGGTGGGTCTGGCCCAGGCGAGCTTGACGAAATACTCGATGAAATAGGCACTACTGGTGAAGATGCTGAAGAGTTAGGGGATGATCTAGCCGATGATGCTCCTGCCGTAGTACGATTAGTAAGCAGGGTTTTACACGATGCCAAACGGTTAAATGCATCTGATATTCATGTCGATCCAGAAAAAGGCGCACCCACGCGAGTGCGGATGAGAGTGGATGGGGTGATTAGAGATATCAACCAAGTACCGGCTTCACATCACAACGCGGTTATTGCGCGGATTAAAATTATGTCTAGCCTAAATATAGCCGAAAAACGCGTTCCTCAGGATGGCAAGCTCACATTTAAAATGTCGGGGCAAGCGGTTGAGGTACGTGTAGCGACGATCCCAACAGTGGCGGGTGAAGGCGTGGTAATGCGTATCTTAGCTACTGGCGGCGCAATGCCGATAAGTAAAATGAACCTATCACCTCGCAACATGGGCATGCTCGAAGTTATGATTCAAAATCCACATGGCATTTTGCTAGTGGTGGGGCCGACTGGTTCTGGTAAAACAACAACTCTGCATGCCGTACTTGGCTACTTAAACACCCCTGACAAAAAGATTTGGACAGCAGAAGATCCTGTGGAAATCACGCAGCCAGGTCTTCAACAAGTTCAAGTTCAAGCCAAAATTGGCTTTACTTTCGCCAATGCATTGCGTGCATTCTTGCGTGCCGACCCCGACATCATTCTCATAGGTGAGATGCGGGATAAGGAAACTGCGCACGCGGGTATCGAGGCATCGCTTACCGGTCACTTAGTATTATCTACCTTGCATACAAACTCAGCACCTGAAACGATAACACGTTTACTCGATCTTGGGCTCGATCCTGTTAACTTCGCCGACGCCTGTGTAGGAATATTGGCGCAGCGCCTTATTAGGACATTATGCCCAGAATGTAAGGTGGGATATCCTGCCAGCGACTTCGACAAAGCCTTCATAAAACGTCAATATGGTGATGAATTCCTTGACGAGCTTGGTCTTAACTTTGATGGAGAAATCGAATTGTACAAAGGTGAGGGCTGCGAAAACTGCGGGGGTACTGGCTATAAAGGCCGAACAGGTGTGCATGAATTGCTTGGCATGTCACCCGAGCTTCGCGGTATGGTTTATAAAGAAGCGTCAGTGCCAGAAATGAAAGCACAAGCTGCGAAAGATGGCATGCGTACCCTAACCCAAGATGCCATATTAAAAGTAATCAAAGGTGATACTGACATTGCTCAAGTTCAAATTCTCAGTGGTGGCGGGCATTAAGCTCGCTTAGCACTGAGTTGCGAGGGCGTTATACCGTATTCAGCCCTAAAGCAAGTACTGAAATAAGAGGGCGCCGAAAAACCTACACTAAATGCGGTCTCACTTATTTGTTCACCTTGTAAGAGAAGTTCCTTACCCCTTTCAAGTCTATATTTTTTCAAATACTCTATAAAATTATGGGAATAATAGGCTTTGAGTCGCCTATTTAGTGTGCGCTGAGTCACATTAAGATGCTTAGCCGCGAGTTCACGTGTTAAGTCCTCATTGCCAAAATTGTTAGCAATCATCAGGTTAAAACGCTCAATGAAATCATCATCCTTCTCATCTTCGTCGGACCCAAGCGCAACCACTTGGTCTGAGTGGTATTTCGAGATGCTTTCTCCAACTTTATGGGCTAGCTCCTCGCTATTCTTCAATAACCTCAATAGTAGTAACTCCAACTCTACAATAGCAACGGGCTTATCTATAACATGAGAAGCTCCAGCCTTCAGAGCAGCAAATTTAAAACTCTGGGACGCTAAATCGCAGCTTACGATTATGGGTAAGTGGCTTGTTTTTGGGTTATTTCGTATAAGTCGGATGAGCTCAACACAACCGATTCCCTCAATTGATTGCTCAAGATAAATAATGTCGGGTGACAAGTTATGTATCATCTGCAGGGTTTCTAAGGGTTGTTTACAAGCATAACAAATGAGCTGTTGTTGCAAGGCTCGGTGTATTTGCATTTGTGCAACATCACTATTATCGACTATAAGCACACTACTTTTAGCAAACACAGGGGGAGTACTAATTGTATCTTGTTGCTTGTCGCTGGTGATGCTTTTATCATTTGGAAGTTCGCAGCCAACAATGGGTAACTTGATAAAAATACGTGTTGTGTAATTGAGCGCACTTACGATGTTTATATCACCACCAAACTCATTGACCAGCCTTTTTACATTAGCCAGGTTTAAACCTTCTTCGTTGTCTTGACTTCTTTTTGAATATACAAGATTAGGTGACAATGCAGCCGACACTTCAATTCGTTTGAGCTCACTGTGACTAAAGCCTCTTCCCTCGGCTTCTAACCTAAGAAGAGCGTAACTATCGGAGCTATCAAAGACAAAGTCTAATGAGGACGGCGCATTCATGCTATTAAGTAAGGCATGCACCGCACCACGTATGATCTTATCAAGAATTCCGATGGGCAACGCAAGTAACACATGGCGTCGTTCAGAAATCATTAGCTTTTGTTGATGTAGTTTGCAGAGGGCTTCGAGAAGCTTACGGTTTGAATCAAGAACATCGGAGCTTCTCACCGATGGGAAGTGATGCTCTCTGCTTTGCTCTCTCATTGAGAAATGGAAGAGTCGTTCCGAGAGTGCCACTATTTTATTCCAATTGTCACGACGACTCTGACGCCGGTCTTTTGAACAGAAAGCTTGATTGAGATAGCTGTGTTGGCTAGTAAGCTCGTGAGAAAGGCAGGATTGAATTTGCTTGCCGATGTTATTAACACAGGTCTGTTGTTGTGATACGAGTTCGAGGGCCTTTAGTTGTGCTTGGTCTGATTCAACAACACGTCTATTTAATAACTCTATGTGATTTTTCGCATTTCTGTTGCGCTTCGCCAGTACAAACAGCAACGCAAGGGCCACTATGAAACTACAAATAAACACTACATCAATAAGCAACAACATTACTGAATAACACCCTGTAAACCAAACCTAACTTCCTGTCTTTATGATGCTCAACAAAGCTTGTAGCTACAACTGTACCTAAGAATTGAATGCAACGCGGAAGAGTATTGCAACTGGTCGGATGTCATTTAATTATAAAATTTAATAATTATGTTATGTTTTTGCGTTTTCTTGTTGAAACAAGGGGTTATTCTTATGAATTCGTTGCAAACATTTCGCATATTGCCTCGGTGTTGTCGGTTTTGTATACAACCATGCCTGCATTTCCGCATTGTGTGCAGCAAAAATGTCGTACTTATAATCACCAATATAGGCAATTTCAGCGGGTGCTAAGCTCCACGAATCAGCAATTCGCAGCAAGGCTGTTGGATCTGGTTTTGGGGGTGCATCTTCGCGTGTTATCACCGTGTCAATATCGATATTGTTGTTCTTGAGCTTCAATGCTGTCGCGCGTCTACAATTTCTTGTCACTATTGCCGAAGGTAATTTGGCTGCCTGCACAGATAATACGAACTCTTCAGCACCATCAATCCAAACTGAGCTAGCAGCATCATCAAGTTCATGTTGAAGAATAATTTGATGTGCTTTCTCTCTTTTCTCAGCAGTGGGAAGAGCGTCTGCGAAAGATAAGATATCATGCGATGATGGGCACCCAATAGCTTGCTTAATTGCGGCGAAATCCAACGCTGTATTCACTAAGGTATCGTCAAGATCAAATATAACCGCACTTATCCTATCTAAATTAAAAATAAACACACCTCCGTTGTTAACCTCCTGAATTAAACGACTTTTAAAGAACATAAGTTCACTATGCAAACAAACTGTTTATTTATACAGTGTTTTAGGCTATGCTAACAATGTAAATAATTTTACTCAACTAACCGTTTTGGAGGCCAACATGGCAGTTATCACTCAGTATGTAGTACAACATAAAGGAGTCGAGAAATTGGTAACAACAGACAAAAAAGAAGCCGATAAATACGACAAAATGCTAGAAGTAGCCGACAACCTTAGCGCCTATTTGTCCGCTAAAGGAATTGAGATGACGGAAGATCTCTCAGAAGAACTCGGGATTTTGTTGTCAAAGAATAAAGAGTCTGTCATAAAGATAATGAAGGGGGCAGAAGTTGACGGTATCTTAGAAGTTGAGTCTGCAGAAGTAGTAGAAATTGCCAGCGCGAAAAAGTAAGCTAGGAGTCTTAATGCAGGCAATTGTCAATAAGGGTTAATCGGTATTGAAAGTCCATGTGCTTCAAGGTTTTATTCAAAATATTTTCCTAGTTGAATATCCCGATAAGTGTATGTTGCTCGATGGATGCGCAAGAGCCGACTTTAATACAATAGAGGCCTTTTTTCGCGAAGAATTAAAGCGTCCTTTAAGTGATTTAAAGGTAGTTATCGTGACTCATATGCATCCAGACCATGCAGGATGCGCACACTACCTTCGGGCCCGCACAAATTGCCTAGTAATAGCGGCGAATCGGCATGAGCAATGGTATTCTGGAATTTCTGGAAGATTTTCCCACTTAGTTGATATTGCCTTGGCTTTTTGGGTCGCAGGCAAGCTTAAGCGAAAAAAACAAAATATCTACTATTCGCCAAAATTAAGCCCAGACCTGCGCATACTTAATAAGGCGAGAGTTCCCGGTTTTAACGACTGGCAAATACTTGAAACCCCTGGCCACACAGACCGAGACCTATCGGTAATGCACCTTCCTAGCAAACGCATTTACGTTGCCGATTTGATTGTGAGGGTTAAACAAAAATACTCTGCACCTTATCCGGTGCATCTTCCAACTTTGTATCGCGCTTCGTTACAGCTGGTCGCAGAACTGCAGCCTAGATCTGTCATGATGGCTCACGCACCTGAAGCGCATATAAATCAACAAGAGTTTAATGACTTAATAGCGAGTGCCCCAACCGAGGCAGCAAATAATTCGAGGGCAGTAAAACGCTTACTTAAAAAGCTCATTTTCAGAAAGCGTCATGCTGCAAGTAGCTAACTAACACAGATGACTTAGGCAGTGCCGCCAACAGTGAGTTCATCAACTTTAAGAGTGGGTTGACCAACACCAACTGGCACTGACTGCCCGTCCTTACCACAAACACCAATGCCCATATCTATTGATAAGTCATTGCCTATCATTGACACCTTCTGCATTACTTCTGGGCCATTACCGATAAGCGTAGCTCCTTTGATTGGGCTGGTAACTTTTCCATTCTCAATTAAGTAAGCTTCGGAAGTTGAGAAAACAAACTTACCGGAAGTAATATCCACTTGACCTCCACCAAAATTAGGCGCATAGATCCCTTTTTCAACAGAGCCAATTATTTCGTCTGGGTGATACTTACCCCCTAACATGTAAGTATTCGTCATACGTGGCATCGGTAGATGTGCATAACTCTCTCTGCGACCATTCCCAGTTGGCGCTTCGCCCATTAATGACGCATTGTGTTTATCTTGCATATAGCCTTTAAGAATACCGTCTTCAATTAGCACGTTACGTTGCGTTTTGACGCCTTCATCATCAACGGAGAGCGAGCCACGACGATCGTGCATGGTGCCATCATCAACAACCGTAACGCCTTTGCTTGCAACCTGCTCACCGATACGACCACTGAAAGTTGATGCCCCCTTGCGGTTGAAGTCTCCCTCAAGGCCATGACCAACCGCTTCATGCAACAACACCCCCGGCCAACCATTCCCTAAAACCACAGGCATCAAACCTGCTGGTGCGGCAATCGCCCTTAAATTCACTTCGGCCATATGTATGGCTTCATCAGCCAATTGTTGATAGAGCGCTTTACCATCAGCAACATGAGTTAAGAAGTAATCGTATGTTCTGCGACCGCCAGCGCCCGAACTGCCTCGCTCTCGCTTGCCATCCTTTTCAAGCAAAACAGAGCAGTTTAAACGAATAAGTGGTCTAATATCTGTAGCAAAAGTGCCATCAGTAGCCGCAATCAATACCTCTTCGTAGACACCACTCAAACTCACGACGACTTGAGAGGCGTGTGGCGCTTTTTGTCTTATGTAGGTGTCAACTGCTTGTAGCAAGCTTATTTTTTCGCTGTCGGGCATAGCTAACAGTGGGTTATTCGCGGTGTAAAGCGACTTTGTTTGGGTACTTTGAAAAGCCGATACTTTTTGTTTGCCGCCAAATTGCGCAATCGCTCTCGCAGCTTTGCAAGCATCAGATAAAGCAATGCTACTAATCTCATCAGAGTATGCAAAACCGGTTTTTTCGCCTGATATTGCCCTTACACCCACACCTCGCTCAATATTATAACTGCCATCTTTGACTATACCGTCTTCCAGCACCCAACTCTCATGTTGGCTTGATTGAAAATAGAGATCTGCAAAATTGGTTTGATGCGACAATATACTGTCCAGCATTGAACTGAGCTGGGCATTATCAATATCAGAGGCGGCTAATAGATTTTCTTCAACGGAATGACTCAAGTTATTATCCTGTATTTCACGGTTTCATACTGAAATGTGTGTTGTGCCTTGATTATAGAGATCTCTCGAGGTAGAGCAAAGATAAAACGCTTTTTATTTCGCCTGTGAAAATACGGCTTTTAGCTATCGTCTTGTACTTCCATTAATAAGGTATCTTCGCTTGTAGGCGGAACAAAGTCGTCCTCTGGCTCGGGAAGTGAATCACGTCTTGCAGGTAACTCGACTTCTGTGCTTTCTCTACCTGTTTCTATTAAGACTGGCTCAGCAATAGTGCCGGTGACACTGTAATTTACATTCGATATTACTTTTGCAGAAGTAAGCACTTGGTCAAGGGCGAGTGCAGCTAAAGCAGTGGGAGGATTTACCATGAAATATACCAATACCGGCAGATTTCCAGTAACATTTGGGGTAAAGCTGACATTGTAATTGAGTTCTTTAGAAACCAAGTCGGTATAACCATAAATTTCCATTTCACCAGCACCGCCATCTATTGTTGTATCTCTGGTATCAGCCTTGCCCTCAGTGATCTGCACGCTCCCTTGCATCTCGTCATAAAAGAATCCTTCGGCAAACACATCTCTGAAATCTAAACTTAACTTGCGCACCAATGAATCTAAGCTGAGAAGCGTAAATATGCGTGAGCCTTTGTCGCTTAGCTCAGTGATATAACCATCTGATAGCTCCCAGTCTATTTCACCATCTAAATAATCAAAAGCAAAATCAAAAGGTGAATCTTTCCATGTGGCAGCAAAATCCATCTTTGCTTCACTGTCTTTTATGCCGGAATCAAATTGAAAGTCTTTTAAGAATCCACCAAAGTCTTTACTGTTCATGGTTCCGCTAATGAAGGTGTAATGATCCTGATTCCGTTTATACCATTGTCCATTCACGCTAATTTTACCATTTGGCCCTTCGATTATGGCTCTTTCTATACGAAGTCCGTCGTCATTGGGTACGCTCTCGAAGTCAATTCGACCAAGCCGATTTCCTAACACTCGACAGTCTGCGCATTTCACTCGAATACGCGGCAATGTTTGCGGTTCGATTTGTGGCCCTTGTTTTTCTTCCTGCTCCGTCCAGTCGTCAAAACGCACGAAGGCGGCATCCACTTCAATGCCCTCCTCCAACCAACGGTCATGAAAGGTAATTTGTGCTTTGGCTTGTTCTGAAATCAGGTCTACCAGCCAGTCTTTTCCTTGAGACTTCACCGTAGCATCTACATCAGACAAACTTTGACCGCCAATAATTAAGGCATCTGTTTCGATAAATATTCTTTGCGGCGCAGCAAAAAGAGGGTTGTCACTTGAGTTTGCTCCCGATAGCAGTGCAGCAACGCTCTGATACCAGCTTGATAACTCGATGTTGGGTAGGTTCGCGCTAATACTAAAACCGACGCCCCTCCCGACAAAGTCAGTCTCACCAATAGCCAAATGAGCACGACTAAACTGCATTTCACGATGTGGCAGTATCCCATCAAAAGAGATCATATCGCCAAAGTTCATTTTAATAGTAGAAGCTTGTGGATTCCCATTAGCACTAAGCTTAAGTTCTCGCTCTTCTCCTAGCGTTTTATCAAAAGGCGCAGGTAAGATCGAAGACACGCCCTTGGTATTGGAATACACGCTAGCCACATAGTCATAATCTTTGCCAGAAAGCCCGACATTCACAGACGCTTCCCAATCGGCCACACCGCTAAGATAAGTATTTAGATCATCACTAATGTAGGGAACTAAAGACGATAAGTTCCAGTTTTTCGCAGATACATTAACATCAAATCGGTAATTTTCCTCTTGCTGCCCACCATTGAAATCAAGACTTACAGGCTGCCCAAGTAAATTAGCATTAAGAGCTTTGAAATAAACCTTGTCATTATTGAAGGTTAAGCGTCCATTAGTGTCTTCAAGCTTAAGTTTCAATGCTGGAATATCAATAGTGTTGTTCGCTAACTCAATTACCCCACTCGCTGACGTTTGCCGCGGATTATCTAAAGGCACGTAAATAGCTAAGTCGGCACTCATCGTTTTATCTACAATAATGTCGTTACTTAATGTTTTACCAATACCCTCTCGTAAACTGCTATTTGCTAATACCTCAGCAAAGCTACTTGCACTGCCTTTTGCATTAGCTTCAATAATCAAATCAGCACCGCTGTTCAAAATAGGAATGTAAGCATTCACTTCCGTTATTTGGACTGCATCTATTAGGGCCGACGAACCAGTCATAGTCAGCTCTAAATTCTCAAATACCAAATCAAGATCCAAAGCGCTTATGCTTGGCCATGATTTATCGAAGGAAAAATCAGCGTTTTCAATCGCGACTTTGGCGAGAAAAACGCCCTGATTTTGCTTGAAGGGAAAAGCGTTAAGCTGACCTCTCCATAAAACACTGCCACCAGCGATTCTACCTTGACCATAAAAGGCCTTGTTTAAAAACCCGCTGACATTTTTCCCCAATAAAGGTTCATTGGGAAGGAAGCGTGATATCCGGCTTACCGGGATCGTCCCAATGTCAGAAAATAGGCTAAGGTCCCTAGTGCTCAGGTTGTAAGTAAAACTGCTATTAACATCTGTATCAAACACACTTAGCTGGGCTTTGTTTGCATCAATAAACCAATGCTCATCTCGTTTGAATATTTGCGTAGCAAGGTCGACTTTAACGTCACTAAAGTTCTGCTTAAAATATGCGCCGGTTTCGAGGCCAACTGATTCGCCTGTAAATTTGACTGCTCCCACATTTTTTTGCCAAGCAAGTTCTGCATCTAGCCCATTTAGACCCAGCGCTTCTTGCTTTTTGAGTAAAGTAATATCCTTCATTAACGCATAGGCAGCCACTCCATTTCGTCTGCTTTGAATTTGTAAGCGCTTTAATTTAGCCTTGGTATCAATTTGTCTAAGTTGCTCTGCTAAGGAAGAGCTAAACAAGCCGCTAATTGGCTTAAATATTTCAAGTTCAATTGCTGCGTCAGATTGAATGAGCATCTCTCCACCTTTTGAGTAGGCAGCGCTCCACTGCGTTAGTACTTGCTGATCTGACACCGATAAATTCAAGTCTTTCACATTAAACAGCCACTTATTCTCTCGTGGCTCGGCAACAAAAACACCCGATTCTATCCCCGTAGATAAGGTGTCATTTTCTTGCTGCCAGATGAAGCGAGTAGGCTTGATATTCCCATATACCTTAGTGATGTTTCGACGATTTATTTCTGCCCAAAATTCAAAGTTAGCACGTCCTTCAAGTAATTCACTCTCTAATGCAGAAAATTCATTCACCCAGGGAGACAGATCAAGCTCATCAGCTTTTGCATAGATAGTACCGTCGAAGTTGTCGGCTGAGCCATTAAGATCAATCACAAACACGGCGGAATTTGCGGCCAATTCTGATACCGTAATAAGGCCTGAACCTTGGTGTCTGGTGTCTTTATTTAACCAAGATAAATTTTCAATGTTAAACGACTGTTGATTATTCTCACCTGAAATTGTGAGTACACTATTGACTAATGAAAAGCTCTGGAGCTGTTCGAGAAAAAGCCCCTCTAGGGCGTCCAAAATCGGAAAATCAGTATTAGTGTCGCCCTGCACGCGCTGAAGATCTAGATCGGCTAAGAGTCCGTCTAAGCTGAAGTTTTTTGACGAAATTTGTTGAGTGAGTAAAGAGTCCCAAAAATCGATTTCAATATACACCGATTTTATATTTAATGAGATCGGGGAATTATCGCTTTGCTCAAGGGTAACGTTGTTTAAGACAATTGCAGGGCCCACTCCTTGCCAAGAAGCGGCAATGGATTCGATTTTTAAGCCGACGCCATACTCGCTTCGAGCAAAGTCCTCTAAAACATCCTTCTTATCATTTAAGAGTGGAAGTGAATAACGTAGCAGGCTCATCAAAAGAGCAAAAACAACAAGTGTTATTGCAACAACTGTCCACAATTTACGGACAATGTAGGTAGCTACGGTAGAAACTTTACTCACATCATTACCACATCAAATTTGTCTTGATGATACAACAGCTCCGTCTGTACTTTTATTTGCTTGGACACGAACACTTCCAATTCGGCCAACATATGCGACTCTTCACCCATAAGTGCTTCAGCGACTATTTGTGAGGCATAAACAACAAATTTGTCAGTGTCATAGGCCCGATTCACACGTACTATTTCACGCATAATTTCGAAACATATGGTCTCGACAGTTTTGATACTTCCTCTGCCTTTACAAGCTGGGCATTCGCCACAGAGAACATGCTCTAAGCTTTCGCGGGTGCGCTTGCGAGTCATTTCTATTAAGCCAAGCGCGGTAAAACCATGGATATTAGACTTCGCGCGATCTTTACTCATCGCCACCTCTAGACTATGTAAGACACGTCTTTTGTGGTCTGGTTCAATCATATCAATAAAATCGATGAGTATCATGCCACCTAAATTGCGCAATCTCAGTTGTCTTGCGATAGCAACGGTCGCCTCAATATTGGTATTAAATATCGTTTCTTCAAGATTTCTATGGCCAACAAAGGCACCAGTATTGATATCAATCGTCGTCATTGCTTCAGTTTGGTCAATGATCAAATAACCACCCGACTTCAAATCAACTCTGCGATCGAGGGCTCTTTGGGACTCATTTTCAACGTCATACAAATCGAAGATTGGGCGCTCGCCCTTATAATACTCAAGTTTGGAGCTGAGTTCCGGCACGTAGTCTTTGGTAAATTGCTGTAACTCAGTGAAAGACAATTTGGAATCAATGCGTATGCGATCTAACTCTGTGCCAACAAAATCACGGAGAACTCTGCGCGCCAGTGGTAAATCTTCATACAGCACATTAGATTTCTTTTTGCTTACGCGAGACTGAATCTTACTCCAAAGACGACGCAAAAAAGCGGCATCTTGCTGCAATTCAATTTCCGAAACACCTTCAGCAGCGGTGCGTAAAATAAAACCACCATTTTCATCACAAAAGCCCTCGACCAGGGATTTTAGGCGCTCACGCTCTGCTTCATCCTCAATACGTTGGGAAATACCAACATGAGTAACGCTTGGCATAAAAACTAAGTAGCGCGAAGGCAGCGTAATGTCAGTTGTAAGTCTAGCGCCTTTTGTACCTAAGGGATCTTTGACCACTTGAACTACGATGTCTTGTCCGTCACGCACTAATTCTCTAATGTCTTTTTTCTCAAGTGGAGCATTGCTGACTTCATCAGCTAATTCGTCATCCATAGCAATATCGGACGCATGCAGAAAGGCGGCTTTGTCGAGGCCAATATCCACGAAAGCAGCTTGCATCCCAGGTAACACCCGACTCACTTTACCTCGATAGATATTGCCAACTAAGCCTTTTTTTGTGTGTCTCTCGATATGGATCTCTTGTAAAATGCCATTTTCTATTAACGCCACTCTTGATTCCGATGGAGTAACGTTGATCAGCAATTCTGCACTCATTTCTCTACTCCTAATTGGGTCAGAATTTCTCTCATTTCATATAATGGAAGGCCAACAACTGAGCTATAACTTCCTTTAATTTCTTTTACGAATTCGCCACCTAAGCCCTGAATAGCATAACTTCCTGCCTTATCTTGTGGTTCGCCACTGCGCCAATATTTTATAATTTGCTCATCACTAAGACAGGCAAACTCGATGGATGTTTTCACTGTTTTACTAATAAAAAATGGCGCTTGCAGGCCTGTAGACGCCTTTGCGGTGTTCGTTGACAATGGCATCGGTGCAAATACAGCAATTGACGTGAGTACTTCGTGCTCTTTTCCAGACAGTGTTCTCAGGATATTAATACTATCACTTCGGTCTTTAGGTTTGCCAAAAATTCTATTCCCAAGAGCAACAATAGTATCGGAGCCAATAACAAGATGTTGCGGGTGACTGTCAAAAATTTTTCGAGCTTTTTCTTTTGCTAGGCGCGCAACAAGGTGCTTGGGAGCTTCGTTAAGGAGAGGACTTTCGTCGATATCTGCAGTTTGTATATCGAAACTGTCGATGAGTTGGCCTAGTAGTTCTTTTCGTCTTGGTGATGCCGAAGCTAGGATCACCTTTAGCGCTGCCATGCTAAGTTACTCGTAATAATCGGCGATAACGTCGCAAGAGCCAAAATAGCCAAGGCCAAATGAAAACCGAGGTGACTACTGGCCACAAGAATCCAAGGCGAAACTCTACCCCTGTTAACCAATATTGTAACCAGTAAGCTAGCATATGATATAAGGTTGCCAGCATGAATATCATCATGGCTTGTTGCACCACGCTATAATTTCTAAAACGCTGATAGTTCGCTGCTACCAAGTAAACAGGAATAGCCATTGCAAAGCTATGCACGCCAAGCGAGGTACCATAAAGTATATCAAGTATAATGCCACAGACAGCAGCAATACCAACGCCCACTCTATTAGGCAAGGCCATTGTCCAATAACAAAGAATAAGCAGCAACCAATCAGGACGATACAAATCGAAAATAACCGGCATTGGCATAATTTGAAGAATAAAGGCCACGCCGATACTGGCCGGTATGAGTATTTGACGCCCCTTAATGAGCTTCTTCATTATAAGTCGCCCTCGCTTTTTGTAGCGTCATTGATGGTTGACTCAAGCAAGAGTTGGTCGTCAGGGCCTATGGCATTTTCCGGTGCCTGATCCGACGGCCAAAGTAGTAATAAGTACTTTAATCTGTCTAGCATAGCCAAAGGCCGAGCTCGAACATCTGCAAAAGGCCGACTTTCATCACGCCCTATTTCTTCAATAACACCTACAGGGTAACCTTCAGGAAAAACATCACCTAGGCCGGATGAAACGAGAACGTCTCCCTCTTGAATATCAGCACTGTGAGGTACATGCTGCAATTTAAGGCTGTCGAGACGACCATCGCCCAGGGCAATAAAGCGCACATTGTTTCTTTCTATCCTAATTGGAATAGCGTGCGTTACATCAGAGATGAGCAGTACTCTACTGTTGGTGCTACCAACTTCAGATACTTGCCCGACAATACCGTTGTCATCGAGCACCGACTGATTCAAATAAACGCCGTCGATGGCGCCTTTGTTTATCACTATTTGATGACTGTAAGGGTTGGTATCAACAGCCATGAGTTCCGTTATCATTTTATGTACGCTATCACGTACAGGCGCATCGAGTAGTTTGCGCAAATCGTTATTTTCTTGTTGGAGGATTTTGAAACGTTGCAGTTGTTCGTTCATCAAGGCAATACGATTGGTGAGCTCTTTGTTGTCAGCTAGAAGCTTTTGGCGGGAGCTGAAGCGTTCAGCACCCCAACTCATCATTTCACCAGGTAGGTTAGCAATGTATTGCAGTGGACTAACCATAGAATTGAGGTAAGTCCTTGCCGCCGCGAAGTTTTCAACTTTTGTATCAATCAGCATGGCCGCTAGTGATAACACTAGAACGATAGCTAATCTAACGGGCAGGCTGGGCCCTCGTGCAAAAACTTCATTCATAACAGGCCAAGGCTGTCCTTCAGGCTATTCGTAGCTGAATAAGTCGCCACCGTGAAGATCGATCATATCAAAGGCTTTACCCCCGCCTCGAGCTACACAAGTAAGTGGATCATCCGCAATCACAACAGGAATACCGGTTTCTTCCATTAACAAACGGTCGAGGTCTTTTAGCAATGCGCCACCTCCGGTAAGCACCATTCCTCGTTCAGAAATATCTGAGGCTAGTTCAGGTGGAGATTGCTCGAGGGCAACCATTACCGCACTCACAATTCCCGAAAGCGGTTCTTGTAAGGCTTCAAGAATTTCGTTGCTGTTTAAATTAAAACCACGTGGCACACCTTCGGCAAGGTTTCGGCCACGCACTTCAATTTCGCGCACTTCTTCGCCGGGGTAAGCCGCGCCAATTTCGTGCTTAATTCTCTCTGCAGTAGCTTCACCGATAAGTGAGCCAAAGTTTCTTCGGATATAGTTTATGATGGCTTCATCGAACTTATCCCCACCTATTCGCACCGAGGAAGAGTAGACCACCCCATTAAGCGAAATAATAGCGACTTCAGTTGTACCGCCACCAATATCAACAACCATCGAACCGGTTGCTTCGGACACTGGCAGTCCTGAACCTATTGCCGCAGCCATAGGTTCGTCGATAAGGTACACTTCACGCGCGCCAGCACCTAGAGCCGATTCGCGAATAGCTCGACGCTCAACCTGAGTAGAACCACAGGGCACACACACCAATACTCTCGGGCTTGGACGTAGGAAATTGTTATCGTGAACTTGCTTAATGAAATGCTGAAGCATCTTTTCAGTTACGTAAAAGTCGGCGATTACACCGTCTTTCATAGGTCGAATAGCTTTAATATTACCAGGCGTTCTGCCTAGCATCTGTTTCGCTTCGTGGCCAACGGCTGCGACACTTTTGGGGCCACCTGCGCGTTCTTGTCGAATAGCTACCACAGATGGTTCATTCAAAACGATCCCTTGATCTTTTACGTAGATCAGTGTGTTCGCCGTTCCCAAGTCGATCGATAGATCGTTGGAGAACATGCCTCGAAGCTTTTTAAACATGGAGTGCCTTTTACATTATTGTTGTTATCGTGTTCGCGGATAGGATAGTTCACAAGGCGCGACTGCACGGTTTTCAAGATTATAGGTATAATCCTGCAACTTTACCAACGCCATGTGTTTAGGGCAAGCAAAGGCGAATAAAATTCACTTTTTATTCGCTTTATTTTTCAAGGCGCTCTTTTAGTCATTAAATACTTCACGCCAATTGATAGTGCGGTCGTTTCCACGATAAATACCAAAGGTAGCAATAGCACTCGGATTATCGTCATAGTCTCCGTCGTTATCCCAATCGAACAGTAGCCATTCATAAGCATCATAAGTCACTCCTATTTGACCCTGATTACCTGCACCAGTCGCCGACAAAAGGATGTTTTGAGTCTGCCCATTAACGAAGTTTCCAGTACTGCCGAGAACACCACTCAGTGCAGGGTCGAGAGAAATATTAGACAGCAGCACATTCGCAGGATCATAACTCACGAAAGAGTTGTCTGTACTTAGCACAAAGCCCCCAGCGGTGAAGTGCTCGAGTGCAATAGTTTGTGGGAAGTTAGCCGTTTCCGGTCCAAAACTATTCTCAATTGTCATGCGCCCGAAACGTATTTCAAGCCCCGTGGGCGATGCATCCACCAAGCTCGTTGCACTCACACCGTCTGCATCCGTTATTCCCGACAGCGCAAAATCAATGTCAGCGCTAAAAGGCGGAACGAGAGCATTTTCTGAACGGTTGTAATAGAAATTATCACTACTTGATAATTGATAATGCACAGTACCACGTGGCAGCGCTATGACACCCGAAGTGCTGGTTAAATCATTTTGACTTAAGACACCGGCCGTCATATTGGCCGAGATCGACAACAGAGTGCCATCCACACCAATCGCGACTTCATCGGTAGTGGGCACAAGCACACTCACACTGCTGCTTGATAAGGTCATGAAGTCGTTTGTGCTGCCTTGACTGTCTTCGTAAAAGTTCTGGGTCACTGCGCCTTGTTTGTTATAAGCTGTGATCGCGAAGGTGGGATTAGTCAAATAAGAAATAGCACCAACACTATTTGTTGCCTCATCCTTTTGACCACTAAAAGCAATAAACGAGTTTTGCGTGCCCGATGCAGATGCGTATTCAACAGCCAATACGCCATCATCGGCAACCGTTTGCTCATAATAGAACGGAGTAAAGCGCCCCAAATTTATCGCATTTGCGGGTATAACGATGCCTTGGTTACCGTAATTGTTATCTTGCAAATCGAGATTGAGAATCGCTACCTCAGAGTAATTTGCTGAGCTAAAGCGAGACACACCGCTCACAAAGGGTGTGAGTGTTACATTTTGCATCGTCGCACTGGCACTCGATGCTATTGCGCTGCCACTTGCGTAACTGAGTTGTCCATCAACACTTGAAGCAAGGCTCGGTGCAGTTCTGCGAAGTTGCATCTGAATTTGCCCAGGGGAATAGTTGGGGGTTATCACCGGTGTCGCTGCGCCATTAAATGCGCTGACAATGAATTCAAAGTCCTCACCTGCTGGATGGGTCACTGAAGAACTTGCCGAACTGCCGTTAATATCGCTACCTGCCGCTTGCGCTTGAATGATCAGTGCCGCAGGGCTTACCCAAAACGCATTGCTACTTCCTATTAAATTAATGCCAGCCTCTGAATAGCTCGCGCGCAACCGGATCTGTCCAGCATCTTGGTACACAGGAGTGTCGAGCGTTGCAATGCTATCGGCATCGAAGCTTAGAGACAAGCTAGTAGCCCCTGTATGCTTGGCAATGCTGCTAGCGCCCAAGTTGAAACTAAGCCCGCTTGTGCCGCCTGGATTAACATTTTCTTGTGATAGCTGAACCGTTTTTGTACCGCTAAATAAGGCAGTACAAACACCATCTGTATCCTTTACCGCTTGGATTTTTAATGCTTGAGGAAAGGCTATGCCGGACGTTTGATTCGCAATGCTGAGACTATTTGAGCTTCCTGATAAAAACCGAAAGCCGGCATCACTAAATTCCATATTGCAGGAATTACCCGTGCCGTCATCGCAAACTAATGCCGAACTTGGCACAATAGATTCATTTGCTATCGACAATATGACCGTTTCAACATCGGTGTTATTGAAACTAAGGTTTGTGCTGCCGACGAAGCTAGCACTGCTAACAGGGCTGCCGTCAACTAACAGGTCTAGGGACACCGCTTGTGAACTCAACGTGCTGCAAGCTGCATCTTCGCAAGCTTTAATCGTGATTGTTTCAGCATCACAGGTTAAGCCTTGTCCATCATGTTCTATTTCATAATGATGAACTGCTGGTGCGGGGCATGCGTGGCTTTCATTATACACCCCAACAATCTCATTGGCACTGAGTGCGCCCTTGTATACCCGTACTTCATCAATACTGCCGGTGAAACGTTTATCGGTTTCTCCGTTTTCAGTCTCACCACCAATAGTTGCGATACCATCATCTTCTCCCCAGGCGCCGGTATAGGTGCTCGTGGTGTCACCATTGGTAAGAGTTTGCAGAACGCCATTGATATATATTTCACGGGTTTTGTTCTCTGCGTTATGTACTGCGCTTACAAAAGTCCAGGTGTTAGCGGGGATTAATGCTTGGGTGTCAATTATTATCGGTGTCACATTTCGTGAATAAAAGCGCAAGCGCGCACTGCCAGAATCACCTAAGCTAAAGCCATAACCACGTTGCTGACCACTGAACTGCTCATCATCAATGAATATCCGTGAGCCTTGGTCTGTATTGCTAGGATTTATCCAAGCGGTAATGGTAAAACTATCGGTGAGATTTCCGAAACTGGCCGGTAACGCAAGATAATCGTCACTGCCATCAAATTCTCCATAACCACATGTTCCAGGGTTGCCACTAATTGCTCGGTTAACATCATTGGTTGATGCACCGTTTCGTGATTGTGCAGGAAAGCTGCCTGCTTGATCAACCACCTCAGCCGCTGCGCCACTCCAAGAAAATTCGTCCATACGGTAATTAACTAATTCCGATACACACGACCTTGTCGTACCGTCATAGTTATTACCATTAAGTTGGTTAGTGTAAATAGTTTGGATGTCGTCTGCTGAAAGGATGCTGTCGAACACAAGCACTTCATCGAGGTCGCCGATATAGTTGATAGACGAAAAGCTATTGTCGATTCTACCAATGCTGCCAAAGGCATTTGTTATGACCCCACTGTCGGTTATTGCGCTTCCCTCTAACACCCCGTCGACGTAGACCTGCGCTGCGCCATTATCTGAGTTATAAGTGAGAACAATATGATGCCATGTACCATCTGCAACCTGCGTGCTCGATAAAGCTGCCGTGCCATCTCCTTTCTGTATGCCAATGCGACTACTCGCGTCGATGTAGCCCCAAAAAATATCATTAGTACCACCTTGCTCCTCAAGGCCAATAATGCCCGGAGCATTCCAAGGTCTGAAATTACCGCTTTGTGTACTGCGCATCCAATAACTCACTGTTGCAGTGCTAGTTAGGTAGGTATCAAAACCACTTACATCTACTCTATCGTTACTTCCATCGAAGCTTGCTGCTCTGCAAACCTGACCTGCAGCGAAGGTTTGTGCATCATCAATTGCCACACCGTCAAAACCACTATTTCGATACTCTAGCACTTCATCGCTTACACCATTCCAGCTTAACTCGTCGAAGCGATACTCGAGCTTGGGTGCCTCGATAGCACAGGGGCGAGTTTCTGTGTACAGCGCTTGTATTTCGCTGTCGGTGAGTACGCCATTATAAACTCGTACTTCGTCAAGGCTGCCCTCAAAGTTATAGATATCGGTGTTGGCAACGCCACCTATTCGTAACTCGCTATTCACAAAAGCCAAATTGTTGTCAGGGGGATTACCATAATCATTTAAGCTTTGCTCAACACCGTCAATGAACAAACGGTTTTCCCTCACATCGCCGTTGGTAAATTCAGCAACAACGTGCTTCCATTGGTTAGCAAAACCCGTGCTTTCAATACCCCGCAAGTCTATTTGCCAAGTGTTGAAACCAAAGAATCCATCTCGTAACCATAAATCATGAAAGTTCCAACCAATCGGCATAACATCGTTTGTGCCGTCCCAATTCATCCAGAAGGCTACCGTTGTTTTTGCACCCGTCGTCGCTGTATCGACGTCCAAGCTGGTAATGCGGATAGAGCCATCATTAAAGTCTGCGTATCCGCAGGTTCCAGGGTTACCGACTAGTGCAGGAGATGTATCCGCGCTCACCACACCCGTATCCACCCTGCCATCATAACCGTTACCAGTACTATCAACGATTTCTCCTGCAGCACCGTTCCAAAGAGAGTCCTCAAATTGATAACTAGCAAGGGCTTGCGCGGGTTGCGTAACTGTGCAGAAAGCATTGAAGTTAGCCTGCTCAACTGCACTTAAATCACTCACCACTGTTGAACCAAAATCGAGGCTCAGGCTGGGGGCGGAAATCGCGCCTGTAAAATTACCTTCGTTTTCGATAAAGACAGTAGATGAAGAATACAAATAGCCATTAAAATCAGTAGAAAAGCCGAATCTCAGCTCATCATAGGCGATCAAGACTAGCTGTTCTGGATCACCTAGGGCGTTAATTTGAAGGTCAGCTTCGTCCACAAATGAGCTATTTACAATCAAAATGACTTTGTCGTCGCCATTAATTTGAAGATCGAGACCACTACTTAATCTGAAGTCTTCTATCCAATAAACGCCCTCTTCAAAAATAATGGTTTTCTCACTGGAGTTTTCTGCTCGCAGCTCTCTGATGAAGGTGGTCTGATTGTTCTGGGTAAATCGTAATGTCCCTTGAAAATTCACAAAAATGCTATCGTAAGCACCTTGAGCAAGGTTGACCGTTTGGCCGTTAGCTACATTTACATCTGTTGTTCCGCTACTTTGCTGGAAGCTTGGTAGAGTTAGCGCAGCGGCCCGATCGCCAGAATCAACGCAGCGCTGAGAACCACAACTGAGTTCCGAACCGATAGTACTGTCGGCTGCTATACCCATATTAATGCTGCCGTCGGTACCCGAAATCAACACCGATTGTCCAATCTTAACTTCCCCAGAGCTTGACGATGATGACAATACATTGGGAAATACATCCACACACTCGGCAGCAAATAGCTTGAATGGAAGAAGCGGTATTACCAACACCAATGCAAGTAATAGCTTTATACTTAGTTTTGCATTATCGGCTATCATTATTTACATCCCTTGCATCGCGTCAACCGACACCGTTCGGCTAACTATTACATCACCAAAGCCACAGGTTCCGGTGCTGGTAAACTTAAAATAGCGATGGGTTTCGCTACCATAGTTGATATCCGATGAACTGCAACGTGCAGTAAATTGGCAGTTTTCGAAACCATTTATTGAAGCAAAGCTCAAAGGGCTACTTAGCACTTGATTACACAGCTGAGGAGCAGAGTTTAACGGAAAAGAGACTAAACCTAGTTCCTGAATTCCGGCATTTGCGGCATTTTTCGCACGCACACCATACACCTCATATAGCACTGTATTTGAAGAGGCGCTCAACATATTTACCAATACACCAGCAAGCAAAGCAAGAACGATGATAGCGAACAAGGCCATGACTATCATGCTGCCCGCTTGTTTGTGCCTTGCTTGTTTATGCGTGTTGAGTTTATGGCACATTAGGAATATGTATCTCCTGAGTAAAAGTCATACTTTCATTGTTTCGGGTAAAAATAAATTGAGTCTGGGTGTAGGCATTTCGCCGCAAAGACGCATCAACAATACGGAAAGGGTTTAAGCTATTCGTGCCGGCAGCACTAGGGTTCGCACTCAATTGATTAGCTAAATTCTCAGCCATTAAGACGCCTCCTGTAGAAAAGACCGGCTGAGTTGCCGCCAAAGCCGATTCATGCCTGTAAATAGAAGCGCCTCTTACACAATAGCTTGTGGTCGCTTGACCGATATATAGGCGCTCGGCTGGGCTTGATTGGCCGAAGCTTGCGTTTACACTTAATTGCACAACACCATCCACGTCATCATCGGTACTGCAATCACCATCGCCATCGTCACTGCAAGCGCTAATTAGTCGACGTTGAGTACTTGAGTTACTGTAAATGTCGGCGTTACTGGTTGGATAGACAAAAGCAAAGTCATTATTAATACTTGGAGTGAAGACAGTGCCGTCAATGTCTTGCATCTCTACCACGTCAACTTCGGTATCTGTGTCGGGGAGCGTGGGTAAGTCAAAGTAAAAAGTACTCCACTTCATCGGCACAAACTGCAAGCAATGAACCGCAGCATTGCCAGCAAGACGCACTGAGTTTGGTATGGCTTGGGCAATTTCTCGATTAATCCGCTCGACGGCAAAACTACCATCACGCAGTAAACGCTCACGCTCACTGGTATCCACAAAGATTTGTGTTGATGAACTAATAAATCGGGTAATCCCGACCGACACTACGCCTAACACAACAATGACCATGACTAATTCAATCAGAGTAAAACCAGCTTTATTTCTCATCAGAAATTCCCTTTCACTGCGCTTGCGCTGATTTGTTCGCCACCCGGTGTGGTAATCGTTATCAATACTAATTTTTTGTTACCGGGTGCAGTGTCGGCGATGCCATCAAGGTTAGCATCGTAAATCACGCTAACCTGGGCTGTGAAGCCGTTGTAAATGTTGTTTCCATTCACGCTAGTGCCTAAGCCTAAAGAGCTTAATATGTTAGCGCCGCTAAAATTAAAACCATTGTAGTCATCTACATCGTCGAATAATTCGCGGTTTTCACCAGCGTCGGGCCCTAAGTTTGCTGCAGAAGTACAATTAACAAAGGTCGCGCTGCTATCATTTTCGCCGCAACGAGTGGCTCCTCCGGCCAAATTCGAGTTTTCGTCAAAGGCTTTAGCTGTTATTTCACTGCTTAACGACTGAGCAAGCGACGCTGCTCTCACTTGCCAAATAGGGTCGATGCCTTTACGCACCTGTGGCTGCAAAAAATTTATCACCGATACCATGGCAACAGCAAAAATGAGTATGCCCACAATCAGCTCTATCAGGGTAAAACCCATCTGCTTGCGATACTCACATGTATTGCAATGTGACCGCTTACTGGTGAGAGCGTTAACATGCACGAATGTAGCCCTCAGACGCCACACACACACTGGCTGTCGTTTCGCCGCTAAAGTCAATTTGGCATCCACTCGCACAATTTGTCGCAGAGGTTTGTGGAACACCAAAGGAATCGAACTGAATATAGGATACAGATGCACTGCCATCATTCACCTGCATACTCACATTCGCATCGGCTATTTCGCCACTGTCTGTGCGCAGGAAACTTGGCGCTGAAAAATCAATAGTAGACGAACAGGTAGCCGCCTCATTGCCTGACGCAAAAGAACGAGCTGCGGGGCCAAAAGCGATATCAGCACTAGTAGAAATAAGATTGATTCGATGGCAGAAGTTAGGACGAGAGTCTTGCATGGCGCGAATTTGCATATTTCGCAAAACGGATATTAGACGATTTTGAAAGGCATATTCCGAGTAACCTGCGCTGCCCGTGAATCTCGGCAAGGCATACACAGCTAAGGTGCCGAGTATTACGATTACAATGATAAGCTCAAGGAGGGTAAACCCTCCTTGAGACTTCATTTTTTTAATGTTCGGGCCGAGCCATAACATTAGTATTTTTCAACTTTATACTCTAGCAACCACTAGGCTCAACGACAATACTAGGCGCTGGAGAGCTACTACTTGCATTGGTGTATTGAATATAACAGTTTGTTGCAATAGCCGTTGCTTTGTCGGTAACAGCCGTTGATTCAAATGTAATAACAAAGTCGTCGTCAGTACCATTGCCGTGTACTTCAAAATCACCTGCGCTTAAATCGAGGAAAGTTGTCACGTTAGCGTTTGAGGTGATTGTAAGTGCGTTAGGGTAGCCCAAAATGGTGCTCACGGTGTCCGACCCATTGAGGGTTACATCCACTGCTGTCGAACTGCTTTGCACGCCCTGAATAGCTGCTTTAGCGTACACTAGCTGTGAAGAGCCTTGTAATGCTGCTTTTACACCTTCAAGAGTCGACGCTCTAGCATCTGACTGCAAATCGATAAAACGTGGAGCTGCAGTAACGGCTAGGATGCCCAGAATTACAATAACGATGATTAGTTCGATTAGTGTAAAACCTTTCTGGTTTGATTTCTGATGTTTCATAATAATTCCCTCGAAGTGGATATTTCTATTAAATTGCAAAGTTAAAAAATGGAGTAATAGCTATTCACTTAGTTATTACTAAACACAATCACTTGACCAATCCGTGGGTCATAAACAAAGCCGTTACCTACACCTGTGGTAAGTGGCTCACTAGCGTTGTTCTTTACGGTTTGAGTAAGATAATAATGGCAAACATCATTACCACCCGAACCCGCGCTTTCATTCACATTTGTGAAATAGCGAAAGTCTTCGATTGCCTGAGCACCCCACACTGACGTAATGCTTGGTGCGCTCTGCATAATTAGGTTAAAGATACTCTCGCAGTCCAATGCGCTCATATTTTCGTCTTCTGAACTCGCGTCATTATTGAGCTGTCCTGTCGGATAGCCGGTGTCACCATCAACGCCGACTGCTATACCCTCAATGGTTACAGAGCTTAAGTTAGCGCCGTTGTTATTTTTAGGTCGCGCCTCTAGCTCCCATTGCGCTCTTACTAAACCAACGCCGGTAGCAAAACCACCCGCCACGCCTTCAACGGTAGCGTCTTCAGCTTCTCTTGGCACGTCGAGAAAACGTGGAATTGCAACTGCACCCAAAAGACCTAACAACACCACAACGATCACTAATTCAATTAATGTAAAACCGCGTTGTGAATGACTTCTACCTGCTAACATAATGACTCCAATAGGTCTGTTATGGCTAACTTAGCGCACGATGCCGGTGCCCAAGTGATATTCAAATTCTTGACCCTTTCGCTGATACCGACATATATCGGCATGAGTCTGAGAGTCATTAGCTTTTTTAAAAGCTATCTCGAGCGCTAAAAGTCGCTCCAAATCAATGTTCGTTTCCAAAGCACTTATTTGAACTTTGCCATCATCAACAAACATTGCCAGTATGTCTTTACAACCCTGAACCGACCCTACTACTTGCGGCCATCCAGCGTCATTCATTGCAATACGATGTTGCTCTTGCAGCGCGGCCTCGTAATCAATTGAATCGGGGCGCCCCTCGTATTGCCATTGCCAATGCATTTGCACCAAACCCTTTTGCACTGCCGTTTTCATATTGTCGAATGTGGCATCTTGTGTACTCTCGGTAGTTTGGTCTAACACCGTTTTGTACATCCCTGCTGCCACAAGCATTATGACGATAAATGTGCATAATATTTGAAACAGCTTGCTAGACATTACTTGCCTTGCACCACGCTCATCATGTCCCACATTGGCGTGAATATGCCCAGTGCCAAAATCAACACCATTCCTGCCACGATAGCGATCAATATAGGCTCTATTTTTGAAGTGAGACTCTTTAAGTCATACTCCACTTCTCGCTCGTAATACTCTGCCACTTCTTGCAGCAATTCATCCACACGCCCGGTCTCTTCACCCACGCTTATCATTTGCATAACGAGCGGAGTAAACAAGCCGCTGTTTTGCGCCACCCTCGACAAGTTTTCACCTTTCTCAATTCGTTGACGCATGGTGATTATGGCTTTACTCATGTAGCTATTGCTAACCGCATCTGAGACGAGGTTCAATGCCGTTGTTAGCGGTACACCAGCTTTTAACATCATCGCAAAGCTTCTCGCGAACCGACCTAGCAATGAGCGCTCAATTATTGAGCCTACAAGCGGCACCGACAGTTGTAATTTATCCCATTTATAGCGCCCTTGTTTAGTATCAAGATAACGCGATGTTATGAAAATACATACGCTAATAATCACGACCAGCACCCACCATTGATGCAAGAAAAAGTTCGACATTCCTATTAAAAACAAAGTGATAGTGGGTAGCTCAGCGTCAAACTTCTCAAACATACTTGCGAAGACAGGAATAACGAAAATGTTCATGATCACCAAAGCAATAGCAAGGGCAAACACGACAAACATGGGGTATCGAGTTGCTGCTTTAATTTGTTTGCGGGTTTCTTGCTCTCTTTGTAAATACTCTGCAAGCTGCGCAAATGCCGCATCGAGTTGCCCGGTGTTTTCACCAACATGAACAACGCTCACAAAAAGCTGATTAAATATTTTAGGATGTTGTGCCAGAGCTGAAGAAAGGTTGCGACCGCGCTCTAAATTTTCAATCACCGCGTTTAATGCATGGCGCATCCGCTTTGAGTTCGTGTTTGACAAACCCGATACGGCTCGAATAATCGGGATACCTGCTTTCGACAAGGAATACATTTGCCGAGCAAAAATAACAAGGTCGTCAATACTTACCTGAGGCACAAACAAACCTATCTCACTGTCGCTTTTAGATTTGCCTTTAGCCCCACTATTTGCCGCAATATCAATGGGGACAATATTCCGACTCATCAAAATTCTTGCTGCGCTTGGCTCATCGGTCGCTTCTATCACGCCATTAACTAGCTGACCATCGCTCTCCCGGCCCTTGTAAGCAAAGCTCGCCATTAGTCATCATCCTCTAAGGACAAACCGCTTCCACTAAAACCTGTTTGCAGACTCCCGGCCAACTTAGACTCACCCTGCTGGCCCTGTGGTGCCATAGCAACAGGGACATTACTTTCAATGCTCGCATCGACGGGTGTTTTTTCCTGTCCATCACTCACCATTTCAACTAACTTGAGTACTTCGTCAATGCTAGTAATGCCCTGCATTGCATAAAGTAGGGCCGAGTGAGCCAGAGGTTTATAATCTGGGTTAGCTTGCGCTGCTGCCGAAAAACCACTGGTGTCGTTATTCTTCAGTGCATTCATCATAGGTTCGTTCATTTCCAATAGCTCAAATACGCCTACACGTCCACGATATCCAGAGTGATTGCATTTTTGACAGCCTTTACCTTTTTTGAAGCTGACCCCTGAAATGTCTTCATTCAGCGTTTTCAGGTAGAAACGTGATTCATCGGTGAGTTGTTCGTCAACCACGCAATTATCACAAATCCTCCTCACTAGACGTTGGGCGATTATTGCTCTCAAAGAGCTTGCCACCAAGTAGCCTGGAGCGCCCATATCAATTAGACGAATAGCGCTGCTGATACTGTCATTGGTATGTAGTGTCGATAACACTAGATGCCCAGTTAGGGCGCCTCGCAAGCCTATTTCAACGGTCTCTTTGTCGCGCATTTCCCCAACCATAATGATGTCTGGGTCTTGTCGTAAGGTTGTTCTAAGTACTTGTGAAAACGTGAGATCAATTTTATGGTTAACTTGCACTTGGTTGATGCGAGGTAAGCGATACTCAACGGGGTCTTCTACTGTGATAATTTTTGACTGTGGCTTATTGAGTTCGGTCAACGATCCATAAAGTGTTGTCGTTTTACCTGAGCCAGTTGGCCCAGTGACCAAAATCATGCCATGAGGACGCTCAAGTAGCTTCCGGTAGCGTGTTACAATGTTTGGCGGCATACCGGTTTGGTCAAGGGTTAACACCCCCTCTGATTGATCTAACAAGCGCATCACCACAGATTCACCTGCTTGCACCGGCATAGTCGACACACGAACATCAATGGTACGACCTTTAATTTTTACCTGTGCTCGTCCATCTTGAGGCAATCGTTTTTCGGATATGTCCAAGCCCGACATCAATTTCAGACGCAATACTAGCGCATTAGCAATGTTTCGCTCTGGGATAACCGTTTCTTGTAACTGCCCATCTACGCGCTGACGAATTCGAAGTTGTTTTTCTTCAGGCTCAATATGGATATCTGACGCTTTGGCCATAACGGCATCTTCAAATATCGACTGCAACAGTTTCGCAACGGCCGTGTCTTGCTCGCCGTCAACGCCGGTTTCAAGTTCAAAATCTTGGGCATCGTCATATTCTTCTGCCAACTCTTGGGCGAAAGACGCAATCTCTTCCGTTTTTCGGTAAAAGTTTTCGTAGGCAGCAAATAACTGCGTTTCACTTACTACTGCAATTTCAATAGGCTTTGGAAGACGATTGCTTAAATCATCCACGGCATTAATATCGCCTGGATCACTCATACCAACGAGTAACTTTTCACCCTTATCATCTAGCACAAGCGCACGATAGCGACGTGCTTGAATTTCTGGCAGTAATTTTACCGCTTCAGGGTCAACACGATATGCATCGATGTCAATAAGTGGCACGTTTAAATGCGTCGAGAGCAGAGAGAGTAGTTGTTCCTCTGTAACTAAATCCATCGCAATCAAAGTGGCGCCTAATTTACGACCAGATTTTCGCTGTTCGGATAAGGCGTCTTGCAACTGCGCATCGTTGATTAGCTTGTTTTGTACGAGTAAGTCGCCTAAACGAATCTTCATTCTTTATGATCCCACTAACGCTGCCAATCGCCCATCAACAAAACTGACAACCTGTGTTGATAGCTGATTTGAGGATTTGACTTGTTTATAAGTAGCAACTGCTTGCTCATGAAATTCTTGCTTGTCTTGGCTGATCGCTAAACCTAAAAGCCAACGTGCATTATTTGGTTGCCTTTGTAGCAGGGTTAAATAGTCGCTTTGTGAACGAGCATAATCACCTTGTTTTTCGGCCAAAGCAGCCCGAAAACTTAGCAACTCATTGTCCGCTAGCACCGTTGGAGGATGTTCATTCAGTATGGCAAGCGCTTGGGAATTTTTATTTTCCCGAAAGAGTAAACGGGCCTGCATGAGACGCATACTGCTATCTTCTGGATGCAGTTTCACCCCTTGATGGAGTAGCATTGCTGCCCTTATAGGGTCGCCTTGGGCGAAAGACAAACTGGCTAAACGCTTGCGCGCACCAATATTTCGTGGCTCGCGCTGCACAAGCTCGTTTAAATCTTTTATGGCAGCGGCGGTATCACCGTTTTTAAGCGATAACTGTATACGCTGCTCCAGCATATTGTTGCTACCTTGCGTTCTGCGATTGGAGCTAACACTAAACACCGGCTCTTGCTCAGACAACACTTGTTTTGCCGAGCTTGGCAGGGCTTGCTCTTTCTGTTGAAACTCTTGCCCTTCCTTAAGTCTTGGCTCAGGACTTAGCGCGATGGCTGTTTCAACTCTTGGTTTAGCTGTCGGCTCAGTCTTTATGTGGGCTTGCGACGATGATGCGGGCTGAGCTTTGAGATTTATCGCTGCCGAATTCGTTTGAGCAGAGCTATTGGCAACATTATCTACTGCACTATTTAGCGTCTCGCTTTCAAGGCTGTCTGAGGCTAGCTTTTCAGCTTGCTCATTTGTATTAGGCGCATGTTTTGTTTGTGAGAGATCGCTTTGCGAGTTTTTGCTTTGGAGGGCGCCGCTTTGGAGGGCGCCGTTTTGGATGGCATCGCTTTGGAGAGCACTGCTTTGGAGAGCATCACTTTGCGAGTTTTTGCTTTGCGTCCTTGGGGAACTGGATTGACTTGGCTCTTGTGTCACTAGCACTTGCGCCACATCTTTTCGTTCAAGTTGCTTAGGCAGCAACCACAACACCAATGCACTGAGTATGAGCACAAGAAGGGTTAAACCCACCACTAAGCTCCGTGATTTAGCACCTTCACCTTCCATTGGAACATAATCAGCATTATTGGCTGTGGCATTCTCACGTTGCTCCAAGTCCTTGAGCATTTTGTTAACTACGCTCATTGGAACCAACCTGTTTCAGTCGCGGCAATGTTCATGCAAAGCAGCGCTACAACCGAGGCCGCATTGAATAAATGCCGAGAAAACCATGAGAAGACGCCTTTATTCGACACTGTTTTGGCCGCTTCGGTATCGTCAATTGCAGCAAGAACATGTGCCTTTGTGATTTTATGAACTCCCTCACCATAAGCAAGCATCAATGCTTTATGACAAAGCACGTTTACAATTCTGGGGGTGCCACCACTGGCTTTGTGCATTAGCTCGCAGCATGCGTGATCAAATAGGCCTTCAATTCGATAACCCGCAACTGACATTCTGTGGCGAACGTATTGATAGACTTGATCGGCACTCATGAGCTTCAAATGATAAGAAAAGGTAATGCGCTGAAGCAATTGTCGAAGTTTAGGCTGGCCAAGCTTTTGATCAAGCTCTGGCTGACCGAACAAGACTACTTGCAACAGTTTTTGCGACTCTGTCTCTAAGTTAGTCATCAAACGCAATGCCTCAATACTTTCATCCGGCAAGGCTTGTGCCTCATCTATGATAAGTACTGCATTTTTGTGTTGTTTGTGTATTTCAATAAGCCGTTGTTGAATAAGCTGGGTAAACTCTTGCTGATCGGTACCTTCTGGTAGCTCAACGTTTAACTCGGCTGCTACTGAGCGGCGCAGTTCCGCTGGGGAAAGGTAAGGATTCGGAATATAGGCAGTCACAAAACCATCTGGCAGTTCATTGAGCAACTTTCGACAAATGAGCGTTTTCCCTGCCCCTACCTCGCCCGTAACCTTGATGAAACCTTCGCCGCTTTTAAGAGCAGTAGACAGAACTTCTATTGCCTCTTTATGACTAGGAAGCCCAAAGTAATAACTCGTATTAGGAGTGAGCGTGAATGGTAACTCTTTGATGCCAAAGTGATACAGATACATGCCTACTCCACGTAAAGCCAATCGGCCATTTGCTCACGACTAGTTTCGATTTGATCGCGCCATGTGTTTTTGCCAACCACGGTAGGTTTGAGCAGTATGATCAGTTCTTTTTTGGTTTCTTTCTCGCGTTTATTTTTAAATAGGTTACCCATAAACGGAATATCGCCTAAGAAGGGCACCTTCGAATCCTCTGTGGTGACCACAGACTGCATCAGGCCGCCTATCACGACAATTTCACCCGATGTTGCACGAATAATCGTATCCGATTCACGAATAGTGCTTTGTGCTAAAGGTAATATGTATTGTTCTTCATTTAAGGTGATCACCTTCTCTTGCTCTTCGGTTTCGATCACAGAGGGGTGGATGTGCAATAAAATACTGCCGTTCTCATCAATTTGTGGGGTTACGTCTAGAGCAATACCGCTGAAGAAAGGCGTAAGACCAATATCTGGCGAGACCGAAGTTGAGCTGTTGCTGATGGTACTTTGACTAGAAACATCGGTAACAAAGTATTCGTCTTCACCTACTTTGATCACCGCTTTCTGGTTATTAATTGCTGTTACTCGAGGGCTCGAAAGTACTTGTACGTTGCCTTGAGTATCAAGCAAATTCAACACACCACTGAAGTCTTTGTTTAGGAAAGACAAAGAGGTAATGCCGCCTAGTGATGCTGTAATCTCATTACCTAGGTTAGCCACTGAGGTCGAAAAGCCCAAATCGGTGCTTCCCGCATGTGCCAGTACTTGATTCCAATTAATACCTTGTTGGTATTCATCACTTAGAGCCACTTCAAGAATACGCGCTTCAATGATAACTTGGCGCTGTAAGCTTTCTTCGGAAATATTTAAGAAATTACGGATAGTTTTTATTTCATCAGGTAACGCACGCACGGTGACTAATCCGGCTTGAGGACTAACAAGTACAGAACGGCCCTCGTCGTTGCCCAACATTTCTTTTAAACTCGTCTCCAAGTTCTCCCAGAAATTAGTTTCGGTTCTAGTGGTTATTGAGGTGCCATTGCTACCCACGTTACCATTTAGGCCGCCACTGTTGTTGCCACCTAAATTATTACCCACCTGAGAATTACCACTGAAGTTATTGAAACCGCCACTATTTTGGCCACTGTTGTTTTGATTCCCGCCGTTTTGAGATACTCCGCCGGAAATGATGCTGGTTTGAGTGTTGCCATCTCGTTGCATAAGTAAATAATTGACTGAAAATGTTTCGGTACGCATGCCTGCTGGGAACACCTTATAAATGTTGCCAGTTCGATCAATATGGAAGCCGTACAGGTCAGACACCAATTCAAATACCGTATCAAGCTCAACTTGTTTGAGGTCTAAAGAGATTAATCCTGATACTTCAGGGTGGATCGCAACCGAAAAAGGCGTGTCTTTCACTAAGCCCGAAAAGAAACTCACTGCGTCGATTTGGCGAGCATTAATGTCATATTTATCAGCTGCAAAGAGTGTTTCATTGCGGCCTTGTTGCTCACCAGCCAAGAGGTAATCACTCACTGCAGCTGCGAGTTCAGGTTGCACTTCTTGCAAGGCTTGCGAACGCGCTAGCTCTTCATCTAATTGCTTTGCAAGCGATGTTTCTACATGACTTTTCCCAGACGTTTGACAGCCTGCCAGCGAAATCGCAATGAAACATAGGCTTAAAGCCTTGCCGATTCGTAAACTATTCATCATTTGCCTGCTTTTTAAAATCACTATTTTCATTCACCAAAAACCGCACACTTTTGTCCGACGGCTCACTTATGTTCTGTAAATACACGGCGCTATTTGTAATTCGAGTTACGCGCCATCCAAGATAACTCTCGCCAGTTTTAAGCCACTGCTGATTGATAACTGCGTAATACACCTGATTCTTTTTGAGTACTGCGCTGACCACAATAGCAGCGTCTTTACTGATGCTACTTTCAACGAAGCGCTCAACCTTACCTGGAGGTCTGGTTGGATCTCCTTTGGCCAAAATCTGCGTAAATGGCAAGAATGCAAATAGCAAACTAAAGACGGTGCTGAATACAGCTTTGCGACTAGTTAACATTTAAGTAGGCCTCGCTTCTGCTCAGGGTAAACAATTCAATCTCTACCGTAGACCGTGGATACTCGTTGGCAGTCAAGCTCACACTGTCCCAATACAAACGCCATTGCATATTTTCTGATTTAGCTAAAAATGCTTGGGCGTCTGCATATGTGCCCTCAAACACTACCCGTAAACCATGCTGATATAAGACTGGCATTGCTTGCTGCTCATTTTCTTGTATACCCTGTTTTTCAGCAGTTTCTGCAGCATTTTCCTTGGCAAAAAGGTTTGACGGTGGGATGGACTCCATCTTGACAATAGCGAGTTTGTTGGCATCTTTAAGCAAGCTCTCTAGCACTAAGGGCATCACACTTGGCATGACCAATTTAGATAATTCACTTTCGAATCGCTTTTCGACCCTAACAATTTCATCGTTAATTGCTGCAGTTTGCTTTCTTGTTTCGTCGTCAACATCAACTTGAAGCTGCAATTCAAGCAACTCTACATTTTGTGACACCGTCGTGAGTTGTATTCGCGCATTTTGCATATCAACTCTAGCTTTCATTGCATTGGCGATCGCCGGCTCAATAAAACTGAGAATCATCACAAAGCAAAGCGCAAGTGGAAGTGTATAAAATATCAAGCGCTGCTCGCGCAAAGAGATTTGACTGAATTTTTTTTCTAAATTAGCCATTCTGCCGCTCATTTTTGACCACCTTTATGCTCTGTAAGCTGCCCATTTTTGAGTACAAACTTAAGTGGCCCAGAAGTCGGCGCTGAATGCTGCTGTGCGCCCGCTGCTGATACCGGACTGGTCGTGCTAATTGAGGCTGAGTCGAAGTTACTGTTAGCAAAATAAGATGTTTTCCCCAAGGTCTGTAACCAAGCGGGGAGTGCTTCTGCATTTGTTATATTTCCTTCGATAATTTGAGCTTCGCTACTCAGGTAAAAGCTGCTCAACCATAGGTCATCCCGGTTTGCTTGCGAGAATGACTCAAAGGCAGTTGAAAAGGGGTAACGTTGGGTTTCTTCAAGCAGGTCTAATTTCTCAGCTAGTCGAGAAACATTCGCCAATACAAATTGGCGTTGCTCGAGTTCGCGTAACAATAATGGGTTCTTCTGTCGCTGACTTAATTGAAGTGTTAGCTCGTCTAACGTGTTTTGACGCTCTTTTATGCTGGCCTGTAGCTCACTTAAGCTAGTCTGCCTAGCATCCATAGCAGACCATGACACATAATATATGCCTAGTAGCACAAATAGAACTACGACAGAAAGTAGCAGCGTGTTAGTGACCGACAACCACACAAACTGAGGTTTAAATTCATCTCTATAAAGGTTGATGCGTGTTTTCACGTTCGCACCTCTTCACTTTTCGTCGTATTTGCTTTCTTTGTTGCTTCTAATAAGACTTTTGCTTGCTTGGTGTAAGCCGCACCTAAGCAAGAAAAACTTGCCATTTTAAAATTAAACTCAGGCCCACAATTAATCTCTGGTTCAAAGTTGACCACGGGTAGATTCATGTTTTCTTGGATTTGATTGGCAAGACTATCAGTTAGATTAGTGTCAAGCTTCAACAGCACTTTGCGAACTGGGGGCTGTCGCAATTGACTTTCAAAATAGTCCATTGAGCGTTGTATTTGCACACATAAGCTGTCTGTTATTCCCATTGACAGTTCATGTTCGCTAAAGCTGCCAAGGTTTTCAAAGCCTTTCAATCGGCGAGTAAAATACATCTCACCATTTTTCACTACGTTGAGCACGATCTCTTCACCGTGCTCTTGCACCAAGGTCATTACGGCATCGTCGGATGGCGGCGTTAATTCAATAGTGGCGGTTTCTTCGATTGAAATATTGCGCATTTTAAGCTGAGCTTCGTAAACGCCGTTAGCAATGTTTCTAATGTCTTTTTTCGGAATCGCCACTACATTGAGCTTTGACTGCCCTGCCACCTGCGCTGGAGGTGTCATATAGTCGTAAACATAATCTGTGTTGGAAGGGAGAAGTTCTTTTAAAGGCCATGCTAGCGAGGCATACATCTCATCCTCTTCTACTTTCGGTTGATCAGCTTGTAGCAGTTGATACCAATGTGACGTGAGCGTAACGTAGCAGTCGGTGTTTGCTAGTTTGTTACTCTGTACATAGTTGGCCAACTGTTCTCGCCATGTAGCGTGGCTGAAGCTAGCGTCAAGGACCCAATCTATGTTGTCACCATTTTTCTGTAGCACACACAGCAACACACTTTCTGCAGAGAAAGCAATGCCAACAGAGAAGAATGTAGACTTCCCTCGCAGTTTAGACTTTATAAGTTGTCGCCAACTCAAACGCATGGTTTATTCGTACCTAATTATAATTGATGCTATGGTGGTTAAGTGAATTACACGTTTGCAAAAAGCAAATTCGGCTTGCCTCTTACAAGAAATATCGGCCTTGGTACAAAAACACTTAACTAAATCAATATATTTGAATGAATGATGATTCTATGTGATCGAATGATGCTATTAGGTATGTAAAAACTTACGCAACCTAGTCAACCTTATACCCATCAGCAAAAAGTGACTTGCAACAAAATACTAACAATGCCAGTAACGGTGGGGCTGTAGTCCAAATTTCTAAGGAGATAAAATGTATAATTTTCAATTCAGTAACCCTACGAAAATCGTCTTTGGCAAGGGTCAAATACAAAATATAGGTCAGGAAATCGACAGCTCACATCGTGTTTTATTGATGTACGGTGGCGGTTCCATTAAAAAGAATGGCGTTTATCAGCAGGTTATAGAATCGCTCAGCAACCATGACCTTGTCGAGTTCTCCGGCGTTGAACCGAACCCCTCTTTGGAAACACTCAGTAAGGCTATTGAACTCGTTGAAAGCAAAGGCATTGATTATATTCTGGCCGTTGGCGGTGGCAGTGTTATCGATGGAGCCAAGTTTGTCGCTGCGGCTGCAAAATTTGAGGGCGATGACCCATGGGATATATTAGCAAAAGGCGCAAAAGTCGTCTCGGCTTTACCTTTGTCGTGTATTTTAACGCTTCCGGCTACTGGTACTGAAAGCAATGGCAATTCTGTTATTACAAAACGTAGCACCCAAGATAAACTGCCTTTCTCAAGCCCACATGTTTATCCGCAAGTGGCTATATTAGACCCAAGCGTTACTTTCTCGCTTCCTCCCAGACAAGTCGCAAATGGCGTGGTCGATGCGTTTGTACACACAATTGAGCAATATCTCACTTATGATGTTAATGCCCCTGTTCAAGACCGGTTTGCAGAAGGCTTGTTAAGTACCTTAATCGAAGAAGGCCCAAAAGCATTAAGCGAACCCGATAATTACGACGTTCGTGCAAATATTATGTGGGCTGCCACTATGGCGTTAAATGGACTCATTGGGGTTGGTGTGCCACAAGACTGGGCAACACACGGCATTGGCCATGAAATTACGGCCCTTCATGGTTTAGATCATGCGCAAACCTTGGCAATTGTGCTGCCGTCACTTATGCGGGAGAAGAAAGAACACAAAGCAGCCAAATTATTGCAGTTTGGTCGCCGAGTGTGGGGGATTACTGAGGGCTCAGATGACGCTATTATTGAGCAAGCGATTGCTAAAACAGCCGCCTTCTTTGAAGAAATGGGCGTACCCACAACACTTTCAGGATATGGAATCGAAGCTAGCGCAATTGATGCCTTGGTTGCCCAGATGGAAAAACATAAGCTGCATGCTATGGGCGAACATAAAGATATTAATCCAGACGTAGCGAGACGGATCTTGGAAAACGCTGCCTAATGATATAAGCAAGCTTGCCTTACTCTGCCTTATTCAGCCTTGCTTGGCTTGGCAGAGTAAGACAGCAAGAATTGTTTTATGGCTCGTTCTGGCAGCGGTCGACTAAAGTAAAAGCCTTGGCATAATTCCACTTCATTCTTACGTAGATAATCAAATGCCTCTTTGGTTTCAACACCTTCAGCTATGAGTTCTATTTCTAATGAATGCGCCAGTGCAATAATACCCTTGGTGATTTTGCGACTGTCTCTGTTGTTCTTTAGATCCAAGATAAACGACTTGTCTATTTTAATTAAGTCGAAGGGGAAGGACTGCAAATAACTCAATGACGAATAACCCGTACCAAAATCATCCAAAGCAATTCTGAGGCCCAGGGCCTTGATGTCCTTAATTAGCCTCAAAGCATAGTCTGCATTATCGATAAGCACTGACTCAGTCATCTCTAGCACTAAATCTCTACCGGATATCTTCGAATCGCTAATGGCACTTTCGATTACACCCAATACTTCGTGATTCACCAACTGTTTCGCCGATACGTTAAAGCTTATGTAGCCATTTTCTGGAAATAAATCACGCACTTTCCAGTTAGCAACCTGTTCACAAACTTGTTGTATGACCCAAGCACCAACCGGCACGATCAACCCAGTATCCTCTAAAATATCAATAAATGAATCAGGTGCCACCGCGACATTGTTGACGTCAGTGAAGCGCAATAACGCCTCGAAACCTTTAACCTTGTCGCTCACGGAATCAATAATGGGTTGATAATGCAAACTAAAGCTATTTTGTTTTAAACCCCGGCGTAACTGATTCACTAAAAAATTACGTTTGCGTGCTTCAGCATCCAACTTTTCATCAAAAATTTTAAAGTTATTTTTACCGTCGTCCTTTGCTAAATAAAGTGCTGAATCGGCCTGTTTTAACAGTTTCCTTGGGTTACTATCGCCTGAGGTTCCTTGTGCAATACCAATACTCACCGTAACATTCACTTCTCGTTGATGCACAGTGTAAGGCATTGATATTAATTTAATTATTTTCTCAGCGACCGTAATTACTTCGGTATCGTGATCATCGTGACCGAGCAAAATAACAAACTCATCACCACCAAAGCGGCCGATAGTATCATTTCGACGGAGTATATCTTGAAGGCGCTGTGCAACTAGCTTGAGAATGATATCGCCTGCATCGTGCCCCATCTCATCATTTACAAGTTTAAATCCATCGAGATCTAAAAAGAATAGACATACTTTCGAGCGCTCTCGCTCTGAGGCAATAAAGGCTTGCTCCAAGCGATCTTGGAATAGTAAGCGGTTCGCTAGGCCAGTCAGACCATCATAGTGCGCGACATTTGTTAACTTCTCTGTGGTTTGTAGCGCTTCTGTGATGTCGGAAAAAGTACAGAGGATGCCTTGGCGATGACCTTGGTCATTGAGTATCACCTTAGCGAAAAAATCCATGTATTTAACAACACCCAAGGGAGAGATAATCCGCAGCTCTTGCCGATACTCTCCCATCGTATTCATCCCAAGTTTAATGCCTTTTATAAGGCCTTGGACCTCTTCATCATGTACTGCACTGAGCCATGCGTTATGTTCACTCTCATGCGCACTTAAGCCTGAGATTTCGGTCCACATTTCATTGGTATACAAGCAGGTTAAATCGTTGTTTAACTGTAATATCGCCAGTGGCATCAAGTCCATTAACGAAGGCAGCATAGATGGCTCAACGGCTCCACGATATTGACTTTCGCTTTGCTCTACTACCTTGTCTATTTGTAAGGTTGTATAAGTTTCTTTCCCTACATTACACTGAAACAGAGAAACGCGAGCTTGTGCCTGTTTACCATCAAGTAAAAATATCGGTTGCCGCTCCCAGAGAACAGGGAGTGTGGGAGCCTCGGCCAGTTCTTCTTTATGTATTTGTGAAGACCACTCAAAAAAAGAATCATATTGAGGAAAGAAATTATCGATGGGTAAGCCCGTTAAGGACTGAAAGTGCCCATCCTCCTGGCCGTGGAAAAGATGCACAGAGCGCGGATTACACAGACAGATCATGCGATTTTTATCAACAACGAGTAATGCCGAGGGGGAAGATGATATTAATGCACTAATATAATCATCGCTAACGACTTTGTTGGTTATTTGAAATGAGCCGCGAACAGCTTCAGTATTCTGCAAAGCACACACTGTTGCTTTGATAAGGGGGCTAAGACGTTCAATAAGCTCAGCATCAAAGAAACCATCGGCTTTAGCTAAGCTAATAAAGGCAATACTCTTACCATGTAACTTTATTGGCAGAAAAAGACTGGCTGAAATAGCAGAGTCCGCTTTGAATATACTTGCATAGCGCTGCGGAATCTTTCCGTTAAACATAAGCGCGTTCGACGGCAGCGCATCACCTTTATATAAATCTTTGATAGCGGAGTCGTGAATCGACGCGCTGCCCGTAAAGTGAACAAGAAAATCTGCGCTATTCTCCCCAAAAAGACGCTTATGCTGTCCCGTAAATATTGAACAGTGTGCGACATCCGCCTCTGACAGTTCGCTGGCTTGATGTAAGGCCTTTAATACGATGTTTTCAGCACCTTTAGGATCGAACATGCTCGCTTGCACGTCACCGATGGCTTCTCTCAACTTGCCATCTGCTCTGCGGTTTTTTTGCGTACTCATCAAATAGTAAGTATCCAAATTCTCGTTTGCCCAATGATGCTCTACATCACACAAGTCTTTGTATTAAAGTACACATTGAATAAAAAAGAAACCGCTGAGAGAAAATAAAGAAATTTAAGCGTTGCCTAAACAAGAATTAATAGCGCAGCTTTATAGTGGCTACATGCAGTTTACGGTCCGAGATAAAGTTATTTGGCGCTTTAAAAGGGGAAGTCATTTAGATTACTGATGGAAGTAAAAAAGCCGCTTTCAGTAGCGGCTTTTGAGCTTATTTTTCAACGTTCTTTGTCTTTGATTAGAACGGAATATCATCGTCAAAGTCAAAATCTGGCTCACTCATAGGAGGTGCTTTAGGCGCATTTGAAGGCTGACTCTGCTGCGCTGGCTGTTGGTAGCCTCCCTGGGCTTGACCGCCTTGGTTTTGCTGTTGATAGCCGCCTTGGTTCTGACCACCTTGATTTTGGCCACCTTGATTTTGACCGCCCTGAGGACGTTGCTGATAAGCACCTTGTGATTGACCACCTTGGCTCCCACCGTCGCTTCTTCCCCCAAGCATTTGCATCTGGTCGGCAATCACTTCAGTTGTGTAGCGGTCGTTACCTTGCTGATCTTGCCATTTACGTGTTTGCAATTTACCTTCTAGATAAATTGAAGAACCCTTTTTAAGATATTCGCCGGCTATTTCCGCGAGGCGACGATACATTGTGACTTTATGCCACTCTGTGCGCTCTTGAGGCTGGCCTTGTTGGTCTTTCCAGCTTTCGCTAGTTGCAATGCTCAAGTTTGCAACGGCATTACCGTTGGGCATATACCTTACCTCAGGATCGTTCCCCAAGTTCCCAACCAAAATTACTTTATTAACACCTCTAGAGGCCATGCTAACTCCTGTTAAACATCTAAAATTTTATGTCACTAATATACTCTGAAGTGCAAGCAAATGCACCCTGAATCTAAGACTGGATTCCTACATTTTTTTTGCGTAGTCTGCTATTACTTGCTTGGCTAGATGAAGCTCAAAACCCTTGCTATCAACCTTCAAATAAAACGCATTATCTTTGGCTTCATATACAAGCTCAAGCAAACCATTTAATTCAAGTAAACGCTTACTTACTTGCTTTGTCATCAGGGTGCTACCGATAAAAGAAGACGGCAGTTTTAAGCTTAGTCGTTTCACTTTTTGTTGATCAGATAGTCCGAGTACAATGAGCATGCAAACTGCAACAATGGCAATGCATGCAATTAAGCTTTGCTGCTGACCAAATTGTTGCAATAGTAAACCGGATAATAGCCCGCCAGCGAAGGCACCGAAAAATTGATGGCTGGCGTAAATGCCCATAGCACTTCCCTTTCTTCCAGCAGGTGCAATGCTCGATACCATAGCAGGCATATGAGCTTCCATGTAATTAAAGCCAGCAAAAAACAAAATGCCAGCCACACAGATAATCTGCCAGTTCAACGTTGGCAGTAAAAATAGAGCAAATGCCAAGGCCATCAAACCTAGTGAAAGTAGAAAGGAAACCGAGGTTGGTAAATGCTTACCTACTCTCATAAGCAACACTAATATGAAAACTGAGATAATCAAAATGGGGGTATATATTTTCCAATGCTCTCCCAACTGAAACTCTTGAGCTATCAACAACCCCGGAACTTGTACAAAAAAACAAGTGATCAGAAGATGCACCACTAACACACTTATATTCAAGCGCCATAAAGAAGAGTGGCTAAATAAACTTTTGAGCTGGCTGAGTTGAGGTAGGGTATCGCCAGCTGGCTCAAGCCTTCCAGGTGCCTTCACACCAAAATGAATAAGAGGCAAACAACAGAGCGTTAATATTGCCGTTATCCAAAAGATACCTTGTACCCCATAAGAGCCCGCAATAGCCGGTCCAAGCAGTAAGGCAAGATAGAATGAAAAGCCGATTGAAACACCAATAATAGCCATGACTTTTGCACGCTGTGATTCGCGAGTCACATCTGAAGCTAATGCCATCACCGCGCCTGCAATCGCACCCGCTCCTTGTAGTACTCGCCCGAGGGTTAGCATTAACATGGAGTCGGCAGTAGCAGCCACGACACTACCTATAATGAAAAATGATAAACCAAGATAGATAACAGGCTTGCGGCCCCACTTATCCGACAAAACACCCATTGGAATTTGCAAAATCGCCTGAGTCAAACCATAGCCACCTATTGCCAAACCGACTAATAACGGAGAGTAGTCCGGATACTCTACTGCGGCGATAGCTAATACGGGGATAACCATAAACAACCCCAGCATGCGCAACACGTACACTAGAGCCAGAGTAATGGCAGCGCGAGTCTCATTAGAATTCAATACAACAATATCCGATGATGGTTAACAGGGCGCGCATAATATCATAAGAAAACGGTTAGCTCATCACTGCATGATCTTCACACAGACAAAACCGTAACAAAGGCATCATTCAAGGTAATTAATCTGAATATGTGGCATAATCATCGGCTGATTCGAATTCGCTTCACTACATTCAGCAAAGGGCATCATGGATAAAATAGAAGTTCGCGGGGCGCGCACCCACAATCTGAAAAACATCAACATCGAACTGCCACGAGACAAGCTAGTTGTGATCACCGGCCTTTCAGGCTCGGGCAAATCATCTTTGGCTTTCGATACACTTTATGCCGAAGGACAGCGACGCTACGTTGAATCATTGTCGGCCTACGCTCGTCAGTTTTTATCAATGATGGAAAAGCCTGATGTTGATCACATCGAAGGCCTTTCACCTGCAATTTCAATCGAACAAAAATCAACCTCTCATAATCCTCGCTCAACAGTCGGCACTATCACCGAGATATATGATTATCTTCGCTTACTATTTGCCCGTGTTGGCACGCCCAAATGCCCTGAGCACGATGTCGCATTGAACGCACAAACAGTGAGTCAGATGGTAGACCGCGTACTCGAGATGCCAGAGGGCGCAAAGTTGATGCTACTCGCGCCGGTTGTTCAAGATCGTAAAGGCGAACATGTAAAAACCCTTGAAAGTCTCAATGCTCAAGGCTTTATTCGCGCCCGAATTGATGGTGAGGTATGTGATTTAACCGATCCACCCACTCTCGATTTACACAAAAAGCATACAATTGAGGTGGTAGTCGACCGTTTTAAAGTTCGCGATGATTTGCAACTACGCTTGGCAGAATCTTTTGAGACTGCACTAACCCTATCATCGGGTTCGGCGAAAGTGGCCTACATGGATGAGCCTGACAAAGAAGAAATCGTATTTTCTGCTAACTTTGCTTGCCCTCATTGTGGCTATAGTATTACTGAATTAGAGCCTCGCATATTTTCATTTAATAACCCTGCTGGTGCATGTCAAACCTGCGATGGTCTGGGCACTCGCCAGTTCTTCGACCCGCACCGAGTTGTTGGGAATAACGAAATCAGTTTATCGGGCGGTGCTATCCGAGGCTGGGATAAGCGAAGTTACTATTATTTCCAAATGCTGCAGTCGGTTGCTGATCATTACAATTTTGACCTGAATAAACCTTTTCAAGACTTAGATAAAAAAGCCCAAGATATCGTGCTTTATGGCAGTAAAGGTACAGCCGTTAAGTTCAAATACATTAACGAGCGTGGCGACATCATGGAGCGGAAGCACCCTTTCGAGGGGATAATACCGAATATGGAGCGTCGCTTCCGCGAGACTGAATCTAATACAGTGCGTGAAGAGCTTGGTAAATATATGAGCCACCAGCACTGCTCCACTTGTTCCGGTACACGACTTCGACTAGAAGCTCGCAATGTATTTATAGAAGGGACAAACTTGCCACAGATCGCTGAAATGTCGATTGCCGAGTCACTAGACTTGTTCGATAGCTTGAATTTAAGCGGGCAACGAGCGGCAATCGCCGAGAAAATTTTGAAAGAAATCAAAGACCGCTTACAGTTTTTGGTCAACGTTGGCTTGAACTATTTATCACTGTCACGCAGCGCCGATACTTTATCAGGCGGTGAAGCCCAGCGTATCCGTTTAGCCAGCCAGATTGGTGCCGGTTTAGTTGGGGTAATGTACGTGCTTGACGAACCAAGCATTGGCTTGCATCAGCGCGACAATGAGCGACTGTTGAAAACACTGCGTCACCTTCGTGATTTAGGCAACACGGTAATCGTCGTGGAACATGATGAAGATGCCATAAAAGAAGCCGATCACATTGTCGATATCGGCCCTGGCGCAGGGGTGCATGGTGGCGAGATAATCGCCCAAGGAAAGCTTGAAGACATCATGAACAGTGAACACTCACTCACTGGAAAGTACCTTTCAGGAAGAGAGTACATAGAGATACCAAAAAAGCGTACGGCAACAAAAGGGCGAGAGTGGGTAACACTGAAAGGTGCATCTGGTAACAATCTTAAAGACGTTACCTTGAAAATACCGACAGGCTTAATGACCTGCATTACCGGTGTGTCAGGTTCTGGAAAATCAACCCTGATTAACGACACTTTTTACCGTATTGCTCAACGCGAATTAAACCGCGCAACCACAAATGAGCCAGCACCTTACAAGTCAATTACTGGCTTGGAACACATGGACAAAGTGGTTGATATCGACCAAAGCCCTATTGGTAGAACACCACGTTCTAACCCGGCGACCTACGCAGGGATTTTTACACCAATTAGAGAAATTTTTGCAGGCACGCAAGAGTCTCGGTCACGAGGTTATAAGCCAGGACGCTTTAGCTTTAACGTTAAAGGTGGGCGTTGTGAGGCTTGCCAAGGTGACGGCCTCATTAAAGTTGAAATGCACTTTCTACCCGACGTTTATGTGCCTTGCGACGTATGTGCGGGCAAGCGCTACAATCGTGAAACACTAGAAATTCGATACAAAAACAAAAACATCCATGAAATTTTAGAGATGACAGTGGAAGACGCAAGAGAGTTCTTTGATGCCATCCCATCTATAAATCGCAAGCTGCAAACGCTAATGGATGTTGGCTTGTCGTATATTCGTCTTGGTCAATCTGCTACGACACTCTCAGGTGGTGAAGCCCAGCGCGTAAAACTCGCAAAAGAGCTATCGAAGCGCGATACGGGTCAAACTTTATACATACTGGATGAACCCACCACAGGCTTACACTTTCATGATATTAAACAGTTGCTTGAGGTCTTACATCGTCTTCGCGACCATGGCAATACAGTCGTCGTGATCGAGCATAACCTCGACGTTGTAAAAACCGCAGATTGGGTTGTTGACTTAGGCCCAGAGGGTGGCTCTGGCGGTGGCATGATTGTAGCTGAAGGTACACCCGAAAAAATCTGTGATGTTAAAGCCTCTCACACTGGTAGCTTCCTAAAGCCAATGTTAGCGGTAAAACAAGGAGGATAATTCATGCTTAGTTGTCAATTCGACGTACGATTTTATGAGACAGACGCCCTGCAACACGTTAGCAACACAGTACTTGTGGGCTGGTTTGAAACAGCTCGCCTGCCAATTTTCAGGTTTTTTACTCCCGACTTAGACTTACAAAATTGGCCGCTCATCTTGGCCAATTATAATGTGGATTTTCTGGAGCAAATTTATCTCGACCCAGGCGTTGAGGTAAAAACGTGGATTAGCAAAATCGGCAATAGCTCTTTCGAAATATACCAAGAACTTTGGCAGAGCAACGTAAAAAAAGCCAAAGGCACGACAACTTTGGTTCGCTTTGACTACCAGAGTAAAAAGGCTGTTCGCATTGACGATACGGTGCGTGATCTGCTAAAAATGCATCTAATACACGAAGAGTAAGGGCAGAGCTATCACCCAACAAGATGCTATACATTCAGACTTCATTGAGGTGATTGATGACGTACTTTCACCTCAACTTTGCGAGCAAATAATTGCTGCGTTTAATAAGAGTAAACATACCCTCCCTGGGGAAACCGGCGGTGGTGTTGATACTGATAAAAAGCGCTCTACCGATGTTTCAATATCGCGTTTTGAGGAATTTAAAGAACTCTATCCCATCGTTGCACGAGCCACGGGCAAGCACTTAGTTGATTACTTCAAGCGCTACCGGTTTGCACTTATTGGGCCTATTGGTTTAACTATGGCAGATGTGAAAACTGGACAGCCCATTAAACTGACCACCGAGAATTTTGAAGAGCAGGCCTTGCCGCGACTACCTGACATTGTTAACTATCTTTTTCGTATTGGTGAAATCAATGCGCAAAAATACGACGCTGGCAATGGCGGTTATCCTTATTGGCATTCCGAGAACTACCCACAACAAGGATCTGTCGATGCCTTGCATCGTAATCTGCTGTTTATGTTCTACCTCAATGACGTTGATGAAGGTGGCGAAACTGAATTCTATTATCAAGGCAAAAAAATCAAGCCAAAGGCAGGTCGTATGGTGATTGCGCCTAGCGGCTTCACGCATACTCATCGCGGTAACGTCCCTATATCAAATGATAAGTATATTCTTACCTCGTGGGTATTATTTAATCCAGCCGAACATATATTTGCTCGTAATTAGTTAGCAAAAGAGAGAAGAGCGATTAAAGCAGATACTTTCAAATCGCTACTTTTACATGCTAGTATCAACGAAACATTCAAAAGGACCTGAAAATGAACATACTCTCTACTGCCGTCACCAGCGCTTCACTTCTTTCACTACTAACGATCAGCCCTCTTCAAGCTGCTGAATCTGAGCAGGCCAAGCTACTATTTGAAGTTGAAAGAGCTGAAATTCTTAAACGTGTACCCCCCAGATACCCCAAAGAAGCAGCCGGTAGAGGTCAGGAAGGCTGGGTTAGATTCTCTTACGTCATTACTGAGGAAGGTAATGTTATTGACCCCGTGGTAACAGATTCTTCCGGCGATAGAAACTTTGAGAGAGAATCAATAAGAGCAATAAAAAAGTGGAAATTTGAACCTGCGTCTCAAGATGGAAAGCCTATTCAACAGTGCGATATGGAGGTGCAATTCGATTTCTTACTCACTTCCAAACGCGATGATAAAAGCAAAGGGGTAAGACGACAGTTCAACACTTTGTATAAAGAAGCGACTCAGGCCATTCTAGATGACGACCTTGAAAAAGCGACCGAACTAGCCAACAAAATTAAAAATAAAAAAATATGGAACATGTACGAGAATGCTTGGTACTGGATGCTCAAAGCCCGTTTAGCTGGCCTAAAGCAAGATCCAAGCGAAGAACTCAAGAGCCTTAATAGAGCAAATTTTGGGGGCGAAAGTAAAGTATATTTAGGTGACAAAAACTACAAATATAACCTCTCACGAATTTTTATATTGCAGCTTCAAGCCCAGAAATTTTCAAAAGCACACGGTACTTACCTTACATTGATGGAACAAGAGGGAGCTAATGAAGAGTTTGCAAACCTAAAAAGTTACTATGAACGTTTAGATAATATGCTCAACAGCGACGATAATTTGGTGCAACGAGCAACAATAGATGAACGAGGCGTAAAAGAGCATGAACTCTACCGAAGCACCTTTGCTATATCGAACGTAGACGGGGACCTAGATATGCTAGACATTCGTTGCAGGAATAAACGCACTAAATATACCGTCGCAACGGATACATATTGGTCAATACCAAAATCATGGGGTCAATGCTCGGTGCTGTTTGAAGGTGACGAAGATACTTCGTTCGATATTATAGAAGTTGCCAAAATTAAAGAAAGCTAAATGAAGTTAAAAACCGACAATGAACAAGCCCATATCTAAAGCAACACGCAGTATAAATGCAGGTGCGCCGGCACCAAAAAATGGGCAGTCATTTAAAAGTGGCCCTGAGTTTGCCAGTACCTTTCACTTATCGGGAGAAACAAGCTCAGGTGAATACCAGTATGGTCGTTTTAATCAACCCACTTGGGCGGCATTAGAACAAGGCTTTGCCGAACTTGAGGGTGGCGACTGCGTTGTCTTTCCGTCGGGAATGTCAGCAGCATCAGCAATTCTAACTAGCTTGGTTGAACCCGGCGACACCATTCTATTGCCAAGTGATGGATATGGTCCTGTTCGTCATTATGCACAGACTTATTTGGTAAAATTTGGCATTAAATTAAAGACTATCGCAAGCAAAGATATCGATAATTTTGACTTTGATGGCATTTCGCTGGCGCTCTTAGAAACACCGAGCAATCCAATGCTCGACACCTTTGATATTGCTCTGGCCGCGCAAAAACTCCATGCTAAACGTGGCATACTTGCCATTGATAACACTACCCTAACCTTTCTAGGTCAGCAGCCACTTGCCTTGGGCGCAGATATAAGCATGTGCGCCGACACCAAGGCGGTAAATGGACATTCCGATGTTGTGTTTGGGCACGTAGCATCAAAAAACACCAAACTCATCGAAAAAATAAGAGATTGGCGAAAATACTCAGGAAACATTCCAGGGCCAATGGAGACCTGGCTTGTTCACCGCAGCCTTTCGACCCTAGACATCCGGTTACAGCGCATGTGTGAGAATGCTGAGTTATTAGCCCTTGAGCTCCAACAGCACCCTAAAGTAGCACTTGTGCGTTACCCTGGCTTACAAGGTGATCCCAGCTATGCCGTTGCACAAAAACAACAAGAAATAAACGGCTTTATTATCAGTTTTGAATTGGCCAATAAAGAAGCCGCCGACACTTTTCTCAGGGCTTGCAATTTAGTCTATGAAGCAACTAGTTTTGGTGGTGTACACAGCATGGCAGAGCGCAGGGCTCGTTGGGGAAGCGATGATATCCCAGAGGGTACTATTCGTTTTAGTGTGGGTTGTGAGCGCAGTGAAGACATCATTGATGATGTGATTAGCGCCTTAGACGAAATATAGCGAGAGCTTTTGTAGCCTAGATTCCAGCCTCCGCTGGAATGACGGGTCATCGCTGGAACGACGGGGTATCGCTGGAATGACGGGATATCGCTGGAACGACGGGATATCGCTTGAACAATCTAAATTCCTACTCTATCAACCCAACCGCTCTTGGTAATGCTTCGCTTAATTGAGGAAATAGCGTTACTAGTAATAAACAAACGAACATAGCCGCGTATAAAGGTAGCAATGGCTTAACAACCTCACCTATGCGTGTTTTACCAATACTACAGCCAACAAAGAGTACACTTCCGACTGGTGGAGTACAAAGCCCAATTGATAGGTTAAGAATCATCATGATACCGAAATGCAGTGGGGATATTCCCATTGCCGCCATCACGGGCATTAGTATGGGTGTAAAGATCAACACCGCTGGCGTCATGTCCATAAAGGTACCCACCACCAATAGCATAATATTGATAAGTAAAAGTATCATAATGGGGTTTTCAGATAGACTTAGCGCCAGCTCAGTAAAGCTTTGTGGGATGAATTCGTAAGACAGCATCCACGACATCGACGCTGATGCACCAATCAATAGCATCACGATGGCAGTGGTTTGTACTGACTTCAGCAGAATATCTGGTAGCTCTTCTAACTTTATTTCCTTATACACACCAAGCGAGAGAACCAGTGCGTAGATTACAGCTATGGCACCTGCCTCAGTGGGCGTAAAGTAGCCAGCAATAATGCCGCCAATAACAATTATAATGAGGGCTAAAGAGGGTATAGCCGCAAATAGATGATGTAAACCTTCCGCAAAACTATATTTTAAGCCCTTCGGAAAATTCTTTTTCTTTGCATAAACAGCACAGACTAACATTAAGGAAAGGGCCACCAGCAAACCTGGAATATAGCCGGCCATGAATAATGCGGCTATTGATACACCACCACTCGCTAGTGAATAAATGATAAGAATATTACTCGGTGGAATGAGCATACCTGTTGTTGAAGCGGTCACCGTTACCGCGGTATTAAAATTCTTGTCGTAACCTTCTTTATTCATCGCTGGGATCATAAAACCCCCAATCGCCGATGTCGCTGCCACGGCACTGCCCGATATTGATCCAAACAAAGCACAAGCGATGACGTTTACAAATGCTAAGCCGCCCGAAAACCTACCGACAAGTACCATGGCGAAATTAATCAGCCTGCGGGCAATACCGCCCTGACCCATTAGGTAGCCAGAGAGAATAAAGAAAGGAATTGCTAGCAAGGCGAAACTATCAAGGCCACTGGCCATGCGCTGAGCCACTGTTGTTAATGCAGCATCAACTCCCATTGTTGCTAACATTGTTAGCACCGTGGCAACGGCAATAGCTATTGCAATGGGAGTGTGTAAGGCAAGCAATACTACAAAGCTAACTAGTAAAATAATAATTGTTGAATCCATTAAACTAGCTCCTCAGTGCTTTGTGGTATCGCGAACATTTGCTCAAGAGCGAATAAGGCAAACAAAGCCCCACTGATTGGTAAAGCCAAGTACACAAGACCCATGTTGATTTGCATTGCCGCGGATTTCTGCTCTAAGTGATACGCAAGTAAGACTAATTTACTTCCGCCATACACAAGCACTGCTAGCGCAAAGGCCAGAGTAATCAATTGTACAAAACGAGAAACCACTAAGGCTTTATTGCTCGACATTGTTCGAACAAATACATCGATTCCTAAATGCATTTTGTGGCGATAGGCATGAGCACTACCCAGTAAACCAATCCATATCAACAAGAAACGTGCTAGCTCTTCGGTAAATGAACTGGGCTTAGGCAAAATAAAACGCGTAAGCACTTGCCAGCTCACATCAATCAATAATAAAGCCATTAGCACAATTAACAGCCAGCGCAGTAAGGTGTCGCTGCGTTCAGCCAAGTGTGATAGTAATTTCATTGTGCGTCTCCTTGGCTGTTTTGATCATCTGAAGATAAACCGGTATCTTGAGCTAATACACGCTGAATTAATGCACCTATTTTTGTTCCTTCATATTGCTCGCGGAGCACTGCCGTTTTATTCGCAAACAGACGCTTATCAGCCTCAACCACCTCTACGCCAGCCTTCTTCACTTCTTGTAAAGCAAGCTCAGTTGATGCTTTCCATAATGCTCGCTGCTTCGTTACTGAATCGGCAGCCGCTTGGCGCACCCAGCTTTGTTGTTCGCTTGTCAGTTCCTTCCATACATTTGTGCTGAATACCAATACATCAGGAATAGAGGTATGCTCGTCGAGTAGGTAATACTTCGCCACTTCATAGTGCTTACTCAGATAAAAACTCGGCGGGTTGTTTTCTGCCCCATCAACCACTCCTTGCTGCAGCGCGGTATATAGCTCGCCCCACGACACTGGCGTAGCAGAGCCGCCCATGGTATTCACCATGTTAACCGCCGATTGACTGTTCATAACACGAATCTTCATACCTTGAAGATCATCTGGCTGATATACTGGTTTTTCAGTCGTGTAGAAGCTACGACTGCCAGCATCGTAGTAGCCTAAACCCAAAAAGTAATAAGGCTTACCTGCTTCTAAAAGCTCCATACCAACATCTCCTTGCAAAACATTCCAAAGATGCTCAGGAGACGAAAACAAATACGGCACGCTGAACATTTTCATCTCAGGAACAAAAGCTTCCAACGAACTAGCTGACACTTTGGTCATCGACAAACTACCAATTTGCAGTAATTCTAAGTTTTCGCGCTCAGACCCTAACTGCCCAGAGGGATATACCAACAGATCCATGCTGCCACCAGAATACACTTGAAGCCGTTCTCGCATATACACCATAGCTTGATGAACGGGATGATTAACATCAAGCCCGTGGGCAATGCGTAAGGTTTTAGTATCACTTTCGCCGCTGCAAGCACTCAAAGCTACAATAAGCAATATTGAGCTGACCATCATGGCAAGCCTAGCTGCCGTGCGCTTAGTTTTCCGTAGTGTCAACAGCCCAGTGATTGCAGGCTTAGCTAGAATAATTAGGGCAGTTTTCATATATTTGCGTCCTGAAAGAGGTGTTTATCTACGATGGCACCGCGGTGCTGAATAACCAAGGCCGCACACGATTGAGCGCGAGTAACAGCATCGGCGATACTACCCGCATTGAGTCTCTCTGCTAAATAGCCAGCATTGAAAGAGTCGCCTGCGGCAGTAGTATCAATAGGGCTGATGAGATTTTTAACCGGGAAGTGCTGAATGCTGTGTGACCTTTTATCCCCAATCAAAGGCGTTGACACATAACAGCCATTCTCACCATGTTTAAGGACTATTTCGGACACACCGCAACTACGGTAGCGCTGTATACAAGTATCTACATCTTTATCATCGAATAAGAGCTGTTCATCATCAAAACTAGGTAGGGCAATATCGACGACTTGTAAAAAGTGATCAATGCGTGACTTTGCGGCCTCGGCACTGTGCCAGTTTTTCGGGCGATAATTAAGATCAAAGACAACTTTCACTCCCTCTTTTCTTATTTCCGAAAGTCTCTTAAGTAAGGCATCAAAACTCGTGTCGGACATCAATGACAAAGTAATCCCAGAAAAATACACCATATCAAAAGAGGCTAACAAAGCATGGTAACTATCGGATGAATGGAATAAATGCTTGGCAGCTGAGTCACTTCGCCAATAATTGAAACTTCTCTCGCCATGCTCATCTGTTTGAATAGCGTATAAACCGGAGCTGTGCTTGTCGTCTACGAAAACAGTATCGCTACCCACGTTTTCACTTTGCCAACCTGCCAGCATGTTAGCACTATATGCATCGTTACCTACTGCAGTAATAAAGCGTACTAAGGAGCCTAGCCTAGCCATGTAAACAGCGGTGTTGAGAGTATCTCCACCGTAAGCCATTCTGAAGTCACCATTGGGTAAGTTTGTCAGTTCCAACATGCATTCACCGACACAAGCAATACCGCTCATTACCACTCCTTTCTCTTATTATATTTTGCACTGCCTTTTATTCGGCACATTCGTTTGGATAAGCCCAAGAATGTTTTTTTGTGCTTATCTCGCTCATCGCTAAATGAATTCTTTGACAAGTGTTTAAAAAGTATACTACCATGCCTTATCATTGGTAAGGCCACCTAACCAACATTAACCTATTATTTACAAAAATAATATAAAAAACTGCTAATGTTTGTCTTTAAGCGAGATTCTTTGTAAAAAATGTTCTTTGTTTATAAGAGTTTCGTTATGATTAAGAGCGTCGTTCGATTTAGTAACGTCTCGACAGCGCTACGCAGCTTTTTAGAATTAAGTTTGTTTCGCAGTATTAGCCTACAACACAAAATTGGATGTTATGGACAGCCTAAAATTACAAATAGTGAAGAGTGATCGGCTTTACATGAAAGTGGCCGAACAACTGAAGAAGCTTATTGACAGTGATGCAATAAAGCCCGGCGAGAGATTTCCATCGGAAAGAGAGCTTGCCGAAAAGCTTGGCGTCAGCCGCCCGACTATTCGTGAGGCCATGATCGCACTAGAGTTGTCAGGTGTTATCGAAATACGAACTGGCTCTGGAATATATGTAACCGATACAAAAGCGAAAATTCAACCTGAGCTAAATGATAGTGGTGTTGGGCCTTTCGAAATTTTAGAAATACGCTATATACTTGAGGCCGAAGCATGTGCACTTGCTGCTGCTCGCATTACTGACGAGCAAATTGAAGAGCTGCGTCAGGTTGTTAATGAAATGGAAGAAGAGCAAAAGCAAGCCGATGCCTCTGAAAAAGCCGACCAAAAATTCCATTCGATCATAGCCGAAGCATGTCAAAACAGTGCCATATCATCGGTAGTAGATTGGCTTTGGGATCTGCGTAATGAATCTACCTTAAGCACTGCATTTCTAGAGCGCATACGAGATGAAGGCGTACATCCCTCAATCGATGAGCATAGGAAGATACTGCAGGCACTAGAACAACGCAATCCCGAGAAAGCTCGAACAGCAATGAAATTACATATTGAAAACGCTACTGCCAACGCAGCCGCACATTTTAATAAGTAAGTTGTTTCAGATAAGTCTCTACACCGTGCTCATCTATCGCGTGTAGAGCACAATGAAAATCATCATTGAACTGCTTGTTCAGCTTTAATTGTCGAGGTATTAAGCTGGTACTCTCATAGATAGCCAAAATTAACTCACTTGGGCTTTCCCAATATTTATCAACTATTGATGTTAATTCTGTAGCCAGCGGGTCTACTACGTCATAAAAGCCTTCAGGCTCATTTGCCTTTTTGATGTAACGTAGCCACGATACTAAGGTTGCAAGCAGCACGCTATTCGGCTTGCTATTTCCTTGTGTGTACAACTCGTTTAGAGGCGCTAGTATTCGCTGTTGAAGCTTCTGCGAGCCATCTGAAGCTACTTGTTGAGTTTCATAGGCGATATCTGAATTTGAAAAACGCGCAATAATTTCTTGCTGATAAGCCGCTAGATTAAAGCCCTCAAATTTTGGAATTGTTGGGCCGCTTTCGTCCTTCATCATCTGATGAACGATATTGGACAGTAAATCACTGCCTATAGCTTCGTGTATATATCGATAACCAAGAAGCACACCCATATAAGCTAGCGCAGAATGTGAGCCATTGAGAGTACGGATCTTGAGTTTTTCATAATCGGCAACCTTATCAACGAACAATACCCCTACTGACTCCCAATCAGGACGCTCAGTACAAAAATTGTCTTCTATAACCCATTGCTTAAATGGCTCTGTAATGATTAAGCCGCGATCTTCATAACCCGCACTCGCTATATGATTTTCGATATCAGTCTGGGTAACTTTCGGTACAATACGATCAACCATACTTGAACAAAAAGTCACATTCGCTGATATCCATTCAACTAGTTCAATTGATATCTTAGTTGCGAGTGCAATAACGACTTTTTCCGTAATTCTGCCATTTTCAGATAAGTTATCGCAACTAATTACAGTAAGTTTAGAAGTGTGTGAGTATTCACTTTTCATTCTGAGCTGGCAAGCCAATACAAGATAACCAGGCATTGTTACAGGCTGATTTGGATAGAGAACATCGTGTTGCACATCCTCTGCTTCCCACATCAAAGTGCCTGTAGCTTGATCAAAATAATAGCCTTTTTCAGTCACTGTCAGGGTTATTATTTTGATGCTGGGACTCGCTAAACTCGTTAATAATTCGGATTGATTTTGACGAGCTGATATGACCTTAGCAACCGAAGCAATTACTCGTGATGTCGACTTCCCACCACTTTTCTCCGTAACGGTATACAAGCCATTTTGAGGATTGAGCTGATTAGCAACCGTCGGACTACGAAGGCTCACACCTGTAATACGCCAATCTCCGCCAGCCCGCGCAATCGCGTCGTCGGTAAAGACGGCTTGATGCCCTCGATGGAAAGCTCCTATGCCGATATGCAAAATACCTACGCCATGCTCCGCGGGAGCATATTTTGGACCGTCGATCTCCTCAGGTAAGTTGCTCAGCATAGTGGCATTTAACCGGCTCATAGTTTGTAGGCCTTTTTCGCCAAATGATAACTTAAGTCATGTGCTAACTCATGCGCCTCAACTAAGGTCAGGCGGTGATCAGCGACAAGCTCGGCGAGGAACCCACAGTCGATACGACGAGCAAGATCGTGTCGAGCAGGAATAGACATGAAGGCTCGGGTATCATCATTAAAACCAACCGTATTATAGAATCCAGCGCTTTCCATAGTTTGCTGACGAAATCTCTTCATACCTTCAGGGCTGTCATGAAACCACCAAGCAGGCCCTAGTTTAAGACTCGGATAATGCCCAGCTAAAGGCGCTAACTCGCGACTATAGGTAGTTTCATCAAGCGTAAACAATATGATCTGAAGCTTGGGATTATTGCCGTGCTTATCCATCAGCGCCTTGAGATTCTTGATGTATTCTGTAGGCATTGGTAAATCTGCGCCTTTGTCACGGCCATAGTGTTCGAATACAAAGTCATTATGATTGCGATAACAGCCCGGGTGAATTTGCATGACCAAACCATCATCGATACTCATATCGGCCATTTTAGTCAGCATATGCCCTCGGAATAATTCCGACTCCTCTGGGCTTATGCGGCTTAGAAGTGCCTTATCGAATAATTTTGCCGCCTGCTGCTCCGATAAATCAGCCGTGAAAGGCGTGAGATGCCCATGATCACTTGAGGTCGCGCCATGGGCCTTAAAAAACTCTCGACGATTGGCTAGAGCCTTTAAATATCCTTTGTATTCAGTGGCGTTTTCACCCGAGGCATGAGTTAACTGAGTAACTTGGCCAGAAAAATCTGGAAACTCTGGGTCAAGCACATTGTCAGGGCGAAAAGCAGTGAGCACTTTTCCGTCCCAATCTGATTCCATTATGGCTTTGTGATGCTTTAGCTTGTCTAAGGGATTTTCTGTTGTCGCTATTACCTCAATATTAAAGCGCTCAAACAACGCTCTGGGTTTGAAATTATCTAATTTAAGTTTACTGTCTATTGTTTGATAATAGTGTTCTGCGGTTGAGGAGTCGAGGGCGACATCAAAACCAAACACTTCCGAAAATACGTAATCCATCCACATCCGCGAGGGAGTGCCGCGAAATAAATAGTAGTGATCAGCAAATATTTTCCAGATTTCTTCAGGTTTGGCATGTCGAGCTTCTTCACTATTTCCAATACCTAGAGAATCTAAACTTATGCCCTGTGAATAGAGCATACGAAACACATAATGATCCGGTTGGATCAATAGTTCGGCGGGATTAGAAAAAGCAAGATTATTGGCAAACCAAGAGGGGTCTGTGTGCCCATGCGGGCTAATAATCGGTAAATCTTTAACTTCATTATAAAGTTCGACTGCGATTTTTCGGATAGTTGGGTCGGCTGAAAAGAGTCGCTCAGGGTGCAAATTTAAAGGTGTAGACACTAGATATTCCTCATATTTAGCGATTTATTATGCTATCAACAGTATGAATAACGCCGCGCAATTCAGCCAAACCTTTCAGTCGACCGACGTAACTGTAGCCCGGTTTTACACCTTCCTGATTAAGCTCATCATCCATTAAATGACCATGATCAGGTCGCATTGGGATCTTGAGGTAGTTTTCTGAATTTTCATCTTTACGACGTTTTTCTTCGCTCAATAAGGCCTCAACTAAGCCAACCATGTCGTTGTCACCATCGAGGTGGTCTGACTCATAAAATGAGCCGTCATCTTCGCGGATCACGTTACGTAAGTGCACAAAATAGATACTTGGCCCAAATTGACGCACCATCTCAACCAAGTTATTGTCGCCACGAGCTCCATATGAGCCCGCGCACATTGTGAGACCGTTAGCAGGGCTGGGGCATGCCTCAAGCAAGGCATTTGCATCAGATGCTGTTGATACCACTCTGGGCAGACCGAACAAAGAGAAGGGAGGATCATCTGGGTGGATGCACATTTTCGCACCTACCGACTCAGCAACAGGAATGATTTCTCTGAGAAAAGCAAAGAGGTGCTCTCGAAACCCATCTGTACCCAAGTCGATAAACTGCTGTATTGTAGTGCGAATTTCGTCTCGGGTATAAGACCCTTCTCCACCAGGTAAACCAGCAATGATATTCCTTTCTAACTCTTCCCGCTCGAAATCGCTCATGGCATCAAAACGTTTCTTCGCTTTACTAACAACATTGGGCTCGTATGAGGCCTCTGCGCCATCGCGTTTTAGTACATATACATCATAAGCGGCAAAGTCTGTCATTTCGAAACGCAGGGCGTGACTGTTGTTTGGCAGTTTGTACATTAAATTGGTTCGGGTCCAGTCCACCACTGGCATGAAGTTATAACAGATTGTATATACACCGCATTTAGAAGCATTAATAATTGATTGTTTGTAGTTCTCAATATATTTTAGGTAATTGCCGGTTCGCGTTTTGATATCGTTGTGAACCGGAATACTCTCAATAACATCCCAGCTTAAACCCGCAGCTTCAATGACATCCTTGCGCTCTTGGATTTGCTGTACCGTCCACAAATCGCCAGTCGCCACTTCGTGTAAGGAGCTGACGATGCCCGTCGCACCAGCCTGGCGGATCTTTTGTAAACTAATTGAATCGTTCGGTCCGAACCATCGCCAAGTTTCAATCATCTTAATACCTCTTAGCTACTGTTTCATGGTAATAACACTAGCTTCCTAATAAAGTGGCGATAGCTCCTTTGGGGAAAGAAGACCATCGCCGTCACACAACACAAACTGCTATAACTTGTATTTAAATCCTACGAAGAATCGACGGCCGGAATATTCAATTCGATTGTAGGCTTCAGCCGCAACCCTTTGCTCGACATAAGGTTCATTAGTTACGTTAAGAACTTGGAACTTCGCACGTAAGTTCTTAGTAATTTTGTATTGAAAGTCAAAGTCGACTCTTTCGGTGTCATCAACAATACGATTCGTTTGGGCTAAGTTTGGACCAAAGGGCTTCAAATATTCTGAGCGGTACTTGTAGCTTATGCGAGCCGAAATATCGCTGTTTTCCCAATACACTTGGCTACTAAAGTTATGCTTACTCAAGCCATTAATGTTTGCTGGCTCAATTTGCTCTAAAACCTCATCGGAAATATTGCCACCTGCTTCTGGAGTTTCAAAGTCCGAGTTTGCAAAATTGTAGTTTAATGAAATACCCAGCCCCTCTAAGAAAGCAAATTGATGTACTGCAGTAAGTTCATAGCCGTTAATTTCAGATTCGTTATCAACAATGCTCACGCGACCGTTCACTAATACGTCATAGCTCTGGCCATCAACAATCACTTGCTCAACGCCGCTATCCACCTCAAAACTAGCGTTAAATTGCTTGTAGTATAAGGCTGCAGAGAACATCGTATCTTCATTTAGGAAGTAGCTATAGCTAACATCGTAGTTATCTGATTCGAGTGCCTCTAGGAAAGGATTACCCAAGGCCGTAACATTGCCCGACAAGGCCTCTTCAACTGTTGTGAATTCATCATCAACATCAACAGCCGAGACGCTTCTTGCTGCGCCGTAGTACCACATGTCTGGTCGAGACAGTCCCTCATATATGGCAAAACGTAGTTGGGATTCATCAGTTAAACCTAAGGCAATATTTAAGCTAAGTAGATTATTACTGTACGAGTTCTCCAAGGTATTGAAATCAATCACATCAGGGTCGGTAACAATGCTAATAAAGCCTGCACCGTCTGTTTCGACATTAAATGCAGTTCTAATACCCACTGAGGTAATATCGGTTTCAACATGACGAATACCGAAGTTACCATCAACAGTTACATCACCAATCTCAGAGGAAAAATCAGCCATCAAATAAAAGGATGCAATTTCTTCTGTCAGGTTAATATCGCCCGTTGAAGGCGCTTTTGGATCAACCGATAGGTCGTTATCACCAATCAATGAATCGTAGGCACATTGAGTATTGAATGTAGCCCATGAACTAAAACCTGGCTTCCCGTCATCTCCGTATTCATCTTGCGGAAAGTCGATAAGGCAATTATCAATCACTGTTTGCAGCGCTTCAGGGCGCTCGGCACTTGGTGTACTTAACCTCTCTCGTTCTTCTTGATAATTCTGATGACGATGATTGCTAATAGAAATACCAGAACGTAAATTGTAAATGAGATTATTATCAAGGGCGTATTCAGCATCTAAACGATAAGAACTAATACGGTCATCAATTTCAAATCGGTAGTTTCGTATTTCACTGTCAGCGTTAAAATATGACATGTCTTGTATGTCTGCAGTCCAGTCTTCAGCTGAACCAATTGGATCATTGAAATCGGAATATACGTTAGTAACGGTTGGGAACAGTTGACCATCGGAATTTTCCCAATCATAAAACTTACGCTGACCTCTAAATCTTGCCCAGGTGCGTGTTTGGTAGCGGTTTGTCCCAGAAAAAGCACTGTCGAAGTTCAGGTGCAAACGATCAGTTGCTTGCCAGTCTAAATTGAGGCCAAGACCTTGATACTCTTCTTCTCGAACACGATATTCACCGTAAGAGCTAATGCGAGACTCACCCGTGTAACTTTGCAGGGCGCCTTCGTCATTGATTGACCAATTTGAAATTCTGCGACGGCCATCATCCCATAGTAAGTCGTGACGGTCTTCGAAGTAGAAGCGGTTCGACCACTGGCCATCTAAATTAATGTCAAGATCCGCTGTTGGACGCCACTGTAAAGCCAATAATGCAGCATCTCGATCTTCTTCTGACTTCATTTGACGATAAAAGAAGGAATTAGGAATAAAATAATAAGCGCCATCTTCTGCCGCGCCACCATTAGCCGCGGCCCGCGCATCGCTGAAACTACAATTACTGCCGCCATCAAGAGCGAAGTTTGAATTACAATTTCTGAGTGTTGAGCTCGTATTATAACTTTCCTCTGGCGTTGATGAATCGACCCCCGCATAACCAATTGCAATTCCAATTTCGCCAAGTTCGTCTAGCTCATAGGTATTGGTATAGGAGACTGAAGACCGGTAGCCCCAGCCATTTTCATCGTCAAACTTAGCGTGATAATCGTTATAGTTACCACGTAGCTCAGCTTGGAAACGCTCTTTACCATAGTCTACTGGCTTTATAGTTTTCAAATCAATAAGGCCTGAAACACCGCCTTCAAGTAGATCAGCTTGCTGTGCTTTATACACAACAACCCCATTGACTAATTCAGAAGGAAATTGGCTAAAAGCTACTGAGCGGTTACCACTACCGGAAGAAATTGGTCTTCCATTAACCGTTGAAAAGCCTAGGAAAGGACCCAAGCCTCGAATTGAAATTTCACTCGCGTTACCCTTGAAGCGGTCGCCCGTGACCCCTGTAATACGCTCAAGCGTTTCTGCAACGGATAGGTCAGGAAGTGTCCCTAGATCAGCTGAAGACAATGCATCAACAATCGTCGTTGCATTTTTCTTTTCAGCTATGGCATTTCTGAAAGAATCAGCAATACCTTTTACCTCAATAATTTCAATAACGCCATCGTCGTCACTTTCCTGTGTTGCGGCAGCGTGTGCTGCGCTAAGTTGACCGATTGATAGCGCTGATGACACAGCAAGTGCTAGCAAGTGCTTGCTTTTTTTGTATGTGCTAGGGCTTTTCCCTGAGGTATATGGTGTGTGCATTGTGATTCTCCAATAATTATTTGTACGTCACTGCGTTACGATCTTTTTGCTGCCTTATTCGAAAATGTGGGAGTCTTGTATGCGACTAGTTGTGTTCATCGCGGTGCTACCCTTAATTTTCTAAACAGCTTGTTGCCGCTTCAGTGATATGCGTCCTACACCATAGTCCTTCAATACCACCTTAATGTCAAGTGGCCTTACCAATTATTTTAACCTTAAATTTACAATTAGCTGATATCTTCTAGAGTTAGATGATCCATATCATCGAACTCTTGGTTCTCTCCACCCATAGCCCAAATGAAGGTATAGTTTGTAGAGCCTACGCCGCTGTGTATAGACCAACTTGGCGAAGCAATAGCGGTTTCAGGTTTCATTACTACCGCTCTGACGTTAGATGGCTCTCCCATAAAATGGAATACTCGTTCGTGACTTGGGATATCGAAATACATATATACTTCGGTGCGGCGAGCATGGGTATGAGGGGGCTTGGTATTCCATACATTACCCGACGCAATTTCAGTAATGCCCATGACCAATTGGCAGGAGTCAAGAGTCTTAGGACAAAGTGACTGGTATATTACGCGTTTGTTCGATTGCTCTTGCTCACCTAAATCGAGTTTATTGGCGTCGGCCTGTGCAATCAGTTTTGTCGGGAAAGCAGTGTGAGCAGGATAGCTAACTATATAAAATTTAGCAGGTTGCGCCGCATCCTTGCTCGTAAACAACACTTCTTTGCTACCTCTTCCGATGTATAGGCTGTCTTTGTTAGCCATGTCAAACACAACGCCATCAACACTTACTTGCCCTGCTGACCCAATATTAATTACGCCAACTTCTCTACGTTCACAAAAGAAATCGGAAGCCAATTCCTTGTGTGTGGGCAATACCACTGTTTGACTCAAGGGCATTACGCCGCCGACGACAGCACGATCTACATCTGTGTAGGTAAGCGTTATTTGGTCGGCAACAAATAGTTCAGGCACCACAAAGCCCTTCTCTAATTCTGCGTTGGTCATTCTTTTGTAACTGTTTTGATCGGGTGTTAATAAAAATTCCATGGTCGTCTCCGGGAGTAAACTGGTGCTATTTCACCAATATTGGATTATTAAGATTATTCTGTACTTCATTTAGGTATTTAACAAAGCCTTGCATGTCGCTAAACATCTTGTTCTCAGCTTCCCAAGCTGCTAAGAAGTAATAGTGAGCTTCGCTTGCATTTATGCTTACGGCTATATTCAGGTCATTGTCGAGCTTGCTTTGTCTGCATTCATAAAAAAGGGCTAAGCCAAGATTATCGTCGTTCAAACTTTGTTTTCCGAAACTTGCTCGATAGCACCACTTACCTATTGTATTTTCGCTATCTATTGTATCAACGCTGTGATCCACAATACCCGTGGCCCACTTGTCTAAAGAACCAGCTTTTGCGATTACTTCAGTTAATCTTTGCCCACCTGCAATTCGATAAGTAGCATTTAAGTCATAGGTGTCATTACCCACTTGCCAGGCATCAGCTTCAAGTAGTACTCCAGAAAATACTGCGCCATTGAAAACTTTTGCCCTACTTGCATCGAATTGACTCACTTTTACAATGCCATCATCGGTATTGGCCGCAACTGCACCTAAGCCGAGAGAAGCACCGACTTTTAACACATCCATACCCCATGGGGCTAAAGCATGATAATCACCGCCGTCTAAACCCACTTTTTTTAAAGCTAACTGGGCTTTTTGCTTGGCGAAAACATCGATGGCCCCGCGATTATCAAAATAGTAGCGATAAGCAGCAAGCTCCGATTCCCAACCGAAGCCCTCGTATTTGAAGAGCTTATTGCCAATAGTGTGATCGTTCGGTAGCGTAAAGCTTTGCATTTGAACGTATTGACCGCCTTTGAAGCGCTCATCATCACCAAGTGAAGCGCCTACTCTAACAGCTAATTCAGCATAAGCTTTGGGGCTTGAAGATGATGCTTTCGCACCGTTATTCAATGTGATAAATGCTAAATTTTTACTTTCATTAGCGTGCAAATCTACTTGCACTACTAAGCTTTTGTCGTTGCTATTTGGACGCTCAACCCATTCATGTTTGAGTACGGTAGTATCGTCTAATACCACAAAGTCTTTGTCGATTCTGATTCCTGCCGGCAACTTCGTGTAATCAATAAAAACTAACTCATCCTTGCGAGCCATATTGAGTGGATTGCTAATAGTGAGGCTTTGTAAAGTGCTGCTTTGACTTATGCTGAAGTCGTGCTGGAGTTCTTTATTCGCTACCCCATTACTTTCATTATTTGTATGCTTGCTATCTGCACCACACGCAGTTAAACCCAAGGTTGCGCTTAGCAATATGAGTGATAGCGCTCGATTTTTAAGTATTGGGCTAGGCCTTTTAAGCATGACTTTCATCCTCGTTTAGTTCGCAATTGGTGATTCATTTCAGCATTAAATGAGTCGATAATGTTGCTAGATTGTAAAAATTTAACGTAGACATATTTTATAGAGCAATATACTATAGCTAAATTGGTAATGCCACATTACCAAATAAATAAACTTTTCCTTTACTACAGACATTGCCGTAAAGCACTGCTTGTTTATAGCAAAACTGCTAAATAGCATATTGGGTAAATATAACGAAGCCCCTGCATAGGTTTCACATAAAGGAATAAAAATGAATAAGGCGCAAGTTATGAAAACAACACAATTTACGACGAAAAAGGCAGCTGTATCTATTGGTAAGCTTAAGATCATATCGGTAGTAGTGGCTACCGTTTTGGGCCTTTCTGCTTGTGGACAAGATTCGGCAAGTTCTGCTGCTTCCAGTAGCCCAGCTAGTGACAACTCAGAAGCGAATAAAAACAAAGCGAGTTTGGCGCGAAATACTCAGCAAGTACCACATGTTATATACAAAGTTGATTATGCGCAGCCCAGCGAACTTAGTTACACGTTCAGCGATGAAATGAATCCAGAAGCACTATCAGGCGTTGTAGAAGCCGTTGCCGGATGGCAGCTAGCACAATTTGATATTCGTTCGAACAAAATGCGCTCTGAGATGCGCCCTAGTGGTATTCCAAACGGATGGATGTACGCGACCTTGCATGTAGGACTGTGGCATTGGGCTGAGGCAAGTAACTCAGACCTCTACCGCCAAACTGTGATGAACCTATCACAGTTAAACGACTATCAGCTTGGACCTCGCGTATATCATGCCGATGATCATGCAGTTGGCGATGTTTACTTATCTATCTTCAATAAATATCAAGGTAATTACAGGATCGCAGACACCATCGAGCATTTTGACCAAGTTGTTGCAGAGCCAAGCACAGTGAGCCTTGAATTCGTTAATAGCGACAAGGAGACACACCGCTTTGAGCTCAGAAACTTCACTGACCCTCGTTGTACTAGCAGATGGTGTTGGGCTGATGCGGTATTTATGTCGCCACCGGTTATGGCTCACTTGTCGAAAACGACAGGCGATGCGAAGTACCTCGAGTTCATGGACAAAGAATTTTGGGAGATGACAGAATACCTTTTCGATAAAGACTACGGGTTATATTTGCGCGACAGTCGCTACTTTGAACGAAAGGATGATCAAGGACGTCCAATTTTTTGGGGCAGAGGAAACGGTTGGGTCTTAGCAGGTTTAGCCAGAACAATAACGTACTTGCCAGATGATTTCGCTAAAAAACAAGACTATATCGATCTGTTCACGTCTATGAGCAAAACCCTGCTCGATTATCAACTGGAGGATGGCAGTTGGCCTTCGTCCTTGTTAGAGAAAAATGCCGACACACATTCCGAAACCAGTGCAACTGGCTTGCTTGCCTATGCATTAGCCTGGGGTGTGAATAATGGCCACCTTGATGAAGCAACCTTTAAACCGGCGATTAAGAATGCATGGACGTCGATTGTGAATAACATCCATCCTAACGGTAAAGTGGGCTATGTGCAGCAAGTAGCCTTCGCACCAGGAAGTGCCACCAAAGAAGATACGCAACTTTATGGAAGCGGCGCCGTGATACTTGCAGCCTCTGAACTTTATCGGATGAATACAAAGTAACTGCATAAGGAAGGAAAATGAGCGACTATTTACACAACATGTTTTCACTTGAGGGCAAAGTTGCCCTCGTAAGTGGTGCTAGCAGAGGCCTAGGTAAAGCCATGGCAATTGCACTTGCAAGCGCTGGCGCAGATCTGATTTTAACGGCAACCAATGAAGCGAACCTTCAGGGCACAAAGGATGAGATTCATGCCCTAGGTAAAAAAGCGCGCGCAATAGCTTGCGATCAAAGTAAGCCTGAGCAAATACAGGCAGTGTTTGAAATCGTTGCTGAAGAGTATGGTCGGCTTGATATTTTAATCAACAATGCCGGCACTATCCGACGCGCACCAGCACACGAAACCTCAGACGATGACTGGAACCACGTAATCGACACAAACCTAAATGGCGTTTTCCAGTTTTGCAGAAATGCCGGAAAATTGATGCTCGAGCAAGGTTCAGGCAAGATTATTAACGTCGCCTCATTGCTGACATTCTCAGGCGGGATTACAGTGCCAGCTTACGCAGCAAGTAAAGGAGCGGTAGGCCAGTTAACCAAAGCGCTAGCTAATGAATGGGCAAACAGTAACATTCAAGTTAATGCGATCGCCCCGGGTTACTTTGCAACCGACAATACTCAGCAACTACGTGATGATAAAGAGCGAAACGCGAGTATTAGTGCACGTATTCCCACCGGCAAATGGGGACAACCGGATGATTTAGCCGGAGCAGCAGTATTTTTATCAAGTCAAGCCTCCAACTATGTCAACGGTCACATTTTACTGGTTGATGGCGGATGGATGGCACGCTGATGAAATCCATGCTAACTATTTCGCAGAAACTGACCAGCGTGCTTAAACGCAGCCACTTAGCTTTTATGACCTCGCTCAGTATGGTCTTTTGTCACACAGCGATGGCAGTTGAAGACGCACCAAGCACCGCTCTGCAGTCGGATTACATACCCGCTAAACTGTTGTTGCTTGATGAGAGTGACTTGGCCAAAACAAAAGCGAAATTTCAGAACGGTGACGCGTCGGTTAAAGAAGCGCTAGACCGTATTATTACAGCCGCCGACAAAGCACTTAAAGAAAAATACTATTCAGTCACAAGCAACCCAGAGATCCCAGCAAGCAAAAACCCTCACGATTATTTCAGTGTTGGGCCCTACTGGTGGCCCGATAAAAATAAAAAGAACGGTCTTCCTTGGATAAGAAAAGACGGCGAAACGAATCCAACCTTTCGTGGCCCAAGTGCCGACAACAAAATGTTTCAGCGTCTAGTAACAGCGACACACGTGCTTTCGCTAGCGTACTATTTCACCGAAGAGGAAAAGTACGCGCGCAAAGCAAGCCGCTTTATTTCGCATTGGTTTTTGGAACCTGATACCAAAATGAATCCTCATTTAAACTTTGCACAAAGTATTCCGGGCAGAGTTGCTGGCCGCGGCATCGGTATTATTGAAATTAGAAATCTCAATCGTATTTTAGATGCTTCGGTACTAATACAGCCCTACACTGACCTAGCATTTGAAGAGCAATTCGCAGAGTGGAATACGATCTTTTTGGGGTGGTTGCTAGAGAGCGCGAATGGGCAAGATGAAGCAAAAGCGCGCAACAACCATGGTACATTTTACGACAGTATTGTAATCGGTTTGGCCTTGCACTTAGGTTTTAAGGATATTGCGGCGCAAGTGACAAGCCTTACAAAGCAGCGAATTAGCAGTCAAATTAACAAAGACGGCAAACAGCCTCATGAATTAAAAAGAACTCGCCCATATAATTACACGGCTTTTAATTTAGTGGGTATGACTAGCAACGCTAGAATGGCCGAACATCTCAACATAGACCTATGGCAACAACCCAATAATTCAGACCAGCGAATTATGAAGGCCCTCGATTTTGCGATTGAAAACCTCTCGAACGAAAAATGCTGGCCCGGCAAACAAGAGAAAAAAATTGAGTACTATAAGCTGGTTAGCCCAGCCCTTTTTATCTACAAAGCATATCAGGATGATAGCGAAGTAAGCAGTCGAATTGACTCCTTTTTAAAAGTCTTGGCAAAAAAATCACCTCAAGCTGAACAGCAGTTAGCCTTGTGTGCCGTGCTGTTTGATTACCCTTTCACTTTAGCCCCGAGTAATGATGCGAAGTTTCGCAGCTGCACTTATTAATACTTAGGAAGCAAATAATGACTAATGCACAACCACAGCGTTATTTACGACATTCACATATACGGACATCTCGATGGCTTTACGCTATTTTGCTCTTGGTATCATCACTACTGACGGTTACAAGCACTTATGCTGCTGCATCAAAGCCAGCGCCAAAAGAGCAAGTCATCCCTTTCAATAGTGATTGGCTGTATCTGCAAGAGAATCACAAAAATCTAGCTGATGCCCTCGCTAGTAAAAACTGGGTAGAAACAAGCTTACCGCATACTTGGAACGCAACCGACACAATGGACGCGACTCCTGGCTATCGACGCAATGCAAGTTGGTACAAAAAAAGTTTTGAGGCGACCAGTTTTGATGGGCTTACGCACCTTTATTTTGAAGGTGCAAACTTTGAAACCCAAGTGTATTTGAATGGAAAACTAGCGGGTGAACATGTAGGTGGCTACATAGGCTTTACTATCGACTTAACTCCCTTGGTAAAACCGAAAGGTCAAAATGAACTTATGGTGCGTGTATCTAACCGCTTCAACCCTAACCTTATCCCATCACAAAAATCTGATTTTTTCTTGTTTGGCGGAATTACAAGAGACGTTTTCCTAAAGCGCTTACCGACAACCTATATCGACTATATGGCAATAAAAACGCCTAGCGTAAGTGCCGAAGAAGCTACAACGCAGGTAAGTGTTGACATCAACGCTGACGCAAATACTACCTACACCCTCAAAGCAGATATTATCTCGCCTAGCGGTGAACTGCTGCAAACAACAACCCAAGAAGTGACGGTGAGCAAAGGGAAAAACTCGACTAAAATCGACTTTGCAAAACTCGCGTCACCGGCTTTATGGTCGCCGGATGAGCCCAATCTTTATCAGCTAAAACTAAGCCTTCAAGACAGTCAAAGCAATGAAATTCATCATAAAATAGACAACTTTGGTTATCGCTGGTTTGAAATGAAAGCACACAAAGGCTTCTTTTTGAATGGAGAGCGGGTGCTGATTCGCGGTACGCATCGCCACGAAGAACATGCAGGTTTAGGCGCTGCTTTACCGAACGAAATACATCGCCAAGATATGCAGATGATTAAAGATATGGGGGCTAACTTTGTGCGTCTAGGTCACTATCCGCAAGATCCAGAAGTGTATAAAGTGGCAAATGAAATCGGCCTTTTGATTTGGGATGAGCTTCCGTGGTGTCGCGGCGGAAAAGGCGGCGCTGAGTGGGAGAAAAATACTGAGCACCTATGGAAAGCGCAAGTCAAACAAAATATGAATCACCCCAGTATTGTATTTTGGTCACTTGGCAATGAGATCTATTGGGAAGAAGACTTCCCGGGCGGCGGTGCCACCGAAGTAATCAATCCTTACCTCCAAAAACTGCAAGACATGACTAAAGAAATGGATCCTTATCGTCTTACGTCTATTCGCAAGTATTATCCAGGTTCTGACATCGTTGACTCTTTTTCACCTTCAATTTGGGCGGGTTGGTATGGTGGCTCCTATAACCAATACGAAGAGGCATTGAAGAATGCGCATGCAGAATACCCAGCGTTCCTTCACATGGAATACGGTGGTTCGAGCCACGTGGGTCGCCACACCGAAACGCCAATCAGCTCAAAGGGCCTGCGAGGTGCTCAGGTATCGGTTTCTGAAGCGGTGAATCAGGCAGTGGTCAGAAGCGTAGCAAAAGACAGCGACTGGAATTCTAACTATATTGTCGACCTCTTTGATTGGCATTTAAACGTATCAGAAAACCTGCCTGATTTTGCAGGCAACGCACAATGGGCCTTTAAAGATTTTGGCACGCCATTGCGCCCCCTAAATCCATTGCCATATACAAATATGAAGGGCTTGGTTGATCGAGAGGGCAACTTTAAAGATGCCTATTATGTGTTTGCGAGCTACTGGAAAAAAGAGCCCTTCTGCTGGATAGAGTCTCACACTTGGACACATCGAAATGGTCCCAAAGAAGGACGTGATGTTACCGTTTATTGTAATACCGATAGCGCCGAACTCTTCCTCGACGGAAAGTCACTAGGCAAAAAAGATAAGCAAGCCGGAGTGGTTCCAGCCGGCGGATTAGTATGGAAAGTCCCGTTTGAAAACGGCCTTAATAAGCTCAAAGTCGAAGGCTTTCGCAATAATAAAAAAGTCGCCGAAGATGAACATGAAGTGACTTATCTAATTGGAAAGCACGGCAAATTTAAAACGATTAACTTGCAAGCTAAGCATGTGGAAAGTAATCGTTGGCTGATTAGCGCAGAAGCGGTCGATAAGGACGGTAACCGTGTACTCGATTACTCTGAGCGCGCTTACTTTTTCAATATCGGCGAACAGGGGCAACTAGTTGAGAACCAGGGTACTCCCGCTGGAAGCAGCGTGATTAGTATGGCTAGTGGCTTCGCTAATATCGAGTTTATTGATGACGGCCAACCCAGCATCATTGAATATCGCGGGCAAAATGTAAAAGGCGTATATGTCGAAATAAACCCGAAGTAAATGCGCAAGCACCGCAAAGAGACCAACCTTGCGGTGCTTTCTAAGCAAAGGACACAAACAATGACAGCAACAATAATTACTTTTAAAAAAGCCTACTCAAAAGTATCGCTAGGCATACTCGCTAGCGCTTTTATTTGCGGCTCAAGCTTCGCAGTCGATCACAAGCATTCTGATCATGACCTACCTAAGTTATTAAATGACCCTAGTGTTAGCGCGGCAGAATTTTTACCCGATTATTCCTACGCGGGCTATGCGAACTCAGAAAGAGAAGCTAATACTGATGCATATAAAACCATATACGTGGAAGATCATGGTATTAAAGCCAATGATGGCTTAGACGACAGTCAGGCCTTAATTAAACTTCTCGACAGCATTCGCTACGAGGAGCAAGCAGTAGTGCTTCAGTTTGCTGCCGGCCGCTATATTATTAGCTCAATTATTTACTTTGACCGAGATAACCTTGTTATTCGTGGCGAGGGCACTGGGGCTAAGGGTACTGAATTTTATTTCCCTCGCCCATTGATCTATGCACCTGATGCTCCAGAGCTCAAAGAACTTAAAGAATACTTAGTGTCGCTTGATAAAATACAAAAAGAGAAAGCAAACAACATTTATATTCCCTTTACCGAATGGGCCTGGTCAGGCGGCTACTTTTGGACCCGAATAGAAGGCCAACGTGTAAAAAAGTATCTTGATAAGTATGATGAGCCAATTGAGTCCTTAGCTAAGCCTCTCAGCGGAAAACAAGGTGATTTTTATGTAGAGGTGGCGTCGGCTGAAAAGCTCAAAATAGGCGAGGTTGTTGAACTTCAATGGTACAACTCAAAAGGTAAAAACGCCGCAATTCTTGATGAGCTCTACCAAAACCTAGTCGACAAAGTTGGCTCACATCATTGGAACTTTGCTAATCTGGCCCTAGCGCGTCAGCAAAGTGAAATCGTCGCAATTAATGGCAATCGAGTGCAGCTCAAAACACCACTATTGCATAATATCAATGCCGATATGGAAGTGAACATCGCATCCTGGGCACATCTCACTAACATTGGCTTTGAACACTTTACGATGACTTTCCCATTCGCCGAACGAGTGGCTCATCATGTTGAGCAGGGCTTTAATGGTATTTACCTCACTCGCCTTTATAATGGTTGGGTCGATGATGTTAAAATCACCAATGCCGACAGCGGGATTCTTACCGAAGAAGTGGCTAATCTCACCATTAAAAATATCGTAACTGACGGTGAAAAATTCGCTCACTATTCAGTTCAAATGGGCGCAGTACACAACGTGCTAGTTGATAACCTCGTGGTTAAAAATGTGGTGGAGCACCCTTTAAGCTTCAATACTTTCGCAACCAAGAGTGTTTACCTTAATAGCAGAGTTGAACAACAACCTGTGCTTGACCAGCATAGTGGCGTTAATCAACAAAACTTGTTTGATAACATATCAGTAAATGTTCAGCTTGATGATAAGCGTGAATACCCTCTTTTCGCCGGTGGTGGTGCAGGATATTGGAAACCTTCACATGCTGCCTATAATTCATTTTGGAATATTAAGGTTCATTTTGAGAACGGCCATGCGAGTAATGCACCTGTGTTATTAAATGGTATGAAGGACGGCCCACGCGCGCGAGTCGTAAGCGTTCATGGCAACTTACCTATCACTGTCGAATATGGCCCTCAAGCATATATTGAAGGCACTAACCATGAATATACTGATGCGCCTTCCCTGTTTTATTATCAACTCAAAAAGCGCTTAAATTAAGGATGAGCGAGCGAAATACACCCGCTTATGCAGAGTTGTTTCATAGCGACCTGAACGTTAACTGTTTGATGTCGCTCGCATGAAACCCAGGTCTTTAACTGCAAAGTTATTTAGGTTGGGAAACTCTTCATTGATTTGTTCGGAGCTTAGTCCAAACCAACTGCCAAGTGTTGATGCGTATTGCTCAACTGACACACGTGGAATGAGCCGACCGCGGTTGTCTGTGTAGTCTCCCCCAGTGACATCAAAGCTGGGGAAGTGACCATACATATTGCCGCCATCAACGCTTCCACCTGCAATAAAGTGGTGTCCACCCCAACCGTGGTCAGTGCCATCACCATTATCGTTTAGCGTACGACCAAAATCCGAAGCCGTAAACAAGGTAACTTTGTCCCACATGTTTTGCTCAACCATGGCGTCTCTAAATGCCTTAATGCCGTTTGCAATTTGAGCCTGCAAACTCGGAACAGTATTTGTTTGTGATGAATGAGAATCGAAGCCGCCTATTCCCACAAAAAACACCTGCCGCTTGGTATTTAGTTGCTGATTAAGCGAAATAGTTTCAGAGACCATTTTTAGTTGGCCGCCTAGTCTTGTGTCGGGGAATGTTGTCGCAAATGTACCAACTGAATTGTATGCATTCGCAAAGGTAATGCCGTTAGTGACACCTGCCGCCTGCAATCTTGCCGTGTCTCTCTCAAACACATTGTCGCTAGTGAAATTATCTCGTCTGAGGTAAGCCAGTAATTGCTCCCTCGCGTCGTCGTAGTTTGAACTACCACCCAAACGCCACCTTTGTTCAGCAGCATTGATTCGAACCGGTCCATTTGGAGAAACACTAAAGCCTTTAGCGGTTTGCCCGCTTAAGAAAGTGTTACTGCGATCAGTGGTAATTCCCATGAAGGTTGGATCTAGTGCATCATTAGAGCGCAAAGTAGCATCGAGTAACCTGCCACCCCAACCCACCGTTGACCCTTCGGTATTTAAAGCCATCCAAGTAGACTGCTGGTCATTGTGTGAAAACAAACGAGACGGCACACTTACCGATTGGTCCTCGAACTGCTGACGAGTTACTGGTTGTAACAATGGACCAACACTACCTAACACAGCGAGTTCATTATTATCAAACATTTCATGTAAAGGTCTCATTTGAGGAGGTAAACCAAAACTGCGCTCACCTAAGTTCAAAGGCCTCGTTGGGTTGAGTGTCAATAAATTGTTTATATTGCGAGAGGATTCTGCAGAGTTCGAATTGTAAGCATTCATAAGCTCAGAGCGTCTAGCTGCAAACATGTCATAAGACGCTTGATCAGTTGGTAACAAAGTGTCGTTATGATCTAGTCCACCGTAAAAAAACACGCACACTAGTGCTTTGTAATCATCAGCTTCTTGAGCAACAGCACGGCTGGGCACAAGGCCGCCTAGCATACTTGCGCTAAATGCCATTGCACCTGCACCACCTAAGAACTGTCTTCTTGAAATTTTTGACATTAGCTTTCTCCTAGTAGATCACAGTGAATGAAGGGTCATTTACAGCCATAATGATTGCGACTCTAACGCGAGTTAATCGATCTGCATCTGCGCTTGCGGATAAAATTGAAATCGATGAGACGGCATTTTCAATCGCCGTCTTTGAGCTCTCCGTCATTCTTCCACCAGTCAACAGCATCGATAAATGCTCAGCTAGTGCAGCTGGGTCGTCCGCTAATGCTAGTTGTCTTGTATAATTTGGAGTGTAGGCGTCAACATTACCGGCTGTGGGGGTAGTATCCAATATGTAGTTGGTCATAAAATTCGCGTAACCAATTGCAGTGCCGGAATTAACTAACTGAAATTCTGGTGTCGTTAAATTCATTTCACCACTTTCTGTGCCCGCTGCTACATAGCCAGGTCGATAGAAATTAAAAACGGAAGGCGCTGCGAATGGGCGCTGTCCTAAGCCCTCGGATGCTCTGTCAATGTAAAAGCGCAACCATACTTCAGCTGAACTATTCACATTTTCAAGCTCAAAAGCGCGCGCCCAATGCAAGAACCTTAAAACCGGCTCGCGTATTTTACCCGCGGTTAATAACTGCTCATCGCTGATTTCTTCTTTCGGCGTGAATAAGCTAGGCTCTAGCAAAATGGCGGCTACAGTAGCAGAAAAATCGCCACGCTGACCGCTACCAAAAACCTTATCACCGAATGCGGTGAATTGCCCACTCTCAAAAGCATTGGCAACGCGTTCAACATACTCAGGACTCGGATGAGATGAGGTAAAACGCTGGATGAGTTGACGCGAAATAAAGGGCGCTACATTAGGATGTTCAAAGATAGCATCTAAAGCCAAATCGATGGTTTCGGTGCCAGGGGTGTTCGCGGGAATAACCGTGCCTAAAAAGTTCTTTTCGAGCTGGGAATGTCTGTTTTCACGCATAACCATTGGCTTGTAGTGTGCTGCAGTTCCTTGTTCAGCAGGGTCAAAATCTAAACCAGTGAACACTCGTGCTAAATTAACAATATCGTCATTATCGTAGGTTTCGATAGCCTCTCCACCAGCCAGCTTAAGCTCACCGGTCATCTCCAATTCGACCAGGCCAATGCTAAATAATTGTAGAATTTCACGAGCATAATTCTCGTCAGGTAGTCGACCTGTTTCAGGATCACCGCGGCGATTTCCTAAATAGGTTAAATAAGACCCCATGAGTGGTGTGTAGGTTATGTCTTGAAGTAGATCACGATAGTTGCCAAACGCATTTTGACCAATCATGTCTAGATAATAAGTTTCACGCTGAGCAACTCGCTGATTAGCCACATTAGCTACAAAAATCTGTGATAAAGCGAATAACATACGTTGACGAAGCATATCATCGCCAGTAATTGCCGCGTCCCAGAAAAACTCTAGGTGGTAACGTTGAGTACTTGTAAATGACCAACGTCGTTCAGGGTTGTCAGTAACTCGTAACTTGGGGATAACCCGAGGCAGATAAGCGTTGTAAGGTATCGCTAGTTGCTCTTCGACCCAGTCGGCCGCATCAGTACCAACTAGTTCTTGTATTTGCTCAGTCGAACCACCAAATCCAGCAAAGGACAAAAAACGTTGTGCCGACGCAAAATCGTGCATGATCGTCGGTGATTCTTCCGGCTCAGGATCTGGTTCAGGTTCCGGCTCAGGCGTTGGTGGTGGAGGCTCAGGCGGCGGTGGTGACGGTGGCTCAGGCTGTGGTGGCGGTGGCTCAGGCATTGGCGCAGGCGACACAGGTGGCTCAGCAGCTTCGTCACTCCCACCACAGGCTAACAGTGCGAAACAAGTTAGTAACACCCAACTTAATTGTTTTAATTTTACGCCTGACATTTTGCAAACCCTTCGATACTTTCAACAATTCAAAATTATAAACCCACCATTATAGAGTAAACTGATGCCGCACACTAACACTAGCCGTGATTACTCTTGCCGTGGGTGCTCTAGAATACCTTGCAAGCTTTGCAATATCGCTGCATGCAATTGATACCGAAACTAAATAGATAGAGTCAGGTTAGTCCGGCGGAACGATAAAACAAGGAGGATGAATCTGCTTTCAATCACCCTATCTTTAGCGCTTATCAACAATCGTCAGACCAATCGGAAAGAAGGCTACGCCAGCGAGTTTAAAGTGCTGGATTGCAAAAGGAATACCGATAATGGTGATGAAACATAGCAAGCCTGACACTAGATGCCCCATTGCCAACCAAAAGCCGCCAAATAAAAACCAGATAACGTTGCCGATAATACCCAAAGTGCCTGTTCCCACATCGCCTTTTTGATTCACAGCACTTCTCGAGACTGCCTCTTTACCAAAAGGAAAAAAGGAAAATTTAGACAACACAAAGCAACTACGGGCCCATGGGATCCCTACAATGGTGACAACGGCCAATACTCCCCATAAAAACCAAGCGATGCCCATCACTAGGCCCCCAAACAAAAACCAGATTATATTTCCTATTAAACTCATTGTTTTCCTTATTATTATGACTTTATGTTGGGCTCAGGCTAACAGTCACGATACTGTTGAGCAATATTTTAGGCAAAAAAAAGCGATGCTTCAGTTGAGCATCGCTTTCGTTGGTTATGCCAATCTTTCTTAGTATTTAAATTGCTGCATTATTCTACTAAAGTCACGGGATAGTTGTTCTAGTTCAGAACTCACCGCTGAGAGTTGCTCCGAGCTTGAGGTTGTATCCTCGGTACGACTGTTAATGTCATCCACGTTAGAAGAAATCATATCAGCCACTTTTTGTTGCTCACCGGTAGAATTTGCGATTTGATCGTTCATTTGGGTAATGCGGCTTATTGTTTCGGTAATTGCGTTTAAACTCGAACCTGCTTTGTTTGCTTCATCAACACTCACGGTCGCTTGCTCGGTACCTTTTGCCATTACCGCTACGGCAGACCGTGCCGCGCCCTGTAATTGCTCAATCGTAGCTTGGATTTCTTCAGTAGATTGTTGAGTTCTCGACGCTAGTGTTCTTACTTCGTCTGCAACAACGGCGAAACCACGTCCTTGCTCTCCTGCACGAGCAGCTTCAATCGCGGCATTAAGGGCTAACAAGTTTGTTTGTTCGGCAATACCTTTTATCACGTCAAGTACAACGCCCACTTGATTTGAATCTTCTTCCAGCTTCTTAATCACCACGGCAGTCTCTTCAACCCGAGATGCTAAAGATTGAATGCTAGACACGGTTTGATTTACCACTCGTTGACCATCATCAGCCGCAGTAGATGCTTCGCCAGCAGCTCTTGCCGCTTCGTTTGCGCTGTGGGCGACGGCATCAACGCTTGTTGTCATTTCATCAACCGCAGCCTTAGCATCAGCAGCAGCCATTTGTTGAGAAGTGATAGTTTCACGTGCTTGATTTGATACCTGATTCAGATTTGACGCCAGATTCGATAATGGCTTACTCGAATTACCAATATCCTTCACAACGCCCTGTAATTTTTCGATGAACTGATTAAACCAAAATACTAAATCACCAATTTCATCTTTATTACGAGTGCGAATTCTTGTGGTCAAATCACCGTCTTCTTGGGCAATATCTTTCAAGGAATTAACCACATCGACGATGCTTTTTCTTAAGTTATTTACAATCGGTAAGGCGGTAGCGAATAACAATATCATCGTGCCTAGACCCATAAAGATCCCTAACGAAATCATTGATTTTGCTGATTCATTAGCGCCATTGATGGCATCTTGGAACAGAATTTCTCGTTGCTCGCTGAATGCAGTTAAGTCTTTCGAGGCTTGGTCGAAGGCTTCGTTCATCTTTCTAGAGTCGGCTTGAAGTTTGGCGAAGTCAGCGGTGTTATCTACCATTGATTTGCTAACACGAAAAGCAGTTTCAAAGTAGTCTTCAAAATTTTTCATTATTGGGCTTATTTCATCTCGCATAGATTCATCTAAGCTGAGTATCACTTTCAAGCTTTCTGTTGTTCGCTCTGCCAACGCCTCTGCTTTCGCTAAAGACTCTTCATCGCCAGTTGTCACCGCAGCACTGAGCGCTTCTTTCACATTTTGCATGCTATTAAGGGCATCTCTGGAATTGAGTAACGCTGGTGTTTGCTTGGTTCTGGCATTATCTAGCAGCTCGACGTTATCAAAAGCAGTAATCGTGCTGATAAGTATGTACAGCGCAAAACAAACTGTTCCAATAATGGGAATTAGAAATAACTTTTTCGCTATTGAAAGCTGGGCTAGAAAATTCATTTATCACCTAGTATTAATTTCGTGTTAAGCACATCAACTGTGCGACAGTTCTATCCCTCGAAAGCAGTAACTACATCTCCTTTAAGAGTGTAACCAACGCTTGCAATATCTCCTTTCCAGCCATCGGTTGACAATGTTCCTGTCACCCAAATAGCGTCGTATAAGTTATCTATCGGCACACCTTCAGAAAAATTAACATAAACTATTTGATTTGAAGGTGGCGGTGGCACATGAATACACGCACCAAAATATGGAACAAGCAAAAACTCTGTGATGTTGTCGGCATCGCCCTCAAGTGGCACCACAAAGCCTGGTATTTTTACGTAGCGACCATTAAGCTCTTCTTTCAAGGGTGCATCTGGCTCAAGCTGAGTCATATCGCCATTATGATCAATCGCGCTAGGAGGTACGACATAACCTGTAGGGATCATGTCTTCCCAATATAACTCTAAGGGCTCGCTCGCTTTTTCAGCGCTCGCCATGAAAGCAAAGCACACCGCGATTGTCACCCCTAAAGATAACCCAAACAACTTAAGTTTTTTCACTTACTTCACCCTTTTAAAGTATAGACTTTTGTATAATAGTATAAGCGTTAACACTATATGACTACAGACAAAAAAGCTCGCAGAAAGCGAGCTTTTGTTATCTAATTTTTGGCTTGAGTAACATTAAGCGGTCTTGTTGTAACGCTCTACGCTCGATACGATTTCTTCTTTCGCCGCTTTAACATCAGCCCATCCCTCGATTTTAACCCATTTGTTTGGCTCGAGATCTTTGTAATGAGAGAAGAAGTGCTCGATTTGATTTTTCAATAAACCAGGAACATCTTCAATGTCATTAACGTCGTTATAGATAGTCGATAATTTTGCTACCGGCACGGCAATAACTTTGGCATCTTGACCAGACTCATCCGTCATATTTAAAACACCTACTGGGCGGCATTTGATAACCGAACCAGCGATTAATGGATGCGGTGACATCACTAACACATCTACTGGGTCGCCATCATCAGATAAGGTTTTATTCACATAACCATAGTTTGCAGGATACTGCATGCAAGTCGCCATGAAACGGTCAACAAATAATGCGCCGGTGTCTTTATCAACTTCGTACTTTACTGGCGAAGAATAAGCTGGGATTTCAATGATGACGTTTACTTCATCAGGGGCGTTTTTACCTACTGGAATATCATTTAAGCTCATGGAAGCTTCCTTTAAAAAAATAATTGTCGCGATTATATGTAAAAGTGCCGCGAGTATCCACAACTAGCGGCTAAGAGTTTAGTCTGACAGAAGTTAGCCTACTTATAATATGATTTACACATTTCTACTTCGTTCTTTGAGCCTAATAGCACTGGTACGCGCTGATGAATTTCTTCAGGCATTACTTCCATTATTCTTCCGTGTCCAGTGTCGCCTAAACCACCTGCTTGCTCCATCAAGAAAGCCATTGGGTTTGCTTCATATAGTAACCGTAATTTGCCTGGTACTTTTGGGTTACGTTTATCGAAGGGATAGGCGAAGATACCGCCTCGACACAATACACGATGGATGTCACCAACCATGGCAGCTACCCAACGCATATTAAAGTCTTTTTCACGCGGTCCCTCTGTACCAGCAATGAGGTCGCTCACATATTCCTGAATTGGCTCTTCCCAGTGACGTTGATTTGATGCATTTATTGCAAATTCTGCCGTATCTTCTGGTACTTTTATATTTGGCGTGGTCAACAGAAAACCACCGTGAGTTTTGTCCAAAGTGTAAAGGTGCGTTCCGCGCCCAGTAGTCATCGCTAGCATAGTAGATGGGCCATACAATACGTAGCCTGCCGCAACCATTTGCGTGCCGGGTTGCAAAAATGCAGATGGGTCTTCGGGCTTCATCCACTGAGGAGCATGTGTAATAGAGAAAATAGTACCAATAAGTGAGTTAATTTCCGTATTAGAAGAGCCATCTAAGGGATCGAAACTAACCAAGTAGTTGCCATCCGGGTTGCACGGAACAACAGTGTCTTCTTCTTCGGACGAAATCGCTTTTACATAGCCAGATTCGCTCAAAGTATCTTTTAAAATCTGATTTGAGATAACGTCTAGCTTCTTCTGAGTTTCGCCTTGAACATTCTCGGAGAGTGTAGAGCCTAATACGCCAGCCAGTTCGCCCTGACTTACACGGAAAGATATTTCCTTGCAACCCGCCAACAATGTGCGTATTAGAAGAATGAGTTCAAGCGGAGCACCGTCCTGTTGCAACTGGGAATTTAAACGTTTCATGGTACCAAGGGTTCCTTAGTTTGGTTTCTTGGTCAAACATCAGGCCTACATGCGCGCTACCAGCCTTGATATGTGCCAAAAATAATTCGTGTTTGAAGTGGGTGTATAACCCCGATAGCGTCGGGTCGCTATTGTAACCGTGCGAGGTTTAAATTGCGACCATGTTATTGCATACGTATGCAGGAATTAGCCAAATTTATAGCCCAAATTGATACTCAAAACGCATAGGCAACAATATTGTGAACAAAAACAGTTTGCTGAGTTTTGAAAAAAGAAGCTGGGCATATAGCTACGATTTGCTAAAGTAAAAAGAAAACAAAGATAAATGATATGCATGTTCACATTTTAGGCATTTGCGGTAGCTTCATGGGCGGTATTGCTGCAATTGCCAAGTCTCTTGGTCACCACGTTACTGGCTCAGACACTAATGTGTATCCGCCCATGAGCACGCAGTTGGAGAGCTTAGGGATCGACTTAACACAAGGCTTCGACACTAAGCAGTTTTCGCCGACGCCTGATATCGTGGTGATAGGCAACGCAATGTCTCGCGGTAATCCTGCCGTGGAATATGTACTTGACCGTAACCTACCCTACACCAGCGGACCACAATGGTTACTCGACAACCTACTTAAAGACCGCTGGGTGATTGCCGCTTCAGGTACACATGGCAAAACAACCACCTCAAGCATGATCGCTTGGATATTAGAGAGCACAGGCTTGAACCCAGGTTTCTTAATTGGTGGTGTGCCCGAAAATTTTGGTGTGTCAGCTCGGGTAGGCGTATCTCCTTTCTTCGTGATTGAGGCTGATGAATACGATAGTGCCTTTTTCGACAAACGTTCAAAATTTATTCACTATCGCCCAAGAACCTTAGTGATAAACAATCTTGAGTTCGACCATGCTGACATTTTTGACGATTTAGCAGCAATCAAAAAGCAGTTTCATCATGTTATAAGAACCGTCCCATCTACTGGTTTAGTCATTTACCCAGAACATGATGAGAATGTTAACGACCTTATACAGCAAGGGTGTTGGAGCGACATTCAAACACTTGGCTCTTTGTCCAATGCAATTTGTGAAAAACAACAAAACGCCTGGCATGTTAGCTTAATTGAGGCAGACGGCAGCAAATTTGATGTATTACATCACGGTAAGTTAGTAGGCTGTGTTGAGTGGAAGCTTATTGGCGAACATAACGTTAACAATGCAGTAATGGCAATCGCGGCAGCTCATAATGCAGGTGTTCAAATTGCTGATGCCATTGCAGCGTTAGCCTCTTTTGAAAACGTAAAACGTCGAATGGAAACAAAAGGCATTGTAAACAACATAATAGTATACGACGACTTTGCCCACCATCCTACGGCCATTCAAACGACCCTTGATGGTCTCAGAAAAAAAGTGGGAAATGCCCGAATTATCGCTATTTTAGAGCCTCGCTCAAACACGATGAAAATGGGCGTTCATAAATATACGCTGGCGCAATCCTGGCAACTAGCCGATGAAGTGCACATTTTCGAACCGCCGAATTTAGATTGGTCCTTGTCGGAAATGGTCGCAAATAGCGAAGTTAACGTACACCTATACCAAAATACAAAAGCGATTGTCGATACAGTAAGTGCAAGCGCTAAGAGTGGCGATCATATTCTTATTATGAGCAATGGTGGTTTTAATGGTATTCATGACGAAATACTCGCAGCTTTACGAAAAAACTAGGAGAGGTAAAATTGAGTAAAACCATCACACTTGCAATTACAGGTGCCTCTGGAGCCCCTTATGCACTGCGATTGTTAGAACAGTTGGTTAAGGCGGATTACACTGTATTTTTGCTGATATCTTCGGCAGCAAAAGTGGTTTTTGCAACAGAAGAAGATATCAAAATACCTGGCCGACCCGACGAGGCAGCGAAGTTCTTCACGGAACGCTTTTCAGCCGCAGAAGGTCAAATTATTGTTTGCGGCAAGGAGGAATGGTTTTCTCCTGTTGCATCTGGCTCAGCAGCACCTAAGCAGATGATTGTTTGCCCCTGCAGTACCGGCAGTATTTCATCGATTGCAATGGGCTCTTGCGACAACTTAATAGAGCGTGCAGCCGACGTGGTTATTAAAGAGCGCGGGCAGTTAATATTAGTCCCCAGAGAAATGCCTTTTTCTACCATTCACCTGGAGAACATGCTTAAATTATCGCAAATGGGCGTAACAATTATGCCTGCTGCACCTGGTTTTTATCACCAACCTCAATCAATTAGCGATCTGATAGACTTTGTTGTTGCTCGCATTCTCGATCATGTTGGTGTCGACCAATCGCTGGTTGAACGCTGGGGATACAGCAATAAAGAGTAAAAGTTACATAACTACAGTCTTAATATTAGTTTATACAAGTGAGTAAATATGAAAAAGCTACTTATCGCTACCGCATTGATTGCAGCAAGCTCAGTTCAACAAGTTTATGCTTGGGGTCAAACCGGGCACAGAATTACCGGCGCCATTGCAGAACAGTATCTTAGCGACGACGCACGCGCAGCAATACGAGCTTTGCTGCCAAATGAGAGTTTGGCCGAAGCATCGACTTACGCAGATGAAATGCGCTCTAACCCATCTGATTTCTGGCAAAAAGAAGCAGGGCCTTATCACTATGTTTCTGTGCCCGTAGGTGAGTCGTATAAGGAACACAAGCATGCGCCTGAAGAAGGTGATGCTTTCACCGCACTAAATAAATTTACGAAAATCGTAAAAGACGGAAAAGCGCCCCTTGAGGAACGTCAGCGAGCGTTACGATTTATTATTCATATCATTGGCGATCTACATCAACCCTTGCATGCGGGTAATGGCACCGATCGTGGCGGAAACGACGTTAAGCTTGAATTCTTTTGGGATGACTCAAACTTGCACCGAGTGTGGGACTCTGGCCTACTGGATAGACGCCAATTATCCTACAGCGAATGGACCGAGTGGCTAAGTGAAAAAATCACTCCTGAGCAAGCAAAAGCGTGGAGTATCACAGATCCGCACGTATATATAATGGAAAGCGCGGCGATAAGAGATACGATTTACCCAGAGAGCGATCGCTTAAGTTGGGACTACCTTTATCAGCACCTCCCGACTGCCACTCAGCGTTTACAAGAGGGTGGAGTTAGAATCGCAGCCCATTTAAACGAGATGTTCGCCAAATAGTGAAACACGTTTAAAAAGTAATGAAAAGGAAGTGTCTATTCACTTCCTTTTTCATTGCAGCAAGATTCAAGCTTTCCACTACTAGTCAATATCTAGAACTTCTGGTGATAGTATAATACCGGTACCATCAGCATAAATTTGATCTTCGGGTAAAAAAGTCACGCCAGCAAAGTTCACTGCCACATCTAGGTCGCCGCTTTCCCTATGTTCGGCGTTAACCGGAATAGACACCAGTGCATGAATACCAATATCAAGCTCTTCCAAAATGTCTACTTCACGAACACTGCCATAACAAACGATGCCCTCCCAGCCGTTATCCACTGCCATTTGCGCGTTGTATGCATCGATCAAGGCTCGCCGTTTACTGCCTCCTCCATCAATCAATAGCACCTTGCCCTCACCATTTGTGGCGAGCACTTTGTCAATAAGACCTTTGTCCTCAAAGCACTTTATCGTGCTTACTTCACCTGCATAAGAGTAACGACCGCCAAAATTGGTGAAAATCGGATTAACAACATCAACGCTATCGGCGAACAAATCACATATTTCTGAGGTATTGTAGTCCATGGTTATCCTTGTACTGGTATGCGCTATTTACACTTGCCCAATGTGGGAAAAGAAAGCTTTATTATGAGAATAGTCTGACAATTTATTGCTCACTGCTCATAAACTATACTAGCAGTTTTTGCTAAAGTTAAAAGTAAGCTCGGATTATCTGAATTTCACACTTAAAATCTTTGTGCTAAGACTTGCAATTTCAGCGGTTCCAGTGCAATGTTGCAGCATATTAAGCGAGTTATTTCAAAGCCATGAATCGATACTTAAAATTAGCAGTAGTGCTGATAACCAGCGCCTTTTTTTCTGCCTGCGGGCAACGCGGGCCTCTTTATCTTCCAGAAGAAACACCAACCAACGAAGAGCAGAGCAATGCCATACTAAGTAACTCAGAAAACGCTGAGCTGTTAACAGCCCAAGCTAAGCATCAGCAAACCACGGAGAGCCTCTAAATTGGATTATTTTCAGTTTTCTAACGATCAATTATTCGCTGAAGACATTGCTGTCGCAGATATTGCCAAAAAGTATGGTACACCTACTTATATTTACTCAAGGGCGACAATTGAACGCCACTGGCACGCATTCAATAATGCCGTAGCTGAGCACGATCACCTCGTTTGCTATGCCGTAAAGGCAAATTCCAATTTAGGGGTGTTGTCAGTGCTAGCAAAACTCGGCTCTGGTTTCGACATCGTCAGTAAAGGAGAGCTGTGCCGAGTGATAGAGGCAGGTGGTGATCCGACAAAAGTGGTTTTTTCAGGTGTGGGTAAGACTTCCGCAGAAATTGAGTTTGCATTACAGCAAAACATCATGTGTTTTAATGTTGAATCGGATGCCGAACTTGACCGAATAAACAAGGTTGCCGGTAATTTAGGTGTTAAAGCCCCTATTTCCATTCGGATTAATCCCGATGTCGACGCTAAAACACACCCCTACATAAGCACTGGCTTAAAAGCCAACAAGTTCGGTATCGCCCGGGATGACGCCTTGCGTGTATACAAACGAGCAGCTGCAATGCCTCACCTAGACGTAAAAGGAATGGATTGTCATATTGGGTCTCAGCTCACTGATATCACACCTTTTGTAGATGCTTTGGAGCGTTTATTGGTGCTTATCGATGAATTAGCAGAGCATGGCATTAACATCTCTCACCTCGACGTAGGTGGTGGCTTAGGCGTGCCTTATCAAAATGAGTCACCTCCTCACCCTAATGAATACGCAGCAGCAATGGCGAGTAAAATGAAAGGGCGTGAACATTTAAAGCTTATCCTAGAGCCCGGACGTGCTATTGCGGCTAATGCTGGAATACTCGTTACTGAAGTTGAATTTTTGAAACAAGGCGAAGAGAAAAACTTTGCAATTGTCGACGCAGCAATGAATGATTTATTACGCCCTGCCCTATATAGCGCGTGGCAGTCTATCGTCCCAGTCGTACCAAACCGTGGCCAAGAGAGTGTCACTTATGATGTTGTTGGCCCGGTGTGTGAAACAGGCGACTTCATAGGTAAAGACCGAGAGTTGGCCATCAACCCCGGCGACTTACTTGCGGTGCGAAGCGCTGGTGCCTATGGTTTTGTGATGTCGAGTAACTATAACAGTCGCTGCAGGCCAGCTGAAATCATGGTGGATAAGGCACAAGCCATTGTCGTAAGAGAAAGAGAAAGCATTGAAGACCTTTGGAGAGGTGAGCATAAGCTTAGCTAAACTTGTTTAGCAAGTGGCTTTAATGCGCTAAATATTTCATACTACAAACAACAAAAATGAAAAGAATCACATGCTGTTAAATTTCTCTAAAATGCACGGCCTTGGCAACGACTTCGTTGTTGTCGATAACGTGACACAAAATGTCTTTTTCTCTAAAGAGAAAATACAACAGCTTGCCGACCGCAATTTTGGTATCGGCTTTGATCAACTATTAATCGTAGAACCTCCTTACGACCCCGATCAAGACTTTCACTATCGCATCTTTAATGCCGACGGCTCTGAGGTGTCGCAATGCGGAAATGGTGCTCGTTGCTTCGCTAAGTTTGTAAAACAAAAAGGCCTGATCAATAGAAACAAGATTGTCGTGAGCACCAAAGCGGGCCGTATGGTTTTGTATATTGAAAAAGATGGAAACGTGACTGTGAATATGGGCAGACCTATTTTTGAACCCGCACGCATTCCATTCAAAGCGAATAAACAAGAGAATACCTACATACTCAGAGAGGATGATGCCACCTATTTCTTTGGGGCAGTGTCTATGGGCAACCCTCACTGTGTTCTTGAAGTGGATGACCTAGAAAACCATGACGTAGAGGGTATTGGCGCACATATCGGTCAAAATGAACGCTTTAACGAAGGTGTCAACGTTGGTTTCATGCAAATCGAGTCACGCACTGATATTAAACTGCGAGTCTTCGAAAGAGGCGCAGGAGAAACACTAGCGTGTGGCAGCGGTGCTTGCGCTGCGGTTGCGATAGGGATAATGCAAGACAAGCTAGATAAAGAAGTGAATGTAACGCTTCCTGGTGGTAAACTAACGATAAAATGGCAGGGGGGAGACAGTCTTCTCAAAATGACAGGCCCCGCAGAACACATTTACGACGGACAAATAACGCTATGAATGAATCAAGTGTTAAAGGAAATGCGGCGCAAGCAATTGCGCAAGACTACGAAAGCCAAGTACTTCCAAAAGACGAAGAGCTTTGTGAAAAAGAAGTACGCGACTATATTCTTAACAATAGCGACTTTTTCGTAAAGCACCCTGATCTAGCAGAACTAATCACCATTCCTCATCAACAAAAGGGCTCTGTTTCCCTTGTCGAGTTGCAAAGTGACCAACTGCGTAAAAAACTGAAGCAATTAAATGCGAAATTAAGTCAATTAGTTGCTGTCGCAAAGCAAAATGAAGAAATTTATCGTATTTACGCCGATTTAAATCTCAAACTGCTTCGTTGCAAAGAATTCGCAGAAATGCAATTTACGATTGAAGAAACCTTGCAAGATAAACTCGATATGTCTTCAGCGTGCATTAAACCCTTCAAGGGCTCATTCGCACTACCTGAAATTCAGGAACGACTGTTCATGGAAAAACGCTTCAAAGACAGTGATTTTTTCTTTGGCAGATTGAGTCAGCACGAAAAACAACTGTTATTCGGAGAGGGTATCGCTGAATCTGTGGCATTGGTGCTGATAGGTGAGGACAAAAATCTCGGTATTCTTGCTATTGGTAGCGCCGACCCATTGCACTTCACACCGGATATGGATACCCTGCTGATCAGACAATTACAACAGTTTCTAAATGTGGCAATGCCTGAGCTACTTCACTATTAGGTTGCAGTATTGAATGAAGACAGAGAGTCATTAAGCAGCTTTCCCGAGCACCTTACTTCATGGTTAAGTAAGTTCATTCATCATATTCGTGTCGAACGTCAGCTATCTGAGCATACTTGTAAGAATTATCAACGCCAGCTTATTGCGTCACTGCCGTTATTGAACATTAGTCATTGGCAGCAGCTTACTCCTGACCACATAAAAATGCTGTTAGTCCAATGCTCACAGGCAAAACTCTCCACACGAACGATAAATCTTCGCCTTAGTGTGTTACGTACTTTTTGCGACTACCTTATCAAACACGGGCATTTACAACACAACCCCGTCATATCCATTCAATCATTAAAGCAATCAAAGCCGCTGCCAAAACAACTAAATGTGGATGAAATGGGTAGTTTATTGAACTTCAATAGCGATGATACGCTTAGCTCAAGAGACAAAGCCATGTTCGAGCTGTTATATGGCTGTGGACTTCGTTTGTCTGAGCTCACGTCTTTAGATTTAAATGACCTACTAGCTAGCAATGAAATAAGGGTGCTTGGTAAGGGAAACAAAGAACGGCGTTTGCCCCTTGGAAGGCAAGCAAACAAGGCAATTGAAGAGTGGCTGCTTGAGCGTAGCAAATTAGTTGAAGGCTGCAGTGAAAACGCACTCTTTTTATCGCAACGCAAAAAGCGTATAAGTAATCGCCAGGTACAAAATAGACTAGATAAATGGGCAAAGGAACAAACTCTATATCAGCAAATTAGTCCGCACACTTTACGCCACTCTTTTGCAACTCATGTACTAGAGTCGAGTAACGACTTAAGAGGAGTTCAAGAATTGTTAGGACATGCTAACTTATCTACAACTCAGGTCTACACGCATCTCAATTTTCAACATTTGGCTAAGACTTATGACCAGTCTCACCCTAGGGCAAAGAAGAAGTGATTATTTACAAACCGTTCTGTGAAATTTCGGCTATGACCTTCGACTTAGACGATACGCTTTATGATAATTGGCCATATATCGTGGAGGCTGAAAAGGCCCTTTTAGACTATATTGCGCAGCGATACCCTGATGCTGCGGCGATCAATAAAAAAGACTGGCAAAGCTATAAAATGCAGGCTTTACGTGCTGATCCTCGCCTCTTTTCTGACATGGGCGTTTTACGTAAACAAGTGTTAAATCAAGGTCTATCAAAATGCGGTTATAAAGGACAGGATTTAAGCAAGGCTGTGGATGACTGCTTTGACTATTTTTACCATCAACGCAGCAATTTTACAGTGCCGGCAGCAAAAATTGGGGTCTTAGAGCAACTCGCCGAAAAGTTGCCATTAGCAGCCATCACCAATGGCAACGTAAATCTAAAACAGATTGGTATTGCTCACTGCTTTGCCCATGTTTTTAAATCGAGTATCAACAGCCCAATGAAGCCTCACCCTCACATGTTTAACGCAGCAGTAGATGCACTAGACATAGCGGCTCATCAAGTACTGCATGTTGGCGATAACCTAGAAAAAGATGTGTTTGGTGCAACAAACGCTGGCCTGATTAGCGCATGGCACGCTTGCGATAGACCAATGGATATTAGAAACGAACGAGTTCATGTGTTACCGCATGTTGAAATTCATGAGCTAGGAGAGCTGTTGGCATTTACTTAACAAACCAGGCTTGTTGCTCAGCCCAAACACAATTCCATAACATGGCTCGTGTATTTGTACCTTCATGCTTTTATGCCTTCATGCAATGAGGCTCGAGGCTCGGACTAAGCAATTTTGTATATCTTGCGTTTAGCGGCAAAGACTACACCGCGTCTTTATCAGCCAGCACATTTTGCTGCATGGAGTCGCATGGCATATTACAATCAGGTTTGCCCACAATTTTAGCTGGAACACCCACTACGGTCACGCAGCAAGGCACGTCACTCAATACAACACTGCCTGCGCCCACCTTCGACCCCTCACCAATTTCGATATTCCCTAAAATTTTAGCACCAGAACCAATCATCACTCCTTGGCGGATTTTTGGATGACGATCGCCTTGCTCGTTGCCCGTACCACCAAGTGTTACGTTCTGCAGAATAGAAACGTTGTCTTCAACTACTGCCGTTTCACCAATGACAATGCCGGTTGCATGGTCAAGCATAACCCCTTTACCAATCACCGCTGCAGGATGAATATCAACGCCTGAGGCAATCGAATTACGGCTTTGGATAAACAAAGATAAGTCTATTCTATTTTTATGCCACAGATAGTTTGCTAAACGGTGAATTTGCAAGGCATGGAAGCCTTTAAAATGAATGAGCACTGGAAGGAAAGATGAAACTGCAGGATCACGTGCAACCACCGCTTGAATATCGATGACAGCTGACTCGACTATTTCTGGGTTGAGCAGGTAGGCCTCATCAAACACTTCACGCACAGCAATGGCTGGCATAACGTCGTCCGACACCTTGTTGGACAATATAAAGCTCAACGATGACTCAAAATTATGGTGATTGATAACACATGCGTGAATGTATGACGAAAGCATGGGTTCTTGAGCGGCTACTTTTATCGCTTCATCTTTGAGTAAGCGCCAAAAGGTGTCACTGGCATGGAATTTTGAATGAGGCATAGACTGTCCTATCTTATTTATCGCACTCGTACGTTTCATCTTGATAGATTCATCGTTGTTCGTATACACAATAATAGTGTCACATTCGATATTTTACAGCCCAAAGCGGCATTTATTTTCAACAAACAGAAATTTACCTTGTTATCCACGATGTTTGATTGTCACACTCTTTTTGGCCTTACCACTTGACAATTTAGATAACAATGTTAATTTTACGTTAATATTGTGTTTTTTGTGTGAAGCATTTTGCCGGCTTAGTTAAGGCGATTCGTATAAAGACACTCCCTTCGACTCTATAAAGGAAGATACTGTGAGAAATCGTAATAAATATAAACTCTCAGCCATAGCGCTTGCACTTACTAGCAGTTTAACTGCGAGTGGTGCGGCATTCGCACAAGAAGAACAAGAAGCTAATAATGACACAGTTGAAGTCATTGAAGTTTCAGGCATTCGCTCATCCCTCACAAAGGCGCTCGCCGAAAAGCGGGCAGAAAATAACGTGGTTGAAATTATTCAATCTGACGACATTGGTAAGCTACCTGACCAAAATCTTGCAGAAGTACTCGAAAATGTTACGGGTATACAAATAACGCGAACTGCAGGGATAGGTACGGCGGTTCAAATACGCGGTACTGACGAAAACAGAGTTGAAATAAATGGCGTCTCTAGCGTCGGCTCGGGTGCAGGGCGAGGTGGAATAAGCTTTGAGGATCTGCCTGCCGCACTAATATCCTCGGTAGAAGTGACAAAAGCACCTCAAGCGAAAACAATAGAAGGCTCAGTAGGCGGTACGATAAATCTACGAACCTTACGTCCTCTAGAGCTCACGCAAACTGTATTTGCAGTGCGAGCAAAAGCTCAAAACAGTGATTTGGATGTAGACAATAATTACTCGCCAATACTATCAGGGACTTATGGTGATAATTGGAGCACAGATAACGGCGAAATGGGGGTAGTATTCAGCCTTAGTTATGCAGAGCAAAACGTATCTGCCTTTCGCCCGCGTGCAGACCGAGACGGCTTAGTAAGCGCTGGTCAAAACTATGATGCAGATGGCCGAGCTGGAGAAGCTTCCGATCGAATCATTGGCAGCGCTGAAGACTTTGATTTCCTAAGAATTCAGTTCTTCAACCAAGACTACGATATTTTAGACTACGAAACGACTAACCTATCAGCCTCATTTGAATGGGCGCCGAACGACAAGCTCAAACTCTATGTTGATGCTTTGCTAAACGATCAAGAACGAACTCAAGAAAGCACTGAAATACAGTTTTCAGGCGTCTCCGATATCGACGTTGTTGATATAACTACTAACACCTCATTTGAGACGGTAAATTTCGGTTCCATTGACACGCCCAATGGAGTGATAAATATTCCCAGCATACAAGCTGTTACGTCTGGGGTACTACTTCCGGATGCGTTATTGGCAAGTGGCTTAAACCCAAATATTCGCACTCGCACGAATACTGGTGCCCGTCTCACCGACAGCTCAGTCATCCGCATCGGTGGTGAGTGGACGGAAGACGATTATGTACTTAGTGCAGAATACGCGATATCACAATCAGATACCGTCACTCCAGACTTCGCAGTGCGTTTAGACTTTATAAACCCATTGTCGGCTCAACCTGTTCAAGGTGGTAGCATTGATAATGGCACACCTGTAGAGTTTGATTTGCGAGGCGGCACCTTGCAGTTCGGTATTGCGCAAGGCTTACCGACCTCTCCAACGACAGCTATGTTGCTTGACCCTGCAAACTACGCGTTAAGCCAAGCTCAGCAGGTTCGTGATATAGCAGAAAATAAAGAAACGGCCTTTAGAACCGATTTTACTTATTATCTTGATGGCGCAATACCTTTTGTCACTTCAGTCGATGCCGGTTATAGATATAACGAAACTTCTACGCTAAACAATGACTTTAGCAACTCAAGAGTCAACCTCACAAGTGCGTCATCAGAGTTCGATAGACCACGAGGCACTTTGTTTTCGAACTTACTAGTACCTGGCTCACCTAACTTTAACGCAGCAGATGGCCGTAGACTCTTTGTTAGGGATTTTCTAATTGTAAACCCAGCATTATCCTACAGCGACCCAGAAACAGTCGCAGCGGCAATAAATGCAGCGATTGTGGCAGCCTCAGATGATCCAGCCAATCCAGGGGAGACACTCGGTGCGATAGAGCAAGATGAGTCTGCTTTCTTTGATATTTCAGAAGAAACTCATGCACTGTATGCACAGGCCAATTTTGAAAGCGATGTTATTCGCGGAAGTTTCGGTCTTCGTTATATAAGCACAGAACTAGAATCTATCGGCTTGGCTGAAAATGATGGTGTTTTCGAGCAAGTGAGAGAAACCAGCGACTACAATTTTGTATTACCACGCCTGAACGTGGTTGCAGACATTGGCGACGATATCGTTGTTAGAGGGGCAATCGGTCGTGATATTAACCGCCCTGATTTTGATGACTTATCTACTTCAACGCGCTTCACTGTTAATGCAAACGCACCTGTTCAAGCGGGTAACCCCAGATTGGTTCCTGAAGACATTTGGTCATTAGATCTTGCGGTTGAATACTATTTTGCGCCATCAAGTGTGGTGAGTGCCGGTATATTTTATAAAAAACGTAAAGACCTATTTATCCCATTCACAGAGGATCCACCTGGTAATGTAGTAGACGGTGTATTGAATATTGATATTACAGCACCATGCGAAGATGGCGGTATATTCAACCCAGTAGCGGATAGAAATATCAATAACCCAACGCCAGGTGAAGGTATTTGTGTGCCTTTCGAGTCTACCTTTAACGGCAACGGTGACACTACTCAAAAAGGCATCGAGTTAGCTTTCCAATATGATTTATCTGAGTTTGAAGACGACCTTGGATGGGCCTCTGGTTTTGGTGTGGTTGCTAACTATACTTATCAGGATGCAGATAGCGGAGACGACTTCCGTAGCTTTAATAGTCGCGGACAAGCTATTTTAGAAGCCTTAGGCATTGCTGAAGAAGATGCCCAAGACAGAGTCGAACTTAGCAACTTATCTAAAAATGCGTATAACTTTACGGTGTTTTATGAGAAGTTTGGTGTTTCAGCACGTGCTCGCTATACATGGCGCTCAGCTTACATTGCTAATGATGCATTCCAGTTTGGCTTACCTCGCGTAAACGAAGCTAGAGGCCAGTTAAATGCGAGCATCAATTACGCAGTTAACGAGCAGTTCACCCTAGGCATTGAAGGTATCAATATTACCCAGTCTGACGCGGAACAGTCTTGTGTAAATGAAGGAGCCTTACTGTGTTTCCAAGGCTTGACTGATAGAAGAATCTTGTTAGGCGGAAGCTATCGCTTTTAATTAAGCCTTGATTGACGCTAAGGATTGAAAAGCCCCAGCCCATTGTTTGCTGGGGCTTTTTGTTAGCAATAACCCGCTGCAGACTGCGACTATCAACAATAAAGACTAATGACCTTACTGTGTAAGTAAGTCTTCCGTATTTAATGAAAACACCGTTCTATTGATTGCTTTAGCGCGCTTAAGTCGGCTTGAATATTCGTCATATCGGCGTTGCCTTGCTTGATATTATTTTCTAACTGGGTCGCTTTGGCACTGAGATCGGCAAAACCAAAGAGTTGAGCCGCGCCCGATAATCGATGCGCTTGTGCCCTTATACCTTGAATATCATTTGCTTTTACGAATGCCTCAAACTGATCCCACTCTTGCTGCAGACCTTGGGTGAATTCAGTCACTAAATCCGACATATCGACATTACCAAGCACTGAGTTGGCTCGGCTCATAGAATGATCGTCTTTACTCTCGAAGAAAGTAGCAATGGTTGAGATCAATGATTTTCTATCAATTGGCTTTTGAATATACCCATCAAAACCAAGGTTAAAGTACTCCTCAACTTCGTTTGCCATAGCATTTGCGGTGAGTGCGATAATTGGTTTCTCGCAACCTAGTTTACGTAGTTCACTATATGCTTGTATTCCATCCATTCTGGGCATTTGTATGTCTAATAGCACAACCGCAGGTTGATGCTTTTTATAGTGCTCAATTGCTTCAAAACCGTCTTTTGCAGTAAATACTGTTAAGCCGAGTTTGGTGAGCAGTCGAGAAATCAATCGCCGGTTATCCTCGTGATCCTCAGCCAATAATATTTTGCCATTAAACAAAGATTTGGCTGATACGGTATCCAAATCCAGTTTCCCCTGAGGAAGTTCAGGTGTGACTGCTATTTCAGGCATTGGCATCGTAAATGTAAAGGTACTTCCTGCCCCCAACTCACTACTCACCGATATTTCACCCTCCATTAGAGAGGCTAACTGATTTGACAAGTGCAATCCTAAACCCGAACCACCAAAGCGTCGTCTAATACTCGCATCTCCTTGTGTGAAGCTGCCGAATATCTGCTCAACTTGCTCTTTACTTATGCCAATACCAGTATCTTCTACATGGAATATCAACTGTTCTTTAGACATTTCCACCTTGAGTGCCACGTGCCCATTCAAGGTAAACTTCAGGGCATTTGAAAGTAAGTTAATGAGGATTTGCTTAAGGCGTAAGCCGTCGACGATCACAATGAATGGCTGCGGTAAATCTTCGTCTAGGCTGAATGATAAACCTTTAACACGAGCCTGCATTGAGAACATGGTATTTATATTACTCAGCAAGCTATTAAGGTCTTGCGGTGCATATTCAAGCTGGAATTTGTTTTCTTCAATCTTTGTAAGGTCGAGAATGTCATTGAGCAGAGCTAACAAATAGAGGCTGCTATCATGAATAATCTCGACTTCTTTATATATATCATCAGGGTTAATATCGCGACAAATAATCGCCTCTGCTTGCCCAATAACCGTAGTTAACGGTGTTCGAATCTCATGACTCATATTGGCAAGAAACTGCGTTTTTATTCTGTTTGCGGCGGCCAGTTTTTGAGACTCCAAAGCAATATCAGCAGTTTTCTCGGCAACCTGTCGTTCCAGCTCTATAACTGCTCGTTTTTGGCGCTGAATATAGATAAGTACGAAAAGAAGTATCAGCAAACTATACACCAAGAGCATCCACCACTTCTGCCAGAATGGGGTTGCCACGTTTATATTGATGGCTAGCTCATTTTCGTACCACAATTTTTGCTTTAGTCTCGCCCTTACTCGAAACACATAATCGCCGCCGCTAAGGTTCGTGTAGGTTGCCGAGTTTGCGGTGCCGTTGTCTATCCAATCCGAGTCAAACCCTTCGAGTTTGTATTCATATTGAATTTGTCTGGCGTTAAGCAGATCTAGTGTGGCGAATTCCAACTTAATATTGTTTTGGAAATAGTCGAGCTGTAACGGCGCTTGCATGAGCTCATTCACATTAAAGTGCGTTGTTGAGCCAAGCACTTCGAATGAGGTAAGGCGCATCAACTCGTCGGGGCGAGGCACTTTCACCGTTTTAGGGTCAAAATAGAATATCCCATCGCGGGTAGAGAGGTAGATACTATTGTCCGATGCTCTGGAGGTAGGGTTGTAAAAATATCGTGAACCAGGCAAGCCATCTCTATGGTCAAAGTGGTATAACTTATTATTTTTAGGGTCAAAGCGACTCACACCTACCGGAGTAACCAACCAAAGAACGCCCTCACTGTCTTGGCTTATGAATCTTATACCCCGATTATTTTTTTCGTTGAAATAATCACTAACTAAGCTTCTATCTCCTGTTTCAAGATTCGCTGTATATAGTCCGATTTTATTCGCCAACCACAAGGTACTATTTTTGTCTTGAAACATTGAATAAACAAAATTGTAGTCATCAGATCGCTCAGCATAGCTATCGCTATAAGCAAGAAGTGAGAAACTCTCAGTTGAGGGGTCGAATAAATAAAGCTGATTGTCGACGGATACCCAAAAATGCTTATTGCTATCAACAAAACTCAGTGAAGCGCTACTTTGACTATCGCTGTCGGATACAATGTCGCCAATCGGAAAAAATCTCGATTGTTTGTTTTTACTATTTATCTTGAGCATGCCATTTTCTACCGACACCCAAATATTATCGTTGGCGTCTACGTTTAAATGTCGTATTTTCTTGAGCTCTTCCACATTGTTGGTATTTTCAACAAACTCTACCGTTTCTCCATCGTCGTTCAGATAAAACAGTCGTTCGTTATTCGAAAACCAAATTTGTCCGTTGCTAGCTTGAGTAATAAAACGAATATCTAGCTGCATGGCACCGACTTTGCCTTCAGTGAGAGCGAGCAAAGTCTTTGTTTCAGGGATCCATTTTTGCAAACCGTTTTGATATGTTCCAATCAATATCGCGTTGTCATCTGATTGATGAAGGGCAAAAGCAGACCTTACTTCAGGATGAATAAAGGAGCTAAATATGTCGGCTTTGGTAATTTTATAAATGCCGCCACCCTCGCAGGTCAACCAAATTGTTTCTTGTCTATCTTGAAACAATGTCTGGCTACATGAGTCATCAAAATCCAACGTTACTTTGTTTAAAGACAAGCGGTTTTCATTAAATGAGTAAACACCATTATCGGTAGTCACCCAATAATCACCAAAAGAGGTTTTAATAATAGAGTAGATAGGCCCAATCGAATCTAAACCCTCAACCGGCAATTGATAAAAGGTACCAAGTGTTTTGTCAAATCTCATCACTCCTTCTTGGGTACCCAAAAACAGCAAGTTCTCATTCACAACGTGAATTTTTCGAATGCGATTGCGCCCGGGTAACTCCGAATCAGGGAAAGGGTAATATTGGGAAAACTCATTAGTTTTGGTATCAAGGAGATTAAGGCCGTTGCTTGTACCGAGCCATATTCCATCATTCGCTGCCTCAGCAATGTCCCACACTCGTTCACTAGACAAGCTCTCTTTTGTTTTTATTTGTTTTAGCCCGCTCACAAACGGATAACGCGTAAAGTTATCATCTTCCTTATTAAAGCGGTTCAAACCATTGCTGTAGGTGCCAAACCATAGCGTTCCATTTCGGTCTTCGAAGATCGACTGAACCCGGGTAGCACTGATGGTAGTTGGGTCGTCGGCTACGTGTGAATATTGCTTAAATGACTGATTATCATAGTCAAATAGAATACTGCCCCCGCCAAAACTTCCCACCCAGATATCACCATCGGAAGTAAGATATAGGTTTCCCGCATTGTCATGTGGAATTGACTCGACATCGGAAGGATTGTTTGTGTATGCGACTACGTTCTTACCGTCATAGCGCAATATGCCTTCATATGCTGTGCCAAACCACAAGAAACCATGTTGATCTTGCTCAATGGAAAATATGATAGATGACGAGAAGCCGTCGTTCTCGTTCAGATGCTCATGCTGAAACTCAGAGGCACGCAAATTGCTGCAACTCAGCAGCAATAATAAACATAACATCAATCCTTGTTTGCAATGAATAAACACCCTGAGCCCTCATCAAGCCTGCATTAAGGTAGTTGCAGGTAATACCAGTGCAGTGAGTATACCTGATGCAGGTATAAAATAAACTCAAGGTGAAAATATAAGCGACGATAAATTAACACGGTGAGTGCTGTATAAACACACAGGTTTTTTGTTATACTCTTCACCATCATAACTTAACGAAGTAGCCCGATGGACGTAACCCGACTTCTCGAAGATCTTAATGACAAACAACGCGAGGCAGTCGCCGCACCTGCGAGCGATATGTTAATACTTGCTGGCGCGGGAAGTGGTAAAACAAGGGTACTGGTTCACCGCATAGCCTGGCTCATGGAAGTAGAATCGGTTGCACCCTACAGTATTCTTGCCGTTACCTTTACCAATAAAGCAGCACGCGAGATGCGGGGGCGCGTTGAGCGTATCATGGGTCAGCCAGTTAATAATATGTGGATTGGCACGTTCCATGGCTTAGCTCACCGTTTATTGCGTTCTCATCATGAAGAAGCTGGCCTACCTGAAAACTTCCAAATTCTCGATTCCGACGATCAGTATCGCTTAATTAAACGTTTGCTCAAGTCTATGAACCTTGACGAAAAGCATTGGCCTCCCAAGCAAATACAATGGTATATCAACGGTAATAAAGATGAGGGGCTGCGCGCAAAAAATATTGAAACGAATGGCGATCATACCCAAGAAAAAATGAAAGAAATATACGCTGCTTATGAGCAAACATGTCAACGCTCTGGGCTCATCGATTTTGCCGAACTCTTACTTCGAGCTCATGAATTGTGGGCGAATAACCCGCGTGTATTACAGCATTATCAGAAGCGCTTTCGCGCAGTATTGGTAGACGAATTCCAAGACACTAACAATATTCAATATGCATGGCTGAAATTGCTGGCCAGCGAAAACAACAATATGATGATCGTAGGTGACGACGATCAGTCTATTTATGGTTGGCGGGGTGCTAATGTACAAAATATTTCACACTTCTTAAGAGACTACCCAAGTGCAAATACCATCAAACTCGAACAAAACTATCGTTCTACCTCAAACATACTTAATGCTGCCAATGCAGTGATTGGGCACAACCCCGGGCGCTTGGGCAAAGAGCTGTGGACTGAAGATGGTGAAGGTGAAAAAATCAGCTTGTACGCAGGGTTTAACGATCTTGACGAAGCACGATTTATTATTTCACAAATAAAAAACCATCACGAACAAGGTGCCGCTTTGGCTGATTGTGCAATTTTATACCGCAACAACGCCCAATCACGTGTACTGGAAGAGGCTTTGTTGCATGAAGGTTTGGCGTATCGAATATACGGTGGGTTGCGCTTCTTTGAACGTCAAGAAATTAAAGACGCACTTGCTTACCTTCGCCTTATCAATCAGCCGATTGACGACGCCGCATTTGAGCGCGTTGTGAACACACCTACTCGCGGAATGGGCGATAAAACCCTATCTAATATTCGAGTGTACGCGCGCGAAAACGATATTTCTATGTGGCAGGCCAGTAGTAAAATGCTAGCACAAAATATGCTTAGCGGGCGCGCAGCCAATGCACTTAAGGCCTTTGTAGAGATGATCCTACAAATGACACAAGATGTGAAAGACTTGCCGCTTGAAAAGAAAGCCGACCACGCCATGAAACATTCTGGGCTGTATGCAATGTATCAGGCAGAAAAGGGCGAAAAAGCCAAAGCTAGAGTTGAAAACTTAGAAGAACTGGTTACCGCTTGTAAACAATTTGAAGCCCCTGACGATGCTGAAGAAATGAGCCCATTGTCGGCATTTTTGGCCCATGCGTCTTTAGAAGCTGGCGATGCGCAAGCCGACGCGAATCAAGATGCGGTGCAAATGATGACGATACACACCGCCAAAGGTTTAGAGTTTCCATTCGTAGTATTAGCCGGTGTTGAAGAAGGCATGTTCCCAAGTCAGATGAGTAATGACGAGCCTGGCAAGCTAGAAGAAGAACGTCGACTTTGTTACGTTGGCATGACCCGCGCCATGGAGAAACTTCTCATTACTTACGCTGAAACGAGGCGCTTGTATGGACAGGACAAATATCATACAGCCTCGCGCTTTATTCGCGAGATACCTGCTGAGCACATAGAAGAAGTTCGCCTGCGAACACAAATCAAACAGCCTGTGCATAATCGCTTTAGCGCGGCGGCATCACACGCCGCATTTGAAGAAAGTGGCTTTAATTTAGGCGAGCGCGTGAGTCATAAAAAGTTTGGGGAAGGTACTGTGCTCAATTACGAAGGGTCGGGGGAACACGCTCGAGTACATGTTAATTTTGACTCAGTGGGGACGAAAATTCTGATGCTTGCCTATGCAAAACTCACAAAGGTGGCTTAAGCGGCTACTAGCTCAAGCAGCCTTCAATAGTGCGCGAGTGTTACAACAACGTAGCAAGAACACTTCGAGCACTAGCCTGCACAATACGTGACATTTTTGTAATGCAATGAACTAAAGTGAAAGCCCTCCAGTAAACTATGACAAACATAATTATATCGGGTGACTAGCTTGCTCAAAAGCAGGCTTACACTACACTCAATATAAGAATTAATCCTTTGTTAAAACACATCGTTACATCCAATTAATGGATGCTTTGAATCGGGAGCTTAAGATGCATTGGCGTCGTTGGTTATTTACGTTTTTATTTTGTTTTATGGTTGTGGGTTTCCTTGGCTTCATAAAGTTTAACCAAGTAATGGCTGCGATTGCTTTTGGTGCATCCTTTCCTGAACCGAGTGAAACTGTAGTCAGTGAAGTCGTAGAAGTATCGAAGTGGCAAGACTCCCTGAGCCTCAGCGGCAGCATTATCCCTACCCGAAGTTTAGAAGTACGCAATGAACTTGAGGGCATAATCAGCTTCATTGGTTTTCCCTCTGGCGGAAGGGTAAACAAAGGCGACACACTTATCCAAATGCAAGTTGACGACGAGCTAGCTCAACTCGATGCAATTAATGCTGAAATTCAAATTGCAGAGCTCGACCTGCTCCGCTTTGAAAAGTTACTAGAACAACGAGCTGGCAGCCGCGACCAATACGAGCGTGCAAAAGCGCAGCTCGCAGTAAGTTCAGCCAGAAAGCGTTCACTCGAGGCTGTTATCGCCAAAAAAACCATCGTGGCTCCCTTCGATGCAAAAGCCGGCTTACACCAGCTTGAAGTGGGTGCTTTTATATCGCGCAATACTCTCATTACCAAACTAACTAGTAGCTCAAATACAGTGTGGGTTGATTTCAATGTGCCTCAGGCCTATGCGGCAATCAACGCAGGCGATTCAGTTAACGTTAGCTCAAACATTATTGGCTTGGCGTCTACGCCAGCGGTGGTGAAAGCGGTAGATCAGGAAATATCTACTCTGTCACGCAATATCAAGGTACGAGCGGAATTAACGTCGAGTTCGCCGGTATTAAAACCGGGCATGATAGTGTCGGTTTCACTGCCAATCGACGGCGTAAAAGATGTTGTTCGATTACCCACCAAAGCCATTCGTTACGATGCTTTTGGAAGCTATGTTTTTGTACTAGAAAAAGATGACAAGGGCGATTTTCGCGCGAAACGCCAAGTCGTCACGCTGATCGCTAACGAGGGACAGAGCAGCTTACTTGAGCTCGACGGCTCATTAAAGCCCGGAGACATCGTTGCAACGCAGGGCTCTTTCAAACTGCGAAGCGGCATACTTACTTACACCTCTGAAAAAGGTGTTTAAGCAATGAGCCAAGCAAATGATTTCGGTAAACCAACCATCATGGACGTATTTTGTAAGCGACCAATTTTGTCACTGGTACTGTCTTTGGCGCTCGTCTTAGTTGGCATCCGCGCAGCGATTGATTTACCTATTCTTCAATTTCCAAAAATCGAAAGTGCTTCCTTACAGATCACAACGCCTTACGTAGGCGCCTCTGCTGAAGTTGTGCAGGGCTTTATTACTGAGCCTATCGAACGCGCTGCGGCGTCGGTTCCAGGTGTAGATTATGTTGATTCACGCACCACACCAGGCGTTAGCTCGGTCACAGTGTGGTTGCGTTTGGGAGTGGATAGCACACGAGCCCTCGCCGAATTGTCTTCACGCCTTGACCAAATTCGATTTGAGCTTCCAGAGGGTGCAGAGGATCCCGCCGTGCAGGTAGTTCGTGCCGATCGTCCTTTCGCAGTGTTTTACCTAACCGTAAACTTTGATGAAGAAAATGCGGGAATGTCTCGTATTGAAGTGACCGACTATTTGTCGAGACGAGTGGTGCCTAGTTTATCGACTATTCCAGGCGTTCAGCGTGTTGGTTTAGAAGGCGGTCGTAACCCTGCGATGCGAGTGTGGCTCAATGCTGAAAAAATGGCAGCACTCGATGTAGCAGCCGATGATGTATCCGCAGCACTGAGAGCAAATAATCTTGTCGCAACCGTTGGTCGAAGTGAAAACTCCTCACAACGGGTGGGCTTATTAACCGACACATCGCTATCGAGTGTGAAGGAATTTGAAAATCTCGTTATTCGACAAGTTGATGGTGCTCAGGTTCGTATTAAAGATATTGCAGACGTTAGCTTGGGCGAAGAAGAGGGGCAAGTCAGTTCTCGCCTCGATAAGAACACTGTTTTGTATATTTCCGTTTGGCCTCTGCCCGGTGCTAACGAAATAGAAATAGGCGACCGCCTCTACGAGATGCTCGAGAAAATAAACCCGACACTCCCACAAGGGCTTAGCATAACTGATGGCTTCGATGGCACCCTCTATATGCGCAGTGCCTTGCGTGAAATCTTCATTACTTTAGTTGAAACTGTATTACTGGTTGGTTTGGTTGTTGTGGCCATGATGGGATCGTTTAGAACCGCACTGGTGCCACTGGTCACCATTCCTATTTCCATTCTTGGTGCCATTGCCATGATGTCGCTCATGGGCTTCACCCTTAACCTACTGACCGTGCTGGCCATTGTACTATCGGTCGGCTTAGTTGTTGATGATGCCATCGTTGTGGTAGAGAACGTGGCGCGTTACATGCGAGAGGGAATGACACGCATGCAAGCCGCACTTGCCAGCTCTCGACAGCTATTGGCGCCGATAATTTCTATGACGGTTACCTTAGCCGCTGTTTATGCTCCTATCGGCCTTCTCTCGGGTTTAACTGGCGCGCTATTCAAAGAGTTTGCTTTTACCTTGGCGATTGCCGTGCTTATTTCTGGTTTTGTCGCCATTACACTATCACCTATTATGAGCGCTTATGCGTCGCCAGAGGGCGGAAAAGAAGGACGTTTAACGCAAAGAGTCAATGGCATTTTTGCCAACCTACAAGAACGATATTCACGTTTGCTAGTCAAAACATTAGATTATAAAGCACAAGTACTAAGCATTGCGCTGTTTTTGTCTTTGCTCTCGATCCCCTTTTATCTATATTCACTGAAAGAGCTAGCACCTACCGAAGATCAATCTAGCATAAACGTGATCGTGGAGTCGGCTCCGGAGGCCTCCTTAGAATATAGCATGACGCAAATGGACCAAGTGGTCGATACCATGAAAGAGCTAGAGGGTGCTAAATTTATGTGGCAAATCGTCAATCCCGTAGGAGCATTTAGCGGTGTTGACTTCGTTGATCCTAGTGAGCGCGATGAAAGCGTGCAAGATATGTTTTGGAAGGCCTTCGCTTCGCTTTCAAGCGTTACTGGCTTAAAAGCTCTTCCCGTGCTTGATTCTGCTTTACCCACCTCTGGAAACTTTTCAGTTGAATTGGTGGTGCTAAGCACAGACTCATACGATGATATGAAAGTGTACGCCAATAAGATGGTAGCCGCTGCAAATCAAAGTGGTAAATTTCTCTTCGCCGAAACGGATTTAAAAATAGACTTACCGCAGGCGCGTTTTAACATAGACCGCAGCAGAGTGGCTGATTTGGGAATGGATTTGACCTCGGTTAGTCGTCAACTTTCAGTCTTACTCTCCGGAAACTTTGTAAATCGCTACAACCAAGATGGTCGTGCTTATCGAGTAATACCCATGATAGATGACCAAGGCAGGGCAAATCCCGATGCTATTCTCGACTTGCAAATAAGAACACCTAATGGCGACCTTGTTCCCGTGCGCTCTATTGCGACCCTAGTTACCGAAACAGCACCCCGCGTGTTGAGTAAATTCCAGCAAAAGAATGCCTTTCGTATTTATGGTGAAGTGATCCCTGGCACTACAAAAGAGCAAGGTTTACGGGCACTTGAAGACGCTGCAGCTGAAATTCTACCCATTGACTACAGTATTGATTATGCAGGCGAGTCACGACAAATTAGGCTTGAGGGAAACACCTTAGAAGGTGTGCTTTTGGTTGCTTTAATTTTTGTTTTCCTAGTGCTGGCCGTGCAGTTTAATAGTTTCCGAGATCCACTTGTTGTGCTCTTGGGTAGCGTTCCTCTGGCCTTAGCTGGCGCGATGGTGTTTGCCTTCTTAGATTTCACAACGATTAACATTTATTCTCAGGTTGGCTTTATCACCCTCGTAGGCTTGATTGCAAAAAATGGCATATTAATAGTCGAGTTTGCCAACACCATGCAGAAAAGAGGCTTGGCTAAAATCGATGCCATCCAGGTGGCGGCAAAAACTAGGCTTCGTCCGGTACTCATGACAACTGCAGCAACGGTCTTAGGTCACTTTCCATTGGTATTGGTATCGGGCGCTGGTGCGGAGGCTCGAAATAGCATCGGCATAATTTTAGTTGCGGGTATGCTAGTAGGAACAGCATTTACACTATTGGTGTTGCCGAGTGTGTACATGGTGTTAGCTTCAACACACAAAAAAGAAAATTTGACTCACTAGGTTTTTTAGCCAACTATAAAGTTGTAGATAACAAAAAAATAACAAGAGGCGACGATGCCATTTACGAAAGAACTTACTGAAGAACTTAATCTTATATTAAAGTTTCCAAATAAAAGCCTGATGCAAGGCCTCAAAGTACACCACGACGCCGATCCATCAATGATTGCAGCGGCCAAACGCTTGCATGAAAAGGGCATCGTTACGCAAAACGATGGAGGTTACCTCACCGACTTAGGGCACGACCTCGCAGAACATGCACAGGTAATTCGGTCAGCACTTACGCATACTTAGTTCCAAGCAGCTTCAAGGCGAATAAGCAACAGTTAGCAGTGTCGTAGCCGAGGTTGCCAACAAGTGCCTTGGTCTTGAGGCTTGACTTTAGCTATTATGATAAAAATTAAAACCCCAACTGAACGAGCTAATCTTAGGCGCATCGCGATTAGCTCTCAGGGCTTACATAAGCCCAATACCTTTGGCAAAGGCCGCAATGCGGTGCTAAGGGCAATAAAACACATTGGCTACGTTCAAATCGACACTATTTCAGTTGTTGAACGAGCCCATCACCATGCAATTCGAACGCGAGTCGATAATTATCGCCCTACCATGCTCGACGAACTGCTTGCATCAAAATCGATTTTTGAATATTGGTCGCATGCCGCAGCTCTCTTGCCAATGAGTGATTATCGATTTTCTCTGCCCTATAAAATTGCCTTAAAGAAAGGACAAACGCATTGGTATAAAAATCCTGACCGCCAACTTATGACTAAGGTGCTTGAGCAAATCCGTGAAAATGGACCAATGCGATCACGAGACTTTGAGAGTGCTAAAAAACCAGGCGGAGCTTGGTGGGATTGGAAACCAGCTAAAAAAGCGATTGAGCAGTTGTATATGGAAGGCGATCTAATGGTCGCTAAGAGAGATGGTTTTCAAAAGATATACGACCTAAGCGAACGTGTACTGCCTGAAAATGTTGAGCAAAGTCCGCCCTCAATAACAGAGTTTGCAACTCATCTGATTACACAACAGCTTCGCTGTCATGGCGTTGTAGAAACCAGCGCATTTACTTATCTAAGGAAAAATCCGGCACTCAAAGCGATGGTGAAACAACAAGTAAACGAAGGTATAGCTTCAGGCAAATACGAAGAAATACTGATGCCTTCATCGCAACGCTTTGTATGCAACAAAGGCGCTTTTGAAGGAAATAGAAAAAGAGTAAGTGAACGTTTACTTATCCTATCGCCATTTGATAATTTAGTAATTCAGAGAAAGCGTTTAAGTGAAATTTTTAATTTTGATTATCAAATCGAATGCTATGTTCCCGAAGCAAAGCGTAGATTTGGTTACTTTAGCCTGCCCCTTCTTTATGCCGATCGTTTCATTGGCCGCATGGATTGTAAAGCCCACCGCAAGACCCTAAAATTAGAAATAAAAGCTCTTCATTTTGAGTCTAGTCTTGTACCAAGCAAAGCTATAAACACCCATGAGTTGGTGAAAAGCTTTGCTCACTCCATAGCAGAGTTTATGCGCTTTCAACAGTGTCAGAGTGTTGAAATAAGTCGAGTTGAACCTTTCTTTATGAAACAAGAAATACTTAAGGTTCTGGATAATCTGGGTTTTTAGATGCTAATTGACTCGATAGAGATTGCAACAAACTTGCGAATACCATAGTCTTAGCGCCTGTTTTAAAGGCATCATTGGGAATAAAGAATGTCTAAATCTGTGCATGTTACTGCTTCCAACTATGCGCCAGGAAGGCACATATTATTAGATTTATACGACGGAAGAGACTTTACGAACTCGTCTTCAATAGAGCTAGCCTTAAAAAATGCTGCTACCGCATGCAAAGCCACGATACTTAATATTCACCTACATAGTTTTGGTGAAAACGCTGGAATAACAGGCATCGCTTTACTTGCCGAATCACACATTAGTATTCATACTTGGCCCGAAAGAGCTTACGCCGCTATTGATATTTTCATGTGTGGTGATTGTGAACCCGAAAATGCGCTACCAAGCCTATTAGCGCACTTTAGGCCTGCTCAGCACGAAATCGTTGTGCATCGACGTGGCGATGCTCGAAGCCATGAACAAAACAAAGCAAAATCCCCAAAACTCCCCCCCCACTTATTCGATGCGAAGTCATGCTAGAAAAAACTCAAGCCGAAGAAAATAGTTCAAAATCAACGAATGAAAAACAAGCCAGAGCACTAACCTATGCCGCTTTCGTCGCAGGCTTATGCTCTATTGTATATGAGCTCTTAATTGCAACGACAGTTTCCTATTTTTTGGGCGACAGCGTGCGTTACTTCTCCCTCACAATTGGCATGTATATGGCCGCAATGGGAGTGGGTTCATTCTGTTCAAAATACATTAATGACAATTTGCTAACGCGCTTTCTTCAATTTGAAATCGCACTAGCGACCTTAGGTGGATTGAGCATTCCGCTTTTATATTTAAGTTACATTAGTTCAGGTTTACTCATTCCAACCTATGTTGGCTTAACCTGCTCAATTGGCTTTTTGATTGGTTTGGAAATCCCTTTTCTTACCCGCTTGATGGAATCGTTCAAGGCTCTCAAAAGTAATATTGCGAACATCCTCACCTTTGACTACATTGGCGCACTCATTGCCACTATCGCGTTTCCCTTCTTTTTGCTTCCTGTACTGGGTAATTTTCAGTCATCCCTCGTGTTGGGCTTGGTAAACCTCAGTATTATTGCAGTGTTAATGCGTTACTTTGGTGACAGCCTTGGTAAGGCGAAAACCAGTATCATGGTTTACCTTGTAATGACATTTGCTGTCTTGGCTGGCGGCATACTTTTCACAAGCCAGATGCTATATGAATGGGATCAAGCGCTATTCAACGACCGCATCGTACATGCCGAACAAAGTCCTTATCAAAAAATTATCCTGACCAAAAATCAAGATGATATTCGTTTATTTTTGAACGGTACCATCCAATTCTCATCACGCGACGAACATCGCTATCATGAGGCTTTGGTTAGCTACCCACTCATATTTAAAGAATCCACCAGCAAGCGCGTTCTCTTGCTTGGCGCTGGCGATGGCTTAGCGGTAAAGGAGCTTTTAAAATACCCTGAAATCGACAGCATCGTGCTCGTCGACCTTGACGAGCGCGTGGTTGAATTAGCTAAAACCAATCCACACCTAAGCAAGCTAAACGGCGCAAGTTTAGCATCTCCAAAATTAGAGATCGTATACACCGATGCCTTTAATTTCTTAATGGACAATACAGAAGGGTTCGATTTCATTGTTAGTGACCTTCCAGATCCTAACACCATTGAACTATCGCGCCTGTACACTAAACAGTATTACCAAGCACTTCGAAAAAACCTCAACGAAGGCGGTGTGTTTGTGACGCAAGCTACAAGTCCGTATTTTGCAACTAAGGCCTTTTGGAGCATTCACAATACGGTTCGCGCAAGCGGTTTTAACTTCGTTGTACCCTACCATGCCGACGTACCATCGTTTGGCGATTGGGGCTTTGTGATGGCAAGCGACAGGCCACTGTCAACGGCACACCAGAAATCAAAGTTAGAGACTAGTACCTTCCTAAATGTGGATATGCTCGACGCCATGCGAGTGTTTTCAAAAGATCAAAGAATTGACGACGTTGAAGTGAATAATATCCACCAGCCCATACTACTCACCTATTATTTAGAAGGCTGGAAAAGCTTTGGTTATTAATGTTTAAGAGCATCCCATACATACTGCTATAGGATCTTGTTTATTTCTTCAAATGTTTATCAAGTGACTTTTGTAGCTGCTCTTGAAGTTTGTTTTGTGCACCGCAGCCATTGCTTGATGTCCACAGCCGAGGGCCTCGCCACATTGGGTCATCCAACGCGGTTTTCGTAATTTTTACGCAAGCGTCGCCTTTGCGAATAAGCGTTTCATCGCCCATTTGTGACACAACCGATATGTCGCTGTCTGCTGGCGCGAAGGTGCTGTCCAAAGCTTGTTGCCGTCGCCTATTGATGGCATCTTCTGATGGTTTATCGAGTGCCTGAGGCTGACGAAAATTACTACTTGCTTCACGCGAGAGGTCGCGTAACGCCTGCTTGTTTATATCTTGAAGATAGCGTGACGTAGTGCTTTGCCTATCTCCCACGCTAACATCCGATGTCAATAAGGATGCATTTTGGTTTTCCTTACTCGTTTTGGGCGATAAGGGTTCTGGCGCAGTATTCTGCGTTTTAGGTGATTTTTCTAGGTCGGGCTCTAAATCCCTTATCACTGTCTCTGACTTAGTCGCAAAATCATCTTTTGCTTCAGCTATGCGGGCATTGTTGAGTTGCAGCTCTTGTACTAAGTCATTCTCTAACTTGGGCTGAGTCTCCTGTTTAAGCTGAGGCTCTTCGTTAAGCTGAGGCTCTGTTTTCAGCTCAAGCTTTTGCGGAGGCTCAGTGTGACTTTCGGCTTCATCATTGATTGTTGAATTAAATATCACGTAACTCTTGAGTACTTTTTCTTCAACTGTCGGCGGCGCAGGCTTAACACTCATAAATAGCCAGAAAAGGATAAGGTGCAAAACAATTGATATCATCAAGAATGCAATGAGTTGTTTGTTATTTGATATCAATGTCGGCAAAAAGTGTGCTGAAGGTAATTCATTCGAATCATCTTAATTGCAAAAGTTCAACTCACATTTTTATCGCACACATGAACCGCACGGAAAGCGCTCTAGTTGCCAGCATCAGAAGCTAGGGCATCGCAAGTATTAGAAACACCACATTGCCCAACAAAATATTCGTCGTGGCTGACTAAAATATAAGCGCCAGTAAACACCGAAAGTGCCCTAGCTAACAGCCCCTTACTCACAAAGTCTAAATGATTATCTGGTTCATCAAGCAATAGTAGAGAGTTTGTACTGCTACTTGCAATCAGCATCGCCAGACGCATTTTCTCGCCGCCACTTAGCATGTCGACTTTTTTGTGAACATGTTCACCTTTGAAGCCGTTTCCAGCAAGAAGCGTACGAAAGCTAAGTTCAGATGACTCAGGCAATGACTGCGATAACACTTCGAGAAGTGAATAGTCACTATTCATAAATGAGCAATTCTGATCGATGTATAAGGTGTTTTTATTTTTTGCTATCGACTTTAAAAATGACGACTTACCACTGCCATTTTTGCCCGGTAAATACCAATGTTCTCCGTGATAGACGGCAATACTAATCGCTTGACTCATGTGTCCATTTTGAAAAGTATCTAATTTGAGTAAGCAGCGCTTTTTATCTGTTGTTTCTGAAAATCTAAAACAGATTTCGCTATCTTTACTCTTAGGTTTTAATGCTGACAACTCAACACTTAGCTGTCGTTGCTTAGCTTCGTGTTGAGCTTTCGTTTTGGCAGCACTACTTTCTGACTTTGACGATCGTGCATTAGCAACTACGCGTGGAAGCCCTCCTTTCGCTGCACTTTTCTCGCCGCGCGATGCTCTTTTTTGAGCTTTTTCTTTATCTCTTTGAGCCTGTTTTAAGGCTGTTTTTTTCTGAGTATCAAGTTGATGAAGATGTCTCTCTGCTGCCGCCTTTTGTTGCAAGCTATGTTCAAGATATGCATCAAAGTTGCCAGTGAACAACTTTATTTCATTCGCACTTAGCTCTGCGACTTGGTCGCAGGTGTCTAGAAGTAGCTTGTCATGGCTTACAATCATCGTCTTACAGGGCAACTGCATTACTTTGTTCACCAACCAATGTTTGGTCTCAAGGTCGAGATGATTGCTTGGCTCATCCAAAATAAGAATATCGTTTTTATCCAACTCAGAAAATAGCTTGATCAGTGATAGCTTCATTAACTCCCCTCCGCTAAAACGAGAGACAGGATCGTTTAGTTGGATGTTATCGTCGCCAATAAGCGCATTGAGTTGCTCTTGTAAAGCCCAGTCATCTCCCACAAGTTCGAAATGAGCGGGGTCAATGCTACCCTTTTCAATCGCTTTTAAGGCTTTCAATTTATTTGCTACACCAAACACTTCTGCAAGGCTGGTTTGATTGCTGTTTTCAATAGTGTCTTTTGCGATAACACGCTGCTCAAGAATACGAGGTAGCACCGAGCAATCAATACTACCCGTCATTTGCCCTGAACTCAGCGTTTCCTGAGCTTTATTGTCGCTATCGCCACACAACGCACTATGTTTGATAAGACTAATTAAAAGCGACTTGCCAACACCGTTCCGTCCCACCAGTGCTGTTCGACCATTCGGTAAGGTGAAGTGTAGATCTTTAAACAAGTTTTCGCCCGAGTGATGGCTATATGAAAGTTTTTGAATATGCAAATGAGCCATAGTTGCCCCCTTTTTGACTGAAGAAACAGGGATAGCAATTGAAAGCGTCTGCGAAATGATGCTTAGAAAGCATCCTACTTAGTGAAGACTAATCTTGATCTGCAGCTTGCGCCAAACAATGAAGCCAATAACCCTGATGATTCAAATATGAATGACAGGTGTTATTTATTCATCGGTGGCGACTCCAAACGTAAAGGGAAATATTTTGTGAGTGTTAGCTTAGCAAGTAAAGGAGCAAATGGATATTTATTCTGGCCGCAAAGCGGCAAGCTTTTTTTCTTTCTTCTCTTTGCGATAATGCTTTAACGAGTCAAAAGAAAATACAGCTAGTGCCGTCCATACGAAGGCAAAAGTGACCAAACGACCAGTACTTAAGGGTTCATCATACACAGCAACGGCTAAAATAAACATCAACGAGGGGCCAATATACTGAAAAAAACCAAGCGTTGAATAACGAATGCGCCTAGCGGCTGCTGTAAAACACAGTAAAGGAGCAGTTGTTACTACGCCAGCAAGGATTAACAACACAGTGGTTTGCACATCACCTTGAACCAGATCACTCGCTTGACTAGCAAAGAAAGCCCAATAGATTAACGCGGCCGGTAACATGAAGCTTGTTTCAACAAACAAGCCTGGCAAGGAATCTACAGCTACTTGTTTGCGCAGTAGACCATAAATGCTGAAACTAAAAGCAAGTGTTAGTGCAATCCACGGTAAATACCCAAAATTGAAAATCATAATAGCCACGCCTGTTATGGCTATTGCCACCGCCAGTTTCTGTGTAAAGCGCAAACGCTCACCTAAAAACAAGCGACCTAAAAAAACATTTATTAAGGGGTTGATGTAATAACCCAAACTTGCTTCAAGCATGTAATCGTTATTCACCGCCCAGATAAACAATATCCAATTAGCCGCCAACAACAGACTTGCAATGACTAAGGTCACAATCACTTTTTTGTTGGTCAGCGCGGCTTTGACCTTATCTACATGTCGCAAGCCAATAATCAGAACTGCTAACAGCAATACCGACCAAATTACCCTATGCATCACCATTTCCACGGCCGGCACAGTGTCTAATAATTTAAAGTAAACAGGAGCAACGCCCCACATCGTGTATGCAGCGATAGCGAAAAATACGCCAGCTCTAGCGGAGTTGTTCTGGCTCAATACGGTTATACAGCCTACATGTTAGTTGGAAATTGCTTCCCAAGGATTAATTGTCGGAATTTTAATGTGCTTGAAATCTGCTGGCGTTTTCGTCACCAAGGTCATGTTATTCACTAGGCACGTCGCCGCGATCATAGCGTCGCGTTCAGACTTTGGATTAGGCACGTGTAATGCGGCGCAATATTCCGCCATTTCAGCATCAAATGCAACCACTCTGCCTTTAAAACCTTCTAATACTCTAGTCTGCAGCCATTCATTGAGAAGCTCGCCAGCTTTGGGGTCGGTTTTACGTTTTTCTAATATCGCAAACTTTAATTCCATTATGGATATTGATGAAACGTATAAATTGAACACTTGCTGACTGCTAGCCCAAGCTACTAAATTTTTATCAGCTTCACTGGGCTTACGTAGTGCTGACACAACATTTGTATCTAATAAAAACATATAAAACTCCTACGCATCAAAATGTATTACTTGGTGGTTTTAAACTTAGCTACGTCTAAGTGAATGTCTTGCGTATCGCTAGTACTAAGCAGATCAACAATCGTGGCCGTTTTACCCGTAATTTCCAGATAGTCATCAATATTCATCATCATGAAAGCAACTACGCCTCTCTCGGTAATTTTTACTGGCCCATTTTTGGCTGCTCGCTTTACCGAGCTCGGGTCTTGATTGAATTGACGACTAGTGAAGGTGTCAGAACTCATAGCTATCCTCGTTGTTTATTGGTGAATTTATAAACAGGGTAACTACATTACTACAAGAAAACAGAGCTGACAAAGTGAACTTGCAAGATCTGCAAAATTAAGACGTACTGAAGTGCTGACATAAAAACAAAGTACTTTTTAGAACAATGCTAACAGACAGCATGAATTCTCAATAAAAACCACGTAGAATCTAGCACTCAACTTAGGTAGGAAAGTCATTGAATTCAGTAAGCGAAACACATGTTAGCGCAAGCCAGCCCAAATCGACCGACAAGGCCTTAAATAAAGACCTTTCCGATATCGCCATTGATGAGGGCGAAGATCTTAGAGCAAACTGCTACAAAGTGTTGAAAGACAGTTTCGGTTACTCGGAATTCAGGCCGGGTCAGCTCGATGTTATAGAGCAAGTGATTCGAGGCAAAGATGCATTAATTTTACTACCCACCGGCGGTGGTAAGTCACTTTGCTATCAGGTGCCAGCCTTGGTGTTAAATGGCGTTACTATCGTAGTATCGCCGCTCATATCCTTGATGCAGGATCAAGTGCAACAACTTACCACACAAGGCGTAAAAGCGGCATACTTGAACTCATCACAAGAGCCCGAGCAAGCCCAGCAAGTGAGTGATGCGCTATATGCTGGCGAGTTAGATTTACTCTATGTTGCGCCAGAGAGGCTGCTGCAAAATTACTTTCTTAACTCCTTAGCGAAGGTAGAGGTAAATCTGATTGCAGTAGATGAAGCGCATTGCGTATCACATTGGGGTCATGACTTCAGGCAAGACTACAGAATGTTAGGCAAGCTAAAAAACTACTTTCCTAGCACCCCATTCATAGCATTAACAGCAACTGCGGACCATGCAACACAAGTCGATATTCAGCACCAACTTAGCCTAAACGAACCCTTTGTATTTAAGGGGGGCTTCGACCGACCTAACATACGATACAACCTTTTAGCAAAATACAAAGGCTTTGACCAAGTTGTGGCTTTTGTTAAGCAACAAGAAGGGGCTGCAGGCATTGTTTATTGCGGAAGTCGAGCCAAGGTAGATGACCTCACTCAGCGTCTGCAAAGTGCAGGCATCAAATGTGACGGCTATCATGCCGGACACGACACTGCTACGCGTGAATTTGTGCAAACTCAGTTTTTAAAAGATGACTTGCAGGTGGTCGTCGCGACGGTTGCATTCGGTATGGGCATTAACAAATCTAACGTACGTTTTGTTGTGCATCACGATGTTCCGCGAAGTGTTGAGTCTTACTATCAAGAAACTGGCCGAGCAGGTCGTGATGGTATGCCTGCTGAAGCACTTTTGCTATTTGACGAACGCGATGCAGCTCGAATAAAGCAGTGGATATCCACGGGCACTGCACAAGATCGCTTTGATATTGAGATGCATAAATTCGAAGCCATGGAGTCATTCGCTGAAGCACAAACCTGTCGACGGCAAGTACTTCTTAATTATTTCTCTGATTACAGAGATGAACAGTGTGGCAATTGCGATATTTGTCTCGATCCACCAAAGATGTTTGACGGCACAAGGCAGGCACAACAACTGCTATCTTGCGTACTCCGTCTGAAACAAGATACCTCGGTGCAATACGTTATCGATGTTTTACGCGGAAAAAACATTCGGCGCATACTTGATGCACAACATCATGAGCTAAGTACTTATGGCATTGGTAAAGATCAGTCCGATACCTACTGGCACAATATCATCCAGCAACTGATTCACCAGGGCTTACTACGAATCGATATGACACAATCGGGTATTTTGCGCCTGAATGAAGCTGCGCGTGCAGTGTTAAAAGGCGAGCGGTTAATTCAGCTAGCAATACCCAAACTCACGGTTGATACAAGCAAGCGCAACAAGGCAGAGCCAAGTAATATTGATAGACAATTGTTTGCTAAATTGAAGCATTTAAGAAAACAAATTGCCGAGGAAGACAATGTGCCGGCTTTCGTCATTTTCAGTGATGCGAGCTTAGCTGACATGACCGAAAAAACACCCACCAACAAAGCCGAATTCTTAGCAGTAAATGGTGTAGGGCAACGCAAGCTAGAGCGCTATGGAAGTGCATTTACAAAGCTCATTGAGGAATACTTAGCTGCCCAATAATTTACGCCTTAGCTTCAGCTTCTGCCATTTTAGTCATCGCAATTTTGTGACTTTCTTGTTTGCGTAAACGCTGCACGTAAGCGGTCATGTTCTTGAAGGCTTTGAGTTTACCCGCATCATACAATGCCTCCAAACCAAAGCTCATTTGTATATCAGCCAAAGTCACCATATCACCTACAAACCACGATTTACCCTCAAGGTGTTGTTCGACAAAAGACAAATTCCCAGCAATATTCTGACCGAAATACGCGTCCATTACACCATCAATGATTTTGTCTGCAATATAGCGCACAAAAAAAGGCTTGGCTTTAGCTCGCGCTTTTTCCAAAACCATACTGGTGACCAGGGGTGGCATGAAGCTACCTTCAGAATAGTGTGACCAAAACTGTAGGTCGTTGAAGCTGTCTGATTCCGCTGCAGGTAACATGGAAGACTCTGGGAATTCACGCGCAATATAGTCGCATATTGCCCCCGACTCAGCGATTACTTTGCCATTATGCGTGAGCACTGGCGCCCTGCCTAGAGGATGTATTTTCTTTAGTGAGTCTGGTGCTAAGTTGGTTTTTGCATCACGCTTGTATACTACTATCTCATACTCGGCATTAACTGCTTCCAACATCCAAACAATGCGTTGAGATCGTGAATTATTTAAATGATGTAGAGTGAACATATTGCTTCCTTAAAATGATCGCGCATCAACTGATATTTGATACCTGCTTTTTAGATACTCCCTGTATCCTTATTTAGATTGAAATCGTGTAGGAAGGGATATGTTTGCTAATTTCAATTTACCTTCAATTGCGCATAATAGGCGGATAAATCTGCGATATCTTGGTCGCTTAGTTTCTGCGCATGAGAAGTCATTGCCATATTAACCCTTTCACCGCTTCGAAAGGCCTTGAGTTGTATCACCAGATACTGCTCTTTTTGGCCAGCTAAATTAGGATAAATGGGTACATTGGAAATACCTTTATCGCCGTGGCACATAGCACACACTGCTGAAATCTCTTGCCCTCGCTCAACATCACCTTTTAGCACTGCATCAGCACAAGCCGACAAACTCACACACAGTAAACTCAGTACAACAGTAGGTAGCAGTTTCTGTTTAAACGTTTTTTGTTTGCAATATTTCGCCATAGTTGAGTCCTTTTTACTTTAATCGCGTATTATCCCAACATACACTTTTATTCAAATAATTCAATCGAGCCAGCATGCAGCTTTTTCATCACTACGCCACAGAGCTAAGCGATATTTGTAGTCCAGTTCAGCCTTTCCCCCTCAGCCGTCCGCGCGTCGCTATGCTTAACGACGACCTTATCAATGAACTGGGACTTCAGCGGAATGAGTTTGAAAACGACAAAATTCTGCAATCGCTATTTTCTGATAAGGGTGAACTACAAGATAAGAGCATCGCACAAAAGTACGGCGGGCATCAATTTGGCCAATGGAATCCAAATTTAGGCGACGGGCGCGGGCTTCTACTTGGAGAAATTAAGAACAGTGATGGGCAACTGATAGATCTTCATTTAAAAGGAGCCGGCCCAACTCCTTATAGCCGCCATGCCGACGGTAGAGCTGTGTTACGATCAACCATTCGTGAATACTTAGCAGGTGAGGCCCTGCATGCTTTGGGCATTCCAAGCTCTCGTTCGCTTTGCCTAATTAGCTCTCACGAGCCTGTTGTGAGAGAACAGCGCGAGCGCGGTGCTATGATGATCCGCACCTGCCCAAGTCACATCCGTTTCGGGCATTTTGAGTATTACTACCACAGCAAACAAACGTCACAGCTAGACGCTCTTTTCGCCTTCTGTTTCACACACCATTTCCAAGACTGTGCTTCGTCGCATGCTGCCATGTTATTAAAAATCGTGCGGTCTACTGCGTTGATGATTGCCAAATGGCAGGCTTATGGCTTCAACCATGGTGTGATGAACACCGACAATATGAGCATTCATGGCATTACCTTCGATTACGGACCCTATGCGTTTCTTGATGACTTTATTCCGAACTATGTTTGTAATCGTTCTGATCACTCGGGTCGCTACGCTTTCGATCAACAACCGAGTATTGGACTATGGAACTTAAACGCCTTGGCGCATGCCTTTACTCCCTTCGTCGAGATTGAAGAATTAAAAGAAATACTAAGCACTTACGAGCCGTGTTTGGTGAATGAATACCAAAGTCTGGTTCGCGCACGTTTGGGTTTGTCGATATCCAGTCTCAATGCAAATTCCAACAATGGCGGCGATGGCGACGACACGAATGATGACAAACTAGCCAATGAAATAGACAACTTAGTACATGAGTGGCTTAATATTTTAAAAGATGAGAAGGCGGATTATCACATTCCATTTCGTCTATTAAGTGAACGCTTACTTCTTATTAAAGATCGAAATTACAATGCATTATCTGACGACTTCATAGACGCAAACCGAGTACGTCAATGGTGCGTTAATTATCATGAAGTGATAAATATAGTCATGAAAATAGATGACCTATCGTGGGAGCAAATACAAAGTCGTATGCTCGCGGTCAACCCTAAATACGTACTTAGAAACCATCTTGCCCAAGCAGCAATTGCAGCCGCAGAAGAAGATGACTTTTCCTTATGTGAGGCTTTACTTGAGGCACTTAAGCAACCGTTTAGCGAGCAACAAGGCATGGCGCAATTTGCTAAAGCCCCCGATACGTCATCCAAAGGCATTTCGTTATCTTGCAGCAGTTAGAAATTGAAGCGCTTTCATTATAAGAATCAGCAAGTTATATTGTTACTATTCGCAAATATAATGAATAAATACTTCACAGAAGCACAGAAATACGACTACACTGTTACTTCTTTCAACTGTAGGGACTCTCAGGGTTTGAATATTCGTTTTACGCAGAAGTTGCTACTTATGCCGTTATCGATGCTCTCCTGTTTATCGGTGCTTCTTATTAGCCTCCTTATAGGCTCAACTGCTAGCCTTGCGCAGAATAGACTCGTCGACCCTGTTGATGAGTTAAGCAACCCCATTCGAATAGTAGATACAGCAGATGTGTCACCATCATTGGGCCTACAATCTATTGCTCAACTGCAGTATACAAGCAAAGACCTTTTGTTATCTGATGTGGTGCAACTGAACGATTGGTCTGAAAGCTATAGTCTTGACCCTATTCCTGATGACAAAGTTCTGTGGTTGCGCTTACAGATAAAAAACAACACCAATTTTAATCAAAATTTTATGCTTATTGCAGGCAATACCTTCATCGATCGCGTTGATGGATTTTTGTTGGATGAGCAAGGTCGAATAATTCAATCTATACAACGAAACAATATGAATCCTGCATCTAACAATAGCGACTTGCATGGGTTCAAAATGGCAATGACTTCCCGACCCGACCAACTTGTTAGCCTATACCTCAGAGTAGATGACGACGGCCCAGCAATGCTGCCAATCGAACTATGGCGCGCAGATGAGTTCAATCAACAAAGCAATGTTCGCTTAATACTTTTAGGTGCGCTAAGCGGCGGTCTGTCACTCTTAGCTACCTATTTTTTAATTACCTACATGCTCAGAAACGCACCGGCACGTTTTTGGTTTTCAATATTTGCCGTTGCCTCTATGACAACTCTGCTTTCAGCAGAAGGTATGCTTCCTAAGCTTTTCAAACTACCAGGGTTTGCCGCAGAAATTACCGCGCTAAGCTTAACAATTACCTTGTTTGCTGCAATAAAAATTGGCAGAGATATTTTTGCCCCAGTGTCGCCTTTATGGTTAAGAGCGCATTATGTTTTATTGATCGTACCCATCGTGACTATGTTTCTCTATAACGATTTTTGGCAGCTCATTTCTCTTATCGGGATTGTTGCTGTTTTCCTAATCAGTAAGTTGTTCGCGACCTTGATTTATCGCTCGTCGGTTGACCTGCGCAGCACCGTTATTTACTTTTGCGGCTGGGTGGCTATCGGTATTGTCGCCGCTTTGGAAGTTTTGTCTTTCACACAGGGAGCGAGTCATTTAAGTTACTCCGCCGTACTGCCCTTCGCATTCACCTGCTTTGGTATTATGTTGGTCGGTGTTGCAATCATTAGCCGCGAACACTCTGTTATCTTTCGCCAGCAAGACGAACAAAATAAGGTTATTCAACACTTAGGTAGTTTCTCTACTATTTTTGAGAATTCAGCTGAAGGCCTCTACTCTGCGACTATCGATGGTCGAATACTTGAGGTAAATCCTGCATTCGCGCAACTATTTGGCTTTGAAAGTAGCCAAGAGTGCCTGAATAAAAACCCGAAGCTCCACGACTTCTTCGCTGATAGCATTGAAGCTGACTTACTGTTAGGTGAGCTGTCGTCGCATCAAGCGGTATTAGGCAAAGAAGTTCGAGGCAAACGCCAAGACGGGCGAGAATTTTGGTTCTCGATATCGGCACAAACAGCAAAAGCTAGCAACCTTCCCAAGCCAGCAAATATAGCGGCTGTAGCCGAACATTTTGGTAGTGTATTTGACATCACTGAAAGACAAATTGACCTTGCTAACATGCAGTATTTGAATAGCCATGACCAGTTAACAGGCCTTTATAACAGGCGCTATTTTCTGCAACTATTGGACGAAAAAATTTCGGCCACCAACCATAACGACACAACCTTTGCCTTGTTTTATATCGATGTCGACCAATTTAAAATCATCAATGATACATGCGGGCATACTGCAGGAGATGTGTTCATCAAGGAGCTTGCCCATGAGCTTCATGAAGTAGTGAAAAATCATCATGCCTTCGCTCGCTTAAGTGCTGATGAATTTGGCTTGCTCATCGAATATGAAGACGAAGCGATAATAGAACAAACAACTCTCAATATTCTTGCACAGGTGCGAAACTTCAAGTTTAAGTGGGATCGGCATCTCTTCAAGCAAAGCGTTAGTATTGGTATTGCCAAACATGAGAGCAATACCGTCAGCGCTGAAGAGCTCCTAAGTTATGCTGATACGGCCTGTATTGTGGCGAAAGAGAACGGCCGAGATAAAGTACATACTTTTTCCAGAAGCATGGGTACTAACCCAAACTACGAACGTGAACTCTACTGGATAAGTGAAGTCAATAGAGCCTTAAACGACAACTCCTTTGAGTTACACTATCAGCATTACCGCCCCTTAAATCAAAATGATGAGCTGGACTATTTTGAAATTTTAGTCAGGTTGAAATCTACTGACGGCAACCTTGTTATGCCTGAATTCTTCATTCCTGCTGCAGAGCGATACAATCTGAGTAATAAAATTGATAAGTGGGTGATTGAGAATTGCTTTGCTTGGTTAAGTGAGCACAGCGATAACATTACAAAACTAGGTAAGTGCAATATAAATATTTCCGGGCCTTCGCTATCCGACGAAGAATTTCGTTTCTACTTGCTTAGCGCCTTTGAGAAGTACGCCATTCCTTTTCACAAGATTTGCTTTGAAATTACCGAAACGATGGCCATCATCAAAATGAAAGATGCGGTAGATTTCATCAAGCAGTTCAAACGCCTCGGCTGTACCTTCGCTCTCGACGACTTTGGTACGGGTTTTTCTAGCTACGCTTATCTCAAAAACCTACCTGTTGATTTTGTAAAAATCGACGGCAACTTCGTGCGCGACATCCTCAATGATCCTATTGATCTGGCCATGGTCACGTCGATTAAAGATGTCGCCGAAGCAATGAGTATCAAAACAGTTGCAGAATTTGTGGAGTCTGACGACATCATGGTTCAATTAGGTAAGATGGGAGTCGATTTTGCTCAAGGCTTTTGTGTCGCGAAACCTGACCCATTATCAGCATTTGTGTCGTATAATGAGCGTTAGTTAAGCGCTTTGCACTTGCAAAACGATTTATTATCCCCACTTATCGCTTACTTTAAGGCAACTGAAGCAGTTTATGAGTAACCCTTATCAATCTTTCGAATTTGTTAGCAAAGCGAAATTACCAACTCGTTTTGGTGCCTTTGTAATACATGGCTTTGTTGACACAAAAACTAAGCAAGAACATATTGCCTTGTCCTACGGTAATTGGCAATCAAGCGATATCGTACCTATTCGTATCCACTCAGAATGCTTAACCGGCGACGCCTTATTCAGTACCAAATGCGACTGTGGTTTCCAGTTAGAAAAAGCTATGCAGAACATCGTAGAGCACGGCCATGGCGTATTGTTATATCTTCGCCAAGAGGGTCGTGGCATAGGCTTGCTTAACAAAATAAAAGCGTATAGTTTACAAGACGAAGGCTACGATACTGTAGAAGCAAACGAACATCTGGGCTTTGACGCTGACTTACGGGATTACAGCATTTGTAAGACCATGCTCGATACCTTGGATGTTTCACAAGTAGAATTAATGACGAATAACCCGAAGAAGCTAAAAGCGCTAGTGGACATGGGTATTAACGTAGTGAGTCGCAAGCCCATTGACCATGGCGTCACTGATGCAAACAAAAACTACCTAAAAACAAAAACAGAAAAGTTAGGTCACAAATTCAATGCTGATAAGCTTAAATAATTGGCAGTCATAGTGGCATTCTTATTGGAGAATAAGGAATAAAGCATGAGAATGCGAGCTGCGTCTCTTTTTGGCGGAATACTCATTATCGGATGTTACTCTGCAGGTGCCTCAGCCTGCAGCATTAAAGAGCTAAAGGAGATGCCTTGGAAATTGCACAGCATGAGCATTCGGGCTCGCTTTGCCGAACAAACCTTCTTAGGCGACGACGCGGTTGAAAAATTCAATGCGCTTGACACTGCTGTAAATTTCAAGCTTCCCTGCACCATATACCAAGGTGATTCTTGGCAATTAGGCACAAATTTAATGCTGAGCGCCGGTATTCTCAAAACATTTGACGAAAATGCAATCAGCCTATCGGCAATCCCAGAGCTAATGCTTCGAAATAACAGCGAAAGCGTAACGTTTAATGCTGGCTTTGGCCTGGCCGCTTTTACTCGCAATAAATTTGGAGTACAAGATTTTGGTGGCCCCGTACAATTCGCTATTACTTTCGGAGCCACCACCGAATTGACTAGTCGCACGCGCCTAGGTTACCGCTTTCAGCATTATTCCGACGGCAGAGCTTATGGCACAGATACTACGGGTGCAGATTTACATATGATTGAGTTTTACTACCAATTCTAAATTGTCATTCTGTGTGATCTAAGTGTTCAGTTTCAGTTAAGTTTACTTGTTATATAAATAAGGGTATCCAAGCAGGAGGATACATTTATGAAAACTAACAAAGCAATATTAACACCTAAAACCAGAAACTCTGGTGCAGTGATCAAAACCCTTGGTTACACTGCATTGTTAACGCTTTCGTTAACCGTAGGTATGCATTTCGCTCAGGCTGCAACGCTTCCCCAGAACAAAATTTACGGTTTTCAAGAAACTCAGCAAGAATTTGAACAACTTGATGCAGCTTTGGCACCTATTGCCTTGTATCCTGATTCGCTTCTTACGCATATATTAATTGCTTCTACCTATCCGCTGGAAGTGATCGAAGCTGCACGTTTCATTCAGCAACATCCAAAATTTGATATCGATGATTACGAAAAAAATGGCCTAGACCAAAATACGATCGAATCGATTCAAGATGACGCGCTCGATTATGGTTGGGACGCTTCTGTTGTTGCGTTAACTGCTTTTCCCGACATTCTTAACAATATGAGTGATGATTTGGGTTGGTTGAATGACTTGGGTGAGGCTTTTGAAGAAAACCAAGAGCTCGTGCTGCAGCGAGTTCAACATCTACGCGAGCTGGCATACAAGGAAGGCAACCTGCAAGACGACGACCAAATTGAGGTTGTTGTTGAACAAGAACAGCAACAACAAGTTATTGTTATTCAACCTCGCAGACATAACGTAGTTTACGTTCCCTACTACGATATTAGCTCGATATATGGCCCAACTTGGCACGTAAGTTATTCATACAGATGGTCTCGCCCCTATTATGCGCGTCACTATCGCCATCGCCACATCTATTTTAGTCCGGGCGCCTACATTGGAACTCGCTTGCTGTTTGGTGGCATTCACTGGAGCAACCGCTACGTTTCGATTAATCGTGATTGGTCATATAGAAACGCACGTCACTACCGATACAACAACCCTCGACATAAGCGTGTGTATCACAAAGAGTATCAACGCTGGCAGCCAACAGCGAGGCATACTCGCCATGTAGAGCGAAAGAAATATGCGGGTAGTAAAAGACTACATAACAACGTTAGTAGAAATAAGTGGGTAACAAACAAACACAGCGACTTCGGAAAAATAAAGTCGAGCGACAAACGTTACATGGGCGATAAGAACAAACACTCTCGCACCATCAGTAAAAAGCGCATTGAAAAGTCGCACAGCGACAAGAAATATCAGACAACACCGTTTAAGCAAAACAACAAACAGCGAAATTTTAAGTCGCAAGACAAGGTCAATGTAAAGATAATAGAGAAAACTAAAATACAAAAAACCAAGATAGAAAAGAGCCGGTCGATCACTAAAACAAAAATTAAACGCTCTGACTCGAGAAAAATACAAAGCTCTCAGCAGCGTAGAGTCTCTAAAAGCAGTAACAACAGGCCCAAGCAGCAGAGACACAACTTGAGAACGCAAAAGAAGTAAGGTTTTGCGACAAGTTCCTAACAAGTCGAAAGGCTATTCACGAACTTTGTCGCAGGCGCCTATGCTAATAGCCAGATTATGGGTACTGGTCTGAATACGCTAGGCATAGGCGCATTTTACATAATTAAATACGCTATTTATTAAATAGTTTCTCATTTATGCCGCTATACTTTAGATATAACAAAGCAAAAAACGAATCCAATTGAAAGACCCAATCGCACTTTTAAAGAAAATAGATATTTTAATTATTGATGACATGGAATCAATGATAAGTCTCATTGTATCTTGTGTGCGAGCCTTGGGGGCTGAAAAAATCAATACCGCAAGCAATGGCGAAATGGCTTGGAAAATGCTAAATAAAAAGCACTACCACCTTATTATTTGCGATTGGGACATGCCAAAAATGACAGGTATTCAACTACTCAAGCTAGTGAAGGAATCAGAGTTACATCGTGACATACCGTTTCTTTTATTAACTGCAGCCACAGAGAAGGCGCAAGTATTAGAAGCTGTTAAGGCTGGCGTAAATGATTATCTCAGTAAACCTTTTCAGCCCAAAGAGTTAGACTATCGCATCATCAAACTACTGCGGAAAGTTAATGTAGAGCAGCCCAAAGTTGGGGAATAGAACACTGTGCTAAAGCTTTGGAAATATAATGCACAAACTACCCAAACAGATTTTCTCGTTAAGTCTGCATTAGGCTTATCCCTGGTTGGCGCGACTATCCTTATACCTTTTTGCATCAACAATTTTGTCCATGGTAGAGAAGTCGCGGGTAGTCTTACTGGGCTGGTCGCCTTGCTGTGTTTGGTGAACGCATTCTATTGCTACAAAGGTCGCTACATCCTTGCATTAAATCTGATTGGGCTAATGCCTGCAATCACCATCGGTATTACAGACTCAATTTTGAACCTAGGTGTCATCGGCACCTACTGGTGCTTTCTTGGTGTCTTTGCAATTTACTTTATTCTTCCCTTTCATTATGCAAAATGGTTTAACTTCATTTATCTTGTCGCCGCTATTTGGGCGGCTAACACTTCTATTCCACCCGACCTTTACATGCGATTTTCCGCGGTCTTATTAGGGACTAGCTTTTTTATCATGATCGCTGTGCGTGAAATCTTTTCCCAGCAAGAGCAGTTGCGCACACAGTCAATAACCGATCCGCTGACCGAAGCTTTTAATCGTGGCTACTTATCGACGTCGCTCAATCAAGCGATAAGCGAGTTCAATGAAGATAAGAGTCTTTCCACCTTGTGTATTCTGGACATAGATCATTTCAAGAAAATTAATGATCATTATGGACACGACATTGGAGACAAAGTATTAGTTAAGCTATCTGCCTTGCTTAGAAACTACCTCTCAGGCAAAGACATGCTATTTAGAATCGGTGGCGAAGAGTTTTTATTGCTGATGAAAGACACCAGTGAAGAAGAGGGTTATCTCACCGCCGAGGCTATTCGTGCGGTAGTTGAAGAAACCGAGTTTATACAAGATCACCCAGTAACGATAAGCATAGGTGTCACACAAATTGCTAAAGGCAACGATTGGAAAAAATGGATGAAACTTTCAGACGAAAAGCTGTATTTAGCAAAATCGAATGGCCGCAATCAAACGGTATGTTAAAGCAGCCACGCAAGCTTTGTTGGAGAAGTATGATATAAACCTATAATAGCTAGGCAATCACACCCTAATCCTTAAAAATCGCGGTTTGTTGACGCTCTCTGTTAACGTGTAACTGGGTCACATCGGGGCGAGAATAATGGCCTACAGGGTCAAAATTGTGCCGTTCTTGTAATACTCTTTGATGATCGATTTCGGCAACATAAACACCCTCCTCTCCGATTTGAGGCTCTATTACCCAAGAGCCGTCAGGAGCAGCTATGCATGATGCACCGCTGGCCAAAACCTTTGGAGCATTAGCAACTATTTCTTCATAATAAGGCGTGTCTTGGGGGAAGTCTTCCACACGCATCAAGCCAGAAACAGAAAGTACATAACTTCGCCCTTCTTTAGCGACAAAACGCGTAATATCGTGAGTATTATGTTCGCCACCCGGCCATATCGCTACGTGCAGATCTTCGCCTTGCGCATACAGAGCAGCGCGAGGAAGAGGCATCCAATTCTCCCAACAATTTAGCGCACCCAGGGTAAAATTATTCAATGGAAATGTTTTAAGACCGTGACCGTCGCCCGGCGACCAAGTTAGGCGCTCCTCATAGGTCGGCATAAGTTTGCGATGTACATTCTCGATCTTGCCTTCACGATTGATGTACACCAAAGAAGCATAAAGGCTATGCCCTCCTCGGTTTGTCGCACGCTCTGCAATACCTAGCACAACGGCTATATTACGCTCTTTGGCAATGCGACAAAGTGGATCTAAGTGCCCTAGCTCAATATTTACCGCTTGGCTAAGATAATGTGCATGGATCTCTTTCTGTTTTTGCGAATTAAACTGTGCACCATTTGTAAGCTCCAACCAGAATGGATAACCTGGCAATAGACACTCTCCGAAGGTAACGAGTTCGGCCCCTTGATCGGCGGCATCAATGCTTGCGTCGATAATTTTCTGCAAGCTTGCTTCGCGGTTTAGCCAAACTGGGGCTATTTGAGCGAGTGCAACTTTCATCTTACTGTTAGCGGTGATCTCTGGCATGGGTATTCCCTGTTCTAAGGTGTCAATATACGATTTTACGAGTACTTTTGTGCGAATACCTTGGCAAAGAAGGCAGCGGAGTGATTGTCCATGTTGAAATACAGGCTAGGTTCAATCAGCTCAACTTCGATGATCACTAATCTACCATCAACCCTTATCATATCGACACGAGCGTAAAGCGACTCATGTGGCAAAGCTGCAATCGTTTTATTACCCAAAGAAAACATCTCGTCACTGGGTTCAATAGCACTTAACTCTCCACCATGCTCTTCTTGAACACGGAAGTCACCTTGAGCAGGTTGCTTACAGATCGCATGACTGTATTGCGAGTCAAAATAGAAAAGTGAATACTCACCCTCTTCAACAACACTTTGAATAAAAGGTTGTATCATCGCATATCGCTTATCAAAGTCAGAGCTAATGGCTTCAAAACGCTGCTCTACTTCATCTTTTTTTACACGATATGTGAAGTCGGCGTTTGCACTTATATAGGGTTTAATGACCAGCTCTTGCGCAGAAAACTTTCCGAAAGCAGCAAAAAAGTGCTCTAATTCCAAGGTATTTTCAATCCAGACGGTGGGCACAATAGGCACGCCCTTGCCTTCTAAGTCCTGTAAATAGCGCTTAGAAATATTCCATTCAATCAATTTTAATGGATTCAACAAGATGGCAGAGGACTTATCAATATTGTTCAAACAGTTAAGGAAATCGTCGCAATGCGCTTGGTAATCCCAGGTGCTGCGCACAATCACCGCTTCATATTGGTTCCACTGATGATTTTTCTCGTGCCAAGAAACTTCAATAGCTTCCCAACCTAATTCCGCTAGCGGTTCGGTTAACATGCGGTCGTAAACAAAGAAATCTTCGAGATTGTTGGTAGAAAGTATAGCCAGTTTACGCATTTTTGCTCCATGAAAACAAACCCATTAATGGGCTCTTAGGAACTATGACTGTAAATTATGAGCTTGTAAACTGCTGAATTTGCGGTAACGCATCTTCACCATTTTCACTAGCATTGGTACTCAATAGAATCGCGGCTAAAATAATACTGGCTGAGGCCAAAATGAGCAGAATATTCCGTTTAAAATGCATAAGATAACTCCCTGTTATCAGATTAGACAGTTGCAACTGTGCTTGTAACTTTGGAGAAATCATACAGGTATTAACGCGCAAATACAAAAAAGCGACGATATCTTTAACATTTCTGCTAGTGATATCGCCGCGTTTTACTTAGCGCTGGTTCGGTGCTTGGGGATATTTATTCTGAGAACTGACGAATAATACTGTTCAACGTATCTTTGGCGTCACCGAAGATCATTCTTGCATTATCTTTGAAGAATAAGGGGTTTTCTACGCCAGCAAAGCCTGATGCCATGCCACGTTTCAATATGAACACGTTTTTGGCAAGATCGGCGTTGATAACTGGCATACCGTATATTGGGCTACCTTCCATGTCGCGTGCGGCTGGATTCACAACATCGTTTGCGCCAATTACTATGGCAACATCAAAGCCTTCCATGCGCGGGTTAACCTCATCCATCTCTAACAATAACTCATAAGAAACGTCGGCTTCCGCGAGCAACACGTTCATGTGCCCAGGCATGCGTCCCGCAACAGGGTGAATACCATAAACAACCTCTGCACCATTTTCTTCTAACAAAACCTGAAGCTCTTTCATCGCATGCTGTGCTTGGGCAACAGCCATACCATAACCCGGAATAACTACCACGGATTGTGCAGCTTCCAATACATAATAAGCATCGTCGGCGGCCATTGGTTTTACTTCGCCCTCAATCTTGATATTGCTGGTAGTTACACTCTGAAATCCTGAGAACAGCACGTTAGTGAGCGAGCGATTCATCGCCTTACACATAATGCTCGTCAGAATAATACCGCTTGCACCTACAAGGGCACCGGCAACGATTAGAAGATTGTTATTGATTGCTAAACCGGCTGCACAGGCAGCAAGACCCGAGTAGCTATTTAGTAAAGAAATCACCACCGGCATATCAGCACCACCAATAGGCAGTACAAGCATCACACCAAGCACAATACACAAGGCAACAAATGCATAAACATATACTTCAAGTGAGGGGTAGAAAACGCTCAGCGTACCAAAGGTCACGATTGCCAATACAATGAAGGCGTTTACGATAGCTTGGCCTTTAAAAACGGTTGAGCCGCTGCTAACTAATTTGGGGATTTTGCCGCTTAACTTCGCCCATGCAATGACACTTCCAGAGAAAGTAATACCGCCTATCGCGATAGCCACTAGAACGATAACAAAAAGATGTGTATCAATCGCCGAACCAGCCAAAATCATCGCCAGAGCAACAAACAAACTCGCTAAACCACCTACACCATTAAGCAGAGAAACCATCTCTGGCATTTCAGTGAGCGCTACTTTCTTGGCAATGAATGCGCCTACCGCGCTACCGGCGAGGATCGCCACAATAATAAACTCATAGGAAATAATCTGCTGATCAAGCATGGTAACAACAATCGCCACCAGCATGCCTAGAGAAGAAAGAAGATTGCCTCGTCTTGCTGTTGACGGGTGACCAAGCAGCTTCAAGCCAAAAATAAATAGGGCTGCACTCAGTACATACACCGCATTGATAAGTAATTCTGTGTTTTCCATGATTTTCCCTTACTTACTTTTAAACATGGCAAGCATGCGATCAGTAACCATATAGCCACCAACAACGTTTATCGTCGCGAGAAACACCGACGCCGTTCCTAAAATTTGTGCAAGCAATACATTGTCGTTACCGGCGTAAGCGAGTGCACCAATCAAGGTAATACCCGACACTGCATTTGCACCCGACATCAGCGGGGTATGCAAGGTTGCAGGTACTTTGCGAATAAGCTCGAAGCCTAAAAAGATAGCTAGCATGAGGATCATTGATAAATAGATGAATGACATTAGGCTTTCTCCTCAGTCATGATTGATTTGATGGTTGGGTTAATTAACTCACCTTGGTGAGTAATTAGCGCAGTTTGCAAAATATCGTCTTCGAGGTTAAGGACGACTTTGGCAGCCTCGTTATCAAAGAATTCGAGAAGCAAGGCTTGCAAATTGTTCGCATACATTTGAGATGCATCTAAGGCAACTTCACTTGGCCAGTTGCCAGTGCCGATAATGCTAACACCGTTGACCTTACTGACCTGGCCAGCCACGCTACCCTCAACATTACCGCCATTTTCTGCGGCCATATCAACAATTACGCTACCGGGTTTCATTTGTGCAATGACATCTTTGGTGATCAAGACTGGCGGTTTGCGTCCAAATAATTGCGCGGTGGTTATTACGATATCGGAGTCTGCGATACATTTCGCCTGAGCTTGTTGCTGTATCTGAATTTGCTCTGGGCTAAGCGCTTTCGCATAGCCTTGCTCAGTTTGACCCGTTTCACCAATATCAATTTTCAGAAATTTCGCACCTAAGGAATGCACTTGCTCTGCAACCACTTCGCGGGTGTCATACGCCGTTACCGATGCACCGAGCCTTTTTGCGGTAGCAATGGCCTGCAAACCTGCGACGCCAGCACCAATAACAAATACTTTAGAGGGCTTCAGTGTACCTGCAGGAGTCATCATCATGGGAAGCACTCGCGGCAATGCAGACATTGCTTTTGCTACCATTACATAGCCGGCTAAACTCGCTTGAGAGCTTAACGCATCCATTTTTTGACAACGTGAACTTCGCGGTATCATCTCTACACTCAGTGATGAGCGCTTAGACTCTTTCAGCCAAGTTATGTGGTCTTTAGCATTAAAAGGGTCGAGAAAACTAATACAACAAACACTTTCTTTTGTATCAAGCAGTGCTTCTTTAGAAAGGGGGTGAATAGACATTAAAAAGTCGGCTTGTGAAAGCAACTGTTTTTTATCTGTTTCAATTGTTGCGCCTGCTTCTTTGTATTGATCATCGCTAATATTTATCGATTCACCAATGCCACTTTCGCAAAACACGTTAAGCCCAAGCTTAGTGTAAGCTTTCACATTTACGGGCAATAAACTACACCGACGTTCATTTTCTACCTGCTCTTTCACAAACACTAATGTGCTCATTTCGCCTCCTTACTCATATTGTGGCTACAGACTTTTCTTTCGGGCGCACTTCATCCGCCCATATTTATGTAGGTTTTCTGTCGGTCGTTATTGTTTTCTAGCTGATTTTTATTATTATTTTTTGTGTTTTGCTAGCAGTATTTATTCACTAATTTCATACTGCTCCCAAAATTCGTTGAAAAGCGCTGCAGGCATGATGGCACCTGGCGTTTCTATTACTTTACTGGCGGTAGCACTGGCTGCACGCACAGAAGACTTTACGCTATGTCCTGCGCATCGAGAGCCAATATAAACACCATTGAATGCATCACCTGCAGAGGTAGTATCTACAACATTATCATTAGGCACGACGGGAATGCTTTGTTTACCATCGGCGTTAATCACATGGACTGTTTTTTCGCCTTGCTTCATCACCAACTCTTCAGCATTGAATTGCTCGCAGAATGCTAAACATTCATCTAAGTCTTTCATACCGTAAAGTTTGTCAAAATCGTCAATACCAGGCAGTAAAATGTCAGCCATATGGCAGGCCTTTTCGATATTCGCTTTTGCAGTTTCTGCTGAACGCCAGAGTTGTGGTCGGTAATTTGGGTCGAAGGCTATCTTCACACCTGCCCTTTTCATTTGCTCGAGCAATCGCCAAAACAATGAACGCTCTTCGTCGAGCAAAATGGCAATACTGATGCCAGAGAAGAAGAATATACCTGCAGTTAACAAGGTAGAATGCTGCGACTGATTTAACGCACTTATCATACGCTTAGCTGCAGAATCATTACGCCAGTAAATAAAAGAGCGCTCTCCTTGCTCATCAGTTACCACCATATATGCGCCGAGATGATGCGAATCAGATTTAGGAAGATAATCGCTACCTAAATTTTCGCTGTGGAGGCTTTGTAAAAACTCTTCGCTGAGCATGTCGTTACCAATACACGACATGAACTCAACATGGAATTGAGGGAAAGCGCGTTTCAGATAGACACTAGAATTGTATAGGTCGCCGGCGAAAGACTTACCAAGAGTATTATGCTTATTTGTGCCATTCTGGCGCACAAGCTCAAGCATACACTCACCTGCAAACACCAATGGGCCGTCGATATTGTCAAAAGCAAATGACTTCGCTTCGTTCTTGCTTTTGTCTTGGTGCTGCATATTCCATATCTCTTTATTATAAACTTTTCAAAATGTCATGACTCGGGCAGAAAGTCTTCTCTGCACGGGCTGAATACGTCAATCAGTACACCGGCCTTTAAACAAACGGCACCGTGCTCAATATTAGGTTCGATATAAAAACTGTCGCCAGCTTTCATCACTTTTTTTTCACCCGCAATTTCTATCTCGAACTCTCCGCTTTCAATATAAGCTACCTGAGCGTGATAATGCTTGTGTACGTAGCCTATAGCAGAATCATCAAACCATACTTTAGCCATAAGTACTTGCTGATTGAAGCCCAATAGCTGACGTTTAATTCCGCCACCAAGGTCTTCAATAGGATGTTTGTTACCGAAGATGAAGTTATTACTATTACGCATTTTTATCTCCCTTCAGAACATCTAGCGCTCTGATCTAATCAATATCACTGGTTATTGTCAACCATTATTAGTTATTTGTTATTACCAATTAAAAAATACTGGTAATAATTCCAATCAGGGTATAACCTTAACAAACTATTAACATTGTCATCGTTTTGTAAATTTGTACTATATTTAGCGCTCATAAGCGAATTTAATGGTTTTATAAAGTTACTTTTAGGTTAAAATAGCAGGCTGTAAACACGATGAAGTCCGGTGCGCAACTCACTACTAATAATATGCTGGTAAAAACGCACTTGTTAAAAAAGGTAATAAGATGAAAAGTCGCCGTATGTTTTGGCAAATAGTTGAGAAAATTGAAGCACTTATCGATTCCGGTAAGTACCCGCCTGGGAGCCGTTTACCTCCTGAACGAGAATTAGCAGAAACTTTCAATGTTAGCCGCCCAACTATTCGCGAGGCTATTATTGCTCTTGAAGTACGTCAACGTGTTGAAGTGAAAACCAGTTCTGGGGTTTATGTATTAGAAAACCCAAATGCCAAGTCAAACGATCTGAAAGTAAGTGCATTTGAACTCACCCAAGCTCGTGCTTTAGTAGAAGGTGAAGCTGCAGCATTAGCGGCGGTCTCAATAACTGAAGACGAGTTACTGAGACTAGATCAAACTCTTGTCGCTATGGAAAAGGGCATTGAAGCAGAAAAAGCCGACCGTGAATTCCATCTCATCATTTCTAAAGCAACCCGGAACAACGCTGTCGTGCTTGCAGTAGAAAAATTTTGGCGCTTGCGTGACTCTGAGCCGGATATCGTTAATGCTTATCGTGGTGTTTGTGATGGAAGCGATTCAGACCGTCTGGAAGAACACCGAAGCATTTATGTAGCACTTAAGAAGCGCGATTCCGCGGAAGCCAGGGCAGCGATGCACACCCATTTTAATCGCTTAATTAACTCTCTTTTCGCAATAAGCGAAGCGAAAGCGCTTGAGGAAGTACGTAAGCAATCTAACCAAACAAGAGATCTATACTCTTTGAATCACTTGGTAGGTTGAAGCACCCAAAAGCTTGCTCAACTATATCAAATAAGAGCGTACATTAAAGAAAGCCCAAATAACATCTCAATGTTTTTGGGCTTTTTTTATCTTCTTGTTTTTATCACTTTCTGTCGTTAGCTAGGCTATTAGAACTTAGTGGAGACCCACAGCCAAAGCTTGTCGGCGTCAACTCTGCCACTCTCACCTGAGTAAGTCGCGTATTTTATTGCGGCAGTGTAATGCTTGGCGAACGGCATGCTGTATTGCAAGTTAATTTCCGAACCAAGGTCGTCTACTAAGTCTGAAGATTCATCTGCTGAAAAGTCGTGATACACAGCTAACCACTTGCCAGGCCCGGCTTTACCGCTAAATGACACACTCGTATCAACAAGACCTTGCGCGGGTGTACCGAGGAATTGATCGGTCCAACCATTGAATTTGTGCAAGGTCGCTAAGGGCGTGGCGAACCCGAAATTACCATCATCTGAACCTAAAACCTCATACGCCAGTTTTGCCGTAACACCACTATAAACAGCACCAATTTCAGCAAAAGTGTAGGTAGCATCAAAACTTGTACCGGCTGCGTCATTCTCGGCAGTTTGAGTAGCAAATTCAAGACCATAAAGGAAGGAAACATCAGACTTGTCTTTGGCTTTTGTTGCCCCTTTAAAGCTAACACCGTAAGTGTCTAAAGCGTTGTCGGTAGTCTCGTCAATTTCGAGTAAGTAGCTATAGGCTTTTAACGTACCGTATGCTGTTTTGTAGCCTAGGTTCAACAAATGATCTTTTGAATCAAAGTCTGCGGCTTCGCCAAAAATACGGTTACGTTGAGTTACGTAGCTATAATGAGCACTGAATTTGTCGTTCGGTGCATAAATAAGAGTTGCTGCATCGAAAGTTTGACGATCTTGTCTCCAGCCAACATGGCCGATAAAACGATGTCCGTCTAGGGCAATTACTTGGCGACCCAATTTGAAAGTAAAGGCATCAGATTTATATTGAATAAATGCTTGGTCAAGTTCTGTAAATTCAGGATCAGCAATAACACTGTATTCACCTAAGTTGTAACCTGTGGGTCCAACAGTATAGTCCCCTTGGCCCAGTACAATTCGGTTGTCTTCAAGCTCAAAAGTACCTGACCAACCATTTAACGACCCGCTAGTGTACGCAATGCGAGTACGAAAAGTTAAGGCGCTTGCATCAGCAACAGCATTGTCTTGTGATACGTCTTCATAACGTAAACGAAAATCAACTTTTGCCTTTCCAGAAGATAAGGCATCGAAAAACGCATCATCAGCTTGAACTTGTTGAGAGTAGCCTGTACTGAGAGCAAGGCCAGTAAATATAGTGATTAAAGATGGTGTAAGCTTCATGTGTTTTCCTAGATATTTTGTAAATAGTAAGGTGTAAATTATGCAGCGCTGCTGTTGCTACGCTCAGTGTTATTACTGTTCGTTGCTTTAGCTGATGCGACTGTTTCTATCTTTTTTTGCTTCTCATACAAGAAGGTCAATACTGCATGTCGATAGCGGTTATATTCTGGGTTATCGGCCATTGCCAGTCGATTACGAGGGCGTTCTAGATTTATATCCAATATTTCGCCTATCGTCGCGGCGGGCCCGTTGGTCATCATGACAATACGATCTGATAAAAGAACTGCCTCATCAACGTCATGGGTGATCATAATGACCGTGTTGCCAAGGCTCGCATGTATTTCCATGACTGAGTCTTGCAGATGCGCACGAGTCAGTGCATCGAGTGCACCAAAAGGTTCATCCATCAACAGGACTTTAGGCTCCATTGATAAAGCTCTGGCTATACCAACGCGTTGCTTCATACCGCCAGATATCTCTGAAGGGAGCTTATCGGCGGCGTGTGTCATATGCACCAAATCGAGGTTATGCTGAACCCACTCTTTAATTTCAGCTTTGGTTTTACCTTTGCTGGTTTGCTTTACCGCAAGCTCAACATTTTTATATACCGATAACCAAGGCAGTAGAGAGTGATTCTGAAAGACAACTGCTCTTTCTGGGCCAGGTTCATTTACCTCAAGTCCGTCGAGGATAACGCCTCCTGACGTTGCCTGATAAAGCCCGGCAACAATATTTAATACTGTTGACTTACCGCAACCAGAGTGCCCAATCAAACTAACAAATTCGCCTTTCTTAATTTTTAAGTTAACGTCTTGCAGCGCTGTGAAAGGGCCTTTAGGTGTCGGAAAGTCAATGCCAACTTGTGATAGCTCTAAATGTCTGTCTGTACGGCTTTGAGTAGTCATAATTTGTTCCTCTAATAATTGCGTTTAAATTGGGTTTAGCGGAGTGATACGCTCTTGTCCCAGCTTACTTTTCGTTGAATGACTAACATCAATCTATCAAGTCCGAAACCAATGATCCCTATGGTAAGTACCGCCACCATAATGCGAGCAAGAGATTCTGAGCTACCGTTTTGGAATTCATCCCATACAAACTTACCTAAACCTGGATTCTGCGCTAACATTTCTGCTGCAATAAGCACCATCCAACCAATACCCAAGCTCAATCTCAAGCCAGTAAAAATAGCGGGGATCGACGAAGGTAAAACGATTTTCACCACGTGTGTTAGGGGCTTGAGACGAAGAACTTTGCTCACATTGATAAGGTCTTTATCAATGCTCGACACGCCTACCGCAGTATTAATCAAGGTTGGCCACAAACAACAGAGCGCTACCGTGATTGCTGAAGTCACAAAAGACTTTGAAAACAACGGATCGTCGCTCACATACAAGGCACTCACAACCATCGTTACTAGAGGCAGCCACGCAAGAGGTGATACTGGTTTGAATAATTGGATTAGGGGATTTATGGCAGTATAAACACCCTTACTTAACCCGCACAGAATACCCAACGGGACAGCTATTACAGAAGCAATTAAAAAGCCTATCGCAACGGTATACAAACTAGTCCATATTTGGTCGAAGAATGTGGGCGCGCCAGTGAAAGGGCGAATTTTAGGAACATAAGACGGGTCGTCAGCAAGACGTTTCGCATTTCGCTCTTCTTGGCGCTCATAAAACGCTTCGGCCTTTTCTTGCTGAGCAACATGCTCATCAATGAGCGTACCCGTTTGCTCCCAAACAGCCACTGGCCCAGGAAACTCGCCAAGCGAAGTATCGATATTCTTCGCTATCATAGCCCACAAAGCAACAAAGATTAAAAGTCCAATCAGTGGCAGCAGCATGGCATTAAGGGTGGTAAAAAACTGTTCTTTTAGCTTACTGGTTTTTACATTTTGTAGAAACATCGGCGCTGTATTAGACTTTAACATGTTTGAATTCCTCTGTGAGCAGAAGCCTTAAAGCTTCTGCTGACCTTTTAAACCTATCTTAAATGACTCTAAATAAGCATTTGGCTGAGTTCCATCGAAGGTAATGTTGTCGATAAACTCTGTTTGCGGTGGTTTGAAACCGGTTTCGCTTGCAAAGCTTGGGAAGTCAGAGGCTTTTGCTTTACCCTCTTTAATCAATTCCTGAGCGGCAATGGCATAGATTGCTGGCTTGTATACTTCCTTGGCCGTTTTCATATACCAATCATCTGATTTTGCTTCAGAAATTTGTCCCCATCTGCGCATTTGCGTGAGATACCAAATAGCGTCGCTGTAATAAGGATAAGTTGCGTTGTGGCGGAAGAACACGTTGAAATCTGGGATATCACGCTTATCGCCTTTCTCATATTCAAAAGTACCCGTCATGCTGTTGGCAATAACTTCTTCGTCAGCACCAACATAAGTGCTTTTTGCAAGGATCTTAACGGCTTCTGGTCGGTTGGCATTGTCGTTAGCATCTAACCACATCGCAGCTCTGATCATCGCCTTTACAACTCTAATGTGAGTGTTAGGATTTTCTTCAGCCCACTTCGCACTTACACCAAATACTTTTTCAGGGTTGTTTTTCCATATTTCATAGTCGGTGATCACCGGCACACCGATACCTTTAAATACCGCTTGCTGATTCCATGGTTCACCCACGCAATAGCCATGTATAGTTCCCGCTTCCATGGTTGCTGGCATTTGAGGTGGAGGTGTGACAGACAACAAGGCTTGAGCATCGATCTGACCGCTAGTATCGCCTTTATGAGGAGCGTAATAGCCTGGGTGAATACCACCAGCAGCTAACCAATAACGTAACTCGTAGTTATGCGTAGATACTGGAAATACCATACCCATTTTGAAAGGCTTACCTTCGCTTGATAACTTTTCAACAACAGGCTTTAAATAATCCGCTTTTATAGGGTGCACCGGTTTACCATTTTCATGTGGAATATTTGGCTTCATTTGCGCCCAGATATCATTAGACATCGTGATGCCGTTACCATTTAAGTCCATGCTGAAAGCCGTGATAATGTGCGCTTCGGTTCCGTAACCAATGGTTGCGCCTAGCGGCTGACCCGCAAGCATGTGTGCCCCATCTAGTTGACCGTCAATAACTCGGTCTAATAGCACCTTCCAATTAGCTTGTGCCTCTAAAGTTACATATAAACCTTCGTCTTCGAAATAACCTTTTTCGTAGGCAATCGCAAGCGGAGCCATATCGGTAAGTTTAATAAACCCTATTTTCAGTTCTTCTTTTTCGGCATAACCCACTTTGTCGGTCGCAACTGCATTAGCAGCCCCTACAAAAAGTGACGAGGCAACTAATAAGGCTGATGCACCTCGATTAATGAGTGCTCTCAAGCCAGAACTTGTCTGCTTTGCCGATAATTTTGTTTTACTGTTTTTCATTTGCTTTCTTTCCTTACCTAGAAATGATCTAAACCCAAGTGCCTATATCATTAAATTCTGAATGCTTTGGCAGACTTTTATCCGTTCAAAAAAAAACCCACAACCATAAGCATTTTCATACCTTGGTTGCGGGCTACTTTGCCTGAGCATTCTCACCTACATTGGTGAAAATGACTCCATGTCGTTAATTATTATTATTGTTGTTGTATCAGCAAAATAATATTTGGTTATTGGAGAACCCAGTATTACTTTGCTGCATGATACTGTTAGCATCACTATAGATATAGCATCAATGATGCCAACTTTATTTTATATAAAATTCATGCACTTAACATTTTTAAAACAAAATGAAAAACCGGCTTTATGAATCATTCTTGTGCAACGCGCACTAAAGCTGTGCTTCCTTTATTCGCTTCATGGCTTCGTCAAAAATACTATTTTCAAACACTGCCAGCTTATCGAGTTCAATGCTTTTAACACTAATGGATATCTGATTCGCCTCCCGCATTTTTGTTAAAATCCATTTTTGACCAATATCGAGTGGACGATTAATGCTTTCTTCAATGCTGGACATAAAGCGATTGTAATTAGGCACTAATTGCGGGCTTTTTGTAGCCTGGGTAATACAACTGCCCAATAACGACGGTGCTATGGTATCCAGAGGTTCATCACTTAAAGCACTTTGCTGGAGCCAACGAGCAGCCTCAAAACGATTTATTTGGGGCTCAAGCCATTCACAGGCTTTAATAAGAGCCGTAACAAGTCGAATCAATAGTTCTGGATTTTGGTCAAAAAAGAGCTCAGTAACGGCGAGGACTTTTTCGGTTTTGTCTTTCCAAATATGGTACGAGGTTAGGACTGTAACACCGCTCTCTTCCCTCACTGATTTTGCATTCCAAGGGCCACCGACACAAAAGCCGTCGATCATTCCTGCTACAAGACTTTCTGCCATCGCAGACGGAGGTAGAGTAATTACATCAACGTGCTCTAGTAAATTGGCCTGACGTAACCAGTCATTGATTTGATACTGATGACAACTATAGGGAAACACACTTGCTAGTCGCAGTTTTTCTTTGCCTTCTTTCTTGCGTTTATCAACCGATGCTTGCAATAGCTTTGCAGGCATCGGGAAAGGAAGATCGCTTAACTTATTTAGGCTAAGTACTTCATCAACCAAATGCTTTGATAGAGTTATTGCGTTGCCGTTTTGACTTAGTACTAAAGGTACTTTCATGGCAACTTTTGCACCATCAAGACCTAAGGTACTCGCTAAAGGCATAGGTGCGAGCAATTGCGCAGCATCTAACATACCACTTTGTAATTTATCGCGTAGAGTAGACCACGAGTTCTGCGGGCATAACTCAACGTCTAAGCCAAGTTCAGCAAAATAGCCTCTTTTTAGGGCGGTTATTAATGGAGCACTATCGGTAAGTGGCACAAAGCCTAGTTTTAGAGTTCTGTTTGTCATATTTTTCATGTAGATAGGCTCATTTAATGGTATTTAGTAGGCTAATAATGGTTTTTGACACATCTTCCATTTTTTGACCTGTATCCATTGCCATTTTGCGGAGTGAGTGAAAGGCTTCTTCTTCGCTCATCTTTTTAGTAGTGATCAGCAGTCTTTTCGCCTGATCAATAAGTTGTTTTGCTTCTAACTTATTTTTAGTGCTTACTAGCTCTTGTTTGACACTTTGATAGTCTTCAAATCGAGCAAGAGCTGCATCGAGTATGGCCCTCACGCGAGATGGGTCAGCGTTCCCGCAAACATAAGCACTTACGCCAGACTTCACCGATTGTGTAATAGTGTCGGAATCTTCTTGTTCGGCAAACATCACAATAGGTTTTGGGTTGAAACTCGATAATGTATGAAGGCTGTCTAAAATATCGCGATCGGGTGACTCGATATCAATAACCACCATATCGGGCTTTAGGTCGTTCACTTGTTTTAACAACGACACACCGGAGCTAACGATATGATTAATATGATAGCGAGAATGCTGCAGAGCTTTTAAAAGTGCATCGGCTCTCTCTGGATTGTCATCGATTAATAAAATGCTCAGTACTTTATCTGAGTGAGTGTTTTTGCTAATTTTGATGGCCATTGAATTCAGGTTTTTGTGTATACCAGCCCTTCACTGCAATTTTCATGCAACGCTGAGCCCCTGAATACCATCTAAAGCGAAACAGCTAATAAGAGGCACTGTTTTACATCAATAAATGTGTTGGTAATGTCTAACTGCTGAGCTCTAAACCTAGAAATTTACTGCGATTACGCTGCATCCACATCTCTTCAGCTATTTTGTAGGTGCTTTTAAAACTAGACTCTGATTTTTCTGAATTCAGTAAGATCAGTAGCGCACATAAGGTGGAGATTGCTGTTTTCTCACCATAAGGGTGCATTAACGCACTTTGCCAAAGCGCTAGCAATTGCTCGACTTCGAGCTCTTTTGGTTTTAATTCCCAACGCTGATCTGCGCTTACGACTATTTCCGTGTTTACACCAGAACGACTAAAGAGTAAACGAGTGTCCTTACTTGGATCAATTTCAGGTTCACCACCTTCACCACGGAAGCAAAGTACATTAGCTTCAATTAAACGCTTTGCAACTTCCATATGTTTGTCATCCACATGTTTATGATGCACACCTTGCACCGAATAGTTAGCGTTAAAGGGGTTAAGCATTCTCGCGAGGGTGTTGGCGCAGCTACGTAAACCAAAAAGCGCGCGCAGTTGAATCAGCTCGTCGAGTTGTGGATGCAATATCGATAGATTGGCGTACACAAAACCTTGGCGTGCTAATTTCGTTGCAGCATCTGAGATGGAGCTAGCTTTCAGGATGTTTGCTTTTTGTTTAAATAGTTGACTCAGAGCGGTATCGATATACAAACGTTTTGATTGCGGCTCTTGAGTACCATGCATTAGAACACTCGTTCCATTTTCAACCAAACACGCCACGGCCAACAAAAACCAAGGCAACTGCCGACGTTTTCCAGCATAACAACCAATATCAAGGTCAACTTGCACCTTGCTCACATCGTCGATCAGGGTTTGTCTGCAGGCTTGAGTAAAACCGGCAACTTCTGCGCCAGTTTCCTCACGCACGCGAAGGAGCATAAGGAAGGCACCTTTTTGCTCAGGCGTGACTTTGGATTCTAGCAACAAACGCATCGCATCTTGTGCTTCTGCTTGCTCTAAACTTCGTCCGCTTCGTTGCCCACGCCCGATAGCTTGAACGTAGCGCATGAATTGGCTTTGGTCAGGTGACAACATGAGGGCTTAACTACTTCCTGTTAAAACGATGAAATAAGTTGAGCTTGTTTCATCAACTTTTTTGATACCAATTGCTCATAGTTTACCACTTTCCCAACTATGATCATCGCCGGACCATCGAATTTTTCTTCATTAACTCGCTGGGCAACACTCTCAACGGTCGATTTGACCATGCGTTGCCCCTCAGTACAGGCTTTATCAATAACAGCAACAGGCATATTTTCAGCCATGCCATGCTGTTGCAGACGCGTACAAATTACACTTAACTTTTTAAGGCCCATATAAAAAACCAAGGTTTGATTATTGCTACTGTCGACGATTTCCTGCCACTTTGGTTCGGATTCAGGATTGCGAAGACTCGCCGTGATAAATCTAACTGATTGAGCGCAATCCCGGTGAGTGAGTGGAATACCTGAATAGGCGGACGCACCTGATGCAGCCGTTATTCCTGGTACAATATAAAAAGGAATATCATGCTTAGTAAGTATATCGCTTTCTTCAACTGTTCTTGCGAAAATAGCAGGGTCGCCGCCCTTTAGGCGCACAACTGTTTTTCCCGCTTGGGCATGCATGAGCATTCGACGACAAATATCGTCTTGCACCATGCTGTGGCGGCCCGCACGCTTGCCAACAAACTCTTTTTCAACTTGCGCAGGGATTAACCTCAGTACCGATTCATCGACTAACCAATCAAACATAACAATGTCGGCGCTCTGCAGCGCCTTGTAAGCTTTTATGGTAAGCAATTCTGCATCGCCGGGACCAGCGCCAACAATCGCCACGCTACCTTGCTTTCTTGCTTTTGCCTTTTCGTCTCGTCTTGCAAAACTAGGCATGAAAGCCGATAGTGATTTAAATACTAAATTCGGATGCAACGAGTCTATCGCCTTACTCTTAAATACGTTCATAGTGATGCCTCTAATTGCATAACAGGAATGACGTCATCAGTCCTTTTTTCGGCTATTTTACTTTCGCTTTTATGATCTTTGATAAGCGACGCTAACTCAGAGCGGCAAGAGCCACAGTTAGTGCCACATTTAAGTTTAGCGCCCAACTTTTGAACACTATCATCGCCTGCCTTAATTGCAGTAATAATGGATTTTTCTCTGACTTGGAAGCAACTGCAGATAAGCCTTCCTTCGGTAAATTCCGCGCTTATGTCTCGACGCAACAAGCTTGCTATATCTTCTAGCGCTATTGCTTCTTTTGATAGTAGGCTATTAACCCAAGCGCATTCTTCGTGACGTTCAATCGGAGCAGACGAGACAGCAGTATCTGAGTTAGCTATTGAATCAATAAATAAGGCTATTGCTAAGTCGTCTTCAGCAACGCTAACTGCATTTATCGCCTGAGGTTTAGCTAGGCACTGGAAACTAGAGCCCAAGGCTAAATGTTCGGATATGATCTCGTACCAAAGGCAAGGCTCTATCACATCTGCAAAAGCGCTATGTGATTTTTTAAGTAGCGCAAGCTCATAACGATAGCCATTTTCTAGTTTTGTTTTCGTCCAGTAATCACAAAAACTAAATAGGCTTCTGTTGTCAATCTCGTCTTTTGAATACAAACTTGCATGCATCAGACATTCCTGCTTGGTCAGTGCTACGGCCGCGTGCTTTAATTCCGGCTGACCCGACAAGGCGTCTCGGGCATCACTAAACAAGCTTGTGATATGAACGCTTGAACTCCATGTTTTTGACCAATGGATAGGCGCGAATATTTCGCCTCTACGCTGAGATGAACTCAATTTGACAGGAAGCACGACAGAATTGTCTACGCGTTTAGTAAGCGCAGAACAAATACTCACTAATTCGCCATTAGTTATGCCTAGTTTAGCCGCATCAGTTGGATGGATAGCTAATTCACACTTATCGCTATGTTCATGTAATCGAGCAGCATTGCCTGTTCGCGTCATGGTATGCCAATGATCGCGACTTCTCCCCGTGTTAAGCACAAACGGATAATTTGCAGATGTCATCTGCTCAGGACGCTTTGGATGAATAGGAATAAACTTCGCTCGTTTAGTATCGGTAAAAAAGGAAGCGTCAGTAAATCCTCTTGCTGTGCCGTTTGGATTCTTGCTATTTACCGGCCATTGAATAGGCTCAAGTGCATCGTATTGTTCTGGGCTCAAGCCGCACAAAGCTGATAAATCGAGGGCTCGACTTCCCGTGTTTTCAAAGGCTGTTAAGCGGCAATGCTCATCGAAGATGTCGGCAGCTTTGGTATAAGCGAACTCATCGGCAAAGCCAATTTTTTGCGCCACTTCAGAAATAATCTGCCAGTCGTGTCTAGCCTTCCCTAATGCAGGGAACAAGGCACGTTGGCGAGAAATACGGCGCTCCGAATTGGTAACTGTGCCGTCTTTTTCCGACCAACCAGTCGCAGGCAATTTTATATGTGCAAACGCTAAAGTGTCATTCTTCTTAACGCAGTCGGAAACCACCACGGTTTCGCACTTACTCAGTGCTGCCTCAATTTTGCTTCTATTGGGCATGCTCACGACAGGGTTGGTTGCCATGATCCATATAAACTTAATTTTACCTTCGTTGATCGCATCAAACATATCGACGGCCTTGAAGCCTTGAGATCTTGTTAAATTTTCAGTTTTCCAAAAGCGCCCTACCAAATCATGATGATTTGGATTCTCGATATCCATGTGAGCAGCAAGCATATTTGCTAGACCACCAACTTCCCTTCCTCCCATCGCATTAGGTTGCCCTGTAATGGAGAAAGGGCCACACCCGGGCTTGCCAATTTTACCTGTCGCGAGATGACAGTTAATAATTGCATTGGCGTTGTCGACACCCGATACAGATTGATTTACTCCCATCGAATAAAAACTGATCGCGCTAGGTGATTTTACAAAGGTTTTATAGAAGACAATCAAGTCGTCAATGGGCACATCGCATAGCTCTGCAGTTACCTGAAGTGAGTATTCACAAACAGCTTCTATTGCAGCATCAAACCCGTCGGTATGTTGGTCAATAAAAGCCTGATTTAAGCCATAGCTAGTATGAATAGTTGTATCATGGGAGCTTGAGGACGGGCTACGCATAACCTGCGCTGAAGCGATATAATTCAATAAACCATTATACAAAATGGCATCGCTACCCGGTCTGATTTGTAGGTGTAAATCTGCCAAACTCGATGATGCAGTTTCGCGTGGGTCTATTAAAAAAACGCGCATGTTCGGGTTACGCGTTTTTGCTTTTTCAATTCGCTGAAAGAGTATTGGATGTGTCCATGCTGGGTTCGCGCCGACTAATACTAGCAGATCAGTTTGCTCTAAATCTTCGTAGTTACACGGAACCATATCTGCGCCAAAAGCTCGCTTATATCCGGCCACCGCAGACGACATACATAAGCGTGAATTAGTATCGATATTACCGCTACCGATAAAACCTTTCATTAATTTATTGGCAACGTAATAGTCTTCGGTGAGAAGTTGCCCGGAAACATAAAAAGCGACAGCATCTGGGCCATATTTAGCAATAGTATTCTTTAACTTGTTTGCAACCAGTGTTGTGGCTTCATCCCACTCACAATCACGGCCCAAAATACTTGGCTGAATAAGCCTGCCCTCGGGTTGAACTGTCTCTAACAGATGCGTACCTTTTACACACAGCTTCCCGTAATTTGCAGGGTGGGTTTTACAGCCTTGGAGACGGGTCGCTTGCGTATTGCTAGTCTCTAATTTGTGTTCTCCGAGAAGCTCTTGCTCGCTTGTTTTTAGTAAGTCAACTTCTACACCACAACCGACCCCGCAATACGGGCATGTGGTTTTTTTTGTGCAAGCAAGATAGGCTTTCATTGGGTCTATTTAGGCCTTTTAGCTTTTTGTGACTTTATGTGTAGAGTCAATCAAATCAGGGGCTGTGGACGGCATTGAAACAAAAACTCGGCCGTTTTCCAAATAGCATTTATAGATGGAAATTGACACATTTTCATCTTCTGCACACTTGCCACTTACGAGTGAATAATGTTGTTTATAAAGTGGTGAACAAATCATAGCTTCGTCCTCCATTTCATCATTTTTACTCGAGCACAATAATCCTCGATACATTACATTGGCTTTGCCGATTGGGTCAAAATTGGAACATGCAAATAGCCTTATTTCTTCTTTCGAATTCGCAATGCTTGGTATCGCAAATATCGCAATTTGCGTGTCATGGACTAACGCACAAACACCCGAATTAAGGATCAAATCGTCGATACTACAAACATCAATATGAGTAAAAAGCGGCGCTACTGAGTTATTTGTATTTATTTTCTCTACAGGGAGGCTCGCGGTTGTCATTTTCTTCTCCTTATACTAATTCAGCTTCGGTTTTGTCGGCGCTGACAATACTGCGCTTCTCTTCTTCAGTCGCAGGACGAATTTGCCCTCTCTCTTCAACGAAGGCGATATTCACATCCGCTTTTTGGCTATTAACGAACTGACGGAAACGTTTTCTTGACTCAGGGTTTTCAATAGCGGTTTTCCATTCACATTGATAAGTGTCGACAACGGTTTCCATTTGCGCTTCAAGCTCTTCACAAATACCAAGGGAGTCATTAATGACAACATCTTGAAGATAGGCTAAACCGCCCTCCATGTTTTCCATCCACACAGAGGTACGCTGTAAACGGTCTGCCGTTTTGACGTAAAATGAAAGGATGCGGTCGATGTATTTCACTAGGGTTACATCATCTAAGTCGGTGGCGAAAAGATCACCATGACGAGGCTTCATTCCCCCATTTCCGCATACATATAGGTTCCATCCGTGCTCTGTTGCAATAACACCGATGTCCTTACTTTGGGCTTCTGCACATTCTCGTGTGCAGCCAGATACTGCAAATTTTATCTTGTGAGGCGCGCGGAGGCCTTTGTAGCGATTTTCAAGGTCAATGGCTTTACCGACCGAGTCTTGAACACCGTATCTACACCATGTGCTTCCTACACAAGACTTCACGGTTCTTAGCGCTTTAGCATAGGCATGACCGGTTTCAAAACCACCATCAACCAAGCGCTGCCAAATATCAGGAAGGTCTTCAACTCGCGCGCCAAACAAATCTACACGTTGGCCGCCAGTGATTTTCGTATACAGCTTATAATCACGAGCAACTTCACCTAGGAGGATGAGGCGCTCTGGGGTGATTTCACCGCCAGCGACACGAGGCACCACAGAGTAAGTTCCATCTTTCTGCATATTGCCCAGATAAGTATCGTTGGTGTCTTGTAAGCCTACCAAGCTCTGCTTCAATATAAAGTCATTGTAAACAGAGGCAAATATAGACCCCGCCGCAGGTTTGCATACTTCACAACCTAAGCCGTTACCGTGCTTAGCAATCAGCTCTTCGAAGCTTCGAATACCTTCCACCTTAATAATGTGAAATAATTCTTGTCGCGAATATGCGAAGTGCTCACAGATGTCTTTTTTAACTTCTACCCCACGCTTTTCAAGCTCACTATCTACAACGTTTTTAAGCAATGCCGCACAGCCACCACATCCTGAGCTAGCCTTAGTACAGCTTTTCACGCTAGCCAAATCACAATTGCCATCATCTATCGCTGAAACAACATCTGCTTTCGATACGTTGTGGCATGAACAGACCGTCGCTTGCATGGGTAATGCGTCGGCGCCTAATGCGGGCGCAGCATCAGCACTAGCAGGCAATATTAGTGCCTCAGGAGCTTCTGGTAGCTCTATGCCATTTAATGCATATTGAAGTAAAGTATCGTAGTCAGAAGTATCGCCCACCAGAACAGCCCCTAATAGTGCCTTCTGGCTTGCGTCAACGATGATCTTTTTGTAGATGCCTAAGGGTTGATTTTCGTAGGTATAAGTGAGTGCGCCTTCTGTTTTGGCATGGGCATCGCCGATAGAACCCACTTCAACACCCATTAATTTTAGCTTAGTGCTCATGTCGGCACCTTCGAAAGCGACAGTGCTATCGGAGACACCATTTACAATGTGCGAAACCGCTGCGCGTGCCATCGAATAACCAGGAGCAACTAAGCCAAAGATTCTTTGTTGCCATAACGCACATTCACCTATTGCGTAGATGCTTGAGTCGGATGTTACGCAATAATTGTCAATTTCTATACCGCCTCTTTCTCCAACTGCAATATCAAACTCTCTAGCGAGTGTATCACTGGGGCGAATACCCGCTGAGAATAAGATCATGTCGGTTTCTAAAAAGCTGCCATCCGCGAAGTTCATGCGATAACGACTTGATTCACCAGCTACGATTTCAGTGGTCGCTTTTTGGGTATGAACTTCTACGCCTAGTTCCGTTATTTTGTCACGTAATACTCTGCCACCCGACTCATCCAATTGAACAGCCATTAGTTGCGGCGCAAACTCAACGACATGGGTTTGTAGGCCTGCTTCTTTAAGTGCATTTGCCGCTTCTAAGCCAAGAAGTCCTCCGCCTACCACAACGCCGGTTTTGCTCACCTTTGCAGAAGCTTCAATGCTGTGAAGGTCTTCAATCGTTCTATACACCAAGCAATGTTCTTGGTCGTTGCCAGGAATAGGAGGTACAAATGGGTAAGAACCCGTCGCCAAAACCAAGTTGTTGTATGCATAGCTCTCGCCATTCGCACAGCTCACTGTTTTAGCCTCACGGTTGATATCGTTTACCCAAGCATTGGTAGAATATGAAATGCCCAAACTGTCGTAATGCGCTTCGGTAGTCATTGCCAAATCTTCGGCTGTCTTACCGCTGAAAAACTCTGATAAATGGACGCGGTCGTAAGCTAGGCGTGGCTCCCCTGACAGCACACGAATACTTGCTTTAGGATGCTGCTCACGTAGTTGTTCAACGAAGTGATGTCCAACCATACCATTTCCGATCACCAATACATCGTATTTGTGCAGTGTTTTGATAGAAAGCTCTGAAGAAATTGCCATTTTTAAGTCCTCTGAAACGCAAAAACCCACAGCGATTTTGAGTCTGCTGTGGGCTTCGTTGCCGTGTAAAGTTGAGATAATTCAGGTAAATCATCTCAGCTTCTCAAATTGTAAGTTACTGGTTAGCGCTACAAGCGATAGTCTTATTTCTGTTATCGCGTTGCTACATCGTTTTAATTAAATGCACTATGCAGTCGTTACTTCTAGTATACAAATACAGTGCCATCAGATATTTTTCAATAAAAACAACATGATAAGATATCAAACTATAAAGTCAGAGGATGGTTCGCACCATTAAGTAACATTGTTGCATCATTTAAAAGCAACAAAATCGCCTTCCCCCTCTATTGAACGAAGGGAGTCGGCATCTCAATTCTGTTGTCATTCGCGAAAGAGCGGAAATCGTTAACAATAGCCAGAAGTCTCTCTTTGGCACTATCAGAACCTTTTTGTTCTTCAAACCAAGCTTGGATATGGTTATCGTTAATACTAAAGATATCAAATTCAAAAGATCGCAGTAACTTGCCGAGCTTAATTTTAATGAAATGAACCTCGTCCTCGTCGTCTTCTTTCTCTTGATATTCACGCAAATATTCAACAAGTAGGCGCTTAGTCTCATATTTTGAATAGGTGTAGCGTTTATAAGTCTTTAGTATTTCGTCAATAGGCTCAGACTCAATCACTTTCAATTTAGTTAAATAACTGTCTATTGTTAACTCTTGCAGAGAAGCAATCGCGTGAAGTGAATCGTGAACTTTCATTGAGCCGCTTGCATGATCAACCCACCCTTTAAGCGTGAATTTTTTGAGGCTCGTTAGCTTTTTTAACAATATATTGAGTTCTTCAGGAGATGATTCTAGCAATGAGAGATACACCTTCATCTCTTCAGCCCACCCGTCGGCTTGAGCATTGGCTGGTTTGTCAACGACATCCATTTCTCTTTCAACTAACAAACGCTCAGCTTCTACATTGAGTTGCTTAACGAAGGCCTCTGCTGTCTTTTGTTCTGCGAATTCTTTTTTGGTTGGTGCACCATGAGAGGTCCAATGGACGGTGTAGGTGGTAGAGCCTCGATAGACGCTCTTTTTGATTATTGCATCACTTTCAATTCTTCTTGCCTGATTCATGTTTATTCGCTCCATGTTGAGTCCATTCTAGGCGTGCATACATTCTATTTATGAAAACAGTTTTTAACCATCACCGGAAACATTTGCTTAGGGCAACGATTACAAAGTCAGCATACTGAACATAATTTGAACTCTAAAATAGCATTTAAAGCGCTTTCATTCAAATATGTGAATGTAAAGATCTGTAAAGAAGAGCTTGCATTAATACCAAAAAACCTACTTGGGACTGTGCAGTATCATTGTAAAACTGACCTCATCCATAGGCGCAAATCTACGCAAAAATAAGTTACCACTTTCGTCAAAGAACAGCAGTTCAGCACTTTCTGCATTGTAGGTTTGCATGAATTCATCGGTGGCTGGGTAGCCTGTTCGTGCTACCAAAAAGTTCACAGACTCGCTCAGTTGCTCCTTCGCAGCATTGATTTCGATCGTTTGCTGATTGCTCACCACTCGATTGAGATCATAGATGAAAACGACCGACTTTTTGCCATTTCCAATCAGGCTCAAATCATCATCGATTGACGCTGGTAAGGTCGACATAAGGGCCGCAATAAAAGCGATAATAAAAGCAATGGCAATTAGCGTTTTTTTCATGGAATGATACTTCTCGAAGCAATGATAGCCAAAATGGAAAACCGATATGCCCTACCAATTTAGCTCATCAGAAGCTTTTTAGCACTCAATTTTTGTTGTGATTACGTTAGTAGGTGCCAAGTATTTTTCTCCGGATTCTTTTATGACTTTTTGATCCAGTCTTTCCGAAGCTTTGTGCACATCTTCTAAGTCAACCGATACTTGCTCTAAAGAAGCTTTAATAAAGTTAACTGCATTTTCTAATGTATAAGTTAACTCATGCACTTTTACCATGTCTTCTGGTGTTAGCTCAGCTTTACTAGTGATGGCTAGCAGCTTCTGGTTGTAACTTTTGATATTACACAATGCCGCTTGAATATTGGTAGATTCTATGGCTGGAAAATGGCTGTATTTTTCATCTGCTTGAACAAGCGACGTTGCACCTAAAATAAGGAGGGTTGTTAGTATTTTTTTCATTTCTTCTCACTATGTATTGTCAATAAACCCTTTTTTAACAAAGGCTCACTAACATGGGTTCATGTTAACAATCTAGTATGGACAAAAATACGCCTACCAGCATCATAATTTTTTCATCATCTAGATCTTAGCTTAAGAATGTTGCAAATACAAATAACAACCATTATCATTTGTGTTATTGAAAACCAAATGAGAAAAATGAGAAACATGAAGGCTCGAAGTCAACAGAAGTACCTCAAAAATTGTATTAGCTTCATTCTATCAAGTTGTTTAGTCAGTGCAGCAAATGCTGCTGAAACCAGCATTAATGAGGCTGAAAGAAAAACGAAAAATGATGAAGCTATTGAAGTGATTACGGTTGTTGGAGCTGTCTCACGTTATGGTGTTACAAAGTCTAATACTCCGATTGTAGAAACAGCTCGGTCTCTTTCAATTGAGACATCTGCTGATTTTTTTGAAAAAGGTGCCTTGAACTTATCGCAGACAACAAGCTATATGGCCGGCGTTAGTGCTGAAACTTTTGGGTTTGCAACACGAGGAGATTGGATCCGAGCAAGAGGCTTAGAACTCCCCAGGTATCGAGATTCGATTCAAGAACTCTTCGGAAGTTACAATAGTACGCGCCCCGATATTTACACCATAGAACAAGTTGAAGTGCTAAGAGGGCCTGCCTCTGTACTTTATGGACAAGGCTCACCAGGCGGTATTGTTAATTACGTAAGTAAAACACCGAGGAGTGGTGGCAGCTTTGGTCAGGTCGACTTGCAATTGGGGAATTTCAATCGTCAACAAGTTGCGTTGGACTATAACACCAGCCTCAACACTAGTGAAAATGTGTTAGGTCGCTTCGTTGGCGTTTACCGAGATACCGATACTCAAGTTGATTTTGTTGATGAGCAAACCTTAGTACTGATGCCGTCGATCAGCTTTATGCCATCAGATGACACTACTATTACCGCCATTTTACTGCATCAAGATACGAAAAGTGATACTGGCTCACAGTTTATCCCGGTTAATGGCACGCTTCTTCCGTTAGACGACGGCACTTATCTGGATCAGGATGTATATGCAGGCGAGCCTAATTTCAATCGATATAACACCAAGTCAACGCAACTAACTCTGCTTGGCGAGCATGTCATTAATGATGCCATAAGCTTTAATACAACTGCCTTGTGGCGAGACGGCGAAGCAGACTACCATCAAGCATGGCCAACCTTCTTGGGCGCAGGTAATAGTCGTTATTTGAACGATATTATAGGTGCACCGCTATTTAGCCCAACCACAGTAGCTCGCTCCTTCTATCAAGCCGACAACACGTTTGAACAACTCGCTTTTGATGGTCGCTTTACTGCGCAGTTTGTCTTCGGCGAAGTGAGTCATGACCTGATATTAGGAGCTCAGTACCAACATGTTGAAACCGACAACAATGTTGCATATTTTTATGGCGGTGGTGCACTAACGGGCGACTTTTCCTATGTGCTTGACCTCAATAATCCACAATATACCGGTGCTCCCGACCAAGCTGTTTTTGATGCTATTTACAATGATCAGCCAGTTCAAAAGGTGAATGATTTAGGGATATATCTATCCGATCAAATCTCCTACGAAGCTTGGCGAATAACCCTTGGATTACGCTATGACACTATTGAAAACGACAATGGTACGGCGAAACAAGATGACAATAACTTGTCGATGAGTGCTGGTTTACTGTATCGCTTTGACAATGGTTTTGCTCCATACATTAACTATGCAGAATCTTTTGAAACCGTAGTTGGTATTAACTTATCGGGTGAGCAGTTTAAACCGGAAGAAGCTGAACAAGTTGAAATAGGTGTTAAATACGAGTTACAGGCCCTACCTGGTTATATTACGCTAGCTTACTACGACATTGAAATCAGCAATTTGCCCAACCCTAATGCTCTGCCAGCTACTTCTGGACAGCAACTTGGCGTATCGACACTCGATGGAGTAGAGCTAGAAGGAAAGCTTAACTTCGGTGACTTAGCATTACAGTTTGCCTATTCAACTGTCAATGCAGAGGACCCAAATGGCTTCGCCCTCGCAGGCATTCCAGATAAAAATGCATCAGCATGGTTATCATGGGAGCCTTCAGATTTCATGCCTAACACTCGTTTTGGATTTGGTATAAGACACGTTGGTATGAGCGTATCAGAACAAAGCGATTTGCGTTATGAAACACCAAGTTTCACTTTAGGCGATCTGATGATGGGATACACCTTGTCTGAAAACTGGGAACTGTCCTTCAATATCCGAAACATTAGCGATAAAAAGTATTTAACCTCTTGTCTAACCCGTGGTGATTGCTTCCCAGGTCTCAGACGCTCGATAAATGCGACCATAGCTTATAATTTCTAAGGTTTAAGAAGATGTTATTAATTGCAATCTTTTTTAGTGTTGTAGGAGTGTGCTTACTTTGCCACGCTTGGAAGACCAAACGCCTCATTTATACTGTGGTAGCGTCAGTCCTATTGTTGGCTTCAATTGTCTTGTGGGTGCCAGCATACGGGCTTGAATTTGCCTTGTTTATGGGTGTTTTTAGCTTGGCGATACTTGTTTGGCTACCCATTACACTAGAATCGCAAAAGCCCCGTGCATATAAGGCTGTAAACAAAGCCACCTTAGCAGTGAGTATCAATTGGCGAGGCTTGGCTGTGCAAACCAGCCATGCGTTTTTTGTGCTCTTCGGCCTGATGTTATGTAGCTCTCTTATTGCAATTGCTTTTGTTTATTCATTACCCATGGCTGAGGCAAATCAAATTGCGAGCGGTCTGATATTGGCAGCTGTGCTTTGGGCAGTGCTCGCTTTTTGCTTCGTCCTTAGCATAAAAAAGTTGCGCTGCTTTCTTATTATCATTGGTGTTAGCACAATAAGTGCCGCATCGCTTTTTGTAAAATAAGGAGCCCAAATGAAACAGTCTAGTCTTGCTAAGCAATCTGGCGACATTGCAAAAGAATCACTAAGCGCTCACAGATGGCTGGGCTTGTTGGTAAGCGCCTTCATGTACCTTATTTGTTTAACAGGCACCTTGCTTGTTTTTGATCAAGAGTTTGAGCGATGGGAACAGCCGAGCGTAGATGAAAGGCTCAACGTGACCCCAGAACTTGCCGCAAGAGCCTATCATAACTTTATTCAACGTTACGATGCGGAAACGGGCCACCATCACTTAGTATTTCCCGGTATCGGCATACCAAGGTTAGTGGTAGAAGATGACCACGTGGCACATTTTGTAGAGAGTGATGGCAGCTTAGGTGAAATAGAAAGCGCGCCATGGACCAAAATGCTCATCGATCTTCACTATTATCTACACCTACCGAAAACCTTTGGGATGATCGTAGTGAGCACGTTGGGCGCTATTCTTTGTGCATTGATTGTTTCAGGATTGTTAGCGCATCCGAGAATTGTGAAAGACGCATTCAGATTTAGGCGCGGCGGTACAGGAATGCAAGAGAATATCGACCTTCACAATCGTCTAAGTGTTTGGGCTACACCCTTTCATTTAGTGATTGGAATTACCGGCGCTTATTTCGGGCTGGCGAGTATTTTCATCGTGGTGATTGCGACGGCGTTTGAGGATGGCGATACCGAGGCTGCGGTAGCGAAAATATTCGAGCCAGAACCACAACTAGAACAAGTAATACAAATCGCAAACGTGAAAAAAGCACTTGAAGATATTAAGTTACGCGACCCGCACGGAAAGCTCTTGTTTTTAACGGTTCATGAACCAAACACGCCGAAACAATTTATCGAGCTTTATGTTCAACAGCCCCAACGACTTATTTATTCTGAAAATTATCGCTATGACAGTAAGGGTAACTTCATTCAAAAAGGAGGATACTCTGATGGCGAAACGGGCAAACAATTTGTTTATTCTATTTATAGAGCTCATTTTGGCGACTTTGCCGGGCTTACTAGCAAACTCTTGTATTTTGTACTCGGTATGATGTTAACAATTGTGAGCGCAACGGGCATCAATATTTGGCTACACAAGCGCAAAACAAAAGACATAGTTAACCTGTTGTGGCCGGCCTTTGTGTGGTTAACGCCGAGCGCACTTGTTCTCAGTGCAATATTGCAAATAAGTCGAGATGCATGGGTATATCAGAGCTTTTGGGGGGCGCTTGCGCTTGGGCTTATCATCTGCTGCAAAAACTATCAGGATGAGGATAAGTTAAGAAAGCACCTCAAATTTCTCTTGTGTCTTTGCCTAGTAGTCTTGGTCTGTATTCATACCATTCAACACTTCGATAGTGTTGGGGCATTAGCAATGTGGCAGGTTAACTTGGTATTGATATTATGTGCTGGTGTTGTTGGTTTTTCTGGCCTTCGGAGGGTACTGAAGCCTTAGTAAAGAGTGCATAGTGGTGAATAGTCTGCGTACTAATAATGACTATTCACTGCTAATGACGATTCATCGCTAAGTAGCACACTTCAGAGTGTGCTAAGAATCACACACATTATCAAAAGAGATGGGAACACAATAAAAAGCTATCTATTGAACAGCCTTAGATTGTCGTTTATCCTAAATTTCATCTATTTTTGGCAATGTCGCTTACACTCGCATAGCAACAGCAGTTGACGTAACTCAATGTAGTCAAATCTAACAAGGAAAAGTTAACATGAAGATAGCTACTTTAATTGGTGCCGCCGCGCTTGTCTTATTTGCTTGCTCAGACACAAAAAGTGTTGGCGAAAAAGCCATCAGCGAGACTAGCACACAAAGCAAACAACATAGCCAATATAGCGCCAAAACATTTTATCAGACCACAAGTTACGGCCTAGCAAACGGTAATGGTTTTGCGTATTCGCCCGACAACTCCAAAATCTTAGCAGAGTCGGACGCAAGCGGCGTTTATAACGTTATCACAATCACACCTGACGGCAGCGTTGCACCGATTACGTCATCAACGACTGACGAACACTTTCCAGAGTCTTTTTTTCCAAACGATGAGCGTATTTTGTTCAGCGCAGATAAAGGTGGAAATGAGCTGACGCATATTTATGTGAGAGAGCTCAACGGAACGATTACCGACCTTACTCCAAGCGATGAAACACGAGCCACATTTGGTGGTTGGAGAAATGATGGCGCTGTATTCTACATTTGGACAAACGAACGCGACTCCGCATCTTTCGACTTGTATGCCTATAATTCGCATGATTATAAACGCCGTATGATTTATGAGAACGAAGGCTTCCAGCCATCTGTAATAAGCCCTGACGGCAATTGGCTAGCGCTTGAAAAATCGCTGTCGAGCGCCGATGCCAATCTCTATTTAGTCTCTCTTAGTTCAGGATCTAAACAGCCAAGACTAATCACAGAGCACAAGGGTAACATCAACTATTTTGCTTATGATTTCAATGCCGACAGCTCACAACTCATTTTTGCGACCAATGAATTTGGGGAATTCAATCAAGCATGGACATACGATCTCACCACAGGTGACAAAGCTGAGTTAATCACGGCTGATTGGGACGTCAGTTACGTTATACGCTCTCCAAGCGGAAGGTACCAAGTTCATGCATTGAACATAGATGGTTTAACACAAGTAACAGTAAGTGATTTGAAAACGGGTGAAGCGATCGCGCTTCCTGGAGTGCCTAATGGCCAACTTGGGCAAGTTAGATTTTCTCGAGATGAAAAACAAATCGCATTTGGCGTGAATACTGATACCTCGCCCTATAATTTGTACACCATGACTTTCGGTAAAGAGGCTGTGCGCCTAACCAATGCCTTAAACCCTGCAATTGACGAAGCCGATTTGGTAAGCGCTACGGTTGAGCGCTTTGAGAGTTTTGACGGGCTTATTATTCCGGGCATCATGTACAAACCCAAAAGAGCTACAGCGGAAACACCTGTACCAGCCATTGTATTAGTGCATGGCGGCCCCGGTGGACAATCAACGCGAGGATACGACGCTCAAATTCAACACTTGGTAAACCATGGATATGCTGTTTACGCAGCAAATAATCGCGGCTCATCAGGTTACGGCAAAACCTTTTTCCATCTGGATGACAAACGCCATGGTGAAGGTGACCTTAAAGACATCGTTGCGGCAGGCGATTATTTGCGCAGTTTAGACTGGGTAGACTCAGATAAGGTTGCTGTTATGGGTGGCTCTTACGGCGGTTACATAACAGCTGCCGCACTTACTTTTCACCCACACGCTTTCGAGGCTGGAATAAATGTCTTTGGTGTAACAAATTGGGTAAGAACACTTGAGAGTATTCCGCCTTGGTGGGGCTCGTTTCGTGATGCACTGTATGATGAAATGGGCGACCCAGCAACAGACTCCGAGCGTCATCGGGCTATTTCACCATTATTTCATGCCGAAAACATTGTAAAGCCAATGTTGGTAGTTCAGGGGGCCAACGATCCTCGTGTACTGCAAATAGAAAGTGATGAGTTAGTCGCGGCGGCTCGCAAAAACGGGGCTACAGTGGATTATGTCATCTTCGACGACGAGGGTCATGGCTTTCTAAAGCGGGAAAATCGTATCGCTGCTTCAAATGCTTACCTTAACTTTCTAGATAAGCACTTAAAAGGTAAAAAATAAGTTGTAGGAGCAAGTTTAGAGCCACCGCTTAGGAGCGTTTGCGTTAACAAATTGAGTTTAACTTGTGAGCCAATTGATACTGATCTAGTATGATTTAAGCTCTCTTGTGTGAGCTTTTACTCAACCTTGTGCACATAGAATCGTATTAAGAGCACTTAGCTGCGGAGAATATACTTGGCCAATTCCACTCATCGTTTAGAAAAAGAACTCTATGACTTAGTAGAAAGAGATGAACAAATATTCAAGTTTATAGAGCACTCCAGCCTAGACGGTATGTGGTATTGGGATCTCGAAAATCCCGAGCATGAGTGGATGAGTGAACGTTTTTGGACAACTCTTGGCTATGATCCCTCGCAAATGAAACATCTTGCGTCAGAGTGGCAAGACATTATTAACCAAGCGGATTTAGAAGTTGCATTTGATAATTTTACAAAGCATTGCGATGATCCAAACCATCCCTACGACCAGATAGTACGCTATCAACACAAGCTCGGACAGACTGTGTGGATACGATGCCGAGGGCTCGCTATTCGTAATAATGAAGGTAAGCCTGTGAGGATGCTTGGTGCTCATACAGACTTAACTGAACTTAAGACTGCTGAAAAAAAGCTCTTAGACACACTAAAGTCCAGAGACTTATTCTTTGCAAAAATGTCCCACGAAATTAGAACACCACTTCATGGAATTATTGGTCTTACCGATCTATTAAAAGACTCGAATAAAGATGAGTCACTAGATAAGACAATTAGCACAATTTCGGCTTGTGGTGAGCAACTATTGGTTCTATTAGACGATTTATTAACTATTGCAAAACTCAATGAAGATGGAGTTAAGTTAAGTAAAGAGCCTGTTCAACTTTCAAGCGTTATAGACCACATCATTGACCTTTTCTCTGCCAAAGCTAGCGCAAAAGACTTGAAGCTAAGAACCTGCCTCGACGCTGATATTGTCGACACCCTCATTGTGACTGACAAAGTTCGTTTCATACAGATATTGTCGAATGTGGTGAGCAATGCTATCAAATTCACAAGCAGTGGTTGTGTCACAATTAATGGCCGGAAACTAGAAAACAGCATTGAAATATCAATAGTCGATACTGGTCGGGGTATCGATGATGTAGAAGCAGTAATACAACCCTATTTACAAGAAAATACAGACCCCTTAGAAAATACTGGGACGGGCCTTGGCCTGGAGATCGTAAGTCGCTTATGCGCCCAGCTAAATCATGATTTTCTCATCAAGTCAGTACTTGGCGAGGGAACCACAGTAACACTCACTTGTGAGTTGGCAAAAGACACGGCTCAGCACATCAGCCACAGCAATGAGGTTAGCGCAGAAATAGATTTTGACCTTTCGCTGAACAATGTATTAGTTGTTGATGACAACGAAATCAATATTGAAATTGCGTGTCAAATGCTGGCAGGCGTAGCTAAGCAAGTTGATCGAGCATTTAACGGCGAAGATGCGATAAAACAAGTTCGTCGCAATGGTCCTTACGATATTATTCTAATGGACTTAAATATGCCTCTAATGGACGGATTTAAGGCTAGTGAAGAGATTTTGAGAATAGAAAGCTTAAACAAAATGCCTGTTATTATCGCTGTTTCAGCCGATGCCTTTGAAGATACATTGAAGGCATGCAAAGCATCTGGCATGCACGGTCACCTAAAGAAACCATTTACCAGAGACACTTTACTGAGATATATCGCAACATTCTGAAACGATAATCTAAGCTGCTGGTTTGTACACATAGCGGAAGCTGAACACTATTCAAATTCAGGTGCTAAATCCAGTATTCAAGCGTAGCTATTTTCAGCAAACTACACAAAATAAATTAGTGGCAAGGACGCCATTGTCGCAAGTTGCAAACAAATACACGTATCAACGTCACCAACCAGAGCAAACAATGCTTTATCAATTGGTTGAGCGTCACTATCCAGACTTTCAAGCGAATCTTTCTCCTCACGGAAAGTCGTTGCCATATTATATTGAAAAGGAATTGAAGCGTGTCACTGAAGTAAAAACCTATGTCCTTTTGACATAGGTTTCATAACACCACCCAGATGCTCTCATTCACTGGCCTTTGCGCTTATATCCGCCTTTCTCCACATACTCATTTTCGAACAGATAACATAAAAAACGGGCGTAAATATTAATCCAAATATCGTGACGCCTAACATGCCACTGAATACCGTAATTCCAATGGCCTCGCGCATCTCGCTGCCAGGACCAGTTGCTATTAACAAAGGAATCACCCCAAAAATAAACGAGAATGCGGTCATTAATATAGGACGTAAACGCAGTCTAGATGCTTCAGCTGCGGCGTCAAAAATTGACATACCACTAGTCTTATTTTGTGTTGCGAATTCCACAATCATAATGGCATTTTTGGCCGCTAAACCTACCAATACAATTAATCCGACTTGGGTCAGTATATTGTTGTCCATGCCGGTTATCAGCAAACCAATTCCAGCAGATAAGATGCACATAGGCACAATTAAAATAATTGAAAGCGGCAGTGAAAAGCTCTCATATTGTGCAGTTAGCAACATAAAAACAAATAGCACGGCAAGTGCAAAGGCGATAATTGCAGTATTGCCGGTGTTTTTTTCTTGATAAGCTAATTCGGTCCACTCAAAAGCAAAACCTGCAGGTAACACATCGTCCGCGATGGCTTCCATCCTTGCGATAGCTTGACCTGAACTAAAGCCAGGCATGGTATCACCCGTCAATGCCGCCGCCGGATAAAGGTTATAACGCGGCACGCGCGACGGGCCAGCGGTGTTGGCAATCGTTGCAATAGAGCCAATTGGCACCATATCACCGTTGTCGTTGCGTACTCGAAGACGCGTTACATCATCTTCAGTTAAACGGAACATGCTATCTGCCTGTGCAGTCACTCTAAAGGTTCTCCCAGACAAATTAAAATCATTCACGTAGGCTGAGCCAATATAGATTTCCAATGCATCAAACACATTTTGAAGCGGCACATTCAGCTGTCTTGCACGCTCGCGATCGATATCTAAATATAATCTTGGTGTACTGGTTTCAAAAAAGGTGAAAGCAGAGGTTACTTCTGGAGATTGGTTAGCTGCCATGGCCATTTGCCAGGTAGCGCCCTCGAGCGCTTGTGCACCGGACCCACTAATATCTTGAATCATCATTTTGAATCCCCCACCGCTACCGATTCCGTCCACCGCAGGTGGTGGGATCACGACCACAAACGCTTCATCAATGCCGCCTACAGCAGCGCGCATATCATTAATAATTGCGTCTACATTTCGGCGCTCTTCAAAGGGCTTAAACACAACAAAGATCGCACCGGCGTTACTCGCATTGGTGAATGTAGCGCCCGAGAAACCGGCAAATGACACAGTGTTCTCTACATCGTCAATTTCAAGCATAGACTCAATCACATCTTGTAAAATTGCGTCTGTTCGATCTAACGAGGCACCCGATGGAAGCTGAATACCAATGATCGCATACCCTTGATCTTGCTCAGGAATAAATCCGGTAGGAAGATGGCTAAACTGAAACGCCCCCAAACCAACCAAACAAATGTAGGCTATTGTGCTAATAAGCGTCATTCTCACCAGCTTTTTGACTAATGCTGAGTACTTTTCGCCAAGCGCGTTCATGAAATCATTAAATTTAGCGCCAATTTTAGATAAACCTTTTTGTTCAGCTTGTTCTTTTTGAGGGCGCATTACCATAGCCGCCATCGCAGGACTCAAAGTAATTGATACAATGGTAGAAATCATCGTTGCGGACGCAATCGTTACACCAAACTGCTTGTAAAACTGACCGCTAATTCCCTCCATTAGCAAGGTCGGTAAAAATACCGCCACCAGCACTAAACTCGTAGCAATGAGGGCACTTGTCACTTCATCCATGGTTTGCTTGGCTGCCTCAACTGGCGGCAAGCCCTCTCGCATTTTCCGCTCTACGTTTTCGACCACCACAATTGCATCATCCACGACAATACCAATCGCAAGCACTAAACCAAATAGACTCAGCATATTTAACGAAAAGCCAAATGCAGACATTAGCGCAAATGTGCCAATTAGCGACACAGGTATAGCTACAATTGTAATAATTGCCGTACGCCAGCTTTGCAAAAATACAACGATCACGACAACAACAAGCACGATTGTTTGCGCCAATGTAAGGTACACCTCTTCCATCGACTTTTCGATATAGCTAGTGGGGTTGTAGGTAATACTGTAGTCAATACCAGGTGGAAATGTATTAGATAACTCAATCATTGATTCTTTTAATCGCTCTGCAGTTTCAAGCGCATTGGCACCGGGGCGCATAGTCACTGGCATAGCAACGGTTGGCGTAGTGCCTAAGTAGCCACGGGTTGCATAATTTTGTGCACCCAAGGCAACTCTGCCTACGTCTTTTAATCGCAACAAACTACCACTTGGATCGGCTTTTACAATGATATTTTCGAATTCTTCAATACTATTCAAACGTCCTTGCGTCTCAATATTAATTTCAAATGCTTGTTGAGATGGCACAGGCTGTTGGTTAAGCGTACCGCTTGCCACTTGAATATTTGACGCCCTAATGGCAGCAAGTACGTCGCTTCCTGTTAAACCAAAAGAAGCTAGGCGGTCGGGGTCGAGCCAAATCCGCATTGAATATTCACTGGCACCAAACAGTTGAACATTGCCCACGCCATCTAATCTTGCCAAGCGGTCTATGACTTGCAAAACGGCGTAGTTACCTATCGCAGTTTGGTCGTAGCTTTTGTCTGGCGAAAACAAGTTTATGACTAGTAACATGTTGGGAGAATTTTTAGCCGTAGTAACTCCCAAGCGGCGCACTGGCTCTGGTAAACGGGGCTCAGCCGAAGATACTCGGTTCTGCACTAACACTTGAGCTGTATCGAGATCTGTGCCCGGTTTGAAGGTTATGCTAATGGTAAGTGAACCATCATTAGTCGCTTGTGACGACATGTAGAGCATATTTTCAATGCCATTTATTTCTTGCTCAAGTGGCGCAGCAACTGTGGTCGCAATCGTCTCTGAATTGGCGCCAGGATAACTTGCACTCACTTGTATTTGTGGCGGTGCGATATCTGGATATTGCGAAACCGGCAAAGCAAAATATCCAAGCATCCCAAAAATGACAATCAGTAAGGAAATAACGACTGAAAACCTCGGTCTATCAATAAAAAAATGTGCAATTTTCATACTGATACCTATAAATTATCGTTATTAAAAATGGGGTTAATACTCATTCCTGGCTGAAGCATTTGCAAGTTACCCGTAACCACCACGTCATCTGCCGATAGCCCGTTTTTTATAACACGCATGCCGTCTTTGGTTAATGTACCGAGGGTGAGATATTTGCGGTTTACCACGTTTTCCTCACCCACGACGTAAACATATTTGCGCACTTGCTCAGATCCTATAATTCGGTCAGGAATCAATATGCCCTTGAAGGGTGCTTGAGGTGCAATACGCAATCGACCAAACATACCTGGCTCAAGGATTTCATCAGTATTTTCAAATGAAGCTCGTATTTCAATCGTTGCCGTACTTAAATCTAATTCGTTGGCAACATAATCAATCATACCGACATGAACGAAATCATCCTCATCCTGTAGCTTCACTTCTACAGGCCACTGCTTTCCACGCTCTGCGGTATTCTCTTCTTCTTGAGCGCGTCGAACGTAAGTCAGCACGTCAAGTTCGCTACCTTCAAAATAAAAATCAATCGGTTGAATAGAGACAATCGTGGCGAGTAATGTGCCGCCAGCGTCGTTCCCACTGATTAAATTGCCTTGATCAACGAAGCTTCGACTAATACGCCCACTGATTGGAGCCTTTACCTCGGTAAATTCTAAGTTCAAATTAGTTTGTTCGAAGTTGGCCTGTGCTATAACGAGCTCTTGTTGGCGACGCTCTAGCTCCTCTTGTGAAATAGCATTACTTTGACGTAAACGTTGTGCACGCTCAAACTCACGCTTTGTCACTTCATAGTTTGCTTTAGCCGATTGATAAGCAATACGAAAAGGTCGCTGGTCGACAATAAATAGTGTCTGTCCTTTTTCTACTTGCCCGCCATTTTCAAAATTAACTTGTTGCAAAAAGCCACTTACACGCGCCTTAACTTCAACTCGCTCAGATGCTCTGAAGCGCCCTGTATATTCGTCGTACTGACTCACTTCACGTTGCAAAGGCTTCATCACCGCTGCAGGCATGGCCTCTCCGTATGGGTTTTGGTTGTCGGACGATTGTTTAGAGCAACCGGCTAACACTGCTATGATTGAAAGCAGCACGACATGAACGAATTGAAAAGATTTCACCAGTATTTCCTCATTTTTAAAGTAAAAGTATAGGTATTTATGCTACGCAATTAACTATGAGCTTGTTAACTTCGTTGCAAGACTTTTTGACCAAATTCCCTGACAAGTCACTAACAGAAACACGCAAGCTAAGCCTGACAAGCTTCCCCAAATCCAGAAACTTTTTACACCAATAAATAAGTATACTGAAGTTGAAATAATCGGCATTACTGCCATCGTTAATGCGCCAAGACTCTCTTCTAGCCCTAATATACTGCCTTGCCTCGTTGGATCTGTTTGCGTTGTCAGCACCGATTTAATAGTCGGTAAGCAAATACTAAAGCCTAAATTTGCTAGATAATAAACACATAGCAAAACACTGTAGAGCTCGACATAAGGAAAGCTAAGTAACCCGATAAAGAGCAAGAATAATCCAAGTGCAAGAGCTCTTGCCTCGCCTAGTTTACTAACGATGGGTTGTATCAACACCAGTTGATTGAAAATGGCAAATCCACCGACAAAAAACAAAAAGTTACCAATCTGTATTTCGGTGAGCGCGAACTGATCAAGTAGATAAAACACCATTACTGAGGTGTACGATGCTAGTGTTGCACCTAAAAATATGCGCACAATGAGTATATTTTTTACAACTTTTTGTCCTTTAAGATCACTAAATGACGAACGCAGTTTAAATGGCTTGAACCAATCAATTGAACTCGCCCGAGCCTTATCTTTTAATGATTCCTGCAATCCAAAGGCGATAAAACCAAGTGTTAATAAACTCAAAAGCCCCCCTACCAACGCAGTTAACAAATAGCCATATTGGGAAGCGATGGTATATGCACCGATTGCGGGGCCTACAATCATACCCACGCCCATAGTAGCGCTCAAATAGCCAAAATAGCGGGCTTTTTCCGCTTTGCTTGTGATATCTGATAAATATGCATTAGTGACCGAACTATTGCCACCAGTAAGTCCGTCAACTACTCGCAATACGATTAAGAAGGCTAACAAAATAAAGACTGGTAGCACTAACATGGATTCGACAAACCATAGGACGACAAACAAAAGCCAAGAGATAAAGGTGCCGCCCTGGGTGATTAGCAATATGTTGCGTCTACCAAATTGGTCAGAGAGGGCACCAAAAATAGGTGCGGCCCAGAATTGACAAAAACTAAATAACGCGAGAATCAAACCGAATGTCCAGTCGGGCATTTGCCAGTTTCTTAACATGACTGGTATCACGGGTATCAGCAAGCTAAACGACAACGTGTTTACCAAGGTAAGTAGTAATACTGGTAGTAGTTTTTTCATAGTAGAAATTCGTTAATGCGTGTTCGTATTTGGCTAAGTTAAGCACAATAGTAGAATGATTACCTATACTTCACTAGTAGCCTATTTTGAGTTTCTTTATTGTTCAAAATGGAATAATAATGATATGTATACATTCAAGGGATTTAAAAAATGATCATTCAGAATATTGACGATGCATTTGCGATTGTAAAAGCGGCCAAAGCCGGCAGCTTTGCCAAAGCAGCAAGGCAAATGAATATGCCAGTTGCGACATTTAGCCGACGAATTGCCAAAATGGAAACACTAGCAGGGGTACGCTTTTTTGATCGTACAACGCGCTCATTACACATTACCGAAGTAGGTAAGTTGATTGCGCAACATGCACAGCGCATGATAGACGAAGCAAAAAGTGCAGAAAGTCTTATAGAATCACTACGAGATACGCCATCAGGTACCTTGCATATTTGCGCACCTTTAACGTTTGGACAAGGCTTGTTGTCGGATGCGCTAAGTCAGTTTTTAAAAACCTACCCACAGTGTAAAGCCACCGTTGAATTGACCAACCGACAGGTAGACATTGTGCATGAAGGTTTTGATATCGCGATCCGCGCTGGTAAACCTGGTTACATGGATGTTATCGCAAAAAAACTGTGTCATTTACGTGCAGGCTTTTATTGTCGTACTAACAGCCAACACACAAAAATAAACAAAATCGAACAGTTATCAAATGCCCCCGTAGCGGTGCTTCGCCCAAAAGATAGATATCACATTGACCTAAGTGCCAAAGATATAGCGGGAGATTCGATTATGATTGATTGTAAACCCATTTTCTTATCAACAAACCCGTGGTTGGTTAAACAAGTCAGTGTGCAAAATGACTACGTTTTTACGATGCCGGAATTTATGCAACAAAACGATTCTTTGCATAGATTACTACCAAACTACAGTACGTCGAGTTTAGATATATACGCGACTTATATATCTCGAAAACAGCTAAGACCAGCAATCAGAGAGTTTGTAGATATTCTGAGTGCTAGTTTACAGTGAGTAAAAAAAGCAATGGCCTGTCTACGCATGAGATTACAAACTAACGCGCCTTACAAAGCTTCCACAATAAGACATTGCAACAGACCTACTTAGTCAACAAGACACCTGTCACAGGAAGTAGCAAATAGCTTTAATCCGCCTTATAATCAAATTCATCGCTTGCATACGTCTCGCCGAAAAGCTCGAAAAAGCATTCGTCCATATATTACCAAGGAAAGGATTTCATGAAGAATTACCCTACGCTTTTTACCACTATCGTTATAGCCCTTTGTGTAAACCTCAGTGTAATTGAAAAGAGTGATGCAAAAAACTTAGTTGATGTGAGTGCTTTTCCAGACTGGTTTGTAGACTCTTTAGCGCGTGAGACCGCTATTGACACTTCAACTGAGTTCAAGAATACGGACTTAGGCTTCGGTGGTGCTGTGAAAGGAAGTCTTTTGCTGAAAGGGAGAAGTGAGGGCTATTGGTATTACACTATCGATATTGCCACCAACGCACCTGTAGAGTGCCATATTTTTGCAAGTTTTGATGGGCCTGCCAATGCCGTGTCGAACGTTGTTGATAGCACCCTACCTTCGATTGAAAAGGCCTATGACAAGCCGTTGACGAAGCGCAGAAACTTTGCCTTAGATATTGGTGTTAGTGATGAAGTAGCATACGTGCTATTCGATACTCTATACACTCTAGGAAAACCGGGGGAAGCTGTTTCTGGCATCTTAAAAACCTTAACTGCTCAAACAGGTGATAACTTACTCATGTGCCTCCATAATGAAGTGGGTTATCGCGCTACTTTTAAAGCGGTTTTTGAATCCTTTGTTGCTGCGGCGAAACCCAAACAAGACAGTAATGTGTTTTTTGAAAACGCTTTTAAAATGTCATTTAATGGTATTGCGATGGGCTACTCTCGAGAAGTGCATTCGCTAGATCAAGATGGTGATGTGCACACTCGCCAGTATAATACTATGCTATTCCCTTCTAGCAGCGCTGCAATATCAAAATCAGACACCTTTGTAGAACAATTCGCTCGTATTGACGGTTCGCTTATTAATCTTTATGAGTATTCTGTTGAAGATGGTAGCCTCTCCCATGAGTATTCAGTGAGCGTGAAAGGTAATGATTGGCATGTAGAGGGCGAACGTCAGGGCGAGGCAGTTGGTGCCGTGCTCGAGTATGATGGCTGGCTATTAAGCACCTTCGGTAGCTACTTGGCCACAGCTGAATTGTTAAACGGTGAGGAAAAACGAGCTGAGTATCAAATGTGGTTATCATCGGCTAACCCGCTTGCAGCAATGCCAACCACCTTACAAAAGCTGGAAGGCAATAAAAACGCCAACGTAGAACTTCAAGTCGGACCGATTAATGCTAAGTATTTAGCCAAGCTTGACGGTACGTTTTCCAGCATGTCTTTTGCTCAAGAGGGCATCACCTTAGAAATGACCACCTTGTATCAAGTGGGAAATCCGGTGTTAGAGACGAAAGACTAAGCGAGCAAGAACGACCTTTTCCATAGAGCTCCTTTTGATATGGGCAGGGCAGCTAAAATGCACTAGCTCAGTGTTAGCTACTCAAGGTATTCACCTCTGCCGCTAGTTCTTCTTTTACTTCTGAGAGAAGTGCATTCTCTTTACCGAGCTCTGCAGCTTCCAACTGATTCGTTTTCGAAAGCTGTCTGAGATCTTCAATAGTGAGATTGATATTGGCACTCGCCTGCTCTTGGTTAGTCATCGCCAAAGACACTTTCTGATTCAATTCGGTAATACTCAATACGGAATCATCAACGGTCCTTAAGATACTGTCAGCTTGTTGCACTTTGTCCTCGCTAATTTGAGCATTATTGCTACCTAGCTGAATCGCCTCCACAGCATCCAAAGCCCCCTTCTGCAGCTTAGCGATAATAAGCTGAATTTCTTCTGTCGACTTCTGAGTTCTCGATGCTAAGGTCCTCACTTCATCGGCTACTACAGCAAAACCTCTCCCTTGCTCACCCGCTCTAGCTGCCTCTATTGCCGCATTTAAAGCAAGTAAATTAGTCTGCTCTGCAATACTGTTGATCACATCCACTACGCTACCTACATTTTTAGCGTCATCATCTAAACGCTCAATCACTGTGGCTGTGTTTTGGATTTGCTGAGACGAGGAGCGAATTGTTTCGATGGTCTCTAACATGACATCCTGACTTGATTTAGCCGAATTCTTTGCATTTTCAGCAAGCTCTGTCGCTTGTTGAATGTCACCTGCTACTTGAGAAGAGATTTGGATCATTTGAGCGGTTGCGGTCGATACATCCATCGTCTTTTGATTCTGCAAATGAGCACTATTAACTAGTTTATCGGCCCCCTGACTCAAACCACTGCTAACAAGCTCTAGCTTATTCTGGGTCTGCTCTAAATGCGTACAAACATTTCTTAACTTATTATTTAACAGTTGAATAGCATACGACATTTCACCAATTTCATCTGAACGGTCAAGATTGTGATGATCACTAAAATCACCATTGCTTAGTGCACGCAATTGGGCAATGAGACCAACAATAGGTTTTATAATACCCTTATTCATGTAAAGGTTAGATATCACGATACTGGCAATAAGCGCAGATAAAATCACGACAACAGTGAACCATTGAGAGCGCTCTGCACTTGATTGCAAAGCAGCATTCTTCAGCGCTATTTGTTCCTGAACTTGAGAAACCAGAGCTTGAAGCGCCGTTCCGGGGGCTCGGTCAATACCCCTTACTCTCGCATCACCTTGTTTGTGATCGAAATTACTATTTTCGAAACTCTCCAAACCCAGTTCATATTGCGTTAGCAAGCTTGCATGAATTTTTCTGAACTCCGTCACTTTATCCTTCAGATCTTGCGAAATCGCCAGAGCGGTAATCGACTCAGCTTGCCTTTGCACTTTCTCATGCTGGGAAACGAACTTCGACCAGTATTTATCTTTATCTTCTTTGTTATGACCGCGCAAAAGGACATTCTTCCATTCTTGAACCTGTGTTTTAAACTGTAGGTTCAAGTTACCAATTTCTGCCCCAGCCACATTATCAACCTCAATAAGTTGCTTGAAGGTATCAATTTTGCTCGACAAGAGCATATTAGAAATGAGTGCAATAACACCCACAAGCAAAAGAGCCGCTGTGAGTAGAGCTAAGATTTTCGTTTTTAAAGTAGTGAGCTGAAATGCGCCTCTTCGAGATGTAGAGGATGGGGAGATTCGCTGATCTTGCATAGTAAGGACTCTTCAAAAAAATGAATTAGAAAGTCCGTTTATCATCAATTTACCCTAAAGCTAAATACTAACAACAGCAATGTTGCTCTTCAAAACGAAGATACTGAGTTTATTAATATTTCCAGCTCGGGTACTAAGTCATATATCGACAGGTTCATTATTCTATGAACCCAAGAATGGAGTATAGTCTAAGATTATGACAAAATTATGTAATTGATGTTAGCAAGGTACCCAAGTACATGAGCAAAGTGATGCAACTCATTCACCGTGCCATTGGCGCTCAAATTAATCTTTTCCTGAACCAATCGCCTGTCTACGCATGAGATTTCAAACTAACAAGCCTTACAAAGCTTTTATACAGAGGTGTTAATTATGGATCCGACAGAGTTGTTCAAGCACAAAAATGAAAAGCACGAGTAACTGATCTAAGCAGAGCACAGAGAGACTTTACCACTAGTTTTACACTCAATGTTTGTTTTGATTCTGTTTTACTATGAGTTCTGTAGCAGGGTCGATGAGCCCTTTGTGTAACTATCCTATAACAAAAGATAGAATTGTTGGCTCTTATTCTATCGACATCAATTTTTATCCAGGTAGCGACGCTACTTGGCAAAAGGAACATTTTTCATTTGAAATTACTGAAAACGATAAGTTCTTATTTCACGAGAAACTCAAAGATGGGAACATTAAAACAATTAAGGGAAGTATTGAATATTATCGCAACGCTCCCCCATTCTTATTTCGTATTCATTTAGAAGAATATCATCCTTTGATTGATGAGTACCCTAGTTTATATCGAGGCAATCGTAAATTTTATTATGTATTTGAATCAAAGTTTGGCAACATGTTTTACAGAAAGGTAGATAGCTAACAAAGCTTGAATATGATGGTATTGAATTTACGCGCAGCGACTAGGATTTGTAGTGATAATCTAGGCTACAACATTTGCCAAATTTGCCCGCACTTAGTTAGCACCAAATTAAGCGCCGTTCGCGCTCTTTGCGAACGTCCGTCTTCATTGGTTTGTTATGCGCCCTGATTTTGTACATATATTGCCATCAAAAGACTGTTAGCTTTTATGTCTGAACTAAGCTCACCTGAAGGATCGAGACTTATAGATTTTGAGATATATCCTTTAAATACAACTCGATCACCTTTTTGAATAATCTGCTTTCCTTTTGGTTTGATAAAACTCGTGACCCAAATAGGTTTAATTCCTTTTATTTTAAGGTCAAGTTTGTACAGGTTATTATTTTCAACAACAATGTGGTCGATAACTGTACCACCGAGGGCTGTGATTTCGCCTTCATACTTGGGATTCAGTTCACCATTTAAAAATGGATTCTCATTAGCCTCTTTCGCGAATTCTCCTGAGAAGCAATTCGTTGAAAAAAATAGTGAAATTACAATTATGATTCTAAACATTACTCTGCTCTCTGTTTGGCGCATAACGCTTGTGTATGAGGCTGGCATGTAGCGCCAGCGGAATGCCAGTCCTAGCCGCGCTTTTTTGCGGCGAACATGACACACTTGTTAGGTGTTGGCCCATTCCGGCTTTTTTCCAACCCATTCAATTTTTTCTTCTTTTATTTTAGCAAGGCATTTTGCATATAGGCGGTTTCCATTTTTCGTATATCGAACACCATAATGTGCTGAGTGAGGTGTTATTTCTACGTCGATACACCCAGATTCCTCAAAGTACCTCTTAATAAATTTCATATTAGGTGGGTCGTATATTTTAGAAATCAACTTTGGCAGGTAACCCAAAAATAGCATGATTCCCACAAAAACTATAAATCCAGCAATAAGGCCCTTAACTATTTCCATGCATGTACACCTAACACCCGATTAACGGGTGACCAGGTTATGGCGTGGCGCTTGCGAATGCAAGTGGCATGACATGAGATGGGCATCTCTGTTCAATCGTTTGTTAGTTTTCGAACTCATTTATGATCTCCATATATTTATCAATATTTGGACTTATATCGATTCTTTTCACTAAACCATCTCGCATGAAAAACAATAGCCCTTTTTCATCGCTCGTATAATCTGTGAACTTACCGTCACTAACTTCAATTACAAGATCCTGAAATGCCTGAACTAATTCAGACTCATCCATACTAATTGGTGAGAAGCCGTCTAAAGTAAATTGTTCAGACCTTACAGAAATTCCACTGACTACAAATTGCGCATCGCAGTCTAAGTAAACTTCTAATCCTAAATTTGAATATTTATAAATTTCTGAGGAGCAACCATTCGCACAACCTTCATTCTCAACTGAATTGGGTTGGCCAAATTTCGACACCAATGTTTCTTTCGTGTCTCCAAACTCCAAACCTGACAAACCTATCAAAGGTAAAATTTTCACTAGAGAACTAACGCCGCAATCAGCGGTAGACTAGTTGTTGATTGTTTTGTGCGTTAATGGCGAAGCCATGCACAAAACAAGCGACGGCTAGGCTGTCCAAGCCACGAAGTGGCTGATGCTGGATTGCCTTGTTAGGCATTTTTTCTGATAAATAGTGTTTTCTCATCCTGCCCATCGAAGAGACCTACTTCGTGATACTTAAGATCAACAATCTTTTCGAGGCGCACAGATGAATAGCCCCAAACTACGCCATCATATTGAAATGGAAATTCCGAATCATTTGGGTTCTCGCTATGGATGTAAACTGAATTATCCATTGTATCTTCCTTTACTAGAGCGAAACACTGAACTTCGTTTCCACGATGGGCAGTAATAGACTCAGCTAACATTAACATATCGTATGTCAATTCATCACAACGTTGACGATTTTCAGGCCGAGCGTTTCCTTTTCCATCCCAATCTGGATGAGTGTGCCAAAGATCAAACCACTCGTTTGTGTCTAGACGCTCAAATGAATCGCGACACTTCGCCTCCATCTTTTCCCAATATCGATTAATTCTTTTCTCGTATCTACGATCCATAACGTAAATGATGCCTAACAACTTATTATGCAGATCGCATAGTAACAACGACACTCTTTCATTACGCCACGACCTTATAATTATTTAATATCAACAGCTTACTATCTTTTTAACCATAAATCCCAGCAGTTTTTTCTGTGATTACTATGCATGCATAGTAATCACAAGGTCAAAACAATTTCTAAACACTTGCCAATATTGCTCTATGGACTACTTGCGCTTTTTTCAGGCGAGGTTAACTGAACATCTCAAGTCCAAGTATATAAAAAAGGAGTCAACTTCCGCTTTGTCTCACTTGCTGACACTCAAGTTCTAAATAGTTCTCAAAGCGGACTCTGAGGATTTTTGAAAGTCTGGAAAGTCATTGTTGGAAACTGCTCCGGTTTAGACAAAGAGCGGAGCTTAAGATTTTTGTCTTGCCACTCCTGTTTTGTGTCTATTACAGATTCATTTGATACCCATACAGAAATCAAACGTACTAAATTACCACGTTTATAACTCACCAGGTTCATGATGAAGGCCGTGATGAAGAATATGACAGCACAACATCGCGTAACTCCTCGGTCCCTCCCGACAGGCCCCGTGACAACGGCGTATGAACGCAAGGTGGATACGGGGGAGGTGCGACGAGATGACGCGCAAGTCGCTCTGGCGGCAAAACTCGATACCCTGCACGAGTCCCTTACCTCACTCCCACCAGTACCAGCACGCATCGACAAACCGAAAGAGAACAGCTCTACAAGCAGCAGTCCGCTGTTATTGTTAATGGCACGATCCTTCGCATCCGCCCAGTCTTTTTTTCGAAAGAAGTTCTATTTGTGGTCTTTTGGTCCACCACCGCGAAGTATGTACATTCATGGCCCGGTTGGGGTCGGCAAGAGCTTTCTAATGGATCTCTTTTACGCGTCGGTTACTGTTCCTGATGATCATTCTCGCTGTAATAATGATAGTCACAGTCACACTCACAAACAGGCAAAAATAACCAAACGCCGCGTCCACTTTCATGAATTCATGTTAGAAGTTCATCATCGAATCTTTGTCTACAAACAAACGCACCCAAGAGATGATGCGCTCCCCATCATTGCGCAACAATTGGCACAAGAAGCCCAACTCCTCTGTTTCGATGAATTTCAAGTAACAGACATTGCCGATGCCATGATTTTGAAGCAACTGGTTTTACTATTATTGGATTGGAATGTCGTGGTGGTGGCCACCTCGAATCGCCCCCCCGAGGCATTGTATGAAGGTGGGATCAACCGATCCCTCTTTTTGCCATTCATCGACATATTGAATCAAACGTTCGACATTATTTCCATGGAGGATTCCAGTGTAGATTACCGACTCGAAACTCGAGCGGGTGGTCAATCCTATTTTTGGTCAAACAATGATATTCATGGCGATAATAGCAGTAGCAACAACGTGCAGGCGCAGTTGCTAGAAATATTTGGTGGCAATGCATCCGGAACGGAGGCCGAGATCATTCCTGTCCTCTTTGGTCGCACCGTCAAGGTCGCCCGATTGAATGACCGCTGCGCTTGGTTTGACTTTTCTGAGTTGTGCTACCAACCGCTCGGGGCGGCCGATTATATTTCCCTATGCTGCCGATTTCCGGTCATCATCATAGAACGCGTTCCCCAACTGGACGCCAATCACCTCAACGAAGCGCGGCGGTTCGTGACCCTCATTGATGCGTGTTATGAAGCTCAGACCCGCTTGGTGTTGGCAGCACAAGTCCCGCTCGACGAATTGTTTGTTGATTTTGAAGCGCAGGTCGACAGCAGCGATGGCGATGGAGAATTAATTGTCAGTGAAAAGGGAGGGAACTCGAGTTCCTTTGCGACGACTATGATTCGCACCAAAGCCGGAGAATATTATGAGTGGTCGGCGACGGGGCGAATTGGTGTGTCACTGGCACAATTTTCGTCCGCCAATGATCTCGCCTTTTCCTTTCGACGAGCTGCGTCTCGGTTAGTAGAAATGGGTGGAAAAGAATGGGGACGGCAATGACGAAAGGTCATTATCATGCAAACCACCGCACCTATGCCTAAGTAGCGGCTTGAGTTTAGCTGTGTCGCAAAAGTGGCAGGCTTCAATCTCTATGATGGTGTCTTGATGAGTAACGCGCAAGATAAAAGTAAACTCGACGTTCTGAAGAGTTCGCATTGCGGACTCTGAGGTTTTTAAAAAATTAAAAAATTCTTCATTATCAACTTGGTCTGGTTTAGACAAGGAGCAGACGGTCAGGTACAACTCGTTTCTGCCCCAAAACAATTTAGGAATATGCTAGTAATTCCACAAAAACTCAAAATAATTCAACCTTGTGAAAATATTATGAACATCATAGAGTTAGTAGAATATGATATGGTTCAAGTTCAGTTTAACTACACCAAATTGAAGAGAACGTTATGTTGTCGCATTCAAGCCTTAATCAAGCTATTAAAAGTCAGGAAGTGAATTATGAGGAACATTGATTGGAACAGCATAATACATAAGGTATTGGACTTCCTTTTTTCCTATATCAGACCATCACTCGCCAAGTTTGTCATAGGGCCAATATTAGTCACTGGCTTGGCTCTTCTAAGCCAACCTCTTTGGATCGAATTCCTGAACTGGGTATTGGTAAATCAGGATATGTTTCCGCAATGGAAAAAACCAATAGCTACAGCAAACGGTCCTTTGGGATGGTCACTTATATTATTAAGCATTGCTATTTACTGTTTTGAAACATTCCTCCAGTACAAAAAACTTGCACTAGGAAGCTCAAAAATTAGCGATGAGTTAGTTGACAACTTATCTGATGAAACATCTAAGAAGGTCGCAGATAAACTTACGGAAGTAGGTTTTACAGCCCCTCATTTGCAAGATGCCAGCATCGAGAAACAAATAAGTGAAATAAAAGAGTTTAGATTTTTTGTAAATTACCCGAAAAAAGAAACTTCTACCAAGTTGGCTGACAGTATATTAGACGGTGAATTGAAAGGCGCTAGCCCTTTACTGAAAGCCAAAGCGCTAGCACTATTGTCGAGATACATTTGCTTTGAAGAAATAGAGCTTAGCAAATCATATCTTAAAGAGTCTAAAAGGCTTACAGGTACTGAAGAGGCTGAGGTTGCAGAAGCGTTTATAGCCGCAGTTGAAGGAAACGAAGCTGAAGCAGTAGATAAATTATTAAATAAGCCAACGCCTTTAAGTTATTCAGCAGTTTTTATGCTTAAACAGAGAAAGCAAAAAGCTACTGATGCTATTCAATGGTTGTTTGATTCAGGGCTGACAATTCGATCATTAGACTCTGATGGCCAACAATCGTTGCTAAATTCTCTTCTGCAAGCTGAACAGTGGGAAAAAGCTCTGGAGCAGGTAGATGAGTTAGGTGACTTAACTCGAATTGAATCTATTGGATTATCTTATACAGTCGCAATGTCGCTGTTGACCAACTCAGTGAACGTTCCTGAAATAAGACGTAATATTGTTCTAGAAGTGCCGTTTGCCGCAGAGAAATACCCGCTCGCAGACGATGCGAAATCCGTTGAATTGAGACTTAAAGCAGCGCAAATGTTTACGTGTTGCTCTGCACTCATATATTGTGATGTTGGGAAAGATATTGCTGCGTTATCAAACCAATATTCACTCTGGCTCAGATTGAGAACTCCTGAAACTCAAGAAGATGCACAGAGGGAACTGCAATCCTTTTTTTCTGATTATTCTATTGATTCCCTAAAGTATTTGCCATTGGCGTTTTCTTTTGGCTTAGATGTTGACTACAACAAGGTTGAGAAGGAAGTTGATAAGCTATCTATATTGTACGGTGAAACCAAGCGAGATCTAGGATTAGCCAGATTTATTTTTGCCCATAAGCAAAAGGGTTACACTGAAGCATTGGAATATATTCGGACTCACAGAACCCAAATTGAAAAAGGAGTTAACCCCAGCGCAGCAACAATGTTTGAAATTGAAGTTTTAGCTGGTTGTGGGCTTGTTGATGAAGCAGAAGCCTTGTTGGAAAGCGACAACTTAGTACCTGAAGAACAAAAGCCGCTGCTTAAAAACATCATTGCTACACGTAGAGGCGAAGATCCTATTGCTATGGCGATAGAGCAATATAAAGAGACCAGAAAAGTAAGTGACCTAGCCCAGCTTGTAACAATGCTCTCAGCTTCAGGAACAAAAGATGAGTTCTTATCGTATGCAAAAGAGCTATTCGAAAAGACTAAAACAGAAGCTGATGCAATAAACCTTGCAAACGCTTACTCAAAAAATGAAAAATTTATAGAATTGGACGAGTTTTTGGAAGGTAACAAGGAAATAGTTGATCGAAGTGAACCTTTGAAACTTCACAAGGCGTGGTCATTGTTTAGAAGTGGAAATTTGAAAAGTGCTAGAGAGCTAACGGAAGAATTATCTAGAATCGGAAATGAACGGCTAGATGTCGAAACCTTAGACATTCATCTTAATATTTATAGCGGTAATTGGGATGCATTGGCGGCTGTTGTAGAGGCTCGATGGGAGAAAAAGGAAGAGCTAAGCAAAGCTGAGTTACTTCAAACTGCCAGCATAGCTAAAGCGCAGTTACCAAATAGAGCGAAAGAAATTTTGGAGTTCGCTACCCAGAAATTTCCTGATGACCCAGAAGTTCTGTCTTCTGCCTATTTCACTGCCACTTCACTTGGTTGGGAAGATAATAAAAGTTCATCTGAGTGGTTAAACAGAGCAGCAGTTTTATCATCAGAAAATGGTGGGCCGATACATACAGGCTCCTTCGAAGATATGAAGGAAATGATGTATGCACAACGTGAGCAAAATGATCATGTATATAAAGCATATTTAAACAATGAGGCACCAATTTTCTTATTAGCTGATCTATTGCACAGAAGTCTTTCTGATTTTTATTTAATACAGCCTTTTGAAAATACAAAAAACAATAGCGTTCATAAGAAAAGTGCAATTGCAACATTTCACAGCTTAAGAGAAGAAAAATTTATAGACGCAGAATCGATTACGGTGGATGTATCAAGTGTACTTACAATAGGCTACTTAGGACTTCTAGACCCTTTCTTCAAAGTATTTCCTAAAATTGTAATCGCTCATTCTTTGCTAATGTGGCTATATGAAGAAAAGCAAAAAGTGGCTTTCCATCAACCAAGTCAAATTTCGAAAGCTAAAAACTTTGAAAGCTTGATATTAGATGACTGTATTCAAGTAGCCCCTACCCGCCTTATTGAAGACCCTAAGCTAGCATTGAGCGTTGGTGATGAACTCGCCATGTTGATAGAAACTGCGGTGAACGGGGAAACAGTAGAGCATCAATGTGTAGTTGTAAGCCATTATCCTGCTTATCATGTAGGTAGTTTTAGGCAGGAGGAGGTTGACCTTTCTCCCCACCATAAAAACTTAGTTTCGTGTGTGACGTTGATTGGGAAGCTTAAAGAACTTTCTTTATTGACTGACACTGAGCATAGCGGTGCGGTTCATTACTTAAAACAACAGCAACACGGTGAAACTTGGCCAGAGGAGCCTGAACTCTCTGATTCAGCTTCAGTGTATTTAGACTCACTGTCTGTAACCTATTTAATGGCTCTAGGTGTTTTAGATAAGTTTAAGGATACGGGCATCAAATTGTACGTACATTCAGAGGTTCATAGGAGGTATAAGGCTCTGCGAAACTTTGATTTTACTATCCAAAAAGCGGACTCGGTTCTAGATAAGATTAAAGTAGCTTTTCAAGCTGGGCTTGAGACTGGCCAAGTTACGTTGTCTGAAATGTTGGATGCATCCGAGCGGAGGGGACATCGTATTGAATCAACGCCAATAAGTGAGCTATTTCACAAAGAGTGTATTACTGGCGGAGTGTTGATTGATGATAGAACGATAAACCAGAACGCAAACATCCAAATAGGAAAGAAGACCGAACCAGTATTTACAACTTTGGATTTATTGGAAACTCTTCATTTAAAAGGGCAAATAAGTGCAGAAGATAAGTATGTTTATAGGGCAAAACTTAGGGAGTCAGGGTTTGGTGTTATTACAGCTAGTTCTGAAGAGGTGCAGTATCATTTGGACAAGTCCAATGTAAAAGATGGTGTTCTTCGTCCGGACAAAGAGCTTTTGTTGGTAAAGCAGCATTTATCTCTCTTAAAAATAAGCGGCTTGATTAAGTTGCCTAGGGATGCTCATTGGCTAAATAACACTTTGAAACAGCTATCAGATATCCTGAAGAGGCAATGGAATGAAAACATTTCCATCGATGAATGCATAGCTAGGTCCAATTGGCTCTATGACTTGATTGACTTTAGATCTTGGGCACAGTGTCACGATATTAGAAATGAAGATGGCTTCGGCTATTTTGGTGAATCACTTCGAATAAACCTTTTGATAGTTTCGACTGAATTTGATGAGACTGATAGAAAAGTAGAGTACGAAAAGTGGCTAAATGATTATGTATTGCAGCCATTAAAAAATGATGACTCAATTAGCTTTAATACTGTTGTGGCTTTATCAAAGGGGTTTATTAAAAATGCGGTAGAAACTGATCTAGGCCAGTTGCAGGATAAGCGCAATGGATAGAAACTATGAGGAAAAGGCATATATCGCAGCGCATTTACTTAGAGTGTATCCCAAATCTATAAGAGCCGAAATTTTAAAAGATACTGATTTTTGTAAAGATATTGATCTTGTGTCAGATGCGACCATAACCTTTGGCGGCTCAGCAGCTTCTTTTTCTAGGGCTGTCATCATGACAAGCGTGCGTCAGGCATATGCTTCTAAAATTGGTTCGGCAATAGTTAAATGTGAACAAGATAATAATTGGGAAGTTTGCGTAGGTTCAGCTGCTTCGATATCGACAAAAATTACAGGAAAAGAAGAGGAATTTAATACAGATCTCTTTTGGGTATTAAACCCTGACAGTGATAAACGAATAGAGCTATTTAAGGAAGAGGCGGAAAAATATAGGTTACCAGTAGCTGATTCGGAAAAGTGGATATCCATTTTACGCGATGAATTAAGTGATGAAGATGCCGCCGAACTTATTGCAGATCTCAGACTTACACCTACTTACCTAGAGCAAGTCTTAGGGCATGAAGGACAAACACGCGTTAACAGAATTGAGACTCTGGTGCCTAGAAGCCTCAAGTACTATGAAAGACTTATTGGCGTTTACTCTGGCAGTAAAAATATCGTTGACTATTGCGAAAATGAATTGGTTGAGCATTTTCAAGATAAGGACACTAATTTTTTAAATTTTATAGCTTGTGCTAACTCCTCGATATCAAGAGCCATTGCTAAAGAAAAGCTGGATGATGACTTGTTCAAGTCACTTATAGAGGATGCAATTCAGTGGCAAAACCCATTTATGTTAATTGGATGCATGGAAGTGGGGTTAGCCGACAAAGCTGGAGCTTTTGAACAAGAAATTAGTGCGGCTTTTGATTGCTTAATATCACCAGAAACATATGAGCAAATAAAACTCATCAGTGCTCTATTTGTTTTTGTCGATGGAGAGTTATCCCGACTATCCATATTTAAAGAAAAGCCCTCTTTCTACAGGCGTTTTGCAGCTTTTGGTCAAGCTTCTTTAATAGCCAAAGTAGCCGTTGAATATGGCTTCCAGTTTAGTGATGTACAGAAGTGGGCGATGGAACAAAGAGGACTTGTTTTTTACTGCCAAACATTTATTGATTTGAGGTGTGAACCAAGGTGGTTACCCGAATACATTTCAGCTCAACAGTTACAAGATGAGCTTAATGGAAGGCTGATTGGCGCGCTTAATACCTGCGACAACCAAATATTTTCTAACAAGTTGCGGCAAATATTGGAAAAGGAAAAGCCTTTGCCTTTGAATGCTTTTTTCTCTGGCCCACTTGAAGGAAATATTGAACCTAACGTTATTCCAGATGATGTCAGGAAAAACTTGGAAGAAAAGCTTGTTGGCACAGCTTCTTTAGAGGCTTTTACTGCATTAATAAATTTGACTCAGATTTGTAAAGTTGATTCTAAGTATGCAGAGCTTGCAACATCCTTATTGGAAAGTACACAGCATCAAATTGAAGGTGATGTGAATAAAGATATAATTTATCAATTATTAAATGGTTTGGCGACAGTAGCAGCTAATCTCAGAAGTAAGAAGCTTGCAGGATCAGTAATGATATTGAGTCGTGTCTATAGAGACTTTTTGGACACTAATGGCTCTCCTGAACACATCTTCGGGGTGGGGATGGTGTCAGCAGCAGCCTTTGATGATAAAGAAGAGTGGGCTGAGTTCATTGGGCAATGGGCTTTTGAGATAGTTTGCTTGGATCTAAATGATGGAGTTAGGGGATCACTTCTAGCGATGCTAACAGAATTGTGTGTTCTAGAACCATACCTTTACTATACATGTTCGCGGTCATTAGAAGTTTTAAAAGCTTCTTACTAAATCGTTTATTTCCAATAACGAGTTAGGGCGACCGTCCGCTTCACGTACAAACCAGACCTATGAGCCGTTGAAAAATCTTTTAACTTAGAAATACTCTCAATTTCCGCTTTGTCTCACTTGCTGACACTCAAGTTCTGAATAGTTCGCATTGCGGACACCCACGAATTCGAATAATCATGCTGAATTTCAATTAAAAAGAGGTAGCTGATCGTAGTCTCGATACCTCACTTCTACGTCATTGAAATTCCGCCTCCAGCTTTTACTGGCTTTGAATTCGTCCCCTCGAATACTTCTATCAATAAACAGTTTATCTTCGGTTAGCCATTCAATATTTGGTGCAACATGTCGAGGACGCCCATTGATAATAAAGATGTCTCCGGATGCATAAGGACTAAACCATACTCTTCTAGAATTAAGTCGCGAAGTCTTGGGTATTCGGTTTTGAGCTAATGCATTGGGTCAAGCCGCGGAATAAGTGGGGTCAGCTCAATTTATTGAGAAGTAAAAAGACAAACTAACCATGGAATGAAATGAGCTCAGGGATTGGCAATTACTTGATCAATTTCTTTAAAAAAACACTGCGTAAGGGAAGCGATGAGCGCTAGTGAGTCCGGCAGCGATACCTGCGAACTGGTTTGCCTTGTTATAAATTGCTTTAGCCAAGCAGCACTAAAAATTGAATATCGAACCGATAAACTCGAATACAGCCATAATGCTTTCTAGTAGAATTTCAAAGAACAAATATCCCGAGTAGTGCCCCAATGCTAAGGATAAATAAAAGAAAGGCGAGTGTTGAAAGCATAAACATAGTGTAAGAACCCTCCTTGTCTAATTTGCTGCTGAGTATATGGCAAATTAACATTATAGACTAGCGTGCATGACAGCTGCATTTGCGGGTAGTTTTGTGTTTGCTATTTGTTGGTATCAGTGAGATTTGCGAGATCTTTGTCGTTAAGGTGAATGAGCAAGCTGACTGTTAGTAATGAAATCTCTATAAAGAGATATAAAGCGTCTTTCCTCAGAATATGGAATGTTCAAGCCCCTTATGCTCCCCATGTGTTAAGCGCCAAAGTTAAAGTTTTTTGGATGATGTGGCAACGACTTTCCTTGATGAGAGAACTGCGCTTGAAAGTCTGGATAGTGACGCTCAACTAATTGATACAGCAATGTTTACGTTTAGCTACTGATTTTAGTATCAGACTAAATCATAACTAACTCATCTTACCCGAGGCTGGCTAGTTCAAAATATGTCTCCAAATACCCTACTCCGTCCAGTACCAACTAGTCACATTGTATCGATAACTAGCGTTACCAGATGAGGCCATTGCGTTCACCCAGTGTTCTGAACCCTCTGAGGACGGGTCAAACAAAACGCAACGATTATACACGGGAGGAATATTGACTAATTCATTATCCTTTCCTGAAAAAACCAGTTCACCACCATCACCCTTGCACCAAGCTTTGTTGAGATACAAGAGCATACAAATTTCTCTACCGGGTGAGTCATCTGCATGCTCATTTACGAAATCACCGGGCTTCAAACGAAAGTAATTGCTATTAAGCTTAGGGTCTGCAAGATTCAAGTCGCTAATATGCACTTTGAATACCGTTGACAGAAAAGACATAAACTCGTTACTTCGCAAGAACGCTAAAAACTCAGTTGCAAGTTTATCTGCACCACTATTTGCACTCGCTTTATTAGCTATCCAGCGATCCCGTTTTACAAAGCGCTCACTCTCAATCGCTCCTTGCCATTGCTCGTCATCAACATATAACGCTGAATAAGTGTGCTGTTGAGTTTGCCAGTGGTGTGGCTCAGATAAAGCTTCTACAACCTGATCAAGCATGGCGGTTGCAAACAAATTATCAATAATCACATGTCGGGGAACAGATGTTGATAGCGCTTTTCTGTAAGCGCTCATTGCTTCTTTGCTCACTTTTGATTTATTTAACCACATTAACAACCTGCATGAGTTTTGAGTTACCCTATCGAGCATAAGTAGTGTGATGATAACCGTGTATTTACCATCAAACAAAGAAACCTGGGTTCGATATTACTCGAACCCAGATAATCGGTAGTGTTCTGTAGAAGCTTTAAGCAAAGTTTACAAATTAACAGGCTTTCTTACTACAACATCAATGCTCGCATACTCTTTTACCTCAAAAGAAGCGGCTTCAAATGGCGGTAATCCATACATACCCACGTTATTGCTGAAACCATAACCATCTTGTGGCAAGCCCATAGCGTTGATGTCCATTTTTCCGTTGCTATTAATATCGTGAATAAGCATGAGTGCATAGGTACCGTCTTCAAGATCATCAAAAGACATGGTTACGGTATCGCCGACAGCTTCAGCTTTTGCCCACCTTAACGGAGTTGCTTTTTCAGTGTAGGCCTGTTCGGAATCATATATCGCCACTAATAGTTGACCTACTGGACGGTCGATATTGATAAAGTTCACTTCCAACTCGCTAGCCTGTGAGGCAAAAGCAGCAAGAGTAAGTGTTGAAGCCAATAAAGTAGTGCGAACTAGTGTGTTAAGTGTTTTCATTTGTCGTTTCCTGTTGTTTAGTTGACAGGATTAGAATACTCAACTCATAGTACGCGCGAATGTGCCAGATGTACTTTTGTATAAATGTGACTTTCGGCCTATTCGCCTCTTTATTTCACGACAGGTAAAAACAACCGCTAATTAGAATTGAGTGTCAAACACGATACCAACCATGCTTGATAGGCCGTCACCTGAAACATACTGGCGCACATTTAAGCCAACAGAAAAACTCTCTTGATTGAAGGCGAGTTTGCCACCGATGAAGGCACCACCATCAATGTCGATATCTTGCGAGCCACAATTTGAACAATTAGCAATTGAACGCTCTGATGCAAAAACGCCACTAAAACCGCCTTGCAAAATAGCAGAAGCTCGGTCGTCTTGACCAAAACGCCACTCATAACCAGTCGCGACAGATAATGCCAGCGCAGAGGCTTCTGACGACTCTGTAGAAATGTCACCGTTATTGAAAAGGCCATCGCCAACCACAACTTCAGAAAACTCATTGTTGTCATCGTATAAGATAAAGTCAGCATCAATGCTGGTTACCCAGCTTGACTCACGGTAATTAAAACCAAAGCCAATAGCTATAGCTGTATCCTCGATGCCTTGAGAGCCTGCGGTATCAGAATCCAATCCAACATGAGACAAAGCGATGTTATAGCTCCAACCATTAGGATTATAATATTGAGTATAGTCGCTATCTTCTTGCGCCATAAGGTTTGCGCTAAAAAGAGCGAGAGCAGCAAATGATATTAGAGATTTACGCATAGTAAAACGTCCTTGTGGGGTAGTTGTTTAAAATACATTAAGGCACCTTGCCTCAAACAAAATATTTATGCTCCAAGCGTACTTGAGAGTAGCGATATGATAGAGGATTAGCTATGGAATTTCGAGTAATAGTTTGTACTTGCTGAATTCCTTACAACTATCGCGCGAGAACACAAAAACCCCAAAAAAAGATAATTATTTATCGTTTATCATTAATTTTTTATTGCAATATAAAATTAAAATAATTAGAGTAGTCTCATCAAACTGATGGAGAATACAATGATTGCATTTCAAAAGTATGGACAACAACACAGTAAAGTGGTGAACAAATACCTTTTTTATCTCGGGTTTTTAGCCTTTGTAGGCTGGGTGGCTCTTATAGCGATAATTATTGATAATAAAGCCCATAAACTCGTCGAAAGCCCTGTATTTCTCAATATAGTTCTTCACGCCTCCGCAGGTATTGTGTTTTTCCTATTTATCAAAAAAATTATCCAAAGCTACATGCAGATGCATTTGTTTACCAAAGAAAATCTGTTCTTAGTGACCACCTTAGCTCGGTTAATTATGCTGTTTTCTTTGGTCATCGAGCCTGCAGTTCACTTTTCAGTTAGCTTCGTAGCAAGCTCGGGAGATCCAGACGCTGAACTTGATATTGTCACTTATCTTCAACATGTAAATCTTGTTGGCTTTGCTGCTGGATACGCTCTGCACATGGTAGCCGCGGTATTCAAAGTGGCGCGAGATATGGAAGATGAGAGCAAGTTTATAATATGAAAACTATCAGCTGCATTTTTACAGTTGGAACTGGATATGTGGCTAAGGGGGGCTTATGCCAGTTATCGTGAATCTTGATGTAGTGCTTGCTCAGCGCAAAATGAAACTGAATACATTGGCTGAGAAAATTGGAATTACACCTCAAAATCTAAGCGTATTGAAAGCTGGCAGGGCCAAGGCGATACGTTTCAGTACACTAGAATTAATATGTGAAGTACTTGAGTGTCAACCTGGCGACATTCTTGAGTACCAGACCAATGAAGAACAAGGAAACTAAACTATGATGACAGCGCTCAGTTTTAGCTATAAGGGCTATGATATAAAAGTGGAACTTGGATATGTCGGATCGGAAAAAGTATTCATAAACAACAAGCTTGTTTCTGAGTCCTTCAATTGGAAATTTAAAAACGATCATATCATTGAGCTTGATCCGTCGTTGGAGCAGATCACCGTAAGAGTCGAAGTTCTCTCGATGATGCAAGGAGAAATGCGAATCTCTCTGCTTGCAGGCGAGTCGGTAGTAGAGGCTAAAAGTTGGGCCTATGATCAGTCTGGTTCAGGAGAGGGTACCCATTTTAATGAGATCGAAAGAAAGTGGACAAAAGAGATAAAAATGGCCAAAAGCACTACCTCAATTACGTGGGCTCTGTATTTCGCCATCCTATTGTACTCGATAGCGGCTGATGACTGGCCAAATACTGTTTTTGAAGGTGCATTCATACTAATGGTAGCTTGCATAACGATTTACGCATTATTTGAGTTTGCTCGAAGCGCAGTGCTTGCGCTAAGAAGTAAAGTCGATGATGAAGCCATTTAACGATCTGTAAGCCAATGCAGCTTGTGCTCACAATCACAAGTTGCATTTTCAAATGTTCAATTACTAATAAGACTGATGACTTGCCAGCCCGCTTTTGGTAGCAGGTTATTTGACGTAGTGAATATTTGTAACTTTCCGTCAGCATCAATAGCGCACAGTGGTAGACAACGATCCTTATATTCTTCTTTATAAGCATCATAACTGAAGGTGTCGGTGATACCCGTAGTTTTGATAACCGCCCCTTTAGAGGTTTGCCCAGCCAAACGACCATAGGTAACATCGTTTGCGAACAAACCTAATTTTTTATTATACGATTCAGACACTTGATGACTTGGCCTTTGTTGCGCTTCGTTATTACTCAAGCCCAACACAGAGCCCTTGCCCATTTCGTGCTCGAAATGATACGTCACCAGCGGGTTGAGTTGGCGATAAGGAGACATCACCAGTACCGAGCCAAAAGCGGTTAAATCTAGGTTTCGTGAGGCATGTTCCGACATTGGATTGCCAAAATAAGTGGGCACGCCGTCCATTCGAGCTAATTTTATAGTTTCCCAGTTAGTGTCGGCCAGACATACCGGAATATTATGATTCATCAGTTCTTTCGCAAACATGCGACTAAACTGCGCCCCTCCAAAAATTAAGTAACCATTTGGTGCAGGGGCACGCATACCTAGCCATTGAGCTACCTTTGCGCTTGTTAGACTCTGTACCACAACAGTGGCAATGATTATTAAAAACACCATAGGTACTAACACGTCTACTTGCGCATAGTCTAAGGCTTCCAACTTCAAAGAAAATAAGGCCGACACTGCTGCTGCAACAATACCGCGCGGCGCAATCCACGCGAGTAAACTGAGCTCTTTTACAGTCAAGCCAGTGCCAAATGATGACAAAAACACACCCACGGGACGCGCTATGAACATGACCGCCAAAAGCACAATAATTGCGCCCCAGCCCACATTCAAAATGGCACTTAATTCAATGCGCGAGGCCAATAAAATAAATAGACCCGAAATGAGTAACACGCTTAAAGTCTCTTTAAATTCAAGTATGTCGTCCACTTCCACATCTTTCATGTTAGCTAGCAACATACCCATAATGGTAACGGTTAATAAACCAGATTCATGTGCCATCACGTTCGAGATAGCGAAGGCTCCAAGCATAATTGTTAATACAGCCGTGTTGCGAAGATAATGCGGGATCCAATGTTTTCTTAGCGCTAGGCCCATAAAATAGCCTGCGGCAATGCCAATACCAAAGCCAATAGATACGGTGATACCAAAAGCAAAGAGTGTGTGCGAAACCGCATTTTGCGTTGCCACAATATATTCGAAAACGAGCACCGCCAGCAGTGCGCCGATTGGGTCGATGACAATCCCTTCCCAACGCAATATGTTCCCTATTTTAGTGCTTGGCCTTACCGTCCGTAACATCGGTACGATAACCGTAGGACCAGTCACAGTAACGATAGCGCCTAACAGAAAAGACATTTCCCATGACAAATCAAGGGCAAAATGGGCTGCAGGTGCAACTACTAGCATGGTAACTACGGTGCCAATAGTACATAGATTTCGTACCATTGAGCCATGCCCACTAATGTCACCCGTTTTTAGGGTAAGTGCGCCTTCAAAGAGTATGATCGCTACTGAAAGAGATACAATTGGAAAGAGGAGATCGCCAAACAAAGCGTCTGCATCAATAAGCCCAGTGACCGGCCCTGCAACTATACCAGCAACCAGCAGCGGCAGAATCGCTGGTACCTTTATTTTGAAAGCTAAAAACTGACAAGCTATCGAAATCAAGCCAACAACGACTAAAGGTATAATTAGATTATCCAATGCTAACGCTCATTATTGTGAAATTATTCAACCAGTTATAACGTACTTATCTTTGTCAGTCTAGGATGTTAATTTGTTTACCGCTTGCATTATCCATTGCTTTAGCTGCATTTCGCCCAAGCCTCCAGAAATGCGATCAATTTCCTTTCCTTTATGAAAGAAGATCAAGGTTGGTATCGAACGGATACCTGCATCTGCTGACACTGCATGAGCATCTTCAGTGTTCACTTTTGCAAACAAAATACTGTTTGATTCGGTCGCGACTTTCTCGAAAACCGGCGCCATGGCTTTACAAGGACCACACCAGCTAGCCCAAAAATCAACAATAACTGGGGCATGGTTCTTTTCAATGTAAGGATAAAAGCTACTATCATCCAAACTTACGGGTGAGCCAGCGTATACAACTTCACCGCACTTTCCGCATTTGGCATCGGTGTATGATTTATCTTCGGGAACTCGGTTGGTAGCACCGCAGTGTTCACAAACAATGTGCATTTTTTAAACCTTGAAAGTAGTGGAAAGACTATAAGACCTGTTAATAACTTTTCTATTTCAGATCCGGGTTGATTATAGGCATTTGTTTGAGTTTCGTCACTCGGTATAAGATGTAAATATAACGAAAATCCCCTCTAAAAACTTCACACAACAGTACTCTATTTGCAAGAGCGCGCTTAAACAAACTTCACTGCAATGATAGTTCTCCATCATTCTTTCAAACTTGCAAATGTTGCCCTTTCACGCCAAATTTATGAATACATTAATGATTTGGAGAAAGTAATGCTGAAACTATACGGGTTTGATGTTAGTAACTACTACAACATGCTAAAACTAGCGATGGATTTAAAAGGGATTGATTACGAAGCAGTACTCACTTACCCAAATCAAAGCCCTGAGTATTTAGCCGTTTGTCCTACTGGCAAGGTGCCAGCTCTACAAACAAGTGACGGCATACTAATAGAAACAAATGTCATCATGGAATACCTTGATAGCCTCAACCAACAGCATCCCTTATATCCAGGTTCTTCTTATGAACAAGCCCGCATCAAAGAACTCGTCAAAATGATTGAGCTATATATTGAGTTGCCTGCACGGCGTTGCCATACCGAAGCCTTCTGGGGTGTTCCCGTGCATGAAGTAACTAAGAAAGAAGTGAAGCGTGCGCTGTATATCGGTATGCAGGCCTTAAGCCGCGCAGCAAGTTTTGGTCCCTACATCGCTGGCGATAAGCTTACGGCCGCTGATATTTTCTTTTTATACTCGGCAGATCTAGCGTCGTCGGTAGCGAAAAAACTATTCGATGTCGATCTTTTAGATGAGGCTCCGGGCGCAAAAGACTTAATGAACAAACTCAACGCCATGCCTGAAGTACAAAAAGTTGCAGCAGAACGCAAAGCTGCGCAGCCGGCGTTTAGCGAGTACCTTGCTAAGGCATTTGGGAAGAAGTGAATAAAAATATAGTCAATACTATTTGAGCTCTGCTCTACGCATGGGCATTCGCTCGATATCAGCAACGATAGCCTCCAAGTTAAAGCTATCGTAAACCTGTTTCCGGCCACCATCGAGCCCGATCAACACAGTGTGATGTTGCTTTCGTTGGTTGTGTAAGGCCTCCTCAAGCTTCTTATTCAATATAGGCTCAAACGACGGCGGCTGATTTTCCTTGAGATAGAGACTAAGCTCATAGCCAAGTTCGCCACTGAAAAAGAAGAAGTATAATTTTCTTTCCTTAAGATCTTCCGATAAACGAGTTAATAATTGCAGTAGCTCTCTTTGTGCTTGCTTGTCCGCTGGCCATTCCGAAGCCACTACCCTGTGCTTCCATTGAAAATCGGAAAGTTGACGCATCTCTATTTCCTTAGTTTCAACAGTATATATAGCAGCAACTACAGGGCACAAAAGCGCACAAATTACGAAGCAGGTAAACCGCAAACCATTTTTCATACTCTCACCGTTCCATTATTCGAATGTAAAGATCGTGAAAAAGTAGATACGAATACCCACTCTATGCGTATCATTTTATTCTTGGTGGATTTTTACACTATTTTATATACATTAATGATACTTAGTTGAGAAGAAACTCTGCATGAATTTGCTACAACTACTTAGGCAAGCTGATCGTGTTACCAAGCGCTGCTTATTTACTTTGCTCCTGATAAGCGGCTTGTTGAGCCTTTCACTACAAGCTGAAACAGCTTCATCTGCTGAATCCAGCAAAGCCACAGGCCCGCACATAGAAGTTGCTCTGATCAGTGAAAAATCAGCCATTATTCCAGGAGGCCAACAATACATTGCCATTGAAATGTCGCCTGAAGAAGAGTGGCATACTTACTGGCTGAATCCTGGTGATAGCGGGGAAGCACCCAAAATAGAGTGGCAAGCCACTGAGGGTGTTAATTTCGGTGAAATTTTGTGGCCGACTCCCTACGCAATACCTGTTGCCCATTTGGTTAATTATGGCTACAGCGGCAGGCATTTATTGATGGTGCCGATCACAGTAGACCCAATGCTGGCAGGCGACCGAGAAAACATAACCATCAGTGCTGAACTTTCATGGTTAGTGTGTAAGGAAGACTGCATTCCTGGCTGGGCGACACTCAGTATGAACTTGCCAATCAGTAATAGCGCAGAAAATACGTCGATGGCTTGGCTGTTTGAACAAACACGGCAACAGCTTCCGAAACAAGAAGCTACCACTGGATTCTTTGAAATCAATGAAGACACTATCGCAATTGAATTTGCAGCCCCATCAGGCTTTGATACTAGTGATCTTAGTGTATTTCCTTTTCGAAACGACCTCATCAACCACGCAGCTGCACAGCAACATGCAAGCATAGACGGCCAAACCAGCGTCATTTTACCAAGAGGGGCGTACTTCGATGACACTAGCCTTTCACAAGATGCCAGTACACTGCAATTTTTAGTTCGTAATCAAGATGAAGCCTTTTATGTAAGGGCCATGCCAGCTTCGAGCGCAATAGAAAGTGCGATGACTTCTCAAGCAATGACTGCAGGCGTATTCATTGGTGTATTGTTTTTTGCTTTTCTAGGGGGCTTAATCCTAAACATAATGCCCTGCGTGCTCCCCATATTATCAATGAAGGCAATTTCACTGCAGCATGAAATGTTAAGTTGGTCACAAAAGCTCGCTTACGCTTTAGGAGTACTTGTTTGTTTCAATGGTTTTGCGGCGCTGATCATTATTTTGCAGCAAAGCGGTGAGCAACTTGGCTGGGGCTTCCATATGCAATCCCCAGCAATTATATGGCTATTAGCATTTTTGTTTACCTTCATAGCCTTGTTACTACTTGATGTGTTTTCGCTCGGTTCAAGCATGGCAGGTTTTGGTAGTAAGCTGATCACTGGCGATAATACCCGCAGTCATTTTTTTACGGGTTTCTTGGCCGTTGTTGTTGCCTCGCCCTGCACAGCACCTTTTATGGCCGCCGCGCTAGGTGTGGCCTTTGTGAGCAGCCCACTAATAACCTTGCTTATCTTTAATGCTTTGGCCATTGGTTTTGCACTGCCTCTTACACTGCTATTTGTGCTACCGAATATAAGAAAATGCATACCAAAACCCGGACAATGGATGCTTACTTTTAAACACTTTCTAGCCTTCCCGATGCTCTTTACTGTTGCATGGCTATGTTGGGTTTACGCAGCGCAGCAAGGAATAATTGCGCAGTTTATTCTCTTGTGTGCCCTTGTGAGTTTCAGCCTCTTTACTTGGTTAAGCTCACGAACAAAAGGAATTGTAAACATTGTCTTTAGCATAATCATAGTGCTACTGATTCTCTTCCCCTTTCTTCCGAACGCTGGACTTACAGCGCTCAATCAAGGGGATCAGCGTGAAAAAGCGTCGCAGACCAACTCGCTTGTGTTTTCAGAGGCGACTCTTGACGAATTAAAGGATTCACAACAAGTCGTACTCGTTAATATGACTGCTGACTGGTGCATTACCTGCAAAGTAAATGAACAAGTGGCATTAAATACAGATGCTGTTAAACAAGCTCTGTCACAAGCAAATACTCAATATATGGTAGGAGATTGGACAAACAAGAATAATGAAATATTAGCTTATCTTAAAAAATATGAACGGGCTGGCGTGCCGCTATATGTCGTTTATGCAGGTCGCAGCTCAACCAAAGTTTTACCCCAAATGTTAACCCCAGGGATAGTAGTAGATGCCCTTAATCAAGCCCAAAAGGAGCTTTCTAATGAAAACTAAAGGTTTAATAACTCTCGCATGTGCAGCACTTCTAAGTACTCAGGTTTTTGCTGCGAAGGTAGATAAAGCAGCACCTGATTTCACACTGCAAAACAGCCTAGGTGAGCAAGTGAGCTTATCTGACTATGCCGGAAAATATGTTGTACTTGAATGGACTAACCATCAATGCCCTTACGTAGTGAAGCATTACGGAAGTGACAATATGCAAGGTCTACAAGAAAAGTACACCGAAGACGATGTTGTATGGCTTTCTATCATCTCGTCGGCACCAGGAAAACAGGGCTATGTTGAGGCCTCTGAAGCAAACGAATTAACTAAAAGCAGGAATGCTAAGCCTTCGCACGTTTTATTCGATCCAGATGGTACAGTAGGTAAGATGTACGCTGCGAAGACCACGCCACATATGTATATTATCGACCCTGAAGGTGACTTACGTTACGCAGGTGCTATCGATAGTATCAAGTCGGCCAATCCTGCTGATATTCCTAAAGCGACAAACTATGTAGTTGCAGGAATGGATGCTTTACAAGCCGGAGGCTCACCCGAAAAGAAACTCACCCCTCCCTATGGCTGCTCAATCAAATATAAAAGCTAAGCTTCTCGTACGCTAGAGAACACGATAAAAGCTCGACTATAGACCCCTATAATCGAGCTTTTTTTTGCATCAGCGCAGCGCGATTAGCTTAACATAAAGCCTGACTTCCCGGCAGAAACACCATTTACAAGTATCTCTACGAAATGCTCTCCAGAGTGATAAACGCGGGTGGTGATCGGCTTGAACACATGCGTTTTTGAGGCCGATATAGCGCTTCCGTCAGTATCGCTAAGATTCTTCCACTTAAATACCTTGGGCGTAGTTTTACCGTTCGCCTTTTGATGATGAATAACGTAATCGATCATCAGGTTTTGTTGCTTAGTTTTGCTTTTAGTAACTGAAAAAGCAGGCAGTTCAAATGTAAAAGTAATGCTCTCACCCATTTTAATTTCACTCTTATCGAGGCTTAACTTGGCTGTCGACGTATCGATTGGTGAAAAGCCAAAAGCATCTAACACTACCGGGTGGCCTTGTTTTAAGAGCGTTCTACACGCATGCTTTACCATTCTTATTCTGTTCTTATTAGCATCTTTCAACCATTTTGTGGCTATTTCCGCTACTACATCTGGATGATCTTTAGCAATATCATTAAGGTTGTTGGCAACCGAACGCCTGACGTATTCTTCACTATCATCCTTTAAACTATCGAGTAGCGGCAACAAGGGTGACGGGTCGTTAACATACATCGGTAGCTGCATCCCCCATGGTAGCCTTGGTCTACTGCCTTCTGACGCAAGTCTTCGTACATGGTAGTTCTCGTCGGCTGCCCATTTTTTTATGGTTGCCATACAGCGATCAGGATCGGCTAGAATGAAGTAACGAATACCAAATTCTGATGAAAGTCTCTTGGTGGCTTCTTTTAACAGCCGCAAACCTTCATCAAAATACTCAATGCCATACAAGCCAGCATAAGTCGTGATAGGCCAAATCCCCCAACCCGATATACCTTCGTCACCAATGTCGTCAGTATTCTGATTCAATTGCACCGGCGCTAAGCTCGAATGAATAATGGCAGCGGCTAGAAGAAAGTCGCTAGGGAGAGTTTGCTTCATTGATGTGCATATTTGATCTGCACGCTGTTTCAGTTCAAGTGTTTCCAATTCATGCCCAGCTAAGCTCACAAATTTTGCTGCTGAAAAATCGTGATACTTTAGCGCCGCTGAGGCCTTATCAAAAGCATCAGCCATGTGCGCAATTAGATCAAGATTTATCATATTTTTAAAAGGCTCTGGCATTTCCTCATCCTTCGGTTGGTTGGCAAAAATCTAATTTTCGGTCGCCTTATTTAAGACCGATACGCCCCAATAATCATTACTTTTTTCTTCAACTTTCCAGCCCCGCTTTTTTAAAACGCCCCGTAAATGCAAGTTCATGTAACCATGTCCGAACACGACAATGCTCTGTTTCTCCGTGGCATATTGCTGCAGCAAAACCGCCGCGTTTCTCGAGCGCTCCCTAGCTTCACTATAAGACTCGAATGGGCCTTTTTTGCCAAGCATCCACAAAGCTCGATTTAAGTATACCCATGTAAATGCACGCAATTTTCCAGCTATTTTATAGCGAGGAATATCCATTTCCCGTAACAGTTTTTCAGTCACGGCGGGCTCGTGATCAAAGGCAATCTTTGCCGAATCTATTGCTCTAATTAAGTCACTTGAGATGCAAAAGTGTTCAGAGAAACGCGAGGAAAGGTCTTCCTGTGGTCGACTTGTGCTTGCAACTTTAGAAAAAGCGTAGCGCTTAACCCATGCCACAAAACCAGCAGCACACATCCTGTCATTACTCGCGCTCTGTGGCTTTCCGTGGCGAATTAGTACAATCTGCAAGAGCACTCCTTGTTAGTTAACTTTAACGATACACCTGAATAATCCTAGCACTATCATATTTATGACGGCGCAAAGAATGACATAGGTGAATCAATATTTTTCCGCTTCTTATCAACATGATTTATACTCGGGTCATTATCTTAATGCAATGCTGAAAAAATCCTAAATGAAACTCATTAAAGTTGACAAACGCCGCTATAGAAAACACCTAAACTATCTCATAATTGCTTGCATAGCGGCATTGCTTATTGGGAGCCTAGGTATATCACAAACACTTATCGCACTTTATCCCGATGAAAGCGGGAGTCATTTTCATTGGAATTTAACCGGAGTAGTGATCACGAGTGCTATAGTTGGGTTTGCACTGAATAAAATAAAACATCACGATTTCATGACCGAAGTATATTACGTTTGGCGGCTCAAACAGGTGTTGAATAAAATCCATCGAAAGATGATGAAGCTAAAAAGTGCTGCCGACTCAGGTGATGTTGTTGCTATGACAGCGATTCAATACAGCTATGCAGGTTCAAGATTACTCTGGGAGCTTGATGACAACACAATCATTATGGACCAACTAGCCTTAGATCAAGCCGCATTGAACACTTTGGCGGAAAAGCATCATATAAAGCTTGATATAGAAACATTCAGCTTAGATAGCCTAAAGACTTTTTAAATCCGCTTGCAGAAAGTCTAAGGCTGCTCGCACCCTACGTGGCAAAAAGCGCTTCGACGGGTATACCAACCAAGTTGGAATATTGGTCGCGCAGTAGCTCTCCATTATTGATACTAAGCCTTGGTTATTTAAGCTTTCCTGCAAGGTAGTCTGAGGAAGGTATACAATACCCAAGCCCGTAAGTGCGGTGGCAACAAGGTTTGCGCCGCTGTTCGACTGAAAAGCAACGGGTACTTTCACACTCAAGGCATTGCCATTCTCATTGAAATGCCAAGTGTCGCGAACAGAAATAATACAACGATGCTGCGCTAGATCATTTGGATGCTTCGGCACACCATACTTTTTAATATAAGTGGGCGACGCTGCCGCCACCAAGTTCCGCGTGGTCAGAGGGCGTGCGACTAAACTAGAATCACTGAGCTCTCCGTAACGAATAGCGAAGTCAAAACCATCATCGATCAAATTAACATTACGTGAGTTAAAGTCCATTTCAATCTGTAACTTCGGGTGCTGCATAGCAAAGCGAGCCAAACTAGGGCCGACAAAACGTTCTGCGTAATCGCCAGCAGCAGAGACTCGAATTCTCCCTTCAAATTCCTGCGACTCAGATACTACTGCACTGTTTGCCTCTTCCATCTCTTGCAATATTACACTACAACGATTGAAGTATTCATAGCCAGCATCAGTCAGTTTTACCACTCTTGTAGTGCGATTTACCAAGCGCACTCCCATTTTTTCTTCCAACGCCGCAACTCGTCTGCTGACCAAGGAAGTCGATACCCCCAAACGCTTTGCCGCGGAAGAGAAGTTGTGGGTTTGCCCAAGGGCTACGAATTCTTCAACACCCATAAACATAAAATACGCCTCATAAGAGCTTTGCAAATGTGTCATTATTGCACATATGCAATAATGATTTAACAACAAGCCTAATTATAAACTCCAGATAATGTTCTAAAATACGCTTCGTAAAGTACTTATCAATACATAACTTATTTTAATTAGAGGAAGCACACGTGAAAAAGATTCTTGTTGTACTAACGTCACATGACGAACTTGGCGATACCGGAGAGAAAACAGGTTTTTGGCTAGAAGAATTAGCCGCGCCATACTATGTAATGAAAGACAAAGGCTTTGAACTAACACTTGCCTCACCTGCTGGCGGGCAACCACCTCTTGATCCAAAAAGCAGCTTAGATGATTTCCTCACGGATGATACTCGCCGCTTTGAAAGTGACAAAGAAGCAGAGCAAGCACTTGCTAACACGGTTAAACTAAGTGAAGTAAAGGCTGATGATTTTGATGCAATTTTTTACCCGGGCGGCCACGGTCCACTGTGGGACTTGCGTGTAGATAAGAACTCGATTGCTCTCATTGAGAACTTTTATGCAAACTCAAAACCTGTCGCAGCAGTTTGTCATGCACCCGCGGTGCTTTTAAACGCCAAAGCCAAAGACGGCACGCCACTTGTTGCAGGAAAAAAAGTAACCGGCTTCACTAACGGCGAAGAAGCTGCGGTTGAGCTAAGCGATATTGTTCCTGTGCTCATTGAAGATGGCCTAAAAGCACTTGGCGCTATATACAGTAAAGCAGATGATTGGGCTGAATATACTGTTGAAGATGGACTATTATTAACAGGCCAGAATCCGGCATCATCTAAAGCCTTAGCCGAAAAGTTGGTTGCAAAACTGGCCTAAGTCGGGCTTAAATCAGACCTAATTCATCTCAGCATTAGTGTCAAAACACAGTTCGGAGCCCTACTTACGGGGCTCCTTAACTGCCTTCTTATTCTTATCTAAGTAAATTTACTCCCTTTGAACCTTCTCACGGGATTGCCACGTTGCAGCTCCCAGTGTTGCATCCAACGCTGTTTCTCATCCTGAGTTTGGTTGATTTGTTTTTGTTCTTCAAGTTTTTGATATAAGAGTATACGTGCCATTTTCTTATTAGCATGTTGACTTCGTTCGCTCTCGCTTCGAACACTTAATCCCGTTTGCAAGTGAGTAGCACGAACAGCCGAGTCAGTGGTATTAACATGTTGACCACCAGCCCCAGATGCTCGGCATGCCTTGTATTCAATACATGGATCGAACTCGCTACTATTGAGTTCAAATACCTCACCACTGAAAAACCAATTTTTACGTTTATACTTTGGCCGATATGGACTTTGGCAAACCCAAAGGAGCGCTCCTTGCCAACTTTGAAGATAACTAATAACCTGTTCCGAAGCGCCCTCAAACTGCAGTAAAATGGATTTGTAACAGTCCTTTTCAGCTGCAGGTACTCTGTTAATCAGCTCCATTTTCATTTGCTGTTGCGCTACGTCTTTTTCTATTTTGGCCAGAGCCAAACCCAGTGCTTTACAACACTCGATTGGCCCTTGTCCTGCTGATAATTGCAATAGCATCATGAGGAGCAGCTCCCATTAGTTTTGAAGGTGAGTACAGGTCGCAGGCGCGCAACCAATTCGATTAAGCCCGCATCAAGCATGTCGGCAATAACTGTTTCACACTTTTTATATGCTTGAGGCGCTTCATCGTATAAAAGCTCCTTGTTACCACATACCACCCTGCTGCCTAGTTCAGTACGATAGAGGTCATCACGTTTGTACTTATGACTTAAGCGACCTTGGCACTCTCCACGCTTCCACTTTCTACCCGCCCCATGAGCAAGAGAATATAGACTCAACTCACTATTTTCAGAGGGCGTTGGCTTAACTAAATAGCTGTAGTCACCTCGAGAACCCGGTATAACAACATAACCCTGATCGCTTGGCGTAGCCCCTTTACGATGCAACCAACCATGGTGACCATCAATGATTTTGGCCGACACCAAGTTATGGTTTACATCCAGTGAACATTGCCCCTTAGCTCTAATTGCCTTCAAAAAGCGAAGCGCAATACATTCGCGATTGAGTTCTGCCCAGCGCACAGCCTCATCATGCTTATGCATATAGTCGGTAAAGTCGACTTGCGACTCGCACAAACCATCGTGATTGTACTCAGTAATATGCTCGACAAGTATAGACTGACCAAGACCTCGAGAACCGGAGTGAACTAACAGTTGTAAGTGTTTCTTGCTCAACCCAAGCTCTTCAATTGCTTTAGCATCATAAATCTCATCAATCGCTTGAAACTCTGCAAAATGATTGCCGCCACCAATTGTGCCTAGGGCATGATCGAATTGGCTGCTTTCAATGTCCTTGGTCTTCTTTCGACTAGCGATTAAATCTTTCCATGATGCATCCAGCGCTTGTTCTACATGCTCAAATTTCTTTGCTAACTTATCAAGGTTAACCTTGCTTACCTTCGCACTTGTTTGCCAAAGCGCCATACCGCAACCAATGTCGTTACCAACTAAAGCTGGATAAATACGCCTCGTACTGAAGAAAGCAGCACCAATCGGGTAGCCTCTTCCTGGATGTAAATCGGGCATGCCAGCAACCGCTCGCATACCTCTAAGTTCGGATGTTTTTAACATCTGTTGTATCGCCAGACTCTCTATCCACGTATTCGTAGACGCAACAAGGCTGACATTATTTGATAATTTTTGGACGGAATTGCCCATAATGTTTTTCCTTTCAAGAGGATAATATTTGAAATATGTTTGAAAGGTCTTTTAATTTCGCACGAAACTTCAGTCGTTAAATGAAGCTAATTATAGTGTTAGAACACAGTACCTCGTTTACCGAGAGCTTGGTGCGTCTACTGATCAAGACCTGAAAAGGATAATGATGTGTTTTGCATTTTATGTACTCCTTTCCAGTTTAGTGTAGAGATGGGTGTTTTATACGAGCTCATCAACTGCGCACTTGACTTAGCTGAGCACTTTACTTAGCTGAGCGCAAAAATGCTTTGGCGTTCGCATTGATTAATGCGCGGATGTTAAATGAACAAATTCGTATTGGCAAGTTATTTTCCACTCGCCACTGCTTGCTGGCATACTACAAATCCGCTTGCTGACGCTCCCTTAACAGCGGGCTTTTCACTAAGTATCGCAAGTATTTATTGCTATTAAGCACTTTGAAACCCCAAATACAAAGTGCAACAGTGACTACGCTGGATATCGTTGATGTAAGCAGCGGTTGCGACATATCAAGTTGGCGAATAAGCATAAAATTAGCGGCTGCAACGGGTAGAAAGTGCATGAGATAAATACTCAGTGAATGTTGCCCGATGTATAATAAAACGCCTCTCAAAACAGTTTTCTGTAGGCGCTTCATCAGCGTTAACATCGTGATGGCGTAGACCAACGCGGATAGATAATAAAAAACGCTATCCCAATACTCGTTTTTGATATAGAAATCAGCACTTATACAAAGAATGCTGAGTAAAATAAAAACGACTAAATTGGCTTTTTGGTCGATATATTCTATTAATGCAGCAGAAAAGATTGTTCCAATTGCGAAGAAGGGAAACAGCATAATCGTTGCCTTAAAAATGAATGGAAGACTCGCCAAGCCACTCACTTCATAAGAGATGCATAGCAAGCAAAAACTTGTGAGTATTACTACGCCTCCAAATCGCATTAAGACATACAGACTGAAAAAGGCGAGAAGCAATCCGTATAAGAACCATAGATTAAAAGTCGGCTCCCAAAGTAGATAAAACACATCACTATATTCAACTTGGTTATTCGTATATGAAGATAATGACGCTCTTATAACGACTGAGATGGTATTCCACAGTACATAGAAATACAGAAAATACAGTAACTTTTGCCTAGCAAATACGGTGAAAGGCTTTTGTAGCGCACTCTTGGTAAATAAACCGGCAACTAAAAAGAATAGCGGCATACGAAAAGGACGGGACAACTCATAGAGTTCGAAAACGGAGGAGCTAACCAAGCCAAGATTTTTGGCACCCATAAAAGCATGGTGGAAAACAACCAAAAAGATCGTAAGGCCTTTAGCCATATCGATCCATGCAATTCTGTTAGACTCCATCGTTTCCATTCCGCTTATTGCTGTTCCTAAAATCGCTATACAGCAGCGCCTAAGCTAGTTGCTCACATCCGTGTTCAATAATACCATCTTCGAAAGTTATGCACTATCGGCCATTTTCAATCTTCTCGATACAAACAGGCAAAACCACTTTATTATACGCGACTGCGTAGGCACTTTTGGCTTTTAAGGATGCAAACTCCTCCTTACCCTCGAATACATCGGCATGAGCGATAGCTTTAAAACCACAGTGTTTTTCCAGCTCGTCATTGCTGTGTTGATAAGCGCTAGCACCTGGAATATTGGTTTGTCTTCCCAAGATAACAAAGAGGCTCAGATCGCTTTCTGAAAGGGCTTGTATAGCAGACTCTTGCGCTTCACTCAACGCGAGTTCGCCACCCTCGAGAGCACTACCCTCAAGTGCAACATCCTCTGGGTCAGCACTTTCAGTTTCAGAGCAGCCACTTAGCGAGCTGAGACTAAGTGTTAATATACCAACTATGATCGTTTTATTTAGCATTTGACGACCTCCTAAGCCATGCAAACACACTTAGCAGGGCAATCAAGGTCATTGGTATCGAACCACCCGAACTATCACTCGCGGGGCTTTCTTCCGGAGTACTAGCGGGTATTTCATTTACGCGTATATTTATAGTTGCACTTGCTTGCTCGCCAGCTGCATCCTCTATGGTATAGGTGATCGTTTCACTTCCGATGAAGCTGGCACTGGCTTGGTAGTTGACTGAGCTTGCGTCAAAGCTAGCAGCGCCCTGCCCTGAGTAGCTGATGGCTACAACCGTGAGAGTATCACCAGCAGCGCTGTCGGCATCAATATCGTTCTGCAATACACTGATATTCGTTGAACCGGAGCCTTGTAGTAAAACAACCGAATCCGATTCCGCGACAGGCGCATCGTTGACATTTTCTACATTGAGTTCAAGCGCAAAACTATCACTTACATCAGTTCCGTCGCTAACACGCAAATCAATTGTCAGGCTACCAAAAAAGTCGCTGTCGGGAATAACAGTGCTGCCACTAAAACTATAATTTTCACCTGAACTCAACACCAAGCTCAATTCACTTAAGCTATTATCGATATCGCTTACGCTTAAATTATTGACGCTCAGGATAACAGTCTGATCTTCATCCACACTGAGTTGATTTTGCCCATTGATGATAGGCGCATCATTCACAGGGCTGACAGAAATTACAAAGTCAAACACATTACTATCGAGCATGCCATCATTAACCTGAACCTGCACACTTAAGTCACCGTTGAAATCAGGTAGGAAAGTTACCTGATTTGCATTCACTGAGTAATTGTCACCATCGAGAACCTCTAAGGTAAAATCATCAGGGTAAGAGCTGTCACCGTCACTCACGACTAAGTCAGCGAGGGTAACTGTATAGTTGGTATCCTCGGGCGCCGACACTGCAGATGTCTGCCCAGTTATCATTGGCATCATATCGTCTACCGAGACAAAGTTAATTTCACCACTACTCAAACTGAAGAAAACACTCGTCGAACACTTCAGCATTAGGCGAGATGAATCCAAGTTAATATTAGGAGCAGAAATACTGGCACTACCTGTATTAGGTATATCTGACGCAATTGCTAACTCAAATAGATTGTCTTGATCGGCATCCACCAGCACATCAACTGCGGCACAGTTGATCGGTGCAAGCTCAGAGTCTCCGGTATTCCACCTTAATTCTTGGGTGGTGCTACTTTCCCATGTTTCATCAAAAGCTTGAGAACTTAGCGAGAAGGCAGAAGAGGTCTTTACCACTTCCACAGTGACGTTTGCAGTAGCGACACCTGCAGCTTGGTCACGTGAAACTAAGCGAAAGCTAAGTTCCCTATTAGTATTTGGATAGACTTCGCCCAGAGCCAACTCACCTGATATAACACTAGCAAGAGAGGGGAAATAACGATAAGTCTCGGCTACCGGCTCGAAGGAACGAAACAAAGGGTTTTCTCCGTTGTCGGTGCTGGCTTCTGTGATGTTTGCAGTTGCACCATTGATACCGCCAGGGTCAACCTGTTCCCATATATGTTCAAGTTCGGATTGCTCCTCATCGGTCACTGTTGCATCAAGTAAAAATGGTGTTAGCGCTGGAATAAGGTAGTTATTAGCACTAAGTGAAATTGAAGGAGCAGTATTTGCCAAAGACGTATTAACACCACAATTTCTTCTATCAATCGTTTGTCGCATCTGATCTATCGAAAACGCATGGAAGTGAGGTGTACTTATTCTCGAAATATTCTGCGAACTGCAAATGCCGGCGTAGGACATGATTGTTGTGCCACTGCCAATTTCCACTGAGGCTCGCCCACTTCGTGAACGATTTCCATTGCAATTACTCTCGCTCGCGTTAAATGAGTGCTCTCCGCCCAACTGATGACCCACTTCGTGAAGTAATAAGTCAACAATAAAACGCTCGCCCGATGGCTGACGAGATCCTGTATAACCCTTTGCTTTAAAGCTGTTAACACACAAAGCACCTAAACCCGCTAAACCGCCACCATTAGTGTTGAGTAAATGCCCAATATCATAATTTTCAGACCCGATGATAGCGTCGATTTGAACCTGATTTTCGTCAATATCGGCACTTCCGTCATCATTCGTAAATGGGTCGGTATCGGCGTCTAAGAAAATGAGTTGATCATTATTGCCAATTAATTCAAAGCTGATAGCCAAGTCTTTTTCAACCACTTGGTTCACGCGCGTAAACAAGGTCACAATACCGGCCAATGCGCTCTCAACTGTGCCACCTGTTGAACTTGTGTATTCACCACTAGCGCTAACGGCTAAGCGATAGGTAGTAAGCGTGTCACCAGTGTCTGCTAACGAGTTGTCGCTAGAGTTAACTCCCTTTGCTTGCCGGATACTGGCGTTTAATAACTCTTGATGCAAAGCTTCTAGTGACTGCAGCGCTTTCTTCGCCTCTAGTTGGTTGTCGAAACTGGGCGATATCCGCACATTTGGCTGGGAACTAACGCCATTGTAACCCGAAGCCTGAGCGCTGTAGTCGGTAGCAATATCGTGCCATTGCCCGTTAATCTGATACGCACCGCTCATGCTGTCGCTGCTAATAACAAGGTAGCCTAAATCATCACCATGCTGGATGTTGTAACTCTGAATATTCGGATATTTAGCTGAAAGTGCCGGCGACATTACGCGCGACTTACTCATAGTGTATTCAGCTGTGTTTGCTATATATATAGGTAGCGCAATTCGTTGAGTTTCTCTTGCCTTAGTAAGCAGCTCATTGTTTTGCAAAGACCAATGATTCTCCTCACTTTGCTGCCAAATCTGCTTATTAATGCTCGCTGTAGAAGCCGGGTTACGCGTTGCCGAGTGAGCAGCCGCCATAGACAACGACATCAAGACAATAGAACTTATAAGCGATTTGGTGAAACGCCTTTTCATAGGAAGTATCCTTCAGATAATATCAACACACATAGATTGGTATAAGATACAGCAGAAGTTCTTCTGATGGGTGTTTGTAAATATACCAAAGTTGGTTTTAAGACTATTTTGTCGACTAAAGATACATTTAACTAGTGCACTTAAGAACCACAGCCGCCACAGCCCGACCCACAACCACTACCTCCGCTGTCGATATCAACGTCGATGTCATTTTTTTTATTTGCTGCATCGTGCTTATTCGCATTGGATGATGAACCACTGCCAATATAGCCGCCAGTGCCGTCAGCACCTGAGTCTTTTTTTGAAGATGAGCTCAAACGAACAACAAGCCAAATCATCAACACAATGAATACAACCAAGCCGCCAATAGTCAACAGCCTGCTAAACTCAACATGCGAGTCACCTGCAGCATAGCTAACGAAAGCCAAGCTTAAAAAACCTGCAACGCTCAAAGGTGCAACGAGAAATTTAGGAAAACCCAATTTTGGAAGAAGCCAGTAATCCGCTTTATTCAACCGTACAAACTCAGATGCATTGGCAAAGCGTTTGTCGGCACTTGGCCAAATGGATGCAGGCTCGTCGCCAAACACGTCGCGGTAAGTATGTAAGGTATTTATGTACTGCTCTCGATATGTTTGACGTTGCTCTGCACCACCGCGAGTCGGACCATGATGTATGTTCTTGCCGATGATCTCCTTACACATCACATTCCAATACGAATCGGTATAAGTCATGTGCAAGTGCCAAGCCTGATCCACTTGATCTGACGGAGTTTGCGACCGATTAGTGCTAGCAATTAGATAAATAAAACGTTTATATTCATGCACCACCTGCTTGGCATAATCCAAGCTCCATGCATTTTCTCGTGCCAAACGCATTTCGAATGTAAAAGCGGCATTCTTATCACTGATGTTCAACGCCATGATGGCTTTGTAAAGAGACTGATCCATGTATTTTGTCCTTTTGAGCAACTATGAAGTGTTCACAATAAAGAAAAAAGCTTTATCAGTCTATGCTTTCGACCTTTCAACAGTCAGTGCTGAAATCACCCTCCCTGAGTTTGCTCAATACACCCGAGGTAGGCTAAAGCACGATTTCGATCGCAGCATAAAGACCTGTAAATAGATAAATAACTTGGAAATGAATGACAACTTGCTTAAACTACGAAAAAGGGGGAAAAAGTATGAAGAGTCATTCTATTATTAAAGTAACAGCAGCATCAAGATACGCTCTTAACGCGCTATGGTCATCGCTAACTATGAGCGTCCCAGTGTCGCTTGTGTTGTTTACTGTAGGATACTTTTTCACTTTTAAAAATGTCCCGCTCACTAAGCAAGTAACTGAAGTTAGTTATATATTTTTATTATTCACTTCAGTTTTCTTTGTGTACCACTTGGTTAGGAAAGTTGCTATGCCTTCATTAAAGACCGCATTGAATACTCATAAAAAAATCACGGCTTTTATGATTCTTGTTGTGTCCGTAGTATCTATATCCATCTCAATTTATCTTTTGGTTCCTGCCTCTTAACCACTGGACATATCAAAAGACGACATTTCTAATTCGGTTCAAGTATGCAAAGAATGTTCTCCTGCCGAAGAATCGCAATTAGTGGGAAGTGTTGTCAAAATGAGTGCAATAAATTTCACTGTTAGTCGTCCTAGAGTAGCGTGAACCTAAAAACACATAGGTTCACTCTTTCTTCTTCCCAGCCGATGATTTCTTTACACATCACGTTCAAGTGCCAATCTTGCTCCATGTATTTTGTCCTTTTTTTAAACTGAAACTACAGATACAAGGTAAGGCAAAGAGTAGAGCGATACAAGGTCACTTTTACAAAAGCAAGCTGCTCTAGACGCAAGTAAATGCGTGAGCTTCAAATATTTCCACGGTATTGTGCTAGACTAACTTTAGAGCAAATAATGTATTATATTTGTACATCAATCCGTTAAAGAGTAGCTTGTAGATTTGAATTATTTTAATACAACACATCAAAGGCTAAAAACAGATACGCACTCTGCCCACACAGCATTGGATAGCAGTCCTTTGTTAAGAAGTTTGATGGAAACAACGTTAACTATTGAAAGCTATATAGCGGTTATGCAAATTATGCATAAATGGTTTGCCGCCGCGGAGTCCACGCATTTACACGAATATTTCAATCACTCGTCTTTACCGTTAATAAAAGTAAAAACTGGATTGCTGGAGGCAGATTTACAGGAATTAGGCGGAACAACACTGCCAAAATTAGCACTCGCTAAGAAGACGGCATCTAGACACTTTTCCCTAGGAGTGCTGTACGTCGCTGAGGGCTCTTCTCTTGGTGGTATGATTATCGGTAAAAAAGTTAAAAAAACACTCGGATTACAAAAGGCTACTCGTTTTTACGATTGCTATGGCCACCAAAAAATAGATAGCTTCCGCACCACAATTAACTATATTCATTCCCTGTGCGCCACAGAAGAGCACTATCAACAAGTACTTGCTGGTGCATTGGACTCTTTTTCCGCTCTCAGAGCCTTATGCAACAAGAAGGTGGTTACCCAAGAGGAGTTAGTGTCGTGAGAATAACACTGTGGCTTTTATTCACCTTCGCAAGCTTCAATACATTCATACAAACACAACAGCCAGATTGGTTACCTGTGATAGCGTCCATCTTGATAATCCTTGTAACTTTGGTTTTGATAATCATCCAGTACCTACATGTTCAGAGCATCAAAAGCAATGATGACAAGTACAGCAGTTTAATTGAGCAAGAGAAAGAAATATCGCAAGATAAAGCGAAGCATTTGGCAAAAGTGAGTCATGACCTTCGAACACCATTACATGGCATCAATGGTTTAATTGAAGTTATTGAAAAAGAAACAGTATCACCAAAAATACAACGATACTTGGACCAAATTAGAGTCTCTTCGCGTGCTTTGATGACGGTTATTTCTGATGCAATAGATCTCTCGAATAACTCTCCAAATGGAATGTCTTTGCGTTTAGAGCCATTCAGACTCTTAGAAGTTTGCGAAAACGTAGTCAGAATATTTACCCAGTCGGCACAATCGAAAAACATCGAACTTCAACTCCATTTCGATTCTAGGCTGATTGAGCTTGGCGTAAAATCAGATTCTCAACGCTTGTATCAGGTGCTCAGTAACTTGATAGGTAACGCCTTCAAATTCACTGACCACGGTAACGTTTCTGTGTGGGTCATATTCAGACAGGAAAATGCAGAAGAGCTCTCAGTAAGATTCTTAGTATCCGACACGGGCGTGGGGATTCCTGAGAAAGATCTTGCAGCCGTTTTTGAACCCTTTTATCAAGTGAATTCAAGCCAAAATTCTCGTGCAAGAGGTTCTGGTCTTGGCCTCAACATTAGCAAAGAAATAGTCGAAATGATGGGAGGAAAGATTCAAGCTAAGAGCAAAGAGAACTTTGGAACACAACTCTTTTTTGACCTCACTTTCAAAAAGGTGCGACTAAAAGGGATACCTCGATTTACCGCTGAGCATAAACATAAAACAATAATCAAGCTAGTTTCCTCAAAGGGAACAGCAACCGAATCAATTCGCTCACTGTTTTCAAATTGGAATATTAACGTTCAACAGTATGATTCAACGCAAAGTCTGCTTTCAGAAAATCATTCCGAACAAACCGATTTACTTATCATCGACTTTGCTGAGCTAGGTACACTTCAGGAAAGCAATGAATTAAAAGACGCCCTTCGAGCGAAAGCGAATTGTGTTTTACTCGACAATAATCAATATAAAGAATTCGCTGATTGGCATGTACTGTATAAACCAATTCTACCGAGCGAGCTAATCCAAATTGCAGTCCGTAGCGACGTTTTACGAGCGTCTTATACGCTAAGTGAATACCCCATCGACTACTCTACATTAATGTTAACATATGCAACAACAAATCCGATTTCTCATTTAATTGTTGATGACAATGAAATAAATAAAGTGGTGCTTCACGAGTCATTAAAACAACTAGGCTTCTCTGACTTCGACTTTGCCTCTAACGGAAAAGAAGCAATTCACAAGGCGGCCGAGCGACATTTTGATGTTATTTGGATGGATATTCACATGCCCATTATGTCGGGCGTGGAAGCTTCGAAGATAATAAAGGATAGCAAATCAACAGCTGTTATTGTCGCCATCACTGCCTCAGTAGATGACGAGCTTATATCAGAATGCAGAAAGGTTACGGATCTAGTACTTTCCAAACCTTTAAGCCCAAGTGAAATAGCCGAAAATCTGTATCAAATGTTTGTAAGCAAATCGATTGACCAAGCAGAGAAGCAAAAACTTGCTCAGAAATTGGAAGACATTGCTACACAATGCTCTTTTGCAAACCCGATTAATATATTAGTCGCATCAGAAAATGAAAAACTCATTTCATCCTTACTGCAAATTTTCAATACAACCCAAGCATTCAAGATGATGTTTGTCGATAAGGCTGCCGACATACCTGAAATACTTACGGTAGAGTCATTTCAACTTCTTCTAATTGATTATGAACTTCCAAGATTAAGCATACCCCTGTTGTTTAATGAGTTTACGGCGAAACGTATTGTTATTCCGATTTGTGTGTTAACTGATACCGTTTTCAAGCAACCAACTGTTTGGCAGCGTACCTGTCGAACTATTCCGCTCCTACCTTCATCAAACCAGGTATGTGAATTACTTGAAGCCACGTTCGTAAATGACATTCATTCAGCCAAGCAAATGCGAGCAAATACTCCAACCCAAAAGAGCAATCACTATGAGTAACTCATATAAAAATGTCGACTTATCTAGCTGCGATAAAGAAGCGATTCACTTAGTCGGAAAGATACAGGCGTATGGCGGATTTATTGCCTTTACGCAAGATTGGCGTTTGGCTTATTGCTCAAAAAATATCGAGAAATTTACTAATTTGAGTATCGAGGAGTGCTTCAAAATACCAAGTGAGCAATTAATTTCCCCTTCAATATTCACTGAAATTAAACACTTCGCTCAAGAGCTTGCACCAGAGCAAACACAACGCGTATTTGCTGAGTTTATTTTTGACCGAAAAACATCCTACGATATCAGTATTCACAAAAGCGGCGAATTAGTAATAGTTGAATTTGAATATCACCAACCTGTACAACAACGAAGGTCACTTCCCAGTTTTAGAGATACCCTGAGATCTCTTTCTCAAACCGATTCAATGCAGAGTTTGTTTGTGCATGCGACCGAACAAATTAGTCAACTAACAGGCTACGATAGGATCATGCTTTATCGCTTTCACAACGATGGTACAGGCGAAGTTATTGCAGAAAATAAAACTCACGAAATGGAAAGCTTCTTCGGTTTACGCTACCCAGCCTCTGACATCCCCAAACAAGCCCGGCGCTTATACGTAAAGAACCTAACGCGCCAAATTGAAGATGTAGACGCCGAAACGATCGACATAATAGGTTCGAACGACAGTAACGAAGAAGCAATCGACCTTTCTCTTAGTTCACTCAGAGCAGTATCGCCGATACATATTGAGTATTTGAAGAATATGGGTGTAGGAGCTAGTTTCTCATTAAGTATTGTGGTTGATGGGGAATTGTGGGGGCTGTTTGCTTGCCATCACAATAGTGCGAAATATATGAGTTTAGAATTGCGGTCGATAATAGAGGTATACGGAGAAGTATTTTCATTGGAACTTGCGGGCCGACTTCGCAATGCAAGTATGGTCGATACTGACAGAGCTCGAAGCCTTCAAGTCAGTATTATGTCTGCAATGAATAATGAAGAGACTGTGTATAACAATTTAGTACCGCATATCGATAGCTTTCATGAGCTCATTCAGTCTGATAGCACTGTTTTGTGGGTCGATAAAAAAATGGCTCAAACTGGAGCTGAAATCAGTGATGAGGATATTCAGCTTATTCTAAAGGAATTAAATAATTACCCTACTAATGAGGTAGTTTACTCTGATAATTTAGCTTCATTTCTAGACTCAGAACTGACCGTTTCTGAACGCTACGCAGGTATGCTCGCAATACCAATTTCGAGACATCCCAAAGACTTCATGATTTTTCTTCGCAAAGAAGAGACTCAAGCAATATCATGGGCTGGCAACCCAGAAAAACCAGTTAGTCTGGGCCCAAATGGATCAAGATTAACACCACGAAAAAGTTTTGCCGCTTGGCAAGAGCTAAGGAAAGGCTTCAGTGCGCCTTGGTTAGAAAAAGAAATTGGCTTAGCAAAGCTTTTCCGACAAATGCTTATGGAAATTGTTATTCGTAACATTGATGAACGTGAGCGCTTGATAAGAGAATCACAACAACAGCAAGATATGCTGATTCACGAGCTGAATCATAGAGTAAGAAACATATTGGGTCTGATTAGCTCGGTGATATCAAAAACGGCCAGTAATGCAGTAGATATCTCTGAGTTTAAGCAAGTGCTTGGAGGGAGAATTGAAGCTATTGCGGTTGCACAAAACCACCTTACTAAACGCAATTGGAGCCATGCACCACTTCAAGAGCTTATTGAAACAGAGTTAAACCCTTTTACTGAAAACATAGAAAACAATGTGATTATTGAAGGCCCATCGGTAAATCTGTTACCTAAGGCGTACACTACCCTTACATTGGTTGTTCACGAGTTAGTAACAAACGCTGTTAAACATGGCGCTTTGCGAAACGATCGTGGACAAATAAAAATTGAATGGAGTTTATCGCACAACAAGGATTTAACGATTGATTGGCAGGAATCTGGTTATGAAAATGAACTGGCTACTAAAAAAGGTTTCGGTTCGATTATTATAAGTCGCTCCATTCCCTTCGACTTAAATGGAACCGCAGATGTAATAGCGCATGGCAATGGAATAGATGTAACACTGAGTGTCCCCAGTAAATTTGTAGTAACAACAGATGCGCAACCAAAACCTTACGAAAATTCATCAGAACACACACTTAGCTCACCTACTGCAAGAAATGCTCTATCTAGTGCGTTGATTGTCGAAGACAATATGATTATTGCCTTAGACCTTGAAGACACACTCTATGCTCTGGGTGTTAAAAAGGTATTCGTCTCCGCTAGCTCTGCTGACGCTATTAAAATCATCAATAAGGAAAGCATCTCGTTTGCCATACTTGATGTTAACTTAGGAGGCGAAAACAGCATTTCAATCGCCAAGCACCTTAAAGAACTGTGCATCCCATTCATTTTCGTTACAGGATATAGTGAACTTCAGGGCATCAAAAAGGAAGGTTTTGAAAATGTAGAACTGCTATCTAAACCATTCAGTAATACAGATATCAAAAACTTTGTAGATGGACTAGTGAAATAGGCGTTATGTTGCAAAGCTATTTATCAATCGATACTTCGGATATCTCTCCACTTTAAACCAAATTTATTCAAATACTTTTGTAAACGACTTGAATCATTCGGTTGAGATTTAAATGTTCGGCTAACATCAAACAACTCTCTGCCGGCAGATGCCATGCTAGTGTGTCGCTGGCAAACCGCCAAAACATAACTCAGTTGTTGTGCATCAAACTTATCAAGTTGCTGAATCTGCTCTGTTGATAAATAGCTATTTAAAATATCAGTGTGAGTTTGTTCACCCGATGAACTCCAAGCGCGCGTTAATTTCTCAATCTCGTCTTCAACATCTGCAATAGTAATTCTTGATGAATCTGCCAAGGTGCAAAGCCGTGTTATTGCCGAGCTTAAATCTCTGAAGTTTCCAGACCATGTGGCTTTATTAGATACTGCAAAGCCAATAAAACGACTTTTAGCTTCCTTATTGAACTGCACTCGATGCCCCGACTTTTGGGAATACAACTCAATCTCATAATCAACATTTGCAGGAATGTCTTCCTTCCTATCTTTAAGAGCTGGTAGTTCGTATGTCCAAAGGTTTATTCTCGCAAGCAAATCTTCTCGAAAAGCACCTTTTTTAATTTCCTCCTTCAGATTTTTATTCGTGCCTGCAATGAGTTGAAAACCACTGTTAACTACTGCATCACTTCCAACAGGATGAAAGCTCTTGTTTTCAATCGCATGTAACAGCATGGCTTGCTCTTCCAAACCAAGCTCACCTATTTCATCTAGAAAAAGAACCCCCTCATTCGCAGTAAGTAAAAACCCATCCCTCGCTTTTAAAGCGCCAGTAAAAGCGCCCTTTGTGTGGCCAAACAATGCGGCCATAGCATTTTCACCCTTCAAGGTCGCGCAGTTCACCGACACTAGCGTGCCTTTCAGCATTGAACGTTTCTTTTTTAGCTGAAATATTCGCGTAGCTAACTGACTCTTTCCTGCACCTGTAGGTCCGGTGAGTAACATCGGATCTTTTGAGCGAATCGCCACTTTCTCAATTTGCCCAATGAGATTATTAAAATCTTTATTTTTGGTTTCAATGCCCCCTTTTAAGAACTCTTTACCTTCTTGGTGTTCAACATCAAATCTCGTCGCGAGTTGATCATACCTAGATAGATCTAAATCGATAATTTGTATCCGACCAATCGATTTGTTCTTATTGTTATGATCAGGTGATGTCTGAATGAGACGACCTGGGAAGTGGCGACTTTCGGTAAGTAAATAACTGCATATCTGAACAACATGTGTCCCTGTTGTTATATGGAATAAATAGTCATTTTTGTCGGTATCAAAATCTTGCTGAAGGCACCAATCAAACAGTTTCGCGTAAACTTCTTCAAAATCCCATGGATTCTGAAAATTAACACTATGCAGACTAACTTCGGTTTCTGGAGAGACTGATTCAATGTCGACGGTGACATCGTTAGCGAGACGATTACTATGGTTATCATGCAAAAGGTGAAGCTGATTTATCACCAAATCATCTTGGCTGCAGAGGCTGACGTTAGGTCGCCACTTGGCCCATCGGTCAACTCTCTTACCTACATAATCTAATTGTGTGCCAATCAAACTAACAACAACTACATCTTTCACAACACTATCCATATAGATACTTTAATATCCAAAACAGTACTTTTTTATTCTTTGAATTTCAATTAAAAACCTACGAAAGTCACAAAAAAACATACTTAAGTAAATTAAAACAATAACTTAACTACAAATTTAAAATAAAAGTAAAAGCTGGCACGTGACTTGTAAATACCTATTCGTCTGATTAAGTGGGTGTGATTCAAAACATCACCCCGGTGCGCTGAGCTCTGCGAATGCGTATACCTGATCAAACAGATATTAAGTAGCTCAGGAGGAAGAGCATCGAATTTTTTCGAAGGTCATGGGTTCGAGTCCCATCTTAATAAACATTTAAGTAGCTCAGAGGATAGAGCAATAGCATAGGGCTATTGGCGAAGGTTCGAATCCTTCCTTAAATACAGGTAGCTCAATTGGTAGAGCATCGAATTTTTAATTCGAGGGTTATGGGTTCAATTCCCATCCTTTATACAATGATAAGTAACTAAGCGTTAGTAAGTTGTGATTACCAATGTTGGGTAAACGCCAAGAACAAATGCGCTATGGCAAGCAGGACGCTCCCCGTGGTTGTTATGTTTCAGGCCCTTATCGAACAAGTACTTAACACTTACTAACCCCCTCTTCAAAGAGGACTAAATAAGGAATTTTTTAATGTTCATAAAAACACTAGTAGTAGCAGAAAACCAAAGAGTTTTGGCATACAAAAATCAACAGTTTAACAGCGTAATAAAACCAGGAAGACACAGAATCTGGGACATCAAGAATGAATTTGAGTTTATCTATTTTGACATCAATACCCTGTTCTTTTCCGAAAAAAACGCTGAACGCTTATATCGTAATCAAACAGTATTCGCAGAGCATATATCTCATTGGAAGCTAAAAAGTACAGAAGTGGGTTTGCTTTACGTTGACGATTTACTCAGAGGTATCGTGGCGCCAAGTGAGCATCTATATCTTTGGAAAGATGCTGGCGATATAAGGGTAGAAAAAATTTCTATTGATGAAAGTATCGATGTTGATGATAAAACGCTTTTTCTAGTCAACAGAGCTGGTGCCAATGCAGCGTCACGTCTCATTAGAAGCGAGCGCACCGTAGCAGTTAAACCAATTGCTGATTTGAATGTAGACAAAAATCATATCGGCTTACTTTATGTAAATGGTCAATTGCTGCGAAAGCTATCTCCTGGTCAACATGGGTTTTGGCAGTTTAATCACGACATTGAATTGAAGTCTTTTGATTGTAGAACTCAATTGCTTGAGATTTCTGGGCAAGAAATTTTGAGCAAAGACAGAGTGAGTTTGCGAATTAATTTAAGCGCAAGTATCAAAGTAGATGATGCCGAGTTAGCAGCACGTAGTGTCGATAAAGTAGATGACTTTATTTATAAGGCACTGCAGTTAGCATTGAGGGAAGCCGTCGGCACTAAGTCTTTGGATGATATTTTGTTAGATAAATTGTACGTGAATGAGACAGTTAAAGAACTGGCATTCGAGCGGCTAGCAGATGTTGGTGTATCACTTGTAAGTGTTGGAGTGAAAGACATCATCTTGCCCGGTGAGATGAAAGCAATATTGAATCAGGTAGTCGAAGCGCAAAAAGCGGCAGAGGCAAACGTAATAAAAAGACGTGAAGAAACCTCTGCAACAAGAAGCTTGCATAACACCGCAAAAGTCATGGAAAACAACCCAACATTGATGCGGCTAAAGGAGCTCGAAGCCCTTGAAAAGGTGGCTGAAAGAATTGATAGCTTGACTGTTTACGGTGGCTTGGAAGGCCTAATGAATGGCACCGTCAACATAGCTTGATAAAAAAGAATATTTAAGGAAATTATAATGTGTAAGAACTACAACGTGATAGAGAATGAAGGAAGCGCACCAATCAAAGCGTGGACTAAGGGAGTCCCTTTTGAAGAAAAAGCTCAGCAGCAATTAAAAAATATAGCATCAATGCCACTGGTACATTCGCACATTGCAGTGATGCCAGACGTACATCTAGGCAAGGGCGCAACGATTGGGAGTGTTATTCCATCTGTTGATGCTGTTATACCAGCTGCTGTTGGTGTTGATATTGGTTGCGGCATGGTAGCAACTAAAACAACCCTAAAGGCTAGCCAGTTGCCTGATAACTTATCTGCAATTAGGCACGCTTTTGAGGCAGCCGTTCCCCATGGTAGAACAAGTGGTCGAGGGCGAGCAGATAGAGGTGCTTGGCATAACATTCCAGACCTTGTTGCCGGAGAGTGGTTGAAGTTGCAAGCTCGCTTTGAACGGATCTGCGCCAAGCACCCGGCGATCGAGAAAAGTAACAACGTTAAACACCTTGGCACGATGGGAACAGGGAATCACTTTTTGGAGCTTTGTTTAGATGAAAATGATGCTGTGTGGATAATGCTTCACTCAGGTAGTCGCGGTGTTGGAAACCGCATTGGTAGCTATTTTATTGAATTAGCGAAGAAAGAAATGCAGCGCCATCAAATAAACCTGCCGGATATGGACTTGGCTTACCTTGAGGAGGGAAGCGACTATTTCAACGACTATGTTGAAGCCGTAGAGTGGGCTCAAGACTTCGCAGCGAAAAATCGTGAAGTTATGATGTTCAATGCAATAGCTGCGTTACGAAAACAGTTGCCAGTGCCATTTTCGACTGCTGAGCTTGCTGTAAATTGTCACCATAATTATATTTCGCGCGAACGTCACTTTGGCAAAGAATGCTACGTTACCAGAAAAGGGGCTGTAAGGGCTGAAAAAGGCGAAATGGGGATCATTCCAGGAAGTATGGGCGCTCGCTCTTTCATCGTAAGAGGCTTGGGAAATCCAGAAAGCTTTAATAGCTGCAGCCACGGTGCTGGTCGTGTGATGTCGAGAACTAAAGCCAAGAAGATTTACAATGTGAAAGATCAAATTGCTGCGACCGAAGGTGTTGAATGTAGGAAGGACGAATCAGTCATAGACGAGATACCACACGCATACAAAGACATCGAAAAGGTTATGGAAGCACAGAAGGATCTTGTTGAAGTCGTTTATACCTTGAAGCAAATTGTTTGTGTAAAAGGTTAATAGTTATAAGGAGTTAAAATGGACTATATGATAATTGATGGTGCTCAAGGAGAAGGTGGTGGTCAGGTGCTAAGAACAGCCCTGACTTTATCGATGTTTACCCAGCAGAATATTGAATTAGTAAATATTCGTGCTGGTCGGAAAAAGCCTGGACTATTACGTCAGCACCTTACTTCTGTTTTGGCAGCACAAGAGGTTTCTGATGCTATAACAGAAGGTGTGGAACTGGGAGCTACTCGAATTCGGTTCTCACCACGCACTGTTAAACCAGGGAATTATCGATTTGCTATTGGCAGCGCCGGAAGTACCACATTGGTCTGCCAGACCATTTTACCAGTGTTATCCTTGGCAAAAGAAAGTTCAACAGTCGTATTTGAGGGCGGCACACACAATGGTATGTCTCCTTCATTAAGCTTTTTCGAGCAATCATATTTGCCCTTAATAAAAGGTATGGGGGTAAATTGTCGCGTCAGTACTTCAAAACTGGGATTCTATCCTGCTGGCGGCGGTAAATGGCAACTTAATGTGAAGCCATCTGTAACACTCAAGCCTTTTTTCTTAAGTGATTCGGGTGGCGACTTCGCTAACGATATAGACAACTGTTCTCTTGATGCCTTGGTGAGTTTATTGCCAGTCAGCATAGGCCAAAGAGAAATTGCCACGGCTCAGAAGCTTCTTGGTTGGCAGAACGCCTTAAATCAAGTTCACCAGATAGATTCTCCTGGCCCTGGTAACAGCTTCCAGCTTAGCATTCAAAGCCAAACTCATCGTAGTATATTTGAGGTTGTTGGCGAGCATGGCTTATCATCAGAGAAAGTTGCCAAACGTGCTGTGGGACGAGTAAATAAGTTCATACATGCCAAAGCCGCCGTAGAAGAGTATCTCGCCGACCAGTTGCTTATCTTAATTGCTATCGCTGGGAGCGGCAGTTTTACAACAACAAAACCAAGCTTACACACAACAACGAATATTGCCGTTATTAAGCAAATATTGGGCTGTAATATAGAAATTACCCAAGTTAACGATATGCTGTGGAAAGTTAACTTATAGAGGAACAAAAACAACCCTAAACTAGTTTTATGCTACTTCCATCGGCGACTGATGTAAAAACTGCCAAGCGCGCCCAGCAAAAACGCACATGCAGGGATCAAGAACCACTTGTGGCCAGAATAGCGCATTACCGTACGACTACTTACTCTCTCGTAATAGCGGCGCCCAGCCAGTGTTTTTTTCACGTAAGCGTCCCCTCGGTCATCATAAGTTCTTTCTTCTAATTGATGGATACGCTTTAGTAGCTCTTTTTGTCGTGCTCTTTGTTCTGAATTGTCTATGCCTTGCACTTCTGCAGGAGGGCGCATTTTCAGAACACTAAAAGTATCAAGCGCTTCGTCGGGATTTAATTCACCCTGCGAACGATAAAGATTTTCTGTTGTAGCTTGTGGAGGAATAAGTGCATGACCAAGGGAGGCACCGCCAACAATTAACATAACCAAGCCACAAATCAACCAAATACGCTCATCTTTTTTCTGTTGGTTATTTTGCCTTAATATGGCACTTCTCACCTGCTTCAAACTCTTGAGTTTTTCCAACTCATCATTATGAATCTTGGCGTAGAAGCTATCTAAATCTATTTTATAAATATCGACAAGCCGCTCAAAAATATCTTCTGATGGAAACGACTTCCCCGTTTCCAGTTTCGACAAGTAAGACTGCTCTATTTCAATTTTTGCGGCGGCCTCTGGTTGAGTCCAATTTTTTTCTTCTCGACAAGTGCGAAGGTAATCACCAAATTTCATACTGCTCTCCAAAGCTAAATACACGACGCTATTCTTGTTAAGTCATGCTAAGAATTCTAGTTGAATAAGGGTGAATAATCCCACCTTTTCAAGAATAAGCACCATATTGAGAGCAATAAATAGCTGCCTAGGGAAATTGTGTAATTAAGAGAAGTCACTTATCCGCTTCTCTACTCATCGAAGTCGCATTTGTATCTTCGTTTAAAATTCTAACTTCTCTTTGCGGGAATGGGATCTCTATGCCGTTGGCTCTCAGTGTTTCAAAAATGATGAGCATTAAGTCGCCGCCCACGCGATTTTTACCATCATCAATACCTAACATCCAAAATTCCACAAACATATTCACCCCAGAATCACCAAAACTGTCAATCTCGCAGTCGGGGCGTTCTTCAAAGGGTACATCTTCACCGCTGATCACTTGTGGATGCTCTGCGACAGCCACTTTGATGAACTCAACCATTTGGCGAATATCGGTCGCGTAGGGAACTGAAAAATCCACACGATAACGTTGCTTGGGATCTTTATGAGTCCAGTTAGTCAGCAAAGATGAGATGAATTTTTCATTCGGAACCAGGATGTCTTTGCCGTCATAAGTTTCAAGCACGGCATAACGCATTCTAAATTCTCGAACGAAGCCCTTTTGGCCGTCGTCAAGCTCAACAAAATCGCCGACTGTGAGTGACTTATCGAGTAAAATAATAATACCCGAGATGAAGTTTGAAGCGATGGTTTGAAGGCCTAGACCGATACCTACGCCTAAGGCGCCACCAAATACGGCAAAGGTAGTCAGGTTGATGCCCATAATGTTCATTAGCAGCAGCACAACGATGCAAAACAAACCTACTTCAAATAACTTGGTAAATACCTCTTTTGTTGGTACATCCAAGCTCTTTTGGTTCTTTATCACGGCTTTACCGAAGGCATTGGACTCTCGCCCCAACCAGAATAAAAAGCCGCCAAAAATAACAACCCTAGCCACTCCGTATGCCGAAATACTTAAATTACCAAGCTCTATCGACATACTCTCAAGTACGGCGACAATAAATGGTAGCACATCAATTAAGTGTAAAAATAATATGGGTAACAAAACCCATCGGAAAGCTCGCGCAAGGTTTTTCTTAGTTACAAATGCCGTTATGAGCGAATTGACGAATATCAAAATTGCAATGGTGAACGCCGTTTGAATAAGCCAAGGGGAGAATTGCAGACTTTCGCCGACCAGAGTCGATATTTTTAGCAGCGATATTGCTAACACCGGGAAAATCATATCTCCCAAGCGATACAGCAACTTCGTTGTTGCATGAGCTGCTTCAACCGGCGCATTGTGCGTAACGCCAATACTATGTCTTAGTTTAAATGAAAGCCCATAAGCGGATGCATAAATAACGAAGATCACAGCGAGTTGTAAGTAGGTTAATCCGCTACTAAGAGACACCATCGCGGTTTGTATGAGTTCATCAAAGTCAGTTTGTAAAGATTCAATATTCATTTTTCAGCTCATTTGTTAGTTTTCAGCGACAACTGAGTCGCCACGACCATCATGGGCGCATAGCTTTACGCTTTGGGAAGTGACAATAAAGTTGGTGTAAAACTTAGATTTGTAACAATAAAGTAATTGCAAAAATTCTAGCATACACTCTTTACTAACAAAAAAATGAGTAGAACGATATGGTTTACTAGTTATTTGAGTAGTGTTAAAAGAAGTATGGTGTTAGTTTCATAAATTAGAACTAATGGAGCCTGTAACACATTCTGTATAATTGCCTTGCGATTCAAATCATATTTATTAATCACAGATAAATAAGAACTCGATTACTCTTTTGTGATTGCAATAGCCTCGAACAGTGTCCTTATTCTTGGTTCGAATTATATAAACAATTGACTCGAAACTATTGCATTTCTCATTATCGAATTTGTATCATTGTTTCACAATTTGTTTTAAGCAGGAGTTGTGAAATATTCGTTTATAACCTTCTCTATGGCAACCATTAGTTCATCACAGTTCCTTTGTATTAATGCAAACGGATGAGGTTCTGAAAAAGCTCCAATGTCATTGTCAAAGTACTTTCCTGAGGCATCTCTAAATTTATTCGATAGTGCAGCATCAAATAGCACTTGTGCGCCAATACTCAGATCATTGCCAGCAACGCCAAAACCTTCTTTGACCATTTTAGAAGCCAACAATGAACCTGGGTTCACGGCTACATTCACCTGTGATGAACCGAAAGCGTTTGTTGTAGCTCTAACCCACATCGTCAATGCTAGTTTGCTCTGTGCGTAAGCTTGCATATCGTCGCCCAGTGGTAGCTTTCCAGTAATTGCATCATTTTGCACAGGTGATTGTGCCGCAGAGGATAAGTTAACAATTCGGCCTTGTTCTGACAAAATCGGTAACAAGCCTCTTGTAATAATAATTGGCGCTATCGTGTTGACAACAAAACGGGCATCTAAGCCATTCTCAGTAATTGGGTTCGGTAACTTCAAAACCCCAGCATTATTAACAATTACGTCAATGCTACTGTATTTTGCATTAACGATGTTTAGCAATGAAGCAACATCACCAAACTTAGACAAATCAGCCAAAACGCCCTCAATTTTTACATCTGGGAATGCATTATGTATTTTTTGTAGCGTTGCGTTCATCTTCTCTTGGCTACGACCATGCAATATCAACTGATGATCATGGGCAGCAAATAGCTTGGCGGTTTCAAATCCGATTCCATCTGTTGCGCCCGTAATTAAGATCGTTTTCATGTGTTGTCCTTCGGTGTTGATGTTTTCAAATAGAATACTAATGACTAATAACCACTTTACCCATAGCTTTTCCACTCTCTAGTCTTTGATGTGCCTTAGCCACGTCTTCAAGTGTAAAATCGCTTTCATCTAGTACTGGCATAAGTTCACCCGCTTCAACTATCTTCGCAATTTCTTCTAGAATTGCTCCATGAATCTCCCGATTTACATTGTGAAGCATTGGAATAAGCATAAAGACAACATGTAAAGACAAACCTTTAAAGTGCGCTGTAGACAAATCAATTTCTACGAGGGATACCGTTGAAGCCACTTGACCATTTAATTTTGCAGCATCAAATGAATTCAACATATTTTGACCGCCTACTGAATCAAAAACGACATCAAAGCCAATATTATTGGTGTATTTAGTGACATAATCCGCGACTGATTCATTAACATAATTGATAGGAGTTGCGCCCAGTTTTTCAATAAGCGAAAGTTGTTTTTCACCTCCCCCGGTTGAATAAACATCCGCACCAAAATGCTTTGCCAACTGCACAGCAATGTGCCCAACACCTCCAGAACCGCCATGCACAAGTACTTTCTGACCTTTGCTAACCGCAGCTCTTTTGAGACCTTCATAAGCAGTGATCGCCACTAATGGTAATGCAGCGCTTGCTCTCATGGTCAAATTCTTAGGCTTCTTTGCAACTAGATTTGCATCAGCAACAATATACTCCGCTAGTGTACCGGGCAAATCAGTTAAACCTCCAGCACAACCATAGACTTCGTCACCAACTTGGAATACATCAACATTGTCACCGACTTCTTCAACGATACCAGCGAAATCCATTCCCAAAATTGCAGGTGCTGCTGGCGAAAGAGGTAAGTCAGGGCCCATTTGCCGAATCATTGTATCGACGGTGTTTACACTAGAGGCCATAATTTTGACCAATATATGGCCTTCTTTAACGCTCGGCTTTGCAAGCTCAGCAACTTCAAATACATCTGCTGAGCCAAAATTCTTTACTATCATCGCTTTCATGAAATGCTCCCGTAAACCTGCTTTTTTGATTGGATGTATGTTATCTCTTATCTTTACGTTTGATAACCAACCAAATAATTGAATTACTTTTTAGATTTATTTGATAATAGAGCTTGAGCTTACTGTTTCATTTGAGGAGGTAAATCAATGATTGTGCCCTCTATCATCTCTGCACTCATTTCCGCTCAATGATTATCTTTTAACTTACGGTTAGTGCCAAAGTTAGCTTTAGTTTTTATATACATTGGGACGGGAAGTTACTTCCAGCTAATATACTCGATAGGGGCCGTCAGTTCGTAAATAGATAATAGCTTCTTTATTACTTTTATTTTCGATAACGTGAGTGTTTAGTCCAGAAGACTCGATATAGCTACCTGCATTTAGTGTCGTTTTGTTTTGCTCGCCGTCGCTGTAATTGACTACTCCAGTAATAATCACTGATCTAAATTCGCTTGCTTCTGTTTTTATAGCTCCTTTAAAGCCGCTAGGAATTTTGAGCATTGATCCAGACAATTTAGAAGGTTCCCCCCAAACAAAAGCAGTCCTTACACCTTCAGCATCAATGAAACCTAATTGTTTGTGTTCCATCCAAACGAGATTGTCAATGTGGAGGTTTATGGGATGTTCCCCGTTATCAAATTTCTCGCTTGATGGCTTAACTAAATAAGGACCAGAGTCAATTTCTAGGTAGATCAGGTTAGTCTCACTATTTGCCGCTGTAATATGGTTTTGCCCCGCAGGCTGCGTCCAAAAAGACCCTGTGGGCAACCACATTTTTTCAGCTTTTGGATCATCGTTATGCAATTGACCTTCAATCACAATGCCGCGGTATGAAATATTGTGAATGTGAGGAGGAGATTGAAACCCATTATTGAACCGAACTAGCATTCCTGTTGCAGAATCCTCAGCTCTATTTCCCCACAGGTTTGCGGCGCCGGGACTTAACTCTCCTCTTAGCGGATTTAAGTGACCCCACTCTACTTCATTCGACTCAATGACTTTTACCGTTTTGTTATCCGCCAAGGTCGAGGCTGAGAATAATATCGTGATCAAAGTGTACGTATAAACTAAATTCCTCATAGTAGGTTCCTTTTTCAAATTTAATTCAATAAGTTTAACGGTTCATTTGAGGAGGTAAGTCAGTGATCGTACCCTCTATAATCTCTGCACTCATGCCCACTGATTCATTCAGGGTTGGGTGCGCATGTATAGTTAGGGCAATGTCTTCTGCAGTCGCGCCCATTTCTATAGCAAGAGATATTTCTCCCAATAACTCACCAGCGTTTAGTCCGACAATGCCGCCGCCAATTACCCGCCCAGTTGTGCTGTCGGTGATTAATTTAGTTTTTCCCTCAGACCTGCTTGAGGCGATAGCACGACCCGAAGCTATCCAAGGGAAGTTAGCAACTTGATAATTTATATCAGACGCTTTGGCTTCCTTTTCAGTCACGCCAACCCAGGCAAGTTCAGGGTCGGTATAAGCAACAGATGGGATACAACGTGGATCGAATGTGTGATTTTTGCCCGCAATTACTTCTGCAGCAACATGCCCCTGATGGACCGATTTATGCGCTAACATAGGCTGGCCGACAATATCACCGACGGCAAAAATATGTTCAAGGTTTGTACGCATTTGGTGGTCAACTTCAATAAAGCCTTTGTCATCAACTTTAAAGCCTGCCGATTCTGCGTTTAACAACGCACCATTTGGCTTCCGACCGACTGCAACTAATATTTTGTTATAGGTAATTGGCTTTGTTGGCGCGCTCATTCCTTCAAAGACAACTTCTAAACCACTTTTTTTACTCGTAACGCCAGTTACTTTGGTAGACAACATCAGCTTAAACTTTTGCCTATTGTATTTGCTGTAAATCGTCACCAAATCGGCGTCAGCGGCCGGTATTAACTGATCGGCAAATTCAACAACGGTCACCTCCGACCCAAGAGAACTATATACAGTGGCCATTTCCAAGCCTATTATTCCACCACCAAGTACAAGCAAGCTTTCTGGAATATCATTTAACTCCAATGCAGATGTCGAATTCATGACTCTGTTATCTTCATAAGGCATGAATGGCAATTCGACTACCGATGACCCTGCAGCAATAATGGCATATTCGAAATTGATAAGCGTGACACTATCATCATTGCTCACTTTCAATGAAGTTGGCGATACAAATTGCCCATCGCCGTTGATGACTTCGACTTTTCTGCCTTTTGCCATCCCTGCTACACCGCTAGTCAACTTGGATACGACGGACTGTTTCCAGGTATTTATCTTGGTAAGGTCAATTTCCGGTTTTGCAAATGTTAAGCCATGCTCACTCGATTTCCCTGCATCATCAATGAGTTTAGCGGTGTGCAATAATGCTTTAGAAGGAATACAACCAACATTCAAACAAACACCACCAAGGTCTTGATACTTTTCAACCAACAAAACTTCTAATCCTAAATCTGCAGCTCTAAATGCGGCAGAATATCCACCGGGCCCAGAACCTAAAACTAGCACTTGAGTTTGAACAATGCTCATCGTTTTTCTCCTAGTATTTTTCGGCGCAACATTACTTACTAGTCAACCCTTAGCAAGCATTGATATAAATCGTCCTTGAGTTTGGCTCGTTGCTGCTTAAGTTCATGCATAGTAGCGTCATCGGCTGGTGAGTTTTGTAACTCTAAACTACGGATCTCTGCATCTAATGCATCATATTGAGCCGCTTTAGCTTTGAATAATTCATCACTTTTGTTTAACGCTTCTATTTTGGTAGAAAGTGATGGAAACTCGTTAATTAATGAATGATTTTCACCTAACATTTCAATTTTCCTTATCTCGTTGTTTGTACGTTAATTAGAATGGTGCAAAGTTATCTTGCTTTGGCCTTTCCAGTATCCAGCGTGCCGAAGCATCAACCCTTGCATCAGATTTCAAACCCCTTGCTACACTGCCTCGCTCACCAAATAGCCAAAGCACAAAGTTTGTGCGCTCACCACTGGTAATTGGCAACGCTGTATGAGGTACTGAACCACGATGTATCATTGCGCTGCCTGGAGCAAACATAAGTGACTTTGTCTCTTTTGTACTAGTATCAAAAAAGTCCACTGATGACCCTGTGAAACTTTCATCAGGTAAATTCAGGTTAATGTTTAAAGTCACCGACGACGCATCAGTATGAGGCCTAATCGATGTATCAGTGGTAGGCTGGTACTTAATTGAAAAGCCAAAGCTTTGCGAGTCATAGCCCATAATTTCGGGGAACAACATTCTGGCAATAGGTCTCATGTATAAGTCTATTAATGTTCTATAGAATGTCTGAAAAGAGGGAGCGGCAAGGTAACCCGAGGATCTAGGGTCAAGCATAGCGCCCCCTCTATTCAACACAATTCCATAGGGAGGGCGCATTGGTATCTTTGCATCCCAAGCACTCTCCAAAAAATTACGTAATAATGTTAGCTTTTCAGGGTTAAAAAACTGGCATGTATATACATTTGGAGTAACCTCTTCCCATAAAGCTCTAACTCTCTGTTCTGTATTAGGATTTCTCCAAGCATTCTGCACTGCAACCATCAAACGCTCGTCTAGCAGTTCGTTACCTAAAGCGACTAAATCCATGCTTTGTTGCTCGTCCCACTCTGCCCAAGCTAACTCCAACAATTTACTATTACTTGACCAAAACTGTTCAACTGATGACGAACGCAGCAGCATCTCTTCTCGTGACGGTAGCGCAAGTTCTTGTGCTTGTTTCAGATAATTTACTGTCATGACAACATCCTTACTTAATTTATGTCTTGAACGTTAATAACAACGTCATTCCAGTTGCGCTGCGTTTCCATATCGTGCTCGAGGCGTTGCTCGTCGGCGATTGCAAAGCGCTTTACGGCTGGCGTTTTGCTTGTTGCTTGGTAAAGCCAATAAGCTTCGGCTTTTAACGCTTCACCTATTGGTTTATCAATTGATTCATAAACCATTTGCTTGCAAGCATTAATCGATTCGGCAGGCCATTTAGCAATTCTGTTTGCGAGGTTATCAACATATTTACCAATTTCGTCTGGTGCTAATGCTTTGTTGATTGTGCCGAATTTCTCTGCTTCATCAGCATCAAAATCGCGTGCACTTAGGATTATTTCAAGTGCTTTACCAAGGCCCGTTTGACGAGCCATTCTAGAAGCCCCTCCACCACAAGGAAGAATGCCCATTGCAACTTCCATTTGCATCAACTTGTATTTACCTCTGGCAGCAAAACGCATGTCCAACGCTAGGGCTAATTCATGACCACCACCGCGTGCAAAACCTTCTAATTTAGCGATAGTCGCTTGAGGAACTTTGCTCAAACGTTCACAAACAGACTGTAAATCTAACAACGTTGCTTCGTCTCGCGAAACGGCTTCTGTAGACATATCTTTCAATAGCTCAGTATCATAGTGACAAACCCATATTTCAGGATTGGCAGATTGGAACACCACTACTTTTGTGTCACGATCCCTTTCAAGACGCATTGCCAAACTGTTTAAATCAGCAAGCATTTCTTGCCCTTGAACATTGGTTTCGCCAAAGTCGAAGGTAACAGTCAATATCCCAGAAGCTTGCTTTGTGGTGAAGGTACAGAAGTTTTCATATTTCATCATTATTTCCTTTTTTAGTAATATCTTGTGATGCTTGATCGATGCTAGGCATAGCGCACTAGGGTTCTTGTTTCTATGCTTTTCCTTGGCGCACTAGCCTTTGATTGACCAACTACATCAAGTGCGCTGTGAGCGAGGTGAGGCTTGCCTTTGCTGTTAAATATATTAAAAACAATGACTTCTTCAGGAGTCATGTCTGATAAATAAAACCACTCGTGTTTCGGATTGTTGACGAGGCCTAAAATTTGCCCTTTTCGGTCGGGATAGATTAGCTCGATATCCACCCAATCATTTATATTAACGCTGGAGGGTTTTATAAAACCAAGTGGGGAGGTTTTTATGGTTTCTTCGATAGGACGCCAAATGTTGACGAAAGCAAATTCTCCATCTTTATATTTCAAAGCCTGATGCGCTCCGACCAAATCACTCAAACGTTCATAAGCAGCTTTTTCACTATAATCGTTGTGCACATTTCTAGCGGGCTTGCGAATCGCTTCTGAGTCATCAATTCTTACAGTATGGTCAAATACAAGCACGTCTTGTGCGCCGATGCTTTTCTCTAGTAGCTGACTTATTTCGCTATCATAAGTTTTCTTCCAACCTGGTTTGTTGAAGTCGTTTACTTCTGATTTGGCATTCAAAAATACGAGTCCGTCTACATCAATAGAGAACTCAGCTTTAGTGTTTCTAATATCTCGTACTTGCACTTGAGTTTCTTGTAGTTCTGGCGAAATAAGCTTGCCCTGAATACCATCTACATCGAACTGAAAAGACTGAATTTGGTTTTTATTAACGTGATAATTTACTGATGCAATTAGGTTCATACATGCCTCTTTCAAAAACTCATATCGAAGTACACTATCGCTGCACTCGTTGGAATGCATAAACAATAATACTTATGAAATTTTTTATAAATAAGCAGTTTGAATAATTAGTATTTAGTTTTTTTATATAATGTCTAAGGTGTTTGAACCTATCTCATATTGCTATTTTGTGATCGGATTTATGAAAGAAACTAAATGATCGTCTTACAAACCGTAATGCTCAGTCTATTTATTGAAAAGTTGATAGCTAGCTGTAGTGTATATGTGAGACAGAATTGCAGGCGCAGAGAGCCAAGGGCGGCTCTCTGCGGACTTGTTTTGCTATTGCTCCGGATTTTTTGCTGTCCAAGCTTTATCTAGTTCAATTAGATTTTTATTGTTTTTTTCGTTCATCAAAATTTCTAACTCTTCGTGATGCCTTTTGTAAGCCGAAACATATTTCTCTTCTTGCGCTCGTTCTTGATGTAACTCGGGTAGCATTTGTGCTTCTTTTTTACTAAAAATATGCTTCAGTCGATGCACCTCATATGGATCAACTCCTAGGTTAGTCATTACTGTTTGGCCCATTGCAATAGCGCTACCAAATGTTTCTTTGTAGATATTACTAACGCCAAGATCCATCAATTCAAAGGTGGCTTCTCTGTCCCTTGCACTTACCACTATTTCCAAGTGCGGGTAGTGTTTGTTGGCAAGCTCTACCAATTTTTTGGTAGCATCCGTATCTGCAAAACTCACAATTAACATATCAGCTTGTGACGCACCAGCAGCTGCTAACAAATCAAGCCTTGTTGCGTCTCCGTAGTACACTTCGAAACCTAATTTTCGAAGTACTTCTACATTGTATGAGTCATGATCCAGAATGACCGGTTTGATACCTGCTGACAGCAGAAAACGCCCAATATCAGTACCTAAACGGCCGAAACCAGCTAAAATGACTCTGTGTTCATGATTTGAAATCTCATCATCTTTACTATCATGGTTTATCTCAACATTCTTCTTACTTAGTTTTTCATGAACGACAAACATGACTGGCGCCATAAACATCGAGATAGCAACCGCAGATATCAGAGGCTCAATAACTGATACGGGCAGTACCCCCGAACTCTTCGTTACTTGGAACAGCACGAATGCGAACTCTCCCCCCTGAGCCAAAGCAATTGCAAACAAACCTCGATCTTTTTTACCGATACGAAAAACAAAGCTAATTGCTATTAAAATGACCCACTTAATTGCTATTAACCCAGCTGCCAAGCCAAGAACTAAGGCCATGTTATCGCCGATAAGTGTAAAGTTTAAACTTGCACCAATCGAAATGAAGAAAATTCCAAGTAAAAGGCCTTTAAAAGGCTCAATATCACTTTCAAGCTCATGTCTAAACTCGCTATCAGCCAGCACGACACCTGCAAGAAAAGCACCCAAAGCAGGGGATAATCCAACCATCATCATTAATAATGAAGTGCCAATGACAAGCGACAAAGCGGCTGCAACAAACACTTCTCTAACACCCGTTCTTGCAATTATTCGAAACACCGGTTGAGAAGCAAATTTTCCTAACAAAAGCACAGCTGCTATCGCGCCGATAGTGACAACAAATTGCAAGTAAGCGGGTAAATGGCTGATATCAAATAAAACGGAGTCGTGCTGACCGCTTGCGGCAATTGATAAAGTCGCAAGCAAAGGAATAATTGCTAACATCGGAATTACAGCTAGATCTTGAAAGAGAAGGACCGCAAAAACTGACTGGCCAGCCTCTGTTTTCATTTTGCCTTTTTCTTGGAGTGTCTGTAAGACGATTGCGGTTGATGATAGCGACAAAATCAAACCAACGGCTATAGCCTGTTGCCACGGCAAAAATATAATACTGACTAAGGTGATAAATACGCTAGTTAGCAGTACTTGAGAGCCTCCAATACCTAAAATAGGAGTCTTTAGCTTCCATAACAACGATGGTTTTAATTCTAAGCCAACTAAAAACAACATCATTACGACACCAAATTCAGTAAAATGCATTATATCTTCCACATCATGAATTAGTGAACCTCCAAATGGGCCAATCACAATACCAGCAACCAAATATCCAAGCACTGAGCCCAAACCTAGCTTTTTCGCAATAGGAACCGAAACCGCTGCTGCCGCGAGAAAAATGAAGAATTGCAGTAAAAAAGATTCCATTTTATTTTGCTCCTTCTTTTTTAGTTGGAAGAACATTAAGTTCATCTTGTTGAGAGAGCTCATGTACATCGACTAAGGAGTCTCGCAGAGTAATAATGGTATGTTTGTATCTGTTAACATGGTTTTCTATTTTGTCAGCTGAAAGACCTTGGTGTACCCCTGTGATAGCGAAAGGAGGAAGCCAAACTAGGCCACATAGTTTGGCTGTCGCTTTTACAGGAGCAAGAAGCTGTTTGAGGGTATATTCGTTATAACCTGCTGGCTGATACGATGAGGAATCTGCACCGGTTGATATGCATTGGAAAAATAATTTACCGTGAAGTGCTTTTCCCATAGAGCCATATGCCCAACCGTGCTCTAATACCAAGTCAAACCATTCTTTGACTATTGCTGGCGTGGAATACCAATAAAGCGGATGCTGAAAAATGATAATGTCGTGCTCTTCACACAGGCGTTGCTCTCGTTCTGTATCAATCATAAAGTCGGGATAGTTAGCATACAGATCGTTTAATGTTACTCCCTCTATGCCTTTAACAGCATCACATAGTGCCTTATTGATCTTGGAACGTGATTTAACTGGGTGTGCAAAATTAATTAAGACTTTTTTCATTTAATGGGCTCGATAAAATATTGATACCTCACCATAATATTTTTGATAAATTATATAAATGAGGTATATTTATAATCAGTATTTAGTTTTAAGAGATAATTGATGGATACTAAAAGTATTAAACTTTTTGTATTGGCCGCAGAACTATTGAACATTGGCGCGGCAGGAAGCCGTCTAGGTTTCAGCCCCGCAGTTGCAAGTGCTCGCTTAGCCAAATTGGAACTCGAATTGGGGGCAGACTTATTCCACCGCTCAACTCGCAAGGTAACCTTGTCAATTGAGGGGGCAGAGTTCTTGCCGTTTGCGCAAGAAATGATTGCGCAAGAAGAAGCTTCATTGGCGGCTCTGGGGCGAAGAAATCCCAAAGTAAGTGGAACATTAAGATTTGCAGCCTCTAGCACCTTTGCTGAGCGCTACATAGCACCTATATTGCCCGAATTTTTAGATATGTATCCTGATGTCAATTTGGAATTAAAGTTATCTGATACACAGGTGAATCTAATCGACGGCGGGTTTGATCTAGCGTTAAGAAACTCTGCGGTTGAAGACAGCAGCCTAATAGGGCGGCGATTATTTCAAGATACTCGAATTCTATGCGCATCTCCTGACTATTTAAGCAAACACTCTTCAATATTGACACCCGAAGACTTGGATAATCATCAGCTGATATTGTTTATTAATTCAAAACCTCGAAAATTAAAGTGCAAAACTGCGCAGCGAGATTGTACCTTCCCTCCAAATAAGGCAAAGCATAGTATTGTATGTGACGACGGAGCAACCATTCGCAGAGCTGCATTGGCTGGTGTCGGCATTTGTATGAGTTCCCTATGGAATGTAAATACTGAAATTGCTGAGGGAACCTTAGCGCGAGTGCTACCAGATTATTTTGTTGAAGACAATGCTGCTGTTTGGTTAGTTTACCCTAAATCAAATGTGATTACACCCAAAGTTCGGGTTTTTATTGATTTTCTCGTCGACAAACTTGCCGATATAAATAGGTAATAGGCCTCCAAGCTTTCACTAGGTAGTCAGCTGTGCCAAAAATATTATTGCTCTTCTTTTCTGTGCTGCATGCATGTTCTATGTAATATTTCTCTTTTTCGGTAAGTATAAAAACCATTAACAATTCCAATTAAACGATATCAATTTAGCTAACTTTATTGTCACTCCGCAAAATTAAACAACTTGCCCAGCAACATAGCCACTCGACCATGCCCATTGAAAGTTATATCCGCCAAGCCAGCCAGTGACATCAAGTACCTCACCAATAAAAAATAGCCCTTTTTGCTGTTTCACTTCCATTGTTTTTGATGAAATATAATCTGTGTTGACCCCACCTAGCGTGACTTCAGCGGTTCTGTAACCCTCAGTGCCATTTGGTTTGAGCTGCCATTGAGTAAATGCCTCGGCAGCACTCGCTAGTTCTTTTGGCGTGTATTGTTTAAGCGGTTTATTTGCCACATCAAAGTAGGGTAGTGCAGCAGTTACGAAACGCTTTGGATAGTGTTTCGATAGTGCGGTTGAAAGTTGAGTATCGGGAGAGTCTTGCTGCTGTTGCTGCAGGTCGTTGAGCAAATCACCATTCGGGAAAAGATTAAACTCGACTGCCTGCCCCGGCTCCCAGTAACTCGAGATTTGCAAGACAGCTGGGCCGCTCAATCCGCGGTGAGTAAAGAGGATATTTTCGTTAAAGTTTACCTTATTACACTGAGCATTCGCATCTACTGAAATACCGCTTAGTTCACCAATAACCGCTTTATCTTGCTCGTGCAAGGTAAAAGGTACTAGCGCAGCCTTAGTAGGAATGATTGGTAGGCCAAACTGCTCGGCTACCTTATAACCATAAGGTGTTGCACCCAGTTTTGGCATGCTTAAGCCACCCGTTGCGATTACCAAAGACTCACACAACATAGTTCCCTGACTGGTCTCTACCGCATATCGAAAGCCTTCAGTATCGGTAACTTCAGCCACCGTCGACACTTCCGTTCTATTTTTAATGACCACATTGGCTTTTTTGCACTCTGCGAGTAGCATATCGACGATGTCTTTTGCACTGTGATCACAGAATAATTGGCCTAAGGTTTTTTCGTGATAAGCAATGCCATGTTCGTTTACTAATGCGATAAAATCCCACTGTGTGTATTGACTCAAAGCTGATTTACAAAAGTGAGGATTTTCACAAATGAAGTTTTCATGTGAGGCATACATGTTGGTGAAATTACAGCGCCCACCACCACTCATTAGTATTTTTCCACCTAAGCGCTTGGCATGATCAATAACCACTACTTTTCGCCCGCGCTTACCCGCCTCTATTGCACAAAACAAGCCTGCTGCACCTGCTCCAATAACAATCACGTCGGCTTGTTGATTCGCTGAAACTTCCTGCATTATAGCCAACGCCTCACATTTTGACTGTATTGGATAAAGTCATCACCAAATATTGCAAGCAAGTTTCGCTCTTCCGGCATAATTTGAAAACGCGTGATAAATACACAGAAAGGAAGCACCCAAAAGGCACCAGCAACATTATCGAAACGCACACTCATCGAGAAAATGGCGATGGCCATTGCAAGGTACATTGGGTTTCGAGTCATTTGAAATACGCCGGTGGTAACCAAAGAAGAGGCTCTTTCTATTTCAACGGGATTCACTGTCGTATTGGCTTTTTTAAAAGTAACTACGCCCAAGGCGCCGATCACTATTCCAAGTGCAAAAATAAGATGCGAAACAATTTTGGTATTATCGCCCAGCAACACAGAATAATTGCCAATGGAAGGCGTGAAATATAAAAAAACCGTCGCAATGAGAAACACTACGACGGGTGGAATTTTGAGCTCAAGTGACGACATACACTAACCGTTTACGAATAGATATGCCTTAGTATAACGCGTTTATAGCTGCTTCAGAATAGTATCTGCGTCGCTAACTTCGAATTGACCTGGTTCTTCTACATTCAAGGCGCGCACTACACCATCATCAACGATCATACTGTAGCGAATAGAACGCACACCACCAAAGGCATCAGTGTCCATATCGAGACCAATCGATTTAGTAAATGCACCATTACCGTCTGCTAGCATAGTCATTTCTGACGCATTTTGCGATTTACCCCAAGCATCCATCACAAAAGCATCATTAACTGAAATACAAATGATTTCATCAACCCCTTTGGCTTTTATCTTATCCGCTAATGCTACGTAACCGGGCAAATGAGCGGCTGAACAGGTGGGTGTAAACGCACCCGGAACAGCGAACAAAACCACCTTTTTGCCATTAAACAAAGTGCCTGTATTCGGGTTTTTCATTTCGCCATTTTCTAATACGCTAAATACCGCTTCTGGTAAGGTTGCGCCTACTTCAATCATAATATCTCCGTTGTTTGCTTACGCCACCACTCTTAGTGAGCAGCTTGCATTTCATTGTGTTCGTTTCACTACCCTAGCAGTGTTGAATGTACACATCAAATCGATGCTTTTTAGATTCTATTGCCGTAGTAGGCATTCTGCCACTCGGCAGCGCAATTGCTTCAGCATAACTAGGCCGTTTTACTACGACTCGTTTGCCTGCATAGTTCAACGCCGCTTCAAGTAATTCGCTACTATCGGTATCCGCGCCAAGTAGTTGTTGAAAGGCTCGCATCTCTTTTTTTACCAAGGCCGACTTTTTTTTATGAGGAAACATTGGGTCGAGATAAATCACATCGGCCAAGGGTTTTATTGATTGTTGATTGATGTAGTCAGTCGCGTTCGCTTTTACCAATTCAAGATTAGCCGAAAGCTCTTCTAAAAAGCCACTTTCATCACTACTACTGGCTACGGTTAAGCGCTTTAAGGCGTCTTCAAGCAAGGCGCTAATCACAGGGCTTCGCTCTAACATAGTCACCTTTGCCCCTACTGAGGCCATGACAAAGCTGTCACTACCCATCCCTGCTGTGCAATCAATCACTGACAAGCTTTCTTTGCCTTTTATTCCGATAGCTTTAGCAATCGCCTCGTTGCGGCCACCGCCATGCTGCTTGCGATAAAGCAATGCGCTAGAAGCGAAGTCAACGCGTATGTCGCCCCAAGTAGGTTCATTGCTCAAACGCAACACTAAGCCTTCTGCAGCGTAGACGAGTTGCCAAAGCGCGACTGCTTCTTTCACTTTAGCTTTGGTCTTGGTATTCGCCTTTTTAGCGCTTCCCGTAGTACGCTGTATATAGGCAGCCGTGACTACAGGAAAACCGGTTTCAGCCGATAGCACTTTTGCGGCTTGCTCTGGCTCAATTCGGTCGGTATCTTCTACAAGAATGACTATTCCTATACCTTTTTTACCTTGGTTTTCTTGGCTGTTTTGCCCATCTTCCTTACGCATTTCCATACTCTTCTTTATACGCAAGCCATCGGTTTATAAGGGCTTGTGACTGAGATGGATACTGTGCCCAAACATATTCAGCCATATTCTTCACATCTGGAATGAGCTCTGCATCACGTATTAAATCAGCAATTTTCAAATCAGCAATACCGGTTTGTTTAGTGCCTAGCATTTCACCGGGCCCACGTATCTCCAAGTCTTTTTCGGCGATATAAAAACCGTCACTAGACTCTCGCAACACGCCTAAACGCTTGCTCGCCGTTTTTGATAGTGGGCCCGAATACATCAGCACACAATGGCTCTCTACGGAGCCTCGGCCCACGCGGCCTCTTAATTGATGCAATTGCGCTAACCCTAGTCGCTCTGGATTTTCGATAATCATTAAACTTGCGTTGGGTACATCAACGCCTACCTCAATCACGGTGGTGGCAACAAGTAAATCGAGATCACCCTGTTTAAATTCGTCCATTATTTGCTGTTTTTCAGCCGACTTTAAGCGACCGTGAACTAAACCAACTTTAAGCTCTGGAAGTGCTGTGCGAAGGGCAATGGCGGCATCTTCAGCAGCCTGACATTGCAATACTTCGGATTCGTCAATAAGCGTACACACCCAGTATATTTGACGATTATTGTCTATCGCAGCTTGGCGAACTCTTTCAATCACATCGGCACGGCGAGAGTCAGGCAGCACTACGGTGGTGACAGGGGTTCTGCCCGGCGGTAATTCGTCGATAATTGAGGTATCAAGATCGGCATAGGCAGTCATCGCGAGCGTACGCGGTATAGGCGTTGCCGTCATAATAAGTTGATGTGGAAATTTTCCCAATTTCTCGCCTTTTTTTCGCAGCGCCAAGCGCTGATGCACGCCAAAACGATGCTGCTCATCAACAATCACCAATGCCAGGTTTTTGTATTCTACTTGCTCTTGGAAAATAGCATGAGTGCCCACCAAAATATCAATATTTCCCTGTGATAAGTTCTCGAGTGTCTCTGCGCGCGCTTTGCCTTTGAGCTTACCAGCAAGCCAACCAACACGAATTCCTAAGGGTGTTAGCCACGCACTGAAATTATTAGCATGTTGCTCAGCTAGCAATTCAGTGGGTGCCATGAGCGCTACTTGATAACCTGCACTAATGGTCGACATAGCGCCCAACGCGGCCACTAGTGTTTTACCCGACCCCACATCACCTTGCACTAAACGCATCATGGGTAAGGGTTTTTGGATGTCCGCTTCAATTTCTTCCACAACTCGTGATTGCGCGCCAGTGGGACTGAATGGCAAGGTTGCTAAAAAGTCTTGCTTTAATTTAGTATCAATTGGAATGGCAATACCTGGGTCGGCATTTGATTGTGAGCGTACTTTTAGCATGCTCAAATGATGAGCCAAAAGCTCTTCTATCACTAAGCGCTTTTGCGCAGGGTGTCGGCCTTCGTCCAAATCTTCAATTATTACACTTGGCGGGGGGCGGTGTACTAAATGTAATGCATCGGTCAGTGACACTTGGTTTTCATACAAGCCGGCTGGTAGCAACTCCAATAATGCACCCTTATCGAGTTGCTTAAGGGCTTGCTCGGTTAAATTCCGCAAGGTTAGCTGTTTCACGCCCTCAGTAGTTGGGTAAACAGGAGTCAATGATTCTTCTAAAGCACTATCTTGCCCTTCATCAATTAGCTTGTATTCAGGGTGCATCATCTCAAGATTGCTTTTGCCCGTTTTGATTTCACCAAAAGCTCGAATCGTAGTGCCAATGCTGAGCGACTTAGTTTGCGCAGCCGAGAAATGGAAAAAGCGCAGGGTTATTGTTCCAGTGCCGTCACTGACTTTGACTAAGAGCATTCTACGACGACCGTACTGAATGTCGGCAGCCATAATTTCGCCCTGAATGGACACGTGAAGATATGCATGCAAGTCGGCAATAGCATAAATACGCGTTCTATCTTCATAGCGGGCAGGCAGATGAAAAATAATATCTTGTAGGGTCACCAAACGAAGCTTTTTAAGCTTCTCAGCAACTTTTGCACCCACGCCTTTGAGGCTAGTAACCGGCGTATCGGCCAGTGACTTCATACAATCTCATTCTTGTTCTTTTTATTGATACTACGAACTTTACCAGACATCACATTTTTAGCTAGCCGTTCAGGGATACAGGTTGTGAAAATATTCCTCAAAACGTACTATTCGTTCAGGAAACCTAACTATCGAGTGTTAAGAATGTTTGTAAATTGCGAAAATCGCGCCAAAATCTCATATAAATTGTCAGTAACGAGCCTGTTCACGATGCTAGTGTTAGCGCTCAGTCTATTGAGCTTCAAAAGCTTAGCTGATGATGCAAAGGCGAGTCTTAAAAGTGCAGAAGTGACAGAAGAACAAGCTAAAACTGCCATTGCCTTCGTGGAAGCTCTGAACAAGCAAAATGTTGATGATATTGCTAATTTCTTTGATTTAATTGATTTTGGTGGATTAGTAATATCGAAAATAGACACTGAAGCAAACATTAAGCGTGCATTGGCTCAGCAATATCGAACGACCGAATTTGCGCGCACTTTTATACAGTCATCATTTATTTTACCGCAGCAAGCATCGGCTACTTTCAAATACAGAGGCCCTGTAAAAACGGAACTCTTCGGTAACCGCCCCATGGTGAGGCTTGATCATAGTGATGGTGGCCATGAATTTATGCTTCTTTTTTTTAACGATGCCAATAAAATTATTGATTTGTTTTACGCATCTAAAGGCGGCATTGTGTCGGATTCAGTGGCGGGTACAACCCAACTCTTACTACCCACGCAAAATCGTTTTATTGCTCGCCTGCTTGGGAAAGAAGAGAACAGCAAAGAAACTACCGCAAAGTTTGTAAAAATGCTTACACTGCGAAACCAAGGGAAGTTCCCAGAAGTACTGGAATTAATTCAGACGCTTCCTGAAAGTATTCAGTCACATAGAGCGATTGTTGAATTGGAAGTATTAATAGGTCAAAACGTAAGTGACGAGTCATATATGAATGCCTTGGGTAAACTGAATACTTATTTCGGCGACGACCCGTCAACATCGTTCATGCTTATTGATTACCACGTAACTGTTGGAGACAATGAAAGTGCTGCAAAATCTGTCGATAAAGCAATTGAATTTTGGGGGGAAGACGCGGCACTTATTAACCTTAAAGCTAACATGCTATATTTGTTAGGCGACAATAAGGCCGCAATCGAGCAAGCAAAATTAGGCATTGCTAAAGAGCCTAACTTCGAAGACCTCTACTGGACACTGATTGCACTTCAAGATTTAGAGGGTGATTTTGAAAATCTGACAACGTCATTTCGCGAAGTAAAAACTCGCTTCAATCAGAACTTAACGCCACAAGATGTGTTAGATGCAGGCACAGCCGAAAGTTATTTGGCGTCGGACGAATTTAAGAAGGTGCTTGCTGCTGGTGAATTTTAGACGCTAATATGCACTAAAAGTTACTGCTTCAAAAGACTGGGCTGGTTCAACTGAAGCCATTATCGTAATCGCTCTTTGAACCACTCAATCACCTCTTTATCTGCAGCTTCTTTATTCTTTCTAAGGCCGTGGTCATCATTTTCATAAAGGCTTAACTGATGTGGCCTTTGGGTTTCCTCAAACTTCTTTGCTAAGGCAATAGAATTTTGTACGTTAACTCTTTTATCCAAGGTGCCATGCTGCAGTAAAATAGGAATTGTTCTGTCGATTTCTTCAGACCAACACAGCGCCGAGCGGGCTTTCAATTGTGCTTCTTTTTGCGTAGCGTAGTTTGGAATACGCTTTTCATAGACCATTTCCATTTCAGGACGAAACTTGATTTGATTAAGTAAATCATAGTTACCCGCGCTAAGTACCGCAGTTTTTACCGTAGATTGCAGCTCTTTCAAGGCCAACATTGTCTGCATACCACCCCGGCTAGAACCATACATACCGATAGCATCATTATTAGCGTTCTTTAAATACTTTAATTTATGTACTAGCGACACCACATCATCCACATCCGCGCCGCCGAACTCATCTTTAAATAAACCACCTTGTTGCATTGTGCCCCTATATTGACTACCTACAACAATGAATCCTTGCTCAGCTAATGGCATCAGGCGCGCCATTTTCGCACCGAATACAACCGCACCAAAATTTCCATTTCCGCCGCGATTGTAGAAAATGATCGGCAGTTTGGCGCTTCCTTTCGGACGCAATGCATAGCCTTTCACTTCCTCACCATTCACCTTATAGGTAAAAATGATGCAGTCGATACGTTCTTTGTAATCCTCGTACTTCGCGCGAGGAAACATCTGTTTGAAGTTGAATGAACGACGTTTAAATTCCTTCTCGTCTTTCGCTCGCTTTTTCATCTTGCTTTCCATCATTGCTAACCATGAGTCGTAGTTATCAAAAGGCCGGCTAAAACAAGTATATTGATTTTCGATTTCCGCTTCCGCTTGAAAGAAATCACTTTGCTGGTTGTTAGCATGTGTAAAAAAGAAACGAAGGCGATGAGAAAAATGATGGGCTTTTGCATAGCAGATTAAAATCCTTTTAATAAATAGTGATAACACTAAACTGTGAGAAAAGACTACATGGTTTGTTTTACTAATACTAGTTCTCTTATATTCACCCTCTTGAAAATCACCACACTATTGAAGATAGGGCTTATACCGCAAACACAAAAAAAGGCGATGAATAATCATCGCCTTATTACGGTCTTAACGAGCTTCGTTATAGACTCATCAATGTGTTTAAATGCTAACTTAGTTGATTGGTGATAACAACTTAGGGTTTGTTACTAAGTTACGAACGCCATGTGCATGATCTTCGTTGAATACATTGTCTTCACACCATGTGGCAACAGAATTGATATCCAGTACTGCTACTTCAGGGCGCATGCTCCAGCTAACTTGTAGTGGCGAACCTGCTTCGTTGAACGAAGGGCCAGTGGTAGAGCCTAAGTACTCAACCGGCACACCTGTGTTACTTGGGATATTTGGCGCCTGATGATAACCGTTCACTCGCTCTAGCTCAGCCAACTCGCCAAAATTAAGCGCGTTTTTATCATTTGCCAAAACAAATACCTGACCTTCTACACGTAAACCTGGGTTCATTGTGCTATCGGCTAAACATGCGCCAAGTGTAGGGCCGGGGCTTACTTGAGCTGCTGAGAATACCCAGTGAACTTCAATAGTATCGCCAGACTGAAGTGGATCGCCCTTTGCGGCACATACATTATTACCCACTTTTTTCATTTGCGCTGAACTGAGTTTGCCGTCATATACAAAACCCGTGTTTTTACCTTTACCATCACCATTTCCAGCGTAAGTCGTGAAATTTCCGCCTTTATGTTCAGCGTTTTTATGGAAGTGAATGTTACAAAGGTTCATCTCGCTGCGATTTGGAGCAAAGCCAAACTTACGAAGATTAGTACCGTATTTTTGATCGATGTCGCGCGGAGATTGAGGGCCAAAGCCTTTGCCGTCAGTGTTCTTCTCGAGCGCGGCTCTTTGAGCATCAACAACGCTGTTAGCAACATCTTTTGCTGCTGCGCCAAAAGCAAAAACACCAGCTAAGGTTACCGCAATAAGACTCTTTCGAGCCAAGCCAATCTTTTTCATTAAGTTTTCCTCTTTATAGATACTAAAATCGTGTGTTAACTGCTTTGCGACAGCGCTAATGACTAACTCAAGCGCTGACCGCTGAATTACGCTACGACTACGGATGCTAGTTTTCCCGAAACGAGCAAGTCGCCGTCTAATATTAGTAGAGTTTTACGTAGATGCTTTTTAGATCGATCGAAATAATTTGTGCATTGACACAAATGATCAGTTAAAACTAAAAAACCATATAATTAGCAGGAGATTGGCAGTGAACAAAAAACACATATAGCATTGATTTTAATTGATTTTTTATCCTTCACAAAAGAGCAAAAATAAAATTAGAAGGTAAAATCTTAAAGACAGGCATATAAAAAGCGATGATTAAAAAATCAAGCTATCTAGCGCTACAGCCCCTACTGAGCAATAAATAGACAATGCCACCAATCATGATGACAATGCCAATTTATTAAAAGAGCCTAACAACTCATTTTACGATTCTTTTTTAACTAATTTTGCAGCGCTTAATACCAAATCGGCAGATGGGCGAACGCTATAATCAGGGTTAACATAGCTAAACTGCACTTTGCCTTGCTGGTCTAAGATAAAGATGGCTGGTGCAGGCAGAACCGCTCTTTCACTTGTGTCGGCGGTTAGCTCTACATTCATGCGATCTTTGTAAAGCTTGCGCGTGTCATTAGGCACGTAGAAACCAACGCCAAAACCGCGGATCGCTGCAAGTGAATCATCAGAAATTAAGGTCACTGCGAATTCGGTTTCTAACTTTTGCTCTTGCAAGCGCGACGGAGACTCAGGTGAAATCGCTAGCACTTGGTAACCTTCATCAACTAGATTTTGTTCAATCGACTTTAATTCAGCAAGTTGACGGCTACAATAGGGGCACCAACCACCTCGATAGAAAATAACGACGGTCGGCTTCTGCATGTACAAGGCTTTTAGGCTTACAGGTGAGCCATCGCTTGTTTTAACCGTTACATTTGGCGCTGAACTACCAATGAGGATCGGTGTAACATCTTCTGCTTTGTCTGCGATAACAGTACGGTCTAGTGCAAATGCCGTGCTCACCATCGATGTGCTAATAGCCAGCGCCGCGATTAATAACCATTTTTTCATGTTTGTTCCTTAAGTGTGTTTAACTTTTCGCTTGCCACTTTCTGTAAGCAAGACCGAAAAACTAGTGAAGTGAATTCATTCACAGCACTAGACCATTACTTTGGGAAATAAATTTCAGCCTAGGGAAACTTAACTTGAATATTGCAACGCTTTCCACCATGCATCATCGGCCTCAATTTCGCCGTTGCCATTGATGTGCGGGAAAGCTAATCCTCGGCGCTTGCACTGCTGAAACAATATCGGAAAACCGCCTTCGAATAATATATCTTGGCACTCTTGTTCTGATAAGCTACTTTTGTCATACATGCTAGCTAACTCACGCTGGCGCTGCGCTTCATACATTACTACAGCCGCCGCGACGCTGACGTTCAGCGATTGCACCATACCCACCATCGGCACTATGATCGATTGATCAGCAAGCGCAATCGCTTCGTCGGTAGCCCCTGTTTTCTCTTGCCCCAAAAGGACAGCCGTTGGTTTGGTATAGTCTATATCGCGAAAGTCACAAGCGGTGTCATCAAGATGAGTTACCAGTACTTGCATGTTTTGTTTTTTCAATTCAGCAACCGCCGATTGAATAGTATTGTGCGGCTGTGTCTTTACCCAAATTTGACTACCCATCGCGGTGCCTTTGCGTAAGTTTTCAGATTCATCCCACACGGCGTGAATTTTATGTACGCCTACAGCGTCACAAGTGCGAATAACAGCAGATACATTATGTGGCTTGGTTACCTCTTCCAAACAAACGCTTAAGTCTGGCTGGCGAGTTTTTAGCATTTGACGAATGCGCTTGTAGCGCTCCGGTGACATGCTTTGATTCATGGATTGTTCTCTTGCAAGTAGATATCTAATGTCTGAAGCTACAACGAGTAAGTAAGCTTTGTGCTTCCAAATAGCAAAGCAGGCTTATTCAGGCAATACCATCACGCCATCAATTTCAATTTGTGCGTCTTTTGGTAGTTGTGATACACCAATGGCTGCACGAGCAGGATAAGGCTCGCTAAAATATTGTGCCATGATCTCGTTCACTTTAGCGAAATGCCCGAGGTCGGTTAGAAAGATATTTACTTTCACCAAGTTTGAGGTATCGCCACCAGCCGCTTCACAAACCGATTTAAGGTTTTCAAAAACTTGAACAGCTTGCTCAGAAAAATCGTCCGATACCATTTGCATCGTACTTGGCACCAAGGGAATTTGGCCCGACAAATACACCGTAGAGCCTGCTTTCACAGCTTGGCTATAAGTACCAATCGCCGCCGGCGCATTATCAGTTTGAATGATTGATTTTGACATTTATTTTCCTTTTTCAAGCACTGAAGCGCTTTATTGTGGTTTATATTGACTGTGGCGAGACACTCGCTGTAACTCGGGCATCGCTCTAATTTTTCGCATTACCTTCGCTAAATGGATACGGTTTTTAGTGGTAAGCTCGATGTCTATCACATAAATGTTGTTTTCACGCTCTTCAGTTTGCAAATTCACTATACTGGACTCACTGCCGGCAATGGTACTTGTTAACGCGGCCAAAGTGCCTTGATGATTAAACAACTCTAAACGTAGTGCGGCTTTAAAATCACCTTGAGGATCTTCATCCCATTCCATCGGTAATACACGTTGTGGTTCTTCTTTGCTGAGTTTGCGTATGTTGTTGCAGCCTGTTTGGTGGATTACGATACCGCGTCCTGGCGACAAAATCGCAACAACTTCATCGTCTGGAATTGGGTGACAACAGCGTGAGAAATGCACTAATAAACCTTCAGTGCCACGAATAGCAACGTTGGCCTTTTTCTGCGTGATTTCGGCATTTTCGCCTACAAGCCGACGTGCAACAATAGCACTTAATTCATTACCCATACCAATGTTCGCTAACAAGTCGTCGAAGCTTTCATGCTTTGTTTCTTTTACGACTCTGTCGATTTCTTCTTGTTCTATTTCATCTAACTTAGTCGTACCAAGAGCGTGGCGCAAAAGACGATTACCCATGTTAATGGCATCTTCAGACTGCTGTTGCTTAAGAAAGTGGCGTATATTCGAACGTGCCCGAGCACTCACTACAAAGTTAAGCCAATTAGCATTCGGTTTAGCACGAGGGGAAGTAATAATCTCGACGCTTTGACCATTCTCGAGGGGTCTACTTAAAGAATAATTACGACGCTCTACTCGTGCTCCTACACAGGTATTGCCCACATCAGAATGCACAGCATAAGCAAAATCGACGGCTGTTGACCCCATCGGCAGCTCAACAATAGTGCCCTTTGGTGTGAATACGTAAATTTCTTCCGGGAATAAATCTGACTTAACGCTTTCAATAAATTCAACCGATGTACTAGAACGTTGCTGAAGTTCAACCAATGATTGCATCCACTGGTTTGCGCGCAATTGAGCAGTGGTTCCTTTATCATTTGTCTCTTTGTATAGCCAATGTGCCGCGACACCTTTGTCGGCCATGTGGTCCATTTCTTCGGTACGTATTTGCACTTCAACCGGAATACCATGCAGCCCTTTCAGCGAGGTATGCAAGGATTGGTAACCATTCGTACGAGGAATAGCAATGTAATCTTTGAAGCGATTTTCGATGGGCTTATAAAGGCCGTGCATCGCCCCCAATACGCGATAACAATTATCAACTGAATCTACGATAATTCGAAAACCGTATATATCCATGACTTCAGTAAACGACAGTTCTTTGTTCTTCATCTTGCGATAAATTGAGTAAAGATGCTTTTCGCGCCCAATAACTTTAGCGTCAATGTTATAAGACTTGAGACGTTGCTCTAACTCACTTTGTGTTTTTTCGATAATTTTCTTTCGATTGCCGCGTGCCTGATTCACTGCAGAACGAAGGGCTCTGTGCCGCATAGGGTACATCGCTTGGAAGCCTAAATCTTCTAGCTCATTTTTAATATCGTGAATACCCAAGCGGTGAGCCATCGGAGAATAGATCTCGATAGTTTCCAGGGCGATGCGTCTGCGTTTGTCGGGGCGCAGAGAGCCCAATGTTCGCATGTTGTGCGTGCGATCAGCCAGCTTGATAAGTATTACGCGTATATCCTGCACCATCGCCATCAGCATTTTACGAAAGTTTTCGGCCTGAGCTTCCTGCTTACTGCTGAATTGTAACTTATCGAGCTTACTGACACCTTCAACAAGTTCAGCCACGGTCTCGCCGAAGGCTAAACTCAAATCATCTTTACTATAATGTGTATCTTCGATTACGTCGTGAAGCAACGCTGCCATTAGCGTTTCGTGATCAAGATGCATATCGGCCAAGATACCCGCCACAGCAACTGGGTGAGTAATGTAAGGATCGCCACTACTTCGCGTTTGCCCATCATGAGCGTCGCGCGCAAGTACATAAGCAGCTTGAATATACTCAACTTGCTCAACGGGTAAGTATTTACTTACTTTGGCTTTTAAGCCTTCAAAAAGATACACGGATATCTGAGGTCGTAGTCACTGGTAATCATAGTGCTAGAATACGGTTATTTTCTTGCTTTGCAAACGCAAAAACGCCGATTTACATCGGCGTTTTGATATTAATTTATTCTAAGCTGTAAACTGGCTTAATAAACCACCAATTTAGCGCTTCAATCTTAGCTTTCAGAAAGAATGCTAGCGACAGAGGCGAACTCGGCAGCTTCTTGCTCTCGTTGATCGTGAAGGTCAGATTGCTCAACTGTTTCAGCAGTGACCAAGCCTTGTTCAATTTCACGAAGTGCAACAACAGTTGGTTTATCGTTACCCATTTCTACTAGTGGGTCTTTACCTTCTGTAGCAATTTGTCTTGCGCGACGCGCAGCAACCAATACTAAATCGAATCTGTTGCCAATTTGGTCTACGGCGTCTTCAACTGTTACACGTGCCATTTATTGCTCCGAAAAATCTTAATGGGTTTCAAAAAGGTCGCGAAGTATACTGCAATTTATGCTCATTGCATAGTGAAAGCACTTACTTCTCGCTTAATAATTGCTCAAAAAGTGCATTATGTCGAATTTTTTGCACCGCTAGGCGGTTGCGACAACTTTTCACTATACATTCAAAGTTATCTTTGGCTTTCTCTAGGTCGTCATTTACGACAACAAAATCAAACTCATCATAGTGCGACATTTCTGATTTTGCTTCAGCCATTCTGCCGGCAATCACTTCTTCAGAATCTTGACCCCGACCGGTAAGTCGCTCACGAAGTGACTCAATTGAAGGCGGCACAATGAATATGCCAACAACTGAGGCATTCTGCTTTTTAATTTGGCGTGCACCCTGCCAGTCTATATCAAGAAAGATATCAACCCCTTGACCCAGCTTGTCGCTAATGGCCTCTTTGGAGGTACCATAGTAATTCCCGAACACTTCAGCATATTCATAAAACGCATCGGCAGCGATCATGCTTTCAAATTGAGCATGATCGACAAAATGATAATCCACGCCATTAACCTCGCCGGGCCTTGGTTTACGTGTGGTATGCGAAACGGAAAGTTGCATGGGTTGATCTGCCGTTGATTTGGCGAGTATTGACTTGATAAGCGTTGATTTTCCCGCACCAGAGGGGGCAGCAACAATGAACAGGTTACCCAGTGCATAAGCGCTTTGGCCTTGTGCAGTTGTATTTGCATGAACGCTTGATGAAGGCGTGTTTGTTAAGGATGTCATAAAGGCATTATTCTTTTAATTTATCTCAAATACTCACAAGACTTTGTTAGCCTTGTTGCAAAGCTCAATGTTAACATAAGCTCATATAAAGTGCGTTAAATGGAAACCATACTATGAAAGATGCAGATTATCACCAAATGATAGATGACTTATTTATTGCAATAGAAGAAGCTTTAGATGAGTGTGAAGTAGACATTGATTACGAAGGCGCTGGCGGTATCTTAACCATGACGATGCCAAATCAAACAAAAATCATATTAAATAAGCAGCCACCGTTACAGCAGTTATGGGTTGCGACTAAGTTTAACGGGCATCACTTCAACTATGAAGAAGGCAAATGGATCGATGAGCGCACCGGCGCCGAGTTCTTTAGCTTCTTTGATGCTGCGGTAAGCAAACAAGCAGAAAAAGAGCTCACTTTTAATTTACAAGGATAAGTCATGACCGATACCTTACTTGATAGTGTTGTCGTTGAAGCCAAAGGAGAGCACAAAGCCACCATTATATGGTTGCATGGTCTTGGTGATTCTGGCAACGGCTTTGCACCAATAGCGCCAGAGCTTAAACTAGACGATAGTTTAGGGGTGAAATTTGTATTCCCGCATGCACCAATTCGCCCGGTTACGATAAACAACGGCATGGAAATGCGCGCTTGGTACGATATTAAGTCGATGGATATGGAATCTCGCGCCGACTTAGAGGGTGTACTCGAATCATCTAGCCAAGTAGAAGCGCTCATAAAGGCTGAAATAGCAGCTGGTATTCCATCAAACAAAATAATGCTCGTTGGCTTCTCTCAAGGTGGCGTTATTGCTCTGCACTTAGGAACACGCTTTACTCAGCCCTTAGCTGGCATCGTGGCTCTGAGTACCTATATGTGCAATGCGCAAAGTCTTCATAAAGAAAAATCGACCGAAAACCAAAATACTCCCGTTATGTTCGCGCATGGCCAGCAAGACGAAGTCGTGCCCTTGTTTTTGGGTAATTCTGCATATCAAACCATGCTACAAAACGATTATAAAGTAGTGTGGAAAGAGTATGTGATGCAACATAATGTTTGCTTGCCAGAAATCAACGATATTTCAGCGTTTATAAAAGAGCACCTAGGCTAAGGCAACAGTCGCTACTTTTGCATTTACGAACATAAAAGTGAACACTCACACTCAGTATGAATTAGGTATTTAAGTAATGAAGCAAACCCTTCGCACCATCCGAATCGCAACTCGTAAGAGTCAGCTAGCACTTTGGCAGGCAAAATATGTGCAAGCAAAACTGCTTGAGCATCACCCTCACATCAAGGTTGAGCTGTTGCCGATGTCGACTCAAGGCGACCGTATTCTCGACACACCATTGGCTAAAATTGGTGGCAAGGGCTTGTTCATTAAAGAGCTTGAAATAGCGATGCAAAATGGTGACGCTGATATTGCCGTTCACTCAATGAAAGATGTGCCCGTCGCTTTTCCTGAGGGTTTTGGTTTGCATGCCATTTGTGAGCGTGAAAACCCTTATGATGCCTTTGTATCAAACCAATACGCCCAGCTAGACGAGTTGCCCGATGGTGCCATTGTAGGAACGTCGAGCCTGCGTCGTCAGTGCCAAATACGTGCTTACCGACCCGACCTTGTTATCAAAGACCTGCGTGGCAATGTGAACACTCGCCTGGCCAAGCTCGATGAAGGGCAATACGACGCAATTATTCTTGCCTCTGCAGGGCTTATTCGTCTTGGCATGAAAGACCGCATAGCACAAGAAATTACTGTTGATGCCAGCCTACCCGCTGTTGGACAAGGTGCGGTTGGCATTGAATGTCGTAATGACGATGCCGAACTTATCAGCCTGCTCCAAGCACTTAATCACCAAGAAACAGCGTCGAGGGTAATGGCCGAACGTGCAATGAACGCAAAGCTAGAAGGTGGCTGCCAAGTGCCTATCGGCAGCTTTGCTGTGCTTGACGATCAACAACTCTATCTACGCGGCTTGGTCGGAACCGTTGATGGTAAAACGATGTTAAAAGCCTCCGCAAAAGGCCCTGTAGCTGATGCTGTAACAATCGGTGAAGAAGTAGCAGAACAACTACTAGCGCAAGGGGCTAAGCATATTCTTGAAGCACTCAGTGCAGAATAAAAAGTGAGTTTAACGCGATGTTTCTGATCCTTCGCCCCATACCAAAGTTAGCTTTGTCACTCAGAAAATTCCGTGATGCTGGCCTTTTAGCAGAAGGCTGCGGGCTTATTGATATAGAAAAGATAGAAGGTCGACTTGATGCTGGGATAAGTACATTTTTCAATTACTCCGACTTAAGCCAAAACAGCGAAATGAAAGCGCTCGTGCTAGTGACTAGCACTTTCGCAGCAGCGCAAATTATCGCGCTAAGTAACAAAGTTAAGAGAGTCATGTTTGCAAATAGTGATATTATCGCTGTCGGCCCAAGCACCCTCTCAGCCTTACAAGCCGATATGGCCAAAATCAATCAGCAGAACTTTAGTACTGGAAGCTGCATACTCGCGAAACCGGCAAATTCAGAAGGCGTTATTACCGCTATTGCCAGTCTAGCTCATAAGCCTAAACGTGCAATGCTAGTGAAAGGCGAAGGGGGTAGAGGCTTAATTGAAGCGGCTTTGCGAGCCAGCGATATTGAACTTTATACCGCCAATATTTACCGCCGTATTGGAGTGAAAGCCCCGTTATTTCTTGATAGTGCGAGCACAGCCATATCTGCGGCAGATTTTGCGCAAGACCAGATTCAATGTATTATTGCTACAAGCGTTGAAATTGTCGACGCGGCTTATCTTCATTTTGAAGCTCAGTGGTTAAATAGTTGTCGATGGATAGTAGTAAGTCAACGCATTGAGTTACACCTAAATGCCCTTGGGGCGAAACTCGTCACGCTTAGCAATAGCGCTACCGACACTCAGTTAATAGCAGCTGCAAAGCAAGTGGAAGGATTGGAAAATGTCTAACAAGAAGTCGAAGAATAAGAGCAACGAACCGGAAGAAGCAACGAAGCCACCAGCCGGCGTTGACGAAGATGCAAGTGAAAGCACGGCAGTTACCATTTCCCATCAATCAGATGAGCCCGTCTTTGAATCTGCTTACACAGCTAACAGTACGGCACCAATCGACGATAATGCTAACGCGGATGTGATAAATGACAGTAGTGATAGCCCTCACACAAACTCAGACACCCAAACATTACACAGTGAACACACCACCAACATGAATAACACACATAACGAAGAGCACGATGAAAAGAAAACTAAAACCACTGCGCTTTGGTTTTTTGTCCTACTTAACTTGTTACTTATAATTGCTCTGTGTGCGGGTGCCGCTTGGGTCTACTATCAATGGCAGCAAAATACCGGGAGTGAGAGTGATAATCTGATCACCTTAAAAACCGAAGTCAGCAATGCAAACGCAGAGCTGGAAAAGCTCTCGCGTGAACTGAATAACGCGAACGCCACCCTCAAAAATGACATTGCCAATGCAATCGCCTCACAGCAAGGTCAATTAAGTGCCGAATTAACAAATTTGAAAGGCCAAACAGAAAATGTCAGCCAAGAAACTGACATTTTGAAGCGCAAGGTATCTGAGTTATCAGGAAGGCGCCCCGCTGATTGGTTATTGGCTGAAGCTGACTATTTAGTGCGCATGGCTGGTCGAAAGCTATATTTGGAAAAAGATGTCAGCACTGCAATGTTAATGTTACAAGCAGCCGATGCTCGACTAGCCGATCTGGCTGACCCATCATTGTTCCCTGTACGCAAGCTCATTGCTGCGGATATTCAAAGCCTGCATCAGGTGAACCCAGTATCAAGCAACTCGGTTGCCCTAGCGATAAATGGTATGTTGGTGCAAGTCGACCAATTATCTCTTAAAGCACTGGAAATTCCCGAGTTTGAAGAAAATGAAGCAGCCAATCGCTTAAGTGACGACCTTAGCGACTGGCAAGAGAATCTATCAAAGACGTGGGATGCCATCGTCGACGATTTCATACAGGTGGAAACAAGTAACGAGCCAATTTTGCCCTATCTTTCAACCAAGCAACGCTGGTTGATCACAGAGCAACTGAAATTAGCGTTAGCTCAAGCACAAAGCGCTGCATTAAATGAACGTGAAATCCTTTATCAAGCCTCAATTCAGCAAGCTATGGCAATTGTTGTGGAGCATTTCCAACTAGACGATACCAAAGTGAAGCAGTATTTGGAGGCATTACAACAACTTAGTTCAACCACTGTTACTAAAGACTACCCTCGTGAATTGAGTTCAAGCAAAGCGTTGAGCGATATTATCGACGAGAGAGTAAAAGGAGTTTTCGGTAACGACTTGCTCGACGACGCAATAAATAGCCAAGAATCAAATAGCTCACAAAATAACACTGAGGATGATGTGTTATGAAGAAGCTGATTCTCTACATTATCCTCATCTGTTTTTTGCTCGCGGCGATACTCTTCGGCCACCACGCCATTGGTGAGAAAGGGCGCATTTTTATTGCCATGGGTGATTTGCGTATTCAAATGTCGGTGGTAAGTGCCGCGATAGTATTATTATTTTCCTCTATCGTAATTATGATTGTTTGGTGGGGTATCAAGCGCTTTTTCAGAATGATCACAGGATCACGCGATTGGTTCGGCGGTTTATCGCGAAAAAAACAACAAAAGGCCTATTTTCAAGCAATCAATGCATGTGCAATCGGCGACTACGACGCCGCACAAATTGCGATAGGAAAGACCTTTCCTGGCGAGTTTGGCGGCTCTAACTACATTCTTGCTGCCGACATCGACAGAAAAGTCAATCAAGGTAAAAAGGTTGAAAACCTGCTTAGCATCGCCGAAACCTTTCCAGAGTCTGAAGTCTCGGCAAAAGCACAGCATGCTGCGTGGCTCATGCAACAACATCAATTCACTGCTGCCAAAGCAATGCTCGAGAGCATTGACGAAAAAGCAAGAAAGCAGGGCGTGATTGTTCGCTTATGGTTATCGGTGCATGCAGCCTTGGGTGATTGGGAAGAGGTAAAAGCTAAGTTAAGCGTAAGCAAAAAGATACTTGGCGACGACTACGTAAATTGGGCACAACAAGCTGTTCAAGGCGAGTTTTCCGAAATTGCCAGTAAAGAAGGGGCAAATGCCCTTATGCAAAAATGGCAAGATTTGCCTCGCGCAGCAAAGAAAGACGTTGCGAATCAAATTGTTTATATACAGCAACTCATTAATCAAGGTTTATCGAAGGATGCCGAGCCTGTTTTAGTAGAGCTTGCGAAGAAATCTCGTAACCCTGCGTTTTATGCATTATTTAAACAACTTAACCACCCATCACCGCATCAAGCTATGCGTTTAATTGAAAGCTGGATAAAAGCGGATGCAGAAAACGCTAAACTTTATTCGGTATTGGCCCACATGGCATACAACAGCGGTGACCATGAACTTGCAGAAAAGGCCGTTCGCAAAGCACTAGAATTAGCAAGCGATCCGGAAGACGGTAGATTATTAGCAATTCTGCTAGAGAAACAAAACGCATTTGAGCGCGCTAATAATATTTATCGAAGTTTGCTGACCAGCTAATCTTATTTGAATATAGCTGAAGAAAATCTAGCTCCCTACCCTTTAAGAAACCTAACTGACACGTTTGCTTCAGCGTCAGTTAGGTTTAGACAAGTACTAAGCTATGTTAAAAGTCTGTCAGGTATGGGCTGACAAAACCACCATTATTGACATAACGCATTTCTATAGAAAAGGTGCTGTTGAACGGAAACAACGGCGATTCATCAACTGATAAGAACGAGCTTCCTGCACGTGTAGTGTCTACACGAACGAAGGCAGGAGGAAAACCACTCGGCCCAGCTTCAAGATCGTTTGCTTCCAACACTAATACTAATTGTGCATTTGGATCACGGTTAAACTCACCTCTAATTTGAAATGGGATCCCCTCAGCACCCACGAAAGGCACTACTGTTCCGTCACCATCCTGGCCAACAATGTTGCGTATTGTTCGGATTGTTCTGGTTAACTCCAAAGTACGAGTTTCAGGATCTATTCGACCGATAGCTAGGGTTGCCTTTGTGAACTGGGGAACCAAAGAGGCGTCTAAGGTACCCGTCTCGAAGACTCCGCTGATAGGTATGTCGCCATTTGCGATGAGTTCACTCACCGCATCTCTGTCGAATACTTCTGCATAGATGATGTCACTTGCTCCAAAAATCGCACCTGTGCCAATGAACTGGGTTGGTCCAGCATTGCGTTGAACAGTTTCAGTGTTGGTTACAAAGTCGATTCCAGTTTGCGCAAATCTGCCTGTCCAGAATGGATTCGCCGAACTTGAACGTATTTCTGTGCCACTTTCGTCGAAGGTAAAACCCTCTTCAGGAAAGGTATTTTGACCAACAATACCTGCAACAATAGCTGCTGTAGAAATATTCCCGGTTGCAACAGGATCACCATCTAAAGCCTCTATGCTTGCTGTGTATAGCGTTCTTGTTGGCACTGGTACCGCCCAGTCTCCATCCACTATTGATTCATCAAAAGCAAACAGACCACCTGCTGGATCACCAAACACAACCGCTTTACCGCTGTAGGTCATTGCAACCGCGCTTTTTGTGCGACGGTTATCTAGCTGAACAGCGGCACTACCGACCGGGTTACCATTAGCGTCTTTTACCGACCCTCTTACTACACTGTATGCATCGGCGAAGGCTACATCACCTGCTTGCAATTTCGGCAATTCACCCGCATCGTTACTCCCCTCTTGATAGATAAATGCAGACGCAGCCAAATCGTCGCTGTGTAGGCTTCTAGTGCCTAACTCTGCATTTGCATCACCCGTGTCAATGAACGGAAACATCGTTGAACCAGTGCCATCTTCGGATGAAATCTGGTTAATAGTCGCGTGATTTAGGCCGTGAGAATGTCCAAATTCATGTACTGAAACGGCATCAACGTCAGCAAACAAGCCTCCGTCTGTTGGTTCAAGCTCCCATCTTACCGTCGTGCTGAACTGCACATCATTATCTAAGATGGTCCCAGCAGCGTAATCTCCGGCAGGAAACTCAATGTCGCCATCATCGTCAATGTCGGTACAAACATTAATCCCAGCTTCTACTGGGTCAAATACATCGGAATCTCCGTCGCCGTCGAGATCGTCACCTGCAACGAAAGTGGCATCAGCTTGCAATGTTGTTGACGGTGAGCTTGCTAGCGAATCAAAACCCTCTGGCGTGATAAAGGTAACCTCGTTAATGAAGTCTCCCCCAACGCGAGGCCTATCACCTAAATCAGTAAGTTGCGTAACATTCATATTGATGTAAGAAGACGGGTTCGCATTCCAGCGGTCAAGACCTTGCTGTACCACAGCAGCGAGTTGCTCTGGAAGTATTTCTTCAGGCTGTCCTGGGTTGGCACTTTGCGCGGTGTTGAAGGTGTATTCAACATTGGCACAACGTGCATCCCAAAAAATCCCCACGATGGGGCGAACAATAAACTCAAAATTTGGGTCAATAGACGGAACTACCGTCGTTTCGCCTGTTCCAGCTGAAATAATATCGAGCTGACGCCCAGTTTGCTGTTGTGCAATTGCCACACTGCTTGCTAGTAAAGCAGCAGTACATAAAATTAACTTTTTCATATTTAAACTACCCCTCTACTGTGAAATTTTAGAATTGGAATCGGTATTGCGACGCTCATTAATCAAACTAATGGCATCATCGATTGATACATTCGCCCCCATGCTTTCTGGCAAGCTTACAACCGCATTTGCGACTGGGAAGACACCTTGCGATACGCCTACGATGTTAAAATGCCCAGAATTCCCATGTTCACTGAGTAAAAGCATAGATTGAGCGTTCTTAAAGAAGCGTGGCGCACCAGCAACAACCTCTGTCATTTGTATTTTTGAGTTAGAACGCATGCCACCGGCGGTTCTTACGGTGATCGTTTTGTCGGTGTCACCAAAAGCGGTGTCCATAACTTTGAATGTTGTTAGTGTGACCATGCCGCCTTGTTCTTGTGTGTATGTCACATCCATTGCCTCGGCAACAACACAAGCAGAAGCGGCTTTCACCATGTCCTCAAAGTCCATCTTCGCGAGCGTTGTTGCCGACGAATACGTGCTAAGCGATAACACCGCAAATGCGAAAAGTATGCTACTCCATTTCATTTTCATAGTTAAACCCCTGTTTTTTATGATTTATTTTTCAAATACCTGCGCTATTAATAATGCAATTTAGATCAATGCCAAAAGACAAAAACAAAATAACCTCATTATTAATAGGTATGAAAAATAACACAAAGGTATGCAGTAAACTGTGAGATTAAAAAAATGTAATGTACGCTTACTTGGTTTTTTTCTCAGGTGAGTGGTTGTCTGGCGCAGAACCTGCCAACGGCGCAATCTTACCAAAGCCCTTTAGCTTCGTTTTTGGGTTTAACATGGTTATGCGGGTTAGCAGTAAATTATTCGGATACAAAATCGTTTCGTCTTCGTCGGTAAGTAACTTTATATTAAATAGATTCACCTCGACTATTTGTCCTTCAACGAAATTATCGGCTTCAAAAATACGGATAAAATTGCCACGCGAGTATGTCGGTTGAAACAGCAGCACGAAATACGCGGTTAAGTTACTTAATAGCGACCAGTTGGCGAAAAGTGCCACCCCAGTGATCGTGATTAAAGACGTGGAAATTAACAGCAAGCCAGAAAAGTCGAAACCCCAAACTATGCAGAGCGCCGCCAGTGTAAGCGTGCCAAGCACAAGTCTTGCTATACCGAAGGCTCGTTTTGCACTCTCTTCATTCAAACGACTGCTTTTAATACCCTTTTGGATCTTAGGTAAGGTCCAATTAATTATCACGAAGTGAAGCACAAGCACCGCGAACGACCAAAGTAGGTTTGGGTAGTAAAGTAAAAGCCAACTGGTTAATGACGCTACTAAAGGAAGAGAATCCATATTACATATACTCGGTAAACAATTGCTGAAATAGGTACCTTAACTCAGAAAGGCACTGTTAATGAACGTGCTGATAAAATTCAGAAGCTAAATAATGGCGCTATTTTCTCAGCTTAGCTAGACAATTAATGCATATTCACAAAATAAAACTATCTTCAATGAGGAAATAGGAGTATATACTCGGAAAAATTCGTTGGAAAAGTAAAATCCAAAGCGCCTATGTTATGTTGCTCATTTTACACGTTACCTTAGTAGCATCATTACTTAATTAATTGCCGATACCATTGCTCAAGAAGCAAGGAAATATTATGAAAATTGCAGTCTTATCTCGTAACCCAAAACTTTACTCTACCCGCAGACTAATAGAAGCCGGTGAGCAGCGTGGGCATGAAATGCATGTAATCGACACCATGCATTGTTACATGGATGTCACCAGCAGCCGACCTTCAGTTCGATACAAAGGTAAGGCCCTGCCCAAATTTGACGCCGTTATTCCAAGAATTGGGGCGTCGGTGACTTTTTACGGTACTTCCGTGGTTAGACAGTTTGAAATGATGGGCACCTATTCGATTAATGAATCGGTAGCCATTAGTCGGTCTCGTGACAAGTTGCGCTCTCTGCAATTGCTGTCGCGAAAAGGCATTGGTATGCCAAGAACAGGTTTTGCGAACCACCCTGATCGCATCGATGATCTAATAAAGAATGTTGGCGGTGCGCCGGTTGTTATCAAATTGCTTGAAGGCACACAAGGCATTGGCGTGGTATTAGCGGAAACGGCAAAAGCCGCCGAATCTATCATCGAGGCTTTCATGGGGCTAAAGGCCAGTATTTTGGTGCAAGAGTACATAGAAGAAGCCGGCGGCGCAGACATTAGATGCTTGGTTGTTGGTGGCAAAGTTATTGCTGCGATGAAGCGTCAGGGCGCGCCCGGTGAATTCCGCTCCAATCTACATAGAGGTGGCTCGGCGAGTTTAGTTCGACTATCTCCGGCAGAACGAAAAACGGCGGTCGATGCAGCGAAAACGATGGGTATGAACATGGCGGGCGTTGATATTCTCCGCTCCAAAAATGGCCCCATGGTAATGGAAGTTAACTCGAGTCCTGGCCTAGAAGGAATTGAAAAGGCAACTGAGAAAGACGTTGCCGGTATGATCATCGATTTTATAGCAAAAACAGCAACGCCGAACAAAACGAAAACGAAAGGAAAGGGCTAAATGAAGCGCGAAGATATTGTCATTGGTGGGGTGCGAATTAAAGCTGGCGAACAAAAACGTCTGCAATTAGAAATGCCGCCGCTGTATACCGACACAAGTATGGGTATTCCTGTGTTTGTACAGCATGGTAAACGACCCGGTCCTACCTTATTCGTGAGTGCCGCCATTCATGGTGATGAGCTAAATGGTATTGAAATAGTGAGCCGTTTGATCAAAACACGCGGTATCAAGAACCTTCGTGGCACTCTCATCGCCATTCCTATGGTAAATGTTTATGGTGTATTAAATCAAAGTCGCTACCTACCCGATCGGCGTGACCTAAACCGTTGCTTTCCAGGAAGCAAAAAAGGGTCATTAGCAGGTAGGATCGCACGTTTGTTTTTAGATGAAATAGTGAGTAAGTGTGATTACGGAATCGATTTACACACAGGCGCAATTCATCGCTCAAATTTACCTCAAATACGAGCGAACTTGGATGATGAAAAAACCTTAGAAATGGCTGAGGCTTTTGGCGTGCCTGTGCTGTTAAATGCCGATATTCGAGATGGTTCACTGCGTCAGGCTGCGGCCGATGAAGGCGCACGAGTACTACTCTACGAAGCGGGCCAAGCCCTTCGTTATGATGAGTTTTCAATAAGAGCGGGGGTAAAAGGGATCATCAAGGTGATGCGTCAGATTGGTATGCTGAATAAAATCAAGGCGCGTGGGCACAGCATTAATCCATTTGTTGCGCGCCAAAGTGGTTGGGTACGCGCAAATGAAAGTGGTTTCGTTGTTCATAAGGCTCAATTGGGTGATCATGTTGAAAAGGGCGATGTACTAGCAATCATTTCTAACCCTTTTGGTGAGCAGCTCGGCACAATATTCTCTCCAAGCACAGGGGTGGTGATTGGCAAGCAAAATATTCCCCTCGCCCAAGAAGGTGAGGCAATTTATCATATTGCTTATTTTAATGATCCAGACCAAGTTGCCGAGCATGTTGAATTGCTGCAAGACAACTTAGTTGTGCCAGAATCAATCGCAGATATGACCTAACTTGATACATAGGTGAGCATTTAATGACAAACAAAATATTAGTTGGCAGCCTCGAGCAATGTAACTTACCAGGGCTCGGCATAACTGAATTGCATGTGCGTGTGGATACTGGTGCGGCAACTTCATCTCTGCATGTTGATAATATTGAAGAGTTTGAGCTCGACGGTGAGAGCTGGATACGTTTCGATATTCACCCAGATATTCATGATGTTCAGAAACTTCGTAGATGCGAAGCCAAGGTTAGCAGTAGACGAAAAGTGAAAAGCTCTACCGCCACCAAACAACGCCGTTATGTGATAGAAACAATGATAGAAATGGCAGAGCAACACTGGCCTATTCAACTGACTCTCACAGACCGTTCTGAAATGACCTACCTTATGCTGCTAGGCCGCGAAGCTATGGCTGGGAAGTTCATTGTAGATCCTTCATTAGAATACCTTCTAAATAGTCAGGCCGAGTAGGCCTGCTTTCATACACTCAGTCACTTAATTTACAAAAAAATTACATCTAACGCCTAATTGTAAAAAGTTAGGTGTTTTACCATTTATTAAATAAAAAAATATCATCAGAAAAATAACAACAAAATCATATACCTATTACAAGCCTACTGATTATCAAACATAATAATGTAAACATTTTGTTATATTTTCAGCGCACACTTGTTACTTTTTTGTTTACAGTGGTCGTACCATCGTTTACTCTTTTGCCGTGCTCACCAATACCAATAATAAGAATAAAAGAATATCGCGGGCACACCAACTACATAAAAATAGGATAATCATTATGAATAAAGTAGTGCTCAAGAAATCGATATTTGGTGCAATCACTCTGTTAGCTTCTGCAACCGCATTTGCAGGCGGTGGCGGTGGTGGCAGCGGCGGTGGCGATGACGGCTTGCCCTTCCCTGACACTTGCCAAGTAAATTGCGGCTATGAAAACGGCTCGAACCCAAGCTTAAGTTCTTTACAAAGCACGCGCGGCGACTTCAGAGTAGCCACGAGAAGCGTATCTAGCTCTGTGTCAGGCTTTGGTGGAGGTACAATTTATTACCCAACTAACGCATCAGGTGAATTAGCTACAATTGCAATTTCCCCTGGTTTTACTGCTCGTCAGGATTCAATTTCTTGGTGGGGCCCCGTCTTGGCGTCTCATGGCTTTGTTGTGATGACCATTGATACGAACTCACGTTTCGACCAGCCCGTTAGTCGCGGCCGTCAACTCGATAGCGCATTATCGTATCTAATTGATCAGGGCAACAACAGAAATAGCCCAATATCTGGAATGGTCGATGAAAATCGCCTTGCAACCATGGGCCATTCAATGGGCGGTGGTGGTGCACTTCACTCAGCATCAAGAAATCGCCTGAGTGCATCGGTACCATTAGCTCCATGGAATACTGGCGGAAATCCATTTAATCAAATTAACGTTCCAACAATGATCATGGCTTGTGAAAGTGACGTTGTTGCGCCGGTGGGTATTCATGCAAGTCCGTTTTACAATCGCATACCAAATGGAACCGACAAAGCGCTTATTGAGTTAAATAACGGAAACCATAGCTGTGCTAACGGTGGCAGTGGCAGAAACAATCCACTACTAGCCACTTATGGTGTATCGTGGATGAAGCGTTTCTTAGACAAAGATCAGCGATTTACACCATTCTTATGTGGGCCTAACCATGAAGCGAATGGCGGCATCTCTGACTACAGAGATTCAAGCTGTAGCTAATGTGCAGGTGTATTGCTAGTGACTGACAAGTAACAGGTAACTAGCAAAGCATAGAAAAGGCTCGTCATTCGAGCCTTTTTTGTCTTATATTTTTGGGCAGGGTGAAATTGACTCGTTACGGTAACTCTACATTTTTCAGGAAAACCCATGGCAATTCAAAAAAAATCTATTTTCCAAGTTATTATTTTCTTTGTATTTTTTGTGCTGGGCTACCTAGCCTATGGCTACTTTCTAAAATCCGATGACTCTAGCACCACAAACGCTGGTGATGTTTCAGAGGAGTTACAGCAAAAGCAACAGCTCACTGATGTAAACTCAACCCTAGGAACGAAGTGGCAATGGGACGCTTCTGGTGACGAGCCTCAACAGAACCAAAAAAAGGCAGAGCCTAAGCAAATGTCACAACAGTACCCTTTCACAAAACAGTCTGTTTACAACGCCTTACAAGCGGTAAAGCTGGATGCTAACGGGAGGTTAATTCTCGACAATGATGCAATGATCGCCCTCGATGAAGCCCTCGAGCGTATTTACAATGAACTCAGCCCAGAAGCTTTGGCTGCACTCCAACAGTTAATTAAAGAAGCCTTGCCCGGTATTACCGGTGAACAAACCGCAGAACTCGTGGCTAATTACACGAATTATCTCAAAGCCAAGGAAGACTTTAGCGAATTGTATGAAAATCAAGATGAAAGCGCGGGCGAAATGACTCAAGAGTCAATAGCAAATGACGCCCAATTATATGACGAGCTTCAAGCCTTAAGAGCGGTTCACCTCGGGGATGAAGCCGCAACTGAGCTTTTCAGGGTTTCTGATGCCGCGGCTGAGTACATGTTTGCAAGCATGCAGCTCAGTATGAATAGCAACATGACGCCCGAAGAAATGGTGCAAGAGCAGCAACGTTTGCAAGACAAACAAATTGCTGACTCCCTCAATATCGTTAACTGGGACTCTCGCTACAGCAGCTTCAAAGCAAACAAGCAGAGCATTCTCAACGCATCGATATCACAAGCAGAAAAAGAGAAACAAATCACCGAGCTTATCCAACAACAGTTCTCTGCTCAAGAGATCGAAAAGATGCGTTACTTCGGGCTTGATCAAGCATATTAGTGGGTGTAAATGACACGCTATAAACCCCTAACAACACTTATTCATGCCTTACTTTTGCTTGCTTCGCTAAGCCTTGTGTATGCCCATATTCAGCTTCATCAGACAGCACACCTAGGTCACGGCGATGCTGCTTCCCGAGAGTGGCGTCAACCCGATGAACTCAATGACAATTTTCCAATGCCAGTGGGTAGCGCCCAGTTCACACTCGACTTCAGTTTAATTGAGGAACGGGTTTGGCGGGCAGATTTATCAACAATTATTGATAGCCAAAGCGACGTCGACTCAGCCCATAGGAAGAGCGTAGATGGAAGTCTCTTAAGTCTATTGGAGGATATAAGCGCGCTATATTCAGAAGATGAAATAAGCCGCCTACAATTGCTCATTAAAAAAGCCAAACCAGGAAACTCAGGCGAAACACTTGCTGGCCTGCTAATGCAATACCGCGCGTATTCGCAGCAAGAGGCTGGTATTGAGGAAGAAATAGCGAAGGCAAATAAGCAACAAAAAGTAGGCTTATTAAAAGACTATCCACAGCGCATTAATGCACTGCAACGAAAGTACTTTGGCGAGGCAGTTGCCTATAGCTTGTTTGCCCGACAAAACATAAGCAAACGCTACTTATATAAACGCCAAATGATTAACTTGCAGACGACGTTGAGCGAAGACAAAAAATACCAAGCTCTGAAAGAGGCAGAAGCCAGTTATCGGATAGCTTTGGATGGCCTTTCAAGGTGAGAAGTTTAAGCATACGGTTACTATTAAGCGTGGTGTTTGGACTGGCCTTGTCGCTTGCTTTTTTAGAGCATGACTTCTACGTACTTTCCTGGCTAGCTTTCGTGCCTTTATTTTTTGCACTACAAGGAAGCACGTTCAAACAAGCGTATGTGCTCAGCTTAGTGGGAAGCTTTGTCGCTTTCGCAACTGGAAAATATTGGATAATAGACTTCATTGTTATATCTAAAGGAGCAACCGATGCTACCAGCCTCTTTTTTGCTTTTCTCTACTGGTTTTATTGCGCCCACCTCTTTGTATTCGCAATACTATTAACACTCTGGCTAAAACGAAATAGTAGACTGCCTTTAGCAATCATTTTTCCGGTAGTATTTACCGCGTTTACCGCAGGCTATCCGCTACTTTTCAGTATGCACTTGGGCGATACCCAAGTGCGTTTTACTGCAGCATTACAAGCAATTGAATATACCGGTGTACATGGTCTGAATGCCATTGTCGCGCTTGCAAATGTGTGGGTGTATTCTTTGTTGCATAAGGCTATTTGCCGCATACCGGGCACGACTGCCAATTCAGTATTTTCACGACTCGAAATAATCATGCCCGGTATTATCCTCGTAGCTTGGTTTGCCTACGGGAGCTTAACACTTGAGGCTTGGCAACAAAAAATCACGCAGTGGCCTAGCTTGAAAGTGGGGATGATACAAAGCAACGAAATACCGAGCCTAGGTAAAAAGGTGAGCTACCCGGGCTATTCAGCGAGTTATTTGCCTGAAATGGAGATGAGCGAGCGACTGGCCAAATTAGACCTAGACCTTATTGTTTGGCCAGAATCCCAGTATAAAAGCTATCTGGATAACAACTTCGTAGCAGATGCCTTTAAACGCAGCGTCGCAGACATGGGCACGGCAATACTGTTTCAAGATTTCGAGACGATTGCTGCGTCGGGCGAAACTGAGTCTATTCGCCAGTTCAATAGCGCAGTCTTTATTGACGCTAAGGGAGAGCAAGCCCCTAGCTACAGAAAAATAAAACGCATACCCTTTGGTGAATATCTACCTATTGTTAGCGATAATCCCCATTTAAAGCGCTTGGCTTCTTCTTATCTAGGCGAGTTTCTAAATGAGATTTCAGCAGGCGAAAGCTACGTGAGTATGCCCCATCCAAGCCTTAGCCTTGTGCCACTTATTTGTTACGAAACAACTTTTCCAAGCTTTGTGGCTAACGCGCTAGACGCTGCATTAGCTACGGAGCGAAAAAGCGCAGTGCTTGTGGGGATGTCTAACGACGGTTGGTTTGGCTCAACGCATCAACCTAAACAACACATCACGGTATCGGCACTAAGAGCAGTGGAAAACCGCACGCCACTTGTTCATGTGGCAAATAACGGCCCCTCAATCGTGGTCGCAGCAAGCGGCGAAATTACATTCGAAGCCGATTTTCAGCAAGCTGGAGGCTATGTTGCTGAGCTCAAATATGCCGATTGGCAAAATACACAGGAGGAACAAACAAAGCAAGGTAGCTTTTACAGTCGCCACCCTAGCCTGTTTATTTATTCAATGTATGTAGTACTCGTGCTCATGCTAGCGCACACTCTATTGCTGCGTTTATTCTTCAATAAGGATCGATAAACTCATATTAAAGCGTTGCTCCAAAGCAATAATCTTGGCGATACTTTCTTCATCAAAAATATGGCCTTGCGGAAGGATCAAAATATCGTTGTCATTGTACAAGGATTCATGCAGCATCATACCTGGTTTGAGCTGAGCACTAGTTAAACCGATATCAAACTTATCAACATTCTCAGCCATTTGAGTTTTTTTCAATATGTTCACTATGCTGCCATCATATTGCAAACCACAGTAGTTATTTACTTTTTCAAGCGCGCTCGGTACGTCATATTCGCTACCATTAATACGCCCCATTCTGTAACGCACGAAGTCTCTGGCAACAGCGAGTATTTTAGCGCCAACAGGTATATCAGAACCAGGTAATGCGTTTGGAAAACCTCGTCCGTTCACAAATTCAAATTGATTGATGATGATATTGGTGACCTCTGGCAACTGTGCAGGCGCGAGAATTAATTGAGCTCTGCCAGCTTGTGTGTAAAAGGCTTCTTTTTGAGCAGGGCTTAGCTTTGAAAATGGCGTTTTGAGTATAGCGCTGTCGAGTGACAACATGCCGATTTCACAAATCAAAGCAGAGAATGAAATGTCAGATACTACTTGCTCATCCAACTGCATTTCTTGCGCAATTGTTTGTGCTACCTTACTCACCGACTTAGCAAAAGCGCCGCTAAAGAGAGGGTTACTGCTTAGCATGTTATACATGACTTTTTTTACCGAAGTTGCGCCTCTTTCAGACTTACTCAGTGCCGTTTTTAACTGCTGGGTTCGCTGCGCGACTTTCGTTTCCAAGGTGCTATTGAGTGAACTTAGCTCTTTGTTTTGCTTTGCTGTAAGCGTTAGTAGTTTCTTGTTTTCGGCTTCTAACTTGTGCTGAATCACGCCCTGCTCAACCGCTTCAAGCAACACATTATTGTCCCAAGGCTTTTGCAAAAAGCGATGTACTTGGCCATTATTTATCACATCAAGCGTTGACTCCAAATCGGCAAAACCCGACAACACAATCCTGTAGGTTTGAGGAAAATTGCTTGCTACTTTTGTAAGAAACTCTGGGCCATTCATGCCAGGCATCTTCATATCTGATATCACAACATGCACAGTCTGCTTCTGCATAAAATCGAAAGCTTTTTGAGCGCTATCGGCAAGGACAAGACGAAAAGGTTTGCCATGAAAAATACGTTTCATTGAGCGCAGAATACTGGTTTCATCGTCTACACATAAAACAGTGTACTTCACTGGTTCTGCGGTTTTTACTGTTTGCTCAACCGATGCAGGGCTGTTAACTTCGGCTTGCTCACTATTGCTCATAAAAATTCACCGTCTTCATCATTATCAAAAATCAAATCATTATCGTTGTTGTCGTGGCTCAAATCCTTTTGCGGCATAGGCTCTTCTGTCTTACTATCGTTCGTGGTTTGGCTGTCAGAAATATGCTGCTCTTCAAGATCGTCAACTTTATCCGACTTTATATTCTGCGCAGCCTCATCCTGACTTATCGGCAGCGATAAAATGAAGGTACTACCCTCACCCAACCTGCTGTCTACTTCGATAAAGCCGCCGTGCTCTTGGATGATTTCAAAGGAAATAGATAAACCCAAACCCGTTCCTTCGCCTTCCGCTTTTGTCGTAAAGAAAGGGTTGAAGATATTTTTGAGGGTTTGCTTATCCATTCCACTACCATTATCTTTAACCTCAACAACAATCGTATTGCCTTGAGGATAAGACTTCACAATAACCTTACCATCTGTATCAAGCGCCTGAGCAGCATTAACAATGAGATTGGTAACTACTTGATTAATTTTACCCACATTGATCAAGGTCTGAGGAAGCGCTTGTAGCTCTAATATCAATTCGCCTTTTTGCTCCACTTTTGACTTCACCATTTTGGCACTGGTTGAAATACACTGATTAATATCAAATAGTTGCATTGTGTCGCTATCAGCGCGGGAAAACGACTTCATGTTTTTGACTATTTCAATAACTCTATTCAAACCATCTTCGGTATCGGCAATAAGTTCTTTCACGTCATCATTAATGAAAGCAAAGTCTTGGGCTTCAGCAAAAGCAATGAGTTGCTCGCACACTTGGTCTCGCTCAGCATTATTGTTTTCTTTAATGCTCTTAGTAAGCTGATCCACTAAAACACTGAGCGCCGAGTAGGTCTGTACGTAGTCTTTTAGGCTACTAACGTTACTGTTAATAAAGCCAACGGGATTGTTGATTTCATGCGCTACACCTGCTGCTAGTTGTCCTACAGATGCCATTTTTTCGGCTTGTAATAGCTTTTGTTGCGTCGACTTCAAGTCTTGGTTAATTTGAGTCAATTCTTCGTTTTGACTCTGCACTTGTTGCGTACGCCTCTTCACTTTCATTTCCAGTGTTCTATTCAGCCCTTGAAGTGCATTTTGAAAGGACTGTGTACGCTGGTATTCAATTTCGAGGTTATCGACTAAAGAATTGAAAGAAGTGGCTACCTCGGCTATCTCATCTTCACTGTCAGTGGGTACTCGTGCAACATCGAAATGACCTGAATCGATAGCTGTGGTGATATTTTTAACACCTTTTCGCAGAGTATTGAGCTGTTTCGTCAGGTAAGCTCCTAAAAACCATGAAAACAAAGCTACTAAGGCAATCTCGAACACAGCAAGCACTGCCATCCAACCTGTTACCTTGTTAATCGTTGCTTGCATGTTGGAAATACTAATGCCCAGCTCAACCCGCCCATAAGCCAGATCTCCTTCGCTAATAACAGTCGTAGTGTCGAACACGCCATCAGTGACATCTTCAACGAATTCGTCTAGCTCAAAAGGCCGACTCAAAAAAGACAAGTCCCCAGCACCAGCAAGCAAGCGCCCCTCATCGTCATACACTTTTGCATAGACAATATCGGGGTTACTAAGCACATCATTACTAATTGCATCTAAGGACGCTAAATCAAAGGAAAGAACCGCATTTTTGGTGGTAGTTGCAAAAAGCTGGGATGCGGTGTCGGCTCGTTTGATCAAGTTTTCGTTGGCAATATTTGCCATAAACTTGGTTGCCGTAACAACAAGCACTAAAAGTAGCGTAGCCTCTATGAGCGCTGTACCCACGATTGTTTTTGCAGTTAGAGTGACTCTCATGCCGCTCCTTAGTCAGTTAATTTGTAGCGCTTGGCGCTAAAAAGCCTGATATCCCTAAGTGCCTGATGTCGTCCCAGTCATTGTCTGTTGCCGCTTCAAATGGATTGAACTTGAGTTCATTTAGTAGTTTTTGAAAAGACTCATCTTGATTCAACGTTAAGAAGGCCTGCATGATATTTGCGATGTCTTCATCCGACACACGCCTGTGCGCTGCGATTGCATGTGGAGTGTAACTATCGCTAGTCCAAATAACTTTCAAGTTTTTGCGAATGTGTTCTGGTGCTGCATTAAATGTTCTCATAACACCACCGCCTGCAGGAACAAAACCTCGAGCGACATTGAGGTAAACTGAATCGTGCGAAAATACATATTTCGGCTGAATTGCTATCGCTGCATTTTCGAATATCTTTTGTGGAATGATGCTCGCGGCAAATGATGCTGGGGCTGGGAAAGCGATTTCTTGGTTGCGTAATTGTTCAAGTGACGCTAGATCGGACGAGGCAAGTGCAACAATAATTCCCCTCAGTGCTTTATTACTCTCTTTCGCTATCGCCCTGTAGGCTCCACTTTCTGATGAACTAAAATGCACGTAATGATACGGATTCATGTACGCAAGATCATACTCACCAGCGGCAAGCCTTGCTTCAAAAGTAGGAATATTTTTAGCGGTGGCAAACTTGATTTCTATATTCGTTTCTGCCGACAAACGGCGAAGCACCGGCCCCCATTTAGAGGCCAGTCTGGTAGGGGATTGTTGTGGAACCACCCCAAAGCTAAGTTGTCTTTTTTTATCTACCGCCGCCTCAGATTGCTGTTGCGCCTTGATTGGTAAAATAAAACTGCATAAAAAGACTAGGCATAAAAGCCCTCGTGTCATGCAAACGCCTCTTGTTCTGTTTCTACTATAGAGTCAAGCACCATCGCCAAAGCGTAATTGTCGATCGGCTTAGCTATCTTGAATACTCTTGCATCGTTTTCGGTTGCTATTCTGTTATCGGTAAATTCATCGAAAACAATAATATGGGGTTTGTATTCCAGCTTTTCTTCGATAACGTCAGTTAGAGCGGAGATGTCGACCCTAGAGGTTTGACTATCGATCATGATTAATGATGGTTTGTGTTGAGCAATCTCAACACCCGACTCAATTCCATACTGATAAACTTGAGTAACAAAACCCGCGTTACGCGCAATTCGTTGAGCGTTTTTCACCAACTGCTTTTCTACTGACACTATAAAACAAGACTTCTCTTGTTCAACAATGAGCTCGGAAGGTATTGGAATCTGATTCTGAGTAAGAAAGTCGAGTAAATCGCTGTGCTTAACCCTGTTATTTCCACGCCCTGGTAGCTTAAACGCTTTTAATTTTTTGGCTTCTATCCATCGGATAACTGTACGTGGATTTACGTCGCATATCTTTGCAACTTCACCACTAGAGAATGACTTCATATTATATCGACTACATCATGCTAAGGAAGATTGGAGATTAGCAAAAGTGCATACGCATTGCGACACACAGGCCGATTTCCGACTATACCAAGCTATTAAAAAATATACCTTCGTAGTAGAAGCTCACAACAAATTAGCACTTTTAATCCAATCGTTTTTTTCACTTTAGCTTCAGAAAAACATAGGTTTAGAGAGTCAAGTAATTAAGCGCACTATTGTTCGATTTATAAATGCTGGGAACAGAAAAGATTGCTATCGCCTTGCGTAGGCAAGGCCTGGTTTCCTTCCTTCGAAGGAATGACGAGTTAGCGTGGGAAAGACGAATTCACGCAGGAATGACAAATTCACGCAGGAATGACGAATTCACGCAGGAATGACGAATTCACGTAGGAATGACGAATTCGCACAGGAATGACGAATTCGCGCAGGAATGACGAATTCGCGCAGGAATGACGAATTCGCAAAGGAATGACGAATTCGCTCAGGATGGACAGATTCGCGCAGGAACATCGTCCTTACGCGCGGAGGGCGGAGGCCTTTCTGCGTCTCTGGATTGCGAAACCCGCCAAGCTTGCAATCAGCAATACGCCTAACGCACCTGCATCATCTTGGGAAACAAGATTGTCGGGACCTCGAGTTTCAATTAAGGTATTTGGCGCTGGGTTAAGGTCAGGGTTAGTAACAGTGGCAGGGTCCACAACAACGATATCGGTAATGATAATGAGGTTGGTTTCATCGGGCTCAGTACCGCTGTTTATCTCGTCAGCGGTAATATCACGCATTGGGAAGTCTTCGAAAGCACCACCAAAATTGAATCTAGATTCTTGGTTAATTGCATCAATAATTTGCATACCGTCGCCCAGCACTTGTCCGAATACGCTGAAGCCTCCGTTATTAGTATCGAGAGAGGTATTATCTACTACATTGACAAACCACTGGCTTGTTGCACTATTTGGGTTCCCAGTCAATTTAGCCATAGCAACCGTGCCACGTAAATTGCTTAGCTCAGGCTCATTATTAATTGCTGGGCTTGTAGCAAGCACGTCAGGTGGGAAGGAGTTGTTATATTGATAACCACCGGCCTGTACAACAAACGCGGGGATAGAGCGATGCACAACGTTATTGGTATATGCGCCCGCGTTTACGTAGCTAAGAAAATTTTCGACTGTTCCTGGGGTAGTTTCATCAAATAAATTAATTTGAAAATTGCCGACATTAGTCTGTACTTCAACTACGGTTGCATTACTAACAAAAGGCAAGCTCAGGGCAGCAGCAACTAATAAGGCCTTGATAGAAATAGAGTGACTAGAGGACGCAGTTTTTTTGGAGACTTTTTTAAATAATGACATACTAAAGTTCTTTATTATTTTTATAAGTGATATCGCCACTAACATATAGTTTTGCGATGCTCGCATGATAAGGTGGGAGCCTTTATCAGCGTAGTGTAAGACTAAATCATTAAGCTGCACAACACTAGCCTTTAAAGCTACAAAATCCTCACATTTTTATCACAGGGCAAGTAAATTTACTGTAGCCCGCTCACGCTTATGTTCATTTGTCTGCTATTGCCAAGATCATCAACCACAAGTAGCGTATGCGTTCCTGTCGTCGCTGAAAAGCTCAACGTTTGCTGAAGTGCGCTACTTTGTAGCTCATCAGAAAGACTCACCTCGCCAATAAATGCTTTATTTGCAAACCAAAACAACTTGGTCGCCGCGCTATCTGTACTGGCCTTCAAGGGTATTTCAACGCTATCTTCTGTAAGCGAATTGATGATGTAGCGCATCTTGTGTTGGGGGGAAAATACCTCTATCTCGCCTTGTTGAGTGGTGGCGTCCAAGCTTCCACACCCTGTCATCATAGCGGGTGCTTGCGCGATAAAAATGCCTGCCTGTTGATAAAGCGCTAATACATCGGAAGGCCAAAAAGCATAGTATTTAAGGGTCGATTTGCTTAAATCTCTGTCGCAACGCTGTAAGCCTGTTTCCTTGTCTATGTAGAGCTCCCGATAAATATTCGACGCCTTGATGGGCGACAGCCCTGGGATAAACTCACCCTCGACTTTTTCGGGGCAACCCTGCTCATACAAATCACCCGTAGCTTTGCAAATAGAGACAGTGCTTATGTTCAAGGGCTCTGAAGGCATTTTTTCAAACGCGATATTTTGTTTCTCGGTTCGATAAGACAGATAATCTGCAATGTCAAAAAACAATGGGCCTGCCGCGCTTCTGCCGATGAAGGCCTTATTACCCTGACCAGTGAAATTACCTATCCACACCGCTATTGCATAGTCTCCCACTAAGCCAACAGCCCATGCGTCACGATAGGCCCAAGAGGTACCTGTTTTCCATGCCACAGGAGTGTTAAGTTGATGATTTTGCTGCCTAGGCTGTATTCTCGGACCTTTGTTCTGCTCTAACATTTTTCGAATTAAATAAGCCGCCTCTCGAGAAATTAACTGCTTGCTTTGATCTTCTATTTTGTTCTCTTTTGTGTTTGTTTTTGAGCTTGCTCTTAAGCTTGTTATGCCCCCTGTTTTTTTACTTTCTTCAATTTCATTGGCACTCACCCAGTAAGTGCTTACTGCGCTTTTATACACTCCCTTATTTGCGATCATGGCGTAAAGCTCGAGTAGCTTTTGCATCGTGATCTCACCGCCGCCCAAACTCAGCGCCAAACCATAGAAATCTTCATTTTTTAGGCCTTCCACCCCAACTTCCTCTAATAGTTTGTACAGGGTTAGCAGCTTGGGCTGTTCATTCTGAAGCGCATTGAGTTCGGCCTGAAGCTGCACGGCAGGCACATTTCTGCTACTCACTAATGCTTGAGTTGCTGATATCGGGCCTACAAAACCTTTGCCAAAATTCTCTGGAGCAAAGGCAGCATAACGTGTTGGCAGGTCTTTCAATATTGTTGAAGGGTGAATAATGCCAGCGTCTAGGGCCAATGCATAAACAAAAGGCTTTAGCGTCGAGCCCGGACTTCGCAGCGCTTGGGTTCCATTCACTTGGCCCTGAATAGCAGTATTAAAGAAATCCGCCGATCCTAGCATTGCTTTGATGTGCATGTTTCGGGTATCGATTATCATTGCACTTGCGTTCTCAATTCCTTTTGAACGATGCCTTTTTACATAACGCGTAACCACTGAATGCATTGCACTTTGTAGATCCAAGTCTAAGGTGGTTCTTATTTTCTCTCCTAACACAATTGAGTCGGATGCAAGTAGATACTGTGTAAAGTGTGGCGCGTAGAAAGGCAGATCTTTGGTTGAATTCACTTTCAGCGTTAGGTTTATTTTCTCTAAACGTTTAGCGTCATCTGGAAACGCCTCAAGCCAACGTGTCGCCAACCTAGCTTTTGCTTGTTCAAAGGCCTGTTTCCTCTGCCCACTCAACTTGCTTATATTTCGCTTACTTGGATTTTGTGGCACCAATGCCAAACGTAAGGCTTCGGGTAAACTTAGTGCTGAGGCTGGTTTGTTGAAATATATCAAACTAGCCGCACCGATCCCTTCGATATTGCCACCATAAGGGGCTAAGTTTAAGTAAGCTTCTAGTACTTCGTCTTTGGAATAGTGCCTTGCAATTTGCAGGGCTCTAAAAATCTGAGTGACTTTTCCACGCAAAGTGTTCGATGGTATTTTCCAACGTAACCTTGCAGTTTGCATAGTGATGGTTGAAGCACCTATCCTTCGCTCAGCTAGCACGTAGGTTTGCCAAAATGCTCGAATCAAAGCAATGTAATCAACACCTGAATGCTTATAAAAATTTTGGTCCTCGTACAATATCGTGGCTTGCACAAGATCATCAGAGATTTCGTGCAATTGTGTATATAAGCGATAACGGTCGTCATCAGCTAAGGTGAGGCGCAACAGTTTACCATTACTGTCATATAGCGCCGTTGAGTAAGCTTGATAAAAGCTGCCTTGCAAACCCAGATCTGGCTTGGGGAGCAGCAAATAAGCGAGAGCTCCGATAGCAAAAGCGCAGAGCAGCACCACACTTAATTTAAAACGCGTAGTGAGTTTCCTCCACATCTACTTTGCGGTCACCGTAAATTTACTTACGGCCGATACTCCTTTTATCGAACGATCGTACATTGACTCAGCGCTACTTGCAGGCACGACAAATTCACCGGCAGCGGTCGCTTGAACAGTATAAGTAATTTCTTTAATACGCTTACTTACAGAAGTGTAAAACACAATTCGATCGTCGCGAATGTCAATATAATCTGAACGCCATGGACCACTTGTTCTATCTACTGATTCTCGGAGCACTTCAAAACCACCAGGTAGCAAGTCGACAATAGCAATATTATCAATATTGGCTTGCTCAATAGACCTTACGCGTAACTTAACAATAGCTTTTTCACCTTGTTGTAAACGGGTAATTACTTGGCCATCTTCATTGACGAAACTGCGCTGAATTTCAATACCTTGCTTCACTGGATCGAGGGCTAAGTTGGTTTCATAACCAGCTTGTAAATCAACATAGTACAGTGCCTTGCTGTCGTGCTGAGCACTTACCCGGTTAATTTCATTGACTCTCGCTTTGTAATTCACTGTTGGGAAAGGGGTGAAACTCGGCTCTAGGCGCATCTCTTCATTTGTGAAATAACGCATAAACTCAATTGCAGCATCGCTTTCCACTATGCTTTCGTTGTCGCCCATAGCACTGTGATACGCACCTAAGGCTAGCGTGCTATATGACGCTGAAATCGTATTATAACGCCCAGCAAAAATGTCTTCAGTCAAACTCAGCATGTAGTCAGGCGATAACCTATTAATTTGCTCAGGGAAGTGTTTCGCTAACAAGTATAGATGCTGTGCGTCTAACGCTAAGGCCGGCGCTTCGCCACTAATCGCTTGAAGCGCTTTGCCCTGCTTGCCATAAGCATAGCTTTTAATCAGTGAATGAGCATCTTCACTGCGTTGCATTAACGCATAGCTAGCTGCAATGTAACTTGCCATTAGGTCTTCCTTCCATGCCCCTGGAGCATCATCTAGTAGGTCAATGATCAAGTTGCTGGTAACAATGCCGCTGCGCGTTAATAAGTAAATAGCATGCGCGCGATTTCTTAAGGCTAACTGCTCTGTAGTTTCCTCAAGTAATGTCGCGTTCTGCGTTCTTGGCGAAACTCTTTGTTCGTTGGCGAATTCGCTTAATGTATTATTTAAGAACGCAACACCACTGCTGAGCATGTCGCTAGGCACTGGATAACCCAAGCTTTCGGCTTCGATCAAAAAGTGCATCACATAAATACTCACTTCAAAGTTGTTATCTTCGCGGTTAGGCCAATAGGCAAAACCACCTGAGTAGCTTTGGCGAGTGCGCAGCTTTTTAATCACTTCGTTAAAGTGCTCTAATGCTTTTTGCGCTTTTGTATTGGTTGAAGGATTAGTGGTATATGCTGGCAAATTTGATAGGCCAATCAACGGGAATACTTGGCTCACCATCTGTTCGGTACAACCATGGGGATACGCCGCTAGGTAGTTACTTAAGCCATCAGCAATAACCAGCGGGCTGCTTGACGCCCGCAAGGAATACACCGACTCTTGCTCAAAAAATTCAAGCGGTGAATCGATACTCAGTTCACCGTCTTTTGAGGCACCTGTGTTGATGTGTACGGAGTACGCAGAAGCCGGCCTTACGCTCATGCTTGCGCTGCGACTCCCTTTATAAACCTTGCCATTGGCATCAGTCATCGACACATCAAATTCGACCTTTGCCTCGCCCAGTATTTCGTTGGCTTTCACTCGGAAGCGAAGTGCATCCTCCTGATTTTCAAGTAGTTGCATGTTTAGCAACAATTCGTTTTCAGCATTGATGTTAAGTGCGGATTGTGAGCCTTGCACAAAGCTCAGATGCTCGGAGCTTCGAACAACGATTTCCACCGCATTTGCTTCGCCAGCTTGTGTTGACTCTACAAGGTTAGCAACGCTCACACTAATGTCAAACTCATCACCTGGCGCTGCTTGGTTCAAAATATTAGGGCTAATAACAAAAGGTCCACGCACTAACAAAGATTGCTGAGCGCTGCCTACGGTGCCCTGACCAGTTGCAATCGCCATCACGCGCAATCCACCTGCAAAATCCTCGGGCACATCATAACTTAGCTTATTGTTGCCTTTTTTAGCGTCGATAATACCCGACCAAAACACGACTGGTTTTTTCTCTTGCCTAGCAAAGGGATTATTTGTTCTTTGTCGGCGCGAGCCCGATACCATGATTTTTTCCGCAAACATATCCTCCTCCGCTCTCATTTCCATATCACCTCCCGCTGCAGACAGCATATTACTCAAAGCAAAATCAGGCAGTATCAAATCGAGAATTTGCATGGTACGTACGCTAAGAGCTCGTTTCTGCAGGAAGAAACTTAAAGGGTTTGGAGTTTGATAATTAGCAACATTTAATATACCGAGGTCGACGGCAAATACTAGTAGCTTGGCATCTTGACTGAGATCCACATTCATTTCCATCGACTTACCTGGCTCAGCGATATCGGGAGTTGCAATCTCTATATCGATTCGTCGTTTATCACGATTAATAGAAAAAGGCTTCACAGCGTAGCTAAGTGGGCTAGTAAGAATTTCACGGGACGAGGTATCGCGTACAAAAGCGACGTTCACATAAGCATTTCCTTCCAAATCATTTGGTACTCTTATGCGCTGAATGGAGTTCTTTGTATCGGCTGTAAACCATGTAAAGCTATGTAACTTATTACTTTCAATTGATATCAATCCATTGCCCTTGTAAGGCGCCTGAATGCTAAGTTCGATTTCTTCACCCGGTGAAAAATCCGACTTATTCAGGCTCAAACTAAGCTCTGCATCTTTTGCTAACTTACCGGTATCGTTCGTGGCACCAACAACCGTATAGTTAAGCGCACTGAGCAAACGACCTTGAGCATCAACGAACTCTAGTAAGTAGCTTCCCGCGGTACTCGTGTTAAGTATAACTTGCTTGTAAACACTGGCTTCGCCGGGCTGCATTTTACTGATATTTATGATATCGCTACTTAGCTGCTCTTTTTGCTCAATCGTTTGATATTGATAACGCCCGTTGTACTGCTCAACTAGAGTAGATACCTTGATAATTTTACTCAAACGCTGCTCTATGTTTTCAAGCTCAATACTGGTCAGTTGATTATCGATAGCAACAAGAGACAGTTTGCGTTCAGCATCTTTGTTTAAGTAACTTAAATCACCATCGGCAGAGAAACCCAGCATGAATGACAAGGGAGAATAACGAAAAGTGCTACTGGTGCGAACTGAGCGGCCGCCAGAAGGCTCATAAGCTTCAACTGAATTATAGGCCGCAAAGGCACCGGCCCTTAATTCGCCTAAGGACGTAGAGCGTAAATCGAAAGTAAAAGTAGCCTCACCGTTAGCATCGGTTTCAGCCTCTTTCACTGGTAAATCTAAACCTTCTATTTCACTGCTTGCGTTAGCCCCGATCACATTGAAGCGGAAGCCATCAAAGGGCTTGAAGCGAAATTCACTTGGGTTTAATCGCAGTTCGGAAGTGACTATGCGTTGCTGAGCCGGGCTACCAAATAAGTTTGATAACGTTACCGTATTCGATATTGCATTCCCAGTTATCCAGCCAGTTGTCGCCCTTAGGCCGTCTACCTTGTTAGCTACTGTCATAGTGTCAGGCTGAAAAGCCTCGATACTGAAATCGGTGTAGCCGATTTGCCTATCTCTATATTGGCGAGTGTAGACACGCCCGTCACTATGTCGACCTTGGTTCTTAGTGCGCACCAGATGCAGGCTAGCACTGTATTCACCCGTAACAAAGTCAGATTCAGTCTGCATGCGATGTTCGAACATACCTTGTTGAGGCAGTGTAAATTTATGCACTTTTACTTCGTTGTATTGACTATCTCTAATGATCAGTTCCAGTGGAATACCAGCTAAATCCTTAAAGCCTTTACCCTTTACAATGCCAGCCAAATCAACACTTTCCCCCGGGCGATAGATACCGCGATCGGAGAAAACAAAGCCACTCACGCCAGCGTTTGCATCACCTCCATAGTCATAAAGACCTGATACATCAAAGCGCGAATAGTTAATTTGTCTTGTGTACCTATCGTAAGGAATAAAAGATACATCGCCGTCAACACTTGCAACAAACACCGTGGCTTGCTGCTCTCGTTGAAAGTCTCTTGCAGATGGCATAGAGGCATGACCGAGCTCATTAGTGGTGCGAGTAAACAAGCTCTTTCCGTTTTTACCAAGCAATTCTACTTTTACATTGGCTGCAGGTTTGCCACTTGAAATTGATTGCACAAAAATCTCTTGGCTATTGTCTGCATTGGTTTTGATGATCAGGCCAAGGTCGGTTACTAGCACTAAGCGTTTGTCGCTTACGCCATAAATTTGATTGCCGCGGCGATTGTCCCAACCATTAATTTCGATAAGAAACAAACCTACATCACTATTTGTTTTCGATACCAGGCCATTTAAATCAACAGAGGCATAACTTGCCTCTTTAGGGCTTTTACTGGCATCGGCCATTGGAATAACGCGTTTGGAAAATGAGGCCAGATTTTCAGGTCCAAAACTCCAGTTATTAAAGTCTGGATTACTAATATCGCCGCGTGTTTGTGATACTAAATGATAAAGCTCATCGTTGATTATTTTGCCTATCGACACCTGCACAGCATTTAAGCCACGGCTCGTGAAGGCAAGCCGCTGGTCTTTACTGTAAGTCATTACCGAGCCTTCGCCATTAATAACGACTTCTTGTGGATATTCAGGTGCCACAAAAATACGATCGTAAAAGCTCTTATAAATAAAGCCATTTACCGAACGTATGCCAGCATCTATTTTAAAATAATATTGTTGGCCTTGGACCTCATCAATACGCAATTGATAAGTTGTAGAGTGGTCTTTTTTATTTGGCATGAGCACGAAATCAATGGTTTGCGCACTATTTAAGACTTGTGATGTTACCTCACGAGGGTTCTGCCAATATCGCTTGCCGTTTTTTTCGTTGTGTTTGGGAAGACGATAGATATTGAGCTTATTGAGCAATTCGTCTTTTGTTATTGGATCAGTAAAACGTAGTAAAACAAATTGTTGAGGTTCGTTTTCTGGGTTACGCAGAATATCGACGCTAAAGTCTTCTACTTTCAAATAGGAATAAACGTCGGGGATCGACACTTTCACACTCGTATCGGTAGCCAGCCCTTCACCACCGCGTTTGGCCACTAAGCCTTGCTTCAAAGACGCTTCGACAAGTCTGGGAGCATCAGGTAGCTCGTCCAATACAAACATGACCGCAGCACTCAAACCGTCAGCACTCACCTTGCTTTGCAAGTTATTTATGGCCTCTCGCTTTACATCGCTAACGCCGCTATCGGTGAGGTAAGCCATGTCGACTTGTTGCTTGAAAGCACTTGGCTCAATAGCATAGTTGAAGCTGTATTCAACCTGTATCGACTTGTGATTGCTTTGAGGGTCGAGATAAAACTCAGCGCCTTCCACATTTGCCTGAAGTTCGGGAGTAGTAAAGTCGTATTCGTAAGTGTCGAATGTATCTTGTGTGCTAAATACTTCTGGGGCGAACGACACCGTATATTTTTGGCCAGCAGGCCAAGCCGAACTAGGCATAAACACTAAACTGCGGTCATCTTTCCATATCCACTCCCCTTCTTTGGCGGGTGATAGTTTAACGCCTCCTTTAAGTGTAGCCCCAAGCAGTTCGATGGGTGCCACGGATGGCGAGCCAAGCTCCGGATCTTGTTTGTTATATTCGAAGCGTATGCCAAATGGTGGATGCACTTTTTCAGGATCTTCAGGATCATAAACATCAACGGTAAGAGGTAGCTCAATTTGTGCAGTAATTAATAGCGCTTCTGGCAAGTTTTGGAAGTAATCTATCGCTTTATAGTTGCCAAAAATAAACAAACAAAGCGCCCCAATCAGGAACAGAAATTTAGCAAATGAACGACGTCGAAGTTGATTTAAATAGTCTAACCACGGTGGCAACTGCCATTTGAACTTGCCCAACACCGCCGACAACAGCAAAGCCAGAAGGGTAAAAGGAAACATCAGTGTTTTTAAGATAGCTTGCATGGCTTCGTCCTAGAATGCGTTCATTTGCTTAATCCTAGACCATCATATCAGCATGTGGTTCATAAGCATATTTGCACCATTTAAACCTTTCTGTTTGCAACTGCGACTGAATAGTTATAAGCACCAAGAAGTTGGTTAAGTTTGCTAATTTTTAGCAAAGTTCAGCGATAAAAATGATGCACAAAAGATGATTTTTAAATTTATGCATATAAAACATGTACTTATACTTTTGGCACAAGCAATGCAAATGACGAGTTAATAATAAGCATTCGTGCAAATCAGTAGCAATGAATAATAGTGCACTAAGCCTAGAGCTATCACTGTACGATGACGATTAAACACAAAACGGTCGACAACGACAAAACTAAATACACAAAATGGAGCATCTCATGATCAGTAAAATACGCCGCCCAATATATTCTTTCTTTAGCATTGCCGCACTCAGCGTTGCCTTGAGCGGATGCATTATCCACGTAAATGCAAAAGACGCCGATTGGGAAAGTGATTGGGATTCGAAAGAAAAGCATTCTGAATCTTATTCTGGCGATATTCAGTCAACCAATAAAAGTGTGAAGGTAACTGAAGGTCGCGACGTTCAAAACGTTAGCTCGGTCAATGGTAGCGTTAAAATTCAGGATGGCGTGAGCGCAAGAAAAGTCTCTAGTGTAAATGGCAAAGTAAGTGTTGGCGATAACGTTAGCGTGAGTAGCCTTGAGTCGGTGAATGGTCAAATAAAGGTGGGTGACAACTTCAGTAGCTCTGGTAACGTCGGTACGGTTAATGGCGGTATTCGTATTGAAGAAGACAGCACTGTGGGCGGCGATATCAGAACAGTAAACGGCACTATTCGACTACAAGGCGTAAGCGTTGCAAAGGGAGTTACAAGCAAAAACGGTAGCATTAAACTAGAAAACGGCACCGTTGTTTCTGGTGACATTCACTTTGAAGAGATTAGAAATAATCGCTACAAGCAAAAGAACCCTAGCCTATACATCAGCGCTGATTCTAAAGTAGAGGGCAATATTATTCTCGACCGCGAAGTAAACTTAGAACTTGAAAACCCAGCAATGCTCGAACGAGTAAAAAGAAACTACTGAATTGCGTAGGCCAGAGATGGCCTAGCCCGCTAAAGACGGCCTCTATCGCGAGGCTCTCATGATATCGGCTTTGGCGTCTTCAGCAATTTTTTCGTATAAAATATGTTGTTGATTGTAAGAGACACTAAACGGGCTTTCTTTTTCTCCAACAATTGATGCCAGAGTGGAAATACTTTGGTTTTCAAAAGAGTATTTGTAGACGTCAAAGCCCGTGCTTGTTTTTAGTTTGTAAACTATACCGTCATCAAACAAATTGAAGCTGCCAGGGACTGACAAGTCGATTCCCTTTATAAAAACCTCTTCTTTACCACTTAACAAGTTCTTCCGCCAAAGCCCAAGTTCTCGAAACTTAGTAAAATATAAATATTCATTGTTTGAGCTTACATCACCGATATACCCACCGCCTTCTGTCAATTGTGTTATGGCACCATTTTCAAACTGGTATATTTGCCAATCATTGTTGTGATCCGAAGAAAAATAAAAGCCGCTTCCACTGTCAGTTGCTGCATTCAATTGAATATATTCCAATGGAAAATCTACACGCGAGACTTTTGCTGATGCGATATCTAGTTCATATACAAATGTGCCTTGTGAAAAATAGAGGGTTTCATCACTTCTTGACCACACCAAATTAACAGGATTAGCATCTCGTTCTAAATTCGTTTTTAAAATAGCGTTTCCATTGTAGTCGTAGACATAAATTTGGCGTGTACCAGTACGATTGGAAAAAAATGCATAGAGTTCAGACTGATTTGCAAACACAGGAGCAAAATCGTCGCGGGAGTTATTTACGTTGCCGAGCTGTAAGCCTTTGGTGCCTAAAGAGTATGACCTTATGTCTTTTTCACTATTAGACTCTGCAACAAAATAAAGTGAACCATCCTCGATACCTACTACTGGTTGTGCGATCGAAGTGGTTGAACTATACAAAATATGCTCTTCATCTGTATCGAGTTCTTTTAATGCAATCTTATTTTCATCAACTTGGTAAACAGGATTACCATTTTTATCAAGCGCCAAATAAGCGAGTAATTTATCAATTGAATGAATCGTACTCAGGCTGTTTGTATCAAGAGATAGTCTCATAATACTCGTTTCTTTTTTCCAGTACTTATTCCTTAAAAAGTAAATGCTGTTATTTGGCAAAAAATATAATGGATTATAGTCACCAAAACCTACTTCGGTAGGTGTAGTCAGCTGGAGTTTCTTTCCTGTGTAAATGTTAACTTGAAAAATGGCTCTGGGATCTTGCTCTGAGTTACTTTCATTATAGTAAATCAATGCCTTATCAGAGTCCCACGCTACATTGACTTCTTCGCTATGTTGATAACAAGTCGTTGCAATTGTTTCCTCAACTAATCCGGTATTTTTGCTCAGATTCCCAATCAAAAGTTGACATTGCCCTTTAGAAAAGCGATGAAATAAAATTGCATCACTGTCGGGTGACCAAACATGGTTTGAATACTCAGAAACATTATCAATAACATAAAGAATCTTAGAAGACTCCTTGTCCATGACATGTATTGACCACTTGGCACTATCAACATCGCTATACAAATAGCTCAGGAAATTACCATTTGGTGATAACGTGGGCTTATATTCTAGGCCGTTAAGGCTAGTTACTGGTTCAATTAGCGAATATTGGTAGTCAAGAACCGACTTTTTTGACCCTAAGTCAAATTTAGAAATAATCGCAAACGCTAATAAGCCAGAAAGCAGAACTAAGCCGGTATAAGTAAACAGGACCTGAGGCTTTTTAATTGAAGGTTGTGCAGAGCTCTCGGCTGCAATGATTGTTGCTGTACTGCTTTTTTCTATGTCAGCTTGTGCTTCACTTTGCGAAACTATTTCATCATCGAGAAAAGTGACATCAATTTGAGGGCAAATTCGGTATCCACGTTTAGAAATCGTTTCAATAACAGATTTGTTATCTTCTTCATTAAAAACTTTTCTTATTTTTGCTACGCAAGATGTCACAGCATGGTCACTAACTATCATGCCACTCCAAACGTGTTCAACGAGTGCATCGCGAGTGACGACTTTTCCGTTTTGTTTTAATAAGAAAAGTAGCAAATCCATAGAGCGGGGTTCAAGGTGAAACACTTTGTCTCCGTGCTTCAGAGTCAGATTGTCAGGACATACCTTCCAATCATCGAGCAGGATTTCCATACCTACAACCTTGCTTAATTAATAATCACAAAAGTGTACCTTAGTGATGTTTAAAATCAAACCAATAAATGTCCGCGATAATTCCGTGACATAAAATGCACCATTTAATGATCATAGCATCAGTGTTTGATGAGTTTTTATTTTTGATCACTTGCTACATTGATTAGGCATTCAAGGAAACAAGCAGCAAACCTTTGAAATGGCGATTTATTTCAGTGCAAGAATAATGTTGATTACAGCATTAATTAAGAATAATTAAAGGAAGCTATTATCATGAAAACTATCAAACTAACTATCGTTTCACTTTTTATTACCTTTGTAGCAGCGACTTCAGCCATTGCTAATGAAACTCCAAATCAAAATACCACGCCGCAAGCTGAAGAAAAGAAAAAAGATAAAACACCTACGGCTCCGCCAGAAGATAACGACATTATCACGATGCTTTATTGCAAATACATTGTTAAGTGCTTGTAGTTCAGCACTTCAAGTCTCCGTAAGCCAAAGGAATTGCCATTGCTTGTAATCCTCAAGTAATGGCAATTCCCTTTTTGGCAATAAATGAAGTCTCAAATAGAGGACTGTTTTCGCAAAAGAGGTTGTTGAAGCATGAACCAAAATCCATACCTAAAAAAAGGATTTTACATATTAAACCCTAGGGTAAAAGCCTTAGTTCGCGACGAAAAACTGTTACTCGTTCACGCCGATAGTGGCCAATCAATGAGCGTAAGCCTTGCCGCAAGTTGTCTGATTTCGCCACTCTCCTGCGGTGCGAGATATGCAGAGCTTATACGAACAATAAGTGAAAAATTCCCTTCTGCACAAAGTGTCCACCAAGACTTGAAAAACACCCTATTGGACATGAGTAAAATCGGTTTTGTTTCCCAAATACAAGATGCACCAAATCTCCGAGGCTTTTATTCTTTGTGTAGCTTAGATACACCAGCAAAATCTATTGCAGGTATTTTGGAAAAAGTGCATATACAACTGAGACATTTCGTTTATTTATTTGCCTTGGTGCTATCAATCATGGCAATAGGGTCGTTATTCAAATATGACTTGTTACCAGAATTACGCGAAGTCATTACTAATTTTAGCCTTACCGGCTTTGTCTTGTTTCTTCTATTACTGATTCCCTTGCACGAATTTTCCCATGCTATTGCTTGTCGTATGGCTGGTATAGCTTCAGGTAGATTCGGAATAGTGATGCATGGTGGTATTTTGCCCGGACCATTCATTGATACAAGTTTACGTCAATTGGTCACTAGCAAATGGAAACGAGCATCGATACCGCTTGTTGGTCCGTTAACTAATTTGGTGTGTGCCGGTGCTGTCGCCCTGGTCATCGCACTTGGGCACAGTAATTTAATAAATCTGTCTAGTTTCCATATATCGGATGCTGCACTACATACACTATTTTTATTGTGCATATCATTTTTTTATTTCGATAGCAGTCCAAGCTTTGCAAGCGATGGAAGTCATGTCGTTGAAACGATATTTGAAAATGAAAATCTACGAAAGGCAGCTTTGAGTACCGAAAAATCTACCCTAGCTGAGCCACGCGAAGTATTCAAATACAGACTGCTGTGCGTTTTGCATGCAAGTGTAGGACTTGTATTTTTCGCATTTTGGCTCTTTACCTAACCCTAGTTACATACCTACTTTATAGCTCCAGTCCTCATTACGGTTTTCAAACCGTGTCAACTTTTCATTTTGCACCTACACCCAATTAACAGGCAAATATTAGTTGGCTAAAGTAACTAAACGGAGTGAACAAAAAGCCACCTGTTTTTTGTCCTTGTTTAATTTCTTGTTATGTTTCGTGTGCTGAAGGGTACGCGCATAAAACAATTGAAATACCTAAATCCGCTGTACTTTTTAAAACAGGAGGGTCTAGATAAATATTCATGTTGATACTATCAGCACTAAACCAACCAATAAAATACTCAACGGTTCCGCCTGACTTTATCAGACTGTCGAAAAAGCCCTTGTGCTTAGTAAGCTCACTATTTCTAGAAGCTATAAACTCTTCAAAAAGAATATCCTCAGCATCTAATCTTTCACCATTACAAAAATCAAAAGTCCAAAACATGCTTTCATGAGTCCCTTTAAGTCGTCTGCCATTCGGTGTAATTCGAGGCTCACCAATTTTATGAGATATATGAGGCGTTAGGTTTAATTCCTTACTAATATTTTCAGGTTCCATTTTAGGGTGCGAAATCTTTAACGAAACACAAAACTTATAATCTGGCACTATCCATCCTTAGAAACATAACACCACAATAAGCGGCGGCCGCGCTCTTTGCGGACGTCAGTCTTCATTGATTTGTTAAATAGCCATGTTCTCATAATCTTCTATCCACAACTTCTCTATCCAAGAGTTTGTTCCATTCGTTGAAATTTGAAAAGCAAGTTTTGATGGGGGTTGATTAATAAACCATTCTTTAATTAGGTCTACCGCTTTAGATACCTTAGCCAAATATTGCTTTACTTCAACTTCGCTTTTATTCGAATATGTAAATACCTCAAAATCGAAATTTAGATTTTTTGGCGTGTACTTAATGCCCAATCCAAACAGCCCTTTTTTTACTTCGGTTGGCTTGATCTTAATTGGGTAAGCAAAAACATCCTTTTCTAATTTTTCAGGTATTATTTCATCTGCGTTTCGCAAGAAAGAATGTCGGCAGCATATTAAGTAAGAAATGCTTCCAGCGGCTGCCATTCGCCCACCAAGCCTCATTAGGGCGATGGTATGTATTTCATTTTTGAAGTACACACTCTTACCACTCTTTACGAAGCCAGCTTTATTAGCTACTTCAGACTCAAATAATGCATCGAACTCAGATTTTTCCATGGCTATCGTTGCATTCAGCGGCTCGTCCGCTGCAATGCTTTGATAGTTTTTTCTGGTCCTAACAACGCTATAAGACCATTAGCTATCGTATGCCGCCAACCTAGATGGGAGTGTCCTCCTTTATATTGATAATATTCGACTTGGTAGCCTTTTAATTCCAACACATCTCTAAGTTGACGATTAGTACCAACAGCCGCCAAACCGAGGTCATACAATCCCACATCAATGTAAAACTGAATGTTTTTTTGAGGTGATTGCTTGTAGCTTTCAATAATTTTTCCCTCGAATTCAGGGTAAATAGGCCAATTTGTATTCTCACCCAATGTATAATACAAAGAACCTGATTGCGAAAGCACTGAGCCAATAAGTTTTGAGTGGCGATATGCAGTATACATAGCAGCAAAACCAGCTCGGCTAGGTCCAGATACTACAACACTCTTTGGGTCTATGTTGATATTGTAGTTTTCTTTAATCCAAGGCAGCACCTCCAGCGCTACGAAGTCTGTCATTTGCTCACTGATTAAATCTTCTGAACGATTTCCCTGATTTAGGATGAAGACTACAATGGTTGGCCCTATTTCTTGCTCATCAATTAAGTTATCGATTATTGTAGGTAGGGGTGTCCACCCATGCCAAATCGGTCCTTTTTCAGGACTAGCTGAATAGTTTTGGCCGTCAAATTGAAAAACAAGGTTATGTGCAACCTCTTGATTATAGTCAGCAGGTAAATAGACCATAATCTCCCTTTTCTCACCCATCAGTTTACTTTCTAGAGTAAAATCATGAGTAGTCCCCTTAGGTACGTTTGACTTGTGTAATATGTGCTCAGACAACGGTGCATCAGGGCCAATAACTGCACCATCGTAGATATGCTTCATGGAGGTTCGTTCAAGGTTAATTGCATCCTTAACTCTCGTTCGTTTAAATTCGTTCACGCCATAAGCGAACCATGCGTCACTAGGAATTGTTTGAACACAGAAATAAATGTTGGTATTCCCTATTTGCCTGAACCGCAATCCATAAAAATCAGGGCCTCCAGACTGCATAATATAATCTGTGTCATCACTCCCTTTCGCAAAATAGGTTACGGTCACAGTATTCGCTTCTTCGTTATTACTTTCAACGATATGTTTTACTGTGAGTGAATTGTAAAATTCGAGTGCGGCTCGATCGTTTTCCTGTTGATGTAGCCAAATTTTATAAAGTGTGTTTGTGGGATATTCTGCTCTGGCAATTTTCTCATTAGCTGGCGTTACCACAGCGGCATTCGTTAATTGGGTAAAGAGTAGTAGCGATATAAAAATTACAAAATTATTCATTAACAATCCTTGCTGTTTATGAAGATGCAAAAAACTAACACCCCGCATAACGGGCAAGTTTAAGTACGGACGCTTTGAGCGAAGCGAAGGCCGCACGTAAAGTTGTCCCAGCGACCGAAGGGAGTGCGTTTATGCGATTGTTATGTTGCCTGATGTATTTACGATTTTGACTAAACATTTAATGCCTCCTTGCGTTAACCATTTAGCTAAAACAATACTCGTTTGCCGTCAAAACAACAACTGATGCTGACCAGCGGAAATCAAACATTATGCGCTCGCGAACCCGAAAAAAGTTTCTGAGAGAAAGAGCTTACTCCTTTTTTAAACGCTTAATTGCCCATTTGCCATAATTTGCTACAAAATCCTTAGCTTCCGACAGTGTTTCAGGATATGGGATACTGTCATTACTTCCTGGAACGACTCTTATTTTCTGAAACAGGAAACCATGACTGACCAAATATTTTATTTTTTTCCATTGCATAGAATCACTTTTTTTAGGTGGCTTAAAATTTCTACCTAAATTGAATGAATCGCCCTTACAAATAGGGCAACTAATAACATCAGGGTAATCACGAGGTAGCCTGTTAAAGTGTCGCATATTGCTCGTTTTACAAATTAAACAGACAAACGACATAGAGTATTCTGGCCCTTCAGTTTTTTTTGTCTTTTCAGGAATTTTCCGAGTGCCTGTCTGCCTTCGGACTTCCATTCTCACTTGCTTATCCATAGATAGCTAACACCGCATTGAGGGGAGGCACGTACGTCCCAGTGACCAGAGGGAACGAACTCTAACGATTTGTTAGGCGCGTGTCTGCTGTTTCCTTTGTCTCGATGGTTCAAAGCTATCATATCTTGGAAGTTTTGTATCTAAGTCATCCCAATTTGCTTTTGAGGAAACAAAGTTATGTGAAATGGGTCTTTCTTTGATTTTGGAGTCTAAAATACCGAGGCGAATTCTTAGCCTCTCTGTATTATCTGCGTTAGAGCTGTATATGGGTGAGGCGCAGACTGAGCAGAAATACCTGTTTTTCCCAGGCTTGAATTTATATGTCCCTAGTTTACTTTGTGGGTCGATGACAAGAAACTATTACTATGGTGTCACTCTCAACCGCATAAACTAATCGATTTGTATCGTCGATTCTGCGAGACCAAAACCCACTCAAGTTCTCCTTTAGAGGCTCTGGTTTGCCAATATACGTAGTCCTTCCAAGATTCATCGGTCCATGACAATGCCCTTTTACTATCCATCAAATTCCTTTGAGTACGCTCAGCGTTTTTATATTGAGAAATAGGTTTCGCCAAATGAGCAGCATTTGCAGGTGATTTCAGTAAGTAAACAGTTTCCTTGCGTTAGTAACACTCGTGCCATAAGCCTATTAAGCTCTATTTCTTGTGTTAAATGTTCTTTGGAAAACGTCATATTAAGCAGTATTCGACAAACAACTTCTAGTCATAGGCTAGCTATTACAGAAAGCTAAATATTTCTCACCACGAATATCCCTTGCTTTCCTTACCAAAAAATCACCGTCTTATAATTTCAAATATTTTTTGAAAAAAAACACATTTAATTTGCGATCAAAAAAATTAAAAAGGCACAAAAAAACACTTAACTACATGTTTTAATTAATAAAAATTCCGAGACTTATCCGTGACAAAAAAAATACTATAAGAAAACCAAAGCATTACCATTTCAAGATTTCTTTTCTCAAATCTCCTCTAAATTAGATGACGTGGTCAAGGAGCAACACTCATGGCTAACAAATACACAACTTGGAAATGACGCAATAACAAGTGCATTTTCAAGTTAACAAAAAACGAAAAACCTTTATGTAGGTTTTAGTAAAAAGAGGATAGATGATGAAACCAGTTTATAGATCATTACTACTATTAAGCAGCTGCCTGACGGTTGCTTCGTTAAGTGTAGCAAAAGACTCAGCAACATTAACTGCTAGTAATAGTAAAGACAAAAAGCCTTCATTGAGTGTGGTAGTAGACGGTATCAGAAATAATGCCGGCGATGTCGCTGTTACCTTATGCCTTGCGGACCAAGCCTTTCCGAGTGGTTGTACAATCAGTGAAAAAAGCTCTGCACAAAAGGGCAAAACTACCATTAGTTTTGCAGGCCTTGAAGACGGCGAGTACGCAGCGGCTTTATTCCACGACGAAAATGCAGACGGCAAACTTACCTTTATTCAAGAGGGAATTGCGTTTAGCAACAATTCCAACTTGGAGTTTGGTCCTCCTAAATTTGAACCTGCCAAATTTACGGTCAGCGGTAACACCGTAATTAATATAGACATGCGGTATTTCAACTAGAAGGGATATCCCATGAGACTTAAAGCTTCTGGTGATTGGCAGCCAAATGGCTGCGTGTCACCACCAGAATTGAGTGAACCCATCCCACTCAATAGCAACACCTATCTTGGATGGAAAATAATAATGTTTAATAAAAAGGAAACATAAAAATGGCTAATCAAAACACTAACTTTGACTTTGCAGATATCGATCTTGACAACCTAGACGTAGACGGCCTTGAGGTTGTAAGTCTTAAAGAAGCAATGGCGTTACCTGAAACTGGTGCTTCTTCGGGCATTAGTTCAACTAACTCTTGCTCTAGTTGTGGTTCGAGCTCTTGCATGTCAGTAGCTTAAGCCAACGGAATAAATCGCCCAGATTGAGGGGCGGTTTATTCTAACATGTTTTCGTTTTATCTAAGGTGCACTGAAGTCCCGTGGATTTATCGTGAACAATCTTTGAAATCTATTTACAGAGGATTTGACCATGACCGCACTTTCACCCAAATTTGACGATCTCAACTTAGCATTAGCTGACTCTGAACAAGCAGCTGTAATCGACTATAAAAACGTTTCTTTGTCTTACGGCAAAAAAAAAGCACTCAATGATGTTTCCGTCAGCCTTAAACCTGGCCAAATTATAGCTTTGGTTGGTCCAAATGGCGCCGGTAAATCGACATTTGTTGAAGTTCTGATGGGTTTAAAAAAACCCCAGTCTGGTTCTGTCAGTGTGCTAAACATCGACATTCTAAAGCACCCACAACAACACCTATCAAAAATTGGTGTGCAACTTCAAGAAACTAAAGTTTTCTCTAAGTTAAGCGGTCGAGATTACTTACAATTTTTCAGCAGACTATACGCAGAGACCTTAGCTATCGAAGAGATTATTGCAAAGCTAGATCTCGAGGATTTTATCGATCAGCGAATCGACAACATTTCTGGCGGACAAAAGCAACGTATCGCGCTTGGTCTAGCAATTATCAATAACCCCGACCTGATTATTCTTGACGAGCCTACGGTTGGACTTGATCCAATCGCTCGCAAACAATTTTGGCGCTTTATTAAAGCATTGCAAAGCGATGGTAAAACTCTGTTGTTTACTACTCATTATATGGACGAGGTACGTTCATTAGCATCCCATGTTGTGGTCCTGGCCAATGGCACGGTGGTTGCTCAAGGCACTCCGGATGAAATTGTGCGCTACAGCACTGAAAATCAGCAGGCAACACTAGATGATGCCTACGAAATTCTTATTGAACAATCTGCAGGAGCACAAGCATGAACCTTACATCCCTCAAAGCATTTTTCATCTTAGATATGAAAATCACATTTAGAGAAAGAGTTTCTCTAGCGATGTTGCTGCTCATGCCAGCTATTTTCTATCTATTTTTTGCATCTTTTTACAATACGCCTACCGAGGGCGCGACAGGTCTTGACTATTATAACAATTACACTGTGAGTTTTGTCAGCATCATATTACTAAGTATCGCCCTGATGAACTTAGGCCCAGTGATAGTAATGTCAAAAGAGGCCGGGTTTTACAAACGCTTGATGGTAAGCCCGCTTAACATGTCAGAAATATGGTTAACCTCGATTTTGCGAGCACTGATCATATTTACCATTGGCTATGCCGAAATGATTCTTTTGGGTTATTTAATGTTCGACCAATTACCTCAAGCATCGATTATCCAGCTTGTTATTCCAGCGTTAATCTCGGCTTTTGCTTTGTTGTCCTTGGGCTTTTTAATTGGCGCTTTGTTTAACGCATCAGTAGCAGCATTTAACGTCGGTATGATCATTTTTCAGCCCATGATGTTACTTTCAGGCGCAGGCTACCCACTTGAGCTAATGCCTGAATGGGCTAAAACCATTTCGTATTTCATTCCTTTTACTTACGTCGTTGAGATCATGCGCTTAGGTTGGTCCGACAACTTTTTCACACAACAATCAGTGCTGCCCTGTTTAATACTTGCTTTGATGGGCATTGCCTGCGCTGTGATTTCCGCTAAGACCTTCAGAAGCCAAGCGCTTTAATAATAGGGAGTTAATTATTATGTCTTTCAATAAAAACGAAGCTCAACAACAGTTAAATCTGAAAGATTTGTTGGTTCATCCAAACTATATTATGCGAATCGGCGGAGAACCAATTAGTAAGATAAAAGAATTAGAGAGTGGCGAAACTATTGCGGTATTAAAGCAAAAAGAAGCTCTCAACGAGGCGCTTTCTAACGAGGTCTCTGCGGCTTGTGATGAGCTTGAGAGCCTGATACCCAGTCTTGAAATAAAAGAAAGCTGCAGAGCTGCAATAAATCTAAAAAGAGCGTTATTCAACCGCAAACGCGTTAAAGATGAATGGTTATTGCAACTTCAAAACGAATTACCAAGTGCTTTGCAGTTGCTTATTAAGGACATTGACTCAAAATTTCTGCAGTTACAAACTATCGACGCAGACGCACTTCAAGCATATGACAATGAAGTGACAGCAAGCGCAGAGGGTGTTCACAATTTATTGGAACACGCTAACTTAAGTGACGGCCTCAGCTATAGCAATCCTGACTTGAAGAAAAAGCTAATAGAAGGGGTAGGTTCCAAAGGGCAGAAGAAGCTTAAGCAAAAGGAAAAGCGAAACCAAGAAGATGCATTACTTCAGTATTATGCTCGATGCTCTACCAAGACAAGCCCACTATCTTCATTTACCGTCGCTCACGTAGGCCAATGGCAAAATAATAAGAAAAGCGCTGACTGGCAGATAGACTTTGAAAATACACTTGAGCGTCGTGTTGAATTTAAAGCAGGCTTGATGCAGCATTTACTGTCTGCTTTGATTGATAATTACCCCTTAGCCTCTACGCTTTTCAAGCTCCAGCTCAATAGCTCTTTAGATAAACAAGATGGAAAAATAAAACTATTTTCAATAGCCCCAGGACAAGAAGGAAGTGGACGCACTTGGGGCACCGGCTTGGTTGAGTCCGGACTGAACGAAAACGCTATTATTCAGTGCGTTGAGCACGTATTGAATTCAGAAGCGTCGGGTAAGTTGATGGTTGCAGATATTTGTCAGAGAGTTTGCGAAGTTGCTCCTAAGTTAACACCCGAAAACGTCAACAATTTCATTGGTCGTTTATATCAACTGAAGTATTTAGTCCCTGACACCAATTACAAAGAACAGCAGGACCATTTGCAGTGGGGTATGCAGATTTGCAATACTTTTGATGCTCAAATGGACACCGATCTGTCTAGTAACTTAGTCAACATTCGCGACATATTAAGTGATTTACTGAAGCCAGATTGTCAGCAAAGAGATGAAAAAATTCTAGCTATTCGGTCCGAAGTAGAGAATTTTGCAACAAAACTTGGGGTTGATAAAGATAGCCCGCTATTTCGCCCTTCATTTTATGAAAACTGTTATCTACAAAAACGAGCTCAAGATCTTGATGTGTCTGTTTTAGAGCCGTTTTACACTGAGCTGAGCGTTCTGCATAAAGTCTCTTTTCTTTTAGACTTTAATCAAGAAGTACGTTCATACATGTCTGATTTTTTCGTTGCCAAATTTGGGGTGGATGGGATTTGCAGCAATCCTCAGGCGTTTTTAGAAGAGTTTGATGAAGTCTACTCTCCAGGCGTCATAGGTAGTTCCATAGATAAAGAACGGGCAGCCCCACAATTAGAAACGAACAAAGCGATGTTTAACGCAAAGGAAGCTTTCGATGATCTTTTAGTGCCTTTTCTACAAGGCAATGAAAACGTTCAAATAGATCCAAAGTCTTTGGATGCGGTGTTTGAGTTAATGCCTAATTCAGTAACTAAACGCAGCAGTTCATATAGCTATGCTGTGCAAATCACTGAGCAAAAAGGTAACAGTAAAATGGTGCTTAACCAAGTATTTGGTGGCCGCAGTTCGATAATGTCGCGCTTTATGGAAGTGCTGGACGACGCTCAAATTGAGAAGCTTCAACATTATTTAGAGCAAGGATCAGAGTATCGCAACATAGCAGAATTGTCTGGTGTATTTGGCTTTAACGCCAACAGACACCCTTCGGTAATTAACAAAGAGTTAGTTATCCCCCCATTCGCAAGCTCAAGGGACGAAACTCAAAAGTTATTTCTCAAGGACCTGTCCATCGCTTTTGATCAAGAAACGCACACACTTGTTTTCAAAGATCACAAGGGTAAAAAGCTTGATCTTTGGTATCAAGGCCTATTGATTCCATCTTTGCTACCGCGCCTTCATCGCTTATTGTCATTAGGTTTCACCGATGGCCCAAGTCTTACAATTATTAAGTCACTGATTGAGCGAAAATTAGTTAGCAGTAGTAAGCCAGGTATTGTTCCCAGAGTATCCTTAGGTAATTTAGTGTTATTTCGTCGCTCGTGGATCATGCCCTATTCATGCATTCCGAAAGCCGATATGCCACCGCAAGACTTCTTCTTTGCGATACAGCAGTGGAAGGAAAAATATAAGATTCCAACAACCTTCTTCTTGCGAGCTTTGCCTTTGGTAGAAAACAAAGAAGGCGAAGCAGAAACCAATAATATTGATTGGGAAAACATCAACTTCAAGGATATGAAGCCTTTTTATGTTGACTTGGATAGCCCTCGTTTTACGCGCTTGATGCAAAGAATGTTGAAGCGGAACGGCTTTACTCTTTGTATTAGTGAACTATTACCAGACTTAAATGCTTATGCATCGAATGTAGATAGTTTGGCTCATGTGTCGGAAATGCACTTCGAACTCACCAAACTTGCTGAGACTCAGGCTGCCAAGGCCAAGAAGTGGCATGTCGTTAGAGTGGCCTATTTCGATCAAGACAAAACACGATTAATGTTGGAGCCCATAACTGAGGCTATTGAGTACGCCAAAAGCCATGCTCACGTAGAAAAAGTCATGATGCAACCACATTGGAAGTTTGGTCCTCATGTAGATGTAATGATTTACACAGATGATGATAGCTTTAATCAAACTATCTATCCTCACTTACAAATGCAGTTAATAAACTGGCTAACTCATAACCCGAGTACCACAGCGCTTGACCCACAGGAATATGAAGTACTGTCGCGTAAAATAGGCATGTTTGAATTGGAAAGAGGCCCTTTTTTACCGCTACTTGAAAATAACAGTGTATCAGTGGTGGATTATGCACCAAGTGAAAACTCTCTCCTGGACGCATTTTCAAAAAGCAAGGAGCAGGTACTTAGTGACTCTACAGACTTACTACTAGAACTTCTTAAAGTAAAACAGTCTGATCCAGATGCCTTCTTTATGGCCCTGTTAGGCATGTTAGCGATAACAGGCCATTCGTGTCTGATTAAAGGTCTGGCCCGCGGGTACATGTCGCTTCGTTCCCACGCAGACTATTTCTTTTCTGCACATGACAGAAAAGGGCAATTGAAAGCCAACTTTGATCAACTCGATGAGCGCAAAGCAAAGGCAATTGACGAACTAGTAAAAAAACTGTGTGACGAAGATTTTGACCAAGTAGCGCTACCAAAAGAGCTCCAAACAATACTTCAAAAATGGCATCAAATAACCACTTCTATGACCGAGAGACATGTCGGCATAGTCGAGCAAAACCACGCTCAACTCTCTGCTCAAACAAGCCATCTTGAGAAGGCAGAGTCGCTTAAAGACACCTTGCCAGAAGATTTTGTAGCAACCTTCAGTAACAAATCGATCACTGAGTTAGGTGAATTCTTTATCAACTCTGAAGAAGGCCAAAAAGCACAAAAATCAAAAGAGTTTATGGTCTATCGAACTAACGTAAATTTCTTTTACTTGCTACTACCTATTTTAGAAGTATCGCCTATCCAAAAGTTTTGTTTATGTCACCTCATCGCTAATTCAGCGGAAAGAATATTCAATCTTGATTGGCGTGAACTTATTGGTTTATCAAAGGAGGAGACCTCGCTATGAATGATTTAATCGAACATTACGGAACTGGGCAATTTAAGCTGAAAAGTTATGTCTATTTTGGGCAAACAGACCACGGCGTATTCTTTGAAGCAGGCAATGATTCATTTGTTTTAAAAGGCAAAGGTTTATATCCGATCGTGAGTAAATTTATGCAAGTGATGGATAACGGAGCTTTAGTTAACGAATTTATCAAGCAGGTACCGGAAAAGTTACAGACAGTATTAGTCACTCTGTTTAACTCTTTGCACCAGAAAAGGATGCTTCACCCCGTTTACGACAATGAAGTAAACATGCCTGTTAACAGAGAACACACTCTGTCAAATGAACTCAAACACTATGCAGAAGATAATTTGGGCGTGCTAAATGCAAGAAAAGGGCTCGACAAGTGGCAGAATACACATATTGCACTTATCGGACACGGCATCGCGTTAAAGTCAGCGTGCAAAGCATTGCTCGATTCGAATGTGCACAGCATTGATATTTATTGGCAAGAACACGCAAACTCCTTTGCAAGTTCAGTTGAAGTGCAATCACTTGTTCAGTCAAGCAAGCACAAGGCTACTGTCGTTACGCTAAAAAGTGAACCAATTGACGAGCAGGCTATTGCAGGCACTGATTTGGTCCTCATTGCAAGCGATGAGTGCGATACCAAGCTATTTGATCAACTACAACAGTGGGCAGGTGAGGCAGCAAAAAATTGCTTCCTAGCCAGTGTATTTGACGGAGAAGCACTCTGCCTTCCCTTACTCACGGGGCGAAACATTGGTTTGGAAGATGCATTATTTTGGTCCAAACTTCGCAGAACAGAGGCCGATCATAGTCCAACATCACTATCCATACTAGGCTGCCTTGCGGTTCAGAATGCACTGTGTCATTGCCTTGGTATTAATGTCGATAGCCTAAGTCATTCATTCAATCGTGTTTCAGCACATTTGGAGGTAACAACCCACCCATTGCTTGCGGCAATCACTAAAAAATCATCATCTAATGCATTTTCCACTTTTACTTACCCTAGTCACTTCCAGCTACCTGATGACCGTATATTGGCTGACTACGAAATCTATAAAATGCAACTTGGTCCGTGGTTCGATGAGAGATTTGGTTGCCTCGCTATTGGCAATGATGAGTCGGTTAAACAAATGCCTTTGTTTCAATTCCCGATTCGTATCACCTTACCTGATACCCAAGCTACTGATGTTTATGGTTGGGGGATTGACCTAGCGCAAGCAGGCACTTCAGCATTACGTTATGCCTTGCAAGCTCTATTAAATGTTGCTTTTGAAAACCAAGTACTTGCAGTTTCCTTTGATGAGGCGCAGTGGAAGGAGCAAGCTCGAGTTGAAGCTATTGTCACGAGTGACACCTTTGCTAATCACTATCATTGGACTTGGCTAGAAGAAAATGAGCTCACCGACGCTAAGTGTAAGATGTTATTGCGTTTATTGAGTTATCAATCTGAACAACAATTTCGTATTCAGTTACTAGCGCTGAAAGGTGCCGACGTTTATGTAGCGCAAGTTTATTTAAAAGATGAGCGCATCGTGTCTGCGGCAGCTGGCAACATAACAGACGCAGTGTGTGAGGCTTTAGGGCAATGTTGTAGCCACTTCCAATTACAAGAATCACAACAATCTGATTATTGGCAAAATAGGCATCCGGGATTTAGCCCTCAAAAAGTGCGTAGCGCCTGTAAAAATCTTGCCGAGACATTGGCTCAAGCGTATAGCGTTAACACTATTCACGTAGATTATCATCGAGTAAATCCTTTTGGTTTCCCAGACTCAGTGATTTGTGGGTTTGCGACTGTCAAAGAGGAGTTAGGAGCATGAGTTGGTCAACCATAACTGTAATCGCAGGTGCTGGCAGTAATGCTCTTGCTGACCTACTAATTGAAACCGTGGGTATCGACACACAGTGCAACATATCACTGGCAGATATAGATAGTATAGAAACTCCAATAAATACCAGTAGTCTTGTGCTTGTTGCAGCAGATTTCAGAATTGACATGCCCCAGGTGATGCAGTGGCAGTCAAAATGCCGCCAAACAGGAACGCCAATGTTGTTGGTGAGTCAGTCACCAGGAACAATCAATATAGGACCATTCATACGCAATCAACAAAAAGACTGCATCGGCTGCTGGCACAAGTGGGTGGATAACAACCATCGCTTACCTTCTATCGACCAAAACGCGTCTAATAAAAACGCTTTAATAGCGCAAAGCCCATGGAGCCCTGCGATGCCGAGCGTTTTCAACGCACTATTCGCTGGTACCTTGGAACGTCTAGTTGACTTAGATATCGATACTGAATGTCACTATTGGCGATTCAAAATAAAAGACTTCCAGTTTTCAGAGCACGTTTATAACAATTTACCTCAATGCTTATTTTGCGAAAACGAAAACCTTGATACAGCTGAAGGGGCATACATCCATTTTTCGGAGCAATTACGTGCCGATCCAAAGGATGCCAGAGTACCCAACCCGAAACTAAAATTGGCAGGCATAAAAAAGCAATTTGTTGACCGACATAGCGGTGTAATTAAACACCTCTATCAGAGCATCACCTCAAGCCTGATGCCGATGTATACGGCTGAAATGCAGTTAGTAGGTTCAGATGGTTTTGAATCGGGTTTTGGCCGTGCAGAAACTTCACAAAAGTCTGAGATGATTGCAATATTAGAGGGTATAGAGCGCTTTGCAGGCTATAGCCCGAAACGAACAAAAACCAATGTTCGAGGAAGCTATGAGTCAATTTTGGAATCTTACCCAAATCAATGTGTGAATCCTGAAGACTTTATTCTCCATGACGACAATCTAAAAGGTGAGAGCTTCGCTCTTCTCAATTACGAGCCCACCCTAGAATACAATTGGTGCTGGGGCTTTTCGATGAAGCATCGTCAGCCAGTTCTTATTCCTGAACAACTGGTTTACTACCGCCTAGACCAAACGCCACATCAACCCGTCAATCGTTTTATATATGATTCAAGTAACGGTTGCGCGATGGGTGGCTGCATTGAAGAAGCCATTTTATGTGGTTTATATGAAGTGCTTGAGCGTGATGCCTATTTGACGACATGGTATAGCCGAGCAGTACCGGACCGCATTGACAACGCCACAATTAACGACGACAAAATCAAAGCGCTCATTGCTAGAGCAGAGTCAGAAGGCTTCGAAATCTATCTTTTCAATATGGTCCTGGATATTCAAGTTCCAGTTGTCTGGGCGATGATTGTTGACCCTACTGAGGATGCACAGGTTAAGTCTTATTGTGCTTCTGCCGCGAGTGGCAAATGGCATGAAGCTATTTTTTCCGCCTTGGTAGAAGTAGTCACATCCATGGGGGTCTATCGTCATTCCATGCCTGATATGCGTGAAAAAGCACTCGCTTTACTAGAAAAAGATGAATTGGTTGTTGATATGCCTGATCACGTACTTTTATACAGCGCACCTGAGTCTTATGCTCGATTGAACTTCTTACATCAAGGCAAAACAGTGAGTTTAGAAGAGTGTGAACAGAGCCTGCCTTCGTTGTACGAAAAAGATCTCAATAAAGAGTTACATGCTCAAATAGAGAAAACGCTTAAGGTTGCGAGCGACGTTATTGTAGTCAAACAATCTTTCGACAAAATGGAAGAGCATGGATTGCACAGTGTGAAAGTAATGGCACCGGGCTTAATGCCAGTAACATTTGGTCACCAGCATCGTCGAGTAAGCTTCCCTAGACTTGATTCTGCAACGAAAGCAAAGGGGCAATGGCTGAAGCATTTCAATGCTGAAAACATTAATCCTTTTCCTCATAACTTTCCATAGGAGCGGCAGTCATGACTCAGTTCAATCAATTAGAGGCTTGGGTAATGTCAACTTATCAACGCCTAGAAAGATTAGACGTTCCGGTGTTCGATACCACAATAGAACGTGAGGTTTTGCCATTACAAGAATCTTATGAAATGGCTCAGCTGAAAATGTTAAGCACTGATTTGCCAGCAGAGTGCATGTCTATTAGTGACTATTTGCAGGGAAAGCATAGTGTCAATTCGACTCTGAACGATACCAGCGCAAAGCTTTCATTATTATTTCGCTACCTCGCCTCTCCTATGCGTTACGAGCCATTTAATGAAAACCCAGTGCACAAAGCAGTACCCTCTGCTCGTTGCATGTATCCCTTAACATTCATCATGATAGTTAACGACAATAATAAGCCTCAAGCATATAAATATTGTCCAGACTTTCATGCGCTACAGGTTATTGATGCGCCATTCTCTACCGATGATACACATAGTAAAAACAGCGTAAGTATTTTGTGTATCGGAAATATTTGGAAAGCAGCAGAAAAGTACGGAGAGTTTGGGCATTTTCCATGTGTGCTGGAATCTGGGCACGCATTTTCTCAACTGCATTTGTTATTAGGCATGCTTGATTGGAAAGCGACCAGCTCTGATTTTGATATTCATACTGGACATCAATTTTGTCATAGCGTTGTCGACACCCCCTTATTTAGCGTCGGCATTGATGTTGGCGAGAACTTTTCATCAAGTGTTGAGGATATCCTCAATATCAACCAGCTAAGACATGTTACGGTTAGACTGCCTACAGTACTTGAAAATAAAGGTCTGGCTGAGCGTTTTGATCGTTTGGGCAATATGCAATCAATCTTTTCCGCTGGCGAGTTTTTGAGTCCAGTGGCTGACTCCAGAAATAACACTCTTGAAAACCTGAGAGTAGGCGCAAAAGGCTTGCTTGATACACTAAGGAGCCGACAATCTGGGAACGATAGAAGTGGTATGTCCCCGGTTGTGCAAAACTTACCAACGGATCAACTCGAGCAAATATTAAATTTGTTCAACGCTCTGCGTGCTCGTAGAGGTGTGTGTGCAGAAGAGGAGCTCCTCAGTTTCAATTTTGCATGGTTGGCTGACAGTGGCGCCCAGCCAGGCCTGTATGATGAATTTGGTACGAGCTTGGCCGTAGATATTTCTGCTCAAGAATTGAAACAAAAAATCCAAAACATCTTGCCATATAAAATGATGCGCTATAACACGTCGGCAATGACCTTGGTTTGCTTTATCACCACAGAACCTCTCGATGCAATTCATGACTTAGGCGAATCTGCTTTTCGCAATATGCATATTAGCGCCGGTGCGGCTGCGCAGGATCTAAGCGTTGCAGCTGCCTCGCTTGGGATGTTTTCTCGCCCTGTACGCATGATGAGGGAAGAAAGAGTTGAGCAAGCCTTGCCAGTAAAAGGCCATGTTCTTTATCAGGTCTTGTGTGGATTTAACCGTCGGCACAACCTAACTTTTGAGGTGCTCTAATGAACACGCAAACTCCACGCTGGCACGCGGTACATATCTTTTTATCAGATCCTCAACAAACTGAGTCTTTTTTGGTTGATGTACTTGCACCAAACGCCCAAAAACTGCTTCAAGAAAAACGAATTAGCCAATGGTTTTTTATACGGTATTGGCAAGGCGGGCCTCATCTTAGATTCCGTTTTTTCTGCAGCGATTCGAATCTTATAAGTGAAGTCATCGATACGCTTTCTGTTGCTGCGCAGCATTATAAAGCACCAAAAGCACTTACTAAGGAAGAATACTACCAACAACACAGTTTTGATGGCGAAGCCCAAGACATAGAAACCTTAGCATGGTATTCGGATGGCAGTGTTGTTCCAATTGACTATGAGCCGGAATATCAGCGCTATGGTGGCAAACATGCATTATTGCCCAATGAAACACTTTTTTGCCAATCAAGTCATCTTGCTAGCGCATTGGTGAAAGCAACCAAAAGTAATATCGCGGCTAGAACAAGTATCGCTTTATCTCTCATGCTCACAACGGTTTTGGCTTACACCTCAGATACCAAAAAACTACGCGATTTCTTTTTTGGCTACGCTACATACTGGCAGCAGTATTCACAGCAAAATGCTGTTTTATTTGCCAAAGAAATGAAGAATGAAGCGCTTGACCCCAAGCAGCTGATGGCGGTAACTGAATTAATTCAGAATAAATCATCCGCAAAGGAAAAGTCGAAAGCAGGTATACAACAAGCTTGGCGAAATGCGGTAGAAGGCCTAGTTGTTGATTTAACTTACATTTATAACAACGGAGAACTCAACTCACCGTTTAATAATGACGTGGTCAATCACAAGCCCGAGCCCCACATTTTGCACATATTGTCGTCTCAAATCCATATGTTGAATAATCGCCTGAGCATGACCCCTTCATTTGAATTAGTACTTTCATTGAAGCTTGTGAAAGCCCTCAATTACATCATAAAAACCAAAGAAGAGGAGAAAGACAATGAAAACTCTCTCATTGCTTAAGGAACTTATTCTGGCTTATAAGCTGCGTATCGCACTCTTGGCAATCGCCAGCACCTTAGCATTTTTAACTTATGGTGTTTTAGGTTCATTTAAGTATTCCCTTAATAGTGGTGATGCAAGTGTGTCTGAAAGTCGTTTAATCGTGACGCATAAAATGGGCTTAATGCAAAGTTTACCCTTGGCCTACCTAGAGCAGATTCAACAGCTACCTGGTGTTGAAAGTGTAGGTCATGCTACGTGGCAAGGATTATATTTTCAGACCCAGAAGAACATGCCGATGATTTTAGCGGTAAAGCCTAATGAGTGGTTTGAGCAACATCCCGACATGGTGCTTGATACACAGACTAAGCAGCGTTTCCATAGTGAAAAAGACGGCATATTGGTCAGTGAAGCTTTAGCAAAAAAATACGATTGGAATGTGGGAGAAATTATCCCTCTTAAGAGTTTTATTTTCATGCCGCCAGATAACAAGCCAGCATGGAATTATCGCTTAACGGGCACCTTTCATAGCGACGAAAGTGGTGGTGGTCGAAACTATGCAATTACCCACTATGACTATTTTGATCAGGGCCGCAACGTATGGAATAACACCGTCGGTACGTTTATTGTTAGCCCTACTCCAGGCAGCGACATTATGTCGTTGGCACAGGCAATAGATGCACACTTCATAAACTCTACTCATCCTACATCTAGCAACACTGACAAAGAATTTCATTCAGCGTTCTTTACTCAGTTTGGCAACATCGTGCAGCTTATTAGCATGGTAACAATAATTGTTTTTATCGCCTTGCAGCTCATCGTAACAAGCGGAATGACACTTACCGTAAGACAAATGAGCCGCCAACTAGGAATACTGCGAGTTATCGGTTACAGCAATTTTCAATTATATAACCTCGTCCTTGGCTTGATGTTCGTGATAGTAGGGAGCGGCGTCGCTTTAGGCATTGCAACCGCGGCCGGATTTAACGTCTTACTCACAAGTTCAATGCCACAATTCCTACCGAATGTCTTTCTCCCTATGAAAATCATTGTCGAAGTTTTATTCATTGCGGTCTTTATCGTGTTTCTTGGCACACTTTTGCCAGGTTGGCTGGCGCTGAAAAGCTCAATACTAAGCACGCTAACCATTGAACAAGTAAGTTAACTAGGAGCAAGGAAATGAAAAACAAAACATCTAAAACAGTGTTCAAACGAGAGCGTAGTTTTACGGGTGAATGTTGGGCACTTTCACAAATGAGTCTTAGTAATATTTGGCAATCTAAGTGGTCGAGCCTTTCTATCATTGGTTGTATTTTTTTAATGGTCGCTGTTCAGACAACATTTTTGAGTATGTCAGAAGGTTTTCAGTCTAGCTTAAATTCAGCTGGCTCAGACAATATTGCCGTCATTTTTGATAAACAGAGTAAATCTGAATCTCGCAGCAGAATAAGCCGTGAACAGGTTGAGTTATTGCGTAACCATTCAGTCATCAGAGAAGCAAAGGCCTTGTTTTCCGAAGAGTTCAGGATGACGGTAAGTGTGCTCAGCAACGAGCAAGGTAAAAAGATGAATGTCGCGCTTCGCGGAATAAAAAAAGACGGCATAGCGCTTCGTGATGGCTTCGCAATAACACAAGGACGTCGTGCAGAGGCTGGCCGTTTTGAAATAATTATTGGCGCTAGTCTTGCGGCTAGAATTCAAGGTGCCGAGCTTGGTAACGACATCAATTTGGGTGGCAAAAATTGGACTATCGTTGGCTTTTTTACGCTCAACAATGAAGTGTTTGAAACTGAGATTTGGGGGGAGCTTGGTATGGTTCAAGCCGGCTACGAACGTGAAAACCAGTATCAATCCATTCGCATTGGTTATATTCAAACGCCGGTGATACAACAACTTAAAGCGCTTACCCAAGAGGATCCTCGCTTAACGCTTGATGTTTCTACAGAACGCCAAATATACAGCGACCAAATCAAAGACACTTCCAATGTCATTTTATATCTAGGTTGGCCTCTCGCCATTATCTTAGGCCTTGGCGCTTTGGTTGGCATTTTAAACATTATGTTCATCAGCCTCGAAGCCCGACTGAATAGCTTCAAGATAGTAGGTTTGTTGGGTTACTCAACACCAGCCATCGCATTTAGCATCATATTTGAAACCATACTATTAGCGTTAATTGGAGGCGTAGTAGGTATAGCATTTATTGCCTTGTTAATAGACGGCTCGGCAGCTTGGGCAGTTACTGGCGGGCTTGATACAGAAATTTATAACATAAACGTAGGGCCTTCAACTATTGCGCAAACCATAGGTTTTGCGTCACTACTTGGACTACTTGGAGGCGCCTTACCTGCCTTCAAAAGCTTACATTGGGAGTCAACAAAGCCATGTTAAATCAAAAAAGTGCGAAAGAATCAACATCAACTGTTAAAGATCAAAGCGCTAATCGACGTAACGATATGCTGGGAAGTTTAGCAATGTCTGGTGAACAGCGAAAAGCTAAAAAGGGAAGAGTGCACAAGCGTACCCTGATTTCCTTGAGTGTACTGGCCGCTTTATCTGTCGGATTCTACTCTTCGGATTTATTAGAGATTAGTTTTGCTAAGGAAGCTCACGCAGAGGCAGTTCATGTGGAAAAGCTTGAGAGAAATTCCAAGCTTAAAAGTGCCGCAATGACAGATTTTCAACAAGCTCCCAAAAAGCTGGAAGCTCAAGGTTTTATTATTGCCTCACGAGTTGCCACTGTGTCTTCAAGAGTAATGGGTGTTGTAGAGGACGTAAGAATAGAAGAAGGTGACGCCGTTCAGCTTGGACAAGTGCTGGCATTACTTGACGATAGTCAAACCGATTTAGCCCTTGATCTCGCCTCTTTTTCTCTGGCTGCTATTGAAGCAAGAATTAAGACTGCGGTAGTGGATTTACACGAAAAGACACTGGACTTAAAGCGTGTATCAAATCTGTTTGATAAAGGTTTCGTTAGCGAAGTTGCTATCAGCGAATCCAAGAATCAAGTTAATCGGATGAAAGCATCTTTAGAACAACTCAATGCTGATCTGGATGTTGCGCGAGTTCGTGTGGAGCAGCAAGAGTCAATGTTAAACGATCATGTTTTACGTGCTCCTTTCGACGGTATTGTGGTTGAAATCAGTGCGCAACCTGGCGAAGTTATTGCGCCTAGCGCGGCCGGAGGTGGCTTTACGCGCACAGGTATATGCACCATCGTCGATATGAATTCTTTGCAGGTCGTCGTAGATATCAACGAACAGTTGATTGGTGAAATTGAACTCAATCAAGAAGTCCAAATTCAGCCCTTAGCCTATCGAGACATAAGTCTTTCAGGGCGAGTCAACAAAATCTTACCGCGCGTCAATATAGCGAAAGGCACTATTGAGGTACACATCGAAATTAACGAAAACGACTCTCGTATTCTCCCTGATATGGGCGTACGAGTTGCATTTTTATAGAGGATTCAATTATGGACAAGCAAACAGTATTTACGTTAAGCAATATTACCAAACATTATGGTAGTGGTGATGAAGTAGTAAAAATCTTTGACGGCGTCGATTTTACGCTAAATGAAGGCGATTTTATTGCATTAATGGGGCCATCCGGCTGCGGTAAAACGACCTTACTCAATATACTGGGTGGCATCGACCGCCCCAATCAAGGCGAAGTCCTTTTCAAAGGTACACCGATAGAAACCCTCTCACAATCAGCCCTGACAGATTGGCGCTCTCAATATATCGGCTTTGTTTTTCAAGCATTTAACTTGTTGCCAATGTTTAGCGCTGAAAGAAATGTTGAGTTGCCATTATTACTCACCTCTCTTTCAGCAAAGGAGCGCAGTGAGCGCGTAAAGACCGCATTAGAACTGATGGGTCTATCCGAATGCAGTAAGCGTTTGCCCAAAAAGCTTTCTGGTGGCCAGCAACAGCGCGTTGCAATTGCCAGAGCGTTGGTAAGTGATGCATCAGTTCTATTATGCGACGAACCGACAGGAAACTTAGATAAAAAGTCTTCTGAAGAAGTTCTTAGTTTATTGCAGATGCTAAATCATGACTTCAACAAGACAATCGTAATGGTGACGCATGATCCTAAAGCTGCGACCTATGCTTCACGCACATATCACTTAGATAAGGGGAGTTTCATCAATGACTATTCAAATGAATTCGATGCAGCTTGATAGTCAAGTTAAATTGGCCTTGGTTGAGCATGCTGAGCAAAACTTACCAGAAGAATGTTGTGGAATATTGGCAGGTGAATGGTCGGGAAAAACGCTATCCAAAGTGACTCGAGCAATCCCGATTGATAACTTCGCCTCTCAGAAAAAGAGTACGCAGTTCGAAATAAAAAGCTCAAGTATATTGCAAATAAACCGTGCACTTAGAAAAGAAGGTTTGGATCTTCTTGGGTTTTACCACAGCCATCCAAATGGCCGACCCGAACCTTCAAAAAAGGATCTTGCTGCAAGTACAGCTTGGCCTGGTTACTACCACATTATATTGGCTACAAGCGAGTATGGAGAAACTTCCTTCAACGCATTTATGACAAACAAACCAACTTGGAATCAAATACCTTTAAATGGAGCCCTGCTATGATCACTGTACATATCCCTACTCCCTTACGTCGTTTTACTGGAAACTCAAAACTAATTGATATTGAGGCTAGCACTGTTGAACAAGCACTCAGTAGCTTGGGTAGTAATTATCCATCGCTTGAAAAGCAACTGTTTGATGTTCAGGGAAACCTGCGTCACTTTATTAATGTATTTATCAACAATGATGACATTCGTTTACATGATGGCATTGAAACCAAGCTTAAAGAAGGCGACGAATTGGAGCTTTTACCGGCAATAGCTGGCGGCAATCGCGATGAGTTAACCTCGGTAGAATGGCGCGCTCAATTGGAAGATGAAATTGAGCAGCTACGCCCAGACCAAGGTAAAGCTTGGGTCGCAGAAAACGATGGAGTAATACTTGATGTGCGAACACGAGAAGAATGGGTTTCAGGACACATCCCCGGTGCTATCCACATGGATAAGGGCTATTTAGAGGTTCAAGTAGAGCAAAAAATTGATTCTCGCGACACGCCTGTATTGGTTTACTGTGCATCAGGAGTGCGCTCTCTATTTGCCGCTAGGACCTTGGAAATGTTGGGCTATAAAAACGTAAGAAACCTAAAAGGAGGCATCTTACAGTGGAAGAACAGTGGTCAAAAAATATTTACGCCTGAATATTTGAACACCAAACAACGTCAAACTTATCTGCGCCATTTAGCAATTCCAGAAATTGGTGAAGCTGGGCAGATAAAGCTTCTAAAATCAAAAGTGCTCATTATTGGCGCCGGTGGCTTGGGCTGTCCGGTCGCGATATATCTAGCTGCTGCTGGAGTTGGCACCCTAGGGATTGTAGATGACGATGTAGTTGATAAAACTAATCTCCAGAGGCAAATTCTGCATACCGAAGAGTCGGTGGGCACAGGCAAAATCAGCAGTGCTACCGACAGAATACACGCACTAAATTCATCAGTAAAAGTAGTCCCGTACGAGAAAAGGCTTGACCTAGAGTTAGCTCGTGAAATTTTTGACCAATACGATATCATCGTTGATTGCTCTGACAATTTTGATACTCGATACACAATTAATGATGTAGCTTGCGAATATGACAAACCTGTTGTTCATGGCTCTGTGTATCGCTTTGACGGACAAGTCAGTGTGTTTTGGGCAAAAGAAGGACCTTGCTATCGTTGTCTTTATCCAGAAGCACCACCACCAGAGTTAGCACCGCCTTGTGCCGAAGCTGGCGTATTGGGCGTGTTACCGGGCACAATAGGCCTGCTACAGGCAACAGAAACGATTAAACTTATTGCTAAAATAGGCAGGCCTTTGATTGGGCGTTCATTATGCTATGACGCGTTGAACGCTTCTTTTAGAGAGCTAAAATTCGCTAAGAATACCAGCTGCAGTTGTGCTTGCGTCAGTCACGCCGTTGAACAGGCAAGAGAGGTTGAAGATGCGCTTGTTTAACGAAGACATTAGCTTGCAGAAGCAGTTTGTAAATGGCACTCATCGTACTCGTTCCCCTGAAGAAACAGTCGAGAAGTATTGGCCTCTGGCTAAGGAAATGGGAATAACGCGATTAGCTAACGTTACTGGGCTGGACTATATTGGCATGCCTGTGTGGATTGCCGTTAGACCCAATTCCAGTGGGTTATCGACGTCACAGGGCAAAGGTCTTACTCATCATGCGGCAAAAGCTTCTGCTTTGATGGAGTCTATTGAGTGCTGGCATGCTGAAAACATCACATCACCCTGCCAATTCACATCGCCTACTCAACTCGCACAAACCACCTCGGTGGTGGATATAGAAGAGCTAAATTATTACGCAGCAACACCACCACGAGCCGATTTGCCGATGCCATGGCTAAAGGGTTACGATTTGATTAATAAGATGGAGCGATGGGTACCATTAGAATGCGTTAGCACCAATTATGTCGCCGCTGCTGGAATGTACAATCAAAACTGTTTTGTGCAGTCTACCAATGGACTCGCTGGTGGAAATCATATACTCGAAGCCATAAGTCACGCCTTATGCGAAATTATAGAGCGAGATGCATTGGCTCAAGCTGAGCACGATATGCGAAGCCTTCCTCCTCACCGAGTTATAAAGAAAAATAGTGTCACGGACCAAAACTGTCTTAAAGCAATGCAATTGCTGGATAAGAATGAAATTGAGTATGTGTTAGTCGACCTTAGCAGCGATGTTGGATTACCCGTTATCGGATGCAGTATCGTAGAAAAGGATCAACATCTTGGCTGGCGTACATTGCCAATTTTTAATGGCTATGGGTGCCACTTAGCACCTGAAATCGCGTTATTTAGAGCACTTTCAGAAGCTGTTCAAAGCCGCTTAACACATATATCCGGAACGCGAGACGATATCATTCAAAGTGAGTACAGCCGCGGCGGTAACGCCGACGACCTCGCAAACTTTAGGCAACATATCGAAAATACAAAAGCGGGTGTGGACTTTTCTTCTATTCCCTCTTTAGCGACCAACTCTTTTGATGGCGACATAGAGCTTATCTTGAGTAAATTAGTTGCTATAGGTATTACGCAAGCCGTCGCAGTTGACTTGAGTAAAGAACAACATGCTATTCCAGTAGTGAAGGTAATAGTGCCGGGCTTAGCTGCCCCAAGTGGCATGATGAAGGCCAAAGACGTCAAGTCCCCAAGACGACCATCGCAACAAAATGGAGTGAAAGCCGCATGAATTCTTTTGTCTTTATAGGACCAACTATTTCAGTAAAAAGTGCTGAAAAAATCTTGGATGCTACTTATCTTCCACCTATCGCAATGGGGGATTTGTATACCTTAATCGAAACTAAAGCAAAGCCAGGTGATTGTGTAGCGATTGTCGATGGTCTATTTGAGCAGGTGCCTGCTATATGGCACAAAGAAATCTTATATGCCCTATCAAAAGGAATCCACGTTTTTGGTGCATCAAGTATGGGCGCATTACGCGCCGCTGAACTTCATACATTTGGCATGCAAGGAATTGGTGATATTTTTGAAGCATATCGAGATGGGATATTAGAAGACGATGATGAGGTAACCGTCGGCCATGGAATGGCCGCCGATGGATATAAAGCTCTCTCTCATTCTATGGCCAGTTTACGCTTTGGGTTAGCTGAGTTATTAGAACAGAAAGTAATAAATGCTGGGCAATATGAGCAACTGATTGACCACTCCAAGTCAATGTACTACACCAGAAGAAGTTGGGGGGAAGTCTACCAAAAAGCTAAAGAATTTGGGTTGAGTGAGCTAAAAATGGCTCAAATCAAAAAATACGCAACAGGCTTTGATGCAAAAAGAAGTGATGCTATTCAGCTATTAGAACATTTAAAGGAATTTTCAAATAACGAACAGCCTCAAAAAGACCTTTCCTTCGACTTTCAAAATACCGTCTTTTGGGTAGGTTTGTGTCAAGCACAACAAGCTAAAATCAAATCATTGTTGATAGAAGATGGCAGCAACTTGATTCCCTATGACGAAATATCAAAGCACGCAAGGGCGTTACACCAAGATAAAGACAGCTTGTTAGACCGAGCACTTCTTTTGAATATCGTCGATCAGTTTTTGCAGTCTTATTCACCAAGCAGTGATGAGTTAAAATTAGCACAAATGAAAATACTGGAAAGCAACTCGATTCGTTCAAATAAAGATTTACAAACATGGCTATCATTGCAAAAAGTCACGAATAAAGAATGGTTGTCGATGATAGAAAATGAAGCAAAGCTTGCAAAATATAGACAGCAGAGTATTCAACAGTTAGATCCTATGTTAATTATTGAATTGAAACGGCTTGGACAGTTTTCAGAAATAGAAAAGCGCGTAAGTGCTAAAAATAGCGCTATGCAGCATTTGGGTGTAACAAAGCTAACTCTAGAAGATGCAAATGTAGAGGCTGCAGAGCTTCAACAGTGGTACGAAACACATAGTGGAAAGTTAAGTAGTCAGCCTGAAGAGTATGCGAAAAGTCTTGGATTTGAGACCTTACGCGACTTCATTGATGAAATACTAGGTGCATATATCAGCGAAGAGCAATGCACAAATAGTGTTGAAGGGCTATTGGACAGCGCAGTTTAAGCCTTTGCTCCACCCCTAATATAAACACTGCTTCATACCTCACGCAATAACGAAACGCGTGGGGTATGATTGCTTAGTATTTTTCCCCCTATGACTGCTTGTTGGAAAACGTCACAATTTAAACAATAACAGCCATACAAGAGTGAAACATCTGCATTCACCTTCATTTACATCTTCTCTGAAAAGATACAACATACATCGCCCCTTATTCCAAGGTTAAAAAATCACATATTTATTCTTGCTATTATGATTTTTCTTTAAGTACAAAGTTTAACTTATCCTTACTTCTTATTTAACATACCCTAGTGTTGAAATTTATACCTAATTCTCACAACAGATTTTTTATAAGCTCAGGGCCAATTTGTACTGGCTGAAAAGCTTATTGAAGTAAAGGATATTTATGAAACGCTTACTAATAACACTCGGTGCGCTACTTTTCAGCATGAATAGTTATGCACTATTAATAACTAGCAATGCAGAAATAGACACAGATAATCGCATTACCTTCACCTATGACATTCAAGCCAATTTGATTGATACCTATTCATTTGAATTGCTATTCGACTACGCACTTTTCGACAACATAGAGCTTGATGAAAGCAGCGTTCCTGCGGGATGGGACCCTTTGGTATTGCAAAGCGTCCCTGATTTTTGGGAAGACGGATTAGTCAACTTTCTAGCTGACTTCGATCCACTTCCACTTGGCAGCAGCATTCTAGGCCTTGTCATTACCGCAGATTATCTTGGTGGCGATACGCCAACCAATATTGAACAAAACTATGAAATTTATGGTGACGATGGATTCTCTGTTCCTGATTTTGACCAACTCGGGCTTGTGCTTCCTAACGACTTTGGGCAACTCACTACCTCTGTCACTTCAGTCAGTAGCCCTAGTGCTATAGCCTTGTTGCTAAGCGGTTTAGGCTTTGTTTTGATGCAACGCAGAGGAAGTAAAAAGTAATGAATACGAATAAAAAGAGCACTTTTCCATGTCTGGTTATTGCCGCTTTAACAACAAGCTTTGCATTTAACGCACAAGCTGAGATTGTGATCCAAGATTTGCAACTTACCGACCGTGAAAGAGTGTCGCGCACCGATTTTCGATATGAGTTTGACGTTAGAGTAGTGAACACTGGCACCGACCTTGAGCATATTAATGCCTTAATTTCTTACCCAAATCCTGCGTCGGATTTATCGTTAAGTGAATTGTCGCTACCCTATTTAGGCGCCGGTGAAGAGGCTACTTTAGAAGGTAAATTGGTCCTCATTCAAAATAGACGAGTGCGTTTTGACGCCGACGCTATTGAATGGAGCTTCAACTACTCTGAAGCCAGCAGCTTAAATGAGTTTGAACAGACATATTCGCCAGACTCAGCCTATATTACAAACGAACACCTTAACTTTTTCGTCGAGCGCGGTATTGCCTCTGAAGAAGATGTAATGGCCAAAATTCAAAATGACTACGCTCAGTTTTTTGAGCTCATTGAAGCGGCAGAAGTTACCGAAACCGAAAATGGTGATGTTTTGCAGTTTTCGGATGACTTTACTGACCTTAGTTCAAATTGGAGCGCCCTCCCCGATAACGGTTCGTCTGTTGAAGTGACCCTTGATGTAAATGATGGGCGATTAGTCGTCACGCCATATTGGAACGCAGAGCAAGATGCTGTAGCAGTGAAGTATCAGCAATTTGCCCCTATTGATTTCACAAATGGTGCAAATATTAGCTATCAAATACAGGCCGACTCTGCCTATGTTGCTGATGGCAATACTGCCGTTCAATTGATTATCGAAGATGAGAACTATAATCCAGCCTTTTTTGCCTTTCGTTTTCTAGCCGAAGATGGTCTGGTGTCGGTCTCGGTGGAAGATATTAGTTCAAGTTCAGACTTTGGTTATGTTGCTCCTGGCTTTGATTTTACAAAGGTGGCAGCAATAGGCTTCCAAATCCTAGCACGTGATAAAAGCCCAGAGATTGGCGGCAACATCAGTTTTGATAATGTTCAGATAACAACACCCACTCCGCAAGCAGCGCCTAGTTTGTTGTTTGAAGACGACTTGTCCAACGGCATTGCAAATTGGAACGTAGCACTCGATGGTGGCACTCAGCCCATTGTGAACCTTTCTGGCGCGGAAGCTGCGCTCGTGATTAGTCCAGAGTGGCGCTCAACAAACGACGCCTTCACCACTAAGTATCAACAATTCAATCCCATAGATATCAATGACAATGTGACCGTTGAATTCGATGTAGTGCTTCCTGAAAGTTACATTGACGATGGTAGCATGGCACTTCAGTTAGTGATTGAAGACCTTAATTATCAGCCAGGTTACTTTGGTTATGCTGGTGTTGGCGGCTTGCAAGGCGGGCAAAGCATTACGCTTCGATACGAAAATGTTGGTCCAGCGTCGGCGTATGGTTATGTGAGCCCAAGCTTCGACTTTAGTCAATTAGCGGGTGTAGGCATACAAGTGATTGCGGGCGGAAAATCAAGCGAAATCGAAGGTGACATAGTGATTGAAGCCGTGCGTATTTCGCAACTTGCTGACGCTGAACCAGTTACACCTACGAGTAATTCAAGCGTGCTATTTGCTGCTTCTGAAGATATGGCTTTCATAAAGGCAATTCACAGTGATGACATCGTCTCAGAAGGTATGAGCTACGGCATGATGTTGGCAGTGATGATGGATGACCAAAGTACCTTCAATAAGCTTTGGAAATTCACCAAAACCTACATGCAAAATAAAGATGGTTCGCAAAAAGACTTCTTTGCTTGGCGTCTGCGAGCACAAGCACCATATACCCCTTATGATATAAACCCTGCACCAGACGGTGAAGAATACTTTGCTATGGCTTTATTCTTTGCAAATAATCGCTGGGGAAGCACTGACGGTATTTTCGACTACAAAACCGAAGCAAACGAAATTTTGAATGACATGATTAATACGCATACAGAAACAACGCGTTTAATGATGCATCCTGAATATCAGCAAATAGAGTTCACCACCACTATCTTTGAAGAGAGCTTCACAGATGCCTCTTATCATCTGCCTGCCTTCTACGAATTATGGGCTTTATGGGCCGACGATGACAATCAATATTGGCATGAAACAGCTCAAATAAGCAGAGACTTCTTCAGCAGAGCAGCACATCCGGTTACCGGCTTATTCAGTGATTACTCGACGCATGAAGGCGCCCCGAAGGTAACTAGTTTCAATCCAAACAGCCACAAGAGCGCATTCGATTCATTTAGAGTGATCGGTAACATTGCAATGGACTACCATTGGTTTAGTCGCAGTGAAGAAATGCAGCGTCTTGTTGATCTTCAGGTAAATTTCTTTGAATCGGAAATCAATACCTTTGGTAACTTTATTGCAGTTTATGATGTTGACGGTACGCGTGAACCTGGTATTAACTATCGTGGTGAAGGCAGAAACGCGATGAACGGTTACGGTGCTACAGCCAGCGAACTTGCTTTCTCTGATCAGATGTTACGCTCATTGTGGGAGCAACAAAGACCCACAGGCGAATTCCGCTACTACGATGGTTTCTTGTATATGTTCAGCATGTTACACGCTGCAGGTGAGTTTAAAATACATAAACCCGAAGAGGAATAATATCGACAATTAGCCCTCAAATTTTAGTTTGGGGGCTAAAACTACTGGCCTAACACGACCTCATTCATTGAGGTCGAATCTATTTGGTAATAGTTGACCAAGGGTAGTTTTCCAGCTCTTTTCACAACTTTCGTTTACGCAATGAACCGGCCCATCAACATCCCCCATAAACTCAGTAACGACTTGTCTGCATGCGCCACAGGGCGATATAGGATCTTGTTGATTCGACATTACATGCAAAGCTGTAATTTTCTTCATTCCCAAACCAATTGCCGTTGAAATAGCAGAGCGTTCAGCACACACGGTTAAGCCATAAGATACATTCTCGACATTCACACCATAAGAAACATGAGTTTCACCGTTTAATTCATACTCAACTGCAGCAGCTACTTTTACTCCCGAATAAGGGCTGTAAGCTCTGCTAAGTACATCTCGAAGATTTCTGTGTAGGGTTTCTGAATCCACTGCGGTCACTCTTGTGTTAAGGGGCAATAAAAACTATATGATCGAAGACTCGTTCGCAAGTTGAATTACGAAAAAACACACATACTTACAACTCATTACAAATGCTTAAGCAAACTTTACGTATGAAGAATTCATTTTGTGCGCACAAAACAGTAGAATAGCAAAATCTTTCCCATTGATTTTTCAGGACTTTCAATTAATGAAAAAACCGCACATTATCGCCATCGTTATGACACTCATCATTGTGCTTTGGATGGCAAGTGGCATATTTTCATCAAATGATGGTGTTGAAGAAGAAAAGAAACCAACACAAGCGAATCAAAAAATGCTGGTGCAGGTTGAAGACAAAAATGCCGAACGGGTATTTCTCACACTCACCATACAAGGCCAGGTTGAGCCAAATAGGCAAGTAAGTATTCGTTCAGACCTTAAAGGTCGAATAGCTTCTCTTAAATTTGAGGAGGGTGATTTTGTTCAAGCCGGCGAAGTATTGGCTAGCCTAGATATAGAAGATCGCGAAATAAGATTGGAGCGGCAAAAAGCTCTGCTCAAGTCGAGGCAAGAAAGCTATAAAAGAACCAAAACCTTATCGCAGAGCAGCTTGCAATCACAATCCATGCTTGAGGACGCCTTTGCGGAGCTAAAAGCGGCAGAATCAGAACTAGCTCAGCTGGAATTTGAAATCAGTAAACTAAATATTTTGGCGCCCTTTGATGGCATAGTCGAAAGTAGAACAGTTGAAGCAGGAAGCTTCGTAAATGAAAATGCAGAAATCGCCCAGCTCGTCGACAACAGAACTCTTAAAGTTATTGCTCCTGTTGCACAGCGAGATATACAAAAAGTTAGTCTTGGTAAGCTTGCTACTATTAAACTGGCTACCGGTGAAGAGCTTGCAGGAAAAGTAAGTTTTATTTCTCCGGTGGCAAATCAAAGCACCCGCACTTTTCGTGTTGAAATTCTACTCGATAACGAAAATGGTGATTTACCCGCAGGCATGAGCGCTGAAATTCATATCCCCACAGTAGAAGTGAACGCTCACTTTATTTCGCCAGCAATATTGGCCTTAGATACAGCAGGTAACATTGGCGTTAAGACGGTGACTGATAATGCCAAGGTTGAATTTCATTCTATCGACATTGTGAAATCTGAGACCGCAGGTTTGTGGGTAACAGGCTTGCCACCACGCGCACGTATTATCACAATTGGTCAGGGCTTTGTTGAAGCTGGTGCGGCGGTAGACATTCAAATAGCTGGGGCGCAGTAGTTATGAACGCCATCATCGACGCTGCTTTCAGTCGCAGTAGAACCGTTCTATTGCTGTTTGCAATGATATTGCTCATGGGAACTTCATCTTACTTAAGTATCCCTAAAGAATCTGAGCCCGATGTGGCAATCCCCATTGTTTATGTGTCGGTAAACTATGAGGGGATTGCACCCGAAGATGCCGAACGACTTCTCGCCAGGCCATTAGAAAAAGAGCTTCAGTCAATTGAAGGTCTCAAAGAGTTTCGTTCGATAGGCGCAGAAGGCTACGCTTCGGTTACCCTAGAATTCGATGCTGGCTTTGACGCCGATAAAGCCCTACAAGATGTACGGGAGAAAGTAGACTTAGCGCGTGCTGAGTTACCACCAGGCACCGACGAACCGCGCGTTACCGAGGTTAACGTGGCACTCTTCCCCGTGCTTACTGTGGTGTTATCAGGCCCTGTTCCGGAACGGTCATTAGTGAGTATCGCTCGTCGTTTAAAAGACGACATTGAATCATTAGGCGGAGTATTGGAGGTTGAAATTGGTGGCGACCGAGAGGAAGTGCTCGAAGTTATCGTCAACCCGTCAGCACTTGAAGCGTACAATATATCGTATAGCGAACTCTTTAATTTTGTTTCACAGAACAATCGATTGGTTGCTGCAGGTGCCTTAGATACGGGTGCCGGACGTATGGTATTCAAAGTTCCTGGAGTTATAGAGGACGCAAGAGACCTCGCTACTTTACCAATCAAAGTAGATGGCAGTACAGTGGTTACCTTTCAGGATGTTGCCAGTTTGCGCAGAACCTACAAAGACCCCCTCAGTTTCGCACGCCTAAACGGACGTTCTGCCTTAGCGCTTGAGGTGTCAAAGCGCAGCGGCGCAAATATTATTGAGACCATTGAAGACGTTCGAGCGATTGTTGATGCGAGTAGTGAGGAATGGGGTTCAGCCATTCAAGTAAATTACCTACAAGACAAATCAGAAAACATTCGCACCATGCTCGGTGATTTAGAAAACAACGTGATCACTGCGATCATATTGGTCATGATAGTAATTATTGCAGCCTTAGGCGTTCGCCCAGCTATTTTGGTTGGTTTCGCTATTCCTGGTTCATTCTTAGCCGCGATGCTAGTGCTCGACCTAATGGGGATCACGCTGAATATGGTGGTCTTGTTTAGTCTCATTTTAGTGGTGGGCATGTTAGTTGACGGCGCCATAGTCACCATAGAGCTAGCCGATAGAAAATCAGCAGAAGGATTTGACGCCAAACAAGCTTATTCACAAGCTTCAAAGCGCATGGCATGGCCTATTATTGCATCAACCTTAACCACCTTAGTGGTATTTTTACCACTACTTGTTTGGCCAGGTTTAGTTGGTGAATTTATGAAGTTCCTACCAATAACCGTGATTATTACACTTGCTGCCTCTCTTGCAATGGCACTCATTTTCATTCCTGTGCTAGGGGCTTTACTGAATAAAAACAAAAAACAGAATCAGAGTAGCGATAGCATAAGCAAACAGATGTTAGCGGCCGAAAATGGCGATTTAGATAGTATCGATGGCTGGGTTGGTAAATATTTAGTAAGTCTACGTTTTATTTTACGCCACCCAGCAAAAGCATTTGGGTTAGCAATGTTTTGTATTGTGGGCGCGTATACAAGCTACGCATTTTTAGGTAAAGGAGTTGAGTTTTTCCCATCGGTTGAGCCCGAATTTTTGCAAGTACAGGTGCAAGCGCGAGGTGACTTGTCTATTTTCGAGCGGGATCAATTGGTGCGGAAAGTCGAAGACAGTCTGCTCGGATTCGACGAGATAAAATCAGTGTACGCTCGCACGATGGGTGCAAACAATCAATCAAACAGCAACATGCCCGACGATACAATTGGAGTTATTCAACTTGAACTCACCAATTGGCGCTACCGAAGAAGTGCCGAGGAAATAAAACCACTGTTACGAGACAAAGCGGCTAAGATCGCCGGTATACAGGTGCAGGTGCGTGAAGAAGAGTCTGGGCCAGCTTCAGGCAAACCGATTCAAATTGAAATTAGCGGCATTGATGTTAATGCGATCACCAAAACCATTACCGATATTCGAAGCAGCATGGAAGAGATTGGCGGCTTTGTTGACATTGAAGACTCACGCCCTCTGCCAAGTATAGAGTGGCGCTTGAAAGTTGACCGTCAAAAAGCGGCTGAGTTTGGCGCTGATGTAAGCTTAGTTGGCAATGCCGTTACCATGATCACCAACGGGGTTTTGCTCGCCGAATATCGCCCAGACGATGCTGAAGAAGAGGTAGAAATTCGCCTTCGCTTCCCTCGAGAAGACCGCACCTTAGAGCAACTTAATCGTTTACGAGTGCCCTCTGCAAGTGGTCAAATACCAATTAGTAACTTCGTAAGCTTTGAGCCTGCACAAAAAACTACGACCATAAACCGAACCGACGGCAGACGCGTTATGACTATTAAGTCGGCAGTTGCAGCAGATCTCTTGCCTGATGCTCAAGTGAATGCAGTGAAAGAAGCTCTCGCCAAGTACAAATTCGAGCAAGGCATTAATGTAAAGTTCAAAGGCCAAGACGAAGATATTCAAGAAACCATGGGCTTTTTGAGTAAGGCTTTCATCGTTGCCATTTTCTTGATGGCAATCATTTTAGTCACGCAGTTTAATAGCTTTTATCAGGCGCTGTTAGTGTTAAGCGCCATCGTGTTCTCTACCGCCGGAGTGTTGCTTGGATTGTTGATCACGGGCCAAGCCTTTGGTGTTGTTATGGTGGGTCTAGGCGTCATATCCTTAGCCGGTATTGTGGTAAACAATAATATTGTATTGATTGATACCTACAACGAGTTGAAAAACCGCGGCATGAGCGTTGAAGAAGCCTTACTTCGAACCGGAGCGCAAAGAATGCGACCTGTACTGCTAACGTCTGTTACCACCGTACTTGGATTGCTGCCCATGGTATTCGCCCTCACCATCGATATTGTGGGTAGAGATTTGTCGGTTGGTGCACCCTCGGCTCAGTGGTGGACACAACTTGCTAGCGCTATCGCCGGCGGGCTTAGCTTTGCCACAATTCTGACGCTGTTCTTAACGCCTTGCTTGCTGATGCTTGGGGTGAATATTTCGAAGCGCTTCAACAGAACTTAGCCACTCTGATCTGCGGAAAAACTCGCTTTATTGTGTTTTTCTCGCGGTCAAGTAGCAGGCCCCGTAACATCATTTTACATTTGTTCACTATTTAATCGCCGCTCCTTCCGGTTTTTGTGTTATAAAAACTGTGCTGCTAATTTTTCTTGTAAATACAGTCAGTTGTCGTATGGAAGCTTCAAGGCAGTAATCACACAAACAAATAAATAGGGATTATTTTATGTTCAAATACAGCTCAAAACTCACGCTCACAGCCGCGGCTGTGTGTGTTGCACTTTCTTCCGGTTCAGCCAATGCGATTGCTCAAGAGCAAGACGATAATATCGAACGTATTGCAGTTACCGGTTCACTTATAAAACGTCTTGATGAAGAAGGGCCGTCACCGGTCACCTCTCTTGATGCAGAAGCAATTGCGAATACTGGTGTGACCGACTTAATCAGTCTATTTACCAAGCTACCGATTTCCGGGCAAGGTACTTTTTCTACTCAAGGCAACAGCAGTGACGATACCGCAAATGGTGGCTCAAGTGTCTCATTAAGGGGCTTAGGTGCAGACTCTACCTTAATACTTATTAATGGTCGCCGTGTGTCTGTATCACCTTTTGCAAAAGGCATCGACACAGCTTTTGTCGATATCAACAACATTCCACTGGCCGCGATTAAGCGCGTGGACATCCTAAAAGATGGTGCTTCGGCAACCTATGGCTCAGACGCGATAGCGGGTGTTATCAATATCGTACTAGTAGACGACTTTGAGGGTGCTCAAGTGTCGGCAAAGCTTGGTACGACCGCAGATGGCGGCGGTGAAGAACAGAACTTCAATATTATCTGGGGCTCGAGTGACGAGAAAATGAGCCATACCTTCATTCTCGATTATTTCGATCGGGCAGAAGTATTGTACGCAGACCGAAGCTACTCTCGTTCAGCAAACCAAACTACGCTTCGTCCAAACGATCCCGATGCAGTCGATTTTAGAAGTTCATCGGGCATACCAGGCACGATTGCACTTCGCTCGGATCCTACCAATCGCATCATTGATGAATTCGGAAACGATCGTTGTCCAGCCGAAGATATCGATCGTGCAAACAACTTATGTCGCTATGACTACGCACCGGTCATGACCATGATCCCCGACGCAGAGCGTTTTAGCTACAACTACCTCGGCAGATATGAAATAAGCGACAGCATGAGCGCCTTCATCGACTTTAATGGTCAAAACTCTAAGTCAATAGTACGAGGCGCAGGTAGCCCGAGTTTCAACGAATTATTCATGGACGGCGACAACGCTAACCATCCTTTTGCCGATGACCCGAGTAGTCCGTTTTTTGGTCAAGACCTAACTATGCGCCGCAGAACCGTTGATATAGGTAACCGTGAAAAACGCGTTGATACTGACTATTTCAGAACTATCATGGGCTTGTCGGGCGAACTCGATACTTGGTATTGGGAAGCAGCATATAGCTATATAAAGAGTAAGTCGGTTGAGCGTGGTGTAGATGGTTTCCCTAACTCTCGTCGCGTACAAGAGGCGATTGATAATGAGTCGTGGAACCCCTTCGAGCCGTCAGCTAACTCTCAAGAGTCGCTTGATTTCATTGAAACAACCACCACCCGTGTGGGTAAATCAACCAATAAGTCTTTTGATTTAACCTTCTCAGGCCCGCTGCTTGAAATGGATGCTGGTGATTTGATGCTAGCGCTTAAGGCTGAGTACCGTGAAGAAGCCATAAGCGACAACCCAGACGACCAGTTCTTACGTGGCGAAGTGTTTGGTACCGAGGCAACGCAAGCTAATGGCAGCCGTGACAGTAAGTCGATTTCTGCTGAATTTGCCATTCCAGTGCTGGACGAGCTTGAACTTCAATTCGCTGTTCGCCATGAAAACTACAGCGACTTTGGTACGACTACCGATCCGAAAGTATCCTTCTTGTTTAAACCGCTCGATAATCTTTCATTCCGAGGATCTTACGGTACAGCGTTCAGAGCGCCATCACTACACCAACTTGGTCTAGGCCGCACTGATGAATCGCCTAATTTAGTCGATACCGTTCGCTGTAATGCAGTTGACTTGGGTTGTACCCCAGCAGAGTATACTGCGATATTTGCAGGAAACCCTGATCTCGGGCCTGAGGAATCGTCAAGCTATAACCTAGGTGTCATCTTTGCATTTAGTGACGATCTTGATGTCTCACTCGACTATTATAGCTACGATATTGAAAACATCATCGATTCAGATACACAGTTTGTATTCACGAACTTTGGCGACGACCCTACGGTAGTTGAACGTATTCCTACTGCGAACCCAAATGATCCGGGTGAAGTGGTACGTGTGTTTGATTCCTTCCAAAATATTGGTGATTTAGAAACCTCTGGTATCGACTTAGATCTTGGCTACAAGCTGAATTCTGATGTGGGCGAGTTCCGCTTCGGTTTCGTGATGAACTACGTATTAAAGTATGAAGAATTCCGCCCAGATGCAGAAGGTGGCGTTCGTCTTAATTTAAGTGAGGGCGAGTTCGAGCAACCAGAAGTGCGTCATACAACGTCGATGGATTGGGCCATGGATGACCTTACTGCAACAGTCGCACTTAACTACGTTGGCGAATTTGCCGGTGATGCCGATTCTGGCTTTGGTGATAAAACGGTTGATGCGATGACCACTGTTGACTTGGTGGTAAATTATCGAGGCATCGAAAACACCACGCTCACCGTAGGTGCAACAAACCTGTTCAATGAAGAGCCTCCGTTTAGTCATCATGACTTCTTTGGTTATGTGAACAGCATTCACAGTGGTCAAGGTCGTTTTGTATACGCCAGTGCGAGCTATCGCTTTTAAGTAAAGTAAAGCAATGCAATCATTGCTACTTTTTTGATTGAAAAACAAAGCAAGGGCACATTCATGTGCCCTTTTACTTTTACGCTAGGACAATAGTCGCAGCTTGCGGCAGAAACTCTCCATTAAACGCATCAATCGATAACAAATCGAAAGAAATAAGTATGAACTGATTATTTTTTAACTAAATTGTTCATTTTATGAGTAGATGAAATGCGTTATTCTGTGCTATTAATTATATTATATCGAATGGAAACTTCACTAAACACCAATCACGGATAGCACTTAGCCCGCCCGAACGCCGCTTTGCGTCCATGATTGGAGTCATTTAGGCATACAGTCACACACAAGGACCGCTCAAAGTGCGAAAATCAAATTCACTTCCATATTTAATTATTCTTATTTTTATCGCTGCTTTTTCACACAGCAGTCTCGCGCAAACTCCGGTGTCAGCTGACGTAATAGTTGTCATAGATGAATCTGGATCAATGAGGACTGAACAGGCATGGATTACCGAAGCCATCCCTTTTTTAGAGACTGAACTCAAAGCAAATGGCATAGGTAGTGAAGCACAGCAGAATCTCTTCGGACTTGTTGGCTTTGGGAATAGACAAGTCGTTCCGAGATCTATCAACGTTGGCGACGGATTGCTTGGCAGCGAAAGCGAGTTCGTTACAGCTGCAGCTAATCTAGTAACCAGTGGTGGAACAGAAGACGGGTGGCGAGGAATAGAATTTGCCTTATCGGAATACGAACGGCGAAACGGTGCGGTTGTTAACATCATTTTGGTTACAGACGAAGACAGGGATAATACCTTGTCGAGTATTACTTACCAAACCGTTCTGGATAATTTAAATGAAAACCGGGCTTTATTAAATGCTGTTCTAAGGGTGAATATCCAATGTGAAGATGGCACACAAGCCCTAGGAATGGATGCATTTGGAAATGGTTACGTAGCTGACGGTAGCGGCAGCTTTTTAGTTTGCGCAAACCCAAGTGCGACAAACGGTGCGGGCAGTACAATCGCAAATTATGTTGATTTGGCAATCGAAAATGGGGGCGCCGTATGGGATCTATCATTTCTTCGCAATGGGGGTCTAAATGCAGAATCCTTTACCGAAGCCTTATTAGCTATAAAAGTAGACGAAATACTCAATCAGCGGCCACTCGGAGATATTGTCGCCGTTGCACAAGCCACTCCTAACCCCGCTTTAGTTAACCAAACAATTACTTTAGATGGTTCAGCGTCATTTCACCAAATAGAAGCTCGCAATATTGTTGCATGGGACTGGGACTTAGATAACGACGGTATTTTTGACACCTCGGGTCCAATAGTTACTACAACTTTTCCAGCGCTTGGTGATTACCCAATTACGCTAAGAGTTACCGACAACGACAGCACACCTCAATCTGCACAAACCGAAATAATCGTCAATGTGAATTTACCTCCGCTGCCACCTACTGCTATTGCTGGTGGACCATACTTATTCTGTCCTCAGACTGCAGTTTGGCGATTAGATGGCAGAAACTCTGTCAACCCTGATGATGGACTAAGCGAACCAGGTCTGCCTGAAAACAGGATAATTAGCTATGAATGGGATCTAAACAATGATCAGATTTTCGACGATGCAAACACTGCATTTGTTGATGCGACTACTCAACTTACTAGCTTAGGTGTTGGTGACCACATCATTCGCCTTAAGGTAACTGATAACAACGCCGAGTCTTTCCCTTCTAGCGGCAGAGGTAATCTCTTTGATACGCAAGTTACTCAGGTCAGTATCCGAGACGCATCTGACTTGCTATGTAATTGCTTGACCGACTTTGCGGCAAGGCCTAAACAAACAAAAGTTCAGTTAACTTGGACCGATACGGGCGCTTCAAGCTATGCGGTATACCGCAGTGAGAATGAAGGTGGACCTTACACACGTATTGCCCAAACAGATAATCGCTATTCAACCTATTTAGACCCTAGTTTAGATATTGATACTACGTATTATTATGTTGTTGATGAATTAAATAGTAGCGGGCAAGCAATCTGCCGTTCTCGAGAGATAAGCGCTACTCCAACTGCACGTAGATTAAATAATAGAAATGTTGCACCAAGCTTTATCTCAACTCCAGTAAACATCGCAACTGAAGGAGAAAGTTATCAATATACAGCGCTAGCGACTGATCCTGATCGTCGAGATAGTGTGACTTATGCTCTGCAGGTATCACCTACTGGAATGACAATCAACGCACAAAGTGGGTTAATTAATTGGACCCCACTGAATGCTCAAGTTGGTCTACAGTCTATTGTTTTGAGAGCCATTGATAACCAAGGTGCATTTAGCGAACAAGTATTTACTATTAGCGTTGCCAATACGAATCAAGCTCCTACCATTTTTAGCACGCCTGATAGTAGTGGCGTTGAGTTGACTGAATATCTGTACCAAGTATCAGCGAATGACCCCGACCTAGGAGATGTTCTCAGCTACCGGCTGTCTGTGGCTCCTGACGGAATGAGCATTGACTCAAATACGGGCTTAATTACATGGACACCTGCACTGGGCCAGCAAGGAGACTTCGACGTCACTGTGTTAGTTTCGGATGTAGCAGGCCTTAGCGATAGCCAGTCATTCAGCATCAGCGTTATAGAACGGAATATACCTCCGTTAATTACGAGTCAACCGATAGTAAGTGCTACTGCAACAGAAACCTACGTGTACGAAGTTACCGCATCAGATGGAAACGGAGATTCCCTCACATTTGCCTTGGGTGATTTCCCCGAAGGCCTAACAATAGAACCTCTGTCGGGGATCATAAACTGGACCCCGCCAGAGGCGTTAATTGGTTCTCAGCAGGCTTTAAGTATTATTGTTACTGATCAGCGTGGAGCTTCAGGAACCCAAACTTTTAGCATTTTGGTAAAAGAACCCAATAAAGCCCCTGTGATTACTACGCAATCATTGCCACCAGCTCAAGAAGATACACTGTACGTCCAAACCTTAATCGCCAGTGATGAAAACATGGGCGACATGCTCACCTTCAGTGCAACTGAAGCGCCTGGTAATCTGAGAATTGATGCTCAGAGTGGCGAAATACGATGGTTACCTGTCAACAATAATGTCGGTGACAATGTTGTCGTTCTGCGAGTCACTGATGCTGCTGGCCTTTTTGATGAAAAGTCCTTTACTGTTAACGTACAAAACAGTGGCGACGCTCCTACTATTTCCTCTGAGCCTGGCAGATTTGCAACAGTGGGTGAATCTTTTCAATACCAAGTTGTTGCTACGGATCCAGATAACAGTCCACTCAGTTATTCACTGATAAATACCCCATCGAACATGCTAATTAGCAATACCGGATTGTTCACGTGGGTTCCAAACAATGCTCAGGTTGGTAGTCAGCCTGTTACTATTAGAGTGACAGATGTAGATGGACAGACCGACGAACAGAGCTTTTCGTTATTAGTTGGATCAGTTTCGGTACCAGTGGCGCCAATTATTGAGTCGTCGCCCGTAACTGTCGCCACCTCAAACACCGTTTATCAATATCTTGTTGTTGCATCGGATGGTAATAATGACCCTCTAACCTATACCGCACTGAATAGCCCTCTGGGGTTGGTGATTAATCCGAATAATGGTCTAATCCAATGGGTTCCAAGCGCACAGCAACTTGGTCCACAGGCAATAACCATTAGCGTAAGTGACCCATCTGGTTTGAACGACATCCAAACTTTTAACGTTATAGTTAGTGATACTCCTGCTTCTAACTCTCCGCCAACAATAAGTAGTATTCCAAGCACCAACGCGTTTATAGATACACCCTATAGTTACGCAATAGCGGCGTCAGACCCTGACGGTGGCGTTCTAAGTTATGAACTACTTTCATCTGTTAATGGTATGCGAATAGATGCTCAAAGCGGATTAATTGAGTGGACTCCGACTGCGGCACAAGTCGGTAGTAACAACGTCGTCGTGCGAGTTAACGATGATGCAGGAGGTTTTATTCAACAAACCTTCCCTATCTCTGTAGCACAACAGCAAAGTACAACAAACGAGTCGCCCGTTATTTCCAGCAGTCCGGTGCTAAATGCAGCCGTTGGTAGCGTCTACAATTATCCTGTAATCGCAAGTGATGCAGACGGTGACAGTATTCGTTATGAATTGAACTTGTCGCCTGAAGGTATGGTAATCGACCAAACTACTGGCAACATCTCGTGGGTACCTCGCGATAATCAGATTAATATCAATGGTGTTGAAGTAGTAGCCATTGACACGAAAGGCGCAGAAACCGTTCAGAGGTTTAGCATTCAAGTTGAACAAAACTCGACTATTAACAGAGCTCCCCAAATTGTTAGCAGTGCAAATTTAACGGCACTTGTTGGACAAGCATACCAATATCAAGTGGTCGCGAGTGATGCAGATAATGATGAGCTAAGCCTTAGGCTAGCTAACGCGCCAACAGGTATGACTATAGACAACAGCAGCGGTCTGATATCGTGGACACCAAGCCTTCAACAGGCAGAAACTCAAGCGGTGAGTGTTGTAGTAAGCGATCAGCAAAGTCAAACTCAACAGTCATTTTTAATTTCAGTAGCTGAATTTGCATTACCACTCGACGTTAATATCAATATTAGTCCACTGGTTGCCGACTCTGGAGAAGAAGTTAGATTCACAGTGATTGGTAAAGGCGGCATTGAAAACCGAGTGTTAAGCCTTTCAATAAATGGTATCGATACGGCCATTAATCAAGGACAAGCGTCTACGATTGCGGAGCAACCTGGACGCTACACGGTTGTGGCGAGCGTAACTAGCGGTGATGAAACTGTTTCCATTAGTGATGCTTTCACCGTCAGGGACCCATTAGATACTGATATTCCGATTGCAGAACTCACTTCACCGGAATTTAGTAGCGAAATATTTGGAGTTACCACAGTATTAGGTACTGCATTCGACCTTAATTTAGCTGAATACAGACTGCTGGTAGCGCCAAAAGATTCTGGAGATTTTTTCGAAATTAGTACTAGCACTAGCAGAGTACAAAATGGTCAGCTAGGCACTATCGACCCTACATTGCTAAGAGCGGGAATTTATGATCTGTTACTAGAGGTTATCGACCTGAACGGCAATAAAACTATTGACTCAAGTGTATTCGAAATTGCTCAAGACACACCTGTGGGTAATTTTTCAATAGGATTCCAAGATCTTGTAGTGCCTTTAGGGGGGTTATCTGTCTCTGTTAATCGAAATTATGATTCTCGAGATCGACAAATTAGTGGTGACTTTGGTTTTGGGTGGAGTGTTGATTATCAAGACGTAGATATCCAAGAAAGCCAAGACCTCGGCGACAATTTCGTAATGACCACAGTGCCCGGCACACTGTTTTTCCCGAATAGGTGTATAGAGCCAGATGGTCCTCACTTTGTGAAAATTAAGTTACCAGAGCGCCGAGCATTAAAATTCAATGTAGTTGTACAAAATAATTGCTCCATTCTGTTTCCTCCACTTTTTGTGAGTGTCGGATTTGAACCCGCACCTGGAACAGAAGGTACACTTAGTGCAAACAACTCCACTGGCCTTATTTTCAATGGCGGTAGACTCTTAGATATTGGTAGAGGAACATTCGACCCTGATGTTTATACATTAACTACTAAGGAAGGATATACCTACATTCTGGACCAAAATTTCGGTATTCGTAGAATTGAAGATCAAAGCGGTAACCAACTTAATTACACTAACAATGGAATAGTGCACAGCAGCGGCCAAGGACTGGATTTTGTTAGAGATTCTAATAATCGTATTACGCAAGTAACTGGGCCTGATGGCGAAAGTATTAATTACACTTACAATGCAAACGGCGACCTTAGCTCTATTACCGATAGAGAAGGAAATAAAACGACCTACCAATACAATAGAAATCATGGACTTATCGAAATAAATGATCCCCTTGGTAGATCAATCGGTCGAACCATATACGATGACGATGGCCGCATGCTGAAAATGGTCGATGCCGAAGGTAATGAGCTCGTCTTAGAACGTGATCTTGATATCAATCAAGAAACTATTCGTGACCAAAACGGAAATGCGACGATATACACCTACGATGACCGTGGTAACGTTCTTTCGACTATTGATGCACTGGGCAATGAAACAACTTTCACCTTTGACGATGAAGACAATAAGACTAGTCAAACAGATGCTAGAGGTTATACATACACAACGGTATTCAATGAAAATGATTACCCAACGATAGAAATCGATCCTCTCGGCAATACCACAACAATTGAATATACCGACATTGGTGCGATTGCATCAACAACCTTTCCTAATGGAAATACCACATCAAACGTCATTGATAATCAAGGAAACATCACTTCAGTGACTGATGGCTTAGGTAACGAAATGTTGTTTGATTATGATGCTCAAGGAAATCAAACATCACAAACAGATGCTCTGGGCCATATTATACGATATGAGCATGATAGCAGGGGGCAAGCAACACTCATCACTGACCAGAATGGTCATGCAATGACTCTTGAATATGATATCAATGGTAATCAGACAGGGCTGAGTTATAGCATTACATCTGAAGGTGTTGAATCAACAGTTATCAGACGCACCGAAGTCGACAAAAACAATCGAATTATTGCTGAAATCGATGCTTATGGAGAGCGGGTAGAGTATCAATATGATGCTGTGGGGAACATCATTGAGCATGTAGATGCTAGAGGCTTTGTAACCTCGCACGAGTATGATACTCGCCAGAATAAGACACGTACTGTCTATCCAGATGGCACGGAAGAAACTCATGTTTATGATGGAATGAGTAATTTAGTGTCGACGACAGATAGAGATGGTCGAACAAGCACTTTTGTTTATGATGCTTTAAATAGGCACTCTCAGACTATATTTGCTGACAATACTCAAATAACAAAAGAGTATGATGCCAACGGCAATTTAGTAGCTGAAATTGATCGTCGAGGCAACCGAACTGAGCATGAGTACGACGCCGCAAACAGAATGATCGCGAAAGTAGATGCGCTGGGAAATAGAACTCAATATGAGTACGACCCAAATGGAAACTTAATTAAAATCACTGACGCATTGGGAAGAGAAACAACTCATACCTACGATTCAGACGATAAGAAAATCGCTACAACCTATGATGATGGCACAGAAAGTCGTACCGAATATGATGCTATAGGCCAGATTGTTAGCGTGACTGATCAAGCTGGTCAGGTAATGGAGTATGAATACGACCCCAGAGGAAAGCTTCTTCGTGTAATAAATGAACTTGGCGATGCTACCAGCTATACCTATGACGAAGTTGGGAACAAAGTTAGCGAAACCGATGCAGAGGGACGCGTAACTCAGTTTGTCTATGATAAAGAAGGACGAATTGTTAAGCACACCCTACCGAATGGCCTAGTCAGTATCAAAGACTACGATGCAATCGGCAATGTCGTACGCAAAGTAGATTTCAACGGTGATGAAATACTCTATGAGTTTGACAGCAACAATAGGTTAGTCAGAAAGACCTTGTCCGACGGAATAGAGCATTTATTCGAATACACGAACACCGGTGAAATTGCCACAATGACTGACGAAACTGGGGTCACTCGCTATTTTTATGATGTGCTTGATAGGTTAGTAGAAGTTCAGTATTCGTCTGGTGATTTTGTTAAATATTCGTATGACGCCGAGGGTAATCAGACTTCTCTTGAAATAGCGCAAGGCACAATAGAATATCAATATGATGCTCTAAATCGTATTATTTCCACAATTGACATGGACGGCGGTGAAACAACTTATCGTTACAATGAAGTCGGCAGTCGTACTAGTGTCACGCTGCCAAATGGCAATCAAACACTTTATCAATACTCGAATTTAGATAGGTTAATTGAGCTAACTCAACTTGATGGCGATGGTAATACGCTATCGAGCTATCGTTACACTCTCGGCCCTGCAGGCAATCGTTTGTCGCTGACTGAAAATACAGGGAGAGTCACCACTTATACCTACGATAATGTTTACAGACTCACGAGCGAAACCGTTTCTAGCGCAGATGGAACAATATCATCCAGTACCTATGAATACGATGCTGTTGGAAATCGTATTTCAAAGACTGTAGATGGTACTACAACAAATTATAACTACGATGTAAATGACAGGCTGATATCAGTTGGTGATACATTCTTTGGTTATGATGGCAACGGAAATAGAGTTAGCAAGACTACTTTTAACAACGTAACTAACTACGCTTACGATAAACTAAATAGACTTGTCTCAACGGACGAAAATGGCCTTAATGCTAGCTATACCTACGACGCTATGGGCAATCGTCGCTCAATGCTGATTGAGGGTATAACTCACTTGACGTATTTGGTCGATCTAAATAGCGAACACTCAAGAGTAATAGCAGAAACAAATGGCCTTTCAAACAATACTACCGTTTACACTTATGGTGTCGATTTAATTAGTCAAAAAGATAACGATGGTATTTCGTATTTCCATTTTGATGGGAATCACAGTACTCGACTGCTCTCTGACAGCTCCGGTCAAGTTACTGATACATATACATATGAAGCATTTGGACAAGTTGTCGGTAAAACAGGGACAACTAAAAATGTTCATTTGTTTACTGGCGAAAGAGTAGATCCGAATACTGGGTTTTACTATCTAAGAGCACGGTATTACGACCCTTCTTTTGCAAGGTTCCTAACCATGGATACCTTTCCGGGCTTTAGGTATGATCCACTCACGCTCCACAAATATAATTATGTACATAATGACCCTATAAACAATTTTGACCCAGACGGAAGATTTGTTTCTGCCAGCTTCGTGGTGAGGGCAAACGCAATAGTTATGAGCCATGTTGCGAGAGTTGGACCTGCTTTTGCGACGTCACGACTATACGGAGGCGTAGTCATACGCAGTCTAGGGTATGCAGTTGAAAAGATTGTATTCCTAATACTTCGTAAAATACCTGGTGCAAATATCTCCAGAAATGTCCAAATGTTTACACCTCAAGGAAAACGACACTTCTTGGATTTTGTTGTGAAGGTAAAAGATAGAGTGCTTAATCTTGAAGTTAAATATCAAATTCCGCCGCGCTCAGGACAGGCATTAAACAGGCTTGTGAGTCAGCTGCAAGCTGCGCAAAATGCAGGAAATGGAGGTAGAGTTGCCGTCTTCGCATTCAAACCACCATCACCTGCCGCAGTTGCAAGACTCAACAAACTTTTAGGTCCAAATGCATCTGCAATAGACCATATTTATGGCTTTATGGAATTGGTGATTTATCTAACCCGTTTCTTTAGAATAGGTTAGACGATAAAATAACGACTTTTCGCCAATATGTTTTTAGCACTATAATTTTTGAGAGATAATAAGTAGTAATGAAAAAAGAATACTCCAATGCGCTTCGCAAAAGGTTTACGCAATTGGTTAAGAATGACCTGAGCAATTTTGAAGTTTTTACAGAGAAATCTCCGTACATTACACCCGGAGCGGCAGTATTTGTTAATCGAGTACGGAGCGACCTTTGGCTGTTTGTTGAGGTTTTTGGTATTAAAAGTGAAGAAGGCGGGTTTGTCGTCCAAGTTGGTTGGTCAAGGCTTGCTCGCTTTCCTCAATTAGGTATGTCTCCTAATTTTTTTATTACCGATAGGAAAGATGAAATAGCTAAACCAGAAGGTTTTACACGCTTGCACAATCCGCACTTGAAAAATGATGAATTATTCTATGTTCAAGGCACCAACAAAAATAGCTTGTCTAGCCTCCACGCTTCTAGTTTTAAAAGTGATACTCAGAAAATTTCTTCTAAAGAAGCCTTAGAACTTGTTTCAGAGTCATGTGACTTAGCATTTTCAGTGCTAAAAGAGAGTGGACAACAGTTTTTTTCGGAAGTTGAGACTGCATAATAATCAGCCTACATATAAAGGAAAGGCGTAATGACAAATAAAAAGAAGATAGCGGCCTTATTGCTTGCATTTTGGTTTTCAGCCAATGCAAACGCGAATATCATTTTAAATGAGTGGGTTCTTAACATTAATGGTAGTGTTTCAGAAAGTGCCAATGGTGATGAACTTCCTGGTATAAGTTCGTCTTTAAATTCTGCTGGCTTAGGAAATATAACACTTGAATTTACTAACCCAGGTGACTATTTTGCGCTTGCATACTTTGATTTCGAAATTGATGAGGCAAACAATACCTTTTTCAATGAATATGGAAGCGTGTTTGGCACCCCGAGTGAAGGGCAATCCTGGGAAATCGACGAACCCGGCTATATTTTTGGTGACATCTACGACAATGTTTTTGATGGCTTCTTAGACAACACAAACTCCGTTCCTGAGAATTCAAATGACGACGTCAGTTTTGCAATTGGTTGGGATTTCACCTTATTAAACGACCAAATAGCGTCATTGTCTTTTACCTTAAGCGATATGCTCAATACAAGCGGCTTTCATTTGTTGCACGTAGATGATGAGGTTGGGAGTAGTTTTTCTGATACCGAAACAGTGTATTTTTGGAGCGCACTTTCAATAGAAGACACTAACGTTAACCCGCCAAGCGAAGCGAACGCGCCAAGTATCTTTGCGTTGCTCATTGCTTCCGTTGCCTTTTTAGTTGTTCGAAAAAAGAGTAGCGTTAAGCACTAAAGATGATTGGCAAGCATTCGCTTGCCTCTTCTCTACTCGCCACCCCTAGATAACACAAATATTAAACCTAGAATTTGGAAGCATAGAGCCACGTTTACTAGCACATCGTTGTCGCTTCTAACAGTTTGTGCTTGTTCCAAATAGTTTTGTTTTACCAAAAAGCGATCGTCAATCCTTTCGAGTACCTCACCTTTATACTCATGAAAACTCTCTTGAATAAGCTGATAGCTTAGGTCAGTGCTTTGTTGTACGCCGAATAGCGCGAGCGTGTCGATAATGAAAGCACGTGACTCAGGGTGATTAGCGTCTTTGATTAATAAGAGAATGGCGGTGTCTTTGCGCCGCTCTAACGAGCGTGTATTTTCCCATATAGCATCAATTTGTTGATTTACAGTGGTAGCTTCTCGTTCCCACTCGGCGACCATATCGTTGTTTTTGGCGATAAAATAATTCGACACAATCGCCGAGGCAATAGTAAGGGCCACACCTAATATCAGCGCCCACCATTTTTTTCCAAGCCTTGTTCCTTTCGTTTGTAATGTCGATTGAGTCACTTTCCTTCCTTTTAAAAGCACGTATTTGTTGTTAAAGCTGCTCTTATAGAGCGACTAATCAGAGAATGTCTTTCATTTATATGCTTACACCACAATTAACTTTGGCATTTTGCCTTCTTTCTCAAGCTTAATGACCACTCTAAATAAGGGCTTTTTCTTATGCTCTGCCGCTAACAATCCGGCCATCATAAGCATGAAGCTAACCAGTTTATAGTTAATGTCGTTTTTGCCCAACAAGTCTTCGACGAAGTCCTTGAGCACTGAATCAACGTCGATCCATGGTGAAATAGCTTCGGTCACCTTTTCATTTATGGCTTTCAGTTCACGATTAAGTGAGTTCAAGGCTTCGTGTTTTTTGTCTTCAGGCTTCGATTCTACATCAGACTTAAAGGCTGCCACTTTGCTATCAATGTCACTCAAATAAGCCGGTAGATTTGCCAGTGCATTGGCTTCTTTCCCAATTTTAGACATCACGCGCATTGCGGCTTTGAAGGTTTTAGCACCTTGTAAAATTGAGTCTGGATTAGCATCAGTCCATAACTGTAAATCCACATGTTGGTCACCCCGAGCAGTTTTCATAAAGCGCGAATAAAAGGTATTTGGCTCTATGCTTAAACCATCAGAATGAGTGCTAACTTCATCGAAAAAGGCTCGATAATCCCAGTCATCATTACCTTGAGTGAGCGCCCTTAATTTATAGAAGTTTAGTGCCGAGTAAATGTAAGTTTTTCGGTCTTTTGACGGATAACTAGTTAGTAAGAAGTCAACTGCACTTTGAAATATATCATCAGCCTGTAAGGCAATAAGAGCATTGTAGATTTTCTTTCCGCCACGCATTTTAATGATCAATTCGCTAGAACTAAAACGCGTAAAATGCTTTTGATAGTTTAACAGCGCTGTTGCTACCTGCGTGCGACTCAGTATGTTCGGTACATCATTCTCAAAACGACTTAAGTGTTCATCTGAATATGAAAACGAGCCCAAGAGTCTTTTAATGTCATTGGGGCTATGAAGTGTGTTGTTTTGGTTCACATAGCTGAAACTGAAGGCCGAGCTTGCTTTGTTTTGCATTGCAGATTGGGCAAACTTATATGTAAGACTTGCTGCAGCTCGGCGTTTCTCATACTTGGAGCTAGCAGAATCAGTTACGCGTACACTATTTTTTACTGAAATTGCACCCTCGGCGTCTACTTCAATGCTCACTTTTGATACATCAACCTTTCGAGACTGAATACTGAAACCCAACAAGCTTAGACTCTGCGTAGTCGTGCGTTGCATTTTAGAGTCAAGTCGCAAGGCGCGTGCGCTCAACTCAACTTCTTTACTAGCTTCGAGTGATTGAAGCAGTAAATCCGCTTTTTCATCCAAGCCCAACAGTAGGTATTGATATAAAAGCTGAGCAGCCAACGATTCACTTAAGAAAGTGACTTCAAAACTCGTGCCCAAGGTCTCGCTGTCTTGTTCGGTTTGTGATAGCGCAAGTGCTAGTTTGATATTTTCAGATTTTTCGACCGCAACGGCGAGTTTATCGGTAAACTGCTGGTAGTTAGTAAGCACCAAATCAAACAGTGCTTTCGGTTCTTTATCGATATTGCTTATCGCTTGTGCAACGCCGTCGCCCAAAGCTTGCAGCGGTGCTAGCTCTTCTTTTGCATCCCTGCGCACCGCATCTTTTATTTCATCAACAAAGCCCTGCACTTGCGCTCGCATATCCGACTGAACATCACGGATAACAAGAGCCAAACGATACACTAAAGCTCGCAAAATACTTTGTTTCAGACTTAAGTCAGCCACCGGAACTTCTTCCTCAATTGGCGAAATGGCAGGGTCATCGATCGGGCTTGGCTCCCGAATAGGAGGTAAAGGTATGACGGGTGCAGCGCGAGGAGGGTCTACTCTATCTTCCTTATCATTAGCACTTTCATCACGGCTATCATCCTCGTCCTCTTCGCTGCCATCATCTGGTAATGGTTCGCGAGGCTCATCAATAATGATAATGGGTGGTAAGTCGAAATCGTCGATATTGATAGAAAACCTAGCCAACACTTCTCGAAAGGCCAGTAGCGCAAGTTCTTCCGGTGGCTTTTGAAGGCTAAATACCTCGCGATCCACTGCATCTTGAAGCTGCTCTAACAATAGCTCATCAATGAGCTCATCGGAACTGCTTTGTCCCAATACCAGTTTCGCAAAAGGTTGATACCACGCGTCTTTATCAAACGAGCTCACGACTTGGTTAATAATACTTTGACCGGGCTGACTAAATTGCTCTAGGAAGGCAATGAACTTATTTCCCTGTCCTAAGATCATATCAGCATAACGCTGAGCCATGCGATCAACACCTTTCACTTGAGCCTGAGCTTTGAAAGCCAAGGCAGATGAAAGCGAGCTTTCCTCTTCAAAATCAACCTTAACCACCAACTGGTTTTGACTATTTTTATGCACCTTTAAACTAGCAACACCATCAAACTCATATTTGCGTGAATAAGATGCTTTGGCGCTTAACTTGAGTGTAATCTCATTTGAAGCAAGGTCGACATCGTTGGTAAGCGACTCCCCTAGCTCTACCTTCCCCCATGCACTAAAAGCTCTTTTCGATCTGATTGCAAAGGCTCGATAACCCTGTGCATTTGTATTCTGAAGACTTGCTCGCGCTGATACCAAATCCCAAGGTTCGAAGTTGTCAGCATGCATTTCCCACAACGCACGGTAGCTAGGAATAACACTCGATATTTGATAATAACTATCTAACTCAACAGCCCCTAATACGCTTCCACCGGCTGAAAAGCGAAGAAGATCAAGCGCAATACTGGCTTTTCCACCAATCTGAAGCTCTGCTCGCAAGTCGCGATTGATTAGTACATCTTTGCCATCAATACCGGCGTCAGTGCTACTAGCATCAGTCGCCTGCCCCAAGAATGCGATGGCCTGTTCATGATTCAACACCGAAATTGAATAGCTAGCTTCGGCATCTACTTTAATCGCTACTTTTAATTGCTCTAGCGGCACTGTCACTGAATCATCAGCGTCAATGGCTTTGCTTATTGGGCTTTGAGAGCCTATCGGTTGCACCAATCGAGTGAAAGTCTCGTGCAATTTCTCGGCGCGTGCAACGTTGCGCAAAGCGTCTGCAAATTCGGAAGTTGTCGTGAGATTGTCGTCGCCCTGCAACTGCAAATTCGTCATTTGCGCTTTAGTGCTCGTAAGAAAACTACCTAAGCCTTGCAAGGATGGGTCTTTCAATAAGGCAGTGGCATTTTTCTTCACCACCAGCAGTGCATCAAAAATCTTCTTGGCATCGTCGAGCTGGGTTTCAATAGCGCGCACTTTTTGCTCGTATTCCTCAATCTTCAGAATCAGTGACGCCAAGTTAGCTGCGGCTAAAAATTCGGGTGGAATATATTTTGTGAAATCTGAAAAGCGCGTCATTGGAATCGTTCCTTGGATGCCGAATCAATCGCAACGGCTGCGAACTGCGTTTATCTACAGGCTATTACATCAACCATTTTTCATCAATATCAATGAACTCAGAACTCGCATTAATCAATGAGTTTGCGGTTAAATTCAGTACGCCAAACACTACAGCCTTGCAGTTGTGATCATGTTGAACTTTACTTAAAAGTCGGTCGAAGTCTCCATCACCCGACAATAAAATTACGGTATCGACATGCGGCGCACTCTCTAGCACATCAATAGTAATTCCCACATCCCAGTCTCCTTTGGCCGAGCCATCAGCACGCTGAATGAAGGGCTTCAGCTTCACATCAAAGCCAATGTGACGCAATGCACTTTGAAATTTACGTTGTTGCTCATCGCCGCGGTCAATGGCATAAGCGAAGGCATCAGCTATCTCATATTCATCGGCAATATGCTTCCAAAAGTGTCGGTAGTTGAACTGCGCGCCAAAGGTATGCCTAGTAGTGTAGTAAATATTTTGGACGTCGACGAAGATCGCAGCTTTTTTCATATTAAGTCTTCTTCAATTTGTGCTTGTACCGTTTTCAATATACTGATTTTGCACTTAGCGTCATTGGCAGTATTAGTATCTGCAAAATGAGTAATAGCATTGTGCTGATTCGCAATACCATTACTTAGCTCAATGGCCTCTGTATCAACCGACAAGTCGTATCTAGTCTGGATTAAAAAAGCCTTTTTACAGCCCTTAGTGTTGGCAGCCTTGGTGAGCAACTTCAGGCTAGTTTCTAAGCTTTCTTCTATCTTCTGTACCTTAACAAACACCGGCGCGCCTTTATAGTTTTGACTCAAAATAGCGTCTAGCCCTTGATTTCTATGTACCACGTTGAAATCTATGCCTTTCAAGCACTGCAATAAAGCCGCATCTGCCTTTTTATAGCTTTCACGGCCTTCACTGAGTACTCTCGATTCTGATTTTAATGGCTTGAGAAGACGTTGTTCGGCTAATTCAATCGCGTCTTGCGACTCATCAATGCCAATAAAACGGCGCCCCAAGCGTTTAGCTGCGACACAAGTGGTGCCGCTGCCAGTGAACGGGTCTAAGACCAAATCGCCCTCATCAGTCGTCAACGCGATGATTTTTTCAAGTAAGGCCAAGGGTTTTTGGGTTGGATAGCCAACTCTTTCTTTCGCTTTTGGATTCAAATAAGGAATATCCCATACATCGCTAAGAGGCACTCCTTTTTTGGCATCGGCAACTTTCACATCACCTTTTTCGTCGCGGGCGTATACCGATTTATTGTGTGTATCGCGCGTTCGCTTTTGCAGTATTTGGTCAAGATTAGTCGTGGCCGAATAGGCTTCGAAGTGTTTATTGAATTTAAAGTCTTTGGTCTTACTGTAGAAATAGATGTTTTGATGAGCCGGTAAAAGACCCTTTTTAGCATTCGACCAACGCTTGTAGTGCCAAATGATTTCTGACTGAAAGTTGCTGCTCCCAAACACCTCATCCATCAGCCCTCGCACCACATGATTGGCCGCCTTATCGCAATGCACAAAGATACTAGCACTTGTCGACATAAGGTTACGCATAAGCTGTAAACGATGATAAAGAAACTCGGCATAGTGAGCTTGCTGACGCCAAATATCGTTGAAGCGAAACTCTTTATCGCGCGCTCTGCTACTTAATTTATGTTCTTTTTCAGTGAAAAAGGGAGGGTCCAAATAAATCAAATCCACACTCTCTTTTGCCACCGTTTGCATCTGCGTTAGGCAGTCGCCAAGCAAAAGCTTATTCATGTTGAAAGGCAGGTTCGCTGCGAATAATCATTGTTGATAGCCGTTGTGAATGTCATACACAAATATAAAAATAACAGGATATTGTGATGCCATGTTACTCAGCCCTCGTGCTCTCTACAAGCATAAAGATATTGCTATAGTTTGCGCCAGAGGAATATTCAACTTAGTATGGTTTTTTAACTTGAGTCTATTCAGATTGCGCGTCGTGCCAACATGCGTTAACACACTTCAGTAAAGGGAGTTCACAAACATCAACTCGCAACATATTAATACTTCTCCCCCCAGCGGCGGCAATCGCTTTTCAGCGTGGCTGGGCGACACTTTGCTAAGAGTGACTGGATGGAAAATAAAGGGGAAACTACCCCAATATCCTAAGTTCGTGATCGCGGTAGCTCCACATACTTCAAACTGGGATTTCTTCTTAGGGCTTGCGGTACTTTTTTCACTTAGGATCAAGATCCGCTTTTTAGGTAAACACAGTATTTTTGTACCGGTTGTTAAGCAACTGCTTGAGTTCATTGGCGGCATGCCCGTTGACCGACGAAGTGCACACGGCATAGTAAATCAGGTGGTTGATCAATTTAACGCGCAGGAGAAAATGATCCTTGCCGTTGCCCCAGAGGGCACCCGTTCGAAGGTGTTCCCATGGAAAACTGGCTTTTTAGCGATTGCTCATAAAGCGCAAGTACCTGTTGTTTTAATTGCTTTTGATTTCAAGCATAAAGAAGTGATTATAGGCCCCAATTTTGTTAGCGAAGGAAACTTCGATAACGATATGCACAAGGTATATACTTTCTACCAGCCGATTACCGCAAAACACCCCAATGATGTGGTATATCCGCAGGATATAAGCGAATAATTGCAATTAGCTAATACCTGAATACCTGACACTCCATTTAAACAAATGTTGCAGGCTTTTCTAAGCGCTATAACTTAAGTGAAAAGCCTGCAGTGTCATTCGTTTGGTGTAAGCCTCAACTAAACTTGGTCTTACTTAATTGTTAAGCGGAAGGATGTTGTTGAGCGCGTTTTTTCTTTCTATCTGATACGAACCAGAATAAACCAAGCGCAGAGAGCAACACACCGCCACCCATCATTGCTATCGCATTTAAGGTGCCTGTTGGCGTGCGACCTTCTTCTATCAACAATACATTTGCTAAATCAGCACCTGGGAAGCTCTGACGCATAAGCTCCGCTTCTTCTGAGCCGAGGCTCTCAATTTCATTGATAATAACGCCTTGAACGCTTTGTTCACGTTGTATGCCTTCAGGTAGGGCAGCAACATTTTTGAAACGATCTGTTTTAACAATCGCTTTAATACCAGTTAAGCTTGGGAACTCAATATCGTCAGGAATCCCGTCAGGGTATTGTAGTTGAAGCGCATCGATGGCCTGGATAAAAGGGTGTTCTGGAGACAATATGGCGTAGTAGGTTTCAGTCACCTCAGTGCTACCTGAGACTTCCTCTGATGAGCGTTTTTTCTGCTTATAGCTATAAACAAGGCCGCCGTAAATCGCATCGTGCTCTGTAAGCTTCACATGAGCGTTTTCGATAGCAGCGCCATTTTCCAAATCGTATAATGATATTGTTGAAGGCGCTGTTTTTGCAATTGAGCCAAGACGAAGTTCTTGAAACCCGAAAAAGGCTAATATAGCTCCACCAATAATCAGAGCAAGTTTAATTCTATTCATTTAATGTTCCTTATTAATTTATATTTCCTTGTTTAAAAGCGGGCAGATAATAACAGGAATAGCGCAACTGTGCTAGGTGCTAGAGACAAGGAGCACACTAGTTATCTGGTATTTGAGCAGTTACAAGACATAAGTGCTGAGCATTAAAGAATAGGTGTCTTCCGCCGATACTTTTAGTTCAGCCGCATAGACAGTTTTCTGATCTTATTAATAAATTTATTTCATTGAATAAGCATGGTCAGGGCTGCAAACCTGATTCGCGTTTTACAATAATGTCGACGGCCAACATTCAACCTCAAAAGGCTAAAATTTGACAATGCAAAATAAACGTTGGCAGTTAGTCAGCTTACTTCCATTTTTAACACTCCTTCATCTTGGAGCCGTTTCTGCCAATACAGGAATAGGAAGCCCACCTCTAGATTGTAATCAACTTGGCTGGTTGAGCTATAATCCTCAGGACTTTATAAGGTATATTACACAAGGTGACGAAGGGCATTTAAAACCACCAGTTAGCCTATATCGACATGAAGTCTTAGGTCCACAAATAGAACCCTACAGTCTTCCTACCGAAAATTACATCTACGAAACCGCCTTAAAAGGATGTTATCTCGGAATGGATAACGTGGTTTACTCTAATTTTGAAATGGTCGGAAAAGACAAAATACAAAGGCACTTAGCGAGAAGCGCTGAACTTATCGTAAAATATGTTTCTCAGATGAGAGCGGATGATTTACACCGGTATAATAAGGAGTTTGAATACTTAAGTGAACAATTTAACACCCTTACAGGCTCTTATGCCAGATATCAAACACACAGTGAGCAATACGCTTATACAGAACTATACGAGAAAATCCAATCTCAATATTTCTTGTCTAAAACATTTACGTCTCGCTTAGAAAACTATCAAAAGAATAAAATGCATCCTAATCAGGCCATTCGAGATAAATACGTTGGCCACATTAAACTAATAGATGAGAGACGTGCAAAAATCGAAGACTTAATTTTATTTTTCGAGCAACAAGCAAAAATGGAAAAGGAGTTAATTACCTATATAGCAAAAAACGATTTAAGCTCAATAAAAAACCCATCTCATCAAGAAAAAGTTAAATTAGAGATTCAAACCTTATTAAAAGAAATAAAGAGTCAAAAAGTACGACAGTCAATCGGCCGGCAAGCGAATGAATTAGTCAATACAGGGGAAAATCAGTTTTTAATCCTCATTTTCATGTCAATAGTTACTATTTTTACTTCCGTTGGAACAATTATTGGGCTTGCGCGCAAAGCTCCAGTCTACTACGACTTTGACGATCTCATGTATTCAGTAGGCATTTTCGCTTGGCCAGTTGCTATAAGCCTATTTGTCTTTTCTATACCGATTCCAACTTTTTTAGCGCATCTAGTTCTTTGGGGGCCAACATTTTTCCTAGCTTATAAATCAATTACTAATACTTGGAGGTTAGGCCAGCGTATGCTTTTGCCAATTATTGTTGTAACTAAAATTGTTTGGTCGATTATGTTGGTACTAGCGATTTTGATGGCTATGAATCCCTCCGGTAAAACTGCTCGTTCGAGACGTACACAGCGCTCCTTGGCCCTTTTCTTTTTGGTTGTGGTGACACCTATAGTTTCAAAATTAATTGCCAATAAAAATGGAAAAATTTTTAATCCAAATGTGCTAAGCATTTCGGGCACGCGCGGAGTAGACAGAATTGGAAGAGCATTGAGGGGGTAACAAGATGGCCGATACCAGAATCAGACAAGGCAATCCAATCGTTTTATTTATTATATTTATTACAGCTTTTCTCATATTGATCATTGGTTTTATGGGGACAGTACTTTATGTTTCTGTTTTTGTCTTCTATGTATTTAAACGAATAAAAATACCGTGTATTGAAATCAAGAAATTGCAATTAAGTGATGAAGAAATCGCCGCTACAAAGGCTATTCAGCAAGAGTTTTCAGATATCAAAAACCAAATTACTGAAGATATTCGACAATTTAACCAGGCAATTCGCGAACCACAAGATATGCTGAATAGATTTAGTCGACAAATTAGCTTTATTACTAGTTTAAAAAAAATCGACCGAAACAGTTTGCCAGAGTTACTCGATATACGCTCAAAAGCGAGTCAACTTAATTTTGCTAACACAGACATAGCATATTTGGACTTGTTATTTTCTCACATAGAAATAATGACTAGCTCATTAAATAAAATTGATGAAACAATAGCGACTTATAGAACATCTAATGGAAGCTTTAATAAGAACGGTAGCATCAGTCTAAAAAGTAACAAAGGGAAACAAACAAAAAATAATATAGATGCTCTCAAAGCAAGTTTTGATGATGAACTATCAAGATTTCGCAGAAATATCGACGAATTCATTTGTGAATTAAAGTCTAATCAACAGCCTTTTATTGAAGAGAAAGTTCAAATAAAAAACAAAATTTCTGAAAAAGAAGATTTGCTAAGAGTATCTTTACAAAAAGAAAAGCTATTGATTAATGGTATATACGAGTCACTTACCCAGAGAAAAGAGAAGGCGTTAGATGAAATATCTGCGTTTCTCGACGAATATAGGTTTAAGGCCTCCACTCTAGTGTCTTTTTTTGCTTTTGTGGGTTCTATCGTTATCGCTTTAGACAGTTTTAAAACGGAAATGAATGAACTCAGTAGTTTTGTCACAAATATCTTATCGATAAGCGTAACATTTCTTCCAAGCCCGTTTATAGGCGTAACTTTTGTCACAAGCGTTATTACCTGGGGCTTTTTCTATTTGTTCTTTACATTCTTGTCAGATAAGTCAGCATTGATGAAATTAGAGAAAAAGTCACCTGAATTATTCCAGTTCATTGTAAGTGAAAGTGCCGATGTCAAATAATCGAAACATTACTCTTGTAAGAAGTCCCGCTAGCCTAATAGCTGATGATATAGCAGGTTATGGATGGGGGACAGTGAATTTTTCTGACTTCAATTCAGCTAGTGATATATGCGCTCACCTAACAGCAAATGGAATTTCACTCAAACGCCAAAAAAACCAAATTAAGCGTTTTTTTGAGCTGAAAAAAAACGATCTTGTGATCATCCCTGTTTACAAAGCAATCATAATTGGGAAGGTCGAAGGAAAAAAGAGTTACGTACTAGGGATTAAAAATGGAGAAAATAGAGTACATGTAAAATACTATAAAGATAAGGATGGTTCCGCTATAAAGATCCCGCGTTCAAAACTCTCACAGGGACTCGAGAGTCGCCTAAAACTTAGGATGTCTATAGCTTCACTCAATGACTTTTACGATGAAATCATTGTTTACGTCAAACAGTTAGAAGAAAGCAAGACTGTTTGTTTTGATAGTATTTTTCAGCAAAAGAAAGAGTCTCTAATTGAATCATTTAAGCAATCACTTCTTTCAAGTTTGGTCAACGGACAAACAACACTAGAGAGCGGGGGTTATGGGTTGGAATTACTCGTAAAGGAATTGCTTCAATTAGAAGGATATACTGCGCACATTGAAGCCAAAAATCAGTCTGCTGGCATTTCAGACGTAGACATAACCGCGACTCGTAACGACCCAGTCTCGTCGAATCGTGTTTTTGTGCAAGTAAAACATCATAAGGGAAATACTAGTGACTGGGCAGTACGACAACTGATCGATATAGATGAAGACGAGCACCATGACAAATGGGTAATTACTACCGGCAGAGTTGATGATACAACTAGAAACTTTGCATTTGAAAATGGGATCAACATTATGGCTGGTGAAGACTTGGTTGATTGGATATTTATTAGGTTCGACGAATTAAGTGCGCCATTAAAAGAACAACTTGGAGCAGTGTTGTTACCTCAAATGCTAACACAATAGCAATTTGTACTTGCGAATCAAATCTGCAAGGTGTTTCATCCTCCCGCTTCGTATGCGTTCTTTGTCTCAAAAATTCGAAGATATATACTTTTTGATAAAATAAACTGTCGATTAGAGACTGGGGAATTTAGAGGGCTGTTTAGACTTCGAATTCGATAAGTCTATTCAATTAATCACAACTCAAAATAATTAGTGAAACACTTATATAACTGCGTACCACTGAGGACTGATGCTGATGGGAAATGCAGCATCGGGATCAGGTCACAGGGCGCGTTTATATGGTGTATTGCGTTATCGTTGTCTAAATCGTCAATATTTAAGACCTTGGCTAGTACCTCACCCTTTTTCACCAAGTCACCTGGTTTTTTACAGTATTCCACCATACCGCCAAAGTCAGTAAATAGCGTTTTATAATCTGTTAAATTCACGCCTACTCGTTTCATTTTTGCTGGTTTATATTGGCTATTGAGTAACACGCCCCGCTTGGCTAAAAAGCCCAAAATGCCCTCTGCATCTTTTGCACCTTCATTAAAGTCGATAACCTCTTGGCTTCCCATTTCCAAGGTAAATGCTTGAACACCAAAATCAAAATGATGCTGGTAACGCCGCTTCAATGCATCTTGCAATGTCCACCAAGGACAAAAACAGGCCTCATCTAGAGCACCGGCGAATACTTTCGGAATAAAAATACAATGTGGGATAGAGAACTCAGTAGCAGTTGTTTTAGCATACTCGGGAATATAGATATGTCGGGTGGATACTGGCCCGTTGTGCAAGTCGAGTACTAAATCAGCATCGAACGCCAGTTTTTGCAGAGTGAGATTCAGTTGCTGTGCTAAGCCTAAACCCCAGGGTTCATCAAGCTTGTTTTCTATCGCCTTTTTCCACTGTTGACGAAACTGCGTTTTTATCTCATCTTTTAAAGAAGTCAACTCAATCTTATTAGCAGCCGCTAACGCCCTAGTGATCTTTTCATCGGGTAAATCGGCTGCAAATGCATCAACTTTTGCCTCGTCGTAAAAATAACCACGATTCCAATTAGTGCCATTTACGGGATCGAAACGTCCTAAGGTATATTCCCCTGCTTTGATATTTGTGCCAACTGGATTACAGTTTGGTACCAACACTATCTCGCCCGCAATGTGGGTATGTTTGAGTGCATTCAATAGATGGTAGATAACCACGTTACCTTGAACCTCTGCGCCGTGAATAGAGCTTTGTATGTACACTTTGGGCCCAGGTAAGCCATCCGAAATACGATAAATAGGGACATTTAAGTTCCGTCCCGACGCATTCTGCGCAACCGCGATGTAAGTCTTTTCTAGGCGTTTTGAGTTCACTGCATTACCTGTTAATTGTTGGCGTTAATAAATACGATGCCATCGGGGTTATTGCCCGTTGGATATTCTGCAATAATTCGCTGAGAATGAATATCAATGGCAACTATTTTGTTTTTCAGATTTAACGACAAAAATGCGATATCTAAACTCGGATGAAGCGTAATTCCTTGCGGCCCCGCATCTTTTTCTAGCGCTAAGCGCCCAATCTCTGTCTTGTTCGCAACATCAAAGAAGCGTAAGTCGTGATGTCGAAAATCCGGAACTAAAGCGACTTTTTCTGAATGGGAGAATAATACTCTGTACGGGAAGCTAAATCCGTCAAAGACCGCTAGCTTAGCCTCTGTTTCAGGGTCAATCACCACCACTAAGCCTTCTTTGTTAGCGCCATACCATAGTTCACTTCCATCCTTCAGAAGGCGGATAGCTTCAGGCATTTCTTCAACCTTGATCTGCTTCAATACTCGCTTATTTTCCAAGGAAGTCTTTGAAATACTGTTTGAGCGTATATTGCTCACATACGCTAAGCCCTTACCGTGATCAATTGCCGCCATATGAGATGTTTGTTGTTGAGTGGGTATAGCTGCTTCTATTTCACCGCTGATGATGTTCGCAACAACGAGCTTTGCGCTTTTACCTGAGGTGAATGCGACGCTCTTATCCTCTTTCAGAAACTGAATACCATGCGGGCCGGGGTACTTTTCCAGTGATATGCTTCGCTCAACTTTTTGTTCTGTAATATTAAAAACAGTTAAACTGTCTCCTCCGACAAAATCGGTACTAACCGCGATTTTACCATCCGAACTGGCAACTAATTCGTGAGGGCCTTTTCCTGTTGGTAGGGTATTCACGATTTTCTGTTGCTGCGTATCAATCACACTTACCGAGTTATCGCTTTTGTTCACAACAACAAGTAAGCCTTTAATATCGTCCTTCGTTAGCGCCTGGGCCTTTTCGCTCTCGTTAGCGCTTGTATTGGCATGTGTTGCATTGCCAAGACTTACTAAAACGATCATACAAGCCAATAGGGAATGGCATATCCTACTCGTGATTTTTACCTTTGGTGGTGCTATGGGGCTAATAATTTGATTGGTTTTGAACATAACTATTGCGTTTCCTAGATATTCGCCTTTTACGAAAATATAAATCGGACTAACTGGTCAGCATGTAATGAGACTGCTCACACTGCAAGTAGCATAAACCAAGATGCTATCTAGTGCGATTAATGATGTGCCAATAATAATGTGCGGGCATAACCACACTTAAACTTGTGTGTTTAAAAACAATGCTTCCTTTGCTGCTCGTTTTATACTTTTAATACGCCCAATTCTTAAAAAAGGTGATAGCATAAATAAAACACAGCAAACGGATAACACAATGACTTTTACTAGCAAGAAAGCTTCACACAGCATCATGCTCATCTCATTGCTAAGCCTTGCTAGCTTGGCTTGGTCGTGTGCTTATGCCAACTCTGGCACTACTAGCAATTCAGGAAATGCTGATAAAAAGCTTGCAATGAATAGCCGCCAAATAAGTGCCGCACCATTGGTGTCGATTCCTACCCAAGATGCTTTTTTTGCTAGTATCAGAGCGCATTGTGGCAAGGCCTATGAAGGCAAAGTTGTGATTGATAACCAACCTAGTCCGGCCTTCGACGCGCGCCTTGTTATGCATGTTCGTCGTTGCAACGATGCCCAGCTACAAATTCCCTTTCATGTAGGCAATAATGCGTCGAGAACGTGGATCCTCACCAAAACGGGAAGCGGTATGAATCTCAAGCACGATCATCGTCATGCCGATGGCAGCCATGATGCCGTTACTATGTATGGTGGTCATACTCTTGATGCTGGCTATGACCAAATTCAGTCTTTTCCTGTAGATGAATATTCAAAACAAATGTTCGCTCAAGAAGGTTTGGCTCAGTCTTTAACAAATATTTGGCAAATGTACATCTATGAAGATGTGTTTACCTATCGTTTGGTAAGAGAAGGCCGAGAGTTTCGTGTTGATTTCGACCTCACGCAGCCGATTACACCGCCAGCAGCACCATGGGGATACGAAGACTAGTGAAAAAGAATGTAGTAATAACTGGTGCAAGTTCTGGCATTGGCTTAGCCATCGCCAAAAAATTCTTAGATGAAGGCCATCGCGTATTTAATCTTGATATTCAACAAGGCGAGTATGGAGAATTCATTGCCTGCGATATGACACAGCATGAAGAAGTACAACAAGCACTGGCACAGATACTGTCGAGCCCTGACCTTGGCGCCATCGATGTGTTGGTGTGTAATGCGGGAAAGCACCTATCTGCCAATATAGAAGATACCAGTGAGCAGGCTTTTTTAGACCTTTTTAATTTGAATGTAAAAGGCGCATTTTCCGCAACTCAAGCGGTACTGCCTTCAATGCGAGCGCAACAGAGTGGGAGTATTGTGTATATCGCCTCCGACCAAGCCATTATTGGTAAAACAAACTCTTTTGCTTACAACCTGTCAAAACACGCGCTTGCGTCGATGGCAAAAACAACGGCATTGGATTATGCCAAGTATAATATTCGAGCCAATGCCATTTGCCCTGGCACGATAGAAACACCGTTGTATCATCAAGCGATTGACAAATATTGTGCGCAAAGCGGTGTCGACAAAGCACTAGTGCATAAGGAAGAAGGCAATGAGCAGCCAATCGGGCGCATCGGCCAAGCACACGAGGTGGCGTCACTTTGCTACTTTATTGCTTCGGAAGAGGCTGCCTTTATTACCGGTAGCTTGCAGGTGATCGACGGCGGATATACAACAAAATGAAAATCATCGACCCACATGTTCACTTATTCGACTTACAGCAAGGCGAATATCATTGGCTCAAAAATGAGAATCCCCCTTTCTGGCCGCAGAAATTTCGTATTCAGCGAACTTATAGCAGCACTGACCTAAACCTGAGTGACGGTTTGCAACTAGCGGCCTTTGTGCATATTGAGGCGGGCTTCAACAATGCCGAGGGACATTTGGAATTCGCAATGCTAGCTGAGCAAAACCATAAGCCGATGAAAGCAATAGGCTTTATCGATATAACGCTGGCACATGATGAGTTTTTAGTAGCACTCAAATTACAATCAGACTACGCAATCGCCGCAGGTATTAGATATATTTTTGAAAGCGATGTGCGTGCATTGCGTAACATTTTAGAGAACGAAAATGCGTTTAATAATCTTAGCTTTCTTGCAGAGCGAAATGGAATTTTTGAATTACAATGTGATGTGAAAAATACCGAAGTGGTTGTTCTTATTTACGCTTTCTTCAGTCGTATTCCAACGCTTTCTGTTGTTATTAATCACGCCGGCTTCGCTCCGCTTCCTCGAGTTGCAGGAGCAACAAATGATGCCACTTATCAACTTGATTATACGAATTGGAAGGCGAATATGCTGCTGCTATCACAACTGCCCAAGGTGGCAGTAAAGTTTTCCGGTTTTGAAATGCAACAGCTCTTTGATAGCGCTGCCAGCAGTGCCGAAGAAAGCCAAGCCAATTTGCACTTGTTGAGTAATTCAAGTTATCCCGTTTCCGACTTACAGGATTCACTCTTACATTGCCTTAAAGCTTTCGGCGAAGAAAATGTGATGCTTGCTAGTAACTTTCCCTTGTGCACATTTACGCATAACTACCAACAGTATTGGCAACAGATGCTCGCTTTGCTCACTAGCTTGCCAGATGATCGCCTATCGGATCACAACGCTTTAGTCTACGATAATGCCAAACGCATATATGGTTTTAATGCGCTGAGTTGAACCTTGCTAGATAGCAAGCCCTTCTGCTCTTATCCAGTTATGAGTATGATATTCCGCACTTCTACAGGTTAGGTGTAAGGTAAAAGCATGACGAGACTTATTAGATCTATTGGCCTCACTGAAGTGCGGTAATACGCCGTTAAACACCACTAAGGTGCCAGCTTTTACTTCCAAGGGAAGCGCCCTATCATTTTCAGGCCATTCGATATCTTCGATTTGTACTAGCTCAGTACTATCGTTTTCGTAACGCTTAAATTGCTCTTTCAATGGAAAGTGCGCACCTTGTTTATCTACCTGCAAGCAGCCGTTGATAAGGGTGGCATCTTCAATCGCCAGCCAATAAGTGATAACGGTTTGCGGTGTAGTGTAAAAATACGTAGCGTCTTGATGCCAGCGAATAACACCGCCTATTTTCGGTTGTTTGAAGATGTACATCGATTGGCGGATTTCCGGTTGACGCAAACCTAAATCGCGCGCAATGTTGGCAATATCACTGCCCTGACTAAAGTTGGAAAACACTGGGTTAAGCCTATGCAGAGCATGTCCAATCTTGTTTATGCTTAGGGCTTTTTCTTGCCCTAACTCTCCGCTTTCGGAAAAAGCATCTTCTTCAAAGAAACAACGCACTTTGTCGTCTGAGCTTAAAAAGTAATCGTCGCGGTTGGTGTTCGATTCAGACTCGGTGGAGAATATTGAACGCGAAAGGTTAGGGTCGAAGTTATCAACGATGTTCAAGGCTTCAGCACGCAGCTGCTGCATTTCATCAAGGCTAAAATGCTCATGGAGCACTAAGAATCCCTGTTGTTTATATGCCTTTATTTGCTCAGCCGACAGCATAATTTACCTCTCAAATTAAGAATGAGCATTGTGCAGTATAACCATGGCGTGATGCAAGTTGTTGCAAACATTGCGAAAGCGCCTGAAATCTACTACTGTTGCGTAACCATACTACTCGAAAGGATTGTCGATTGATGTCACCAAAAATCAAGTTTCTCACCTTAAGTTTTAGTTCTCTCATTTTACTTTGTTCTGGAATAAGCATGTCTGCACAAGCGGAAGAATATAAAGCGCCACCTAAAATGATGGCAGACCTTGTTGATGCGCCACGTCAGCCTGGCACAGCAGTTTCTAGAAATAATCAATACATTGCATTTTTAAAACGCCCGGGCGCACAGTCGATAGTTGAGCTCGCGCAGCCCGAAGAAACCTTGGCAGGGCTTCGTATAAACCCCGCTAATTTTGCCCCTGCCAGAAGCACTGGTTTTACCGCAATAGAAATTCGCTCAATGGATAGTAACAAAACAAGCAAAATTGAGAATTTACCGGAAGGTAAGATCATGACGGTTCGTTTTAGTCCTGACTCTAAAAACCTAGCCTTTTTGCTAGAACAGCCTGATTCACTAACACTTTGGAATTATGAGCTCGCTAGCAAAGAACTCAAGCAAGTGAGCGATAAGGCGATCAACGCTTCTCTTGGCGGCGCTCGCTATCGTTGGAAGGGTGACTCTAGCGGTTTCATTACTCGTTTAACCGTAGCGTCGGCCAGTGATGCACCCAAACAAGCTGCAGCCGCTCCACTACCGATAGTGCAAACCAGTGATGGCAAAAAAGCGGCCGTTCGTACCTATTCAAACTTACTAAAAACTCCTCATGACGAAGCCTTGTTCGAGTTCCTAACAACATCGCAGCTTGCCAGTATTGATCTTAACGGCAAGGTTAGCAAAATTGGTGAGCCTGGCATTATTCGTGGGTATAGCTACTCGCCTAACAGAAACTTTTTGTTGGTATCGCAGCTTAAAAAGCCATTTAGCTATTTAGTACCTGCAAGCCGCTTCCCTTTGCTCACGCAAGTGTGGACAACCGACGGAAAGCTTGTTGAAACCATCGCCGATTTGCCCTCTGGCGAGAGCATTCCGAAAGGCTTTGATTCCACTTTAGAAGGCCGAAGAAGTATTTCTTGGCGTTCTGATATGCCACAAACTCTTATGTGGGCGGAAGCACAAGACGGTGGCAACATGAGTAATGACGTTGAATTTCACGACGCCGTTTATACTTGGGAAGTGGGAGCAGGTGAGCCTGCCAAAAAACTATTAGATATAGAGCGTCGTTTTGCTGGTATTGAATGGGGCGACGACGACTTTGCTATGGTAAGCGATTGGCGTTTCAGCGACAGAAAACTTCGCACATGGAAATTTAACCCCAGTGACTTGAGCGAAGAAAAGGTGTTATTCCAAGAGCGTTCTTATAACGACCGCTACAACGACCCTGGCGACTTTGTTTACGAGCTCAATGGTCTTGGTCAATATGTGATTAAAGAAGACGATGGTAAAGTGCTACTTACTGGGCGCGGAGCCTCACCAAAAGGCAATATCCCTTTTATGGATGCCTATGACTTCAACACGCAAAGCAAAACTCGACTTTGGGCATCAGAAGCACCTTATTATGAGCGAATTATCATGCCGCTCTCAGACGACGCTAATAAAGTGCTGACGGTGCGTGAATCACAGACTGAGCAACCCAACTTCTTTATTCGTGACATTAAAAAGAACAGTCTTAAACAGATGACTGACTTCCCTCACCCTTCACCTGCTTTTGTTGGAGTAACGAAGGAGAAGATTGAATACACTCGCGCCGACGGCGTAGCCCTCTCTGGGACTTTGTACTTACCACCTGGTTACGATAAGTCAAAAGGGCCATTACCTGTGTTAATGTGGGCTTATCCACTTGAGTATAAAGATGCTGCCGTAGCATCGCAGGTAACCGAATCACCTTATGAGTTTGTGCGAGTTAGCTATTGGGGGCCGATGCCTCATTTAGCGCAAGGTTTCGCGGTATTTGACGATCCCAAAATGCCAATTATCGGCTCGGGTGATAACTTACCTAACGACTCTTTTAGAGAGCAGCTGGTATCGAGCGCTCAGGCTGCAGTTGATGTGTTAGTTGAGCGCGGTGTTGCCGATAAAGACCGTATTGCAATTGCAGGTCACTCTTACGGTGCTTTCATGGTTGCGAACTTATTAGCGCATAGCGATATATTTAAAGCAGGTATAGCTCGAAGCGGCGCGTATAACCGTACTCTCACTCCTTTTGGATTTCAAGGCGAGGAACGCAGCTTCTGGGAAGGTCAGCCAGTATATGCTTCAATGTCTCCCTTCTTTCACGCGGAGAAAATCGACGAACCGATGTTGATGATACACGGCAAAGATGACCCTAACTCAGGTACTTTCCCAATGCAGTCTGAACGCATGTTTGCGGCATTAAAAGGCTTAGGTGCCACAGCACGTTTAGTCATGCTGCCTCACGAGCAACACGGTTATCGAGCCAGAGAATCCTTGTTACACATGATGTGGGAACAATACGAGTGGCTCGATACATACGTGCTGGAATCTGATAAAAAGTAGCTTGTACTACTATGAGCAAATGAGTCCGCGCAAGTCGCGGACTTTTTTTAGGCGTCGCTGGCTGTTTTAGCGATAGCGTATTCTAGGCTACTTATCGAAGGCAAAGGGTTTTCTGTTGTTAGACAGCCCCTATTTCTGCTAGCGCCTGCTTTAGCTCTTTTTTGCTAGTGTGGTTTTGGCTAGCGATAGTTCGCAGCTTACTTACGCGTTCAGCAATTTCCGCGATACAGGCTAAGAAGGCCTGTTCTATTTTCACACTATCGCCGACTACTTTTGACGGATCACTCAAGCCCCAATGTACTTTTAGGCTATCACTGAAATATAAAGGGCAAGTTTCACCCGCAGCTGAGTCACACACCGTGATCACGAGATCAGGCTGAAAGCTTTCAAAGTCATCCCATGACTGACTTTGTAATCCGCTGATTGAAATGTCGTTTTGCGCTAGATACTTTAACGATAAAGGGTGTACTTCGCCCACTGGCTGGCTGCCAGCACTTCTTGCTTCAATAATATCGCCAGCCAGCTGGTTGGTCATTGCCTCAGATAAAATGCTTCTGCAACGATTATGAGTACAAATATACAGTATTTTCATTAGCTTAAGCTCTACTTAACCGTAACATGCGGTGAACGCATAACCACCTCATCGTTTAATTCAATACCGATTCCTGGCAAGTCGGGTACCTTAAATTTCCCGTTCACGGGTTGATAATCTTGGATACATAACTCGCGGTTCCAAGACTTAATCGCATAAGTGTGATGCTCATGGATCAAGAAATTAGGAATCGCTGCTTCAAGCTGCAATGACGCCGCTGTTGCGACCGGCCCACCACACACATGTGCTTGTACGCGAATATCGTATACATCGGCATAATCACATACCTTCTTGGCTTCTGTGAAACCACCACACAAGCCAACATCGGGCTGCAGCACATCAATACTTTGATCTTCAAAGTACGGGCGAGCATCCCAACGATGATATAGACGTTCGCCACCGGCAATTGGCACTTTCACGTTTTCGGCTACTTTCTTGTGAACGGCCGAATTCAAGTAATTCACTGGCTCTTCGAACATCATACAGCCCACTTCTTCAATCACTGAGCCCATCTGAATGGCCGAAGCACAACCCATTAAAGAATGTGCTTCAAAAATGATATCAACCTCATCACCCACCTCGGCACGAATGGCACGCAAACGATCGCCAAATAACTTCATTTGCTTTGGCGTAAACAATTTAGTTCGGTCAAAGCTTGAGTCACCGTTTTCGTCATACACGATGGGGTCGACTTTAACCGCGTCGTAACCTTCTGCTATCGCCTTGGCGGCAGAACGCGCATAGTCGTCAGGTGTGAGCATTTTTACACAATCTTGACTCCAGTCGAATTGCAATTGGCTAGCGTAAGTGCGCAGGTCGTCATTTGTTTTACCGCCTAAAAGCTGATAGACCGGTACATTCAACGCTTTACCTTTTATGTCCCACAGTGCGGTATCTATGGCGCTCATCGCGGCATAAAGCACCGGCCCGCCACCTAAGCCCCAAAAGCTTTCTCGCAACATACGTGACCACAAGAGCTCAGTTTTGAAAGGGTCAAAGCCAATGAGTACCGCTTCAGTAATTTCTTTTATCATTGCGGCGGCTGCGCTGTGACCCCAGTCGTAAGCTAAACCGGCCTCGCCTACCCCGCTTATACCTTCGTCGGTATGCACACGAACAAAAATAGGATTCCAAGGTGGACGCTCGGGGCAGTGAATATCAAAAATCTCAACGTGGGTTACTTTCATTGTCTATCGTTCCGTATGTGGAAAAGGAAATTGTATAAGCTTGATGATAGCGACTTTCATTCAAAGTGATCACAAGCGCGTAATTAGTTTGGGGTTAATAATCAAAGTCAGGATAGCGACGCTTCACTCTACGCATCATGGCAGGCCATGTTTTTTGACCGCCGGTTTGACCAGTATGAACAATAGCAGCTTGGGCTTTTATGCCATCAATAACAGATTGATTCACATGAATGAGTTCGTCACCACTGTTTTGCATTTTTACCTGTATTTCGCAGGCTCGCAGTAAATCATACATGTGCATGAAAGCATCGCCAATGGTATTGCCCATAGTGAGTGCGCCATGATTACGTAGCAACATGAAATTGGCTGAACCCAAGTTGTTTTGTAAACGTTTGATTTCGTCGGGGTTAACTGCAAGCCCCTCATAATCGTGATAGCTCATGCTGGCCAAGGCGAAAGCCGAATATTGACTGTAGGCCTGTAAACCATTTTTACAGCTAGCCACCGCAATAGCATCAGGATGATGAAGATGTAGGGCACATTGCGCTTCATGACGGGCAATATGCACGGCGCTATGGATCGTAAAACCTGCTGGATTAATTGAGAACGGAGACTCTTTGTCGATGACATTACCCTCAATATCAATCTTTACTAGATTCGACGCTGTCACTTCTTCAAATGCCAAACCGAAAGCGTTGATAAGTAAATCTTCGCTACCTGGAATACGCGCCGACACATGGGTATGAATAAGGTCGTCCCAACCATGCATTACGAGAAGGCGATAACAAGCCGCTAATTCAACTCGAGTTTGCCATTCGATGTCTGACACTTTGCCTTTTAGGTTTACCGTGGGAATACTATACATATTAGGAATTTTTTGGAGTAACAGTGTTGAAAATAATAGCAGAAATTGCGGAAGCAGAGTAAAGGAAATAGTGGCTATTTCATAAGAGTGAGCGCTAAGGCCAAATTGCACCTTAACGCCATCTCATTTATTTATTGTGGTACTTATTGTTTGGGTGCAGCGTCATCAATAGACTTTATGCCCATATTGTAGAGGACAAAACCGTAGATATCAGCAAATTGCTCAATGGTCTTGCTAATTGGTGTGCCTGCTCCATGCCCCGCATCCTTTTCGATACGAATAAGCGTTGGATTGCTGCCTTCTTGGAACTCTTGAAGAACCGCTGCAAACTTAAACGAATGCGCAGGAACCACACGGTCATCATGATCCGCAGTCGTAATCATTGTTGCAGGGTACTCTACGCCAGCCTTTACAGCATGAACGGGTGAATATGCTCGTAAGTACTCAAACATTTCTTCACTTTGTTCTGAGGTGCCATAGTCGTAGGCCCAGCCCGCACCAGCAGTAAAAGTATGGTAACGAAGCATGTCGAGTACACCTACCGCTGGTAACGCGACTGCGGCCAGTTTAGGTCGCTGAGTCATCACTGCACCCACCAACAAACCACCATTAGAGCCACCGCGCAAAGCAAGGTAGTCGCTACTGGTATACTTGTTATCAATTAAGTATTCGGCTGCCGCGATAAAGTCGTCAAATACATTTTGTTTTTGCATCTGCGTACCAGACTTATGCCACGCTTTCCCGTATTCGCCGCCACCGCGGATGTTGGGCACAGCATAGATGCCCCCAAGCTCTAACCAAGCGGCAACCGTTGAGCTAAAGTTTGGACGAAGGCTAACGTTGAAGCCGCCATAGCCATAAAGAAGGGTGGGATTCTTGCCGTTCAGCTCAGCATCCTTATGATGGGTGACGATCATTGGCACTTTGGTACCATCTTTTGAACGGTAGAATACTTGCTTTGACACATACTTCGAGCCGTCAAAGTCCACATCTGGTGTGTTATAGACAGTCGAATCGCCAGTTTCAGTGTTTAACTCAAAAATACTGCGAGGAGTAATGTAATTGCTAAAGGTGAAGTAAGTACTTTTCTCATCATTTTTACTGCTACTCACACTCGCAGTGCCCACGCCCGGCAGGCTAACTTCACGAACTAACTCGCCATCGTAGTTATACTGCTCGACCTTTGAAACTGCATCAACCATATAGGTAGCAAAAATGTAACCACCAGCCAAACTAGGCGACAGTACATTGTCGGTTTCAGGAATAACATCCACCCAGTTTTCGACGCTTGGGTCGTCGGCTTTTACTGAAACAATACGCGAGTTAGGTGCGTTGTTATTTGTGAATAAATAAATTGTGTCGTCTTTACTAGTGAGCATGCTCACATCGCTAGCGTGAGTACCTATAACCGTTTTCCACGGTGCATTTTCAACTGTTAAATCCTTCAAAAACGCTTTGTTACCCGACGTTGATACCGCAGCACTAACAAACAAATAACGGTTATCTTCACTCACTTGGGCACCTACATAGCGATGCTTTTCTGCTTCAGTATGGCCAAAGACCTTCAAGTCTTGTGACTGGTCGGTACCAAGCTTGTGATAGTAAAGCTTATGCTGGTCGGTTTTTTCACTAAGTTCTGAACCCTCTGGCTTGTCGTAACTTGAGTAATATATACCTTCATTTTTGTACCACTGCATGCCGCTGAATTTCACATTTATAAGAGGCTTGCTTTTTTGTTCCATGGTTTCTACATCAATGATGTAGATTTCGCGCCAATCACTTCCACCCGTGGATGTTTGATAAGCCGCTAGAGAACCATCACCCGAAAATGATAGTGCTGATAATGATACTGTACCGTCGTCACTGAATTTATTTGGATCGATGAAAACCTCAGCTTCGCCATCGCCTTTCTTGCGATAAACTAAGCTTTGATTTTGCAGGCCATCATTTTTATAGAAGTAGGTGTAATCGCCCTCTTTGAAGGGTACCGAAACTCTCTCGTAGTCCAACAGGTTTTTTACTACCTTAGCAATATCATCACGATAAGGAATTTGCTCTAAGTAGCTTTGAGTAACTGTATTCTGTGCGTCTACCCAGGCTTCTGTTTCGCTACTTCTATCGTCTTCTAACCAGCGATAAGGATCGGCTACTTCTTGACCAAAATAAGTAGCAACCACTTCGCCTTTAGCTGTGACTGGGTAGGTAATGCCGCCTTCTTTTTTCATTGTTTGCTCGCTTTTAGCCACATCGCTTTGTTCTTCAGAGCCTGGACTACATGCCATCAAAGTTGCAGCAACGGCAATTGCTGTACTGGCATAAAGTGCGGGTTTTAATATGCTTTTGTTTTTCATAAGGTTTCCGTTCTCTTGTAATTTATCTGTTGTAAATTATCTTTGGCTTATTCAGCAAGCAGAAAGCCGCAAAAAGCAGCTTTCTGACTGAAACTCACACTTAGCTTACTCGGCGCTGTCTGCACCGTCAGACTTATCATCATCCTTTTTCAAACGCTCAGCCATACCCAAATCAAACTCTGGCATAGCTGTATCGCGCGTTGCATCTTCACTTAGGTAAGTGTCCATCCATCTCATTAAACGAAGCGCATAGTCATATTGTGCTGCCGCTTTGCGATTCCCGTGGCCCTCACCAGGGTAGAATACCAAGCGAACAGGGGTTTCGGTGCGCACTTTGATAGAACGATACAACTCCATTGATTGGCTCGGGTGAACACGCGTATCTTCTTCACCGTGTAATATCAAAATAGGTGTGTTTGCTTTTCCGGCGTGAAAAATAGGTGAACGTTCAATCAAGTTCATCCAATTGTCTTCCCAAGGCCATTTCAACGAGTGAACAAGCTGCATTTCATTTGGGATATCACTTGTACCGAACTTAGATACTTGATTAGAAATACCCACAAAAGCAACGGATGCCGCAAAGTGCTCAGTTAACGCAGTTGCGCCCCACATGGATGCATATCCACCATACGAGGCCCCGGTAATGCCAACGCGATCACGGTTAACAATACCCGCTTTTACAAGGGCATCTACGCCATCAACCAAATCGTTGAATTCGGCTCCTGCATAATCGTTTTGGTGCTCTTTCGCGAAAGCCACGCCGCGCCCCGTTGAGCCACGATAATTAGGGTAATAAACCGCATAACCGTCGGCTACCGCGTATTGACCCGCTGTTGAATAACCTGTCAACCAACCATCACTGTAGTGCGCTTCAGGGCCACCATGTACAGCAAGAATTAAAGGCCAACCACCCGCTGGAGCTTCACCTTCGGGCTGCATTAACAAGCCTTCTATTTTTCGTCCATCGCGAGCTTCAAAACTAAAGGTGCTTTGTTCTGCCAAGTCAATATCTGCAAGCCACGCATTATTATTGCTTAACTTTGTGCTTTTATTGCGGTTTACAGCAAACACTTCACGAGGATGTTTAGGACTGTCGGCAATAACCCGAATGGTGTTTTTACCAACGTCGGCACTACGAACCACAATATCACTCGGCGTTTTGTAAGTGCGTTTTACATCTCCATCCGTTTCATAGAGCACGACGGCGCTTTCTACGCCACGATGTGCAACGGCAAGTATGTCTTTACCGTACCAATCGATATCAGCGATATGCTGTTCTTTGTCGGCTGTTAACTGAGTTAATTCCCCTGATTGCGTGTTGGCTACCATCAATACACCCGCCGCAGAATCATTGATATCGGTTCCGGCAAGTAAACCAATATATTTGCCGTCACCGGAAAACTCGAAACTTCCAAGCTTACCTGGAATATCGACAGTGGCAGTGAGCTCGCCATCACTGGTATTGATCACGTGCAAGTCGCGCTGCATGTAAAAGTCGTCAATTAAGTTGGTTGGCGCGACCGCCACAACAATCATTTCGTTGTTTTTTGATAAATCAAAGCTTGATACGTGCCCTTTATCGAACAACTTGCTCGCTTCTGCATCATCTGCACCCAAGGCAACTGACCACAAAGAGGCTAGACGCTGATCTTCCTCATAAACATAAGCTTTGAAACCCTTTTTCTTGAGATCGTCTTTTTTCTGTTTTTCGCGAGCAACAAAATACAGTGTTTTACCATCATTCGATACTGCATAGTCACCAATGGATGTGTCGAACTCAAATACTTTAGTCGCTTCACCACCCATCATAGAAATAGAATAAAGTGCGGTGTTCTCATCGCCATCACGCTTGGTTTTAAAATACAGGGTGTTGCCATCAGCACTGAATTGAAGCGCTGAAACGCTGCCCTTCGTGCCAATGAACTGAACAGGCTTCGCTTTATCTCGAATAACAAACAAATGAGTATCGGCCGTACCATCTTCATCACCTGCCATCATATCTCTGGGTTGAGAAACGGTGTAAGCGGTGTGCTTACCATCGGCAGCAACCGTAATATTACCTGCCTGTTTCACTTTTGGTAGGTGTTCAATTTCAAAAGAAGAGGCGTTGGCAAAGCCTGCTATGGCGAGTGCACCAGCAATCATGGTTGCCTTAAAGGTGTTCCTGCAACTTGCAGTAAAAGGGGATCTAAGCATAAAGGTTCGCTCCGTCGGATTAGTTATAGTTATTTTATTCGTCGTTAATGTAATTTTTTTGTTAACACAAGTGTATGTATGTGTAGGCGTTCCGCAATATAAAAAATGCGCAAAACACGTATTCACAAACACGAGCATGTAATTTACGTACTTAGAGGATAAAGTGTTCATCTGAAGGCTTTAAAAGCATAGTCAAGCAAAGGCTGATTCTCAAGCATCAGCCCTTGTAAAAACACCAAACAAGTTGGAAAAGAGGAAAATCCCTCGAAATCAACGTAAGATAAAACGATGACACACTACATGTAAATCAATCAACCTTATGACAAGCTACTTTGCGCCACTGTTCTTCGATGGACACAAACTGCACCAGAACATCGTGTTTTCTGTTAATAGCGGCACTATCTCTAGTATTAGTGACAGTGTTAGCGATGCAAGTGAGGCACACGCGGATAAGACTATCGACGGTATTGTTAGCCCTGGTTTTTTCGATACTCAGGTAAACGGTGGCGGTGGTGTGCTTTTCAATCATGACCCTAGTTACGCGGCACTAATTAAAATAGCTAAAGGCCACCGACAATATGGCACAAGAGCTTTATTACCCACTCTGATAACGGATAATATTGTTAACATGCAAGCGGCATCGAATGCCGTTGCTGAAGCCATTTCGCAAGGCGATACCACTATTCAAGGTATTCACTTTGAAGGCCCGCATTTGAGCAATACAAAACGTGGAATTCACTCTGCAGAGCATGTACGTAGCATCAGTGACAAAGAGTTAGCTCTGTTCACTAGAAAAGACTGCGGTAAAGTTTTGCTTACCGTAGCGCCAGAAAACCTACCCAGCGACATTATTCGCGACTTAAGCCAACAGGGAATCGTGATTAGCTTAGGCCATTCAAATGCTGATATCGATACGGTGCTCGCAGCTATCGAAGCAGGAGCAAGAGGTTTTACACATCTATTTAATGCCATGTCGGGACTAAAGGCCCGTGAACCAGGAATGATAGCGGCCGCCCTCACCCATGAGAATATTTATGCCGGCTTAATTGCCGACTTTCACCATGTACACCCAATAAACTGTAAATTAGCTGCCAAAGCCTTAGGCAAAGAAGGTCTTATGTTGGTTACCGATGCTATGTCTACAGTAGGTTCAGACTTACAATCATTACCTTGGTTAAACGACACCATTTCAAAGCAGGGATCGCGACTTAGTCTGGCAGACGGCAGTTTGGCTGGCTCATGTTTGGATATGGCTAGCGCAGTGAAAAACATGTATCAATTGCTGAGTCAGAGAGCGCGCCACGATACCTTAACGAATTTTGATCTACTTGCTCTAGAGCAAGTCTTGACCATGGCGACCAGTACACCCGCTAAGTTCTTGGGCTTGGAGGGGATTGCTAAACTACATCTTGGCTCACAAGCAGAATTTATCGTGCTGAATAATGAACTTGAGTGCTCGTGAGTCTAGCGATTAAGAAGGCTCAGCGAGCTCTGGATCCGGTTTAAGTTCAGGTTCGCTCTTATCTTCTAACTCATTGAAAAAAGACTCGTAAAGCGTAGTTTCAATTATTTCTTTAAAACGTTTGAAAAAGTCTTGTTGCTGAGCGTCAAAAGCATAATCAATAAAGCGTTCTTGCTTTTTGTAGAGATCAAGACGACTTTGATAGTCAGCAAGTAACACTGTCAATTCATCTGGATTGCTTTCTTGGGACTGAATCAGATCAATAGCTTCTTTTTGTTTAGCTAACGCACTATCAAAGTCGCCAGCCGCAGCATACGCCGCTGCGAGAGTATCCACATAATAATAGGTACTAGCGTGCTCTTCGTCCGCAACAACACTCTCGGCAATATCAACTGCTTTGTTCGCGTCAAATAATGAAGGAATACTCGTCGTTGATAAAAACCAAGCGATATTGTTTGCGTGGTGAGGAAAATCGATATTAAGCGCATCATCAAGCATTGCTCGTGTTTTATCTACACTCACCTTTCCCAATGCACCAGAGTTTTGAACTAAGGCAAACTCGGTTGGTTGAAGCCAATTTTTGTCTTGTTTATAGCTACGTTCTAACAGCCAGCGTATGCTCTCCTGCTGTTGTATGGTATTGAGTTTAAGGTAATACAAGCTTGCCAAATAAGCATTAGCGATAGGATGGTCAAGGGTGGCTAATCTGCGAATACCTTTCTCACCCCTTTGATAATCGCTTGGATTATTAGCGAAGTTCATTAAAATAATTTGAGAGAACACCTCGGCATAATAGTCATATTTAGCAAGGCGGTTTGCCCAATAATATGCTTCCTCCCAGTTGTAGTGTTCACCGCCCTGCAAGTAAGCATAGACGAGCCTGCGCATTGGCTCGAACCAGCCCTCTTCAGCCATTTCAAGGCATTCGTTGAATTTCTCGGTAGGGTCTGCATTAACGACAGCGTTGCAACTTAGCAGCTGAGGATTCCATGGGGTTTCTTCAATCTTATTTTGCTCGGCAATTAGCTCGGCATTACGATTGTCACGCCAGTTAACAACGGCGATTAGGCCAGCGATAACAAACAACCAGAATAGACTTAGCGTAATTGTGCGTTTTCTGCTTTTTAATGGTGTTGATGATGGAGACGCGTCGGTCATTCTCACTTCCGTGTTATGTTTTTTTGCTCATGTCACCTGAGATTACTACTAATGGCTCGCACTTTCAATTTGGCTAGCTAGGTAAGAATGTCATGCAGACTGTGTAAATATTACTCACTCACCTACCATGCATCACCATCAAAAGTAAATTATTGATTATAATCAGTAACTTAAGTATTGGCATCAAAGGTGCTATATCGTTGTAGAAACCAGTAGTTGTGGAGACAAGATTCAATCACTCTTCGCACTTAATCAGCAATAAAAGGGAATCACAATGAACAAGATACTAACCGGTAAATTCGCTACCACTTTAATGGCTCTATTTTTTATTATGGGTCTAAGTGCTTGCTCCGAAGGTCCGGCTGAGGAAGCCGGTGAAAAAATTGACGAAATAGTAGAGGATGCAGGAAACGCAGTTGAGGACGCTTGTGAAGACGCGAAAGAAGCAACCGACGCAAAAGACAAAGACTGCTAACGCATCTTGCACGTTCGGAAATAAGAGGCAGTTTGCGCATCTGTCGCCGCAACGACCAAGTCATAAAGAGTAGTCACTGAGCCTGAAAGCGCATAGAGTAACCCTACAACGTGACTGCATGCGAACAAAAACCAAAGCTCCAGTGTGAAAGCACCGGAGCTTTTTAAGGTAAACAAAATGACCACAAAGCACATCAAGCCAGCGATGCTAATCCGATTTTTTATAAAATTAAAAAAAGCCAGTTTGGCGCTGGGTGGAAGCTTTTGGTTCGCCCCGTTGGTGATGCTTGCAGTCTCAATTGCCTTGGCCTTGAACCTAACTATCTATTCTTCCGTTGAGTTAAGCTTATTAACCTTAGTTGGGCTAAACGACCTTGATGCTGCTCGTGGCATGATTGATATGGTGGCATCTTCCGCAATTTCAGTTATTAGCATCGCATTTTCAATGACATTAGTGGCTTTAGTAATGGCTTCAAGCCAATTTGGGCCGCGTATTATTCGTAGTTTTATGGAGAGCAAAAAAACGCAGTTTACCCTTGGCCTTTTTACATCTGTGTACGCCTTCAGCCTAATTATATTTACTCGGCTAAGCGAAGAAGGTCGAGCCGCATACCAAGTAGAAGCGGAGCAAGTGTATTTGGGTTATCCAGCCTTTATTGTTTTTTTTCTAGCCATAATTTGTGTTATCGCACTTATTTTCTTTATTCATCACGTAGCTAGCTCAATTCAGGCTGATAATGTAGTAGAAGGCATATCAGAATCGTTGTTGCACGATATTAAGTCTTTACAAAACCACCATTCAGCAAAACGTAGGGAAGATGTTAGCGAGAAACAGGGGCGCGCGCTAAACACTGAGGAATCAGATTTTCTGGAGCATGACTTTGTAAAACGCCATGCCTTAGTTCATAAGAAAGTATTCTACGCAGAATCATCAGGTTACATTCAGGCCATAGAATATGATGGTTTAGCCAATTTTGCTTTGCAACATAATGCTTTCGTAAGCTTAAATTCAAGAGCTGGAAAATATCTTCTTTGTGGCAGTCCTATATTAACGGTTTACGCCAGTGCCAGTGTAGACAAACTAACGAACGCTGATTTGAATCGATTTGTAGAATTAGGACCCAAACGAACGGCATTGCAAGACCCAGAGTATGCGGTTAATCAACTAGTAGAGATTGCATTACGCGCGCTGTCGCCAAGTATGGACGACCCATATACTGCGATAAATTGTATCGATAAGATTGCCTGCGCGATCGGCACGTTCACGGCAAATAATCTTCCTAACAACTACATAAGCGATGCTAAGGGCACGCTGCGCTTGCGCAGCTGTGACGAGAGCTTTGATGATATATTCGCGAACGCTTTTAATCAAATAAGGCAAGCGGCCGTGCTTAGACCTGCTGTGCTGTGCCATTTGTTGGAAACATTCAACGCGCTGTTGGTAGCGAGCCAACAGGCTGAACATCTTATTGAGCCTATTGCAAGGCAAACAAAAGCGCTAAGAGAGTTATTTCTCAAAAGGAATGAGCTTCACGCCGAACTAGACCTAGCGTCGATAAATAGTCGTCTGCTACAACTAGACGCTTTACCAATCGATATAAACCACAAATAGAGCTTCATCTAAAAAATGTTAAAGCACGCTTAAAAAATAACGTGTAAAAATTGCAATCGATTCATGTAGCTTTTACCAGCTAGCGTCGAACCTTAGCTCCCCACGAAATTTACATCAATACATTCAACTAGTTACAAATAAAAGACCTTGGCATACAACTTGAAACATCACCTGTAATTAGGCAAAAGAGTTGGAGACCTCATGTCATTACATTCAGAAACATTGTCATGGTTAGATCAACGATCGCCACATGAAAGTGAATATCGCCAAGCTGTTGAAGAGAGTTTTCAGCACATTATTCCAATCGTCAATGCCAATCACGACTATAAGCAGCACAACGTATTACAGCGAGCGATCAGCCCCGACCGAGTGATTCAATTCAAAGTTGAATGGGAAGACGACAATGGCTGTTGTCGAATCAATGAGGGCTTTAGGGTACAGCACAGTAACAAGCTCGGCCCATACAAAGGAGGCACACGCTTTCACCCCAGTGTAAACGTATCGGTATTGAAATTCTTAGCCTACGAGCAAAGTTTTAAAAACGCCCTTACTGGGCTTGCACTCGGTGCAGGTAAAGGGGGCGCGGATTTTGACCCACAAAATGCATCGGCCAGTGAAATTAGACGTTTCAGCAAGGCTTACATGCAAGCACTGCAACCCTACATCGGCGCGACAACCGATGTGCCAGCCGGAGATATCAATGTATCGGACATCGAGCTTGGTTATATGTTTGGTGAAAACCTTAAGACTAAAAAAGCTTTCAATGGCGTGCTCTCGGGCAAACCGCTTGCGCTTGGTGGTAGTGAATATCGTACACAAGCCACTGGCAGTGGCGTTGTGTATTTCACTCAATTGGCTTTGGAAAATGCGAAAAGTACGATCGAAGAGAAGTCAGTTTGTATCAGCGGCGCGGGCAACGTAGCACTGCACGCAGCTCTTAAGGCAATTGAGGGCAACGCTGTCGTGAAAACACTATCGAACAGTAAAGGCTTTTTCCTCAATGAGGGGGGTATATCACGCGACCAGATCCACTGGTTATTCGATAACACAAAGGACTTCGACAACCCGCTAGCCGCGTTAGCGGAGAACAGCGATGGCGAGTTTTTAGAAGGAAAAACGCCTTGGGAAGTGCGGTGTGATATATCGATGCCATGCGCCACCCAAAATGAAATTGACCGCAAGCATGCTGCTACTATCGTTAAAAACGGCACTAGCTTCGTTGTTGAAGGCGCAAATATGCCCTGCAATCAAGACGCAGTGAGGACTTTCAAAGAGGCGGGCTTGACCTTTGTACCTGGAAAAGCAGCAAACGCAGGAGGGGTTATTCTTTCGGCCTTTGAGATGCAACAAAATGCTTCGATGCACTATCGCTCGAAATCCAAATTAGATGAGGCTTTGCAAGGCGTAATGAAAGAAGTTCACGAACTCTGCTTGTCGGAAGCTGACGGCCAAAATAAAGGCCCTATTGATTATGAGAAAGGCGCGAATATCGCCGCATTTAGACGTGTTGCCGACGCTATTGTGGCCTCTGGCTATTAACCTACATTCTATAAATTGAATAAACGACAGGAGATCAAAATGAAAATTTTTGAAGCATTAAGAAAAGACCATGACAAACAACGTGCGCTTGTGAAATTACTGCTCGACACTGAGGGCAAATCAAGTGTTCGTGAAACCTATTACCAACAGCTTAAAGACGAGCTAGAGGCTCACGCAGTGGCAGAGGAACGCCACTTCTACGCGCCGCTCATGCAGGCAGATGCAACAGTTAAACTGTCCAGGCATGGCGTGGCCGAGCATCATCAGATGGACAAACTAATTGCTGAACTTGATGAGTGCGACATGGCAACACCGAAATGGATGATTACCTTTAAACAACTCGCTGAAAAGATAGAGCATCATCTAGCTGAGGAGGAACGGGAGTTTTTCCAGCAGGCTGGCAAAGCGCTTAGCGAGCAAGAAAAAGAAGACTTAGCAACAGAGTACCAACAAGAGATGGCGCAATAAAACATCAAATGGAGGAAGGAATGAAACATTTTCAGACTAATACAATCGTTGAATGGGACTGGGGAAATGGTAAAGGGAAAGGGTATATTCGCGAGAAATTTACCGAAAACGTTAACCGAACAATAAAAGGCAGCGAGGTTACGCGTAAAGCAAATGACAACAATCCTGCGTACTTAATAGAGCAACAGGATGGCGACAAAGTTCTGAAGTCTCATAGCGAAATTCAGAAGGCTGATTAGCAGAAGAAAAGCATGAGCTATTTGCTCGCTACAAGGGCTACAGGCTGCGCTCAACGAAGGTGAATTGGGCGAAAATGTACAAATTAACTTTTAAGGAATTATTATGGACTTAATTAGAATTATATTATCAATTTTACTACCACCGTTAGGTGTATTTCTTCAAGTAGGATTTACGGGGCAATTTTTCCTGAACATTCTTCTCACGATACTAGGTTATATTCCAGGAATTGTGCATGCCGTTTGGATCATCGCCAAGAAGTAAATTAGTCAATCGAGGGCCATTACTCGTATTGCCTATACACCAGCCACTCAGGTATGTAGTCGTTTTTGTGCTTCAATGTCCAAGCATACTTATCGTAGGCCAAACTCACTGCCCCAAGCAGAATACTTGGCAACATTGCCTGGCTGGCTGAAATCGGGTAACTCCCTCTCACCATTTTTTTGTGACCTTGCGACGCCTCGATAATCGCTTTTTCAAAGCCTTCCTCATCTTGCTTCGCAAGGTAATACCAAGGTTTAAAGATAGTTTTTTGCCTAGCCGAAATTTGCTCTGGAGCATGCACTTTTATGTACTGCTCAAAGTAGCGGTCTTCATTACCATCAGCAGTAATCATCGACTTCATGTAGTCGACGGTGAAAGGTAGAAAATCGACTCGCTTGTCACCTGAATTACCAAGGACTTTATTGTCGTAGGTGAGTAAAAAGTCTACGGCAGCTTGTTCACGCAAAGTAATTGCATCGCAGATTAGATCTACCCAATCCATGCTGCCATATTCGGGTTTCTCTGGCACGGGTAACACACCGCTTAGGTACTCATAAGAAAAGTCTATCGGCGCAGTGTTAGGAATAATTTGGTTCTTTGCATAAAAATACTCTACATCAAACGATGAGTGTAAGTGAGCAAGCGATAGCTGCTGATACTCTTTACCCCCCTCAAGGAGGTATAACTCAGAGGCGTCGTAGACAACTTCTCTTAACTCAGAAGAAAGACTTAACAGGCCCCAAGGCATACCGTTGCGTTCTGCAGCATCTTGGACATTTGAAAGTTGCCCTTCAGCTAAGACAAGTCCATTGCGCCAAATGTCGGGTAAGGGCATGTTATTCGGATTGTAAAATGAAAAGTGCGTTTTAATATGTTTTATTTTTTTATTCATTTCCTGTGCCTAAGGTCTTCCATATGAAGGGGATACATATTTAACTTGGGAATAACTAAGCCGAACCCAATTGCTATTTAACTTCGTGATTGCTGTGTACTTATACTTGTACTGCGTTTAATGTGTACGTTACTCAAATATAGTAGCGGCTAACCGCGCACTGCAACCGTTGTCGGCAAAATTGCAACGTATTCGACTAGTAGAGCGATTGTAATTCCAATCGTACTCTACCCATCCTCCACGTAGAACTGTTCTGGTCAACTCAAACGGACACTTCTCTAAAGGAATTTTCATACTCAATGGGTGATTGATCGCCGTTCGACGAATACAATCGCTCCAGATTGTAATATTTTACATATGCTGCAACATCTTGCGTCATATGCTCTCGTGTTGGTTGCGCCACTTTGAACAACCAATCATGTTTTAAACTGCCGAAGAATCTCTCAACCACGGCGTTGTCCCAACAAGCACCTACATCCCCCATGCTAGACCGACAATTAAGTCGCTTTAATAAGCTCCTAAAGCGTTTACTCGTGTATTGCGAGCCTCTATCGCTGTGAAACACAAGTCCCTGTGTTGGCTGGCGTAGGCGATGCGCTTTCAAAAATGTCTGCTCAATCAAGTCAGTTGTCATACGTTTTGATGTATGCCAGCCGACAATACGTCGACCAAACAAGTCCATCACAATAGCCAGATATTGCCAACCTTCACCCGTTTTCAGATACGACACATCACCTGCCCACACTTGGTTTGGGCCGGGCGGGTTAAAATTCATGTTCAACAAATTGTCAGCCACGGCATCACTGTGTTTGCGTTTAGTGGTGACCTTATAAGCGATGCGTTGAGCGACAATTAACCCTAAGCATCTCATCAATTTGATGACCCGATAACGCGTTACATCAAAGCCTTCCTTACGAAGTTTTTTACCCATCTTGCGACTACCCAAACTGTCACGGCTTGCTTCAAAAAGCGCCTTCGCCCTGCGATGTAAATTCAGTGTTTGTACACTAATAATTATTGCAGGACGTTTTCGCCAAGCATAGTAAGCAGATTTACTAACACGCATCACTTTACATGACATCGCAACTGGGTACTGCTTACCTAAACTTGTTATAAATGAATACTTTATTTCATTTCTTTTGCGAAAAACGCTGAAGCCTTTTTTAATATTTCACGTTCCATTTCTAAGCGTTTTTTGTCTTTCCTGAGCTGAATAAGTTCAACGCGCTCATCCGTCGACAACGCTGATTTTTCGTTTTCTTGCTTAAACTTCGCTACCCAGTTATAAAGTAGTTTATCAGTGATGTTCAGCGAAGCGGCTGCTTCAACAACTGAGTAACCTTGTTGTGTTACCAGTGCTACTGCCTCTTGCTTAAAATCACTTGGATATTGTTTGTTAGTACGTTTAGTCATTTTTACACCTCAATAGTTGGATATTATCCTTTATTGATGTGTCCGGCTAATTCAACCACAACAAAGTTGAATGGAGGAGTTTTTAAGCATGAAAAATTTCGTATTAACATTGGCTTTCATATGCTTGGCAGGTTGCACCTATACAAGTACCAAGCCAAAAGCGATTGGTTATTTGATAATTGAAGAAATTGCCGATTCTGAAAAAGTGCTAGTCAAGATTGAGTCTATTGCAATGGAATTGCTCTATGAAAACTCTTACTCTCAAGACTTACCTATCGGTAATAACGGTATCGTTTTAAAAGCCAGAGAGTATCAAAGTGCCGATTTGTCTTTTACGTTTTTCTTTAACACCTTTCATGGTCAAAAATGCATCTTTTTTGGCATTTATAGTGATTTGCCTGAAGACTTAGTGAACCAAGAGCTAGAGCTATTTAAAGCTGAAATATTGAAAGTGGAGCATTCATTAGTGACTACTACGGAAAATTGTGGAGGACTAGAAAATACCCCTTCAATCTTCGATAGAAAGTGAGCGTCCGGCGAACTACGTCGTGTGCGTCTAGCCGACCGTACCTAGCCCAGTTCAACATTACATGGTAGCAGTTGGTCGATATCTGGATTAGGCTGACTCAGTTGTTTGAGCAGATATATGAGATAGTCGAAGGGTTACATGTTCTTTGGTTTTAAGATTTCCAATATCGTCATAGCTATAAGCTAAGCTTACAGCTAAACGGTTACTTACAGACCTCAATGTGTAGTAACCCAAGGCATCCGACGCGCTTCTAAATCAATTGGAGTAGTGTCATGTAACCTTGAGTGTAATAACGACAAAACACTAAACAATTCAAACCTTTCTAATTTTCTTCTAATTCTCTTTGCTTTTTCATCGAACAGGCTTTTACTGGTTAAAGTTTTTGTGACTCGTTTATGGCTTTTTGGTTTTCTCTTTCTTCCTTTTCCCATTTTTTCGTTAATTCATCCATTTGGGTTTCGGTGTTAGTCTAACCTTGCTCAACATAATCCAATACTTCATTGGCCAATCTAGTAAATACCACTAACGCATCGTCCCAATTCACTGGGTTTTCTGCATATACCATCGGACTCATATAGCTGTTATATCTTTCCTCGAATCTGGGTTCGTCAGTCAATAATTTCAATCCGAAACGCAATTCATCGATGGGCGATTCAACCATTTGCGGATGCTGATTACCGAAACGTTCAACATCTAACTCAATGGCGGTTGTTACTAACTTGCTGAGTGATTCTATATTTGCTGGTTGATCCTGCTGGATATGGTACGTGTCGTAGATATGCCTGATCAGTGTTTCGTCGTCATCACGTTCATTATTTCTGGCGACGCTTGCCGTTCTGCGCATCATAGATAAGAGTTTTTCGGCTTGAGTTTCTAAGGTGGCAGCACACATCATGTTGTCTACTTCGGTATCGGTTTTCAGGACTTCGGCATAGATAGACTGAATGCTTTTAGATTCAGCTTCATCTAAGAGATCTGATTCGATGAATTCCAATTTGATATGGGGCGCAGGCAAGGTGCTTGTTGGTGTACTTGGGGATAACGGATATCGAAACTGAAGTAGCGGTATTCATCGTTTACAGTTGCCTGCTCTTCAATGGAAAAGGTGCCGTTCTCTGCTATCAAAGACTCTAAATACTGCTTAACCGCTTTGCGAGCCATTCGCCTAGCGCTTCGCGATGTTAAGTCATTAAATACCTTATTCGGTACCAGTTTAATATCAATATCTTCTGACATGCGGTACGTTTTGATAGCAGACTTGGCAAGTGCAGTACCGCCTGTAAATACCAACTGGTGGTATTCCAGTTCGAATTCCGATATCAGCTTTAATAGTTGAACAACGTAGTAGTCTTTTTCGACAATAGCGGGGTTGCCTAGCCCTATGGCATCGGCAACGTCTACAAAAAGGGAACTATCAACCTGCGTTGACAAGCTGCGTCCCTACAGCAATTTTACGTGTAAAACGCGCACTCTTGGGCGTGATTTTTACCTTGGCGGGGATTTGCTTACTCTCACCTGAGAAGTTCAGGTTTGATAAATCATCAAACTGGTAATCGACACCTAACTTTTCCATCGCTTCAATCACCACGCCATCCGCGCCTGCCACGTTGTCTGGCATTAGCTTTCCAGTAATACGATTCACTCTGGCACGCACATACAACCCATAACCAATCTTCATTAGCAAGCCTTCTCGAACGAGATTCCTCAGCCCTCTGCCTACTTGGTCGTAATCTGCAATATCCTTAAAATCGGAGCGCAAGAAAACAGAACGCTTCGAGCGCTTTACTCTCGTTTGTATTCTGCTTTGAATGGTCACGTTAATTCTCCTATAAACACAGTTCAAACAATGTGCAAAAATACGACATTTGTCAATTACGAAAATACGACACTAAGGCTTTCACTCACTTTTCTTGCTCCTTTTATGCCTGATGAAGTTCACACATCTTAATCATTACCATTAATGAATGAAAAGGCGAAATACGCCTGTCCAATGAGCAAAGCCAGTACTTGCTTTGATTCGATAATAAAACAATTTACATATTTAAGACAACAATGCTTGTTGCTTCTTACCGTCGGGGTCGCACATGGTTTTTAATTCGCTAAACTTTTCTGCCCATTTGGAAGTGCGAATTCGAATTGGAGGATTATCGCTATTCACGACGGATAGTATAAGTTCTGCAACCTCATTTGCGCTTTGATAAACACCTGACTCCTTACTGCGTTGTTGAGCTGCAGCAATATAGGTGCGTAAAATTGGTAAATACTCGTCTTCCGGCAATCCAGTTGAACTCTCTAATTGCGCGATCACTGAATTGGCAAACTCTGAACTGATACCACCTGGTTCAACCAAGGTAAATTTCACACCAAAATTTGGCTGAACATAAGCTGCAAGAGACTCTGTATATCCCTCTACGGCGAATTTTGCTGCACAATAAATCTCGTTGAAAGGTTGACCGACTAAACCGCCAACAGAGGTCACATTAATGATATGTCCGCTACCTTGCCTACGCATATAAGGTAGCACTGCTTTTGTGCATCTAACAACACCGGAAAAGTTCACGTCCATCACCCAAGCAATTTCTTCTTCACTGGCATGCTCAGTCGTTTTCACGAAGCCTGCACCGGCATTATTAATGAGAATATCAATGCGCTTTTCTTTTTCAATAATGTCTTCGACCGCAGCCTGAACTGACTCGGTTTCTTGAACATCTAAGCGCAAAAGAGAATACGACAAACCTTTTTCTTTCATCGCTGATTGCAAGTTTTTAGCACTGTTTAAATTGCGCATACTAGCGTAGACCTTGAATCCTTGCTCAGCCATTTGAACCGCGGTTGCCAAGCCTAAGCCGCTTGATGTACCTGTTATTAATACTACTTTGCTCATAAGATTTATCTCCACGTAAAGGCTTTCTCTGGGTTTGACAAAGGAACGGCTTCTCCCATCTTGGGTATTGAAGTAAGGACACCTTGAGATTCGGCAGAGGTCAAAAGCCGCTCAAAGGGCTCATACCAAGGATGCAAGGCAAGATCGAATGTTCCGTTGTGCACTGGCATTAACACTTTTCCGTTTAAATCGATGTGGGCTTGCACACTTTCTTCAGGAAACATATGAATATCAGGCCAATCTTTGTCGTAAGCACCGGTTTCAATCAAGGTTAGATCAAACGGTCCAAATCGTTTGCCAATTTCTTTGAAGCCCTCAAAATAACCGCTGTCACCACTATAGAAAAGTTTATGTTTTGGCGTATTTATTACGAATGATGCCCACAGCGTTTTATTACCATCTTGCAAACCACGACCAGAAAAGTGCTGGGATGGCGTGGCTGTTATGCTTAAATTTTGTAGGTTAATATTTTCCCACCAATCTAATGAATAGATTTTATACCTAGGCACTCCCCATTTTATCAAATGGGACTCAAGACCAAGAGGAACCACAAAATACTCTGTTTTGTCACTGAGCATTTTGATCGTTTGTTTATCCAAATGGTCATAATGATCGTGAGAAATGATAACACCAGTGATTGACGGAATCGGGCCCAAGTCGAGCGGAACTTCGTGAAAGCGCTTTGGGCCTGTCCATGAAAATGGTGACGCTCTATCTGAGAACACTGGGTCAATTAACCAAATGCTTTGTGACAAGTTCAATAGCAATGAAGAGTGCCCCAGTCTATAAATATGATCTTGTGTTTCATTGAGAGTAGCGTGATCAATTGGTACTACGGGTACGCTTTTTGGAACTGGTTCAATGCGTTTTTTAAATAGATATCGTTTGAGAATACTGCCCAATTTCGAGAAGTCTTGCTTCACCCTTTTATCTTCATTTTCAAAACGGCCATTGTTGTAATGGCTATTTATTGCACGCTTCGTATCGATAGAACCTGTCATTGCCTCTTTTCCTAGCACCCAAAGTGAGTAAGTGATCATGAACACAATCACTAAAATTAACGTTATTAATGCGCCATAAACTCCTTTTCTAACCATATCTAAAGATCTCCCAATTGGCGGCTGCACTTCTATTCAAAAATAGTATTACTTATCTAAAATGTAAACTATACGGTGTAGTTTACACATAAAAATAAAGAAGTAAATTGAAAAGTAAACTACTGAGTGTAAAATGGTACAGGTGAGAAAGACGACAAGATAAATAATAATCTAATGAGAAGAGACGTTTCGTGGCTGTCAAACAAACCTTAACTGATAAGAAGCGCGCAGATATTGTCAATGCAGCGATTGCTGAATTTGATCGCTTAGGCTTTCAAAAAACGAGTATGGATCATATAGCGAAGACAGCAGAGGTATCCAAGCGAACGGTGTATAATCACTTTCCTAGTAAAGACGCTTTGTTTCGTGAAATCACCAATATTATGTGGAAGCAAGGCCTCGCTGCCACAAGCTATGAATATCAAAGCAGTAAGACTCTCAATGACCAGCTAAGTGACATAGCGTACCAAGAAATGGTATTATTGAAGACACCTTCTTTTATCAGTGTTTCGCGCTTAATTTTTGCTGAATGCTTTCACACCCCTGGTGCAGTTGAAGCTGCAGTTGAACAAATGGGGGAAGCGGAGAGTGGATTAGTACTGTGGCTAAAAGAAGCGATAAGCGCCAAACGTTTGAACATTTCTGACGTAGACATTGCATCCAAACAGTTTTATGGCATGCTTAAATCTGTCGCGTTTTGGCCTCAAATAATTGGCTACGCTTGCTATCCCGATGAGAAAACAGTGGACAAATTAGTCAGCTCTTCTGTATCCATGTTTTTATCGCAATATGAAATTCAAGACTGATTTCACCTCGTCACACTCATCTGACTCGCTTTCCAGTGCTTGCTCTAATCGACTCCGATAAAGCCGCCTGTTTGGTGTGCCCAAAGTTTCGCATAAATGCCATCCAGAGCAATGAGCTCTTGGTGACTTCCAGCTTCGACAACCTTACCTTGATCCAGCACTAAGAGCCGATCCATTTGAGCAATGGTAGACAAACGGTGGGCAATTGCTAACACTGTTTTATCTTCCATAATCTTGTCCAAACACTGCTGAATCGCCGCCTCTACTTCTGAATCAAGCGCGGATGTTGCTTCATCTAATATCAAAATGGGTGCATCTTTTAACATCACCCGAGCAATGGCGATACGTTGTCTTTGCCCGCCAGAGAGTTTCACACCTCGCTCACCTACATGGGCATCATAACCTGTGCGCCCTTTTTGCATCACTTAGACTCAGAATAAAGTCATGTGCTTCGGATTGTTTTGCAGCAGTGATCATATCCAAGTATAAGAAATATTAACGTAATACGCTAGACATAGTGACAGCTGTATTTGAGTCCAGTTTTACGTTTTCCTGATAGGTGTTTTGAAGAAAATATGAAATGAGTTGTTGTCAAGATAAGTAAATGAACTGACCTTTGATACTGAAATTCGAAATGAGATATATGGAAGTTCTTGCCTCAACATATTGCATGTTCAAGCTCTCGTTTTTTTGTAACTTATGCGCCAAAGTCAAAATCTCGTTGGATGGTGTAGTCGTCAATTATTGAGGTTTGCACGGTTTTGAAAACCGGCGGGGCTCTACCAGTATTGGCGGTAATCAGTGAGTTGAAGTGGCATAGTTAATTTGGCCACCTATTTAACTATTACAACATTAAACGTAAAACCCCGGCAACAATCAATAAGATGCCGCCAAGACCCGCTAAGGCCGCAATCCATCCATACGTAGAAAAGAAAGACAGGACTTGCGCATTTTTTGGATTATCAGCTGAATAAATCACGGTCACGCCTTGGCTAGGGTTGTGCACACTAGTGCTGCTTTCAAACTGTATAAGTTCACCCGTTATGGTAGTAAACTCAAATTTGGGAAAGGTACTCGATGCCATTTTAACGTCTTTTAAAGCATCGAAGTCTGTTGAGCTGGTGTATTCATAACCAATGAAAGTACCCTCTGCAGTAGAGGCATTAGCTAAAAACTCGCGTTGTTTGAAAAATTGAATAGCTGCGTACACCAATAAAATGCAAGCTACAATAAGAATAAGCGCTGGGGCAATCGTTTTCATCATTAGTGTTTCTCATTGTGGACAATTAGCCGCTCGGGCATGCAGTAGTATTTGTTTAGTTAACTAAAATGCATACCAAGCTTCTTCGTGCGTTTAATAATACTCTTGTGCTGAAAGTCTTTATCGATCACAAAGACTGCGAACTTCGCGCCCAGAGTCTCAGTGAGTGCGTTCACCACCTTCGATTCGTTCACCATAAAACCTTTGGTTTGAATAAATACGATATAGGCTGCCGTGGTAATTTCTTGAGGAAGCTCGCGTTTTGCGATCCAAAACGCTTTTACATTCTTTTGGTTTTCAAGAGCGCTTTGTAAAAATGCCACTTCTTGGGCGTCAAACTCAGGAGCAAGCACAGAGTCGTGTTTGTCGATGGTACTCCACTTGGCATCAAGCTTGTCACAATGATCGTAGTGAGCCTCTAATTGTGTTCGCCATTGTTCCAAAGCCTCAGTTTTTTGAAGACCTTCACTTATCGCTATCAGTTCACCTAGTGCCACTTCTCTGCAGCCAAAATCGTCCAACATATCCACATAAAGGGTTTCTGCAGCTTCAATATTGCTATTTTGTAGATGTTTAGCGAGGTGCAGCCGCAGCGCATTGTCATCAGGAAACTTGGCTTGAAGCTGCTCAAGTGTTGCTAGTTGCAGCTCTCCCTGATTAAACTGGCTATTGGCATTTAACCACAAATGGGCTTCTTCCAGGCCAATGTTTGATATGTCACTTATATCAATGCTCGAGGCCTCTGCTTTAATTTCTTTCCCGTACTTATGATGTGCTTGCCAATCGTCGGAAACACTTTGCTCCCATTCTTTGTTGTAGATCTCGACTAATACGCTCAAGTTGTCACCCAAAAACTGTTTAGCCGCATTAGCCTCGGCATCGGACTTAAGAATAATGGGCGAATCAAAACCAAGGGCTGATAGCCGGTCCTTTAAGCATGGATGGGTATCTTCTGCGCTAGTTTTTGTGTTCATGTTTGCAAGAAGGTCTCTCTCATCTAGGCTCTGACGGTAATTCAGAATAAATGCATAAAGTTGTTCGTAAATGTCACTAGGTGCTTTCTCCTCGGTATTCGCCTGTTGCCAAATTTGAGCCCAGAACTGTTTTTCCATTGCGGTAGCCATAGCTTCCGTTAGTCCTAACGCGCTTGCAAGTGCTCGTTTGCTTTCAACACTTGCGGCAGCTGCGTCAGCTTCATATTCGTTAAATCGCGCCAAGGCGAAAGAGTAGCCAGCGAAATGAAGCGAATACCAAGCAAAGAAAGTCCTAAGAGGCTTAGTAACGATACTGTCGTTTTGTTGAAGACTACTGTCGATTCGATGCCATATTAGGCGCACACGATACACCCAATTATTGAAGCGGCTATGCGATGCACTCAAATGCCCCATTTCATGCGCTATAACGGCTTTGCATTCTTCCACACTCAGTGTCATAAGCAATTCTAAACCCAAGCACAGGGTGTTTTTCTGCCACCCAAAAATGCCCAAGCGAGGTGTTTGAGCAATGCCCGCATTCAACTCAGGCACCATTATGATTCTATGGATGTTGGCAGTGTTTAGTTCTTTTGAAAGCTGTCGTACTTGTTCGTGTAATAGAGGATAATCGCGACGGCTGAGTTCATAGCCTTGCGGTGCCGATACTTTCACCCAAACTGATTTAAGAACAAGCCACGCGGCTGGTGCGATCAAGAAGATAAGCTTTGTTTTGACCAAAATAATAAGTGCAGCAAGGCCAAAGGTACACAACCATACAAGGCCTGCAAGAGTGCCCAGAGCGAGCACAAACAACAAAGCAATAATGCCATAACCTAGCAGGCCCAAAAATAGTATTTTTCGCTTATATTTTTCTGGGTTGGCTTTAAATTCTAACTCAGCTTGATGGTTTAACTCTGTGAACTTTTTTCGACTTTCCGTGCGACTGTGATGCATGCAACTTTCCTTGTCATCTGTTTTGCTGCGCTCGTTTTACCATTAATTTTCAAAAAGTGAAAGGCTAAGTCTCTCCCAAAATGATCAGGATATTGAAAACGGCGCAAAAACTGAAATCAGCATTCTGCATGCAACCTTATTGATCGTGTTTAGGCACTCATCGCCAAAGCCTTCGTTTGCTTTATTTCGTCAACTATCTTTTGCTTTGACACATTGACTGCTTCAACGTCGATGAGTAGAGTCCAATTATTCTCGTTATTGGCTTTCAAGGCTGCTTGATTGATGGTATCTCTCTCTGGCTTAAGGCTCCTCATTCCTGCATAAAAAACGCCCATGAAAATACCTGGGCTGATAAGCGCAACGAATGTGAACAAGGGGTTATTTGAAAACATGGCTGGTCCGAAACCTACGAGTAATACAGCTACTAACATACCAAATACAAAGCTAGCAAAGGCATAGAGGAAATGATCTGAGATCATTTGTTTACCAATGGCTGCACTTTCACCTTCTAGTTTCGCCGATACTGAGCTTTCATTTGGCTTGAGTATTTTTATATTTTTTTCATCCAAGTTGAAGCGCTTTTTAAGTAACGATCTCGCCTCTTCTATTTTTTCTCTTTCATCATATACTGCCGCTATTCTGTGATCGAACGCGTTGGTGATAACCACTGACATAAATACCTCTCTGTTAAAATCGCTTTGCTTGAGTTTTCGGCGTTACACGAAAAGGAGTGCCGCGTGGCTACGCAGCACTCCCAGCCTAAGTTAGTTAACTATTCGCTTTCGACCTTGAGCATACTTTTGACTTCTTCTACATCATCAGTATTTTCCGCGATAGTCACGGCTAAGTCTCGTTCGCTCGAACTAGCTACCGTTCCGTTTAGAGTCACTACTTTATTGTCAACATCGACGTCGATCGACGTGCCACTTACTTCCGAGTCAAAGAGCAAGCGACTTGTGATCACCGTAGAGATTTTAGCGTCGGTGAAAGAGCCGGCTACATCTGCACTCTCTTCTAATTGCGTACCGACAACAGATAGGCGATTAACAACGTCGCTTACCCCATCGATACCTAGAATTAGTTCTTCGGCTAGTTCTTTCTCGATACTGTTATCAACCTTCCCCGTTAAAGTAACGATGCCATTGTTCACGTCGGTATTTATATCGAAGGAATCTAGGTTGCCATTAAATAAAATAGTGGCTTCGGCTTTGCCATCAATCCAAGCGTCCTTCGCCTCTTTTTCCCACTTGTTTTCAGCGGCTGCTGTTGTTGAAAATAAAGCAGTCATTAGGGCAACAGATAATAGTGTGTGTTTCATGTATTTCTCCTTGGTTGGGGTAGATAATATAAACATCACTTAACTGAAGCGAAGTTCATGCCAATATTAAACACATGATTTTATTGACATTTATTTAGCATACTAGAAAAGTATGAAGTTATTCATGTAAGAATTACAGGGTATAAGTAGAATTTTCGGGGTACTAGAAGTAGGCCTAGCCCAACCATTTAGCTAAGTCAGCTTTACTAGTTGGTTTTACAAAGTGATTGGAAATTGGATAGGTGGTAAGTATGCGATCATCTGGTTGGTCGCCACTCAAAATGCTCACCTCTCCGGCCACTGGATATTCAAAGAAAGCGTTTAGGAAGTTGACACCGGATAAGTCGGGCAAACCAAGGTCCAATAGGTGGTGAGTGATATCAGGCCTCTCTTTTACTACTGCAAGAGCTGCGGCAGCATGGCTGCTAATAACAACATCACACTCAAGTTGCTCTAACATCATTCGCATAATCGCCGCGTTGTCTTCATCATCTTCAACTAGATGTACTAAGCTAGTGTGCTTGCTTGCCGCGGCTCGCTGTTTGGCTATTAAGTCTTTGAGTAGCTCCCACATTATTGCTTTATTTAGGGGCTTTGATAGTAGACCGTCAAAGCCCTTATCCATCAGGCTTTTTTGCATTCCCTTCTCGATTGCGGCAGTCATCGCAACAATCATGAGTTTAGGGTGTTTTTCTTTCAGTTGCGCAGTCGCCTCAATGCCAGTCATTATCGGCATATGTAGGTCCATTAGCACAATATCGAAGGCGCTGGCAGCGTCAGTTGATGCTGCATCTTGTATTTTTTGAAGCGCGTCGGCTCCGTTACTCGCAAAAGCTAAGTCAAGCCCTGTTTCTTTGAGGAATAACCCAGCTAGTTGCCTTATTTCTAGCACGTCATCGACTATTAGCACCTTTCCTTCAAGCTGAGGCGCTAAGGCTTCGTTATTTACACTCACTCCCTGATGAAGGTTAAAATCAAGCAGGGTACTGTCGCTATTTTCCGGATTATTGTTAGCGATACGACAGGGCACACGTAAGGTGAATTCGGAGCCCTCCCCCAAGCGTGATTCAACTGTCAGCGTACCCTTCATGTGTTTTATAATTTCAGACGAAATAGACAGCCCTAAACCGGCACCTCCAGCTTTTCTGTTTGCCACATCTTCAACTTGTGTGAAAGGCGAAAAGATATCTTTAGTTTGGTCGGGAAGCATACCTATTCCAGTATCTTTTACCTTGATTTCCAGTCTTGGTTCAGGAGTGGCGAAGTAAGAAAAGCAAGCACTTACTTTTCCTTTATCTGTGAATTTAATTGCATTTCCAAGAAGGTTCAGCAATACCTGTCGAAAGCGCATATCGTCGATAATAATTCGTTTTGGCAGCTTTGTTAGGCAATGAAAATTGAGTGAAAGGCCTTTTTCGATAGCATTCATAGACACTAAAGCTTGTAGCTCTATTAGCGTCTGCTCTAAATCAATGCCTTGCTCTTTCAACTCAAACTTATTCGCAGCGATCTTTGATAAGTCGAGTACATCATTTAACAGATTAAGTAAATGCTTACCGTTGTTCGAAATAATGCTCAACTCTTTGTGAAATTTCTCTGCTTCGGTATTGTCGAGTAATAAGGAGGTATAGCCCAAAATTGAGGTTAGAGGTGTGCGCAATTCGTGGCTTAGATGAGCGATGAACTTATCTTTGGCGACGCTCTGCGCTTCCTTCTTTTTTCCTAAGCTGCGGGCAAACTCTAATGCTTTACGCGTAACCGCATATTGCACCGACTTTTCGAATACGTCATCGTCAATGGCCGATTTCATCACAAAATCTTGTGCACCATTTTTTATCGCGCGCTCAGCAATACTTCTGTCGTCTTGACCCGTAAGCATAATGATGGGAGTAGCCAATTCAGCACTGGCAACTTCCTCCAGCACTTCGATGCCCTCATAACCGGCTAAGCGATAATCAAGTATGCAAAGATAAAAACTGCGTTCTTTTAGCAGCTCAACTGCCTCGGCCTTGTGGTAGCAAGTCAAAAACTCGCAATCATCGCCAAAAACATCTCGAATACGCTCTTCGATCAAAAAGCAATCGTCTTCGTCGTCATCAATAATAAGAATGCTTTTAAGAACGGTCATGGTTTTGACTCTTAGTGGCGAACAAAAGAGGGAACAGATGCACACTCAAACCAGAAATCATTAAACTGCTTCATCATATTTACCATCGTTGAAAACTCGGTAGGTTTAACCATGTATGAAGAAGCTCCCAAGCAATAACCTTCGTTGATGTCATCGCTTTCGGCACTGGTTGATAATATCACAACAGGTATACTCGACAGCCTAGTGTCGGCCTTGAGCTGCTTCAGTGTTTGCCTACCATCGAGTATGGGCATATTTAAATCCAGCAGGATCACGCTGGGTAGATCTGTTGGCGCTTTGTCGCGATATTGGCCTTCGCAACGCAAATAATCCAAAAGCTCTTGCCCATCGGCGACCGTATGACAACTATAGCTTGCACCGGCCGCTTCCATTGCATCTTTGGCTAACATCCGGTCATCCTCATCATCATCAGCCATCAATATTAGATTCGGCTCATTGGTTTTTGTATGTAATGACATAGCTCTTGTCCTTTATGTTCGCTTAACACTGTTAAGAAAATTGATAGCCGGCAAAACTACAGTGATTACCGCACCCTCACCTGGTTTAGCTGACGCATGAATGTATCCATTATGGCGCTCTACAATGCGACGGCATATTGCCAAGCCAATACCGGTACCTTTGAATTCGGTTCTCGAATGTAAACGCTGAAAAGGAGCAAATATCTTTTCCGCATGTTCAGGGTCAAAGCCAATGCCGTTGTCGCTAATTCTGAATTGAAGCCAGTCGCTTAGGCCATCAATGTCAACTTCAGCAGGTTGCTCAACCTTAGTTACGCTTAACCCCACTAGAGCTTGCTGATTATGCTGTGAAAACTTTATTGCATTCGCCAGTAGATTGAAAAATAGCTGTTGCATTTGTGTGGGATCTGCCGATATTGACGGTAGTGAATCAATACTAAGCTCAACCCCAGATTCTTCAATTAGAACGTTTAAGTCATCAAGGCAATCGTTAACAACAAGCTGTAAGTCAACAGTCTGAAAATCTTTACCCTTAGTATTTACTCTGGAAAATTCTAGTAGATCGCTTATCAACTTACTCATTCTAGCTGCCGCGCTTCGCATACGCTTCAGGTAGTCGACTTGCTTTTCAGACAATGCATCGGACTGCGACTCTAGCCTGTCACCGAAAGCCATGATTTTCCGCAGCGGCTCTTGCAAATCATGAGAGGCAACAAAGGCAAAATCTTCAAGCTCGCGATTGCTTCTACTAAGCTCTTCAGAATAGAGTGAAAGCTCCTGAGTACGCTCTTCTACTGCAGCATGTAAACGCTTGTTTTGACTCTCTATTTCTTGCTGTCTAAGGTGTTGGTTTTTTAGGTTTACCCTCACCAACAAGAAGAGCCCGAACACCAATATTAAGGTGGTAAACAACGAAATAACTAAATTACGCTCAGAATCATTGCTCACCATTTCAAGTTCTAGTATCTGGCGCTCTGATATCTGTTGTTCCTTTGCTTTCAAGCGTTGAATAATTGCATGTACTTCGCGATACAATTGCAAACCTTTATCAGACTCGACAATCTCAATAGCTTGCGATAAATCCTGTTGTTTAGCCTTACGCACGGCTCTTTGCATTTCTGCGAGCTTCAGATTAACAAGTTCAATCAGTTCTTTAATTAGCGCTTTCTGAGAATCGTCAGATGACTCAAGCGCAATTAACTGTTTGGTAACTTGATCAATATTGGTAATCGATTTGTTATAGTGCTGCAAGTAGGGACTGTCTTCAGTAAGTAAGAAGCCGCGCTGCCCCGACTCCACCGTAAGAACCTGTACATGCAATTGTTGCAGCAGATTAACGATTTTAGTCGACTTTCTGATTTCCGACTGTAAATCCGACAATTCGAGTATCGTAGCCCGACTCAAATAACTATTAACACCAGCTAATAGCAAGAATACCACGAGGATAAACCACCACGTGGAGCCTGAACTTTTTCCCTCAGTGAGATTGATTTGATTGGTCATTATTTATCTCTTCAAACAAATCTTGTAATTGCTCACTGCACTCTTTTGCTGCCGCGATAATCTTTAATGCTGCCGTATCTAATTTTTCATTAGGCAGACCAGAGTTCGACAGTGGTTCAATTAACATTCTAATAAGCTCAGCTTGCATGCTAATGGTGTTGAGGGGTTTGCGAATATCGTGTAACTCTTTTTGATATTTGCTCATACGCTTTCTCCGTACGCATTCAACCTGTTATACAAAGTCTTGGTAGATATGCCTAGCATTTCTGCAGCACTAGTCTTATTTCCATCTACTTCATCGAGCGTCGCAAATATTAGCGCCTTCTCGACTTCTTCAATGGTTTTTCCTGCCTCCAGTGCCTTGCCGTTGTCGTGACTATGGCTGGCTTGAGAGAAAGGCGAGGCAAAAGAATCTGGCAATTCGATTGTTTTACCGCCGGGCTCAGCCATGATGAAGGCACGATGCAGAGTATGCCTTAGCTCCCTAACGTTTCCGGGCCAATCATGTTGGGTTAAACGATGTAGCTGGGCATCGGTGATAGCATATGCTTCACCATGTTCGGCATTTAAGTGTTGCAAGAATGTCGCCACTAGAAGCGGAATATCTTGTTTTCGCTCTCGCAAGGGAGGAATGTCTATCGGGAAAACGGCAAGACGAAAGTAGATGTCTTCACGTAAAATATTTTCTTTTGCAATCTCGTCTAGTTTTCGGTTTGTCGCGCTCACTACTCTGCAGTTAACAGGGATTTCTTGTGTGCCCCCAACTCTATTCAAGCGCTTAGTTTCTAGCACTCTCAATAAGTTAGGCTGCATATCTATGGGCATTTCAGTAACTTCATCAAGAAACAAAGTACCATCTTGTGCACGCTCAAAAACGCCTTTCTTCTGACCGATCGCCCCAGTAAAGGCCCCTTTTTCATGCCCAAATAATTCACTACCTATGAGCTCTTTCGACATGCCACCGCAGTTCGTCGTAATAAGATCGCCTTGGTTATCACTTGCGTTATGAACAGCCTGCGCAACTAGCTCCTTTCCTACGCCGCTTTCCCCCATTAACATTACGTTTGCAGAGCTACGAGCAACCCGCTCTATCATCTTATATAGCTTTTGCATAGGCGCAGACTCACCCACCAAGCAATCAAAGTATCGTTTGGGCTGTCCCATGGCTATGTCAGACTGAGCTTGAACTACACCCTTTGTTACTGACTTTTTACTACCTGCTTTTAATGGCGCTTTTTTCTTTTGCAAGGCCCGCTCAATATCTTCGCGCTCTATTGGTTTCATAAGATAGTCGACGCTAGGCCCAGCAATGCTGCCAATCGCTGTTTTTATCTTTGGATTTCCGGTAATAAATGTGCATTTGGGAAGGCGTGAGGCCTTCTTTGAGAGGTGTTCAAAAATGTGTAACCCACTGCCGTCGGGCAACATAAAATCAATAAAAACATGGTCGTATTCGTTGTTGTCTATCCACTCTTTGGCGTCTTCAACAGAATGAGCTATCGACACAATATGCCCGAGGAACTCAATGATATGAGCAGCTACCTCAGTAAAGTCCTTATCGTCGTCTATTAATAAAATCGATTTCACGTATATTCCATTTATGTAAGTGCTAAGCGCAAGATAGGAGGCCAATAGTTAAGTGTAGACCATTTTTGAAGCATCCTCTAAATGGCGTTATCAAATTGGCAATTTAGGTGCATTTTTGGTCCACTGGCAACCACGATTATTTACCATAAAACAGAAGCTTAGGATCAAATAGCGCTGAGCTTGATATCAGCGCTATTCAGTTTACTTAGTTTGCGTTACTTACACTAGATTGAGGCTTCGACAGCATGGTATTGAGCTTTTCTCCCCCTTTCGCCCCAAAATCCAATGTTCGTATTGGGAAAGGAATGAGAATGTCATTTTGTGCCAACGCTTGATGGATGGTATGAACTGCACCGTGGCGAGCCTCCATAAAGCCCGGTTCGCCGGGATAATCTATCCAAAACCAAACCAAAAGATTGACCGAACTGTCGCCAAAGCTTTCGGCATAAACGGCAGTCTCGTCATGGTCAATCACGAACGGCTGCTCATTAATTGCGTCTACGATTACTTGTTCTGCTTGCATCACATCGTCGGCGTACGAGATGCCTACAGGGATTTCTATCCGGCGTCTGCCAAGAGTGGAAAAGTTGGTGACGATATTCCTAAATAAAATTTTGTTGGGCACAATTTCTAGCTGACCATGGAAGGTTTCAACTATTGTGTTTCGTAAATTAATCGCTTTCACCGTTCCAAATACACCATTTGCTTTCACCACATCGTCAATTTGAAAAGGTTTACGAATACCCATCGCAATACCTGCAATCAAATTTTCGGTCATGTCTTGAAAGGCAAAACCGATGGCCAGCCCGATGATACCCGCACCAGCAAGAAGTGATGTAACCGTACCTGTAAGCCCGAGAAACTCTAATGCAATGAAAACACCAGCGATAAAAACAATAACTTTGAATATTGCACTCAATAAATCCGCTATTTGTTTCGACTCGAATAGGCGATGCAGTATGTTAGACACGATACGCGATGCGATTCGGGCGATTACCGCAAATATCATGACTATTATCAGCGCCACAACCATATTTGGCAGGTGTTTAATCGCTGCTTCAATCCACGATTCTATTTTGCCGTGGATAAGCTCCCAAAACTGATTCACTATTTCAAATTCCACCATGTACTCCAGTTATTAGAATTGTCTTTTAGATGAGTGATTAGGAGATAGCAAGTAACAAGCCAGCAGCTAGTTAATTGTTTTTATTAAATAAAATTTCTATTACAAGCACTTCGACATGTTATTTTTGTAATTTTTACAGGGTATTTTGAGTATAGGAATGCTTAGCAATACTTGGCGAAAATGATAAGAAAGGCTATCGTGCTTGAAAGTTTGCACTTAGTCATTTTTCTGAATGCCTTTACGAGTTTTTATTATGTTTTCTGTTTTTTAGCCGTGATAGCGTATCGAAGGTATCCATCCATATTTTGAGGCGAAAGCATGAGTTATCAGCGCGTAAACCATACTAATGAAAAACAAATTGAAGAAGTGCTTGCTACGCTTAGCCTTGAGCAGAAAATTGGTCAACTCAACCTTATTCCTATCGAAGGCGAAGTCACTGACGAGCAACGTGAGCTTATCGCACAGGGAAAAGTCGGCAGCGTTTTAAAGTCTAACGGTGCAAAACAGAATAAAGAGCTTCAAGAAATCGCGGTGAACAATGGCGTAGTTCCCATTCTCTTTCAAGAAGATGTGATTCACGGTTATAAAACCATCACACCAGTACCGCTCGCTGAAGCAGCATCATGGGATTTAGAGCTAATTGAACAAGCCGCAGCGGTGGCAGCAAAAGAGGCGGCTGCCGCTGGTATCCACCTAACTTATGCACCTATGGTTGATATCAGTCGCGATCCTCGCTGGGGTCGCATACTCGAAGGCGCAGGCGAAGATCCTTACCTCGGTGCGCTAATTTCTGAGAAACGCGTACGCGGTTTTCAACAAGCAAATGATAAACAAGAAGAACGCGTTCTAGCCACAGTCAAGCATTTTGCTGGCTATGGCGCTTCGCTAGCAGGGCGTGATTACAATATTCAAGACATATCAGAACGAGAGCTTCGCGAAATACACTTACCGCCATTTCAAGCCGCTGTTGATGCTGGCGTATCGAGTGTGATGCTCGCTTACACTGCTTATGATGGCACTGCGCTAACAGCCAACCAGTTTTTGGTGCAAAAGGTGTTAAAGGATGAGCTTGGCTTCAAAGGCTTGATTATGACTGATTGGGAGACCATACCCAACCTACTAAAAATCGGTGCTGCTGAAAATATCCGTGAAGCAACACAAATGGCTATTGAGAATTCGGTTGATATGGACATGACCTCAAATGCCTATATCGACAACTTAGCCGAGCTGGTTGCATCGGGCACGGTTGATGAGGCCTTGATAGACGAAAGCGTTCGTCGAGTATTGCGTTTAAAACAACAAGTAGGTTTATTAGACGCCCCCTTCTTATACTTCGATGAAGCCCGCGAAAAAGCCACTTTACTATCGCAGGAAAGCAAAGACACTGCACTAGCAATAGCGCGCAAAAGCATGGTACTGCTTGAGAATAAAGCTGCGCTGCTACCGCTTGATAAAAGCGATGAAAAACTCAAAAAAGTTGCTGTTATCGGGCCCTTTGCAAAAGCTCAGGAAGATTTAAATGGTTGGTGGTTTGCCATGGGCAAGGGCGAAGATACGCAAAATATTTTTGACGCAATAGCAGCAGAGTGTTCCGGATTCGATATTGAAGTCACCTTTTCTCAAGGCGTGAGTATTAGCAAGTTCGATAAGGTGGGAGAAGAGTTTATTACCGAAGCAGTGAAGACTGCCGCGGCAGCAGATGTTGCGATACTCGTGCTAGGCGAAGAGCATTGGATGAGTGGTGAAGGTGGCGGCACTGCGTCGCTTCATTTGCCTGGCCTACAAGAGCAACTAGTTGAAGCCATTAGCGCAAGCCTTACACCCGTAGTCAGTGTTATTGTATCAGGTCGTCCGTATGTGCTAACGAATGTGGCCAGCAAATCGACCGCTTTACTACAAGCTTGGATGCCAGGAACGATGGGCGGGAAAGCGGTTGCCGATATACTTTTTGGCAACTACAACCCAGCGGGCCGCCTACCTGTTACTTTTCCATATCATCAAGGCCAAGTGCCTATTTTCTATAACTACAAACGCACCAGTCATAGCTTCGATGCAGGTGAAAAAGACTTACGCTATACCACCACCTACCGAGACGTGCAGTCTGAGCCTTTATATCCATTCGGCTACGGCTTAAGTTACTCTGAGTTCGTTTATTCAGCGCCTACCCTATCAGCCACTTCAATGACAAAAGATGGCAGCATTGAATTGTCTGTCACAGTTGAAAATAGCTCTGCGGTTGATGGGGTAGAAACGGTTCAGCTATATATTCGCGACGAAGTTTCAAAAGTTGCCCGCCCCTTTATGGAGCTTAAAGACTTTCAACAAGTTACTATTCCAGCGGGTAAAAGCCTTACATTATCGTTCACGATTACCGCAGAAAAACTCGCCTATATAGGCCCGAATTTGCAGTCATGTGTGGAGACGGGAATCTTCACTGTGTTCGCAGGTCCCAACTCCTATCTGAAAGGAACGTCAACAAACTTCACCATAGAAAAGCCGCAGGAAGCTTACGCAGCCCAATTTAGATTCGTATAAAATATAGACTAATGACGTAACTTTTTTGTCATAAAAAACCTGTACTATGGTACAGGTATTGGCATCTGTTTAAGTAGTCATCTGTGTTGTCAGTACAACAATAAAAACTATAAACGTACTCGACAGGATGATTATGAAAAAACTAATAGCATTGGTGCTTTCGGTGAGCGCTTTTTCTGCGTTCGCAAACACCCACTGCAGCACACTCGGCTGCCCAACAGGCGCACCATCAAACAATGATGTGATTGAGCGCAGCATATATAAAATGAGCAGTAATCGCTCTACCAAACTGACTGATTGGGTTGCTTATAAAGTAACTCCTAACACTATCGACGGCCCTAGTCGCTCAAGAAGCTGGCGCGCCGATCCGGCTATCAGCAGTCGTTACACCCTTGAGCCCGACGATTACAGGGATGCTAATGCTGTTATTCGCACCGACCGCGGTCACCAAGTGCCACTCGCCAGCTTTAGTAATACAGCCGACTGGTCGCAAACGAATTATTTGTCGAATATCACACCGCAAGCCTCAAATCTTAATCAGGGCCCGTGGGTGAGATTAGAAAATGCGGTGCGTGCCCACGTAAGAACAGGCGAATCGGTATACGTGATTACCGGCCCATTATATGAGTACTTTTTTGCTAATTTACCCAGAGCGAACGAGCGCCACACCGTTCCCTCGGGTTACTTCAAGGTAGTCATGACAATTTCTAACACTGGCTGGATAGAGGCATCTGGCTTCATTATGGAACAAGATGCTGGTCGTCGCGATGATTTTTGTCGAACAGAAGTGACCATAGATGAAATCGAAAGTCGTACAGGCTTAAATTTATTGCCTGCGATGCCGAGTTATATCGAACGCTCTGTTGAAAGACGCCTAGGCGGTATGACAAGAGAAATGGGCTGTTAAGTTGCGATAGCCTAGTGTTATTGCCTTATGTTATTGCCAGATGAGTATTCGCTACTATGCTATAAAGTCTGAAAGGACAGCGAATAACGCCGACAAACACAGGTTGAAGGCCCAACAGTGCCTTCAACCTTGTTGCTATTACTTTATTCCAGCATCCCATACCTTGCCAGCACCAACACCATCATAAGCGGGGTTAAATACTTCGACTGCCATAACTTGATATGTAGGATCGTCGCTAGCATCGAAGTTGTTCATATCAGGCAATATCCAACCTGATTGCTCCCATGCCTTTACATGATCAGCAAACACAATCTGATATTCTTTCCCTAACTCTCGCTGAGTTAACGGCTTGCTCCAATATTGATAAAAAGTAGAGGTACTATTAATTGAAGGCTTCTCTTCGCGGATGGTACGGTAAGTAATATACTCAACACCATTGCTCTCAAAGCTAATACCAGCATCGCCATTATTAGTTGGGTCGGTTATCCAACGCTGCAATATGTAATATTCAACCAAGTGGGCGGGGTCATCTTTTGGCATGTCTTTATCATAACCCCAACCATATAAAGTGATGTAGTTAGCGCCACTGTCTGCATCAAAGCGATAAGCAATCACACGATTTTCATCACCATAGTGCCAACCTGGCCCACCAACATAATTGTAGCCGCCTTCAGTCCACTCGACGCTGAACTCGCCGTTGATTTTCAAATCGAGCGTTGTGGTGCCACCATCTTTCCAATGCGTAAAGAAAAACTCCCCAACATGGCCAGTAGCATGATTTTGTGTGAGTACGGTGTCTTCTGTATAACGCTGAGTGTAGGCTTTGAATTTGGTAATTTTTGTTGCGGATTGATCAACAACAGGCTCAAGCCGCTGTTGAGCTTGCGCCTCAGTGTCGTTTTGCCCAGAGCAAGCCCATAGCATGGAGAAGCTCAATGCCAAAGCGCCTGTGCGTAGATGTGATGCTTTCATGTGTTGCCTTGTGGATAGAATAGTTTGTATCAGCTTAGTTGAACAACAGCTGCCGATAAAGCTCGTTTTTTTGGAATGGTTTTATGATTTTTGGGATGCAGTTCTATTAGCTTCACAGGCTCAGCGCTGGGTTCTTGGGCTAGGTACTTGGCCTAGCCTTTTTTGCTTGCTCAATGAAGCCGGATAAGTAATCAATGTCTTGTTCGCTTTTACGAATACCCACAAAGATTTGTTTTTGAATACCCAACTCTCCAAAGCGAACACTCTTTATGGGCATTGATTTGGCATATTCGTCTACCAACCAACCAGGAAGCGCGCAAATGCCTCTACCCGCAGCCACCATTTGCAGCATGATTTCGGTAGTTTCTATCACTTTATGCTTCTTAACGCTACACTTTGCTGGATTCAAAAACTGACTGAAAATATCTAATCTAAGCGGTTCAACCGGATAGCTGAACAATACCTCATTTGCTAACTGCTCTGGTACCGCGTAATCCTGCTGTGCCAGGTGATGAGTGTCTGAAACAACTAACCTGTGCTCATAGTCAAATACCGGAATGTAGTCTATTTGTGGTTTATACAGTGGGTCGGGTGTAATAAGCACATCAATCTCATAACTTAACAAAGCACCCAATGCACCAAACTGAAATGCTTGCTTAACATCCATATCAATATCTGGCCACTGTGCTAAGTAGGGCTGCATTACTTGAAGTAACCATTGGTAGCAGGGATGACATTCCATACCAATTCGCAACGAGCCCATTTCTCCCTTAGCAATTTGCTGAAGCTGCAATTCGGTGTATTTGAATTGTGGTAACACTCTGTTAGCAAGGCTTTGAATACGCTGGCCTGCATCGGTTAGGCGTAAAGTCCTCCCCTCTTTTACCCAAATCGGCGTAGCAAGAAGCCCTTCTAGCTTTTTAATGCTGTGGCTGAGCGCTGATTGCGAGAGATATAGAGCATCAGCGGCTTTGGTAAGCGTGCCGTGCTCCTTAATCGCTGTGAGAATTTCTAAGTGGATCCGTTCCAACATATATTTGGGTGCCTTAAGCTAACCTGAAAAGCATATTAGCGTGTTTCTAGCTCCTTGCGCACTATTTCTGCACCTGCCGACAGTGCAGCAAGTTTGGCATTCGCTAGTGCCGAGGGTAGCGGTGCCATACCGCAGTTAGTGCAAGGATACAATTTGTCGCTGTCAACGTACTGTAGCGCATTTCGCAAGGTAGCGGCTACCTCTTGAGGTGTTTCAATCGCAGTACTCGCCACATCAATAGCTCCGACCATTACCTTTTTACCTCGGATCAGTTCAAGTAATTCAAGCGGCACATGAGAGTTGTGACACTCTAGAGAAATGATATCGATATTTGATTCTCTAAGCTTTGGAAATATGGCTTCGTACTGCCGCCACTCACCGCCCAAAGACTGCTTCCAGTCAGTGTTGGCTTTGATGCCATAGCCATAACAAATATGCACCGCAGTTTCACATTTGAGCCCTTCGATTGCCCTTTCTAAGCAAGCAATTCCCCAGTCATTTACCTCATCGAAGAAAACGTTAAATGCCGGTTCATCAAACTGAATAATGTCGACGCCAGCGGCTTCAAGATCTTTCGCTTCCTGATTTAGAATTTTTGCAAACTCCCACGCTAGTTCCTTACGACTTTGATAGAACTCGTCATAGAGAGTATCTATCATCGTGAGTGGGCCAGGCAATGCCCACTTAATCGCTTGAGTGGTTTGTTGTCTGAGAAACTTAGCGTCTTCAACAAATATGGGCTTTTTCCTCGATACTGGGCCAATGACAGAAGGCACACTAGCATCATAACGATCGCGAATTTTAACGGTTTTACGCTTCTCAAAATTCACGCCTTCTAGGTGCTCAATAAAAGTGGTTACGAAGTGCTGCCTAGTTTGCTCGCCGTCACTCACTATGGTGATATTTGCTTCTTGCTGATCCTGCAAAGCTGCAAGCAATGCGTTCTGCTTTCCCTTCAGCAGATCGTTTCCAGCCAGCTTCCATGGCGACCATAGCGTTTCAGGTTCAGCAAGCCATGATGGTTTAGGCAAGCTGCCAGCGGTAGATGTAGGTAGCAAAATAGTCATATCGACCACTCCTGAAGTAAAGAGGCATAAGGTTTAATAAAGTGTTGTTCAGCAAACTTGCCCTGCTCTATTGCGAGCCTGCTGCGCTCTTCTCGGTCGTACACGATTTGAGTGAGCGAATGATCTTTGTTTTTCAAATTCGGCTGATAGCGATTCCCTGCAGGTGCATTTGCGTTGTAAATTTCTGGGCGATATATCTTTTGAAAGGTTTCCATGGTGCTGATGGTGCTTATCAGCTCTAAGTTGCTGTAGTCGTTTAGCAGATCACCAAAAAAGTAGAAGGCGAGAGGCGCAACACTGTTGGCGGGCATAAAGTAGCGTACCTGCAGGCCCATTTTTTTAAAATATTGCTCAGTTAATGAGGATTCATTAGCACAATATTCAAAACCAAGTACTGGGTGCTGATTTTCTAGCCGCTGATATACTTTAGTGTCGGATACACTCAGACAAATAACCGGTTTCTTCTGAAATTTTTGCTTGTAAGCATCTGAATTAACGAAGTGTTTGAAAATTCTACCGTGTAGCTCACCAAAGTTATTAGGCACACTGAATTGCTTTTGCGCTTTATTATGTGCAAACAACAAAATACTAAAATCGTAATCGCGCAGATAAGACGAAAAGTTATTCCCGACAATACCGTTAATTCGTTGTTTAGATTGGTGGTCGATAATGCTCGTTTGCAACACTTCGATAGAAGGAAAAGCCTCACTGTGTGCAGATACTGCAATATCAACCGAGATGATGTTTAGCTCAACAGAATAACGGTCTGCGTTTGGATTGTCCCACGACGCTAAAGCATTAAACCGATTATCAATCATTTTCAGTGCATTGCGCAGGTTCTGCTGGCGATGCTGACCTCTGGCCAAATTCGCGAAATTAGTGGTGATGCGGGTATTGTCTGAAGGTTGATAGTGCTCATTCAAACATGCGCTTTTTATCTTATAAGTAAACTCGGTAGTGGCTGTGCTCATGTTCTATATTCCGATTGAATGCCGAGTAGTTGTTGAAACATCAAAGATTGAAGCACTCGGCGCTAAGGTGAATGCAAGACTACCGAGTAGATACGATGAATAAAAATGGTTTTATTTCATTGATTGATGAGTTTTATTCATATTAAAAATTGACCTAGCCAATTGGGGTAACATGCCCTCCCTTTTGAAAGGGCATGTGAGGTGTTAATTAGCGCTGCAAAATCACTGGCATCGAAATCCAAAGGGAGGGGGTACCTTTCTTCCCTAGCTAAGCAATACCTGCACAATACCTAGCTTCCAACTCAATAGCTGGAACTATCAAGCGCAATGATATCGGAATGTGCTACATGCTCTAGCATGTCCGCATTTTATTCAGAAGCAGAATACGGATTTTCAGCTAACAAATAAGAGCGAAGGTCTGACTTTTGAGGTTGCGAATTCAACCACTCTCTTATCTCTTTTACTTTTGCATAGTTATCTTCACCAAATTTGCTCTCATAAATGTCAGCAAAATTATTAGTACTGCTCTTTTCACGTATTTTGTTTTGCCAACTTTGAGTCAGAACATTGTTTAGCGTGCCAGCTATGCCCTCGGCTTTTAACAACTCCCATTCACCACTGTCTAACCAGATACCGCCAACCGCATTGCTATAATCAATACGATGGCTTGTTTTAGCAGACACCTTAAACTTACGCATAATAGAGCCAGTAATTGGACAAAGAAGCGCGGACGTAGTATCTGCGGTATCTTCCTCTGACCATTCAGAGCATTCTTCAAATTCATGCTCTGGGTTCTTCTCTTTCCAGGTAACAAAGTCTTCAACTAGTATCCAATTTCCACCACAATTATTGCAGGTGTGTGCTCGAAAGAGTCCATCGATGAAACTTGGCTGTAACAACCCTTTTTTACAACTTGTACAATTCATAATTTACCCTTTTCAAAATTCAACCTTCATTCCACCTTAGCGATATATAAGCATGGGCCCCACTATAAACAACCGATACACGCGTACCATCAAGGTTGTTTATTGCGGGTTAGCTCTCTCTAAATGACCATTATTACGCCATCATTGTTTTGAACTTAATATAGCATTGGAATGCGCGTGATTTCCATATCGGGTGAAATTAGCAAGCCGAAGCCGTATTTGGCAATAACAAACTGTTTAGTGAAGTGTGGGAAGTTCATATTGCTATGCTAACTCAGTTTTGTGAAAACAAAAAATATCGTGAACCTCAGCTAGACCTTCGTCGTTGATTGATGAGTTTTGTTTATATGAGTAGGTAACAGTTGGAAACTCTAAATCATTTATCCCCAATCTGCCAGCTGCTGAGTTTCTTTTATTCTGCTTCGCTGCGCTAGCATTGCTTCAAAGACAGAATCAAAATCAGTATTTTGCGTACCTAATTCAGGTAAGGCCATATTCGCTTGTGTAAAAAACATTGCTTGGTCGGTTTTCCATGCCTGTTGCCAAAAATACATCACTTCGTCCTTTGAATCTAGCAGGCGCGCTTCTGTAATTAGTTTGTCTGACTTATTCCGATTAATGGTTGGTTTTGTCGGCACTAGGTTCCACAAATCGTTATTTGGCCAACGCGCGAACGGAAAAGTATGGTCAATATCGAAGTGTTTATGCAGTTTGCTTTTGCTCCACGTACACACAACACCCTGTTCTTTTTGCAATACGGAGACGCGTTGCTTCACTTTGTCGGTTGAGCGCGTTTTATCCTCCCATCTCAGTGCTTGATGATAATCATTCAAACTGAAAGGGCGGCCTGTTTTCCCCTCAAAGCCCTGCATCACCCTAACCCATTCATTAACTAGAGCTGGTTCAATCCAACAACTGTAATCGCCAAGTGTTCGCCATATATCTCTTGGAACATAGAAAGTCCCTAAGCCCATCAAATAACTATTATCTAGTAGAAGGCTATGCTCAGGAGCCTTGCTTCGCGAACGCTCTACTTCAAAAACACATTTGTCGGAGCCCGGCAGTGTAATGTATTTGGCAGGCATATTTTTTATTGTGCTGCTGATGTCCAATAACGTAGCATGAACAGCTTTGTGATTATGTGTGTACAACGCCCCCACAAAAATATCATTATTTGTAAGAGCGCTAAGTTGTATCCAACCTGACTCCTTTACGAAACCCAATCCTTTATTAGGGTTTGAGTTTTGCGGCATATTGAAATTATCAATGAGGGGCTTGAATAACTTTAACCAATACATTGCCACTAAGCCCAATGGAATGGCCACCATCGAGCTTGTTGACTTTGAATGAATAACAGCACCTGAATGCCCTTCAGCAATGCGCAAGATAGAACGAAGTAGGGCCACTTTGTAAGTTGCCGCTTTAGCATCGTTAATCACAATATTCCGCAACAACGGAAACGCACCGGTGCCATCGTCGGGCAGACTGAGTATCACGGTTTCCCAACTCACATCTTTGCGATTTAACTTATCTGCGTGAGATTTTTGCAGCAATGCTTGAGGAGGCAGGCTAAAAATTAAACCATACTCGCGGCTCAACTGCCTCAACTCGTCAATCGACACAGGGTAAGCTATTCTGCCATCTTTAAAGACACCATGGCGCAAGGTGAAGACAATTTTCCCTTTTGATGCAAGCAGCGCACTGAGTATACGAATGCACTTTCGTCGCTCAGAAAGTGGAATGTGCATCCATACTGCACTGAGCAGAATAACATCAAACTTAATACCGAACTTTCTCACTTCGCTCAACGCCGGCAAGGAATCCTCTAACCACCTTATCGAATAACTCGGAAAGTTTTGCCTAGCTTGGTCTAACATTGGCTTTGATTTATCAACTGCAACAACGCTATAACCCACATCAGCCAGATACGCTGCGTCTCGGCCAACACCAGTACCAACATCGAGAGCATTCAGCGAGCCTTCTTTAGCATTTAGACTAGGAATAGAAGAAAGCCACATTTCGTGAACATCCTCCGCTTTTACCGATAGGTACTGAGCGTTTAACTCGCTAACATTGTTATTACTTTTATAGAAAGCGTCATTACCCGCCATGGCGTCAGTCCGTTTTTGCTTCATGAATTATCAGTATGCAATAGGTAGGAGTTGAAAGCTATCAGACAAAAAACTAACATCATCCACGACTTCAACGGCAGTTACTCTATGTACACGCATGATATTGTGATGAGTAAGTGGACGCGGCAACTATGTTTAACAGCGCGCACTCATACTAGGGCGTCTTGGATAGAAGCCATAGAGTTTTGTCGTCGTTTACACACTGTAACCACTTGCCATTAATACCCAGATTCGCCTTCGACCATTTGCCACTGGCTATCTTTACGGTATCGCCGAAACATAAGTCATCGCCTTTGCTATTGTTTTTAGCATTGGTTTTAAGAATTTTCCATTGCTGCTTTCGGTTATCTCGTTTTTTATCATAATAAACGTTGCCAATATCGCTGCTATACATGAAATGATAGCCTTTTGTGGCAACAGTGCGATCGCAAGTCTCTATTCTAACAAGCATATTATTACTTAGTTTTTTACCTGACCAAGCCCATATTTTATGACCTGCGCCGCCTGTATTACCGATGGTGGCACATGGCCAATTCAGGTGAGTTTGAGGGTCGCCAACCACCGTTTTTGCGTGTTTAAGCCACACTTTCACCCCAGGTGTGATTTTCTCTCTCACCGGTGGAGCGGGTTCTGGGTCGGATATATGGCCAGACTCATCCACCGTAATGGATGCTTCTGAACGCGGAACAGCATCAGCAATAGCACTCACTTTATTGGTACGAATGGATATATAGTAAATTCCTTCATCACCCTTTCGGGCAAAAGTATTTCGAGAATTAGCGGCTATCTCAAGTTCGCCTGCCACGATGAACCCACTCCATTCGTAGCTCACCTCTTGATGGCTTTCGTAGTATGCTCGCAACTTTGATTTGTATTCTGACTCTGCCTTATAGCCAACATCTATCGGAATTTCAGGAATAGGGCTTTTTACGTTCCCACTGATCATGAAACGATAATATTGTTCAAATTCTGTTTCCGCAATGGTATGGGTTTTGGTGCCAATAACGTGAGACTGGTTCTCAGCTATCACAACCCATATGGGCGTATTCATCTCATTAACGATTTCTACACTTTGAACAGTCATTGGCTTTCCTTAGATTTTGATGAGCTATAACGCGTGCGTTAATTGCAGCAGAAGCGATGACTTAAATATACATTGGCTAAAAAATGAACACAAGTAACGGGCGTAGTAAGGTTGAGAAAGGAAATAAAAGCAAAAAGAGCTAGTCGCTCTGTCGCTTCTCTTGAGTATTCAATATCAAATAACAAAAGCCGAGCCCCAGCATATTTGTAGTAACTGGGTTAAATGCCTCGATCAGATAGCTTGGACTTGCAATACAAACATAAAGTAACAGGGCAACTAAGAGGCCTGCGGCCACATAGATAGGAATTAGGGACTGTCGCCACAGTATGATTGAAAAGCCTAATAGTATTTCAGCAACGCCAGCCAATGGTGAAGCTATAGAGGCTGGTATACCTGCACCACTAATTTCGACTAAGTGGATTTCAACTTCGCTCAACCACAAAATTTTGGGTACTAGACCATGATAAATAAACAAAAAACCTAGTAATAGTCTGCTAACAGTAGAGATATGAGCGAGCTTATTTTTCTGCGTCAAGGAAGCGCGCCTCATGGTCAGGTGATGGTAAAACACAATACTCATATTTGCCAAACAAACGATATCGATTCAAAGCAATGCGGTCGTACATCCAATTCCGAAAACCCGTAGGTAGGATTCGAAAAATACAAATTGCTTTAAAGGGGTAACCCAGTTTTGCCATCACTTCAAAGAAGGCATCACTTTGCTGGAAGTGTTTTTTGCCTTGCACATAAAGCATCGTTTCGTAAAAATCGGCGGGAAAACCAAAATGGCGAAGAATCGCTTTCCCCTCATCCGATTGCACACTACACAATTTGAAAACATGTTGCTTGTCGTACTTGATAATAAACTTACTCCACGCATTGCAGAGCTTACAAACACCGTCAAAAAGAATGACGTTGTCGGCCGGACCGACTTTGGGCGGAAACGCTTCTGAATCTTGGCAAGCAGTCATTATCGTAAATTTCCATATTAGGGCAACACACTTCTTACTATGTATTGTACGCTATTTTTCTTGTGTCGTGCTTTATTGTCGTCTCACCTTGCTGAACTAGATTAAACGCATTGGTTTGAAGGAGTTTACAAAGATCAAACAAAAGTAACGAGTTTGCAGCCATCATTTTGATGACAAAGAGTGGATTAATAAACTATTTTATTTCTACCACTTTCCTTCGCTAAATAAAGCTTCTCATCTGCCAAGGCAATAAGTGCGTCCAGACTTTCAGGCCTTCTGCCGTCAAATTGTTCTACGCCGCCACTAAAAGTAACATTGTGAGGGTTTGGTAGGCCTTCAATAATGGCTTTTGCAAAGTTACTCTTAATTCTATCTAAAACCGTTTGTGCTATTTCTTCATTAGAGTTGGTGATAACGAGCAACCATTCCTCACCACCATAGCGGCCATAACCATCTTCTGGCCTCAGAGACTTTTTGCATGCCTCTGCGAAAGCAACTAAAACAGTATCACCGAGATCATGTCCATAAGTGTCATTTAGATTTTTAAATTTATCTAAATCAAGTAAGCAAATAGAAATAGGATTATTCAATTTTCTTACGCTTTTATAACTGCGTTTTGCAAAAGAAAGTATCGCGCGTCTATTCGGACTTTTAGTGAGATGGTCTCTGTGTGCCATTGCTTTAAAATCGTTTCGCAATAAAATTTGCCGATATAATGCAAAGCCAATAATGATTAGTAAGACTAAGGCCAAAGCAATGATGAGCCCCCACAACCATTCTTGCTTTTCTTTTTGAGCAATTACAAGCTGCTGAAATTCGGCCTTTTGAATCAAGCGCCGATTTTCATTTTTTTGTGTCTCAACATCAAGCTGAATGCTCAGTTTATTAATTTCTTTCTTAATTTTCTCCTCATGGTCAGCATAAATTAGCGCAGTATTATCAGTGATGAGTTCGTAGGCTTGTTCAAAATTATTTTCCAGAGCACTTAGCCTTGCTTTTAATAAATTAACTCTAATCTTATTGTCACGACCCGGAAAGGATTCCAGTAATTTTTCACTGCGTGGCATTAAGGTCTTAGCAGATTCAGCATCACCGATGCCAATATAAGCAGTTAACAGGCCATTTACGATATTAAATATCGCTTGCTTTCTAGAGCTTTTTTCAAAGTCAGGAAGGATAGTTTTATAAATATCAATTGCTTGATCCCAATTCCCTTCTGCTATAGCTAAATCTGCCAGACCTCGTCTAAGCCAAGGTGCACTATTCGTATCACCGATTTCCTCGCAAATTTTTAAGCCTTCGTTAAACGATTGTCTTGCACCTTCATAGTCTTGATTGCCTGTTTGGGCTTGACCAATATTATACAATGTGACGATTTGCGTATACTTTGCATCTTTCAATTGGCTGTTCTTTAATGAGCGTTGATAATACAGAATCGCATCGTCAAAATTCCTCATTCTGACATTAACATTGCCGATTGCATTCATAACGACATCTAAAAAGCTCAGGTCATCAATTCGTTCTGCAATTTGGTAGGCCTTTAACAAAGAATCTAATGCATTGGCGTAATCAGTCACTTTTGATTGTGCTCGTCCTACTGCCAAGTAGACGCTGCCAGCCAATCTCTGATTTGGCAGTCGCTTAGCAGTATCAAGAAGTGTATTGAATTGATCATAAAGCGCTTTTGTTTGCCCATCTTGTTCAATTATTCTGAGTTTGACTAGGTCGAGTCGAACTTGCAGAGTTTCGTTTTCCGTTGCAAGCGCATTCGGATAAATGAGGCTTAACAGAGCCTCTGCTTGTGGGAATTTATTGATGCTCGCAAGCTTTTCAACTTTAAGCGTCGCAGCGGATAAATAAGCTGATTGCCATTCAGACTCTTGACTGAGTGCTATTAACATATCCAGCTCATCGATAATGTCTAGTGGCGTTTTTTGTGAATCAGCCATGAGAACTTCAAGATGTGTTTCGAGCTCCTTCTCTGTTTTGCCTTGAAACGAATCAGCACCGTGAACTAGTCCTGCCGAAAATACAAAGCTTAGAAACAACAGAAACAGCGATAGTCGAAGACGATATTTATTGGAGAATATTCGGGACATAGTGGTTAGTCAGTATCATTTTTATACTATTTCTATTAACGTTATCGTCCAATATCAACAAACGTTCAATTATTATCTACAGTTGACTGCCAAAGAGAGCAATAGCCCAGCTCAAAATACTGCTAACACAGGTGTTAATATCGCTGGTAACAAAGGTAACTACGAAAAGTGTCATTTGCAATTTTTAGCTAGGCTCTGATTAAAAAATCGAACTTCGTCTATAGTCGATCCGAAAAGGTTTCGCGGTACTGAGTCGGGCTAGTTTTCAATAGAAGCCTGAAGTGATGTCGCAAACTTTCTTCACTGCCCATCCCACACTCATTTGCAATTGTTTTTATTGGTAGAGATGTGGTTTCCAAAAGCTCGCGGGCCCGCTGAATTCGTAATTGTGCTAAATATTTTGTTGGCGTTGTGCCAAGCAATGATTTAAATGTGCGCATAAAGTGACGTTCACTCATGCTAACTAGGTCGGCCATTTTTTTAACCGTATAGCTTTGTTGAAGATCACGTTCAATCGTACTAAGCAACGTGGAGAATCGGTCTCTGGGCGAACTTGTCGCAGGTGCCGCAGACGGCGGTACGAACTGAGCTTGACCTCCCTCGCGGTAGGGCGCAAACACCAACTGCCTAGCATAGGCATTGGCCACATGTTGGCCAAAGTGTTGAGCAACAATATAGAGACACAGATCCAGTCCAGCGGCGCTTCCCGCGGAAGTCAGAATTTGCCCGTCATCACAAAACAAGGTGTCGCGATCAAAATTCGCCGTCGGAAACAGTCGTCTAGCCTCGTCAATATAGCGCCAATGCGTTGTCGCTTTTCTGCCATCCAGTATTCCGCAATAACCGAGCAAAAATGCGCCTGAGCAAATCGAGGCGACAGTCTTACCTTGTTCGATAACAGATGTAAGTGCTTCCTTTAATACTTTTGAGGGTTTCACCTGCGCCCCACTCCACCCTGGCAATATAACCAGATCAGCAGCGGCAAGCTCATCGAGTCCTACCTGTTTCACATTACTTAAACTGCCAAGTGTAAGCTCATGCGTCTTACCATCGTATTGGTTACACACTGATACTTCGTAGTGTGCAAGGTCAAAATCGATTTTCGGCTGCGCAAAAACCTCAAGCGCACAGGCAAACTCGAACACACAAAGATTGGGGTATGCTAGTAGAGATACTTTCTTAGGCGCATTCGCGCTTGATGATTTTGAATTGTGCAGTGATGGACCCATAACAGTTAATTTGGCAGGATTTTAACGATAATAGACATTATGCCAAGTTGGTTTTCACTCTACAATAGTAATCACTAAAATGAAAAGAGGTTGCTTAAATGAATATGGTGCTAAAACACGATCCCTTGCCATCCCAAGAAGCGCTGGCTCATTTTGAAAGGCGGTTACGGTATGAAGCTGACTGTTGGGACACGCACGAAGCAATGCAACAACCTGACCCTGGCTTTGTGTTGTTAGATGTTCGAGCCCCAACAATGTATGACCAAGCCCATATTCCAGGTGCGATCAATTTGCCGCATGGAAAAATTGTTGGGCGCAAACTTGCTCAATGGCCAAAGGATACTTTGTTTGTGGTGTATTGCGCTGGCCCACATTGCAATGGCGCCAACAAGGCTGCCATTCGGCTGGCCCAACTAGGCCGTCCTGTTAAAGAGTTGATTGGCGGCATGACCGGCTGGGCTGATGAGGGGTTCGAATTTTCCAATAGCACGGAGAGGTCCGAAGGGTGAACTCTTTGTTATTGGTAGTAGTGCCCCCAAAAATAGGAATTAAGGTATGTTAGAGATTAGACCAAACTGTGAATGTTGTGATAAAGACCTATCACCAGAAGCTAGTGACGCCATGATTTGTAGTTTTGAGTGCACCTTCTGCCAGATTTGCGTTGAAAACGTGTTGGCTCATGTTTGTCCAAACTGCGGTGGTGGTTTTGTCTCAAGACCTATTCGTCCAGCGGATAAGTTAACTAAATATCCTGCATCAACCAAACGAATCTTTAATGAGGATTGCTTACACAAGATTTAATCACTACTGCACTTAAATTAGAATTGGAGGAGAATTTTCCAAATTACTTTACTATGATGTTGTGGGTCGGCCTGTAAAAAAGGTGCTTGAGCACCAAAGGTAAAACTTACTTTCACAGTGAGCGCTGCAGGCTAATAAGGTAAACTCACGCGGTAACTACCGCTATTTAGTTAGGTTTGAATGGAATCGCAAAAACGCTATACCGAAATTGACTATCTGCGTATCGTTTTGATATTCGCCGTGTTTTTACACCACTGCTTGATGCCATTCAACGGTGACAACTGGCACATAATGAACAATACATCTAGCAAACTGTTAGACGACATTATGGTGTATTTTGAACAGCTACGACTTCCCTTACTTTTCTTTATAGCGGGTTCAGGTTCTTATCTACTTTTAGAGCGCTTGTCGAATCACGATTTCATATTCGATAAAGCAAAACGCTTACTGCTTCCGCTTGTTATCGGAGTATTGTTTGTTGTTCCGCCACAACATTACTTTGAGTCACCTGAAAACTTCCCTTCTTTTTTATCAGCGTTGCCAGAATTAGTGTTAAGACTAGACAGTAATCATTTGTGGTTTATTGAATTTCTTTTGTTGTTTATGGTGTTGGCGATACCCGTCAAATATGTCATTGCCAAACTAAGCACGCTAAGTCGGCGTGTGCTCGCTAATTTTAAGTTACTGCCTTATCTATTGCTCAGTTTTGGCATCATCCTTGGGCTGACAAGGGTGCTTTTTGAGAAGGCAACTGATGCAGAGGGTCACAGCTTGCATAACCTTGCTCTTTCTGGCTTCTACTTTTTATTGTTTGTGCTGGGTATGTTTTTTATTAGCCATAAATCGATTTGGTGTTCACTTCATCAATTTAGGCGTGTTTTCTTGGGTTGTTTCATAACAGTTTCGATAGTTTTTTATGCTTACTACTTTCCAGACTATAGTGCCTATTTCTCTTTGCAAACTCGTTGGTCGATTTGGTGGTTTGTATGCACTCTATTGACTTGGACCGGTTTGCTCACTGCGTTATCCTATGCTCAGCGATATCTTCGAAAGTCTACTTCATTATTGATCCTCGGAAATAGACTAATTTTTCCTTTTTATATATTTCATCAAAGCGTGATCGTGGCTGTGGCCTACTATGTAGTGCATACTGACTATGCGTTACCTATTAAGGCTTTAATAGTAACGCTGGTCAGTTTGTTAGTCACAGTTCTGATATGCCGATATATTGTTTATCCGTTTAAGCCAATGCGGTTTTTATTTGGCTTGAAATACTAAGCGATTCGAACGTGAGCGTCCCGTAACCCCACCTAGTCTTTGATTGGTATTGCCTTAGTAATTTTTTTTATGAGCTTTATCTGCGCTTCAGACGGACTACCATCAACGCTGGCTATGATATCAAGCATAGACAACACCGAATGGACTTGTTCATCGGTGAATGACTCTGCGGTTCTTGCGAGCACACGACTTGGGTTATCCAGCACATCATCACCGCGGCCAAAAATATGTACACTTGAGCCAAACAAGTCAGTGGCTTGTTTCTCGCTTAGCTTTAACTCAGACTGAAACAATTCGAAGATTTTATCTTTTTGCGCTCGTGTAATATCACCATCAGCTTTTGCAACAGCCACCATGAACAAGGCTGCCACATCTAAAGGGGATTCTAAGGTGTAAGCAGGATGCATTTGATATTCTTTGCGAAATTTCCGACGTCGAGCCCAACTAAAAGGGTTCAACCAGCCAACATCGATACCATTCTCTTGCAAGCGATTTGCAAGTATCAAAATAGTTACCAGCGCGCCCAAAACGCCTAAAATAATATGCATAATACTTCCTTGTTAATTGTCAGCTGCGCTGCTCTAGTATTTCTACCTTTCGGGTCTCAAACCCTTCATTAAAGCCTTCGAAAAATGGTTTTGCAGCAAACGCCGCCACTAAACACAGAGATCCCACTAACAAAATTTTTCTACTACGCTTTTTGTAAGCAACGGCAGTCAAAACCAAAAACAGCACAAGCATGACAACTTCAAAATTGTACATTTTATTTCCTTATAAATTTCGTCATAAACGACTTTAGCCTTAGCATCCACCGCAACGATCATTTTTTTACGAGAACCTCGCTTAGCGAACGAGTCCTTGTTCATCTATCTCTATTATACATTGAAAAAGGCTACCATTGTCACCTATATTCTCCAACACCCAACATGGCATTTAATACATCGATGAGACTTGGTGCTCCCCACTCCCATGTACCCTCAACGATAAAGTAGCGTATGCCAACTAACCAGATCAAACTATTGATCACGCCGACTATTGTGTAGTGGATAAAAGCACTGTTTTCATGAACGAACCGTTCTGCAGCTCGCCGCTTAATTTCAGTGATACTTGCAACTGAAAAGACTCTTTTGGATTTAACACCGATTCATAGTGAGAGATGTGGTTTGGTGTGTGCTTTGCTGACTTAGTCATCTTTATAATCATCCTGAAAAAGGTGAAGCCTTAAGCGCTGCACTGAAGGAAACAAATGTACCGGCAGCCTTCAAGCAGTCATTTGCTAAAAAGTTAAAGTACGTAAAATCCGGCGCTAGCGCTGTCTTGTTGCTTGCCGAGACAGGATAATACCTCATAACACGAGGGGTAACTACTTTATGGCAAGACCGGATATATGCGAGACAAATTCATTCCTTTGCTTTGGGTTAAACAAATAGTAGCTAATCTTCACTTTATTATTGTCAGAGTCGCTTAAGACTATTTTCTTATTCAAGAGGCCCGAAATTTCATAGCTAACCGTTTCATTTAAATTTACCGTAGTTTCATTTGAACCCAACGATACTTCTACACCTTTAGATTTTAAGGCAATCTTAACACTCGATAATCGCGGGTGGCGATCAAAAACAAATAGCCAAACAGAGAAAAAGAACGCTGCAAGTGTATATGCGACCATAAAATAGAAAGCAGTTGTTTGGGAGCTTTCATCAAGAAAAATAAGCGACAGCAAATAAATAGGAATCCCAATATACAAAATTTGATTTGTAAGAAATGAGTGAATAATTGTGCGACATTCAGATGGCTTAATTTCTAATTTTAACATTTTTGCGTTGTCTAATTTCATTTCATCGTTGTTCATTTTCTAATCTCAAATTTTGCTTAACTTGTGAGAACATTGCAATTCAACACACCATGCAGGAAGCTGACTTTGACAAGCTAATCAACTAGCGGGTTGACTGGGCGAAAAAAGCAGCGTGCCGAGGCAAACTCAATGTCGCTTGCTTTGCTTCCAAGTTCCACCATATTGATAGCTGTTGTGTTGCGCAGCCATCAATTGACATTGTTTGCAAACGAACTGCCAACCCATCGCTTCTTCAATTTTTACACGATAAAGTACTGCCGATATGATTTTGCACGTATCACAAGCTCTCTCACTGCGACTTCGTTTTGATTTCCCCATAACTAGGTGTTTTCCATTACTAATAAGGCGCGTTCAATAGCAAAAACATGCTCATCTATTTCACCATTGGCTCGCAATGCCGCAGCAAGATCGTACACATATTCTCGGTTGGGGCCACTTGGTCCGGTGCATTCATATATTTGGTGTGCTAGTTCGGCAATGCTCGCCTCGCCCAAATAGGCATCATTGTCGGCATCAGCTGTGTATACCAAACCTTTAACCTCTCTACCACTGTCTAGATGAAGCACAGTTTCATAGCGCAAGTAGCCATTCTTTTCGCGATGATCAAGATGATCGAATACATCATGACTCACCTGAAAGGCGATACCCCCACAACGCACCCCTTCTGCCTCAACCAGTGTAAGTACTCTGCCTGGTTTTTCTGGAATTCCCCTATGGTCATGGCTGCCCTGCCAGAAACGTCTCTCGTAACCAAGAATATGAGCTTTTTCACTTCTGATAAAACGAAAGTCAACTTTGTAGATAAGCGAGCCGTAGCCGAACAACCAAATTTCGTCTAGTTTACTGAGATCTTGGCGGTCTTTGTTGAGAGATTGGGTGTCTAGGGTCATCTAGTGTCATTTTCCTTTTTGTGTCGCATTATAACTGCGATGCTGCCACGACATCTGCAAAGAACGCTTGGCCGCTTTTCTTCAAAACAGAAAGAGCTAATTCAACCACAACAGACAGTAAATAACTACCGGTTAGAATCTTATGATTTTAGTAAGATCAAAGACTGCGCAGATGATCTTGTAACTTTTGTTCTTCACCACTTCCATCAGTCCTAAACCTTAGCAATGGGATCCCTGACTTTTCGAATATGGCGTTTTTTAGTTCATCTCGAACTGCTTGCAAAGAACCCTCTTTGTGAAACTTGACTCCGTCAACTTCTACGGCAGATTTAGGTAATTTTGATGCTTTATCGTAGATTAGAAAATCAACATGCGTGAGTTGATTAGCCGCATAAGCATTTTCTCTATCGCTCAAACTACTTTTGTCGCGAATAATCAAGTTCAAAGGAACGTGAGTCGAAACACCAAGGTTAGAGAGCTGCTCATCTTCTAGAATATTCTGAATAAGTGTATACATAAGATTCTCGCTATCGAACTCTGATATTCTGTTACTGGATTTAAGATAACTCTGTCTCTCTTTTGCGTAAGAGCGATAAAGATAATCGAATATTGAGTGGACCTTACTCTCCACAATCGTCATATTGTTATATTCAATGTACGCTATCAGATCCCCGATATTAGTATCGATTACTGAATCATTTTCACTAACAACCAAAATAAGTTGATCAATTGCGCGAGACACCGCTACATTTAATCTGTTAGGTTCGTCTGCAAATTCTGAAATGTGGTTATCTACTGTAGATAGAATAACAACATCTTTTTCTCTTCCTTGAAATTTATCAACCGTATCGGCTTGAATGGTCGTTCCGTCAAACGCCTTTTGAAGTTGGTTAGTTTGACTACGATAGGGTGTCACTACGCCTATAGAGCTATCAGTGACATTAAGGTTTTGCTCTAAAATTATTTCATTTCTGATAACGTCTATTTGTCTTTGATTGACGCGGTTACGCTGATGATTGCCCGGAACTGTTTTATATACCACTAGTGGAGATTTATCCGTTGTCGAATCGGTCATCACAATCAACTCACCTCCATAGAACTTTTGATTGCAGAATTCGATAATCTTGGGCGAGCATCTATAATGTTCTCTCAACATGGTTTTGGGGACGTGCTCAAAAAAAGACGAAAACATCGAGAGTAAACTTTGTTTGGAATAATCGTATCTATGGTCCAACTGAAATTTGTCCAACAAACCTTTCGTTAAAGCACGGGTTTTATAGTCGACCACGTGGGTCAGCTGTTTTGTGTCACCCACAACTACCACTCTTTTGGCGCATGAAAGCGCCAGTGCTCCAGTGCAGATGTTAACCTGTGACGCTTCGTCTATTATTAAATAATCATATTGTGTGCCTGGTGACAGGCTGTTGCTTACCGAATAGGTCGTACTCAACACCACAGGATAGTCTTTTAAAAAATCACTCGAACGCGTTTTAAGCTCCTGCATCGTGTATTTCTCCCGCCTATTTTGACAATACTGCTGCCAAGTCTTATGCCTGAAGACCTTCATACATAATTGCGAGTAATGTTTCATACTTTTATCAAAATCAAACGCCTCTAACTCAAGTGCGAGCGAAGAAATGAATTCCTGACTATCCATAATTTTTAATCGATAAAAGCTGGACTGGAAATATTCAATTAATGAAGCAAGTGAGTTTTCTTGGACGTACTGTCGTACTTTAAAAACACGACTCTTTCGCAACCTAACGCTGTCAAAAATAAATATCAAGAATGCTACTGATAAGCTTCTTACCCGATATGAACGATATGATAGCCAGAGCTTAATGGCCTCTTGAAACGAGCGAATATTAAACATATCGTCCAAGCGCTCAACATTTAAATCCTCTCGCAGTTGTCTAAAATGGCGATATTCAAGCTCTAAGGCCTGAATCTCACTCTTTCGTTTGGAGAGCTCTACCTTAAGATTCAGTTTAGCTTGTAGTGTTGAGTATAGTTCGCTGATCTTATATTGAATTTCGCTCAACTCTGCAGACGACAACTTCCAAGAGGATAAGTCAGGTTGGGGCTGCTGGTTTTGTATAAAGTCTGTCTTGTTCTTTTTACTACCGAGGGGCGCAATAGCAAATTCAAAACCATATTTGGAGAGTTTAGTCAGAACATTCTGTGTTGCCGCGTTATTACTAGAAACAACAGCGACACTTCCACCAATAGATACTACATTGGCAATAATATTGAGTATCGTTTGAGTTTTACCAGTACCTGGCGGACCCTCGATTACACTTATCCGGTTATTAAGCGCATTTTTTACTGCTTCAACTTGACTGATATTAAAGCCAAACGGGTAATAGATAGTCGGGTTTGAAATAAACGGAGTTTGACTATCTTTTGGTAACTCACCCGTTAAAAATGCACCGAATAAACTTTGCGAATCTACGAAGCTGATGTTTGAATAATAGTGATGTAAGGCGTTAAATTCCTCGCCTTCTGGCGTCGCAACCTTTAAGCCTGTAATGCTGGCGAGTTCTTTCAAATATTCTAGGCAAGTCTCTGCATCGTGCCTAGCGAGAACCGACTCAACAATTTGCACGTCATTTTCATGATATGTGTAGACTGTATCATTACCCTCAAACTTAACCTTATATTTGCCGTTTTCATGAAAATAGCTTTCAACACCGTCCTGTTCTTTTCCTTTAAGAAAAATTTTTAGATATTGATTTGAATTGTCCAACTCACTCTCGCTTCGTTTTCAAATAAACAAGCTCTACTCCTAAAAGAAGGTTTACATTCATAGCGTTAATGATGCGCTTGCTAAATAGGCTGCACATGACGAAGTCTTCTGTCCTGAAATCGTATTAAATGAGTATAGGATAATTTAACTTTAGAGACCACACGGCAGAATTGGTTCGTGCCGCGTACCCCAACAACAAGTTGTATGAAATGAATGCAAAAAATGGCGCTCCCGACGCGATTCGAACGCGTGACCTTCGGCTTCGGAGGCCGACACTCTATCCAGCTGAGCTACGGGAGCGGAATGATGGACGCGGATGTTATCACAAACATCGAGGCCTTTTCCACGCGTTTTAGTCTTCGAAGTGGTAGCTTAGGCCTAACCAGAGGATGTAGTCTTTGTTATCTTCCACATTATAGCGTTCGTATTCTAGGTTGAGTTCGAAGCGTTGTGAGAACTTGTAGCTAGCGCCAATACCGTAGAAGATGTCGACGCCGTCACTTGAGTCTTCAGCTTCGAGTTCGCGATCACCAAACACATCGAATGAGCGGTAGTCACCTTCCCAGTTATAGCCTCCTAGCCTTGCGTAGGCATACCACGACTCCGATGTATAAAAGCTATACACGGCGGCTAGTGTCCAACCTTTGACTTTATTTGGGCGAACCTGACGTGCAACATCAAAGAAACGCTCAGGATCATTGGTCGTGGTAGAGAAGGCTAAGTCGGCCTCGTTTAACTTGGTATAACCGAGCTCCAAACTCAGTTCGTCGGTAATCGACGCACCAATGGCTAGTTTAAACGGCGTGCCACTGTCATCTTGTTCGATGTCAAACGCTTCAAAGCCAATATCACGCGCAGCTTGCTCAACATTAATGGCCGACTTACTACCTGTATTCAAGCCTGCCGACATCGTAAAGTAGAAGTACTCAAAAGCACAATCACCCTTACGTTTGCTTTCTAGGCAACGCGATTTATTGTACTCGTATTGATAGTCTTCAAAATATATGGCATTCGGTGCATTCTCAGGGCTAAGCTCTTCGTCGCCTTGAAAGGACTGGGTTGCGCCAACTTGCCCAGCAAACATCATGCTTGAGCAAAAAGCTAAGCTTGCCGACACGCTCATAAAGCTTCTGATTAACCTATTCATGAGACGCTCCTTGTGTACTCGTATACTGTTGTTTTGACTGAGATTGACGTAGACATATTTGCTGTAGCTTGAGCCAATTGAACCCATTTTGAAGCCGGCGGCGGCGATAAACACCGCACGCTAGCAACATCATTATGAGGAAGATACCCACGCTACCACCGCTTGACTCGTTACGAATTCTTACTAACACTTCATTCACGGTAACCCTAATTTGAGCAATCGCGATGAGCCCCTCAGAGTTCGTAATGGTGTAGGTAATAATAACGTCGCCATTAAAGCCCACAGGCGCGGTATAGACTATCTGGCCGTCGATTATGCGTACTTCCCCTTGGTCGACCGTTGCATCAGTAATGCTGATACTGCCGCCGTCGGGGTCAGAGTCGTTGCTGATAGCATCGATAGTTACCGATTCACCCACATCAACTACCGCACTATCGTTTACCGCGATTGGTGGCAAACTACCCACTACCGTAATAGTGATGACAGCTACGTCGGTACCGCCATTGCCATCAGTAATGCCGTAACTCACCACATCTACTCCAGTGAAGCCGAAGGCTGGCTCGTAGAACACCTGATTATCGACAATCGACACTGTACCGAAGAAGGAGTTCACCGACGTTATCGTCAATTCATCACCATCAGGATCGGAGTCGTTGTTAAGTGCATCAATCGTTACTGGCACTTCTTGACGGGTTTCTCTGGCATCATCTTCTGCCACTGGTAACGCGTTAGGCTGAGCAAACACAACACCAACGAAACCTGGGTCGATGATATTCTTATTCGCCATATCATCTGCGTCATTCGGACCACCGTCGACTATTTCAAGTTGCACACACCAATGACCTGGGTTCAAGCCCGGTGTCCAATAGTCGCCACCTGGAGGAGGACAGAAGCCGGGTTCACCTGGCGTAGACCATAAGCGATTGCCCCCCGTTTCATCAAAGAACTGCCATCCATCTTCCTCAGTGAACTTACGATACACCGCATTCTCTGGTACAGGACGTTTCTGTGGCAATACAACGCGATAACTCTGACCTTTCTCCGGCAAGCCGTAGGCGATGAAGTCGAAGATACCACCAATATTAGTTGCAATTGGATCGGTTGGGACGTCCTCGTCTGGCCCTAACTCCTCATCTAAGAGGCGAGCGCCGCCGGTGTCTTTACCCAGCGCGAAGTTACCAATACGTAGACACACACCTGGGTCGCCTTCTACTAAGAATGCATCAAGTGAGTCAACCTCTTCCGGCAGCACATTACACTCTGGTATTGCATCGAGGTAATCAGGGATACCGTCGCCATCACTGTCGTTAAAGCCTTCTAGGTTATCCGGAATGCCGTCGAGGTCAGCGTCGCCGTTACCCAACTCAACAATAGTGTCGGTGATTTGCAGGAACAACACGGTATTATCGTTGAAATCAGGGTCGTCTCTATCCGTAATTTCCACGTTAATTTGATACACACCCACCGGCACATCACTTGGGTCGAAGGTATAAGTGAAGTCGTCACTATCAATGTCGACTAACACATCTTCAACGTTGGTCCAAACGAAGTCATACTCATTATTTGGATCTGGGTGAGTAATTAAGCTTTCCAGGGTAACCAAGCCAGCGGTATTTAGTATGAAGTTCGTTTGTATGTCATTTTGAGTGGGAATAATGTCAATCTCAGGATTCACATTGTCTTCTCTGATATCAATCACATGCTCGAACTTGTTACCAATGTTCACCGTATCAGACAGCGTAATCACGATGGTCTCGATACCCTCTTCGATATTGTCGGCAAAGCCTTCAAAATCAATAAAGGTTTCTGTTACGTTATTAAACACCACTTCACCTGAAATCAGGTTGTGATCGCCGCTGTCTGCAGTACCCGTTACTTCAAACGGCACGACTAAAGGATACACTGGCGCTTGACCATTTAAGTGTACCGACACTCTCATATTTCGCCCTTCAAGTACCGACTGGTCTTTCTGGATTGAGATAAGCGGATTCACTCGCACAAGCTGGGTTGCAATACTGCGTCTACCTTCACTGTCTTCAGCTACATAGAACACGGTGTTTACACCCGGCTCGTATAGAATCAAGCCATCGATGACCGATACCGGCAACGGATTACCGAAGCGATCAACCGCGGTCGCCACACCTAAATCTACTTTGGTGTAAAGCGCAGTAGCATCAATAAAGATGTCGTCTGGTACATTAATTACTGGGAAATCACTATCATCATCACGACCAACGCTTACTAACACTCTGGCTGTAGACGTTTCGCCGTCTGGATCGGTGATCACATATTCGATAACTGCAACACCCACAAAACCGATAGGCGGTGTGAATACAAGCTGGTTATCAACAATGTTCACTTCGCCTATAGTCGCTTGCGCTGAAATAACAGTCAGTGCATCACCATCAGCATCTACATCATTCTCCAACACGTCAATTGTAAAGCTGCCCATCATATCGGTCATATTAACAAAGTCGTCGAAGGCGACAGGTGGATCGTTCACCGCAATCACAGTGATAGTAACCGTAGCCACTTCAGAGTCTAATTCAGCGTCGCTGGCGATATAAGTGAAACTTGTTTCACCCACAAAGTCAGTTGGCGGAATGTAGGTAAAGTTCGGCGCTGTGCCAATTAACTCGCCATTCGGCATGCTTTGCAGCGTAAAGCTGATTGGGTCAAGTTGAGCATCAGTTGCACTTACTTCAATCTGAACGCTGGTATCTTCAGGTGTTACGAAGCTTAGGCTATCTGCGATTGGCGGCGTATTGGTGATCACCACAGTGATGGTGATGGTCGCGCAAACTTCTGCACCTGCCTCATCCACTACACACACAATAGCCGTTACTTCACCTTCAAAGCCAAACGGCGGTTCAAAGCTTACTGTGCCGTCGTCATTGATGGTGATAGTACCTACCGTGACCGTTGCTTCCACAATCTCAAAATCGGTGGAGTCTGGGTCAACAATCAGGTCGAAGATATCGATAATACTTGGTCCGTTACCCTCGACTGTCACTGCTGTGTCTTCTATCGCAGGCGCATCGTTCACACCCGTTACATCTATGGTAATAGTCGCGGTAGTGGTGCCACCGTTGCCATCATCAATAGTGTAAGTGATTACTGCTGGGCCGTTATAATTAGCCGGCGGTGTAAAACTTATGCTGCCGTCTGGGTTAATGCTAACTTCACCCACATCAACACTCACGGCAATAAGGCTGATGGTATCGCCATCAGGATCACTGGATAAGCCAATCACGTCGATATTCAACTCAGTATCTTCAACTAAACTGCGCGTGAGGGTCGGAGCAATTGGCGCATCGTTTACAGGCAATACCGTTACCGTAACGGTGGAACTAGCAACTTGACCACTTTCGTCCTCTATCACATAAGTGATTTCGGCGTCACCATTGAAGTCTTCGTTAGGAGTGAATATCACTTCGCCGTTAGCGCCAATTTCAACATCACCATCTGGTGAACTGGCCGAAATAACCCTCAGTACTTCATTCTCAACGTCGGTATCGTTAGCAAGCACATCAATGCTCACTGGCGTATCTTCGTTAGTAGTTGCTGTATCTGGATTAGCTATCGGCGCATCAACCACTGCTAATACATTAATATTAACCGTTACGGCAACCGTTCCACCGTTACCATCATCTATTAGATAGGTAATCGCCACTGGACCATTAAAGTTAGGATCTGGCGTGAAGGTCACTGTGCCGTCTGGATTAATCACAACACTACCAGAACTTGCCACAACACCACTGATGCTCAAGCTATCGCCGTCCACATCGCTCGCATTAATTAACGGGTCGAAAGTAAGCGGCGTATCTTCTTGTGTTGATAAGGTCTGATCGCTTGCCACTGGTGCGTCATTTACCGGTGTTACGTCGACTGTTGCTGTGCCAGTAACGGTTTGACCTGTGCCATCACTTAAGGTGTATGAAATTATTGCTACACCTGTGAAGTCTGGGTTAGGCGTAAAGTCTAGCTCACCATTGGCATTGATTGTTACTTCGCCATCAGGAGAGGTCGCTGCAATCACAGTTAGTGTATCGCCGTCAGGATCAGTATCGTTGGCGACAACGTCAATAGTTAGCGGAGTATCTTCTACTGTAGTGGCGGTATCAGGCACTGCTACTGGTGGATCTGTGATCGCGGCTACGTTGATCACAACCGTAACTTCAATTGTTCCGCCGTTGCCGTCATCGACCGTATAGGTAATTTCTACCGGACCGTTGAAGTTAGGTTCAGGCGTGAAGGTAATTGTACCATCTGGGTTAACAACCACAGTACCACTTGATGCCACAACATCACTCACGGTCAACTCGTCACCATCAACGTCACTGCCGTTTTCGAGTGGATTGAAAGTAACAGGGCTGTCTTCTTCACCCGCTAAGATTTGATCGGGCACGACTGGTGCATCATTCACAGGGCTTACCGTGATCGACACAGTACCAGTATCAACCGCTCCGGTCGCGTCAATTAGGGTATACGTAAGCACCGCTACACCGGTAAAGTCTGGTGCTGGCGTGAACTGTATATCACCGTTTGGCAATACGACAACCTCACCATCATTCGATGCCGCGTTACTCACGCTCAGTGCATCACCATCCACATCGCTGTCGTTAGCTAACACATTCACCGTTACTGGGTTATCTTCAAGCGTTGTACCGCTATCTGGGTTGGCCACTGGCGCGTCGCTCTGTGCTTGCACGTTAATAGTGCTGGTGACCGTTGTCGTGCCACCATTGCCATCGTCAATTGTGTAAGTAATTGTCACCGGACCATTAAAGTCAGGCGCAGGCTCAAAGGTGATAGTACCGTCTGGGTTGAGCGTGACGGTGCCACTTGATGCAGTTACGTTGCTCACACTCAGTGTATCGCCGTCGACATCACTTGCACCGTCTAACGGATTGAAGGTCAAGGCAGTATCTTCGTTAGTCGATAAGGTCTGCTCAACTCCCACTGGCGCGTCGTTTATTGGTACAACTGTTACCTCAACACTTGCAGTATCGGTACCGCCATTCCCATCACTGATAGTATAGGTAATGGTTGCTATACCATTAAAGTCAGCGTTTGGTGTAAATACTAAGTTACCATCGGCATTCACTGTAACGGTGCCATTCGGCGAGCTTGGCGTTATTACCGTTAGGCTATCGCCGTCCACATCGCTATCGTTGATTAATACATTAATAGTAACCGAGCTATCTTCATCGGTGCTAGCCGCATCGTTCACTGCCACCGGATCATCATTTACCGCAGTTACATCAATGGTGATGGTAACTGGCACAACACCTCCGTTGCCATCATCAACAAGATAAGTCAGGGTAACCGGGCCATTGAAATCTGGGGCAGGGGTATAGCTAATACTGCCATCTGAATTCAATACCACTGTGCCACTTGATGCACTTACACCGCTAACAACAAGCGTATCGCCATCAACATCGGTTGCGCCCAATAACGGGTTAATTAGCAGTGGCGTGTCTTCTGCAACACTTAAGCTTTGCCCTGGAGCAACGGGTGGGTCATTCACTGCGACGACGGTAACCACTACAGTTGCGCTATCTGTGCCGCCATTGCCATCTTCAATAGTGTAAGTAATGCTTGCTGTACCGTTGAAGTCTGGGTTAGGCGTAAACACAAGCTCACCATCGGCGTTCACTATTACCGTGCCATCACTTGATGTTGGATTTGTGACAGTTAAGGTGTCGCCGTCAACGTCATCGTCATTGCCGAGCACATCAATCACTACTTGCTCATCTTCGTTGGTTGAGGCGCTATCGTCTTGTGCTACTGGATCATCGTTTTGTGCGATTACCGTAATCGTTATAACAACTGGCACTACGCCGCCGTTTCCATCATCTACGTTGTAGGTAATTGTAGCGTTACCTTCGAAGTCTGGGGCAGGTACAAAATTAAAGCTGCCGTCAGGATTCACCGTTACAGTGCCATCAGCTGCGACGATATCAGTAACCGTTAGGGTATCTCCGTCAACATCAACTGCATCTACTAATGGGTTGATAGTCAGTGGCGTATCTTCGTTAGTTGATAAGCTTTGACCTGGTACCACTGGGTCATCATTTACTGGCACAACAGTCACGGTAGCCGTGCTGATACCTACTTCACCAGAACTGTCTTGTACGATGTAGTCTATCGTTGCTTCACCGGTGAAGTCTGGGTTAGGCGTAAACACAAGGTCGCCGTTTGTATCAATAGTAATAGTGCCATCTGGTGAAGTAGCCTGAATAACCGTTAAGGCTTCATTTTCTGCGTCGGTATCATTCACCAATACGTTGATCGTAACTGGCGTATCTTCGTTGGTTGTCGCCTCATCCGGATTTGCCACTGGCGCATCAACCACCGCTTGTACGTTCACATGAACCGTCACTGGGGTGGTGCCACCATTGCCATCGTCAACAAGATAGGTAATCGTGACCGGCCCATTGAAGTTTGGATCTGGTGTGAAACTCAGGCTTCCATCAGGATTTTGCGTAACCGTGCCACTTGACGCTACAAGGTTGGTAATGGTTAGCGTGTCGCCATCCACATCACTTGCATTAATCAATGGGTCGATGGTAAGCGTAGTATCTTCTTCAACTGCTAAGGTTTGATTACTCGCTACGGGATCATCGTTTACAGGCGTAACATCAACCGTAAGCACACCTGTTACTTGGTTACCATTGCCATCACTTAATGAGTAATTGATAGTGGCAGGCCCTGTAAAGTCAGGATTCGGCGTAAATGTAATTTCACCCGTTGCTGGATCAGCAACCACGGTGCCATCCGGAGAGCTTCCCTCGGTTACGAAAACGCTGTCGCCATCAGGATCACTATCGTTCGCCACAACATTCACGGTAATAGAGCTATCTTCTGGAGTTACCGCCGTATCAGGATTGGCGACTGGAGGGTCCATGGTTGGCGCCACGTTAATTGTTACTGTTACATCATCCGTGCCGCCGTTACCATCATCCACAGTGTAAGTCACCACAACAAAGCCAGAGAAGTCTGGGTCTGGTGTATAAGTGAAGCTTCCGTCTGGATTCTGCGTAATTGTGCCTTCCGTTACGCTTATATTAGAAATAGTTAAATCATCACCGTCTACGTCAACACCATTGGCTAGTGGGTCGAAAGTGAGCGGCGTATCTTCAACAGCAGCTAAGGTCTGGTCAGGTACTACCGGCGCATCATTTTCCGGCGTAACGGTTACCAGCAATGTGCCGGTGTCAACTTCTCCAGTGCTGTCAATTAAGGTATAGAACACAACTGCGTCACCCGTGAAATTGGGGTTAGGCGTAAATTGAACATCACCATTTGGCAGCACCACGACACTTCCGTCGTTCGACGAAGCGTTGCTGACGCTAAGCGGATTGTTATCAGGATCGGTGTCGTTTGCTAATACATTAACAGTTGCTGTGCCTTCTTCAGGAATAGTTACTGCATCTGGGTTAGCGACTGGCGGATCGTTAACTGGCGTAACGTTCACTGTCACTGTGGCGGTTGTTGTACCGCCATTACCATCTTCAATAGTGTAGGTAATAGTAACAGGGTCAGTTGAGTCCTCAGCAGGGGTAAACTCTAAGGTACCATCTGGATTAACCGTTACCGTGCCCGTTGAAGCAGTTGCAGCGGTGACGGTTAAGTCATCGTTTTCTGGATCGCTTGCATCTAACAAGCCGTTGATGGTTACAGGCGTGTCTTCGTTAGTCGCTACTGTTTGATCCGGCACTTCAGGGTCGTCGTTCACAGGGTTAACCGTTACATTTACTGTACCTGTTGCCGTTCCACCGTTGCCATCAGATATGTCATAGCTAATTGTAGTCGAGCCATTGAAATTCTCAGCTGGAGTGAATACCAAATCACCATCAGCATTAATGGTCACTGTGCCATTAGGAGAGCTTGCGCTGGTAATAGTCAAAGTATCGCCATCAATATCGGTATCGTTGTCGAGGGCATCAATGATGAGCTGTACATCTTCATCAGTCGTTCTTGCATCAACGACCGCAACAGGATCATCGTTGGTACCAGTAACACTTACTGTGATAATTGCCATTGCAGTGCCACCAGCACCATCGCTAATGGTATAGGCTATTGTTTCAGTGCCTACGAAGTTTTCGGCAGGTGTATAGATAACATTTTGCATAGCATCGAGCGTTGCTGTACCTCCTTGTGAGGGAGTACCGATACTGGTGACTGTTAAGGTCTGATTGTTATCCGGATCTGAATCGCCAGAAAGTGGCGTTATCATCGTGAACATCGAATCTTCAACAACGGTAATCGCGTTATTCACAGCTACCGGCGCTCGGTTGTTCAAGCTAACAACAATATCATCACTGGCGAGGCTTTGTGATACGTCTAGCTCATTGTTGTATTGCAGGCTTGAAGCGATTGTAAAGGCCTGTGTCGCCTGTGTAGGCGCGACACTTGACGTATCAACTATGAGCTCTATTACGTAACTTGCACCATCAGCGTCATTGTCGGTTGCAAATACTGCTCCCAAATCTATGAAGGCTGTATCGTTGCCACCACCGTTCGCTGCGTCGAAGCTTGGACTTACATTAACGAAAGTGTCATTTGCGGCGCTATTTACCGTACCAGGGTTATTTCCTGCACTGATATTATTGTCAAATACGCGCTTCACTCTGGCTGTAACACCGGTATTTTCAAAGCCTGCTGGCAAATCAAATACCATACGGGCGTCACGAGTTAATCCAGCAGGGAAATCTGCGGTGAAGGACAGTGTTAATACTTCGCCTTGTACAAAGTTGTTAGCTGTGGTGCTTGAATCTGACGTGCCACTTAAGGTAGTGGCTACTGCATACTCTGGTGCCGAGCTTACCGCAACATTTATCAGCGTTGGGCTTGCGCCATCAGACAAATCAGCATTCGCATCCGACGCGACACTTGTGAAACCGTCACCACTTACGCTTTGTTGTGAGGTAATCAAGGTGTTTGCACTCAAACTATCAATCGTTACCAAGAATGATGTAGTCACGGTTTCACCCGGTGCTATCGAACCAATGTTGGCATCAAAGTTACCGGCGCCTGCATCGGTAATCACCCCTTTGCTTGTTGCGCGTGAGCCCGCAATCGCGGTGGTATCAGTTGGGATAGCTTGGGAAGCACTCACATTGGTCGCAGATGCTGAACCAGAGTTAGTGATGTTGGTAAGTAATTCAACGGTATCGCCGGGGTCAACCAAGCCATCGCCATCTACATCATTCACTAAGATGTAACTTTGCGATACGGCAATAAGCGGTTCTGCTGTGCCGCCCGTGTCGACTGCAGTAATCGTTGACGCTTGCGCGCCGTCGTCTGGGTTGTTGTTAGCATCGGCCAGCAGTGATGGTGTTTGGTCACTCACTACCGAGCCTTGCATTTCAAAGACCTCGCTGCCTGTTACACCATCTAAGTTCACAAGCGGTGCGTCGATATCAACGAGTACGGTAACAGTGACGATTTCGCCCGCCGCCAGCTCGGCTAATACAACATCAATGCTATTTGCTGTCACGGCGATGCTATCGTTGCTATCTGCAGCACCACTGATAATTGCAGTATTGTTCGCACTGCTGAGGCCTGCAGGAATAACATCGGCTAAGCTAACATTGCTTAGGTCTTCAGCTCCCGTATTTTGCAGTGTGTAGGTAACCGTTAATTGATCGCCAGCACTCACCGCATTGTTGCTGTCGGCATCTGTGCTTAAACTAATATTTTGTGCCACTTGCAGCGCAGGGCTAAGACTGCTTGAGCCGCCCACACGAATTTGGTTAGCTTGGTCACCGTTGCTATCAGTTGCGTCGATATCGGTTAACTCTGGAATAGTCGCATCAGAGTCAACAACACCTTGAGCAACAATCACAGTGCCTTGTGGCGTATTTGCGTCTACCACAAACTCAAACTCAATAGTCACCACGTCGTTTGGTAGCAACTCACCAATATCAACATTTGCACCGGCGCTATCATCGATAGTACCAACGGTGCTTGTAAGCGAGCCTGAAACATAAGTCGTATTTGATGGAATCGCTTCAGCAAAAGTCACGCCCGATACTCGTGGCCCGTTGTTGGTCAATACAACAACCTTGCCCAAAGTATCACCCGGATCGGCAATACCATCACTGTTTACGTCGTTGGTAATCACCAAGCTTTGCTGTGCATCGATGAAGCTTGCATCATCTGAACGTACGACAGTTGATGCAGCAAAGGTGTAGTCTCTGTCGTTAGTAGGTGTGCCACTTTGAGAGGAAAATACCGCATTTTCGAGCGTGAAGTCATAATCGACGCCAATCCCGGCATCGTTGTCTAGTTTTGCTTCAAAAATGAAGCTTTTCACACCATCGTCAGCAGCTAGGGTACCAATGTCGATGCTCAAAAGTGTAGGCGTCGAATCGTCGACGATGCCGGGACCTCTGAGAGTACCTGTTTGATAGGTAAAGCCGCTAGGAATTGCAATGTCGAAGCTCACGTCCTGGGCATCTGTAGCGAAGTCACTAGCACTAACATCAACGCTAAAGCTCACTATGTCACCTAAGGTTACGATGCCCTCACTCGGTGTGATGCTTGCGCTTAGATCAGGTTCAACAATATCAATCACCAAACTATCTGGCCCCACCGTGTTGCCTGCAGCCGTCGCGGTAACTTGGTTAGTCAGCATGGTAGCTTCAACATTAGCGGGCACTTCTAGTACTAGCGCCTCAACCGTAACAACAATGAAGTCATTACTTGCATCGTTGTCGGCACCATTGGTGATCGTACCAAAATCAATTGCAACACTGTTGCTAGTGTCGATAGCATCGCCCGTACCTGTGTAACTGATGTTTGACGGTGCATCAATGGTTGCGGCGACAAACTCAAGGCCACTTGGCAATAAATTAGTAATAGAGGCATTCGGTTCTTGACCTTCATTTACGTCGAGACGAATATCAATGAACACTGTGTCGCCAACGGTAAAGTCATTACTTTCATGAATAGGATTTAACGACGACTGCACGGCTAGGTTGTCAGCTATCGTTAATGTGCTCGAAGCGCTTTCGTTGTAATTATTCAGATCGGCGTTATCGTCATCATCGCTGCCGCTATCTGCGCCAGAGCGACCACCATTCGCAACGTTTGAATTGTAGGAAATGCTACTTTGATTAAGCAAGTCAGCACCTGCTGCCGCGCTATTAGCAACAACCACAGAATACTCAATTGAAATACTTGCATTAGCTGGAATATCCATTGCGCCTACCAGCGCTAAGGTATCATCGGTCGTAGTGCTCGTTTGAGTTGTAAAATCGCCAGCAGAAATAGCGGTTGTAGTGCCCGTTAATACACTTTCATTGCCCACATTATCTATCACGATATTCGCGAAGGTAGCACCAGAACCACTGCCATCCGGCGCGCCCAAAAGCTCAGCAGCCAACACGTCTTGGAAGTTCACATTGTAAGCCGTGCCCTGACCCGATGTGTTGGTGATCGTAGTGCGATAGCGAATGGTATCACCGGCATCTGAGCCAGTAGCGCCCGCAATAATGGTTTGGCTAAGCTCAAGGTTAGGCTCAATGATGATTAGCTTTTCGCTAGCACTCGGCACATTTGCACCGCGTGAGCTGTAGTCGAGGCTAACACTTGGGCTAAGCACCACGCCGTTTTGGTTAGCAATAATATTAGAGACACTCACGTCAAACTCAATATTAAGCTCTTGCGGCTGCGCTTCAGCGTTTGCGATATCACCAAAGTTTAGTGTAATGGTGCTTAGTCCGTTAGCTGGATTTACATTAGGTGTCGCTGAGGCGGTAAAACCAGAGCTTGGCTCAGTAATTCTGATAGTTTCACCTTCATAAGCTAAACCGCTTGGCAAGGTAAGTGTTAGCTCGAAGTTCTCAGTTGAGCCTGTTGGTACAGCAACGTCTGCGCTTATGGTAAGCGTTTCACCTATTTGTAAGCGCTCTTCGTTCAATACCATATCGACGGTGGGTGATTCAGCAGTGACCGTTGCGGTTCTTACTAAATATAAGTCGTTTACTGATTGACCAGAACCGTTAGCCACTCTTGAGCCTGTTCTTTCGCCATTATCGCCGCCAGCTACGCCAACTGTCGCGCCAGCAGTGCCGTTTTCACCGGGTAAACTCGTCGCGGTAAATTCAGCACGACCTGTTGCTCTTTGATCGAACTGAATATCGGCATCTACGGTAGTGGCTATCCGCAAGGTGATACGTTCGTTCTTGTCTAAGTACTCTTCCCCTGCTGCCAAACAACTAGTGTCTAGGGTATATACTTGACCGGCTAAGGCTACACAAGCAGAAATATCAAGATTACCTCGCGATAATACAGCCGACACAACGCTTTGCGGCGTAAGATCATCGGGGATCGTCTGTGTTAATTCGAAATCCCACGCTCGGGTGTTATAGGTGCCATTCAAGTTACGTAAGGTAGTGTCGTAGAAAACCGTTGCGCCACCATTTATAGTTGATGCGCGCGCCCTGAAGTCGAGACGCAAACGTGGCTCACCAATGCGAGAAACAGCGCTTGTTTGTCTGGTTTGCGTGCGGTTGGCCGTGTCTTGATATACAAGGTTAGCATTTACTTTTTTGCTATTGTTCCGATTATTATTGCGAAGATTCTTCACTAACATATCGAACGTAACGACAATGCTTTCTTCGTTGGCATCATCATCGTCGTTGGTAATATCCCCGAGATTAAATCGCAGGTTGTTACCCGAAAGGGTCGGTGTGATGGCAGCATCACTAGTGCTCAAATTACCAAGTGTCGCAGATTCAACACCGGTATCAAAAATAGCTCTAATCGCAGAACTAGCAGCAATGTATTCGTAACCTGTCGGTAACTGCACTTCAAAGTTATAACCGGCGCCTGAATCGGCTGCTGTAATCCCCTCAGGTATACTGGTTTCGAATTGATAAGTAACAACTTCGCCAATTGCAAAAATATCGCTGCTTGAATTGCCGGTCCAACTCTCACTTGTATCAATAACTTGCAGATTACCGATACTTGGGGCTTCCGTGCTAATCAGCACATCTTCTTCGCTTGTGCCACTGCGCTCAACCGTAGGTGTGCCGCTTTGACTTGAGCCAGTGGCTGTATTATCAATGTTGAAATTAGAGCCTGATCTCACATCGTTACGAACAGTAGCTTGGTACACAAAAGTGACACTATCACCTTCATTTATCGTTGTGCCAGCACCTGTATAGCTAACGGTAGGGCTTGTAAAACTGTAGGTAAATCCGGGCGGCGTTGTTAGCGCCGTGACGGTCGTTAAGTCAAATAGATCGGCGTTAACAATACTACTTAGTCCTACGTCATAAGCAGGTGCAGTACCAATGTTTTCAACGCTGACGGAAATAGTCACTACATCGCCATCTTCAAAACCACTTGTTTCACCATCGGCATTGACGGTAGTTGTACTGACACTTAAGTCGTGTTCGGCAAAATTAGTGCTTGTAGCTGCTGCTGAATTTGAACCATCCCGGCCATCAAATGAAGCGCTTGTCGCTAAAGATTTTGTTTGTGTATTTTCTTTCGCGTCGTTGGCAATTTCATCAGCGACGAGAGCATCAAAGCTAATACCGAAAGTATTATTGGCGTTATTATTATCTGATGTTGTTACAAGTGTGCCTGTGAGCTCAAGCGTCAGAGTTAAGCCTGTGGCGACATCGCCCGTTACCGTTTCAGAAATCGTGCCCGGGATAGTACCCCCGAAGCCAGTTGCATCTGAAGCAGCGCTTGAGGCGACATAGTCGAGGCCCGCTGGCAGGGTAAAGCTAAGCGTGAAATCATCGACTTCACTTTCCGGCATCACGACGCTGGTGCGATAGGTCACTGTGTCACCTACGACGATGTTGCTGCCAGAGCCACCGCCCGGCGACACCGACTCGATTGCGGTAGATAGTGAGAAATCGTCGATATCGAATTCAAGTTCAGATTCAATTTTCGGGAAAGGACTTGTTGTTGGCGCGCCGGCCCAAGTCGTTTCACTGGTCGAGGTAATCGTGACAGCGGGTGTCACATCATCAGAAATCAGACGGTCGTACAACACCACCACAACTTGGCCTGGTTCTACTGGGCCATCAATATTGAAGTCGCCACCAGCAAAACTACCACTTGTTGTTGGATTAGCAACCGCAACTGAGCCATCACTGTTTTGAATCACGACACTATCGAGTGTAGCGCCATCTAAACCTACAGCAGCGGGAGCAAGTACTTTAATGTCGTAGGCATCGGCCCCACCGGTATTTTCAAGTTCAAGGCGGAAGTTGACTTCATCGTTACCATCTTTGATTGCAGGCAGGGTTTGAGTAAGCGTGCCTTCTAAGATAGGCGCTCGAGCATCAAACGAAACGGGGCTAAGTAAAGTAGTACCATCACTATCAGAGTTGGTAGTGGTAAGTTGCATGATATTGGTGAGCTTTAATGGGTCAGCAAAAGGATCAGTGGTGATATTAGCTTCAATATCAAATTCTATTACGGTGGCCGAAACGCCACTAAGATTGGTAAATTCTATGGCGACCGAGTTAGTTGCAGCATCTAAACTGAGGCTCGTTGGAGATTGACTCAGTGTATTATTTGGACTGAACCTTACGTCGTTACCAAAAGTGGCATCTAGGGTAGACACATCGATGACAGCTAAAGGCAAAAAATCGGTAACAGTGAAGTTATTTATATCGCCTGAAGGTACATTTACACGCAGTCTGAATACAATATTCTGACCAGGCTCAAACATAGGTGTCATGCCACTAACAGCGCCCACTATTGATTTGGCGATACTCACTGGCAACACGGTAGCGCCCGAGCCCGAATCATCGGTACATGCCGAGGCTCCACCTTGAAGGTCATAGGTCGCTTGTGTGCTAATAGACAACCCGTCGTTAGCCAATACGTCATCGCCACTAACAAATGTTTCCTCAACGAGTACTGAATAGCTGATTTCAACCGTCTTAGCCGCACTAATAGTGGGGTTGGTATATAGGCTACTTAAATCAAAAGTGACAATTTCTTGGCCCGCATTAGTTGAGAATGTTGGAGTAAGGCTTTGTGAAACACCACCAATGCTCACACTCAAAGCATTATTGTACATAAAGCCGTCCGACAGTGTATCCACTACGACAAGCGCACTTGGGGTAACAAACTCGCTGATTTTTATTGAATTAGTAACAGTACGAGTGTCACCTGGAACGACTGAGCCACTAGAAATAGACTGCTGAAGGGTAAGGTGCTTAACATCAATGTTACTGTTTCGGTTGGCCGCCGCCAACGCATTGCCTACAGGGAAATCAGCATTCGCTTCAGCTTCGCTTAGTAGAGGTACAACAGCACACGAGCCAAGATCGAGCACATCGCCGATGGTCGCAGGGAAGGTAACTTTGAGGTCGTCGGTCGCGTTTGTTCCCGTTACTGAATCACAGCTTACATCTAAGGTACCACCCGCAGCACTGGTAGATGGTTCCGAGTTAACAGTGCAACCCACACCGCCAATAATGGTAGGTGAAGCACTCGCGGTATATGCTGAATTGAGTACTTGCTCAACAGCCGCTTCAGTGATTGTGCTGCCATTTGCAACATCGAAATTGTGCTCAAAAATAACAGATTCATTAGGTACACGCTCTTGCTCGGGTGAAGACGCCTTAAAAGTATATTCGTATAAGGTTGGCGTAATTTGTGCGTTAACAGCACTTCCTTCAACTGGGCCATTTGCACCTGTGGCAGTATCACCAAATTGAAATACTGGACTTATCGACAAATTCAAAGGAGTACCAATAGCAGCGCCAGCGTCGATGGTTACGCAGATATTAGTTGCTAGTTCAGGCCCATTTTCTACGACGGAACCAACTTGTTTACGCACAAGAGAAAACGACTGCGCTTGCTGACCGCTTACCATGGTTTCAGTGAAAGGGTCTTCTAACTCAAAAGGCGCATCAGCTGGATCATTTGAAAAATTCCCAACAGTAGTGATAGAAACGGCATTACCGAAGGCAGTGGCTGAGTCTATTTGTAATTCACTATCAGCAATAATTCGAAGATAGGGGCTAAAACCTGGGTCACCTGTATTTGAAATGGTCGCATCAAAGCAAACTTGTTGCCCAGCTAGGCCTTCAGCTGGCAATGCATTTAATGCAGAAGGGTTTGGTACGGCAGAAGCGATGGGAGAATACGATATCGCGGCGAAAACAACTGAAAATCCTAGAACACGGCTAAACATGGAACTTCCCTCTAATTTGGCAGCAGCATAGATAAGAATGCACGTCCGTGTACGTGTTATCGTAACTGTAAGCCTTACAAATGCAGCAATTATGCTTATATGTACTCTAAATATGGCCTATTTTTTGAGCAATGACCATATTTTCAACAACTTTTTCCAGTAAAAAAATACTTTTTGTTAGTTTTATCATCGGTTTTACCTAACTTGAGGCTATATTCTTTTAAGATGTTGCGTTTTTGAGACACCTATTTTTATTGGTCTGGTGTTGCCTGAAGCCATAACACATCAAATGTGACCTCAGTATCAAGAACTCAAGGTAAACCAAGTTCACTCTTTATTTTCTCTAAATCATGTCTAAGTGCTATTACGTCATTCTCCAATTGAGCGATACGCTGGTCTTTTTCATCTGTGCCACGTTGATGAAAGCTTGGTGAATCTGCGTTTAATCCACCATCAACAGACTGTAAGGTTGCAGCGGACGTCGGTTCACCGCAAAACAAATGTGCATAACGACTTTCGCGTTTACCCGGTTCTCGCTCGAGTCTCACGACGATGCGTTCACCATTATGGTCGGCGAGTGATTCGAGAGCCCGCTCAACTTCATTCACATTTGCGAACTCTGCTAAGCGATTGGTTCTCGTTCTTAACTCGCCTGGTGTTTGTGGGCCACGCAATAGCATCACACATATTATGGCTTTTTGTTGTTCACTAAACTTCAAACTATTAAATTCAGTGTTACAAAAACGATGCTTATATTTTTGTACCCGAGCGCCACTTCCACTCACTTCTAGCAGTAAATTTTTTTGAGTTAAGTCGTCGATGGTGCGCTGCACTTCGCCCTCATTTAGCGCCATTACAGGGTCGCGATTACTTTTTTGATTGCAGGCTGTGGTAATCGAATTTAAGGTCAATGGATACTGGTCAGGTGTTGTTTTCTCTTTTTCTAATAGTACACCAACCACACGCGCTTCAAGTTCTGTGAGTTGAATTAACATGCTTTTACTCCGTTGTTTCTATTGCGCTTTTTTCTAGTAAGTTTGCAAACATTTACTTTTCAAGCACTAGTTCATCTAGCATCGCGAGCAAAAATTTTGTACCCGTACCGGAAGCGATACCATCAAACACGCTTTCATCGTTCTTACCATGCTGTGCGCCTGCAAGATCACTTACCGAACGAATGATTATCCAGTCTACTTCGTTTACAAAACAAACTTGGCCAACTGCCGCCGATTCCATTTCGGTTACTTGAGCCTTATACACCTCTTGTAGCCAAATACGATAGTCGGCGTTGTCGGCAAATACCGAGCCGGTAACACCATTGCCCCCTACTCGTACTTTTATAGTTTTACCCGATGGCATTTTTATCGGCTCAACATTTAGCACCGCTCTCTTTGCGAGTGCCAATAAGCTATCCGACACCGTAAAATATGGCATTTGCTTTGGCCTATCCCAACCTTGTTTCACTACCGACATTTCTTCTGGAAATTGATAGCCGAAATTTTTGTATCGAGGGGCATGTATATCTATTTCTTCACGCTTTTTGTAGCGTTTGAGTGCATCTTCGTAATATTGAGGAAGGATATAAGCTTGGGGATGCTCTGACTTATCTGCAGGTACTTTAGGGTTTACATAAACTGATTCGTCATGAAAGTACCAACGTTGTGGAATAGCAATATCGCCCACTTCAAATTCAGGATTAATTGCACCAGCGATACCCATCATTACCACACGCTCGATGGGAAAATAATCGAGCGCCATTTGCATTGTCATTGCAGCATTAGGCACGGAAATACCGGTCGTGAAAATAACAACCTTTTCGCCTTTATAGCTACCAAGTTGGTATTTCACACCGCGAATAAATAGCACTTTATCTATTTGTGCATTTGGAAGCGCAGCAAACGCGCGATCAATCGCATTAATCTCTGGCTCATAAGCAGCAACAATTGCAGTATAACGATGGCCATCAGGGAATTCTCGCGGACCATATTTAATAGCCGGATGTTCATTGTTTGCACTGTTTTGCTCCAAGGCCTGAGCCCCAGCGGAGAACGCGCTGGAAAACAACACAACAACAAACAGTAAATTCGTAAACAACGCCTTTGGTGTGAATTGACTCTGGTTAGTGTCCATTTTCATCCTTATTTCCATTTATGTCTGCGCAAATGCCGACACAGGTAATTTCATGCTGATGTAGCTTTAAAGACGTTTTGTCGTGAGTGTGTACTGAAGCGAGCTATCCAATTTATGCTAACCTTCACTGTAAGACACTGGATTTTAAAGACTTTATGCCTCCTGTGCAATACGTTGAATCTCATCTAACCATTTTCCTTTCATCTCATTCGGCAAAAAACTAGCGCGAATACTGTTGAATACGAGTTCAATGAGTTGTTCCTTTGACAAGGATAGACTATGCACTAACGCGGCGTAATTTTCGTTTAAGTAGCCACCAAAATAAGAGGGATCATCAGAATTAACCATCACGTTTATGCCTCGGCTAAGAAGGTCCAATATGTTGTGCTCTTCCATTTTATCAATCACGCGAAGTTTAAGATTACTCAGGGGGCATACGGTTAACGGCATTTGATGCTCTTGCAAATAAAGCATGAGCTCGGAGTCTTCGGCACTGCGTACACCATGATCAATTCGATCAACATTTAAGTGTTTTATTGCCTGCCAGATATAATTCGGAGGGCCCTCCTCACCGGCATGAGCCACTAATTTAAAACCCAAAGCGGATGATTGTGCGAAAACACGCTCAAATTTCGCGGGCGGATTGCCGCGTTCAGAACTGTCTAAACCCACTGCCTTTATCATGCTGTAGTAAGGCGCCGCTGCAAACAGGGTATCTATCGCGGCTTCCTCGCTTAAATGCCGAAGGAAAGACATGATAAGGTATACCGAAACGCCTAGTTCTTGTTCAGCTTTTGCGATTGCTCTATCAAAACCCGACATAAACACTGAAAAAGGAATGCCTCGCTCAGTGTGTGTTTGTGGGTCGAACATGATCTCTGTATGAACGATATTTTGCTTTTTACACACAAGTAAATAGGCCCACATGAGTTCGTAAAAATCATCTTCATCAAGCAGTACATTTGCACCTTGATAATATAAATCAAGAAAGCTCTGTAAACTATCAAACTGATAGGCCCGTCGAATCGCTTCTACGCTGTCGAAGGGAAGTTCAATATTGTGTTTTTGGGCGAGCCGCCACATCAAATCGGGCTCGAGGGTGCCTTCAATGTGCAGGTGCAATTCAGCTTTGGGTAAGCGCTGAATTAAGTTAAGCATTGAATTCGACGCGCTTTGCGCATCAGCTTGGCTGTGAAAATTGGCATCAATTTTATCGTTGCTCATCTGTTTCCTATGATAATCAACAAAATACTCAGATAAGACTAGCATATTCACCGCGCTTTCGTGCATTATTCCATGTAAAAACTAGCATTTTCAGATAACTAGCCCGCTATGTTAATCATGTTTGGCTATATAAATAGTGAAAATACAAACAGTAAAAGGACCTTTTATGTTAAGCCGCTTCCTCGACAAAACATTCTCGCTAAGCCAACACGCCACCACCGTTAAAACCGAGATCATCGCTGGCCTAACAACCTTCGCCGCAATGTCCTATATTTTGATCGTAAACCCAAGCATTCTTGGCTTAAGCGGTATGCCAGTCGCCGGCTTGATAACGGTTACCGCGTTGGCAGCCTGTTTAGGCACCTTGTTAATGGCTTGGCTCACGAACTACCCGGTCGCACTTGCACCAGGCATGGGCTTAAACGCTTTTTTTGCTTTTACGATTTGCCTTACCCGTGAGATTCCATGGGAAGCAGCCTTAGGGATTGTTTTTTACAATGGCCTGTTGTTTTTGGGTTTAACAATATCGGGCTTAAGAGAAAAAATCGCCAACGCCATCCCTGCCTCACTTAAAATAGGCGTTCAATGCGGCATTGGCTTGTTCATCGCATTTATAGGCTTAAAAAATGCTGGCCTCATTGTTGATAACCCAGCCACTTTTGTTGAACTGGGTGATTTGTCGCAGCCCGCGGTTCTCCTAGCCCTATTTGGCATTATTTTTACGATTGTATTGGTTGCCAAGAAAGTCACTGGTGCAATCCTTATCTCTATCATTACCCTAACCTTGATTGGCTTGTTCATTCCCACCGAAAACGGCTATTTAACGGCTAGTCCTGAGGCAATTGTTGGTATGCCAGCCTCAATTTCAGATACTTTCATGGCAATGGATTTGATGTATCCAATTGAAAATTTCGCGAGCACATGGGACTTAATATTTGCCCTAATGTTTGTGAATATGTTCGACACCATTGGCACCCTTATCGGGGTGTCGAAAAAAGCGAATTTGGTGGATCAACACGGCAAACTTCCCAAAATGGGCCGTGCTATGACGGCCGACGCCAGCGCTGGGGTTATCGGTGCTGCTTTGGGAACGTCGCCTGTTACAAGTTACGTAGAATCAGCGGCGGGTGTCTCCGCGGGTGGGCGAACAGGCTTAACCGCAGTGGTCGTCGCTATTTGTTTTTTGCTTGCACTCTTCTTATCACCATTGATGCTTGTTATTCCACTAATGGCCACCACGCCGGCCTTAGTAATGGTGGGTATTTTTATGATGGACACGATTAAAGACTTAGAATTCGACGACCTTACCGGCGTAGCGACTGCCACTATTGCATTGATGGCGATGCCGCTCACCTTTAGCATCAGCGAGGGGATTGCGCTTGGGTTTATTACTTACGTTGGTATTCGAGTAGGGAGCGGAGACTTCAAAAAAGTAAGCCTGCTAACTTACGCCATGGCGGTGGTGTTTTTACTGCGTTATGTGCTTGATTTGAAATAGTAGGCTTTTAAAAAACAGCGTTGCTACACTAAACCCGCAAGCGCAGTAAGCACTAATTGCCAAGCCTTAGCGCTCGGGTTTTAGCGCTAACTTAGAAATCCATAATCAAAGCTAATGCCCCGAGCAAACCTGAGCGCTCACCCAATCCTGGTGCTGTAATGATATGTTTTATATCTTGCTGATAAGGGAATACAATATAGTTTTTCAAAGATTGTTCAGCATTTGCAACAACTTGCTCAAGAAGGCCTTTTTTAGCCATAACACCTCCCCCTAATACAATGCTTTGCGGGCTAAATGACACTAACAAATTATGACAAAAATTGCCCAGCACCTTCGCCTCTACTTGCCAAGCAGGATGAGAGCTGTCCATGTTCTCAGCAGGCTGATCCCATATTTTCTCCATCGACTTTCCAGCAGCCAAACCTTCAACGCAATTGCCGTGAAAAGGACAGACCCCTTTAATTTCTGGCACTCCAGAAATAAGCATATGGCCCAATTCAGGATGCACCAAGCCCTTTAGTGTTTGACCGTTAATCACTACACCGCCACCTACGCCAGTTCCCACCGTTATGTATATACTCACCGTTGTATTTTGACTTGCTCCCCATTTGAATTCTGCCAACGCCGCTGCGTTCACGTCGGTATCGATAGAAACATCGCAAGATAAAGACGTTTCAAGCTCTTTTTTGATGGCAACGTTCGACCAGCCCGCTTTTGGCGTAGATGTGATTGAGCCAAAGCTTTGTGAGTTGGGATTAAGATCCAGAGGTCCAAAGCAGGCCAAACCTAATTTGTGAAACTCAAAGCCCGCCTTTTTTTGCTCATTGAAAAAATCAATGACAGCTGAAATGGTCTGTGAAGGGCTAGTTGTTGGAATACGTTTTTCAACTAATATTTCACGTTTTTCATTAGCAATGGCACAGTTAAATTTAGTACCGCCACCCTCAACTAAAGCAAAATATCGCTTGCTTATCGACATGCCATCTCCTTCTTAAGGTAACTCTGCATTTATCGGTATTCTGACTTTTCTATTTCTGCCAAACGCTTTTCAGTTGGATTGAACAAATAGTTATACAATAGGCCAATAAATAGGAGGAAAGTAAATGCCGTTGCAACAATGAAACCATATTTGGCATCTCCGCCGTAGGCATCGCTAACGACACCCATGATCAACGGTCCAGCGGCCGCTCCTGCCGCAGTGAAAAACAGAATAATTCCGGCAACTGCGCCATGCTCAGCTTTTACAAAGCAGCTAATACCTTTGGAGTTAAACGTAGGATAAATTACTGACATAAAAATCCCTGTGAGCGGGAAAAGGTAAACAGCAAGCTGCTTGCCGCCGAAGAGACCTCCGACAAAGCAGATCATGATGGCAAAACTGAATAGAACCAGCACCAAAGACCAATTGAAGCGTTGCATCATCCAAATACCAACGAATCGACCAATTGCTCGCAACGAGAAAAAAACGGCAACAGCATACATTGCCAAGGTTTGCTCTGGCCCAGAAGAATAGCATGAGAACGTATCGCTAAGACTTGTTGCATCACATACAAGATAGCTCGGCATCCACACGTATATAGCGCTCTCAGCCGCAACATATAGAAAGGCACCCAGTGAAAAGCCCATCGCATAACGATTTTTTAATAGCCTCAAACTACTCGTAAAATTACTTTTCGAGGACTGTTGTTCGCTTTCCTGTTTCAGCTTTTTCTCTTGTTTGAAGTCTGGATACTCAACCTTATATGCCATAATGATGAGCAAGGTACACAAGCCACCGGCAATTACGTATAACCATTTCCAATCAACGCCTTCTCGAACAAGCCATGCAACTAGTAAAGGTCCAATAATGGCACCCACGCCAAAAAAAGCTTCTGCACCGTTCATCGTTCCTGTGTGTTGCTTGGTTGAGGTGGAGATATCACCAATCAACGCGAGCGCCGCAGTTTTAAAAATACCTACCGCGATACCCGATAAGGTAATAAGGCCAAGAATGAAAGAGAAACTTGTGCCCACTAAGAACAAGTAACAAGACACGGCAAATAAGGATAAGCCCAGTATAATCGCGTTCTTTCGACCAAATTTATCAGCCAAAAACCCCAAGAATAGCCCTGAAAAAGCGATCCCTACCATAAACAGGGTATGCATTAAGCTCGCTTGAGTATTATTAACGTCAAATTCTCGCTTAACCTCTTTGATAATTTCACCCACTGAATCTGATGTCATCGCAAACATCATGAACATTAGATAGGTTAACCAACGCACCAGCGCTAGGTTTTTTTCAGTTTTGGCTATATTTGTCATGCTTCAGTCTCTTGCAATTTATACCTAAAAAGCCCGCATTATGCGGGCTAAGGTCTAGCTAGGGATACTTACTCAAACGTATACTTCAACGATAAAGATGTTGTTCTACCGTTAAGTGGACGCGCTCTTATTATGTCTCCTGCGCTTGCCGCAGACTCTTCAGACTCAGTAATAACAAATTCGTCGGTTAAGTTATTCACGTTAAGCGACACTGAGAATTCGTCTGTTACGTAATAAGTGGCAAACAGATTGACCAAAGTAAAACCATCTTGCTTGAGTTCATTACTATCACCAACAAAGTACTCACTTGAACCCTGTAACGACGCACCAACGAGCATGTTATCATCCTGATACTGCGGTGTGAGTGTATAGATCAAGTCGGCCTGACGACGCGGTGTTTTGCCTACCAAACTCGGGTTGAAAGCATCGCCGCTTATTTCAGCGTCGGTCCAAGTCATGTTACCAATTAGCGTAAACCCAGAACCTAGCTCGTAGCTACCTTCAACTTCTAAACCCGTTGCCTCATATTCACGAATGAAAGTTAGACCGCTAGTGAGTTCAGCTTGAGTGTCTTCAGTTACGGTATCGAACAAGGTTGTGTACACACGTAAATCGCTAGTCGCATATTTAAAACCAATTTCGAGTTGCTTAGTCTCATCAAAGCCAGAAGTTGTGCTAGTTAAGCTTCCATCTGCATTCAGCGTTCCGGCAATTTGCAAGAGTCGGTCAGCAATAGCACGACTACCTTTGCTGTAGCGAGCAAATATTGTTTTTGAATCATCAAGCAAGTAAGAGCCACCGAAAGAATAGGAAGTATTGCTCGCCTCATAATTGACAATTTGGCTCGCTGCACCCGCTCTATTGAGATTAATCACCCCACCGCCAAATCCAAAGCCATTAGAGGCAGAAGCGTCTTCTGAATTACCCGAAATGACACCGTCTCCATTCAGGTCGAAGTCGGCGTTGCCACCACAGCACGAGTTGATTAACTCACCATTTGCTTGCACAGTGTCACGTCGAACACTGGCATCAAGCAACACGTTATCATTAAGTTCATAACCAATGTTTAGGTATGGTGCTGTGGTTTGATAGCGCAAATCCCACTCCCATGACAAGAAGCTCGGGGCCCACAAACCATCATTTACCAAAGTCTCACCGTCTGCGTCGGTAATAGTAAGATACTGAGAATTACTGCCATCAACGGTTTGTATAAAGGTATTCCAACTGTTCCAGCTCGACGCAATGTCTTGCATAGAGTAGTAATAACCAGCCGTTACCGAGAATCCACCGTCAAACTCTTTAGTGATATTCATGTCATTGATTAGGTTTCCTAAATCTTTGATAGAGGTATCAAATTGCAGGTTTAGGAAGGCATCGCCAGTATATTGCTCACCTGCACCTGGACCATTCGCAAGCGTGACAGTAGTAGATGAACAATTGAAAGGATTTCCATCACCATCACGAGCTGCGTTACAGATATTCGCAGCCATGCTTTGCGCCGATTGCGGGCCATAATCGCCGAAGGTATCGGTAAACGGCGAAATAAAACTCCCGCTTATATCGGAACTACGGAACTTGTTAATAAAGGTAAGTCCTTCGTCGATCTCTATATTGGCTTCAAAACCAATTGAAGTGACCTGCGAATGAATGCCATCAGTCACGTCGCGATTTCGTGGGTTACCGAAAGAATCAAAAGTTGAAACGTTTGTTGTATAAGCTGAATGAAGTGTCTGACTGCTAGCGTCAAAATTTTCCACAGGACCAAAATCACCATTACTTCTAACTCGTACTGGGGCAGGCAGATAGGTGGTGACTTTGTCATCTAAGTTTTTAAAATAAAAACGAATGAAGCCGTTTTCTAGCAATTGCGTGATATTAAACTTAACCTGACCACCTTGGTCACCGTTAAAGCCTGTTTCACGTGTCCCTTCACCGCCTCGTGCAAAGCCACCAATGTGGAAATATAGGTCGTCATTTATTTCGCCGCCATAGCTAAAGTCAAGACGAAACTCATCATAATCAACGCCAAAAGAAGTGCCAATGGCGCCGCCACCACTTTCGCCAGTATTGCTTATCATGTTGATAACGCCACCCGGTGAATTACTCGCAAAGGTGGAAGCTGAGCCACCACGCACAGCTTCAATGAGGCCAACCGACCAATCATAGCGAAGAAAGTTGTCGGCATTTCCGAAGTTGATATCACCATATTCTAATACTGGGAGTCCATCTTCGTGTATTTGCAAAAATTTTGAACCGCCAGTTGCCAGAGGAATACCGCGAATTGTTATATTAGCGTTACCACCGCCGCCCGATGATTCGGCTCTGATACCGGGAAGTGCTCTAAATACCTCGGCGGAAGAACGGGCCGCAAGCTTAAATATATCTTCCTCATTAAATGAACTTACAGACACACTCGTCTCTTGTTGGGTTGCTCCACCTGGGCTTGCAGTAACAACAATTTGTTCGTAAGTTTTTTTCTCTTCCTTCGCTTCTTCTGTTTCTTGCGCCTGAACATGCGTGCCCATTGCTATCAACAGAGCCGCTGCTATTGCTGAGTGTCTATAAGTTGATTTCATATTTGTCCCCGTAATGAAATTAATTTTTAGTATCTTGATTGTCATACAAAGCTTGATTCTTTTTTACATCCACATCGCTTATCGGTGAAGCACATTTTCGTTTGTACTTCGCCCTACTGCTTATTTCTCTCAATACCCTGCTTACACTGACTATTGTCGGCAATAATTAAGCTACTTAATGCCATGCATGCTTTAGGTAATTGAAGAGCTAAAGAGCAAACCATCAAAAACGTTTAAGTAAAATTAGCAAAGATATTACAATATGTAAACCATTTGTGAAAAATATTTGATTTAACCTTTATAAACGAGTATTTTTGTAAGCATCAAAAAACTTAAACGTTTAATTAGAGTCCTTATGAATCTAGAGTTCGAAAGCAAAAAGTCGCTTAAAAGAATACTTTCTCAATTAGATTTGGGAGAGTTATCTGCCGTTGATAAAAGAGTGTTCCTATCTCGTTTGAACACCCACTTTCCGCCATTGTTTACTATTCTGTATGAAGTATATGGTGGGCAGTACGACTTTTTTTATCACCTGCAATCACTCGTCGAAGTACTTAAATCGAATTTTGTCGAGCGAAAAGCTTCATTAAAGAAGAAAGACAAAGAGCGCACGAATCTTCCCACTTGGTTCAAAAGCGAGAAGCAACTCGGCATGGCTTGTTATGTTGATTTATTTGCAGGCGATCTCAAGAAACTCCAACAACAGATCCCATATTTACAGGAACTTGGTATTACCTATATTCACCTTATGCCCTTGTACAAATCACCTGAAGGCGATAGCGACGGCGGATATGCCGTTTCTGATTACCGTTGTGTTGACCCAAAGCTTGGCTCTATCGACGACCTCAAAAAACTTGGCGCGAAGCTGGCAAAAGCTGGAATAAGTTTGGTACTGGATTTTGTCTTCAACCATACCTCAGACGAACATCATTGGGCACGACTAGCCAAGGAAGGTAAGCAAGAATATCAACAATTCTATTGGATGTTCGATAGCAAAGATGAGACTACAGCTTACGAGGAGCACCTTCGAGAAATATTCCCGCAGGTGCGCCGCGGTAACTTTAGTTTTGATAAACACTCACAAAAGTGGGTATGGACGACTTTCAACAATTTTCAATGGGATTTAAATTATTCAAACCCAGCCGTGTTCAATGCTATCACCGATGAGATGTTGTTTTTAGCCAACGTAGGCTGCGATGCGCTTCGCTTGGACGCGCTTGCATTTATTTGGAAGGAAATGGGAACGAATTGCGAAAACCAACCCAAAGCACATTTGCTCATACAAGGCTTCAATCGCTGTTTAAAAATAGTCGCTCCTGCCGTTGCTTTTAAATCTGAGGCAATTGTACACCCAGATGAAGTGGTCAAATATATTGATAAAGACGAGTGCGAGCTATCCTACAATCCGCTATTAATGGCGTTAATTTGGAACAGCTTGGCAACTCGAAAGACCAAACTTCTAACCAAATCAATGCAGAAAAGTTTCAGCATCAGCGACCAATGCGCATGGGTCAATTACGCTCGTTGTCATGATGATATTGGTTGGACTTTTGATGATAATGTTGCCGTCGAACTTGGGATTAATGCATTTGATCATCGATTATTCTTAAATCAATTTTACACTGGTCGCTTTGACGGGTCATTTGCTAAAGGGGTCGCATTTGCAGAGAACACAACTACCGGTGATTGCAGAGTATGTGGCTCCTTAGCTTCACTTGCTGGTTTAGAGCAAGCAATGGATTTACAAGACGAACAGTTGATTGCTCACGCGATTAAGAGGGTACTGCTGATTCATGGAGTGATACTGAGTATTGGCGGCATACCCCTATTATATTCTGGTGACGAATTAGGGCTGCTGAACGACTACAGTTTTGCAGAAGACGACACTAAAGTGCACGACGAACGTTGGGTACATAGAGTAGCGGTAGATGAGAAGTCAATTCGTAACGCGAGCAATATCCATACCCCTCAGCACTCGATTGCGAAAGGTTTAGAAAAGCTCATTAAAATACGCAAGGAACATGTAATTTTTGGCGATTCACCAACCCATATTCTTAATATGCACAACGACCATATTTTTGCTTTCATGCGCAAAACCAAGTCTAAACAGGGCTCTGATGAACAGACTCTTATCGCTTTATTTAACTTCAGTGAGCAAAGGATAAGCGTGAGTAACCTTCAAACTACCTTAGCAACGCAAGCACAATTTGATACGGTTGACGAAGTAAAAGTGACTGAGTTCATTCATAATAAGCACTATGAAGCGCTACCAAACACTATTGAAATTGAAGCCTTAGATATGATGTGGTTCCACCTGCAGGCATAGGACTTCAGCGAGCTGCGCAGTAACGCTGTATTGGAAATCCTATACCAGAGGGCTACGTTAAAAACTCATGTTGAAGCTGGGCAGCTTCTGCGAACCACTAACCTTGTATCAAGTGTTAAATGCTTCAGTGGCACCTCTTCAGAGATAGACTGTATAAGTAAATTCGCTGCGACGCGACCTTTTTCAATGCTTTGTTGGCAGATCGTTGTGATACCCGGTTCGCTCCTGCCAGCTTCCGGTATATCGTCAAACCCGGTGATCATCACCTCTTCAGGAACCTTAATTCCTAATTCTCGCGCGACCTTTAATGCCGACAAGGCAATAATATCGCTCATGCACAACAGTAGCTTTGGTTGAGGATAAGTTGTGAGCGCCTCACGCGCAGCAACTTCAGCATTTTCAGCCTTATTAATCGGAATATGCCATATTTTGTCAAAGGGTAGGTTTATCTTACTCTGTTGCGCAGCATCTAAATAACCGGCTAAACGGCTTTGCGAAATTTCCTGCGATTCGTTGTCTACATCATTGGAGTTAAGACGACAAATCCTTTCGTTATCAATCAGTCGCAAACCCAAAACAGAGAGCGGTGATGGATCTGTCGGCAGTAAATTACCATTTGTGATAGCGTGCAGTGCGATCTCGCGCGCACCCTCACGATTATTTATATTAACGGTGTGGGAAGTTGTTGAGCGAGAGTCTACTTTTACAATTGGTTTGCCTAAACGTTCTATTTGTTCAATCGACTTTTTTCGGGGTGTGCCATATAAAATAAAACCGTCTGGAAGTGATTCGGCGGTGCTTTGTTCTGCGGAGTCTACATTCCCCGACAAAATAAGTAACTGCTTTTTATTTTCCACCAATACTTCGGAAATGCCTTGTAGAAGTTGGCTAGCGACAGGATCGGAAAAGGAATAAGTAAGGGAATCTGCTAGCATTACTCCTATCACTCCCGAAGCCCCCATGCGAAGAGAGCGTGCCGCCATGTTTGGGCCGTGATATCCAAGTTTCGCAGACTCTTCGAGGATGCGTTCGCGAAGCTTATTGGACAGCTGGTCTGGACGATTAAAGGCATTAGAGACCGTCGCTATTGATACTCCGAGATGCTTGGCAACTTGCGTAAGGTTCAACTTCTTTTTCATAAACCCAAAAATAGAAAATCTTAAGATGAGTAAATCATAACTTAAAGAAAGCTCGTTTTCTCTTAAATTTTTAGTAACGATAGGAAATCGACGGCAGAGTATCACTCACCCAGATTGTTGATTCTCGTATCCTTGGTATGTTGCATAATGAGCACGATGGCTTGGCTGTATTCACTACTGTAGCAAAGCTCTTTAGTCCAAAATACTGCTGCAACGGAGGCTAGTAGATGGTTCGTATCTAATAGTAAAAGCTAAAACAAAGCGTCCCATTTCTTATCCAAGTTAGTCTTGGCTTGATCCAAACTCACGGCAGTGTAATAGTCCACAGCGCTTTTCGTTTCGACAGTAACAATCTCAAAGCGAAGCAATTTGTCGAGCGCATCATCAATTTCAAAGTCGATTTCGAAGTGAAAGTATTTGGCAAACCACTCTTCTACTTTCGCGTCAACATCAGCCTTACTCAGACTACCTTGATTCATAAGTAAAATGTAATAGGCCAAAATAGCTTCTTTGCATTCCTCTTCTTCTGCAGCATCAACTAAACGATGAAACACACCAGCATTATTATCGAGATTTTTGAAGTATAGGTTGTCGGCCAAGGCTTTCATAAATTTCAATTTACGATTCTTGAACTTACTCCATTCTTTAAAAATAAAGCCACCGAGTACGCCAGCACCCGCACCAAGCGCGACTAGCTCTTGAGTTCCAATTGTGACTTCTTTGTCTGATAAACCAATCCAGTAGGCTAGAAGCCCGGTAAGTAGCAATAATGAAGCGCCAAGTTTAGTCACCAACATTACGGTAGCACCAATGACGGCTGAACCACCAATAATAGCTTTATCCAAGGTTCTCATCCGCACTTCACTGTTGGGAAATAACATCTCCAAATCAGCTTTAGGAACGTTTTGAAATAATTTGATAATGGTTGAGCCAGGTTCAAAATGCTCAGTTGACCGTTTTTGGGCTGTAAAATAATCTGCGTCTTTGAATTTGATGTAAACCGTTACTTTATCGTAGTTAGTAAAACTCAGAGTTTGCTTCTTTAAACCCCAAAAAGTTGAAACGCGTTCCTTGCGCTCATATTCGCCACGGCGATAAAAGACAACTTCCTCAAAATCCTCAAACTCAACGGCTAAACGTACCTTGAACAAAGACTCTTCCTGCAATGCTTCAGCTAAGTCCTGCTCGGTAACTTTTTCGAAATTAGCTGCATTTAAAATACTTGCGAAGGTTTGTGCAAAGGTAGACTGATGCTGCTTCAACTCTTCAGCAGTGAATGTGCTCACTGTTAAAGTGTCGGCATTAGGGTTAAAAGGAGCGTAGGCATCTTTGAGTATCTCCAACTGTTGGTGATAATCAAAATGCACTGTGCTCATAATCAACTTGCACAGAGAAGAGAATTTGAGCTTTTCTGGCTCAGGAAAATTGCCATGCTCTAAACATGCGCTAATAAGCTCAGTTTTACGCAAGGGAATAAATCTGTCTTTGGATACGCTTTGCTGCAAATTGAGTCTCTCAGATACTAGGTTTAGCAAATCATACACAAAACCACAGGCAAGCAATAGCGTTCCAAAATAGCAAAAAAATATCAGATACTCACAAATTCGGCCGATATCCTAAGCGTAAAGAGTAATTGCACGCCAAAACAAGGGTTAATATCAACAAATAGTTGTGTAGCCAGTGCTTATGTTTATAATTACGCTGGTAATTGTGCATCAATAGAAACGCAGGAGTTCGTTGTGAAATTCAAAGTACTAATCAGTCTTATTGTTTCAGCCATTTTTTTTGTTAGCGTAAACGCGCAAGAAACGACTGACCAAGATTTGCTCGATAGAATCAAACCCGTTGGTAAAGTGCACGTTGCTGGTGCGGCCCCCGCAGCAGCTGCTGGTCCTCGTACTGGCAAACAAATATATGATGCAGCATGTGTTGCATGTCATACCTCTGGCGTTTTAGGTGCTCCGAAACTACAGGTAGCTGCAGATTGGCAACCTCGTCTAGATGAAAAAGGATTTGATCAGGTCTGGAAAAATGCCGTAAACGGTATTAACGCTATGCCAGCCATGGGAACCTGCGGTGATTGTAGCGAAGATGACATTAAAGTTGCCATTGAATACATGATTGAAGGTATCTAAAACCACAATCCTTTTGGCACCTTCCTCAAGAGTAGTATTTGGGTAGGAAGTTTTATGTAATGAACGATGACAACAAGGTTATCGGCGAACTAACTGAAGCCGAGTTGCGGGAACTAATTCCGCAACTTCAGTCTCTCACCGAAAAATATAAGCGCGCTGAAAAAGTTCAGAAGGCGCTTTTTGAGATCTCAGAGCTTGCCAGCTCCGTGAGCAACCTTGATCGTCTTTACAAAGCCGTTCACGATATCGTTAGCGAATTCATGAGCGCAGACAACTTCTATGTCGCATTCTACGACACCAACGACCAACACGTTGATTTTGCCTATTTCGTTGACGAACTTGACGAAGAAGAAGTCACTCGTATTCCTTACGAACGCATTATGGACGGTATTACCGGCTACATTCTTAAAAGCGGTACTAGCTTGGTAATGACCAAGGAAAACGTAGACTCAATACTTGAAGAAACCGGCATTGCGATGCTTGGCACACCACCTGTTGATTTGATAGGCGTTCCGTTAAAGCGCAGCTCCGAAGTTATCGGCGTAATGGTTGTGCAAAGTTACAACGATGATGTTCGATATACCCCCGACGACTACGAAGTATTATCATTCATTTCTCAGCATATCGTGACTACTGTCGACCGAGTCAAAAACCGGGAAATCACCGAAAGAACGATCCGCGAACGCACAAAGCAATTACGCTCAATAAATGAAGATTTACAAGAAGAAATTCTTGAGCGCCAAAAAATAGAGTCTCTGCAAACGGCTCTGTTTGAAATTTCAGAGTTATCAGTGGCTCTTGATGATGACATGCCTCGCTTTTATTCGAAACTCCACGCCATTCTTGCACGTTTGATCAGTGCACCGAATTGCTTTGTGGCAGTGCTAACCAAAGATAGGCAGAGTCTTTACTTTCCATACTTTAGTGATGAGTTGCACGAATCAGTTGAAGAGCGACCACTAGGTTTAGGCCTAACTGAATATATCATTCGCCGAGGTGAGGCATCCCTTATCGACAACAGCCGCATATTGGCCTTGGTTGAAGAAGGTGAAGTTGACGTTACTATCGCGCAGAATATGTTGCACCGTAATAACTCGTGGTTAGGCTCGCCGCTGGTTATCGACGGCGAAGTGCAAGGTGTTATTGCTGTACAAACTTACGGTAACGCTGAAGACTACACACAAAAAGACTTAGAAATACTCCGTTTCGTATCACATCATATCGCTGTAGCCATGGAAAGGCGCAGATCTGCAGAAGCTCTGAAAGAATACAATTTGCAACTTGCTGAAAAAGTGCAAGAAAGAACTGAAGAGTTAAACAAAACCAATGAATACCTAAAGCGCCAAATTGACCAACGTAAAGAGATCGAGTTAAAACTGATTCATGATGCACATCACGACGCACTCACCGATCTTCCTAATCGAGTTATGTTTAATAGTCGATTAGAGTTGGCTATCGCTAATAAGAAACGCCACCCCGAAAATCACTTCGCCGTGTTGTTTATTGACTTAGACCGCTTCAAAGTGATTAACGATACCCTAGGCCACCATGCAGGCGATGATTTTTTAGTAGAAGTAGCTCAACGCATTGCCACTTGCAAGCGCGGTCACGATCTCTTGGCACGCTTGGGTGGAGACGAATTTGTAGTCTTACTCGACAATTTTGACGACGTTAAAGCAGTGGAAGAAGTCGCTTCTCGTGTCATCGCCTCTGTTGCTCAGCCCTTTATGTTGAATGGTAAGGAAATGTATAGCGGCGCAAGTATTGGTATTGCCCATTTAAATAGCACCTATTTTTCTGCTGAAGAGGTGTTACGAGACGCTGATGCAGCGATGTACCAAGCAAAGAGTTTAGGTCGTGGACGTTTTATTACCTTCGATAAAAGTATGCGCGAAAAGCTGCTTGAAGATATTCAGCTAGAGACCGAGTTTAGAAAAGCCCTAAAAATAAAGAACTTTGACTGTGTATTACAACCGGTGATGTCGTTAAGCGACGGAAGCGTTCTCTACTATGAATGCACTCTGCAATGGCATAACCCAACTTTCGGTAATATTAGTCGCGAACAGTTCTGGCAGATTGCCGAACAATGTGGGTTAACCTTAGAAATAAATCAGTTCATACTTGATGGCGCGATTGGTTTATTGTCACAATGGCAAAGTGACCCCGAATACTCACATCAAAAAATCGGGGTAAGCCTGTCGGTTGAACACCTCATGCAACGCGACCTTATCAAAGAAGTCATAGAACAGGTAAAACATGCCAATTTTGAGCCTGAAAAACTGCTCTTAGAGTTTACTGAGAGTGCACTAAACAATCGCGGACAGTTCATACTGCCAGCCGTTAAGAAAATAAAGCGCGCAGGCTTTGGTTTGATACTGGATAACTTCGGCAGTGGTAGCGCTTCTCTCAACTATCTTTTTTCTTATCCCTTCGACTACATTAAGATTGATGAACGTTTTATTCAATCTTTTACGCGGTCTGAAAAGAACCTGCGTTTCATTGAGTCCGTGATTTTAATCGCTGAGAAGCTGAAGCTCACGGTTATCGCCGAAGGTGTATCAAGTAAAGGTAAGCTAGATGGGCTACTAGGGCTGGGCTGCGAATACGGGCAAGGCAGCATTCTTGGCAATACCATATTGTTGGATTTTGTTGATGACTTAACTGTAGGGCAAGATTCAGAATAGCCCCCAAACAGCAATGTGGGGGCAGAATTGCCTATTATCGCGATACTATCCCAAAACCGTTCGGTATAAGTACCAAGCTTGAAAAGTCATCGAGCTTGTCGGCAGAGGTGCTTTGACAACCAATGCGTTCCGCACAACTCTTACCCTTAAATCGTGTACCTAATGACTTAACAGGCTTGCGCATTGCAAGCAACTCACTGTTTAATAAGCTCGTCAGCGATGGGCCTCTTACTTCAATGCGCTCCACCTCATCAGCCGGCCAGTCGCGTCTACCGTCAGCATTCACCAGCATCGGCGCACTCGCAACCTGTGCTGAAAGCTTTGGAAAATTAGATGAATTAATTTCTACAGACTTAGTAATATGCTCGATAATTTCTGGCATGTTTGGGTGGCGTTTTTCATAGGCCAGAGACAGAAAGGTATCGGCTTTTTCTTTGTCTTTTAAACCATACTCATCAGTCAGATGAATCACACCCAACATGAAAATGGCGCTTTTATGATCTTTTTTAGCGGCTTTTTCAAGATATTCCACGCCGTCCTCGATATCACGAAAGTCGAAGTCGCTCACATATAACAATCCGGCCATGTATTGTGCTGCGGTATTCTTTTTGCGAGCTGCTTTCTTGAAATAGGTCAGCGCATTTCTAGGGTTAGCTTCAACACCATAACCGTAATAATAAAAATTCCCGAGAATGACATTTGCCTTTGCGTGGCCATACTTCGCAGCTCTTTGAAAGTTTTTAAAATACTTAACGCATTGCTCTTCCATACATGGTTCGAGCTTGGCTGCATTTACCGATGTTGGCGATAAAAAAATCGCCGACATAATGAGTGTTGCAATCACTTTCTTCATAACATGCTCCATTGTCTTGCTTTTCGACTGAAACAGACGAAAATTCATATTCAGCACAAAGCGCACATTTATGCACACTCGCACTGGTTGACTATCAACAGACTAGCGAGATGGGAGATATTTGGCAAATTTTTGTTCACTTTGCTCATATGACGCAAGCTATAATAGGCCTCGCAAATTCGCGATCCCTTTTGCGCCTTTCGCTTTGCGCTCGTCGGCTGTTGGTTTCTTTTTTTGAAACTCCCAATGAACATCATCTTGAGGGAGTTCATATAGAAAACGAGAAGGCTCAGGTTGAATAATCTCACCAAATTGTCGACGTTCTCGCGCAATGCTGAAGGTTAATTCACTTTGTGCTCTCGTAATACCTACGTAAGCAAGGCGTCGTTCCTCGTCAATATTATCCTCATCAATGCTCGATTGATGAGGCAGCAGTCCTTCTTCCATCCCTACCATAAAAACAAATGGAAACTCTAAGCCTTTCGACGCGTGTAAAGTCATCAGTTGTACTTGATCGGCCTCATCATCATCTTCACCTCGTTCCATCATATCGCGCAAAATAAGTCTATTCACTACTTCAAGTAAACTCATTGCTTGCTCAAGTTCGTCTCCTTTGAGCATGTCATTTATCCAACCAAACAACGTACTTACGTTCGCCATCGCCATTTCAGCTGCCTTTGGACTAGCATTCTGTTCATAGAGCCACTCCTCATAAGCCATTGCTTTTATGAAATCGCGTAACACACCAATAGTATCCCCGCGCTGGACATTATCGGCCGCCTCTACAACCCAGCGAGAAAAGGTGCTAACAGATTGGTAAGCGTTCACTCCAAGTATACTTTTTAGGCCATCGTGACAACATGCTTCAAACAGGTTAATTTTATTGGCATTAGCGAAGTGTCCTATTTTCTCTAGAGTAGCGCGCCCAATACCTCGGCTAGGAGTGTTGATTACGCGAAGTAAGGCGTTGTCGTCGTCTTGATTCACTAATAAACGAAGATAGGCCATTACATCCTTTACTTCTGTGCGACCGAAAAACGAAGTCCCGCCACTGATTTTGTAAGGGATACGATTTGTCATCAGCACTTTCTCAAACAACCTTGACTGATGATTACCCCGATACAAGATTGCGTAGTCACCATAACCGGTATTGTTCATGAAGCGATGCGCCATTAGTTCTGCAACCACCTTTTCCGCTTCCTGCTCTTCATTTTTCGCCACCACCACTTTTAGTTGCTCACCATAAGCCAACTCACTGAATAGGCGTTTATCGTAAACATGAGGGTTATTCTGAATTAGAATATTTGCGGTGTGCAATATTCGGCCTGACGAGCGATAGTTTTGCTCAAGCTTTATCAGCTTTAGGCTGGGAAAATCTTTTTGTAATAGCACCAGATTTTGTGGGCGAGCGCCGCGCCACGAATAAATAGACTGGTCGTCGTCACCGACCACCGTGAACCTTGCTCGCTGCCCTACTAATAGTCGCACCAGTTCATATTGACTCGTGTTAGTGTCTTGATATTCATCTACCAATAAGTACTTCAACATGCTTTGCCACTTCGTGCGCACAAGTTCGTTGGTTTTTAATAGTAAGGTAGGTAGCAGAATTAGATCATCAAAGTCCAAAGCATTGTAGGCTTTTAGATGTGATGCATATTGTGCGTAGTATTTCGCATGTTCAACTTGTGGCTCTCCCTTAGCCATTTTTAACGCAGCCTCGGGCATGATTAAATCGTTTTTCCAATTAGAAATTGCGCTCTGTAGAGCCGATAAAAGCTCCTTATCGGCGTCATATTCAGCCTCGGTGAGATCACGCAATAGGCTTAAGGTGTCTTTGTCGTCAAATAAGGAAAAACCGGCTTTGTAGCCTAGCTGACTCACGTGCTTTTTAATAATGCTTAAACCTAGCGTATGAAAGGTAGAAACTTTTAAACCTCGTGCTTCCGCTTTGCCCAAAGTTTGCGCTACACGCTCCTTCATTTCCCGAGCAGCTTTATTGGTAAAAGTGACCGCCGCAATTTGCCTAGCTTTGTAGCCACACTCACGAACCAAATATGCAATTTTGTTTGTTATAACTCGAGTTTTACCGCTGCCTGCCCCAGCTAATACCAAGCAAGGCCCAGAAACATATTCAACAGCTTCTTGTTGAGCATCATTTAAACGCATTGTTGTTAACCTTTGTCTAACTAGACGTGTATGGGAAAGTGACGGCTTGCATGAATTGCACGAGCAGCTCCAAAGCTTATTGTTGAAACTGTGAAATACATCCTTACCTCGTAAGGGTAGCATGCAAGCCAGCAACGAATTATAACAAATGGTGAACAGATAAGCCTTTTTTCTTTCCAAAATCGAGCTAAACTATCACTGTATTATTGCTACACTATCATTACGTAAACAGCGATATGTAATCCCCACATTATAAGGTTGAAAGATGCTTGATCCTAAAAAATTAGAAGAAATTGCCAAAAATATTAGTGACGCTATTCCTCCCGGCGTTAAAAATATGGCCGGTGAAGCCGAGAGCCGCGTGAAGCAAGTACTGCAATCACAATTATCGAAGCTCGATTTGGTGACTCGCGAAGAATTCGACGTGCAGAGCCAGGTATTAATCCGTACTAGAGAGAAATTAGAAGCATTGGAAACAAGGATTGCTGAATTAGAAAAACCTGCCGATAAAAGTTAAGGGCGTGACCGATTATCGAATATGAGTTAAGGGTTTGAATGCATGATTTTGTAGCGCTTATTTTCGCATCCTTGGTAGGTGTGAATATAATGTGCGCGCTATTTATTATATTTCTTAAAAGAGATAACGCTGGGCGACAATTCGCTGTCGTGATTGCCTTTTGTTTTCTTGTTTGCTTTTTTCAATACAGCACCTGGCAATATCATTTATCAAGTGATTTTGCTTCTTCTATATTGTGGTTAAAAATCCAAACGAGCCTCCTCTACCTTGTTATCACACCCTATTTTTTAATATTTGCTTTTTGGTGTGGCGCAAGCAATATCAAATATTACGTTTACACCGTGTGTCCTCTTGTGTTGGTGCTATTTGTTCATAACCTTATCGCCCCCTACAGCGGCCGCTTTACCGCTACTCAAGCACCTGACCTGATTGGGTATACTGTCTTTGGTGATGAAACTGTATATCGTTTAGCTGGCGAAATGAGTGCTGGGGCCTTGCTGTTTTATGTGATTTCCTTTGTCGTTTTGATGCAGTTTGTTTTCTGGCTGGCGCGAAGTAGAGGCAAGCTACCAAGTGCCATTTGGAATATGTTGGCAGTGTCGTTATTACTGCAAGTGTTTGCCATAGTCATGTCGGTACTTACTCAAAAAGGCGTATACGAAACCGTATTACTAGGTGGTTTGTCTTTCACTTTTTTAAATATTGTTTGTTGCCTTGGTTATTCAAATTTAGTTATTCAAAAAAATCATGATTTTGATACGCTTTCATATAGAACTGCTACGCTCGAGAACATTTTAGTAAGCATCGCTACGCGAACACCGGATATGACTAGCGACGACTATCTCACCGCCGTCATATCAAAAATGCAGGAAGCTAGCGGGGCTAGCACAGGTATTATATTGGTTTACGATGGCCCTGCAGAAAACAACAAAGTGAAAACAGCTGTTGCGATTCACCGCCAGCGCATACTCGATACCATTAGTTTTTCGCGAGATAACATTCCAAAAGACTTTAGGGATCCAAACGATACCCATATCGTCACCAGTGGCTTGATGGACAATTATCCAGAATCGGAGTTTTATCAAAATATTAGAGCGCAAGCGATGATCAGTGTGCCCATGTTCACGAAGCCTGGCGAGCCTGTTGGTGTCATGTCGCTATACTTCACGAATCCCTCAACGCCCGATGATAGTTTTCTCAATATCGTAAAAGTATGTGCATCACGCTTGGCAGCAGAATATGCACAAGAATTACTAGTAAAAGAACTTGAGAACATTGCATACGTCGATTATCAAACAAAACTGCCTAACCTTTTTCAACTTAACAAAGTGCTGAAAGGGCATGAGCGTGAGATAGCCCAAAGTAATGAGTCGGTCATTTTGATTAAGTTCGATATTGATGGCTTCGCAGATCTTAATCGTAAAATTGGGTTTGATGGCGCAGACGAAGTACTTAAGACTATTGCTCGACGACTAGCAAACTACGCGAGTGAACAACAGATAATTGCGCGAACTGGCGGTGATGAATTTACCTTTATGACGGTTGACAGTGCGCGAGACCTTAACGGCATCATAGAAATGCACTGGCAAGCCTTAAAATCGATTGTTGGCGCGAAAATAAAAACCAATAAAGGCACATTCAGACTTCGCTGCAGTGCTGGCTCAGTTATATACCCTTCGCAGGTGCCCACCGATATGGACGCAATGCGCTGTGCGGAATTTGCATTATCGCAAGCCAAGATAAAAGGTAAAAACCGCCTTCAAACTTTCGATTCACAAATGATAGAAAGCATTAATCGTCAAAAACACATCGAAAAAGAATTACGAAATGAACTTGAGGCCAAGAATAGCGATGCAATGTTTCTGGTTTACCAGCCTAAAGTAAACCTCAAAGGCCAAATGATTGGTGCTGAGGCCTTATCACGCTGGACGCACCCAGAATTGGGCGTCATACCACCCTTGGAGTTTATTCCAATTGCGGAAGCCTGTGGGCTTATTGACCAATTAGGGTTTTGGTGTATTGAGGAAGTTTGCCAGCAATTAGCCTCTTGGCGTACCGATGGGTTTAGCCCTCAGGGTCGCGTGGGTATCAATGTGAGTGCACAGCAGTTCGACTCTGGCGATTTTGTTGCAGAGTTGCTAGCGATTACTGAAAAATACAATATCGCCCCTTCACAACTTGACTTAGAACTTACAGAGTCGAGTTTAATGAAGAATATCGATAGCAGCATCAAAACAATTACCGAGTTGCGAGAACATCAATTTAGCATTTCACTTGATGATTTTGGCACGGGCTATTCATCATTGTCCTATTTAAAAGACCTGCCACTAGACTACTTGAAAATAGATCGGTCATTTGTCATTGATGCCGAAAATGGCACAAGTCTATATTTGCTGCAGTCAATCTTGTCGATTGGTAAAAACATGCAACTGAAAACCGTTGCTGAAGGTGTTGAAGAGTACCAACAAGTTGAGTTGCTCAATACCTTAGGCTGTGATTATTTTCAAGGCTATTATTTTAGCCGCCCTCTGGAAGCCAAAGCATTCAGCGAATGGAGCTTTGTTACTGAAAAAGATATACCAAGCGATTTGATACAAGGCTTAGATGATTAGTCCGCTAGCAACACTGAGCGCAATGACTAAACCTACCCAATGATTATGTAGGAAAGCCTTAAAACATGCCTCACCCTGTCTTGTCTTTATCAAGGTATATTGGTAAGCAAACATCACTGCTACGATAAGCAAACCAAGGTAGTATGAAAAATGCAGCGCGGTAACAAGACCCACAAACACCAGCAAGCCAAGTGTTGTCAGTTGCAACAGTAAGATGGCATACAGGTCAAATCGCCCAAATAGAATTGCCGTCGATTTTATCCCTATTTTTAAATCGTCATCTCTATCGACCATAGCGTAAGCCGTATCATAGGCGACTGTCCAAGTGAGATTGGCAAGATATATTAGCCAAAGCCACGATGGTAGATCATTTTGGATGGCCATAAATGCCATTGGGATAGCCCAACTAAAGGCCGCCCCCAATACTATTTGCGGTAAGTGCGTGTAACGCTTCATGAAAGGATAAAGGCTTGCTAGAAACAGCGCACCTACCGACAACAATACGGTATGCCAATTTAGCATCAAAACTAAGGCAAACGACATCAGTATCAATAAGGCAAAAAGTTGCAGGGCTTCATTTTCGCCTACTTCGCCCGATACAATAGGGCGCGCCTTAGTTCTGGCAACTGCGCCATCAACTTTTCTGTCTGCATAATCGTTGATCACGCAGCCTGCGGAGCGCATTAACACAACCCCACCGAGAAATATTAACGTGATGGACAGTGACGGAAGCCCTTCCGACGCCCATAGCAGAGCCCAAACAGTCGGCCACAATAGAAGATAAATGCCAATCGGTTTATCTGCGCGCATCAACCGCCAATAGGCACCGCGATTTTGCCAACGCAAAAGCCAGCTCATTGCTTTACCTTTTGCCTTAAATTGCTGCTAGCGATTTCCTCTGGCTCATCGGCGCTTTGCGCCTCACTTTGGTAGCACGGGCAGTCAGGCAAGAAAACCTCGGCCACTAATAAATCCCATTGATGTACTTTGAACTGCGAGCGCCTCGCCCATAATGACGCTTCGCTCGACTCGCCCAATAGAGCGGCGACTGGGTTATAAGACAATTCGGCAATAACAAAATCGCTTCGCACAAATTGATCATCATTAAAAATGCGCTGGCCCAGGGGTTGATTACCTAAACTTGACCAGGTTGTGTTGCAAAGGTGCTCAGGCAAAACGCTCCTCGCGAACACCCAAGGTTTGTTGTCACCATACAGAATAACCTCTCGAATTTGCCAAGTTTGCGCTTCATAGTTTGGTAACGCGTTTATCTCGCTTTCATCAGCTCGCATGGTTTTTTGCCCAACAACTTCAACCCTAAAGTTAGAAGTGAGTGCTTGCAAACGTTCGGTAAGAGAACCTGTATGCAAGAGCCAATTAGCTACCTTGGCGTTTGGCACACGCAGGGATTGGCTCTCAAACCAAGTAGTGTTTATGCCGATAGGAAAGCGATTAAATTCAGACAAGTGATTTAGAAAATTGAGTTTATTCCGATATAACAAGTATACACAGCAACGAATGTAAGTTCATCCGTATTGTTTCCGAAAAAGGCCTTAGCATGACAAGCACTCTCAATATCACGAACATAATCCGCAGCAAAGGAGGTATGAAGTACCTAACGCTTACTTTATTATTGCTAGCCATGATGTTTATAAAACAGTTTGCCATCGCACAGGATGATAATGCAGGCCCTACCTATGCCTATATTGGCCTTGAACCCGATATTGTTACCAACTACGCAGGCGATAATTCTAAAAAGCTTGGCTATGTGCGCGTTACCATAGAAATGATGGTAAGTGAGCCAAACGCTATCCCCAATGTAGAGCACCACATGCCCTTGCTCAGGGCCACAGCTATAGAGGTTTTTGGTGCGCAAAATGAAGATCGCATCCGCTCGTTGACAGGCCGAGAGGACATACGTCGGGAAGTACTTCAAAAATTTAGAGACATCATGAAACGCGAAACAGGTGACGATGTTATCGAGGATATTATCTTCACCAAATACCTTCGCCAAGGCGGCTGATTGGCGCAGAATACGGAGTTATCAACTCAGCGTTAGAGGCTCGCAATCTGATGACTTATCAGTGCCATCACGCAACCTGAGATAAGCCCAAAAAGATGAGCTTCATTCGCCATGTTAACCCATAAGATGTCAAGATAGCCAAGCGCCAACCAAGCAAGCATAAATATGATCAGATTGTTTGGTAGGCCAATGCCCCACTGTGGCCGCAAAAAGCCTATCCACCAAACAAAACCAAATAGCGCATACACCACGCCGTTTAAACCACCGAAATTAGGCCCGTGGACAACGAGCTGCGCAATATTTGATGCTAGCGCCGACACTACGAAGATGATGCTTAAGGTAACTGTACCAAATATACGCTCCAGCTGACTGCCGAGTATCCACCACCAAATGAGATTAAATACGATATGCATAACGCTGAAGTGAATGAGTACTGGCCCTAATAATCTCCACCACTGATGAGTCTGGCTAAGCTCACCTAAGCTACGAATACCGATAGCACTTCGAATAGCATCGAAAGCGCCCAAGTAACTCAAGCAATAAACAAGTACACATGCGACAAGCACCAAAGATGTAAGCGGTGTTTTTTTAGCTGTATTTATCCAATTATTGGTGTTACCGCGCATAGGTGCTTGCCTTATGGGTAGTATAAATAAGCCTGAGTATTATTCGCTCTTGCTTGTTGTATAGGGAAATTGAGTACGCCACACTTCAAAACCGCCATCCATGCTGTATACCTCTTCAAAACCTTGGTGAAGCATATACTGGGCGGCCTGTTGGCTGCTATGACCATGATAACAAACGACTATCACGGGGGTGTCGAAGTCGGTTTCATCCATGAAGCGCTGAATACTGCCATTATTAAGTTGAAAAGATCCTTCAATATGTGCCTGTTCGAATGATTGGTCGTCGCGAATATCCACGATACGAGCTTCGCCATTGTCGAGCATCTCTTTGGTACGCTGCGGCGTTATATGTTCAAACTGTTCCATGGCTTGCCCTATTTTTATTTGTTTCTGATTAACTCTTTATTATTAACGTTGCCAATCAAGCAGCACTTTGCCAGATTGGCCCGAGCCCATTATGTCAAAGCCTTCGGCGAATTCATCAACCGCAAACTGGTGAGTGATAATAGGACTTAAGTCTAGACCACTTTGCAGCAAACTCACCATTTTATACCAAGTTTCGAACATCTCGCGGCCATAAATGCCTTTCATTGTTAGACCTTTAAATATCACTTTGTTCCAATCAATCGCAACATCTTGTGGCGGAATACCGAGCATGGCAATCTTACCGCCGTGATTCATTTTATCGAGCATGTCTCTAAATGCTGCTGGAACACCCGACATCTCAAGCCCGATATCGAAGCCTTCAGTCATACCTAGCTCGTGCATCACATCCTGCAAGCTCTCAGAAGCCACATTGACTACTCTAGTGGCCCCCATTTTCTCTGCTAGATTAAGGCGATAATCGTTGATATCAGTAATCACAACATGCCTTGCACCTACGTGCTTTGCAACCGCAGCAGCCATTATTCCAATCGGTCCTGCGCCAGTAATCAGTACATCTTCACCGACTAAATCGAAAGACAAAGCTGTATGAACGGCATTGCCAAAGGGGTCAAAAATAGCAGCCATATCATCAGAAATATTGCTCGGTATTTTAAATGCATTAAAGGCTGGTATTACAAGGTATTCAGCAAATGCTCCTTGACGATTCACACCAACCCCGGTTGTATTGCGACATAGGTGCCTGCGCCCTGCTCTGCAGTTTCGGCAATGACCACAAGTAATATGCCCCTCACCTGACACTCTGTCACCAAGCGCAAAGCCAGCAACCTCTTGGCCGATATCAACCACCTCTCCCACATATTCATGACCAACAACCATAGGCACAGGTATCGTTTGCTGTGACCATTCGTCCCAATTGAAAATATGCATATCGGTACCGCAAATCGCGGTTTTGCGTATCTTGATCAGTAAATCGTTTGGGCCCATTTCAGGTAACGGATTATCGGTCATCCAGATCCCCGGCTTGCGATGCAACTTCGCCAGTGATTTCATCTGAGTTTGGGTTTGAGCTTGGGACTTAAGTGCTGAGTTCATTAGATGACCCCTAGTTCTTTACCTACCTCAATAAAGGCATCGACTGCTCTATCGACATGAGCAATGCTATGAGCTGCCGACATTTGCGTACGAATACGAGCTTTTCCTTTCGGTACGACTGGAAAAGAAAAACCGACGACGTAAATGCCACGTTCGAGCATTTTATCGGCCATAACACTAGCAAGCTTCGCATCACCTAACATAACAGGGATGATCGCGTGATCTTTTCCCGACAGAGTAAAGCCTGCAGCTTCCATTCTGCTTCTGAAATGAACGCTGTTGCGTATCAAGGCATCACGTAAATCTTTGCCATTTTCCATCATTTCGAACACTTTTAATGATGCTGATACGATAGGCGGTGCAACCGAATTTGAAAACAAATATGGACGAGAGCGTTGGCGTAACCATTCGATCACTTCTTTTTTGCCTGAGGTATAGCCACCTGAAGCGCCACCTAGTGCTTTTCCGAGCGTGCCGGTAAGAATGTCCACCCTTCCCATCACGTCGCAGTATTCGTGACTGCCTTTACCATTCTCACCCACGAAGCCCGTAGCATGACAATCATCGACCATTACCATAGCATCGTATTTGTCGGCTAGGTCACAAATACCTTTTAAATCAGCAATCACACCATCCATCGAGAAAACACCGTCGGTAGCGATTAACTTAAAACGCGCACCATCGTCAGTTGCCTTTTTTAATTGCTCCTCAAGTGCAGCCATATCATTGCTTGCATAACGGTAGCGCATGGCTTTACTCAAACGCACACCATCGATAATGCTGGCATGATTGAGAGCATCGGATATAACCGCATCTTCAGCTGACAAAACGGTTTCAAATAAACCGCCATTTGCATCGAAGCAAGATGGGTAAAGGATAGTATCTTCGGTACCTAAAAAGTCAGAGATTTTTTGCTCAAGCTGTTTATGTATATCTTGTGTACCGCAAATAAAGCGAACCGAAGCAACGCCGAAACCATGAGAGTCAAGGCCTGCTTTGGCTGCTGCAATTAAGTCGGGATGATTCGCCAAACCCAAATAGTTATTGGCGCAAAAGTTAACAACTTGTTCTTTTTCGGCCCCGTTTCCGCCAACTTCGATATCGGCATGTTGCTGCGAGGTGATCACGCGCTCGTGTTTATATAAGCCTTCTGCTTTTGTAGTATCGAGCTGCGCTTGGATGTGCGAGATAAAACCCTGTGACATAGATTACCCTCAAATAAGTAAAGCTAATGATTTCAGACTGGCGCATTGTCCAGTATTGTTTACTCACTGTCTAGTTGACTAAGGGCTAAGTCGACCTTTTTAAGAACACTTTGTACCAGTAAGTGCGTCATTAAATCTTTACCTTTGGCGCGAATCCCCCAAGGTAAGTACACCCACTTTTTACCTTTTTGCTCTTTTATGTGTATTTCATAAACCGAAGCGGTGCACTCTTGTGATAGGTATGGCCCAGTTCTTCTGTAGTTGCTGTGCGCATACAAGCCCACAACCTTAGTGCCCATAGCCGTAGCCATATGCGCTGGGCCAGTGTCTGGAGCAAGCACTAGGTCGGCCTTTGCTAACACAGCAAGCATCTGCTTTAACGATGTTTTAGCTACCAAATTCAAAGCGATACAATCACTTTGCGCTAAAATACGCTCCGATATATCGGCATCTAATGGGCCCGGACCGCCACACAATACTACCTTATATCCCTTGTCGGAAAGATGCTTAGCAACGGCCACGTAACCATGTACAGTCCAATTTCGTTCAGCCTTTGAAGCAGCGGGGCTGATCACAACATATTTTCCTAAAGACTGCGTTTGTCGCGCTGCCCATTCCCAGTCGTCTTCCGACACTGGCATTTTCCAGCTAGGAGTCTGCACCTTAGGAATATCGAGCTTGTCTGCAAAACCCATAAAGCCATCAAGCACATGAGCATATTGTTTGGCTTCAATATATTCGTTGGCAAAAAGACGATGCCCCTCTTTACTTCGCTTCCAATCGAAGCCAATCCTGCGCTTAGCTTTAACCACTCGTGATAATAAATTTGCGCGAAGCGCCACCTGCATTACAAACAACGCATCAAATACTCGCCCGTTTAAGGCATTTTTCACCTGCTCCTTTGCAGCCTTCCCCGCTTTCTTATCATAAATAATAAACTCCACGCCGGGCATGCCTTCGATTAATTGGTGTTCAATCTTACCAATTATCCAAGTTATTTTGATATCGGGGCGATATTGCTGGATACGCGTAACCATAGCAACGGCATGGCAAACATCACCAATAGCGGACAAACGCAAAATACAAAGCTGAAAGGGTGTACTCAAAAGAATTCCGTTAGGCTAAAGTAAAGTTTTTTTGTTATCTTACACCAAACACAATGCTTTTACAGAGCCCGTCGTTATTCATTATGATTGAAACCTATCGCCATAACAGCAATGAATACATACTGTTACCAAGTCATAGCCAGTGGAATGAAACAGTACAAACAAACCATGAGGACGAAAAGCCGGACAATGCACTTGCTAACATTGCACGCTTATTCGACAACAGTTGGTTAGCCGCTGAACAGCTGATCACAAACACAGCTAATGGTAGGGGGAAAGTATACTTCTTTGAGGCGATGGAGGAAAAGTGCGTGCTTCGTCATTATTACCGTGGTGGCTTGGCAGCAAAAGTATCGAAGGACCGTTTCGTATACAGCAGTATGCAAAAAACCCGAGCGTTTCGAGAAATGAGCATATTATCGCTTTTATTTCAGGCTGGCCTCAACGTACCCAAACCACTCGCAGCCAGGGTGGTCAGAACAGGGGCCTGCTATACAGCCGATATCATTACTGGCGAAATAGAGAAGGCGCGAGAGCTTCACGATATCCTTCAGACGAAACCGCTTGATGAACCTATTTGGCGCGCCATCGGTGAAAGCATCCGGAAAATGCATAACGCGCAAGCATTCCACCCTGATATAAACGTGAAGAATATACTTGTTGAGCTATCGAAAGATGGAGATGTAAGCAGCAATGTGGCTTCGCTGAAGCAACATAAAAGCAAAATTTCCTTACTTGATTTTGATAGCTGCAAAATCCGCAAAGGCGAGGCATGGAAGAGAGAAAACCTCGCTCGCTTTAAACGGTCGCTTGATAAGCAAGCAAAAAAACATCCGGAATATCACTTCGAAGAAAAAAACTGGCGCTGGTTAGAACAGGGTTACACTCTTTCAGTCATTCCTGCGAAAGCAGGAATCTAGGCCCTTGCCTACGCAAGGGAGACGGCATCGGTGTCATTCCTACAACACCCAGTCATTCCTGCAACACCCAGTCATTCCTGCGAAAGCAGGAATCTAAAAAAGCACCTAGTCAAAGGCGTAAGTGGCATTAAAATATATAACGCCATCAACCTGATTCCGTTCATCCTGCCCTTCCACCAAGTCGCGTGACTCTATACTACCACCCACTTTGAGTAACCAAGCGCCAAAGGGGCGTTGATAAAAGCCACTAAGCTGAATGACATCTTCTATGTTTCCACCAGTTAACACTGGTGATGGGCGTGTACCGTCGGCGTTAAGTTCGGCAACACGTAAAATTATTTCAGCGATTGCGCCGCGTTCAAAGCGCCAATTGCTGCCAAGCGTTATCTGTTTCGCGTCACTATCAAAAGTACTACCAATTACGCGATCGTAATATCTGTAACCGCTTGTATAAGTTCCATTTTCATAAAAACAGTTCACGCTAGTGTCGTTATCGCCACTACAAGATATGTTAGTGTCGCTTGTTTCTAAGTAAACTTTTGTGGAGCCAAAATAGGTAGAAACACCGAACAAATTAGCGTTGTCTGTAATGCGAATACCACTTTTGGAATCCTCACCAATACGCTGAGCATAAATCGAAACGGGGCGTTCAAAAATATCGAAGCTATATTTGATATCGTAGCCTGCTAAATGATTTCCAGCTTTGCTGAGCTCATCTTTAGTGCACGATTCACGCCCCAAACATACCTCTTGAAAGGTAATAACATCTATTAGAGTATCGAAACCGCTGGGATTGCCTTGACCACCCCACATCACAGCCCATGAGGCACCAATTTCAAGACGTTTGATTGGGCTGAACGTAAAGCGATTCAGCAATAGATTGGTGTCGGGAACCTCTCGATTGTCTTCCAATCGCCCAATTTGACTAGTCAGGTACCAAGGTCCGAGCCATGACAGCCATGGGCTTTTTGAAGCCACTGCGCTTGAGCGAGAAAATGCAAGTGTGGGAATAGGCCGAGCATTGTTCGATAAAATCAAGCTGCTTGATTGACCTGGTCCCCACCATTGATCAATAGCGCCAGCGCGTAAATTCCAATCACCAAATTGATACGCTAAAAAACTATTATCCAGATTTTTGTTGCCGCCTTCATGATAATTTACTGATAACTGGGCACTAACACGCCCCCAATAGAACTCATTGCTTATCTTCCCGGAAGCTTTTACATCTTCAGGCCCGTCGAACGAAGTAAAGCGATTCTGATCGCTCGAAGCCTGTAATTCGAGAAAAGTTCTTCTTTTCTGCTGCTTTTGTAGATACAAATAGTGTGACAAGCGCTGAGCAGCTTGCTTTGGGGTATCGGCCATATCACTGAGATCGAGCTGCAGTATAAGATCAGCAACACCTCGCCATGGCACCGGATACGTGATCACTGTTGCATCTAAATAACCCCATTCCTGTAAAGTTTGCAGGTCGTAATGAAGCTGCTTGTCTACTGTGCCCACCCATGGTGACGCAAGTGCCTTCGATGCGTAAAAAACATAAAGAACAGCAAGCAAAAGTGCTGACGATTTGAGCATTAAGTTAGTTTTTTTCATGGATGCAAAAAACACCTGAGATCCTTCTATTATTTAACAGAGCTGAGACTTGACCGTTGCAACACTTCCGATGCGCGCAAAACATAGTCAATTGCTCGAGAATGAGCTGTAATAATACCTTATTCACCCCAAGTTAGACACAATTACTGTTCTTTTCGTTGCAATCATTGGCAATATTCAGTTACTGTTCATTTCCTTGAAAACAACCAGCAGGCCACGAATGCATGACACAGATTAAAGCTATTTACCCTGGTACTTTCGACCCGATTACTAACGGTCATGCGGATCTCATTGGAAGAGCATCAAAAATGTTCTCACATGTGATGGTTGCGGTTGCTTATAATCCGAATAAGAATCCCCTCTTCAGCCTTGAAGAAAGAGTGAAACTGGTAACGGAAGTCACCAAGCATTTACCGAATGTTGAAGTGAAAGGTTTCACAGGCTTGCTCGCCGATTTAGCAAAAGCTGAAGATGCAAATATCCTAATTCGAGGCTTACGAGCGGTGTCTGATTTTGAGTTCGAATTTCAACTTGCCAATATGAATCGCCGACTGAACCGTGATTTAGAAAGTGTATTTCTCACCCCTTCTGAGGAAAACTCCTTCATTTCATCGACCTTGGTCAAGGAAGTAGCCCTTCATAATGGTGACGTGAGTGGTTTTTGCCCGCCTATTGTCGTTGAAGCGCTCAACACACGCCTGCACAGCAAATAAGCCCTGAAGCATAGGGCGTCGGGGTTTTTCCGTCGCCTATTTCTGACACTTGATACAGAAAAAAGTGTTCCGTTGGCCAATCGCTTTTGAACGAATAGGTGTTTTACAGGTGTCACATTCTTCACCGGCGCGCCCGTAAACCAATAGCTGCTGCGCAAAGTAGCCCGGATTCCCATCGGCTTGAGCGAAGTCTTTAAGAGTTGTGCCGCCCTGCTCTATCGCTCTCGCAAGGACTTGCTTTATATTTTGTGTAAGCAGCCTATAGCGTTTCAAGCTAACTTTACCGGCAGCCCTGCGCGGGTCGATTCCCGATTTGAATAAGGACTCATTTGCATAGATATTGCCCACGCCAACCACGACTGAATTATCCATAATAAAGCTTTTGACTGGGCAAAGTTTGCCACGCGACATATCGAATAAATGTTTGGCGTCGAAATCATCCGTTAAAGGTTCAGGCCCAAGAGACGACAGTACTTTTAGTGGTGCTTGGTCAGGAGCTTGCCATAAACACGAGCCGAAACGACGAGCATCGTTCAACACCAACTTTTTACCCGTATTTAATTCAATTTCAAGATGGTCGTGCTTTTTTCTCGGCAAGCCAATATCGACCACTCGCATCTTCCCCGACATGCCAAGGTGCAAGACCATGGAGCCTGGGTCGGTATTCACAAACAAATATTTCGCACGCCGAGTAACTGAGCGTACTATTTGCCCACAACTTAGTTGTATATCATCGGGCACTAGCCAGCGCAATTGCGGTTGATGCACCAATATTTTACTTATGGTGTTCCCTTCTAAAAAAGGCGCGACACCAAGCTTCGTTACTTCAACTTCAGGTAATTCAGGCATTAACAGGGGCTACCATTGAGTGAGTTGCGCTAAAGTAGGAAAATCTAACAAAAGGGCCTCATCATTTAATAAAACATATGCTTGCCCATCTATACGCTTAATCGGCACAACAAGCCCATTGCGTTCACCGGCAAGCCATATAACAACAATGTGGTCGGGCTGCGCTAATTGCGCTACTTCAATCCTTGTTTGCCTTTTGAGCAAAGCGCGCTGCCAATAATCGACCAATGAAGTTAGCTCGCCTGCTTGTGGTAATGATGACTGCAGATTATTTACCGAGTCTGGGTTTATGCGCCAAGACGTGCCAGCGCGTTCGATAACAACTTGGTCAATTTCAAGGCTAAGTATCAAACCACCCTCTTCAACAATAGGAAAAGGAAGATCTTCGGCGCTGTTTTGGAAGTTACCAATATTCAGCGCAATAATCATGGTGAGCATTGAAAAAATAATCACGTTATTCCACGCTTTTTGAGACAGTCTAGCCATTAGTTAACCCTACGCATTTATTTACCAAGGTGAAGTGAGTTGTTGCGTGTCCAGGGCCAATAATTTTCTTGCTTGCGAAGTTTCAGATTGCGCAAAAAATTCGCAGGCTTTTTGCCTTTTGCATCCAAGCCGTATTCAATTCGTTTGATGGCTTCATCAATGATGCGCTGAGACGATCTACCATCGTTAAAAGGGTGATACTGTTGAGCGAAGAGAGCAAAATTATCAGCTTGTACATCGGAGTTAGCAAAAACTGAATCGATAACTTCAACTAGCTTTTCCGCATCTTCAAAGTTACACAAATATTCATCAGGTAGCGAGTTCTTATAAGTCACAACCGGTTTGTGCAACAGCAACGACTCGGCGATCACCGAAGAGGTGTCTGAAAGTACTAAATCACAGTCACGAATTAGGGTCATAACATCGCTACTATCAACTATGTGCATATTAGGGTGTTTGCTAACCATTGATTGGTAGAGCTGAATTGCGTCATTTGCCATTTTTGGATGAAACTTAACAATAATATCGTGTCGATTTTGGGCCGCCAACTTGTCTAATTCAGGGAGTAAATCGTAAACACTTGTTAGTCGCGGTGAGAAAGTAGGCACATACAAAATTTGCTTTTTGCTTCGTTCTGCGCTGCTAGCGCCCACAGGAAAAACATTATCCATTTTTGGCCAGCCCGTTTCCACAACATCAAAGTAACCGTGCTGCTGAGCAAACTCCTCAAAACGAGTGGTGAAAAAAGGACCTTGGGTGCAGTACAAATCAAAAGAGCCTCGTATTCTAAAATGGCCTTTCTTCTTCCATTCGAAACCATGGAAAAGCTGTACTTTCAAACCTGGAATAAAATCGGGCACTACGTTACCAGTTACAAACACGGCATGAGGATTGAATTTCACAGCGTCGGCAATAGAGGTTGTCATGTTTTCGTCTTCGTGAAATAACGAAGTATTAACCGCTTTACCAAGTGCTAACCATAATATTTCATCGCCACGCTCACGCATTATTTTCTGCATAGGGCGCAATATTTCAAAGGTGTAATTCTGCTGTACAAGCAAAACAAAGCGATAGCGTTTCATCTGTTGCCAAAGGAATAAAATTGATGATGAAGATATTAGCAGATAAAGCCAAAAACAAAAAACCCAGCATAAGCTGGGTTTTCGTGGAGACAAATTGCAAGCTTATTACTTGATCTTTGCTTCCTTGAACATAACGTGTTTGCGAACTTTTGGATCGTACTTTTTGATCTCCATTTTGCCCGGCATGTTACGCTTATTTTTGTCTGTGGTGTAGTAGAAACCCGTACCAGCAGATGAAACTAACTTGATTTTATCTCTCATGGGGATTCCTTAAACTTTTTCGCCACGAGCACGGATATCAGCTAACACTGTATCAATGCCTTTTTTATCGATAATACGCATACCTTTAGTAGTAAGGCGTAATTTCACGAAACGGTTTTCACTCTCAACCCAAAAACGGTGAGTTTGAAGATTTGGCAAAAAGCGACGACGAGTCGCGTTTCTAGCGTGTGAGCGGTTGTTACCCACTGCAGGACGCTTACCTGTAACTATACAAACTTTTGACATCTTATTGTCTCCAGAAAAACTGTTTGCCGTCTAACCCAAGCAAACAAATATTGCTGTTAAACGTCTTTAATAATGAGGGCGCATTTTATACAGGAAACAGCAACTCAATTCAACTAAAACTTGTTTTTAGGGCGATCTTTTTTACTTTAGACCATGTTCGCTGTTGTTTTATTAAGCACTTAAATTCACACAATACAACCGACACCAAAGATAATGCATAGTATTCAGATAGTTATCGAGTCCAAGCGCTATTTTTGCTGATTTTACCAGAAATCGTACTAATTCTATTTGCTATCGAGTTTTTGAAGCCGCTTTTTCAATTCTTTTTTATTTTTGAATAGGAAATAAAAACGACTATGCACTTGTCGCCAAAAACTCTTTTTGGCTCTCTGCCTGAGTGCTTTTTCATCAATTTCACTTGGGTGACTATTATCGATCTCAACCGAATACGGCTTTAAACCATACACTTCTAAGTCCTTTTCCCACCAGTACTGGATATCAATGTCGATAGGGCGCTGAATGCAATATGCTTGCTTCTGCCCTTTTTCAGAAAATAATTTTTTAGCACCACTGGCACTTATCACTTGAGCATAAGTTCCTTTCGGCACTTTATTATAGACAACCAAGGAAGCATCATCATGACTAATTTCACGTACAACCTTACGTTTAATGGGAAACTCAGCCAGTTTTATAATATCCCAAGGCATATCTAAGGTTTGTAATTTGTCTAAGGTAGGCAGAAAGTGTTCATTCAGTAAGACGTCGTCTTCTAGCACAATGGCGTAATCGAGTTCTTGCTCAATAATCATTTGCCAGACCTTGAAATGACTTAAGTAACAGCCAATTTCACCTAAATTAAGCTCTTTGTAATAGTCTGACTGCTCAAAATGATAATATTGCCCAGCTTCATCTTCCGAGAGCCCGCCTCCCGGCACGGCTTCTACCTTCTCGAATTCTTGATCTAGTGACGCGAATTGGCGCGCAAAAGCATCGAGTCTTTCCGTCGACTCAGCCAAATTAATGACAAAAATTTTCCATTTTTTCATTGATTGCTGTTTGCTCTTAGTTTCAGTTTAGCGAATGATAACGTAGTTTGGACTGTGGATACATAGGCGCACATTTACGACAACGCAGTTTTTACGAATGAAGTAGATAAAATCCGTAATTTGTTTCAGTCTTTGTAAGCGCACTTACTTTGAATCATACAGTCTATTATGCAGATAACCGGAGAGCCCCCGTGGAAATTAGAGCCAACTTTGATGAAGCCGTATTAGTTCACAGCGACGAACTCGATTGGGTTGAGTCACCTATGGCAGGTGTCGACCGCCGCCCACTGGACCGTGTCGGCGCTGAAGTCGCACGTGCAACCTCTATTGTTCGATATGCAGCGGGGAGTCATTTTTCAGCTCACGTCCACACAGGTGGCGAAGAATTCATAGTGCTTAGTGGCGTTTTTCAAGATGAGCATGGTGATTTTCCGGCCGGTTCCTATATTCGCAACCCACCACAGTCGAAACATACACCGGGATCCGATGAGGGCTGCGTCATTTTTGTAAAGTTATGGCAGTTTCAACTTGATGATCGCACTCATGTTCGAAAGAAAATTAGCGAGCTTACATACCGTCCTGCCCCATATCTAGTGAATCAAGAGGCTGAGCTTGGCGCTATTGATGCTACCAATTTAGTTAGTGAAGCCCTCTTACATGCTGATGAATTTGAGAACGTCAAACTCCTGCAAGTAAAACCCAATACGCCAATCAGGGTTGATGACCCAGGCGGCATAGAATTGCTTGTGCTGGATGGTGAATTGCTCGCCCTAGAGCAAACAATGCGCAAACATAGCTGGCTTAGGCTACCGACTGGCATGGTGCTTAATGCTGTTGCAAGTAACAAGGGCGCAAGTATTTGGATGAAAACTGGAAATCTAAGCGATGTAAATAAACAAATTGAGCGAGTAAAAAAAGCCTAGAACTGCCGATAGCATGCTCAATATAGAATGGGCGTGAGCTTACGAGTCTCACGCCTAACTCTTATTCAAACTTAGGCTAAATTAAACCAAAGGCCAAGCTTGAATCAGGTCTAATTTACAATAGCCCTCGCTGCGCAAAAGACACCACAGAGCTATCCCCAACGACAAAATGATCTAGCACTCTCACATCTATCAGTTCCATGGCCCGCTGTATTCTGTTAGTTATTTGTATGTCTGCTTGGCTGGGTTCCGCCACACCGCTTGGATGATTATGGGCTAAAATAACAGCTGCAGCGTTGTCTTCTAAAGCCTGCTTCACAAGCTCTCTTGGATAAACTGCTGCTGAATTGATTGTGCCTGTAAACATATCACGAAAGGCAATTAACTGATGCTGGCTGTCGAGCAACAACATCGAAAACACTTCATGAGGCTTGTCGCGCAATCGGGCGAGTAAGTAGCTAGAGGCAGAATCAGCGTGAGTAAAGCTGTGTGGTTTTTGAATTGCCTCGGCGAGTGAACGCTTTGAGAGTTCAAAACATGCGTTCAAGGTCGCAAATTTAGCCAAACCAAAACCGGGAGTGCTACCTAGCTGTTTTTTGTTTGCGCTTATAATAGCTCGTACCGAGCCGTGCTTCGCCAAGGCATCGCGACCTAGCTCAACGGCGTTTTTGCCTTTAATGCCGTTACCGATAACGATACCCAAGAGCTCAGCATCGGAGAGTGTTTCAGCACCAAATTGTAGTAATTTCTCGCGTGGCCGCTCATGTTGCGGCCAATTTGTGATTTTCATATTTCCCTTCCTTGGTTTTCTTTGCCACAATAGTCGTTATCCAAATCCTTTGAAGAACGAGCGCAAGCTATACTTGTACTCTTATTGGCAAAATATGCAACTTGAACAAAAGAACGTTTTATTAGGTATCAGCGGCGGTATTGCAGCTTATAAAACGCCAGATTTAGTAAGAAAACTGGTCGCTGCGGGCGCAAAAGTCAGGGTTGTGATGACCGATTCCGCCAAAGAGTTTGTCTCCCCATTAGCTTTACAAGCCGTTTCAGGTAACAAAATAAGTAACAGTCTACTCGATGAAGACGCTGAAGCAGCCATGGGGCATATAGAGCTAGCGCGTTGGGCGGATATATTTTTAATCGCTCCGGCAACGGCAAATGTAATGGCAAAACTAAGCCATGGCCTTGCAGATGACCTACTCACCACGCTCGCCCTAGCAACACCAGCACCAATAGTAATTGCCCCAGCCATGAACCAACAAATGTGGGCAGCCCCCGCAACAAGCGATAATATCAATATACTGAATCAACGAGGCGTGAACTTCATTGGCCCTGCAAGCGGTGAACAAGCTTGCGGTGACGTAGGTTATGGTCGCATGGTTGAGCCTGAAGAAATAGTTAGCGCGTTAGGTGAGCATATATCTCATGCAGCTAAAGACTTACAACTATTCGCGGGTAAAAATATTATGATCACTGCTGGGCCAACTCGTGAGGCTCTTGATCCTGTTCGTTATATCACCAATCACAGCTCAGGAAAGATGGGTTATGCAATTGCAGAAGCTGCCGAGGAAATGGGAGCAACGGTTACCTTAGTATCTGGGCCAGTCAACATTTCTGCGGGCGCTAATATTAGGTGCAAGCAAGTCATTAGCGCGCAAAATATGCTTGAAGCGGTAATGAGTGATATTGCCACACAAGATATTTTTATTGCTTGTGCGGCTGTTGCAGATTTTAGGTTAGCAGAAGTGCCCACACACAAAGTAAAGAAAAAAGATGAAACTCTGACGCTATCCTTCGAACAAAACCCTGATATTCTCAAAACCGTCGCAGCACTTAAAAACAAGCCATTTACCTTGGGCTTTGCTGCCGAAACAAACGACGTTGAAGCTTACGCAAGATCAAAGTTAAGCCGTAAAAATTTGGATATGATTGCGGCCAATGATGTATCATCAAGTGAGTTAGGTTTTAATTCTGATCGAAATGCCTTAACGGTGATTACAAAGAATAGTAAAACAGAACTTGCGCCAGCTAGTAAGAAAGTGCTCGCGCAACAGCTGCTAACTCTGTTGCACAGTGAATACACAGCAACCCAACAATAATAAAAAAGCTAATAGGTACCATCATGCCCGCAACAAAAAGACCCAACAGGCGCGCACAGATCCTGCAAGCCCTAGCAGGAATGTTAGAGCACAATCATGGCCAACGCATCACTACCGCGAAGCTGGCTGCAGAAGTAGGTGTTTCTGAAGCCGCACTCTATCGTCACTTCCCTAGCAAAGCCCGAATGTTTGAAGGCCTAATTGAATTTATTGAAGAAACCTTATTCTCGCGTATTAATAAAATCATGGAAGAAGAAAAAGAGGCTGCGGTAAGATGTCAGTTAATCATGCATCTCATTCTTGGTTTCGCTGAGAAAAACCCAGGAATCACTCGTATACTCAACGGCGACGCATTGTTAGGCGAACAAGAGCGACTCCGCGAGCGCATAGCGAAACTCTTCGAGCGTTTAGAAACTCAAATTAAGCAAATATTGCGCGAACGTAAACTGCGAGAAGGCAAGGCCTTGGAGGTAGACGAAGGTATCTTAGCGAATATGATGATTTGCTTTGTAGATGGCAAAATAAATCAATTTGTGCGAAGTAAATTCCAACGTACACCAACCCAACAGTTTGGTGAATACTGGTCAGCAGTAAAAACACAATTTTTTGCTAATTAGTTTTTGTTTGAAATAGAGGATTAACGGAGGATGGCTTGACATTTTTAGCTAGTCCGGCCACATTGTCGATGCCTCCAAAATTCCTCAGTTTGAGCGCAAATGCAAGATACAAATTGTCAACTACTTGCGTATTATTACACTTCTAGTCTTGAGCTAAATAGTCTATTACTTTGGTAGCAAGCAGTGGCCGGCTGATATAGAAGCCTTGGATGTAGTGGGAACCCAATTCCCTTATCTTGTCTCGACCTAGCTTAGTTTCAACTCCCTCTGCAATCACTTTAAGTTCCAATGAAGAAGCAAGAGCAATTATTGCTTTTACTATTTTTACATCATTCCCTTGTTCGGAGAGATCATCTACGAAACTTTTGTCAATTTTGATGATATTGAACGAAAAATGTTGTAAGTAGCTAAGCGATGAGTAGCCAGTACCAAAGTCATCTAGGGCAAGCCTCACGCCCATAGCCTGTATGTTTTCCAATATCGTTCTAACGCGGTTTTGCTTATTAATAATAACCGATTCAGTTAGCTCCATTACCAAAGAGCTAGGTTCAACCTCATATTTGTCGCAAGCTTGCTTAATAGTGTCGACCAGTGAGTCATTATTGAGTTGCTTTGCTGAAACATTAAATGATATGTACCCATCAATAGGAAATACGCCGAACGACTTCCACTGAGCTAATTGATAGCAAACCTCATTAACAGCCCAAGCGCCAACCTCAGCAATCAAATTACTTTCTTCCAGTAGTGGTATAAACTGTAAAGGGCTAACTAGGTTATCTTCTTTATCCTTGAATCGTAACAGAGCCTCAAAACCCGAAACCTTACCAGTTACAACGTCGCAAATCGGTTGGTAATGCAGAACAAAACGGTCTCTTTTTAGACCACTGCGCATATCATTCATCAAATTAATTCGCGACTTAGAGTTTGCTTCCAGAACTTCATTAAAAAGTTGAAACTTATTTTTACCCTCTTTTTTCGCACTGTAGAGTGCGAAATCGGCATTCTTCAGCAAGGTTTCAGGTGTCGTATCCGGCATTGTTCCTTGTGCAATTCCCAGGCTTGTGGTGATGTATATTTCTTGTTCACCAATAACATAAGGCTTAGCAACGGCTTCTATAACTTTATTTGCAACTACAACTACTTCTGCAATCTGCTCATCATGACCCAACATTACAACAAATTCGTCACCGCCAAACCGGGCAACAGTATCATTTTTACGAAGAGTATTCATAAGGCGATCCGCTACTTTTTGAAGTAATATGTCGCCTACATCATGCCCTAATGTATCATTTACGTCCTTGAAGCCATCAAGGTCTAGGAAAAAGATTGATACAATAGAGTTGTCTCTTTCAGAATCATAGAAAGCGCGTTGCAGTCGATCTTGGAAAAGTAATCGTGTAGCCAAACCTGTTAAACTATCAAAGTCTGCTATATGTTTTAGTTTTTCTTGATTAACATAGCGCTCAGTAACGTCATTACAGGTTCCGAGGAAACCTTCTATTTCGCCATCTTCGTCAAACAATACTCGCATACTAAAATCAACCCAGCGAGTAGCACCCAACGGTGATACTAAACGGACCTCTTGATTAAAATCGTGGCCTAGCTGAAGTGCATTCCTTATAGACATAAGGAGCTCGCTAACATCGCTGGGATGAATCGCATTTATCCACTCTCGGCCTGTACTTTCTTCATGTGAAAGCCCAGTAAACTCACACCACTTTTCGTTTGAAAATATGCAGTTCCAATCTACTGAAACGCGAATAATTCCTACCGGAGCCAATTGGGTTAATGCATTTAATTGTTGTGACGTACTTTTGTATTCATCCGACTTAGCCTGAAAAAGCGTAATATCTTGAATTTGCATCGTTGTATAACGCTGCAAGCCTTGATTGTATCGGAATAGTGTTAAATTAACGGTGCAGGTGGTCCCGTCCATTTTATGGGCTGTCTGATACTCCCATATACGAGGGCCATGTGTATCATCTTCTAAGTTAGTTTTATCGTGCTGATTCGACCATTGGAAAAAAGCCTCATAGCAAGGGAAAAACTTATGAATGTTAGTACCCGCTAAACTCAGTTGGCTAGAGTGATCCATTTTTATTGCGTCTGGGTCAAAGATATCTTGAGCAGCAGGGTTACTAAGAACAATTGTGGAATTAGAGTCAATGACTAAAACGCCTATTGGCGACGATGATATCAAACTGCTCAAATAGCGATTGTGAGCAAGGTCTTGATTTAAGCCAGAAAAATTGCCTCTCACTGTTTCAGCACTTTGCAAGGTGCATACAACTGCGTCTAATACTGGTCGTATTTTGGATAATATCGTTGACGAAAATTGTTTATCCTTATCACCGAGGATGCAGATGGCTCTCAGTTCTTTATGCACTAAAATTGGTAATAACATTAGGGACGATATATTGTCAGGATCAATTAAGAGCGTTTTAGTCGCTTTAGGGATAGGGCTGTTGTAGTAAACAGGGCTTGTAAGAACACTCTTTTGTCCTACCCAAGCAGATAATACTTTTTTGTTTATAAAGTCTTTCTTTGAATCATGGTACAAGGGAAGCAAATCCGCACCGGTAAGGATCGGGAACTCTGCATTTTCACCTGACAAATAACAAACACCGTACTTACAATCTGATATCAATACCAAATGCTTTATCAAACGTGCGAAAATGGTGTCAGATGCATCTGGGTCAAATAACGATTCTTGAATATTTTCGATAGCATCGCGGGTAGCTTGATAAGCCCTTCTTTCAAACTTTTTCGTATCATCGGTAATCGAATTTGCTTGAGATAATTCACGACGTGCTTCGTTTTCCATATCTTCATCATTCCAGATTTAAAAAATACAGTTATTTTTGGTCAATCGGGTTGATTAAAATCTAGTTTCAAAAGATGATAGACTAGCTTCAAAAGCCTGATTTAACAGTAAAAATTAGACTAAAGTATATTTTTCAAGAGTTCATAAACCAGTTCCTGAGGGTAGCAAAGTATGAGTAGTGGGTCAAAAGACGACCAAGACAAAATGGATACTCCTAGTCATTATATTGGAATAGGCACCTCTGCGGGGGGCTTGGAAGCTTTACAGATCGTATTGCAAAATCTTCCTGTTGATACGGGCGCATGCTTTGTCATAGTTCAGCATTTATCACCTAACTTCAAAAGTATGATGTTAGAGCTACTTAGTAAACATACTTCCATGCATATTGAGAACGTGACAGATGGGGTAAAAACCAAAGCAAATACAATTTATCTTCTGCCTCCTAAAAAAAGCATGATCGTCGCCAAGGGCGAATTACAATTAACGGAAAAAATTGCTGATAGTGGTTTAAACCTCCCAATAGATATCTTCTTTCGCTCACTTGCAGAAGACCAACAACACCTTGCCATTGGCGTTATTCTTTCCGGAACTGGTTCTGATGGGAGCCGGGGAATCAAAGCTTTAAAAGAAGTTGGTGCTCTTGTGGTTGCCCAAGAGCCTGAAAGTGCAAAGTTCGATGGCATGCCAAATAGCGCAATAAACACCGGTATAGTCGACTTGATTTTACGCCCAGAAGATATTGGTGAAAAGCTTGCGCAGTACATCAACCATCCTCTCGTAAATGGGCAAACTGAAAGTGTACAAAAAGATATTGTTTCGTCAAAAGAAGTCATGAATGAAATTTTCAACTTACTTAAAATAAAAAGCGATATCGATTTTTCAAAGTATAAAGTAGGTACAATTGCTCGAAGAATTGAAAGAAGGATGACAATAAAACAGATCGCATCTCTGCGTGATTACCTAACGTTACTTTTTAAAGATATTTATGAAGTTCAGGCGCTAAGTAAAGAACTACTGATTGGCGTTACACGCTTCTTTAGAGATGATAAGGCGTTTGAAAATATTCGGAATATCGCTATCCCTAATATTGTGAAACATTCGCAGCAGAATTCCTTAATTCGGATTTGGGTAGCGGCATGCTCATCGGGCGAAGAAGCATACTCAATTGCTATAATGGTTGAAGAAGAGCTAAGAAAGCAAGCGTTAATACGCGAGGTTAAAGTGTTTGCCACTGACGTAAACCCTGCAGCAATCAATGAGGCTAGCGCAGGTGTTTACACTGCAGAAATTGAAAATGATGTAGCGCCCTATATTCTTAAAACCTACTTCTCCGATGCAGTTGGCGGAGGCTACCAAGTTAATCAAAGTATTCGCAATAAAGTCGTTTTTGCAACTCACAACGTGATTACAGATCCTCCTTTCTCAAACATCGATTTAGTTACGTGTAGAAACGTCTTAATCTACTTTCAGAACGAAGCACAAAAGAGAGTCTTATCTTCACTCTATTTTGCGCTCAAAGCTCGCGGCTACCTGTTTCTAGGTTCATCAGAAAATCTCGGCGAACTCGACTCTCATTTCAAAGTTGTCGAAGAAAGAAGTAAGATTTATCAAAAAGTCGATGACGTTAAGCTACCAATTGTTACAAGCTCGAAAATAAATAAAACAGTATCAAAAGTAAATACAAATATTCCTACTATCACAGACTTAATGAAAAGTTATCGGGGAGGTAGTCATTCTGATAACGGATTGAACTTCATTAACGAAGCCCTAATTACTCAATTCGTTTGCCCCTGCATAATACTAAATGACGAACTTCAAGCTATCCATGTGTATGGCGATTTAGGGAATTACACTCGCCGCTTGCCACCTGGAAGAATTAGCACTGCAATTACTGATTTAGTGAATGACGACATCTGCATTGCCTTGTCATCAGCATTACAAAGGGCACGTCACAAAAACGAAGAAGTCTACTATTCAGACATAGTCACTAACTCGCGAGAAGGTGAAATTACCTTTAACCTGCGAGTAAAGTACATAAAAGAGCATGATTTGGCGTCGGCCCCCGGCTTCTTTTGGTTAATATTTGAACAAGTCAGCTTTGCACCAGTTAGTTCAGTTCAAGCAGAACGATTTGATGTAAACCAACTAGCTAATCAGCGTATTGAGGATCTTGAACTTGAACTTAAATTCAATAAAGAACATCTCCAAGTCACAATAGAGGAATTAGAAACCACTAACGAAGAGCTTCAATCAGCTAACGAAGAGTTGATGTCTGCTAATGAGGAGCTTCAAAGCACTAACGAAGAGCTTCAGTCTGTGAATGAAGAGTTGCATACAGTAAACTCTGAGTTTCAAGAGAAGATACTTCAAATTTCTCAGGCAAATGGTGATTTAGATGAAGTACTATTATTATCTAACATCGGTATTATTTTCCTTGACGAAAACTTGAATGTAAGACGCTACACCGATGCAGTTAAGACCTACATTAACCTGCAAGAAAATGATGTTAACAGGCCAATCCATCACATTTCTAACAACATACAATATAATGATTTACTATCTGATGTGAGTGTTGTTGCAAGAAGTGGCAAGATGCTAGAACGAGAGCTTACTCTTGATAATAAACAGGTTCTTCGAATCACTGTAAATTCTTACAATTACAGTGATATATCAATGACCAAGGGCGTAGCTATTACCTTTACAGATATCTCGCAAGTGCGTTATATGGAAATGGGAATGGTAGTAGCTTACAAACAACTGAGATCTAGCGTAAATAATGCATTGGAAATGCTTGACACTGGACCATTCAAAAAACAGGTAAATATATTAATACTTGATGATAGCGCCAGTTACCTTGAGCTACTAGAACATCAAATTTCCAAGGTTACAGGATATGCTTGCACTGTGTTTAAAAGCACTAGTATTGATGAAGCTTTTGAGCATATTCACAATCAAAGTATAGATGTATGTATTTCTGATTACTTCCTAGAAGGCGAAACCGCTCTAGATTTTATTGATAAGCTCGCTGATAAGAATATCGATATTCCAGTAATTGTGATTACTGGAGATGCCACAGATGAACTAACGCCACTATTATTTTCACATGGAGCCTTAGATTTAATAGAAAAAGACGATCTTTCGCCAGCACTATTAACACGAAGTGTTCGGTTCGCCGTGAGACGTCATCAGATAGATCAACATATTAACAATCTTATCATTGATAAAGTGAGTCAAAAGGAAGCCTTGTAGTCTGTGAACGTTAATTACTGGGGTATATGCTTTTAAAAATTATGGAAAAAAACGAACTTATAGTCTTTTTTAGGGCATTATCACATGACTTACGCGGCTCAGTTGGTGCAGCATCAACACTCATCAAAATGTTAGGTGAGGAATATGGCGACCACTTAGATAAACGTGCAAATAATTGGCTACTACTGATTCAGCGTGAGAATCAGATGGCAACACAAAAGCTCAAAAGGCTTTCTGAGTATGCAAAATTGTTAGCTTATGAAAGCAGAATGACTAACTGCAATGTTAATTCAATTGTTCAGTCTTGTTTTGATAAATTTGATTCATCTGTACATTCAAAATTAGTCACTACCCCTTCACCTCTGCCTGTAGTTTTGAGCGATGAACACCTTATACAGGTATGTTTTACGGAGCTTATCGCTAACTCTCTTACTCACAAAAATGAGGCTGAACATAATAACGGGAAGTCAGGAAAGGAAAAAACGATTACGATTAGCTACCATTCTGGCGTTAGCCATCACGAATTTATTTATCACGATTCCAACGATAACATTGACGAAACGCAGATTCCTTATGCTTTAAGCCCTTTTAAAATAGCTAATTCCGCGAATAGCGAGACTATTAACGCGGGCTTAGGCCTAAACATCGTAAAGCTGGTAATAACTAGCCTAGGAGGAACATTAAATGTCAACACTGGCGGCATAGCAAACAAGACCCTAAAGATTACGATTCATCTTCCAAAGTAACTAAAAATCAGACTTGAATCTCTATATTTGACCGCAGCCTTTATGCTTTGATGACCATATCACCCAGTCGTTACTATAGTACTCATAATTGAACTATAATAAAAATAAGTAGCTAAGACTTTTTCGGATAAATAGGAAAGCTCATCACACACTAGGGAGTTATCGTTATGTTCATCTTAGTAAACCTACCTAAATCTAAGCGCATTAATTTGCTCATAGTTATGCTTTTTGTTTTATTTAGTAGTGGATGTGTTTCTAGCTTCGATCCTGCAAAAGCCTTAAGCAGTGACGAGGGTATAGCGCTTGCCCGTGTTCATTTATCTGGTGAAGTGCCTAAAGTTACCTTTGTTACCTATAATAAGAACAAAATACTCGATCCCCATGGTTTTCGAGGCGAAGGTGCAAGCACTTTAGCGCCCATCACAATGCCAGCAGGCGAGCACTCATTCGACAAAGCGGTTTACATGCAAGGAATCGAATTGATTGAGCCCGATATCAGCTGCGTTGGGGAGTTTAATGTTGAAGCTGGGAAAATAACTTATGTGGGCGACATCTATTTCCACACTGGTGATTATGATAATTATGTCGTCTTTAGCTCTTACCCCTACAAAATCACCTTACGCGATAACATGGATAGCACGATGAAAGCGCTGTTCAGGCAATATCCTAGTTTGAAAGGTAAATATGACATTGGGAAGTCGCTTGCAGGGCCTTTTATTTGCCAAGATGAGCAACGTGAAAGCAAGGCTCAGCTACCCCAAGTTAACTAACAAATAGTCTCTGATTCTGCTGCTACATTTGCCGTCGGTCTTGCCGGCCATATCAAGTGTGACTGCTTTACGTTGAGCAGATTTGATGCTCGGACTAGCAAGACTTTGTGCTACTAGCTGCGCGACTTGTTTTGGGTCTGTCGCGCGTTCACAAATGTCATGGAAGATGCTCATGTCAGGATCCATGCGTTTCGTTAGTCGCGATTTGAATATACCTCGGTAGGTCCAGCGTACTTTGTAGAAATCACACCAAACTACTGGCTTATCTAAGGCAGCAAACTCAAACACTGTTGAAGAAGCTTCCGAAAGCATGATATCGGCAAGACCCATAAAAGGTAACAAGGAATAACAGTCGATAGGGCCCATATAAACGTTTGAATGTGTTGCCCACGCATCCAATTTATCGCGCTGTTTATGATACTTCTTTTTGGTGTAGCTAAAAAAGTGAGGTTTTATAATGATGTTATAGGCCGACATTTCACTTGGCCAGTCGTCGCTAAAGCACTCAATGCTCGATGGGAAAAAAGTCGGCGCATATAGGATGGTCGACTTTTTAGGGTCTAAGCCAAGTGACGCTAGATCAACCGCATTGGCTAAACTCACAAGCTCAGAATCCCCCTCGCAAAACAAGGGATCGAGCTTCGCATAGCCAACATCTTCAAAACGGCGGTTAGGAAACATCTCGCTAAGACGTTGTAAGCGCTTAGGGCCCTCAACAAAACGAACATCAAAAGGGAACTCACTGGTAACGTAGTAGCACGCTTTTGGTCCTATTCCATGTTGCATATAAGCTAGTTTAAGACCTTCGGATTGAAGCTCGGTATAACTTGAGCAAGGCGCATTGCCAAATATCACCCAATTGGGTTTTTTATCTAAATAGAGCGCTTTCGCTTGGTCTGCATTTTCGACAACTTGAAAAGAAAAGCCTTCATCGTTAAGTGCTTTATGGGTAACGGATGCAGTTTGGGGCTCGTTATGGACAACGAATAACAGGTCACACTTTGCCGCTCTCAATTTTCGCGCTACGGGCAGAAACTGCGGAAGATAATAAAGATGCAAAATGTCGAAGTAGATTGCTGCCATATAGAAAGAGTCACGCCAATAACCAGTAGGGAAAGGCTAAAGTCTATCCTATATTTCTAACATTTAACAATGTCGTTGAGATAGTGCTAGGTCGGGACGTGGCTGGAGCTAGCGCGATGAATGAACCATCGCGCCAGTATTTGGCTTATTTCTTAGAGAATGTGTCGCCGAAGAAGTCACCTTCATTCCATGTTGGGCGCTCCGCTTGATTTGCTAAAGTGAGGCCGATTTGGAAATTTACTTCAGTAAATGTCGTTGCTGCGTTCCACTTGAAGGGCTGAGTCATATCATCGCCTGGGCGGTGATAGTTGGTTCCCAAAAAGTTCTGCAACACTTTGCTACCATCAATTTCTGGATCTTTAGATTGGATACCAGGCACTAAAAATACTGCTGGGATACCTTGCTTAACGAAGCTGTAATGATCAGAACGGGTAAACAAATTTAGCTCTGGCCAAGGATCATCGCTCAAGGTAATACCTACATTTTTAGTTGCCGCTTCTACCGACGCTTTCATTGATGAGTGGTCGGCGCCGAAAGCGATAACATCAGCAAACTCGAAGGTTAAAATTGGCATATCAAGGTTAACGTTCGCGATCAGATTCTCTTGGGGTACGGTCGGGTTTCGAGCAAAATAATCAGCGCCCAACAGGCCTTTTTCTTCACCCGTCACTGCCAAGAAAATAATAGAACGCTTTGGCGGCGTAGGTAGGGAAGCAAACATTCTTGCTGTTTCCATTAACACCGACGTACCTGAGGCATTGTCCATCGCGCCATTATTGATCTTATCTTTCTCGACACTTTTAGAAATGCCAATGTGGTCAGAATGCGCTGTGTAAACAACATACTCATTTTTAAGTACTGGGTCGCTGCCTTCTAAAATCCCAACAACATTCGGACTAGAAAGGTTTTCGTGAGTAGTTTCACGACTTAAGGTAATCGTCGCTGGAATATCAAAAGCACTTGGTACTTCATCATTCTCTAACTGAGCATGCACTTCTGAGATAGGGGTTGACCCAAGCGCAAATAACTTTTCAATAGCAGGCGGACTTAAATAGGCACTACCAACTAAACCAGGCTCAACACTAGAAGGGTTACCGTCATCTTGAACCCAGCGCATGCGTGGTGAGAATATGTAATTCATCATATTTTTATATGGGCGAGCTGCTTCACGCTGAGGACTTGGTATGGTCACGTAACCAACAGCGCCGCGCTCGGCCGCATATTTAGACTTATTTGCACCTGATGCAAGGTGCGAACCTAGTTCAGAAGGGAAGGATTTTGGCTTACCTGAGAGTGCTAATACAATCTTACCTTCTACATCGATACCAGCATAATCATCATGATCGAGTTCAGGTGCGGAAATACCATAGCCGACAAACACGATAGGGGCCGTTATCGTCGCTTCTTCGGCAACTAAATTAGGCCCACTTAAAAAGTCATCGGGGTATGAGAACTCAAAAGATTCACCGCTATCGGATTCAACGCTAAACGTAGGAGATTCTTGAACTAACAAGCCTTTTCTAAAGTTGATGCGTTGAATATATGTGCCATCGTCACCACCAGGCTTGAGGCCATATTTAGCAAATTCGCCAGCAATGTAAAGTGACGCAATTTCATGACCTCTCGAGCCTGTTTCACGACCTTCTAACAAGTCGTCTGCTAGGAAGTGCATGTGTGCCTTGATGTTTTCAATATTGGGTTGGGTTGTCGCATTCAGGCTTGCGTTGTTGCTGGTGCTCGCGCAGCCAAAAACCAAAATGCTGGTTGCTGCTACTAATGTCGTTTTTAGTAGAGCGTTAATAGAACGATTCATAGCTTGTCTCTTATAGTGTGTGAGTTTTTTTCCGGCATTTTATAACATAACTAGCAATTAATTGCGGCTGCGCTTTGCCTTTTGAAATATTGTGTAACATTTCGCTTGGAAGTGAAGCTGTAAACTCAGCTAAAAATTTGGAAAAAAGTCAAAAGCCTGTTATACCTAAAGCACTGAATTGTATAGGTCGGCGAGGAACACGGCGATGCCCAAAAAAGCACAATATGACCTCAGCGACGTCAAAATGTTCGCAATAGAAATATTTACTGAGCATGGTTTTGCCAACGCGTCGATGGACGAAATAATCGCTCGTACCCAATTCAACCGCAGAGCTTTTTACATCGAATTTGGTAGCAAGAAAGCTTTCCTTTATGCCGTACTAAACACTTATATCAGCTCCCATTTATCGAAGTGCCAAGAAAGCTTACTCAACAGGTCAGAGCCTGGCACACTTGCAATAGAGAACTACTTTAGGGCCTATCATCAACTCATTTTGTCGCAAGGTTGCTTGCTTGTTAATAGTATCAGTGAATTAGGGCGAGTCGATATTGAGATACAAAGTATTGCTCGCCATTATTACGACTCGTTGCAACTATGCTTCATTAGTTGTTTAGAGCGAGCGCAGAAACACAAGGAGATCCGAGCCGACATTAACATTGAATCGGTCGCCTTACAGCTTACTTGCTTCACCCAAGGTTTTGCTATTTCAAGCATTCTGCAAGATGGCCAAAACGACGTATTGATTGCCATGCGTCAATTACTCAAAAGTGTAGAAAACTAAGGCCTTCATGAGCGCTATACATCAAAAACTTAAGCCGCACTTCATCATTCTTAGTCTAGTTGGATTTTCGATACTAAGTGCTTGTGTAAGTAAGCCGGGCAACGAACAACAACGCAAAGCGCATCACAGTGCCGACGGCTTTCAAAATCTCTACATTGAAGACACCGATAAAAGCTTTTTTGATTTTCTTGAAATGCGAATATTAGGCGAAGATGTGTGGGCTGACCACCCTGCTCTCGCCTCGCAAGTACCCTTTCAGGAAGCTGATGTAGCTCGCATTCAGGCAAAAAGTGACCTAAAAGGAGATGCCGACCAAGCTTTAGTAACTTGGCTTGGCCACTCAATGTTTCTGATACAATACAAAGGCTTGAGCGTCTTAACCGACCCTATTTTTACTGACCGAGCATCGCCACTCTCCTTCGCAGGCCCGCATCGGTATGTTCCTCATGCTATGGACTATGAAGCACTTCCCAATATTGATGTCGTGATCATTAGCCATAACCATTACGACCACCTCGACAATAGCACGCTGGAAATGCTTGGTCAGAAAAGCCAGGCACAAGTGTCGCCGACTCGTTTTTTTGTGCCCTTAGGCTTAAAAGCTCACTTGCTTGACGAAGGCATAAATGCGAATAACATTAGTGAACTGGATTGGTGGGACAAAGCCAGCGCGCAAAATGCCTTCGCTTCCGCAGATATCCTCGCGCTACCTAGCCAGCATTGGTCGGCCAGAGGTTTGGCTGATCGGCTAACTACGCTATGGGCTAGTTGGTCGATTAATATCGCAGGCTTTCATGTTTGGTTCGCAGGTGATACCGGTTATAATTCAGTACAATTTAAAGAGATAGGCGGTGCAGTAGAGCAAATCGATTTGGCGCTTATTCCGATTGGAGCCTATGCTCCTCGTTGGTTCATGCAAAAGTATCACGTCGACCCCAAAGAAGCGCTGCAGATACACTTGGATATTAACGCTAAACAATCGATAGGCATGCATTGGGGAACCTTTCCGTTAACGGCTGAAGAGCCTGGCGCACCGCTTATAGAATTAGAAAAACAACGCGAGCTTTTAGGCCTGCCAAGTTCTGCCTTTAATACAATGGCAATTGGTGAGAGCAAAGCAATAACAATAAAAAATGATTGATCAAGGGATAATATGAGCATGACAGCCACCAGCAACTCGCAAGCAACTAAAAAATTCGCTACAAAAAAAGCCGTATCGATGGCACTTACCTTGGCCTTGGCAACAATGATGTCGGGTTGCGGCTCTACCGATTCGAATTCAAGTGTGGTGCAAGTTTCTGAAAGCCAGTCAATTGCTCTTAGCCAAAAACAAAGCTCTGAGCAACTTCACTCTCTATTAGACGAAATTTGGGCCTACGAGCTGAGCATCTCCCCTACCTTGGCCAAAAGCCATGGCGAAGAGTCTTCTTCGGCCTTGCCTGATATTCGTCCAGAAGCTCTCGCCAAAAATGCAGCGACATTTGAAGGCTACTTAGCTACCTTAGATAACATCGACAGCTCTGTTTTGTCGACCACCGATAATATTTCGCTACTAATGCAAAAGTATCGCCTTCAAAATTACGTTGATCAGTACAAATATAAAGAATACTTGGTGCCTATTACCTCGGAATATGGCTTCCATAGCGCTATTGGGAACCGTGCCACCGGCGCTAGCATCAAAAATGCAAAGCAACTCGCGCAATATATGATGCTCTTAAACGAAATTCCAGCTCATTTTGAACAACAAATCGCCTATATGAAAACGGGCATGAAGTCAGGTCATGTACAGCCCAAGGCTGTTTTGAAAGGCTTTGAAGACTCAGTTGAAACCTTCTTAAGTGAAACACCGCGGGAAAGTGGCTTTTTTAACGCTTTCGACACCATGCCAGATGAGTTAAAAACCAGTCAGGTAATAAGCGATGCTGAACAGGCTATTGCGAAGGTCAATCAAGCTTATTCTGATTTTTACGACTTTCTCACCGATGAATATATTCCAAATGCAAAAAGCGACATCGCCGTTAAAACATGGCCCAATGGCAGTGCTTTTTACGAAAATAGAATAAAGCACTTTACAACTACCGACATGTCGGCTCAAGAAATCCATGACATAGGTTTAGCTGAAGTAGCGCGGATCCGTGCTGAAATGCAAGAAATTGTCGACAAGTTGGAGTTTGACGGCGACATTAACGATTTCATTCGTTTTTTACGTACCGACCCTCGCTTCTATGCACAAACGCCCGAAGATCTAATTATTACCGCTTCTTATATTTCCAAGAAGATGGATGCGCAACTTCCCAAATTATTTAAAAAGCTACCACGCACACCCTACGGTGTTGCTCCCGTGCCCGATAGCATAGCGCCTAAATATACGACTGGGCGTTATATTTCCCCGCGCTCCGATGATCAACCCGGCTATTATTGGGTTAATACCTACGCGCTCGATAAACGCCCTTTGTATGCCCTCCCAGCACTGACCCTACATGAAGCAGTTCCAGGTCATCACTTACAAATCATGTTAGCGGCTGAAATGGACGAACTGCCCAATGTGCGAAGGTCTACTTACATTTCAGCCTTCGGTGAGGGTTGGGGTTTGTACTCAGAATATCTTGGAGTAGAAGTCGGTATTTATGAAGACCCTTATGACGATTTCGGACGCTTGAGCTATGAGATGTGGCGCGCCTGCCGACTAGTTGTTGATACGGGTATGCATATGTTCGACTGGAGTCGAGACAAAGCGGTTTATTATATGATGGAAAATACGGCGCTTTCTGAGCACAACGTAAATACAGAAATCGATCGCTATATTTCTTGGCCTGGGCAGGCACTCTCTTACAAAATAGGTGAGATCAAAATTAAGGAATTGCGCGCTAAAGCAGAAAAAGTTCTTGGTGAAAATTTCGATATTCGTGACTTCCATGATGCAGTTTTAGCCAATGGCTCGGTCCCCCTATTTGTTCTCGAGGAACACATTAACAACTTTATTGATGAGCAATTAGCAAACTCGAATAAATAGTACCTTTTTTGATTTAACGAATACTGCTTCATAGACGGGTCAAAGCTTAGTTATCGTTCCAGATATTCGATGTATCAATACTTTTAGTACAGGGCACTGTCGTGTATTATAACTGGTACGATGTGTAGAAAGCAGCGTTTAACGTGAGGCTTAGCCCTCGAAGTCGTTCTCCTAACAAGGAAGTATTATGAAAAAAATTATTATCCCTATTGCTACGCTTGCCGCGGTTGGCCTAATCGGCCCAAAAGTTACTGGCAACGGTTTCAATTCGTCACTTGACTCGTTCATAGAAAGTGTCAACGCCAACCCCGGGTACACAGCTACAATTGATAGCAGAAGCATTGGCTGGTTTTCGACCGAAGCAGTGCTTACCTTTGGTCTGCCAACTGACATGTATGAAGATCTTGGTCTATCTGCAAGCGATATTGCAGAATTAAGCGATACAATGAGTTTCACTCTGAACATTGAAGCTCAACATGGCCCTGTATTGACGTTAAATGGTTTTGGTTTGGGATTGTCTGCGTTTAAATCAACAAGCAATGAAGATACCTTCCGTGAGTACCTAGACTACGCCGCAGATAAACGTTTTTACAGTCTAGCAGGTGAAGTTGGCCTATTTGGTGGCACATCCTACACCGATGCAATACCAAGCTTTAGCGTAAATGCTGAAAATAATAATGGGAACGACGTTTTATTCAGTGGCTGGAATGGCGTTGGCACTGACGGAGATAGCTCGACATACAGCGGTGAGATGGCCGAATTTACTGTTGTAGGCGAAGGAAACGACCTGAAAGTAGCTGATGTAAAGCTAGATTTAAACATCGAACTGCCACTTTCTGAGGTTCTCAACAACGTATTTTACAACTCCTCGTCAACCTTTTCGGTGGGTTCAGTGGTGTTGAATATGCCGGTTGAAGAGATAGGTTTTGATATGCACAATGTTGTTGTCGACTTTATATCGACAACTTCTAAGGATGCTGCGTTGATGGATATGGATATCAACTACGCAATTGAGTCGCTCAGTGCTCCCGAGTTTAAAGCTAAAGAGCTAGTAGTAAAAACTGAAATAAATAACTTAGAGCGAGTGCTTTTTGAAACGCTTCAAGAGCTCGGTAACGATCCATTGCAAATGGAAGCTGCCATGCAGGATTTGATGGAGAATAAGTTACTCCCACAGTTGGCAGCTAATCCTGAAATTAATATTACTGAGTTATCTGGTTCCATCAATGGCGGCACAATAGACGCTAAAGTACTTACTAAACTCCAAGGTATCGAAGAAATGCCTACGATGCTTGAAGATCCGTCTTTCTGGATAAGTAAAGCGATATTGGATGCCGACATCAACATGGATAAAACCATGGCAATGTATGTAGGCTCACAGGTTGTTGCTAGCCAAATGGCTGCTGATCCGAGCACGAGTGGCATGAGCGATGATGAAATTATGCAAATTGCCTCGCAGCAAGTAGAAGGCATGCTGGGCATGTTTGCGGCTCAAGGCATGCTCGTTGTAAGTGAAGAAGGTGATTACTCAATGACCTTCAAACTTGAAAATGGCGAAGCATTGCTAAATGGTAATCCAATGCCATTACCTTTGTAGGGTATATTATTTAAATAAATGCCCACTTGTAGCCTCATAGCGGAAGCTTTGTAAGCGCGAGTTAAGACTGAAAAACGCGCCCTCTAGGTAACTAGTGCGGCGCGTTTTTGTAGCGGTAGATTTTTGTCAATTATTTAAGCAAGGCTCAGCCTTGCGATCCCCTTCACTTGCAGTTACCGTTGTAAGTCATACCAAGAATACTAATCGATTTTCTATAGGGCTTATATTAATGCAACGCCACTTCGAAGGTTTTATCCTTAGTGCTCGTCATGTAGAGCGCGGTGGTAAGACTTATATAGAATGCTGGTTCTTAACCCATGAAGGCATAGTAAAAGCAAGCTCTCCCCCTCAGCAAGGGCTGTTCTTCATTCTTCAACACGATGCGCTCAAGGTAAGAGACTTACTGACTCAACATGCCATCGATCATGAATATAAGCCACTTGAACTGAAAACCTTCGACCATCAAGCTGTTGCGGGTCTTTACTTCAATCGAAACTCGGCCCTATACAAAGCCAAAACACTACTAAAAGAGCATAAGGTTTGCTGTTATGAAGATGATATTCGCCCATGCGACCGATATTTTATGGAGCGCTTTATTTATGGTAGCGCAACCTTTAGCGGTGAGCTAAGGTCTAGCAAAAGTGACCTTATTGAACTTTACAATGTTCAATGTAAACCCAGCCTGTTCGTTCCGCAATTCACCCTTTTATCGATTGATATTGAATGCAGTGAGCAAGGTGAATTATTCTCGATTGGCCTGGCGAACGATGACCACAAATGCGTATTAATGATTGGTGAGCCCGAGCCCTGCGAAGACTGGGTTATTTGGGTGAAAAATGAAAAAGCGCTACTTGAGCAATTTGTTACGCACGTTAAGCGATATGATCCCGACATTATCATTGGTTGGAATGTGGTTAACTTTGATTTTCGTCTATTAATAAAACGCGCCGCCTTGTATCGGGTGGAATTGAACTTAGGTCGCGACCAGCAAGCTATCTCATGGCGAGATGCCAGAAACGAGGTCAATCACGGCTTTGTATCGATGGCTGGTCGCGTGGTTGTAGATGGCATTGACGCGCTGAAAACAGCCACTTACCAGTTTGACAGTTTTAGTTTAGAGAATGTTGCACAGTCTTTACTTGGCAAGGGTAAGCAAACCGAAAATGTTGACGATAGACTTGCCCAAATTGAGCATGACTTCAAACACAATAAGCCTAAGTTAGCCAAATACAATTTAATGGACTGCCAACTAGTACTCGCTATATTCGCCCACACAAAAGTACTCGACTTTTTAAGCCTGCGAAGCCAATTAACCGGCCTTGAGCTTGACCGAATGGGCGGCTCGGTAGCTGCCTTTATAAATCTATATTTACCCAAATTACATCGTGCGGGCTATGTCGCCCCTAATCGACCTGAAGATGGTGGACTTGCAAGCCCCGGTGGCTATGTAATGAGCTCAAAGCCCGGTTTGTATCAACATGTATTAGTACTCGATTTTAAAAGTCTTTACCCGTCGATCATTCGCACCTTTAAAATAGATCCTCTTGGCTTGGTTGAAGGCTTAGCTTCACCCGAAGATGCAATTGAAGGCTTTAAGGGCGCTAAGTTCAGTCGTGAGAAACACTTTCTACCTGAAATTATCACATCGCTTTGGCAGCAACGCGATGAAGCAAAGAGAAATAACGATGCCAGTCGTAGCCAAGCCATAAAAATTTTAATGAATTCTTTTTATGGCGTATTGGGATCAGGTGGTTGTCCTTTTTATGATACCCGTTTAGCCAGTTCAATTACGCTGCGTGGTCACGATATTATGCAAACTACTGCACAATGGATTAAGCAAGCCGGCTATGAAGTAATCTATGGCGATACCGACTCCACCTTTGTGTGGTTAAACGGAGAATATTCGAATCAAGAAGCCATGCAAATTGGTGAAGCACTTGCAAGTGAAATCAATGAAAAGTGGCAAAGTGACATTCGTCAGAAGCATCAACTCGATTGCCATTTAGAAATTGAGTTCGAAACCCATTTTAGTCAGTTTTTAATGCCAACTATTCGAGGTTCAGACCTTGGTAGTAAAAAGCGTTATGCCGGCCTAAAAACAAACAAGAACGGTGAGGAGCTAGTCTTTAAAGGCCTAGAAACTGTGCGTTCAGATTGGACTCAACTGGCAAAAAACTTTCAACTTAAGCTATATACCATGGTCTTTGCCGGACAAAACGTAAAAGAGTATTTGTTGCAAATTATTAACGATACGCGCTCGGGTAAGCTCGACGACCAGCTTGTGTATCGCAAACGTATTCGGCGAAATCTCAAGCTCTATGTAAAAAATGTACCACCCCATGTTAAAGCAGCGAGAATGGCAGATGAACAAAATCAAGCGCTAGGTAAAGCCCTTAAATATCAGAATAAAGCTTGGATATCATACGTGATAACCCTCAATGGCCCGCAAGCAATAGAGTATCAAAGCAGCCAACTCGACTATGAACACTACGTAGAAAAACAAATAAAGCCGATCGCGGATGGAATACTGCCTTTCATAGATGGCTCTTTTGACAGCATCACGAGTCAACAACTTGCATTATTTTAAGCAGGCAAGACTTGAGCGTATTACAAAGTCAGTGCAGTATTGAGCACAGAATAAAAATAGAGAAAGGAAAGTTGATATGTGGAAATGGATAGTTGGTGCACTTGTTGCGATCGTGATCGTCGCCGTAGGCTTTTGGTTTAGTATCGATAAAAGCATCCGTTACTTAATTCTCAATCAACCGACTACTGAAAATGTGTTGTTTTGGACAACCGAGCAACGCGATGCCGGCTTTCGCTCCCTAGAGGCATTAGAAGTGCTACCGTACTCTATGGTGAGTAAAAATAGCGCTAGTGCCTCGCAGACAAGCATTGAAGCGGGTGACCTGCTAAATATTCCTGAAGAGAGCATTGACGCTTATTTTCGAGAGCAGCGTATCGCCGGCTTAGTTGTTTTGCACAAAGGCAAACGTGTTTTCGAAAAATACGGCCTAGACTTTGATAAAGACGGTAAATGGACCAGCTTTTCTGTCGCCAAGTCTTTTACATCGACATTGGTTGGTGCGGCAATCAAAGATGGCTACATCAAAAGCCTGCAAGACTCTGTTTCTGATTACATTCCTGATATGCAAGGAAGCGCATACGATGATGTTACTATCGAACAACTGCTCACCATGACCTCAGGAGTTAAATGGGACGAAAACTATAGCGACCCAAATTCCGACGTCAATAAGTTTAACTTTAGCAAAGGCGACGCAGGTGTAGACTCAACCGTGAGTTATATGCGCAAGCTTGAGCGCGCTGTAAAGCCAGGCGAAAAGTGGCTGTACAGTACTGGCGAAACAAACCTCATTGGTGTATTGGTGAGCCAGTCTACCGGAAAAACGCTGTCAGCTTATCTCTCTGAAAAAATATGGCAACACATTGGAGCAGAACAAGATGCCTCTTGGATCCTTGGTCCTTCTGGACATGAAATCAGTGGTTGCTGCATACAAGCGACTACGCGTGATTTCGCGTCGTTTGGCCAATTTATACTCGATGGCGCTGTAGTCAATGGCGAATCAATCGTGCCACAAGGCTGGTTTGAGAAGGCCACGGTGACACAAGTGTCTTTTTCAAGTGATAGCAATAGCAATGGTTACGCTTACCAATGGTGGACCTCTGCTGATAGCTCATTTCAAGGCAAGGGCATTTTTGGCCAAGGCATATTTATTGACCCGAAAAGAGAGCTAGTGATTGCTGTAAATAGCAATTGGCCAGCGGCTTCTAGTCAAAAAGAGGGCGCATCCCGATCGAAAATGTATGCTGAGTTTCAGAAGCTAGTGGGGATATAAGCACTATCGGCTGGCTCATTAACAGTCGTCTATTACCACATCGACGGTGCAGTCTGGACTGCCAAAAGAATCATATAGAATATAACAGCCCTGATCCAAGGGCTGGCCGGTAGCTGGAATATCATAACCTATCCGTGTGTATTGATTGTCGACGCGTGTTGTGATGTTACCACCAACATCCAGAGTCAGAAAATCCAACATATCGCGCGCATCAACTAGTTCCGCGGAGCTTTCTGGGCATAGATTTCGAAAATCTACTTCTGAGCTAAAGGGGCCAAAGTCGACAACGAAACCAACTTGATCGCTACCCGAAGGGCCAGCAGGGTTGCTTGCTACTGCTCTGAGACCCGACACATAAGCCTTTGCCTGCACTAAATCAATAGTGCTGTTCATTTGGGTGGCAACGCCAGTGAGGCTTGCAATACGAGCATCGCGGCTCAGGTCGAGGAATCGTGGAAAAGCAACTATAGCGAGCACGCCAAGCAAAACAATCACGATGATCAACTCTATAAGCGTGAAACCTTCTTGTTGCTTGGATTGTCGACTCTTGCCTAGAAGCTGTGTGATGGACATTTTGCCTCTCAAAAAAATGGACGCAAAAAAGCGCCCAAATATTTACTCAACTAAGGCTTAACGGTAGCAAATTTTTCATTGCCACTAGGTATATTTGCATCGATAAGTTACTTAAAGGTATACCTTTACAGACTTACTTTCACTTTCGAGACCACTTCCTTAGACAAGTCAATTGCGTCACTGAGCTTGTTGGCTCTTGCTAGACCAACCCCCATTCGTCTTCGTCCGGCGACTTCCGGTTTACCAAATAATTTCAAATCAGTGTTCGGCTTTGCTAATGCTTCTTGCAGATTAGCGAAGCTAGTTTGCGTTGAATGCCCATCTACCAAAAGGGCTGTTGACGCTGACGGGCCTCGAAAAGAGATACTAGGAATTGCAAACCCTAAGAAGGCTCTAGCATGCAATGCAAATTCGGATAAGTCTTGAGATATCAGCGTTACCATGCCGGTATCGTGTGGGCGAGGAGATACCTCACTGAAATACACCTCATCGCCCTTTATGAATAATTCCACGCCGAATAAACCGTAACCACCAAGGGCATTTGTGACTTCCTGGGCAATCTCTTTGGCCAAGACAAGTGCTTTTTCACTCATGACCTGTGGTTGCCATGATTCTCTATAATCACCATCTTCTTGACGATGACCAATTGGCTCACAATAAGCCGTACCGTTCACATGTCGAATAGTTAAAAGGGTAATCTCATAGTCGAAGTCAACCACCGATTCAATAATCACCTTACCTTTTCCCGCTCTACCACCCTCCTGTGCATATTCCCAAGCCTGGGCTAGCTCATCAACATTGTGAATGAATGACTGTCCTTTCCCAGATGAACTCATAATTGGTTTAGTGATACAGGGAAAGCCAATGTTCGAAGCGGCTTCACAAAATGTCTCATAGTCGTCGGCAAAGGCAAAGTCTGAAGTGGGTAAACCCAGTTCATGTGCGACTAAACAGCGGATCCCTTCACGGTTCATTGTTAAATGCGCCGCTTTTGCACTTGGGACAACATTAAAACCTTCATCCTCCAACTCAAGCAAGGTAGTTGTCGCAATGGCTTCTATTTCAGGCACGATATAATTCGGTTGTTCTTGCAGTACAACCTTGCGCAAAGCATCACCATCGAGCATAGACAAACAATAACTTCGATCGGCCACTTGCATCGCCGGCGCGTTCGGGTAGCGATCTAAAACAATCACTTCACAACCAAAGCGCTTAAGCTCAATAACCACCTCTTTGCCTAATTCACCACCGCCACAAAGCATCACTTTTGTTGCCGTTGGCGAAAAGGGCGTGCCGATATTATTCATTTTATATCCTTCATTCTTTTATCAACTTAAGTTGGCTGTACACTGTTCTAAAGCAAGCGAGTTTTATTTGTGTTTATAGCGAGTTAAAGCGCGTTAAGTTCATAATGCTACACAATGTTGATCTTCGCTAGTAGTGAAACACGTAGGCTTTGTATGATGATTATTTTTAACACTATTTTATATATGCGCCCACAAAGAAAGCTATGGCAATCATGTTGTTTTATCACGGCAGTTTGCTTTCTGAGTGCATGTAGCAACAAGGATGATGAATCAGAAAATAGCTTAGGTGACTTACGCGACCGACTTAAGAACGACAGTTCTTATTCATCACTTTGGTATGAGCATGCTAAAAATGTTTTCATAGAAGGTGCTGAAAATAGCACCGACGGTAAAAGACCTTCAGTTAATAAGACCGGCATAGAGCGACTTGCTGACATTATCAACTCACCCGAGGAACTGCTCGCTCAACAAGCCCCCCCTTCTCGCGCCTCAAAGCTACCTAGTCAACAAAGTAACGAAGCTAAATTGGAGCGCTTACATCAACAAGAACTGATGCTTCACGCACACCTTTATACGCTTTGCGCTACTTGTTTTGAGCAAGAGCTACAGCATTCTGAACTTCTTGCTAGCCTTGAAAAGCTAAGCCAGGATTTCCCCAACCTACATCTTGGTAAGCTTCGTGCCTATTATGCTAACAATGATGAAAAGCTACTCGCTTATTCCATCAAGTCAGACAAGCAACGAATATACGTCGCGTTTAATTTCTCTTTCGATTTACAGGAAGTTCCTTTACCTTTTGGTTTCATGTCATCGACTAAAGTATCCTTATGGCAAAGTGATAGCGAAAATATCACGAGTTTCGTCACCCAGTCACCGCTTATGATTGGCCCGTTTACGGCAGTCATTATTATTGTCTAATGCACATTGATAGTAATGTAGCAGGCAGACCCACAAAATAACTGCAAATAAAAAAGCCCTTTTTGATTTCTGATGCGTTGGTAAGCAATAAGACACATTATTGCGCCGACCTACTTACAGCGTCTGCGCTTTCATCAGAATTAAGGGAAAAACCATGACTAAATCACCTTCCATATATACAAGCACAGCTATATCTCACCCGCAAAACATCTCTGCATGCCAGGCACACAAAATAGGGAAGGTGAAAAGCCGAGTTGCCTTAGCGCTTGCCGCATCTTTTCTTCTAACGGCTTGTGCAGGTCCGTCAACAAATAGCGATAACAGACCAGAGAAACAAGTTGAGGCGAAAGCGCAAAACACGGCAAGCGAAGAACAAATAGAAAGCATTCAAGTAAGCAGCAGTCGAGCTTCCGAGCACGAGCTTCAACGAATAAGCGTCAGCGAAGCAAAGTTAATACAAAATAGAAGTAAAAGAATGAATGTTCTTAATGATATGGCATCGAGCAGCCAGTTCCACGCCGAAGTTGATTGGGATTCTCAGGCAATTAACAATGAAAACTATGAGTCGCCAAATATTGGCTCGGTAAAACTCACCACTCAGGACCCGGTATCGACCTTTTCCGTCGACGTAGACACCGGTAGTTACACAAATACAAGACGTATGCTCAATCAAGGCATGCTGCCCCCGACCGACGCCATTAGAATTGAGGAGTTTATCAACTATTTCGATTACGACTATGGTGTGCCGCCTGATATGAATCAACCATTTAGCGTCAACACCGACGTGTCGAGCGCGCCATGGAACGAGCAACGCCATCTTCTCAGAGTCGCCTTAAAAGGATATTTGCCCGATATCGCAGACTCTAAGGGCAGTAACCTAGTATTTTTACTTGATGTATCGGGCTCGATGAACCAAAGCAACAAGTTACCGCTTTTAAAACGTTCGTTATTGATGCTAAGTAAGCAACTACAGGCCAACGATAAGGTAGCTATCGTTGTATATGCGGGCGCATCTGGAGTGGTCTTAGAACCCACAAATGGAAATAATAGAGCAGAAATTGAAAAGGCCTTAATGCAACTTCAAGCCGGGGGCTCAACGAATGGCGGGGCAGTCATCCAACTAGCATACAATTTGGCAGAGCAATCCTATATACAAGGCGGAGTAAACCGAGTGATTTTGGCCACCGATGGTGACTTCAATGTAGGGATGTCGGATCACGACGCGCTCATCAGTATGATAGAAAAGAAACGTGAAAAAGGTATAGCATTAACCACTTTGGGCTTTGGTCAAGGCAATTATAACGACCACCTAATGGAACAACTTGCTGACGCAGGCAATGGCAATTATGCTTACATTGACACTATAAACGAAGCCAGAAAAGTGCTTGTAGATGAGTTGCAATCAACTATGCAGATCATTGCCAAAGATGTAAAAGTTCAGGTGGAATTCAATCCTGCCACGGTAGCGGAATATCGCCTTATTGGTTATGAAAACCGTGCCTTGGCAAATGAAGACTTTAACAACGATGAAGTAGATGCAGGTGACATCGGTGCCGGCCATACAGTCACCGCATTATATGAAATTAGTCTGCAGTCAAGCTCCAGTAAATATAACAGTGCGCTACGCTACACGGATGGCGCAGAAAACGAAAACAAAACACTCGCTGAGTTAGGCAACGAATTGGCTTATGTTAAGCTACGTTACAAAGCACCAAATAGTGATACTAGCAACTTAATTGAAACGGCGGTTACTAAAGATAAAATAGTGGCCTTTCAGCAACAATCAACGGATTTTAAGTTTGCTGTTGCAGTAAGCGCTTTCGCCCAGCGGCTTAAAGAAAGTAAGTTTGCGAGTGATATTAGCTACCCATGGATCATCGAGACCGCAATGGAAAATAAAGGTAGAGATGATTTCGGTTACCGAAACGAGTTTTTGCAACTCGTTAGAAACGCGCAACAACTTGCAGAGCAAACTATGCCACCGGCAAATCTTGATAAAGCAAATGAAAACATGAATGAACAAGTGTATAGCCAACTGAGGAACTAATGGCGAATTCTGACTCAACAAGTCTATCAGAGCCTGCATTAGCAGACTCCGCAGCTCAAAGCCTAAGGAATGATCATATTCATGAGGCACAAAAGGCTACCGCTAATAATACAGCAAGTGACGAAGACTTGATGGGAGCATACGCAACAGGAAATCTTGCTGCCTTTGAAACACTGTATTTACGGCACAAAGGCAGCTTATTTCGATACTTACTAAGACAGGTAAAAAACCAAGGTCAAGCTGAAGATCTATTTCAGGAAGTATGGGCAAAAGTTATTCGTGCCGCTAGCACTTACAGAAGCTCGGCTAAGTTCACTACATGGCTTTATACTATTGCGCGTAATAAGGTCATTGATAGCGTACGGCATATAAAAGTGGTTGATACGGTAGAAGAGGCTCCATCAGAAAGCACAACGTCAAATACAGAGGGCAGTGACGATTCCCAAACACCTGATTTATATCTTAAGCGCAGTAGGCAAAGCTCGGCCTTAGAACACTGCATTAACAATTTACCACGACATCAGCTCGATTGCTTTCTATTGAAGGAAGAAGGTGGCTTCTCAGCAAATGCCATTTCAGACATCACAGAAGCCAAACTTGAAGCAATCAAAAGTCGATTGAAAAGTGCTTATAAGAATTTACGTTCTTGTTTGGAAGTCAATCTAGGCAAGCACTGGGAGGAAAATTAGTATGAGTCGTCAGCACTCCCAACACTCAGAAGAACAGGCAGTATCATCCCTATATCACAAACTGGAAAAAGCCGAAGCATCAACCTGTGTCGACGCGGCAGTTTTAAAAATGGCCGCAAATGAACTAGCGGCGAAAGAACCAAGGCCGCGTAGGGCAAAAGCCAAATATTGGAGTAAATGGCCTTTCAGCGGTTCGATAGCGGCAGCATTGATTTTAGTCGCAATTACACTAACGACATACGAACAAGCTGACACAGATTTCGCCCTAGAACCAAGCGAGGTTGATGATACCTTGGCGCTAAGCATGAGTGACGATGCTTTGGAGACAAACATGGAAGATCTGCCTTTGAGTAAGGAGCAAAAGCAAAGGGCAACACAACAGTTGGAAGCTTTGCTTGTGCTAAGAGAAAACAACACGGCAAATGAGTTAGCGCTACGAGCAAAAAAATTATCCGACGAGCAGCAACAAGAAGTGGCGCGCATGATTGATTCAGAGTTGCAGAGTGAAAAAGAGCAACTGGCTGCCTTAGCGTCTGAAGCCGAGTTATTGGCTGAGCCCGAGGCGCTTAGCGAATTTAGCGACTCAAGCCCTGAGCAGCTAGCCCTAATAGACAATGCTATTAAGCAATCATATGCTCAGTTAGCGTCACTTTTAGGTATTAAAGACAGTGAAAGCATCGAAGCCCTTGAAGTGATCAGGGTTTCTAGTTCGAGGCTACAGAGTGCGACTGATGGGCTCACAGCAGCACCGGCAACAGAGGCTCAGGCAGCAGAAGTACTAACACGAAATGCCTCTGAAGATCCCGCGTTACAAAAGCTACAAAACACGCTATTTGAAAATTTGTTAGTGCAAAAGCAACAACGCAATGACTGGAAGCTAGAGGATAAGTTTAAGAAGGTGCTTAGCGACGAGCAAGTGCAAAAACTAGCGCCATCGTCAACACAGAACTAAGGGGCTGCGACCCCTAAACTGTCGCTAAATTAAAGGGGTCATCCAAGCTACCTGAGGGTTGCGTGAACCACTTCGGCCCTAACTCAGTCATATAAAAATGATCTTCAAGACGTACACCAAAGCATTCCGGCTTAATTACCATAGGCTCATTACTAAAACACATCCCCGCTGCTAATGGTGTTTTATCAGAGCCAACCAAATACGGCCATTCGTGAATATCCATGCCGATGCCATGACCCGTTCTATGGGGAACACCTGGTAATTTATAGTCAGACGCTAAATTCAAGTTTTGTAGCTGTACACGGACTGCGTCATCTACTGAGCCACAAGGATTACCAATTTTTGCAGCTTGAAATGCAGTGACTTGAAGGCTTTTTTCGTAGTTCCAAAACTTACGCTGCTCAGCACTTGCCTCACCAAAAGCATAGGTGCGAGTGATATCAGAATGATAGCCATGGAGTTTGCAACCAGTATCAATCAATACCCAATCATCTTTGTGAAGCGTCTGTTCATAGTTCACTCCATGCGGATAAGCAGTAGCTTGACCAAATAATACTATGCAGAAATAAGAACCCGAAGCGCCCACTTTTTGATGAGCTTCGTGGATAAAAGCTCTCACCTCAGCAGTTGTTATACCCTCATGTAGCATCGACGCGGTGGCCTTATGTACGTCGAGTGTCATATCCATGGCCGTTTGAATAAGTGCTAACTCTTGAGTTGATTTGTGCATGCGGCATTGAGCTGTAATCAAGGCACCATCACACAATGAGATATTTTGGGTATTTTTGTAGAGTTTTGACACCAGCGCGAAAGCTGTCGACTCATCGATGGCTAAGGTAGTGCCGACACCGGCTTTATCAGCCACAAAAGATAGCAAGATATCAGTCGGAGCTTCATGCTCTTCCCAAAGCAGCATGTCAAGCTCGACAACCGCGGCCTGCTCTAATGAACCACGCTCGAAGGCAGGGGCAATTAGCGTAAGCGTCCCGTCCTGAAGCAGCACAGCCCCAACCAAACGCTCACTTGCGTACCAACGCAAACCAGTGAAATATTCTAAGTTAGTGCCCGCGTTCAAGTACAATGCATCAATATTCTTGTCTTTCATCAAACGCTGAGCCATAGCGACACGCGACTGATATTCGCCCAGCGAAATCGCGCTTACCTGCTTGGTCATATTGCTTAAAGAATCTAAGGCATTTTGTTGACTTGAACCGCCGACACCAAGGGTCATATATCATCCTTATTCATTGCTAATAGCGTTAAATCAATTGAGGCTGTTTAATACAGGTTGCACATCAGCACCGTAGTCGAAAACGACCGCTAGCACTAACACGATTGAAGCGGCAAACATAAGCTTTAAAATAAGCGGAAAACAGAATTTAAACCATGCATGATATGGCACACCCGCCATACCGATAATGCCCATTAAAACCGCATTGGTTGGAATGATCATATTCGAGAAGCCATCACCAAACTGGTAAGCCAACACTGCAATTTGGCGATTGACACCAATTAAATCGCCCACCGGCGCCATCAAGGGCATGGTGACATAAGCCTGGCCACTGCCCGACGGAATGAATAAGTTAAGCAATGTTTGCATGGCAAACATACCGACAGCAGCAAGCTCTGCACCGAGATAGGAAAGAGGTTCCGACATTCCATACACAAGAGTATGTAGTATTTGCCCGTCTTCCATTATCAGTGCAATCCCTCGCGCGACACCAATCAAAATTGCCGTTGTTGCGAGATCTTGAACACCTTCAATAAACTTATTTGAAGCCGTATCAGGGCTTAACTTACCTACCACTGCGGTAAAAATACCCCACAAAATAAACAGGGCGCCAAGTTCATACAAATACCAGCCTTTGGTAGAGATTCCCCACACTGCTGCGCCCACTGTGACGACCAAGCCAAGTAAAATAAGCTTATGACGAATATTCAATGCTGGGTAATCATGCAATTCGTTATCGCCTAAGGGACATGCGACATCTTTAACATACGACCTCGACGGATCAGCCTGGACCATTTTTGCGTATTTCCACACATGATGAAAACCGATCAACACGAAGGGAAGAAAAATAGCGAGACGCAGCTCAATGCCTGAATACAAAGGTACACCTGCGACTTTTTGTGCCACCATAACGGTAAATGGGCTAAAGGCAGATACCCCATAACCAATACCGTAGCCAGTAACCACCATACCAACTGCGGTCATGGCATCTAAACGCATCGCTTTACACAAGCCAACAAGAATAAGTACAAAGGGAATATATTCACCTGCAGTGCCAATAGCACCTGAAGCCAGAGCAAAGACAAAAATAACCATAAATATGAGCATGTATGGCTTATGCCCAAAGCCCTTTAACAAGCTGCCAATTAAAGCGTCAATTGCTCCTGTTGCTCTGGCAATTGCCAATACGCCACCCACAATAAATACGAAGAAAATAACATCTTGGGCTGCGGCAAGCGCACGCGGTATCGCTACTAAAAAATCGAGAGGAGATAGATGTACTTGTGTTGTAGAAAGGCTGTAAGTGCCAGCAACAACTGCTTCACGGCCGTTTTCCAGCGTGACCGTATCAAAAAAGCCCTGAGGCACTAGCCAAGTAGCGATATAAGCCACCAGCATCATGCCTAGCAAAAGTACTAAAGTATGAGGAACATTGAATTCTTTTTTCATGATTATTTTATTTTCTAAGTAATGTCTGGTTAGCGCTCAAAGCGATATGCAAGCTCTTATTAACTACGATTATAGCGTTACATTCAAATATTAGAACGAATCGTTGATTTAATATTCACTTTTATCAAGAAAGAATATTCAGAAACATTTAGTAATAAAAGTTTCACCATTTTCTAATTGCGCATCGTTTTTAACACGGTGTAAACTTAGCGGCTGATTAATCGCACCAGCAAGCAAAGATTATTAAACTCAACTTGCTCACAATAGTGCCAACGAGAACTATATGCCACAACAAGCTTTATCTGCTCCACCACTTGCCCTTGTTAAAACTTGGGTTGAGTTACTGAAAGATGATAACCGAGATGTCGCAAGTCATGCTCGCGACATGTTAGAGCGCGCCTTCGAACAGCAAGTAGACTTAGTGCTATATTGCAAAAAACATAATATCAAGATGTCTTAATAAGCCTCAATCGAGGCTTATCTCCTATTGGCTGTTTCTAGCCAACGCAATATTTTTCAGTTTATTTCGATAAATTTGCATGGAATGACTTCTCACCGGTTTGCCAAACGATGCGCCGACTGATGTGCAGAACCAAAATATTTGATCAAATTTCGATGGGTTACTCAAAATATCAGGCTTAATTTCTTTCGAATCAGCAACGTCGGTTAAATACCGTAAATCGCCATAATGGCGGTAGTAAGACAGATCATCAAAAAATTGTTCAGCCTTCGCTAATACATTAGCAATAAACGGATGTTGTTTATTTTCGACTCCTTGGCGAATTGCAAATATCCACCGCACAGCATATATGGGCAGCTTAAAAATGGGAGCAAAAACCCCCGGTGGCACTCGAGGTACAACATCGCTGGAATTGACGATACGAAATATGGGTGTCTTCATACCGTTGAAGTAGTTGTAGTCAGCGACTCGGGGCGCACCAAAGCTATAAACGGCACCGTTACTATCGGGAAGCAACTCTCGTGCCGCAATCGTAGCAATAGCGCCGCCTAAAGAATGCCCTGTGAAGAAAACCGGGCAGTGTTCATGCCCTAAGGCTTGCTTAGCTTCGTAGATATTTTTCATTAGCTGGGGCGCCAAAGCTAAAAACGCACCATAGAAGCCACTATGCACTCGGCCTATTCTATTATTACTGATAGTGAAGCCATATTTTTCACGCAAGGAAGTCAGTTTGGCATCTGCAGCCGCTAATTCATCGTCAGCAAGTGGTTTTGCATTAGCATTCGTTAACCAATCCTCAACATTAACTTCGGAACCACGAAAGGCAACAACAATAAAGCTTTTCTTCGTGTCGATATTTCTATGTAAACTCACATAACCCTGGGCGCTAAGCTTGCTGATAATATTGGGTGTTTGGTGCTGCGTTAAGTCTACCGTTTGGTTGCTTAAATACGGGCCAACATACTCTAGCTCACCTTTGCGCAAGCCCGCTAATAGTGCATCCTGATAAGAACTTTGAGGAAAGGAAAATGAATCTAAAAGTTGATTTAGCTGGGTTTGCTTTTGTTCACTCAATTCAGCTCCTTGCTGCCACTCACGTAATGGATTTATCACTGGGGCAAGTGCATGAGACACATTTTCTGCGGGTATATAAGCGAGTTCCGCAAGCTCACCCATAATGTAAGACATACGATCACTGTAACCAATTCTAGTATGAGGAATGGCCCCAGCTGTGCTACCGTCGAAGTATTGTTTTTGTGCCACTGTGGTGGTTATTCGACGATTATAAAGTTTAGCAAACAGAGCAAGAGTAACTGCGGCTAAACTCCCAGCAGTGCTTAGATCCATGCTAGCAAAGAAAGTCACAATATGCTGATAGCCGTCGATAACACGCCCTACATTATGAGACAGAAACTCACCAAGTGTTGGCTGCAGCATATCGCTTTTATTACTTTCATCGCCGCTTAAAAAGGCAAGTACAGAACTACCTGAGCCTACACCTAATAAACCAAGAAATAGCCGACCAAGATTGACACTAGATGATGATGCATCTGTGTTTCGAGCTGGCTGCGGTTCTCTTTTAACTGAGGATGGTGAAGCCATAAATGCTAAGTCCTTGTCGATGTTGGCGTGGTGTTGTTTGGGCTAACAAAAATAGCGTAAAGTCTAATTTTGTATTCATGATGTAGCTTAGATTTAATGTAATGAACTTTGTTTATAAGAGCAAGGTTGTTTATTGTGCGCTAAGTGCACAATAAAAGAGCAAAGTTGCCGAATTTAGGGCTTGCCCTATTCCTTATTTGGTCGATACATGTTTATATTCTTCCAGTAACAACGTATTACAAAAGGTAATCAATGTTTGCATATGTAGCTCGACAAGCAATTTACGACACCGAAAAACGCGTATATGGCTATGAACTATTGTTCAGAGATGGCATTAAGAACTGCTTTCCAGATATTTCCCCTGATGAAGCAACTAGCAGTATGCTTGCATCCAGCCATCTGAGTATTGGCGTTGAAAACATTACCTTTAACAAACCTGCATTTATTAATTTTCATACCGACACCCTGATCTATCGCTTCCCATCAACTCTCGATCCCCAAAATGTCGTTATTGAAATCGTTGAAACCGTAGCAGTCACTGATGAGCTCGTAAAAGCTTGTGCTCAAATTAACGAGTTAGGCTATAAAATGGCCCTCGATGATTATGATTTTTCAGAGCACTGGGAAGCATTGATGCCCTATATTCACTTTATTAAATTTGAGGTGGAAGTAATCGATTTAGATAACCCCGTGATTGTTAAAAGGCTTCAGCAGTTTGCTGATGAAGGCAAAATACTCATTGCTGAACGGGTAGAAACCCACGAGGAATTTGAACGCTTTAAAGCAGCGGGGTTTCATTATTTTCAAGGCTATTTTCTATCGAAACCAGAAGTAGTCAAGCACAAGCATATTGATGTGTCGGTTAATTCAGTGATAGAGCTTTTGCGTATTAGCGTGTCAACTGAGCTTGATGTAGCAAAAATCACAGAGATTTTTGAAAGAGACCTTGGGCTTACCTTCAAGCTAATGCGTTTTATTAACAACCCTAGCGTAAACAAACGTAATAAAATTGAATCACTTTCTCATGCCTTGAAGTTTTTGGGCCACGTTGAACTAAAGAAGTTCATTGCGCTACTCACCTTAGCCAACCTCAAGGGCAACAAACCTGAAGATCTTTTGCTATCTAGCCTTACGCGAGCCCAGTTTTGTAAGTTAATCAATACTAAAATGGGGCAGTCTGAAGATCCACCCAATAGCTTTATCTTGGGCTTATTTTCACGCACCGATGCCTTGCTCGACATGCCCATGGAACAAGTCTTAGAAAAGTTACCCTTCAGCGAGATCATCACCGATGTGTTATGCAAACGAGAAGTTGAGGATGAGCTAGCCCAGCAGTTCCAGCTATGTGTTGCATTTGAAACTGCTGATTGGAGAAAGATTGATGAGTTTGCCAAAAAAATTAATACCTCGAATGAGGACCTATTCAGCATGTATTACGAAGCAGCAGCATGGGCAAATCAGATGCAGAGCAGTTTGTAATGAGTTAAATCTACTAGTTTAAGACCAGTGGTTCTTGTTAAAGACCATATGTGCATTTACCCTTCTAATTATCAATTAGAGCAAATTTAGTGAGTATTTTACTGATCGTTGATTTGGTAATTGGCTTAACAACGTAACCCTTTGCTCCTCGCTCCAGTGCTTCTTTCACAGTACTTTTTTGTTTCATACCGGTTAACATGATCACAGGTGTATTGTGGTTTATATTAGCGTGATTTTGTGTCTGACTTACAATATAAATACCGTTTGTATCTGGTAAATTAATATCCATCAAAATTAGGTCATACTTACAGGTGCTAATATTTGCCAAAGCAACTCGCCCATTTTTAGCAACCTCTACATCTATTTCATATGCATGCAATAAGCGTAAAGTAAGTTGCTGGCTGATGAGATCATCTTCAACTAACAAGACTTTCGGTTTTCCGTCACGGCTGAGTAGCTTTTCAACATCCACGTCCTGTTTGTACAGGCGATTAAATTCCGGAGTTTGTGTATCTGCTTGCTCTTCATCTTTATTCGTATCATCTTGATCGATTGCCTTCTCTAACAAAGAAATCGTTTTTTGTTGCAACATTAACAACTCAGGGCGAATTTCATCTGATTTTATTGATGAAAGTGTCTCTCTTAGTTTTTCTATATCAAGTTTAACACTTTGGTGCTTTTGAATTTTAGCTGCCGCATCATCTAAGCTCGACTCAATCTCACTGATCGTATTTTCAAATTCTTGCTGCATGAGCGCTTTTTTATTTAGTGCTTTTTCTATTAATGCTGCATATTTGTCATTAACTAAATTCTTTAGAGCACTTGTCACCTTATTCTGAATGCCTTTATTTGCCGCAATTCCCAGTTCTATTAGCAAATGTTCACAAATAAGAACGATACGGTGCAGTTCAAATATTGGCCGAGAGACTAGGTAATCATCAATCGCTAAACAACGGTGAGCTTCAAATGCTTCCCTCTCAAATTTGCGAGGAATCAAGGATACAACTCTGTGTTGACAAGTTTTACGATTGGATACCGCATCCAAGCAGCGGTAATAATTAATCAGGCTGTTTTCTAAGCTATCGCCCGTCATTAACAAAATTTTGGGGGTGCTAGTTTCGACCAACAGCATACAAAGCTCTTTAAGGCTTGAGCAAGTTCGACAATGAGTAAAGTTTTCATTAACTTTATCGAAAACAACTTTGTCACTTTCTTCTTCGGTAACATATAAAACAATCAAATAGTTTGCTTTGCTATTTTTCATATGTTGCAGGGTATCCTTATTCATAGCTAACGTGAAAGCTATTTAAAGACTAAGTTTAACTCGTATAAGATTTACGAATTAGTATGGAGTAAATACACAGTAACAAGCTATGTAATAAATGCAAAGTACTTAAATCCACAAACACTCACCAACAAAAGCTCTCGCTCTATAAAAATAAATATACAAATCATTGGCTTAATTTTCAGAATGCGGCTTCAAACGCCTTCAACAAAACAATTCCTTGATCATCAAACATAAATATTTATACTGTATAAATATACATATAAGCTAATAATGATTAGGTTGCGATGAAATCTCTTCTACATGATTTACAGAAAAAACAACTTGTGTGGACAGCTTCTAGCCTAGATCAACATAAGGAACGCGTTGCTACGGGCTATCATAAGTTGGATAAGGCTTTGCATGGTGGTTTTCCACAGGCAGGTCTTGTGCATGTTTCATCTTTAACAGGTTGTGGCGAGCTTCGCTTAGTACTGCCTGCTTTGGTGAACATGCAAAAAGACGCTCGTTTATGTGTGTTTATTACACCGCCACATTTATTGAACTCTGAGTTTCTATTAAACGAAGGCATAGCGCTAGAGCGGGTACTGATTATTCAAGCTGATAGCAGTGACGAAGCTTTATGGAGTGCAGAGCAATGCGCTAAGAGCGGAGCGTGTAGTGCTGTTTTTATATGGCAGGCTACATTGCAACAACTGCAAGCTAAAAAATTAGAGTTAGCAGCAATTAAAGGCCAATGCTTAAACTTCTTTTTCACGAGTACGCAGCAACAAAGCGATAACCTGCCAGTTAGCTTGTCCTTGTCACTGCAACGTCAAAACGAGCAAATACAGGTGAAAATCAACAAACAAAAAGTAGGCTGGCCTTTACCTCCATTTAAGGTAAAGCTGCCGTTTAAGTCCAAGTTAGGATCTCCTATGCGGCAAGGTAGGCAAGCTTCACAAAGTAATGTTATTGCTTTGCATGCTAAGCATTAAATAAGGCCTTACTACGTATGCAGTTCGACACCTCTTCATTGTGGATATACTTGTATCTTCCAAATTTACAGCTCGACCTTCAAAGAAATGAAGTAGATACAAAGCCGAGCATTATATATGAGCCACGCAGCAATCAGGTTGTGCAACTAAATCAGGCCGCTCAGAATTTGGGCTTAAGTTTAGGAATGGGGCTAGCCAGTGCCAGTATATTGTCGAATGAATTAGTGATAACTGAGTACAAACAAGAGTTCGCTAATCAAGCTCTTCAGCGCTTAGCAAACGATTTGTACCTAGTGACTTCTGATATTGCTATCGACGAACCCTATGGCATTTATTTACGTGCGCAAAACATGCTAAAGCTATATGGCGGTTTGGCTGAGTATTGGCATGTGCTCGAACAGGTATTAAGTAAATACAACTTCCGCATGTACTACGCCAGTGCATACTCGGTAAACGTAGCGAAATTATTGGCTAAGCATCACCTGCGTTTCATCAGTGACAATAAAGAGGTGATACGTAGTCGGCTACAGAAGTGCACATTGCAGTTAAGTGATATCGATGAAAAAGATATTGAGAAATTACACCGAGTAGGCATTAAAACATTAGATAATTTACTCATACAGCCTATATCAGCACTCGCAAGTAGGTTGTCGCGTGCCAGCGTGAGCGTTGTTGCGGGGCTTCGTGGTGAAGCACCGGTAAAGCTGTGCTTTTATCAACCCCCTGAAACTTACCGCGACTACCTTGAACTACTCTACGACATCCAGTTGATTGACAAATTATTACCCGTTATTAAGCGCTGTCTTGATGGCTTAGAGTCATATTTATTGGTGCGAAACGCATTAGCGCTAAATATTTCACTGCAACTCCATCAACGTGAGCACGAGCCCATTGAGCAGGTGATAAATAGTGCTTTACCGCTTTATAAAAGCGCTGATTGGCTCGATATTATCGCCCTTCGCTTTGAAAGTATATCGCTTAGCTCAGCGGTTTACGGTATTACCTTATGCTGTGAAAAAATAGAGAAAGCAGATATTTGTGAAAGTGATTTTTTTAGTGAAAAAAGTACTCATGTTGCAGCAATGACCCTATTGTCACGCTTACGAGCAAAGCTGGGTAAACAAAAGGTAAATTTATTGGAGTATTGCGACGACTATCGCCCTGAAAATGTGAACCAGTATTTATCTGAAAAGCAGTCGAGTGGCTCCCAGTTGAAAGTAAGTCAGACAAAAGATAGTAGTGCGCCCTCTCTTTTTAATGACCGACCAGGCCTGCTTCTATCAGAACCAATCCCCCTAACAAGCAAAGTGACCATATTGAATGGCCCGGAACGCATTTCATCAGGGTGGTGGGATGACGCTCCTATCGAACGAGACTATTTCTTAGCGCAAAATACTAAAGGTCAGCAACTATGGCTATTTCGAACCCCTCAAGATAAATGGTATGTGCATGGCTACTTCATCTAGGGCTCCTCTTCAAATAGACTTTGCCGAATTGGTTTGCCAAACTAATTTTTCATTTTTGGAAGGGGCATCACATCCAGAAGAAATGGTGCGTCAAGCTTATTTTTTACAATACAAAGCCATAGCAATTACCGACGAATGCTCGATGGCCGGAGTGGTTAGAGCCTATGCCGAAATCACTCGTCACCACCTCCCGATTAAAATGATTGTAGGCAGTAAATTCATATTTGAAGGTAATACCATTGTACTGCTGTGTCCGAATAAAAAAGCCTACAGCGAATGTTGCCGGATTATTACGAATGCTCGCAGACGTGCTGAAAAAGGCGACTATCAGTTAAGTGAGTGGGATCTCAAATCAATCAAGCATTGCCTTTGTATTTGGCTTCCAAGTAGTAATCGTGAACGCGATCACAGTTGGGCAAGGTGGCTGAACAAGCATTACCCAAAACGAACATGGCTGTGTATTCATCGCTGGTTAACCGCGAACGAGTATGATCATATAAGCCATTGTGAAGATTTAGCTGAACGCTATGAGTTAGATATTATTGCGAGCTCATGTGCCCTAATGCACGATCCTAGTAGGCAGGCATTGCAACATTGCCAACATGCGATCCGAGAAGGAAAGCTCATTAGCGAACTTGGCCGTGAGGCACTATCAAATCAGGAAGCTTGTTTACGGCCCTTAAATAAACTGGCTAACCTCTATCCTGCTCAGTGGCTTAACAATAGCGTTATTGTGGCAAGCTTATGCCATTTTGATATGTCGGAATTGGCTTACCAATATCCAGCTGAGATCCTACCGGCAGGCTCAACGCCAGCAATTTATCTTAGGGAGCTCGTTGAAAAAGGTATTCATAAACGCTTCCCAAATGGTGTTAACAAAAGCATTAGAGCCATTATTGAAAAAGAGCTTAAGTTAATCAACGAACAGGCTTACGAGTATTTCTTTTTAACCATTTACGACATTGTACAGTTTGCTAAAAAGCGGAATATTCTATACCAAGGTCGCGGTTCTGCTGCCAATTCAGTGGTGTGCTATTGCCTTGAAATAACTGCGGTCGACCCTAGGCAAATCGACGTATTGTTTGAGCGCTTCATTTCAAAAGAACGTAATGAGCCACCTGATATCGATGTTGACTTTGAGCACGAGCGACGCGAAGAAATTATTCAGTATATTTACCAGAAGTACGGGCGTGAAAGAACTGCTATTGCAGCAACTGTGGTCTGCTACCGTTTTAAAAGCGCCCTGCGTGAAGTGGGTAAAGTACTTGGCATCAACCGCACCGACCTCGATTATTTCATTAAGAATGTTAATCGGCGAGATCGAGAAATAAGTTGGCAATCGCAGCTTAGCGAACTGGGGATTAGCCCAGAATCATCAAAGGGTAAACATTTTATCTATTTAGTTGAACAACTTATTGGCTTTCCCCGCCACCTTTCTCAACATGTTGGGGGCTTTGTGATATCAGCAGGCCCTTTGTATGAAATGGTTCCTATTGAGAACGCTTCGATGCCAGAGCGCACTGTGATTCAGTGGGATAAAGACGACTTAGAAACCTTAAAGCTGCTGAAAGTTGATGTTCTAGCACTAGGAATGCTCACCGCTATTCGCAAAACCTTCAGCTTAATCAGTAAACACTATGGGCACACATATAGCATTCCTTGTATCACTCGCTTACCTGACGATCCTCAAGTGTTCTCGCAAATACAGCAGGCCGATACAGTCGGTATATTTCAGATCGAGTCTCGTGCTCAAATGAGTATGCTACCTCGTTTAAAACCTAACGCGTATTACGACTTGGTTGTACAAATTGCCATTGTACGCCCTGGACCCATTTTAGGTGACATGGTACATCCTTATCTATTACGTCGTGATGGTAAAGAACGCTTTGACTACCCATCACCTGAGATTCAAAAAGTACTCGAACGAACCATGGGGGTACCTATTTTCCAAGAGCAAGTTATTCAACTAGCTATGGTCGCGGCGGGTTTTAGTGGCGGTGAAGCTGATGCTTTGCGTCGAGCTATGGCTAGCTGGAAAAAGGATGGTGAACTGAATCGTTTTAAAAATAAGTTAACTGAAGGCATGACTCAACGTGGTTATTCAATAGACTATGCTTTGCGTTTATTTGAGCAAATTTGTGGCTTTGGTGGTTATGGTTTTCCCGAGTCACACTCAGCTTCTTTCGCTGTATTGGCCTATGTGTCAGCTTGGTTAAAGCACTATTACCCTGATGCTTTTTATGTAGGCCTCTTAAACAGTCTACCAATGGGTTTTTATTCGCCCTCGCAAATTATCCAGGATGCCAAGCAACATAAGGTAAGTATTCTCGATTTTTGTATTAATCATTCTGGCTATGACCATCAATTGGAGAGTATCTCTTCAACTATCAAAGTGACAGCTAAGCGGAAAGATTGTAATTCATCGAGCTATGGCAAGTATCAAACATCCTTTAAGTATCAATATCATGGTGGCTATGCCATTCGAATGGGCTTACGCTTAATAAAAGGCTTAAAAGCAGCTTCAGCTCATACGCTTATTAAAAGTCGTCCTAAAAATGGTTATCAAAACATCGCGGAAATACGCATGCTTGGACTAAGTTCATCGTGCCTGCAAGCCCTAGCCAGCGCTAATGCACTATCTGTACTCGCTAACAATCGTTACGAAGCAAGATGGCAGTTAATGGATTCGGTTCAGGAACTACCCTTGTTTGCTAACGCCTACAGTACAGGCCAAAATGAAAGCAAGGATGAAATAAAGCAACCGAGTTTATTCGATAATTTAGTTGAAGACTTCGCTAGCACTGGGCTATCGGTGAATCAACACCCTATCGCCTTGCTTAGAGATGCTAGCCTATTACCAAAGTTTACGATGGCTAATGAATTATGCCAGGTTCCTCATCAGGCTTTTGTGAGTGTTGTCGGCCTTGTTACTGGTAAACAAAGCCCGGGAACAGCAGCAGGTGTTACCTTTATTACCTTAGAAGATCCTAGTGGAAATATAAGCGTTGTAGTTTGGCAAGCATCAGCGCGAGCACAAAAGAAGGCCTATTTAAATGCAAAGATCTTACAAGTTAAAGGCATACTAGAACGAGGTGATGGTGGTGTAACTCACGTTATTGCTGGCAAACTTATTGATCAAACTCAGCTACTCACACAGCTTGATTTAAAGTCTAGAGAGTTTCGCTAACTACGCGCTTTATCCGTTGTGGCACGAGACGCAAGCCATCCACTTTCATTAGACGACTTTGACTTGGCGACGCTTCTACCATTAATACCTTAGTTGCATTGCTGTTCACACTCAACTGTGGCATTAAAAGTCTGCGGCCAATTGAGTAGCTTTCTGATTGTACCTTATCGTTGGCATCAGCTAATGAGACTTTGTGCAAGTGCGTGTTGTTGTTAGTAGAGCTAAAATAATATAAAGCGTTGTTGGCCACACTAAAGTTGTTCGGCATTAAATTATCAATCATCCCCAACTGCAGATCCTCGTTTGCAAATAGCTCACGTAATGAAGAGGCAAGTAGTACTTCACCTTTATTGCTGGCTTGCTGAAGATACGAACTAGGTAACAAAATAGCAGTGTTGTTTTCAGCAACTGCCAACCAAAAACTGTCATTTAAAGGCCTCAATAACGAAAAACCCCGTGCTATCTCGCTTTGCTTGTTGGTGGCTATATCGAAGACTAAGGTGCTAGTTATCGGCTGTTCCTGTTGATCAAGTCGTCGCTCTTGCACATAAATATGTTTCGAATCTAGTGACCAAACGGGTCTTGTCGACGCTGGACTGAGTTGGGTCAAAAAGCGCAGCGCATTGGTTTTCAAATCAAGCACAAAGATGCGTTTGTTTAACTCACCTACTGCATAGCTATGATCAAAGCTCACGGCAAAGCTGCTTAAGTCATCAAAACCTGGAAGCTCCATCAAGCTTTCATATGCATCATTATCACTGTAACGATTTAAACTTAAGGTGCCATTACTAGAGGATACGAAGTATAGCGAGGCGTCATCGCTTGCGTAATTCGGAAAAGCATCCGTAGACGCCCTATTAATTTGCAGCGTGCTTACACTGGCCGCTCCCGAAAAAGGCATTGGAATTTCGGTTATGTCGACCAATAGTTTAGGTTTTTCTTTTACGGTGAAACAATAATCACCGCATTGTTCGAGTACATTCTCAACCTTAAAAGGTATACCTTTCCACTCATAGACACGTTGCTTTTGAATGTTAAAGTTTAAGAGCATGCCTTCATTTGAGACAAATGATACGCTTCGATTATCAGGCGACCATGAAAGATTCTTTATGCCTAAAGGCACCTCTTTTTGAAGAATCACCTCATTATGCACTCTGGAAAAGAGAATAAGGAAACTCTGTGATTCGGACTGCGCACTAAGCGCTAAGAGATCATCATTTGTCGATTCTTTTGCAAAAGTTATCTTGGTATTTTCTGGGAGTGCCACGGGTAAAATATGAGTACTTCCGCTGTCAATATGATAGCGAATAAGACCGTAGTTATTAGACGTTGCAACAGATTCGCTCTGATCCTGTTGGCTCTCTCCAAACAAATATAAATAGCCATTGTCATTAGAATATGACAGAACCGTAATCTGTTGCAGTAATAACGAAGGGTCAAAGTTAAGTGTATCAGTACTCTCTATTGCCAAGTGTTCACTGATGTTAAATAACACCAGAGAGGATTCCTCAGAGCCTGCCGATGCGCTGCGCATATTTGCACTAAGTTTAGTAGCGATGAGCTGTGTTCCATCAGCATTTAAAATACCCCCAACATAACTCTCAGTGCCCCAAGTTAAGCGCTTTGTAACTCGTTTGTTTAAATCTTTGATATACAAATGTTGACTGTTTTCAAAACGAGGTTGAGTGGAAAAAACAAGCATTGCATTATCAGACAAGTGAGGACTTACTTCGCTTCCTTCAACAGTGATAATTAATGACGAAGTAAATATGCGATCCTCTTCTTGAGGAAGTGACTGGAAACTACCGAATTGTGCTTGTATCAGTAATGTTAGAAAGATAACAAACAGCGCCCCCGCTCCGTAGATAACAAACTTACGATGCCACCACTTATCAGTATGAAAGGTAATCTCAACTGGCATTATAAAGAGGTAGCCCTTCAAAGGGACCGTTTTTACAAATTTTGGCGCTCTGGCGTTATCTCCAAGGGCTATGCGTAACTTCTTAACTAGCGCTCGTATTGCATCATCGCTTGCACTTTTACCGGCCCATACTTCAGTCACTATTTCGTCTCGTGACACGATGTGTTCTTTATGACGAATGAGTAATAAGAGAAAAGTAAAGACTTGTGGCTCTAGGTGGATCGATTCACCATTCTTAGTCACATCACCACTTGGGGTTTTGACTGAAAAACCTGCGAAGGAAATTTCACTTTCACCAAAATACTGTAGAAGAGAGTCTTGCACCTAAAACCTTTAGTAAGCATTGATTAATACGTTGAAGACATTTTCGTAATTACAGTTGTAGTAATTATTTGCAACGCCAAAGTGTAAGGGTGATTAGTTGAGCACCGAGTACAAATAGTAACGTATTTTATCTATTAAGGTAGCAAAACATTTTAGATTGTATAACGGGTCGTTTCCCTCTGACATAAATTGCAACCGTATTCATAACGAAGTTACTTCAAAAAGATTGACTTAAAGCTGCTTATTTTAAAGTATGGGCTTATACGACACGATTACAACAGTACCCTATGAAATCTTATATCTTTGCAGCTTTATGTTTTCTCTCATTATTTGACGCGGGTGCTGAATCAACTGCTTCACAAGAGTATACTTTTAATGTCATGGCCCCCCTTGTACTCGAAACTGATGCTGACTGGAATAATTTTACGCATAACCTTCGAGAAGCACGTCAAATAGGCGTAAAAGGTGTTTCAGTTGATATTTGGTGGGGCATGGTCGAAGCTAAAGGTGACAATATTTTTGACTGGACCTATTACCGGAAAGTAGCCAATATAATACAGGAACAAGGGCTTGACTGGATACCGATTATGTCTTTTCACCAGTGCGGTGGAAACGTTGGTGACAGTTGCGATATACCGATACCGAAATGGGTATGGACGCATTTTCACTTAGTTGATAAAAAATCCCTCATGTTTAAAAGTGAAGAGGGAAACTACTCACAAGAAACCCTTAGTTTTTTAGTGGACGCTGCTACTCAAGACCAGATTTATCAGCAATATGCAGAGTTCATGATAGCCTTTCAGACCGAGTTTGCTGAATACAAAACACTTATTCAAGAAATAAACATATCGATGGGACCTGCTGGAGAACTTCGATATCCCTCATACAATGGGCACGACAAAAATAGCGCTTATCCTAGTCGGGGTGCTATTCAAGGCCTTTCTCCGCAAGCCGTAGAGCTTTGGCGGGCCAAGCATGTCCGAAATTGTACAATAACATGTGCTGGCAATTTACTTATTGAAAACGCCTTAGATAATCATGCCCTAAACATAGCGTTTGCGAAAAATAAGCACCTAGACAGCGCTGAGCAGCCTCTTAATAATTATTTGAATTGGTATCACCAATCCTTAATCAAACATGGTACTAAGATGCTTACAATCGCTGACAAGGCCTTTTCTGGCGATTTTAAAGATATAAGCCTAGGCTATAAGATACCAGGTATTCATTGGCAGATACCCGAAAGTGCTCAGACAATACCTAATGCAAGATCAGCTGAAATAGCAGCAGGCTTGATCCCTGCCAGCTCCCAATACGATCATAGTAACGCCATGGGCTATAGCAATATTTTGAGCATTGCGTCGGATTTTTCTAAGACTTATGGACGAGAGGTAATCGTTCACTTCACAGCATTAGAAATGAATGATAATGCTCACGCTCCGGCTCATAGTATGGCGAAGTCATTAGTGCGTTGGGTTGCCAAAGGAGCCCAAGACCTAAACCTGATTATTAAAGGTGAAAACGCACTAGCTGCGGGTGTTTATAGCGTGCGGGGTTGGAATAATATAAAAGATGCCCTGTCGCTTCACTACAGTGGTATTACTGTACTTAGAATTACGGACGTGGCAGATGCACAGCAAAATCGCATTGGCTATGAAGAGCTAAAGAAACTTATACCTACTAACCCCAATTAGCCTTTCACCTCCACAATATACCAATTAGCGTTACCGTATTTGTATCAAAATATTAATGCCAGTTAGAACTGACACACTTCATTACTTTTGCTGTTTGTTTTTTGCGCGTATCAGACGATAATTACTAGAAGAAATATGGAGGAATTATGTCGACCTTAATCGAATCTAAAACTAAAAAAACTAAGAGAGTGGCGGTTGTCTCATTCATCGCGCTATTTGCCTATTTTACTGTAGCGTCGCATATCGACGATCAAGAACATGCTCAACCTCTGCTTGTAGTATCTGACCTAAATGTGGGTGATACAGAATCCCACGCTTTAAACCTAAACATTTCGATAGATCTTGGCGACAAATTAAATAGGATTGTTCGTATTATCCTAGATTAAGGCTAGTCTGCCTTCATGCCGGCGTAAGCCGTCGGTATCACACCGAAACGTCATACCGGCATAGGCCGGTATCTCTTTTATACACCGAAGTGTGTTCGTGAGATTACCGCCTTCGCGGTAATGACGAAGTGCCTAATGTAGCGTCATACCGGCGCAGGCCGGTATCACACCGAAACGTCATGCCAGCGCAGGCCGGTATCTGCTTTTATACACCGAGGTGTGTGCATGAGATTACCGCCTTCGCGGTAATGACAGTGTGTCTCATCTACCGTCATGCCGGCGAAGGCCTGTATCTGCTTTTATACACCGAGGTGTGTGCGTGAGATTACCGCCTTCGCGGTAATGACGGTGTGTGGAATCTACCGACTGCGCTGCAATGACGGGGTGTGGAATCTACCGTCATACCGGCGTAGGCCGGTATCTCTTTTCTTCAGGCATAAAAAAACCCGTCTCAAGGACGGGCTTCTCTACCTGCTTGCGCAGTAAATGGGAGCCTGACGGTGTGCTACTCTCGCATGAGGAAACCTCACACTACCATCGCCGCTAATACGTTTCACTTCTGAGTTCGAAATGGAGTCAGGTGGTACCGTATCGCTATTGCCGTCAGGCAAA